>NZ_CP132381.1:0-1357393 GCF_030758615.1 Gilliamella apis
GTGTCTACTGCGATTTGGCAAGATTGTCTTTCTCAATTACAAGAAGCTCTTCCAACAACAGAATTCAACTTATGGATTCGCCCTTTGCAAGCAGAAATGATTGAGAATAAACTTTATATTTATGCACCTAATAGGTTTGTATTAGATTGGGTCAAAAATAAATATTTAACGACTATTTCACAGTTATTGAACACACTTTTAGGTAATGATTCATTAAAATTATACCTTGAAGTCGGCTCCACTCTATCGGTAGAAAAAAAATCTGAAGTTAACCAATCTAAATCTGATGTTGTTCCAGCTTGGAAAACAACTAAAGAAAGCAATAGTAACCATACTTACTATTCAGGGATTAATCATAAACATACGTTTAATAGTTTTGTTGAAGGTAAATCTAACCAACTAGCTGTAGCAGCTGCAAAACAAGTAGCGGAAAATCCAGGAAAAGCTTATAACCCGTTATTTTTATATGGTTCAACCGGTTTAGGTAAAACCCATTTATTACATGCAGTTGGTAATGGGATTATGGCTGGTAAAGCAAATGCCAAAGTGGTTTATATGCACTCAGAACGTTTTGTGCAAGACATGGTAAAAGCACTACAAAATAATGCTATTGAAGAATTCAAAAATTATTATCGTTCTGTTGATGCTCTACTTATTGACGATATACAATTTTTTGCTAATAAAGAACGATCTCAAGAAGAGTTTTTTCATACCTTCAACTCGTTATTAGAAGGTAATCAACAAATTATCTTAACGTCTGATCGTTATCCAAAAGAAATTAATGGCGTTGAAGATCGTTTAAAATCAAGATTTGGTTGGGGTTTAACCATTGCTATCGAACCACCGGAGCTGGAAACTCGAGTTGCAATTCTAATGAAAAAAGCAGAAGAAAATAATATAAAACTACCTGAAGAGGTAGCATTTTTTATTGCTAAACGCTTACGTTCAAATGTACGTGAATTAGAAGGAGCATTGAATCGAGTGATTGCCAATGCCAATTTTACAGGTAAATCTATCACTATTGATTTTGTGAAAGATGCTTTGAAAGATTTACTTGCCTTGCAAGAAAAATTGATTACTATTGAAAATATTCAAAAAACGGTTGCTGAATATTATAAAATCAAAGTTTCTGATTTATTATCAAAACGTCGCTCCCGTTCAGTTGCAAGACCAAGACAGGTCGCGATGGCGTTAGCAAAAGAGTTGACGAATAAGAGCCTTCCAGAGATTGGAGATGGTTTCGGCGGTAGAGATCACACAACTGTATTACATGCATGCCGAAAAATTGCCGAATTAAAAGAAGAAAGCAATGATATTAAAGAGGATTATTCCAATTTAATTAGAACATTATCAACTTAAAAAAGAATTAACACTATGAAATTTATTATAGATCGTGAAAAACTTATTAAGCCCTTACAGCTTGTTAGCGCACCATTAAGCAGTCGCCCTACTTTACCTATTTTAGGTAATTTATTATTACAAGTCATCGATAATACTCTATCAATGACCGGAACCGATTTAGAGATTGAGATGATATCTCATCTTCCTTTAACCGAATCTTGTGAGCCAGGAGCAACAACAGTTCCGGCAAGAAAGTTCCTCGATATTTGCCGAAATCTGCCAAGTAATGCCCAAATTTCGATAAGCGTTGACGATAATCGATTAATCATTCAATCTGGGCGTAGTAAATTTTCCTTAGCCACATTACCGGCTACAGATTTTCCTAATTTAGAAAATTGGCAAAGTGATGTTGATCTATCTATACCACAAAAGACAATCAAACGACTTATTGATGCAGTCCAATTTTCAATGGCTAATCAAGATGTCAGATATTATTTAAATGGTATGCTATTTGAGATCGAAGATGGATTATTAAAAACCGTTGCGACAGATGGTCACCGTTTAGCTGTGTGTGCTCAACCCGTAGGTCAAAATATCTCAGAATCCTGTTCAGTTATTTTACCTAGAAAAGGGGTAATAGAACTCGCTAAACTGGTTAGTGACAACGATGAACTGGTAAATATGCAGATTGGTAATAATAATTTGCGTGTTAATCTTGGTGATTTTACCTTTACCTCAAAACTTATTGATGGAAGATTTCCTGATTATAAACGAGTAATGCCGCGTAATCCGGATAAACCACTTGAAGTTTCATGCGAAGAACTTAGAAATGCGTTATCACGAGTAGCAATTCTTTCAAACGAAAAATTCCGCGGTATAAGATTATATGTACATAATAACCAAATAAAAATCACAGCAAATAATCCTGAACAAGAAGAAGCGGAAGAAGTGATTGATGTGAAATATGAGTCACAAGAGCTTGAAATTGGCTTTAATGTGACTTATTTATTAGATATATTAAACACACTAAAATGTGATAGTGTACAACTATTATTAACGGATGCAACATCTAGTGTGCAAATTGAAGATATCAATAACCAATCGGCTACTTATGTTGTTATGCCAATGCGTTTATAATAACTCTCTATCAAACTTCCGGCTTCGGCCGGAAACTTTACCAACATGACTCTTTCACAAATCAAAATCCATAATTTTCGCAACATTGATTATGCTGAATTATCATTATCAAATCATTTCAACTATATAGTTGGTGATAATGGTAGTGGAAAAACTAGTCTACTTGAGGCTATTTATATGCTCGGCCATGGCCGTGCATTTAGACATATTCAATCGAATAGAATCATACAACATGAAAAGCCTCAGTTAGTTTTATTCAGCCAAATAGAATCATCGCAACAAATTCGTACAATAGGATTATCAAAAACAAGAAATAATGATAATACGATAAAAATTGACGGTGATGAGGGATTTCGATTAACTGACTTAGCTAAACTATTACCTATTCAACTAATTACTCCAGAAGGATTTGATTTACTTACTGGTGGTCCAAAATATCGTCGATCGTTTATAGACTGGGGATGTTTTCACCATTACCCAGAATTTGTATCACTATGGAATAATTTAAAACGGTTATTTAAACAAAGAAATGCATTATTAAAACAATCGTCTAACTATAATCAATTATTACCTTGGGATAAAGAACTAACACCAATTGCCGAAAAAATCAGTCAAATTAGAGCTGATTATAGTCAAAATATATTTCCGCAAATTATAGAAACTTGTCGGCATTTTTTACCCGAGTATCAACTTAATTGCCAATATTATCAAGGCTGGGAATATGGGATGAATTATTCTGATATTTTATATAAACAATTTGAGAGAGATAAATTCATTAACTATACCTCATTAGGCCCACATAAAGCCGATATAAAATTACGTATAGATAATATTCCAGTAGAAGATCTACTATCTCGTGGGCAACTAAAATTACTTATGTGTGCATTACGTTTATCACAAGGGGAATATTTTTCAGAAAAAACTGGATTATCATGTATTTATTTAATAGATGACTTTGCTTCTGAACTTGATCAAAATAAACGTAATCTATTAGCTAAACGATTAAAATCAGCCAAATCTCAAGTTTTTATTACCGCGGTTAATCAAGAGCAAATTACCCATATGATCGATGAAAATGATAAGATTTTTCACATAAAATCTGGTATAATTTCTTAAATATATAGAATGATATAAATAATTAAACAAGTCGAGAAATCCATGTCTAACTCTTATGATTCTTCAAGCATTAAAGTACTTAAAGGACTTGATGCGGTTCGAAAACGTCCAGGAATGTATATTGGTGATACTGATGATGGTACAGGCCTTCATCATATGGTTTTTGAAGTGGTAGATAATGCCATTGACGAAGCATTAGCGGGTTATTGTCACCATATTGAAGTTACTATCCATCCTGATAATTCTGTTTCAGTACGAGATGATGGTCGAGGAATACCTACCGGCATCCATGAAGAAGAAGGTATTTCTGCTGCAGAAGTTATTATGACCGTTTTACATGCTGGTGGTAAATTTGATGATAACTCATATAAAGTTTCTGGTGGCTTACATGGTGTTGGTGTCTCGGTTGTAAATGCATTATCGGATAAATTAGAATTAGTTATTTACCGTGAAGGTAAAATTCATAAACAGACTTATCATTTAGGCGTACCAGAAGAACCGCTAAAAGTGATTGGTGAAACAACCGAATCTGGTACTTATGTTCGCTTCTGGCCAAGCCCAGAAACTTTTTCTAATATCGAGTTTGTCTACGATCATTTAGCTAAAAGATTACGTGAATTATCATTTTTAAATTCTGGTGTTTCAATAAAACTTACAGATGAACGAACAGGTAAAAGTGAACACTACCATTATGAAGGTGGTATTCAAGCATTTGTTGAATATTTAAATAAAAATAAAAATCCAATCCATCCGAAGATTTTTTATTTTAGTACTGAGAAAGATAATATTGGTGTCGAAGTTGCTTTACAATGGAACGACGGCTATCAAGAAAATATCTATTGTTTTACCAATAATATTCCTCAACGTGATGGTGGTACCCACTTGGCCGGCTTCCGTGGAGCGATGACGCGTACATTAAATAACTACATGGAAGCTGAAGGATATAGCAAAAAAGCTAAAATCAGTGCCACTGGTGATGATGCACGTGAAGGACTAATTGCAGTAGTATCAGTAAAAGTACCAGATCCTAAATTTTCATCACAAACCAAAGATAAATTAGTTTCGTCTGAAGTAAAATCAGCAGTTGAATCAGTGATGGGTGAAAAATTAGCCGAGTATTTACTGGAAAATCCATCGGATGCCAAAATTGTGGTTGGCAAAATTATTGATGCAGCTAGAGCTCGCGAAGCAGCACGAAAAGCGCGCGAAATGACACGCCGTAAGGGGGCTTTAGATTTAGGTGGCTTACCAGGTAAACTAGCTGACTGTCAGGAAAAAGACCCTGCATTATCAGAACTTTACTTAGTGGAAGGGGACTCTGCGGGTGGTTCTGCAAAACAGGGCCGTAACCGTAGGAATCAAGCAATTTTACCGTTAAAAGGTAAAATCCTTAATGTTGAAAAAGCCCGTTTTGACAAAATGCTTTCGTCTCAAGAAGTTGCAACTTTAATTACTGCTTTAGGTTGTGGTATTGGTCGTGATGAATATAATCCAGATAAAATGCGTTATCACAGCATTATCATCATGACTGATGCGGATGTGGATGGTTCACATATTAGAACTTTATTGTTAACCTTCTTCTACCGTCAGATGCCTGAAATTATTGAACGAGGTTATGTTTATATTGCACAACCACCACTTTATAAAGTTAAAAAAGGCAAACAAGAACAATATATTAAAGATGATGATGCAATGACTCAATTCCAAATTGCTCTAGCTTTGGAAGATGCATCACTACATGTTAATGATCATGCCCCTGCTTTAGCCGGTGAAGCTTTAGAAAAATTAATTGCTGAATACCAAAAAGTTGAAAAACTAATTACTAAAATGGAACGTCGCTATCCTCGAGCATTGTTATCAGAATTAGTCTATCAAGAAGTATTAGATGAAGATATTTTAAAAGACCAACAAAAATCTGAATACTGGGCAAAATCAATTGTTGAAAAATTATCAAATAAAGAACAACACGGCAGTAGCTACCATTATAGTGCGGATTACAATGAAAAAGCAGAGTTATATATACCTGTAATCAAAGTAAGAACACATGGAGTTGATACCAGTTATGCTTTAGATCAAGTATTTATTCATAGTAATGAATATCGAAATATTTGCCATTTAGGCTCACAATTGAAAGATTTACTTGAAGAAAGTGCATTTATACAACGAGGCGAACGAAAACAACCAGTGAGCTCATTTGAAGAGGCTGTTGATTGGTTAATTCGAGAATCTCGCCGTGGATTAACAATCCAACGTTATAAAGGTTTAGGAGAAATGAACCCCGAACAATTATGGGAAACAACCATGGATCCAACCAGTCGTCGTATGTTGCAAGTTACCATTAAAGATGCAATTGAAGCAGATCAATTGTTTACCACATTGATGGGAGATGAAGTCGAACCTCGCCGACTATTTATTGAGGAAAATGCATTAAAAGCAGCTAACTTAGACTTCTAATAACAATTGTTTAATAAATAAAAAAACCAGACATTTTGTCTGTTTTTTTTATTTATTAATTATTTTTCTTAAAGATAGCTATTGAGTAAAATCTAGTACTAATCATTTGGTATTATCAATTTTATTTATCTGTTTACTGACAAACAGGACGATTAATTTTTAAATCAGATACCGCTTTATTCATCTGTCTAATCATATCCTTAGGACTTTGTGCGATATAAACTTTGCCTCGAGTAGCATTAGCTACACAATCTATTTTATGTTCACCCGCTATATCAACGATATTTATCTTGAGTCGAGGTTTTTGAGCTGCAATATAATTAGCTAGAGTACAAATATTACTTCTTGTGCAGTTATCATCGCCATCACTAATTATAAGGATATAATCATCTCGTTTTACACCATCAAGCATTTTACTTGCTTTCTCTAATCCACTATAAAGTGGTGTACCTCCGCCACCAGCTGCACTTGGTGTTAATCGATTAATTTTACTTTTTAAAGCGCCTCTGCCGGAATAATTATAAAATGGTGTTGTATCTGCCGCTGAACAACTATTTAATGCCACTAATGCTATATTAATATTTTGTTGAATTTTATCGATACTAGTCAATGCTACTTTTTTACTGGTTGATAAACGAGTCGGTAGTCGAGACATCCTTTTTTCATACGCAATTCTTTCTGATGCAGGCATATAGCTAGGGTAGCCATGGGTTAAATAATTAAAATATTGCTGAACTTGTGAAGGAGGCTCTGCTAATGTTACCGTCATTGATAAAGAATTATCAAAGATCAACGCCATCTTGGATGGATTAGAGTTTTTTACCAATTCTTCCTTAGTAATACAATTTGGTGGATTTTTTACTTTTGGCGCTGGTTTAGGTTCTGATTTGCTAACCGACTCTGGTGTTGGGTCAGGTACAACTACAGGTTGTGGCTCTGAAACCTGTGGTTCTGGTTTTAATTCAGGTTTAGGTTTAATGACAAGTTCTGGTTGTTTTGCAAATTCAACGGTTAGTTCCGTTTTTTTCGGTTCAATTGGTTGTGTAATCGCTGGTTCGACGATTGGTTCCACCTTGCTAGTCTTTTTGAAAGGATTAAAAAAGAACCATATCAAACCTAAAATTAATAATAAAAGTAAAACTAAAATTAAGGTATACCACCATCGCCAAAAACTTTTTGGTGCGACAATTGGCGGTTCAGGTAATACAATTGGCTCAAAAGTATCAATAATAACTGGTTCATTATTAATTACATAAATTTGATTATTTGGATTTTTAATTCTTGATAACCATGAAGACACTAAAGCTTTTTGTTGATGATCTAAGGGAATTAATTTGACTGTAGTCTCAATATCATTGATTCGAGTATGTAAGGCGTCTTCAATTACTGCTTTTTGCGACGAGTCACTTATATCATTAAGCAATACAGGTTGGCCTTCAAGATCAGTATACCAGGCAATATATTGGTTGTTTTCTATTAATCTTGATGAAGCAAAAATTGAAAATGTTCTTGCGGTCAAATGAGGTTTAAGTATTGAAAGTAAAGAATTATACTGTTCCAGTAACTGCATCTTGTCTATGTTACTATGATCAAAAGCAATACGAGTTATTCTTTGCATCTCTCAACTTATTCCTTGTTACTTAAAAAGTCTTTATAAAAGTCTATTAGTTAGCTAAATATTTAATTTATAAATTGTCAATTAAATCAAAATTATTATATCTTATTTACAAATAGGTTTACTAATATTCATATCTGAAACGGCATTACTCATTTGTTTAATAAGCTCGGTTGGATTTTGAGCTATATAAACGTTACCACCAGTGCTTTTTGCTACACAATCTATTTTATGCTGTCCGGCAATATCAACAATATTAATTTTTAAACGAGGTTGCGCTGTGGCTATTTCATTAGCAAGAGTACATATATTACTTTTAGTACAATTATCCTCACCATCACTAATAATTAATATATAATCATCACGATTAATACCATCAAGCATTTTACTTGCCTGTTTAACACCACTATATAATGGCGTCGCACTATTATATTCTAATGGCTGCAACCGTTTAATTTTACTTTTTAATTTTTCTCTATCTTCATAAGGATAGAATGATGTAGTTTGCGCAGCCGGACAACTTGTTAACGTGACAAGAGAAATATCTATATTTTGCTGTATTTTATCAATACTGGTTAATGCTACTTCTTTACTACTTGATAAACGATTAGGTAATCTGGTCATTTTTCTTTCATAAGCTTCGGCTTCTTTTTCTGTCATCGAATAAAAATTACTTTTTAAATATTTATCGATACTTTCTTGTGATTCCATCAAGGTTAAAGTCATTGAGGCTGAATTATCAAATATCATCACCATTTTAGAAGCCGATATCTTATTAGTAGCTTCTTCTTTAGTTATACAATTCTTAACTTCTGTTACAGTTTCGTTTTTTGGTTCTAAAACATTAGTTTGTTCAACTACTGGGGTTGATTCAACTCTATTTTTCTCTGTATTTTGTGCCATTATTGATGGAGAATCTGATGCTTTTTCTTTGCCATAAGGACAAAAAAAGAACCAAATAAAACCAAGCAATATAATTAAAAACAGTGCGAGTAATAAAAAATACCACCAACGCCAAAATGATTTTGATGTTGGTGGTATTGCTGTAGGTTCAGGTAAAATCGGAGCTTTAAATGAATTAACAATAACAGGTTCATCATTAATTACATAAATGGTATTTCCTGAGTTTTTTATTCTCGGTAACCATGCAGATATTAAAGCTTGTTCCTCTCTTGTCAATGACATTGATTTGATTACGAGTTCAAGGTCATTAATTCGTGTATTCAGCGTTTTTTCTATCTGTTTTTTATGTTCTTCATTTTCAATATCATTGAGTAAAATAGGTTGACCTTCTAAATTACTATACCAACCAATATATTGATTATTATCAATTAACTTTGGCTGACCTAAAATTGAAAATGTTCGCTCAGTTAAATTATTCTTTAGCAATACTAACAAAGAATTATATTCTTTTAACAAAGAAATCTTATCCGATTCACCCTGATCAAATATAACTCTTGTTATACGTTGCATGGCTAAATTATTTACCTAAATTTAAAGCTTTTTGTAGCTGTTGAAGTTTTTTATTTAACTTATCTAATTCAACTTGTTTTTCAAGTTCAGATGAATTGGAATTGTTAACTTTCTTCAACTGTTGCTCAATATCATTAACTTGTGCTTGTAAATCATCACGATTTTTAGCCTTTTGTTTTACTTCATTAGTTAATTGAGTCAATTCTTTTTTTAACTTTTGCAACTGTGCTTGCTTTTGTTTAACACTTGATGAAGTCGAATTTTTTTGTCTTTCAATCGTTGCATAAATTTCTCTGAATTGTGCATTAGCTCGTTTTTCATTCTCTAAAATTTGCTCTTTTTTATCAATACGAGCTTGATAGTTACCTGAATAATTGCAACTAATTTTATCCATAATACCTATGTTAGTATTAGTGGGGTCACATTGTTCTGGCGTTGTCGAACACCCAGTTATAAGTAACAATGGACTAAGTAAAAATAGAACAGATATCTTTTTCATAATTAGCTTACCCTTACAGCTGAACGTTGTTGAGTAACAAGATTAATTTGTTTTTCAAGTACCGCAATTTGTTTATGTAACTGATTAATTTCTTTATCAAGTTTTGACACATTTACACCCGATTGTCGTTCTTGTGATGAAATTGAAACCCAATCATTTTCAACTTTTTTCATGCGAGATAATTTATCTTTCAAATAAGCAATATTGGCGTCTATTTGAGTCAGATCTTTTTGGGCCTGTGTTTTAGTAACGGATTGAGAATTAATTTGTTTATTTAATGATTTTAATGTTGCCAAGTTTTTATCTAAAACAGCTTTTGCACTTTCAGTCACTGCTTGGACTTCATAAGTATTTTGCTGAACATCTTGAATATAAACATCAAGTCGCATTTCAGCATCAGCATATTCAGCTCGTTTATTATCAAGATAATAATTGGCCCCCATCATTACACCACAACCAACCGCCGCTGAAGCAAGACATGTGCCAGTTTTACCGCCCAATAATACACAACCAATACCACCGATACCAGCCCCTATAGCACAAGACTGCCATGCTGATTTACTAAAAAATTTGGCACTATTACTTTTGCTTAAAGCTGGATCAACATCTTTTGAACTTGCACCACCTGATGCTTGGCAACCTGATAGAATCAGTGAGATACACAAGGTCATTGTTACTATTAATTTATTCATTATTACTTTCCTTTTATTTCATTACACGTCTCAAGCCAATTTGCTCGATTGATCTTCCCGGATTCAATATATTTATTAATATGTTTGAAATAGAGTTTTAAGTAATCGCTCATGTTGGCTTTACCACTATTTTCAAGTATAAATTGCGTAGGCTTAGATTGATTGTTAATGGTATCCTTCTCATAATTTGTTGCAGTATTTACAATAGTATCTGAATAATATTTTAATATAAAATCACGGGAATTTTTAGATTCATTTAGGACATTTTTTAAATCATTTAGCTTCACTTTGGAACACATATTATCTTCATTCAATGTTTCTATTTCATTTGGATCACATACCTCATTAGTCATTATTTCATATAAATTATTGTTATATTCAAATTTAGCATTTAAATCGGAAACATTAGCACATAAAAAAGCACCTAATTGTAAAGCTGATTGAATAGAGCGATCTCTCTGTTCATCACGAGCTTGATTAGCGCTACGTAAAAGAGAATTAAGTTGATTTAATTCTTTTTTAGTTTTTTCATCATCGACTTGCTTGGTAATTTTTTCCAGCTCGCTAACCACATTATCATCTTTTGAAAGACCCGCTTGGTTACCCAGTTCATTCCATTCTTTGTCCAGTTCTTTTACTAGATCATTCGACTGCATAACTTCAGTTGTATAAACTAACCGAAATCCAACATCTTTGCTTCTATAAGCACTTTGAAGATCATAGTAAGGTTTTTCTATTTTGAATGCAGTAGTTATCGATGCTTCTGGCGTTAAATAACTTCCACCGCGAACAGTCATACCTCCTTGCTGACCATGATAACGATCTAGTTTATTCATGCGAAATGAATCGAACATCATTTCATTCGCATTACCCAAAATGTCGTAAAGACCAAGCGGATTAGCATCTAACCGACCAATAAGTTGCAGTTTACCATTGGCTGATTTTGCACCAGAAAACCAAGCATAATTTTCTAAACTATTCACCATAGGAAATTTTGATTCACGGAATTCTGATTCGCTAACTTTAGAACCACCTCTTGCCGCATATTCCCATTCAGTATTAGTTGGTAGACGAACATACCCTTTGGGTAAGTCTTTTGATCTATTTTTTGCTTGTTCAATTAGCCAACGATTATATTTATCAGTAAAAGCTACAGCATCAAACCAACTGATATCAGTAATAGGAAAAGCAAGATTAGTTTTGGCTGTTGGGCAATTATCATTCATAACTGATTGATACTGAAGAGCGGTAATTTCATATTTACCAATAAGATAATATCTTTCTGCACCATCATCAGAAAAACTACCTGAGATATAATTAGGTGTTGCATACTCAGCGAAACCAAGTTCTTTTTGGTTATTACCTAAAACAATTTTAACATCATCCAATGGTTTACGTGTTGGTGTAAAAACTTTTCTCATCACCAAACTACCTTCACACGGCATAGGCAGAATAACATCATCATTGGCCGGTTTAGGATTATAAAATTTACTATCCCATGACTGAGCATATCCCATACTAGGAATAAAACCGAAAATAATCCCCAAAAAAATAGGCTTAAACTTACGCTTCACGTAGGCTTTCGGCTGGTTGAATACTGATAGCACCTCGTCCTCCTATCGCAACAACAACAAATGATATTAATAGTGTTAATATAAATGCGATAATGAAATGATAAAATTGTAATTGACTAACGATTGGTTGTGAAACTAAATTTTTACCTAAAACCAGATTAAATGCACAATTTCCTAATAAAAATAGCAAACATGATACGATAAAAGCTAAAAAGCTTAACGTCATTGCTTGTATCAGTAAATAGAACATAACTTGCTTAGACTTAAATCCTATAAGCCTCATAAAAGCAATATCTTTACGTTTTCGCTCGATATTAGATAAAAATGAGCCACTGAAAGATAATATACATCCAAAAATTGCGGTAATAGCAATCACACTAAAAATAAAACCTAAGACTCGATCAATAGCTTGCATATTTTCAATCGCATTAGCCTGAGTTCGCGTTTCTATATTTTTTTCACGCAATTTAAATGCTAAAGGAGCAACATTATCAAGCGAATTAGCATAAATTCGCGCTCTTGCAAATGAGTTAGGGTAGGAAGAATCAGTTAAACCTGTTCCGGTTAGAAAAATTTCACTTTGATAACCATCATAAAAATGTTCCATTTCAATTAAAAGATCTAAGCTTATAAAACCTGCTGCACGACTATAATATACTTCAGGAATGATACCTATAACCTCTAATTCAGTTCTTCCTTTTTCCAATTTACCATCTAGTTGTCTAGTAATAACCATTTTTATTCGGCTACCAATTGCTGCTTGCATTTTCTCGGCCGCCAAAGAACTCAATAGAATTTGATTTTTATGAGGAAGATAAGGCATATCTTGAGTTATTGGATCACCTTTAGCGGTCGGAATAACTTCAGCATTATTAACAAAATGACTTGAATCATTAAGCAAATCAGCTTGTGTATTCAAAGAACGAGTAAGAGGAATAACAAATGCCGTCTCAGGTTGCTTTGCAATCCAATCGAACATCTGTTGATCAAGTTGTAGATTACCAACAATTTTTATCTCTAAATTTTGTGGATCATTAAGTAATTGATGGCGTAGCTGAGCGACAACACCATACTTCAAACTAAATAATAGCAACAATGGTGTAATGACTGATATTATAGATGCGATAATACAAAATGATACTTTCTTATCATAACATAAATCGGCTAATGATAACCGAATAATAAATCGCCATTTTGAGGTTACATTATCCATCTTCTATACCTTACTTGATAACGGTAAAAATTCTGATGATTGTGTAGAAGTTAATTTTGCCGATAAAGTAAACAATCCTTTATTTTCAATTTTCTGCCAATCATGAGTGACAATCATAGCCGCAATATTATCTTGCTGGGCTTGCTCTATAATTAGATCAAATAATAAATTAGCATTATAAGGATCAAGTGCGGAAGTTGGTTCATCAGCTAACAGTAACGCAGGTCTATGAATAATCGAACGAATGAAAGATGCTCGTTGTCTTTCACCTATTGATAACTGTTTAGGATATTTATTCAACAAATGACCTATATTCAATTTATCAATTAAGTAATCAAATCTGGTTGGTTCAATATTTTTTTGTAATAACTTCGCTGATAATAAAATATTATCTTTAATATTTAAAAAAGGTAATAATCCACCCGTTTGTAACATAAATCCCAAATATTTTGCGCGTATAGTCGCTAATTCATTTACATCATTGCGTTGAATCACATCAGCAATATCGTAATTTTGATTATCAACTATAAGATGATAATGGCTAATTTCATCAGGTTGAAGAATCATACCAATCATTTCGAGTAAAGTACTTTTACCACAACCACTATCACCTTTAATGACAACAACTTGACCGGCTTTAACCGAAAGCTCTGGTAGGCAAACTTTAAAAAAAGATTTGCCTATCGGTCTGGAAATTACCAGATTATTAATAGTTAACATTTTTTATGGCAACATTTCTAATGGTACAGGATAGACATTTTCGCGCGGATCACTACCTTCAGATAATGAAATCCAACGATCAACATCAGCATTACATTTTTGATAATAACGAACTTTACTATTTAGATTACGGATAAACTTTTCTTGTTCAATTCCACTCATACTCTTCCATGTTTCTTGATCAAGACCAGTTACATCACTTTTATAAGGAATATTATCTAAATACTCGCCAAGTAAACCTAAATCAGCAATCTTAGTGACAGAATCTGATTTTAATTTATTTGGATCTTGTCCCATTGCAGCAGCAACAGAACGTAGTTGTGAAAACATATCATCAGCTGAAATTAATCCATCATTAGCTGCATTAGCTATCTTAGTCACAATATCACTCAAATCACTTAATTGCGATTTAGTTAACAAAATTCGTGGTTCCGCAGTTGGAATAGTCGGTTTAACAAAATCTTTATCAGCAATCCATGCTTTAAAAACAGTTGGCGCTTTAGTTCCTTTAGTATCACCTAGATAAGCTAATTGCATCGCCTTACTCAATAGTAAAGCATCTTTTAACATATCGGCATCATCATCTTTAGCATTAAGCGCATTACCAACTGATGATTCCCCTTTATAAGCTAATTTAACTTGTTCTGATAAAGCTTGTGCTAATGAATCGACTTTCTTTCCAAATTCATTAACATCACCAGCATTAACGGGATAATACAATGATTTATGAATAAAATCGTTATAAGTCAAATCAGAATATTGGGCAGCTGCTACTTGATGATCCTTTTCACCACTCGGTGTTTTTAAATGTAAAGCATAAATTGCAACTCCTTTATGCTGTGCTTCAAGTCGCAACTGGGCTGCATCCATTCCGGTACTTGAAAGTTTATCATCACCTGGAATAGCACTTGCATCGGTAATCAAAATCATATATCGAGCACCAAAGCTATTCCAATTAATATCATTTAATGCTTGAGATACACCTGCATAAGAGTCCTCAGCAAAATAAGCGGTGGATACAGATGCTTGTTTGAGTGAAGCACTTAATTTTTTAAAATCATCTTTATTTTTTACTTTATTTGGATCTGCAAAAACTTTACTGACAAATTCTAATTTATCTGAGGCTTTTAAACTTGAGCGAAACGAAATCAAACCAAATTTAACCTGATCTTGTAAATGTTCTTTTTCAATATGTTGATAAACTCTTTCCACTGCTTCCTTGGTTCTAGAAATATAAGGATCCATTGAAATAGTTGAATCGATAACAAATACAATAGCTGCCTTAAATGGGGCAACTTGATTAGTATTATCATCAGCAGACTGATTAGTCGACTTGTTATTATTTTTAACAACTGTTTCTTGTTTACTAACCGAAGCAACCTCTAAAATTCTTTCATAAAAGCCTTGGCCATTCATTACCTCTTCCCCCTGTAAGATAGGTAATAAATAGAAATTACTTTTAAAATCAATAAATTCTTTAGGTTCTTGTGCCACCACTTGTGGTGTGGTTTTATTTTCTTTTAGTGCATCACGAATAGGTTTTATTAATGTTTCTGGTTTATCAGCATCAACAATTGCTGATAAAGAGTCTCTATCTTTGAAAAATAATAAAGGATCACGTTCAACAGGATTAGTAAAAACTAAAGTCAGTTGCATATTCCAAGCAACAGCACAGGAATTATTAATCCAACCAACAGTTTTGCCATATGAATCAGGCCCCACATTCAACCATTCTTGATTATTTTCATTTTTCCGTTCATACACATAATAACGAGAAAAGGCAGGTACTGATTGACCAGTAGCATCATTAATATTTTTTTTTAACTCACAAGTTGGTGTACTCAAGACTCGCTGATAAAGCGTTGTTTTACCGGCTTGCTTTAATGGTTCTAAAGCCGAACTAACCAAAGGTAAGCAAGTCAGGCTAAATCCGAAAATCAATGTTGAAATTACTGTTTTTTTCATAGCTGCACCTTAATTATTTTTGTAATTCAGCTAACCGTTCTTTAGCCAACTCGTTATTTGGATCATTATTTAATGACGTTTCATACCAATAAATTGCCGTTTCTTTATCTGCCTTGAAGCACTGGTTATCTTGATAAAACTTCACATCGTATTCTTTCGCATAAAGTAAGGCCACTTTGGCATTCAATAAAGATTGATTGGCATATAAACGTTGTGCGATATTACATTTATTAGCTTGTTTAGCCTGATTTATGACATCAATTACTGCACCAGCATCTGGTTTACTCTGTAAACATTGTTGAATAAAAGATAAATCATCAGTTGTTGCATTAGCAATATTACATTGACTATTACTTTGAGTTAGAGAAGTTAAAGGATTTTTATCTTGAGAAAATAAAAAATACCATACTGCAAAGCCAATCCCAGCTAAAGTCAGTAGAATGACAAAAATGATAATAATCAACCCTAATTTACTTTTTGCTTTAGTGGGTTGTGAAGCTGACACCTCTTGTTGTGTTATCGTTGGTGTTGGCGTTACCTCTATTTCAGATTCCATTTCAGGTTCTACTATTACCTCATTTTCCATCCCAATTGTTTGTTCTTCGGTTTCAGGTTCTACAGGCTGAGAATCATCAGATTCAACAAGATTAGAAGCTACTTTATCCGACTCAAAGGTATTTTGCTTAGTCTCATCAGATATTGATAATTGGGTATTTAAAGCAGACGAAGGGAATACTGTTTCAGCAATATTTACCACCCCTCTATCAATATAGCTTTGATTCTGTTTATCACGAATTTCAGCAAGAAATCTAACACTATTTTCTTGAGATAACAGAGAATCAACTAGCCATTCATCAACGAGACCACTTAATTGCTCATTCTCGACAGACATGCTAGTTACAGTATGCCAATTTTTTTCTGGTCCCCATTGATTAAGACCGGACAAATAATAACCATCTTGGTTACGTTGAATAAGTATATCAATATCTGCACTACCACTCCATTTTTGCGCCAAAAACTTAGCAACACCCGGTTTATCGCCTTCTAATTCAATTCTTAATGCCATGATATCCTCTATTTCATCACTATGATTGTATTAATATTATTTTATGGATATTTCATATATGTAAGGTAGTTTTAAAAACCACCTTATTGTTATTAATAATTATTAAATTGTTGTTATTAAATATATTCACAATAATACTATTATAATTGTGATTCCTTAAAACAAGTTAAAATTTCACCAAGACGAGAGTTTTGTTCTTGGCTTATTTCACGACCAGCATGATGACCAACATTTTCTTGAGCAAGCGTCGCAAAGGCAATAAACCAATCAAATATAGCAAATTGAGAATAATTTTTGGTCTTATCATCAAGTACTGGCAATGGATGTGATAATTGACTTGAAAATTGAGTCAATGGCGATGAAAATATCGGCTTACCTTGATTAACTCGGCTATCAGGAATATCGTTTGTTTGCCCAGGAATAAAACCAAGCCATGCAATAAAGTCAGCCAATAACATATTAATAGAGCTAATCTGCCGAGACTCAAGCTCATCACGCTTACTGCCTACATTTTCATTAGCTAAAACTTTTTCAGTTAAGCTTGTTTCAAGTTTCAAACGGTTAGCACCAGTAATCAACTCTTCAACAATAAAAGAGAGTGCTTTCTGATCAATACTGAAAAATTGTAGAATATGTTTATCTAATACAATATTTCTTAAATGTTCTAGCCATGCAGTAAACACATTTTTAGCAAATTTTGATTCGCTTGCGATATTAGCAACTACCTGAGGTTGTAAAGGCGAATTTACTTCCGGAAAAAGTTCAAAATCGGTATTTAAGCCAAAATCATTTGAAGAATTATCGATTACGTCATCACCGCTAGTATTGCTGATATCATTATCCATATGGCTAGAATGATACAAAGCTCGAATAGTTTGATCCGGCAATTCTAAAACTTTAAGTAATTCACCTAATAATAATGCTTTTCCTTGTAGTTCTTTTACAACATTATTAATTATCTGTTTTTTCTTACCTAATTCTTCATCGCTACCAGCTTGATACCAAGTATCAAAACGTATATTGATAATATAATCAATTTGTTCATTAAGTTGTTCAACAATCCGCTGTTGTTTAACTTCAGTAATGGCGACTTGTTCTAAATACTGGCTAATTCGACCAATGCCACCATCATTTAATTGTAACATCGCATCCCACGCTTGATCAGGAGCGTTGACATACTCTTGAATATCCGGATTTTCAACAAATGTATTTTTCAACATTAACATTTCTTGTTGATAATTATCATTGTAGGATAATTCAACGTTTGCTTTAGCATCGACATTTAAAAATGGCACATCAAATCCTGGTTTACGTACCAAGAATACATTGTTAAATTTACCATCATTTGACCAATTGGATAGCCAATCATAACTACCAAAACGTTCTAAAATGGTCTGCTGTAATAAGCCACCTTTACCCCAGGTATTTCTTAAATTGTCTTGGGACAGTGACAATGATGCTCCAATTCGTTTATCAAACATCGTAATAGCCCATAGCAATCCAGCTTTTTTTGTTGCTCTTTTATCAGCTGTTTCGCCTTGGGTTTTATCAATCCATCTTTCTAATACTGGACCAACATCATTAACATCTGATTGTTTATCCGATGGCGTACAAACCACCAAAACATTCATCTCTTGGCTATCAGTATATTTCTCAAAAAGATAAGCAACTTTACCACGTAATAAAAGTTGAGCGATAGGATTACCCTCTTTGACATCAGAAATAGAAATTAAATTTAATCGACCTCGATATCCTGGAAAATCAAGCAGATCGACATTCTCAAAAGTAGGTACACGAGTTTTATTCACTAATGGGAAGATTAATTCTGCTGTTAAAAAGGCTAATTGCGCTAATGATATTGAAGTTGGCACTCCATTAAATGGCGTAACGGTTACCGATGAATCATTTTCAGTATTTAACCTTTCAAGCATATCAACATTCATGATGCTATCAATCTGCGACTTGGTACCATCACCATTGTCCTTGACTAACACGTTAAGGGGCGCATAAACGGTATTTACATGATTTAAGCTTGATAAGGTTGTCGCCAATTGAATATAAATTGCCGTAAGTTCACTGATACCACCCCATAACACAGAAAATAAAGTACCACGGTCGGTAATTGAAAGATAAGGTAGCAATGACATGGCTTTTTCCCAATAACCACCTTTCAATCCTTCAAGTGAATTGCCAAAATTTTCAGATAAATAATCATACAAATCAACGATATCATCTTCAGTTATACCGCCGGTATAATCGACTTGCTTTTTACTTTCGATACGTTGAATAAGTTGATTTAGCTCAGAAAACTCAACTTTATTGATAACTTTTTGCTGATCAAAATCTTTAAAATAGGCGTTAATCAGGATTTTAACAATTTCTATTTCTTGAAATAGTTTTAGCTCTAGTGGATAGTTGGCAATACCACCTTTAGCAGTACGACTAAATCTAGTAACAAGACCAGTAGCCTCTTTACCCCCGCCGACAGGATTGACGTGATCAATAAAATCTAAGATTTCATTATCAACCACTGTTTCAAGTTTTCCATTTTCACCTGCTGCTAATGCTGAAATAAGGTAAGATTTACCTGCTTGTGACAAACCAAAAAAACCGACCGCAACCGACTTAGTCGACACATCACCTAAACGTTTAGCACTATTACGTAATCGGCGTAGATCAAGAATTAAATTATCAGCTTCATTATGCAAACGCTTTGATGAGTCTCGGGTTTGATTGACCCATTCAATTGCCTGTGCTGATGCTTGATAAATCTGCTCCCAAGATTTAGGAAGTTGTTCGTTTAAATTTTTCATCGTTTTATCATTCCACTATCAAGCCAATATTGTGTGCTAATTAAGCCAGAATTTACCATTGTATTCAGACTAAGCTTTATATCCTTGGTTTTACTGCAAGCACGTCCATCTGAAGCTTTAACATCTTTAATATAGAAATTCTCAACTGTTTTTTGTCGATTTTTTATTCCTAATGTTACTTCTAAAACAACCCCTTCAGCACTCAATCTTTTAGCTACATCACTATTTTCGATCGTTAAAATATAAATTGGTGAAGCAGGCCAACGGTCAATTTCTAACTGTTTAAAACCAAGTCTTGTCGTGCCTCGAATTTCAAAAGAGACTTCAGGAAAATCATAATCAGGATTATCTAAATCGATATCTTGATAATAGATATTTTCTTTTTTTATCATATTTAGATTATCTAATAGACCAATGTATTTAACTGTTGAGTACAACTCCATATTTGCTGATCTAAAATAAAAATTCGCTAATCTTAGATTTTTACTTAAGAAACATAACATAGCACCAACTGCAGCAGTTGTTTTAGGATCATCAATGCGCTCTTGTTTATGGAAAGGATACCAACCACCAGTATAATAACCATGTAGCGGCAAAACACGTCCTGCCGGGATAGATAAACGAGAACGGAAGTAACTTTGTACACCAGGTAAACGAGATGGTCGTCCGGTCAATAACAGCACATCACATTGGTAACAGCTAATAATTTCAGATAAAGCATCGAACGTTTTACAAATATTATAATAATCACCACGAATAAATAAGTGATGAATACGTTTAAGATTTATTTCAACATTTAAATCAAGAACGGAAAATTCAGGATTATTTAGAGCTCGGCGAACTGGTTCATTAATAAAATTCAGAACATTATCTGTCATCACATTATTTTGTAATAACTCACCAAAAGTCATATTATAAACATGTTTTTCAGCATGTAATGGTTCATAAAGCTCATAAAGTTTTAATACTTGTAATCCGACAGGTGTAAATAACTGTAAAGTTAATTGTTGTCGTAGTACTGCGTCTTGAATTGATACCTGTTGTGAACCAATAATTGTCGATAAAATCGGATTAGGATCAACAAGTCCAACCTGTTTTAATCCATTAGTTAATGAAGTCAAAACAGTATCTTGGATGATATCAAGCAAAATATCATCACCTGCAACTTTAAATCCATCACGAAAACGTTGAGTTGGAACAAGATAAGCATTACTACTATTAAGTTGTTTATTGGCACCATAATCAAGTTCGTAATCATTGATGACCAAATCTGTTGTTCCACCTCCAATATCAACAGTGGCAATTGTTAGTTTCTGTTTATTGGTTTTGTCTGGTCGCACCATTGAAGCAATAAATTCTTCTGAACGGCCATTATAATTGTTTTGCGTTTCGTTAAAGAGATAAACAACTTGTCCGCAAGTTGCTTCATCCCATTGAATATAAACTTCAGGGATATTTGGCCAAATACTTTTCAATTGTTCAGGATTACTAAAATCAATATTATCATCAGAATTATCCCAACCTAAGCTTTTCCAAACTAAGCCAATAGCTTGATAAACACAGCTTTTAAATATCGCTTGTTCTGGTTTTGGCATTGCCGGTGGAATAGTTAGAATAATAGAACGCAAATTACGCGGTGTTCTTGCATGTTCAAGCTTGTTGCGCTGAGCGACACTATTGATTTGCATTAGAGCATGCATCAATACTTCACATAGCATAAATGTCATTAATGAACTACGTGAATATTTTGGGTGAAAAACGGGCATTTTTCGGTCAAATTCTTCCTCAATTTCATTACTGAGGATATGCAGTGCTTCACCATACTCATTGATTAGACTAGAAAACGGCTCTGCGGTTGCAAATGGCTCATGATCACTTTTGACATAATGTGAATTAAAGCGCCAGCCTTGCTCATACTTTTCTTGATCCCATAAATAACGTTTTGGGCTTGAAAGTCCGGTAGCCCCTTCATTTCCTTCACGGCGACTAGCTAGACGGCTCGCTTCTTTTCCGACCCGAACAATACTTGGCCAGCGGAATGTATCTCGTCTTCCACTTTGAAGCGAAAAATGTTCTTTACCAAAAAAAGTTTGTGCAAATTCTACTCGACTCTCAAATGGTTCATTATAAATATGTTCCGGCTGAGTTAAATCCCGAATTTCAAGCTCATAACGACGATTTAAACTATCTTTATCTTGAACGTGATCTTCAATTAATATGCCACAAGTTCTTGAATTACCAACATCTAAAATCATATCAACAGGAATCGATTTAATCACATCATCTCGATTATTTGAAACAATTTTAATTTTTGGTAACTGTAATGAATCAGCTAACAAATTGAGAATATTTAAATAATGTCCATAATAAGCTTTATTAGCTATTTCTAAATTAATATCATCTTTATGTACTTTTAAACGTTCAGCTTGAGGGGCTAATTCTTGAAATAAATCAATTAACCAACTGGTGATCCATTTTTGCTCTAAATACCATGAGACTTGATCTGAACGATGAGCTAAACTAAATACTGCTCCAGTTTTCACATCATTTTCCGTTGGTGCCAAATAAGCAACATCCTGCATATTGGTAAAAATTTTTGTATCAAAGGCAAAGGTAATACGATGAGTATTGCCATCTGGGTCTTCACCTTCTGGAATATTAACAATTCGCACTCGACTCCAGTTATGAGGTCCTTTATCAAAACGCTCTGGTGGAATAGATCTTAAAATTGGAATAGGCAACCAAATACCATCATATAGTTTTAAGGATTGCTCAACACTAATCTCTTGAGTAGGTGTGACAGCAAAAGAGAGATTATCTGGTGCAAAAAATTTACCATTATCGATATCTTCAATTAATCTAACTAACGCTCCACTTTCTGATGGATCAATAAAACAACCATTAACTTTACTGCGCCATTGATTATCTTTCCAATCTATTTTCAATGCAAAATCAAGAAATTGAATTCCACTATTCATGATCAGTGTAACTTCTTGACCATAGTTGCGTATTTCTGGAAGCATATACAATCCTATTGTTTTTTCATCGTAATTGGGAACGAAGTCCCGTTATCATAAATTCCCTGACAATCAGCTTGATTGTCTTTACCTGATTTACACTGAATTTTAGGTAATTGATATTTAGTATTATCACTGCAAATGGCTTCAGAATTGCCAGTAATATTTAAATTAGAATTCTGGATCCCAGTACCCACGTTACCAACACATTTAACACCATCACTGCGAGTAACCGTTACTTCACCATTGCCTTGATTAAAATTATAACTTAACTGCAATGGCTTACCTGTTGCTTTATCTTGAATACCAGCACCAACTGACCATTGACCATTTAAGAAATTCGTTGATCCCTGTTTTAACACGTCAGCAGGTAAGGCTAAATTATTTGCTTGGCTAGCATTTACATTAGGTTGATTACCTTGATCAGAATTACTATTCGTTACGTCAGATTTACTATCTAAATTAGGTGTTGGAGGTACTTGTCCATTTTGATTATCTTTTTTATCATCAGATGGATTTGTATTACTGCCTTTATCATCTTTATCAACCTGATTTCCCTGTTCACCTTGCTCTCCATTATTTCCTTTATCATCAGGTGAAGACGTAGGTTGTGGTTGATCTGTAACACCATCTGGATTTACATTATTAGCCATTCCTTGATCTGGTGCGGTAGCTGCCGAATTATCTACTACAGCTGGATCTGTAGCAATACCATTAACAGGTAGTGCGTTAGGATCTACTGCAACTTTTCCATTTGGTACTACGCCATTAACGATAGTAACAGGTTTATTATTAACCTCTTTGATTTCTGGCTCAGGCTCTTTTTTCTCTTGTTTGTCCTCTTTATCATTTACAACTGTTGGCTCAGGAATATCAACTTTATCATCTAATGATATTTTGGGATCGATAGATATACTTGGGTTCCAGCTACAACCTTTTAACCAAAAAATTGCTAATAATAGTAGTAATAACAAAGGTAATAATCCTAACAACCATATCCACCAGCGCTTCCACCAAGGTTTTTTAACAATAACAGGGGCTTGTACTGGAGCAGTGGCTGCAACCTTTGGAGCAGCTTTTCGAAATGCTTCTAAACAGTAGAAAGGTGAAGTTGCTTGTGGCGTCTGAGGGTTAACAAATCCCCAAAAAGTGATAACAGGTTTACCATTAACAATATAAACAAATTGATTGCTAGGGAAACGTATCGCCATCAAATTCGGTTCAAGACTATTTTCGTTTTGTTTTGGATCGTAAATCAATCGACTAAAAAGTAATTGATCGCCTTCTAGATTAGGATTACTAGCTAATTTTTGGCCTAACTCAATAACTTTACTTTCGAATTCTTTCAGTAAGCCTAATGCAGACTTTTGTTCATCTTCACTAGCTGAAGTCCACGGGATAATATCATATTGACCATCAGGTTGTTCTGAGTCGAAGGGAATGTACCAATCAACAATATTACCTTGATCATTACGTTGAGGTATCGCTAAACAATCAGAGTATTGGCGACCTAATTTAACTCGAAACATTTCACGAATTTGCGAAGCGACAAGATAAGCAGCTTTACCGTCATGTCCGAGCATTTTAAAATCTTTAATATCGCCACTGCGCAATAATGTATTTGCCATATATCCTGATATTCCTTTATTTTAATTATATTTTTTATAATTATTATTTGTATTAAATCAATTCTATCAAAAAAACTAGGTTATTGTCATTGTCAATCAAATAGATATAATATTTTTAGTTATTTTTAATAAGATAAAGATAACTTAATTAGCTATGTTTAATTAAATAACAAAACTCACCATCTGTCATTGATAAATTGAACGATCAATTTGACAAATTATGCTTAAAAAACCCCTTTCCTCAACTTTTTTTGTAAAGTTGTTTAATAAATTCTTCATCAGTTAATACTCGTAAAGGCTGCATATCACTTTCCCCTCTTATAACTAAAGAGGGATCCGAACGTAAACAAGCACCGCCATAATGGCCACCAACAGTAAATGTACAAATTTGTAAATAACGATCATCAACTTTAGGTAAACACCATAGCTCTTGATAAATGTTTTCTTGTTTAGCAAATCGGCCAACCGTTTTATCCAATATTTGCTCATGACAACCAACTAACTCTATATCGCTACCTCTACGCCCAGCAATCGGTTTAATTGCGTAACCTTTTTTAATTAAATTGTCATTGAGTTCAAATGAAGATTCAAGTAAATAGCGGTGGTTAGGAAATAATGACCATAGCACTGGCAAAATAGCTTTATTACTTGGAATCACCGTCCATAAAGGCTCAAAAACCGATACCTCAGGTCGAAGTAATACATCTATTAATCTAACCGAATTTTCCGGATGCCATGTTCTAATTGGTAACCCTGCCACTTGAGCTTCACTTTCTTGGCGAAGTTGTTCAAGTACAGTTTCCCATGCCCAAGTCTTCCATACACAGGTGACCTGGCGTTGCTCATCATCTACTAATCGTCCTCGTTTATCCCAACTGAGTCCCGATAGTCCGCGTAAAATTTTGCTTTCAAATCCGGCTTGAGTTAGTGCTTTTTGCATAAATAATGCATGATAGTTTTCTTCACTATCATTATCTTGCATGATATGTACAAACGCTTTTGCATCACTATGTTTCCAACAGTCGGCTAATGCATTAAGTAAACCCGCACTAGGATTAACACCAGCATTTAATTCGGCTTGTATTGCCCAACTTTGCAAAATTTGCCCTGCTTCGGTATGGCATGAGGCTGAATCAGCATTATATTCATAAACTTTAAAGCCCCTTTCATCCATACAAAAATCTAACCGTCCGGTGATCATCTGATAACGGCGTTGTTGCCATGATAATCTAAGCCGTGGCCAAAGAATTTCAGGAATATTGAAATTACACAATAAATTATCATTTTTTAAAACTTTATCGGTAGCATGCAAATACATCAAATGAAGTTCGTTTGTTGCACGAATAAGCTCCAGCTCAGCGCTTTCCGAAATAGTAAAATAACGATACTGATCATCATGGCTGATGGCGTGTCCAGTTGCTGACACATAGGCACTTTCTAATGTATCACTTTCGTTCAACCATTTCTTATCAAATTGACCATGATTTTCGATATGGACACTATGAATATCAAGTAAATGCTTAGCAACATTCGGTTGTGGTAAGCTATGAAGAGTATTCTCAGTTTGAATCATCCAGCCTAAAATTTTGGTATCATCGAAAGTATCGTGTAAATAGTAGCCATCATTGGATACCGTCATTTTTAATTCTCGAGTCCATTGTTGACCAATGGGGAGCCGAGTATGGACAACATTTTGTTCGGCAATTCTAATTTTATTATCAAAAACTTCAGTAATAATCGCTACATGGCCTGTCCTATCGAACATACCGCCATCATCCCATATTAACAATGCTCCCGCTTCTGGCATTTTTTTGCTACCATTAGCAAATGCTTGCAATGGTAAAATGGCTTCATTAATCACTTGACGAAGAAATCTTAATGAAAATATTTCATGTGCCATACCGACATCGGTAAAGACTATCCCATAATTTAGAAATAAAAATCTTCTAGCAAATTCGACACATTGCCACTTATAACCCATATACTCATGACCTGAATAACTTCGAAATGATGCATCATTAGGGTATTGTTCAGGATCCAATGTTTCATAATCAGAAGAGTAAATAGCAACACCACCCGGCGCATAGCCAAGTAATGTACCAAAAGGTTCTTTGTTAGCTGATTGGGATAACATGTTATTTTAGCCTTTTAAAATAATAGTAAGGTAGGTTTTACTAAGCTATGTTAGAATTTGACTATCATAGATCAAATTATAGGCTTTAAAAAGTAATGTTTATTATTCTGAACTTGAAGAATAATAAACTGACTATATATATGCAATATATTTAATAGCTATACTGATAAAACGAGAAAAAGACTATTATGCAACAAACAAAATTAAATGAATTATTAGATTTCCCTTGTTCTTTCACTTATAAAGTAATGGGTGAAGCAAAACCAGAATTAGTTGATAAAGTTGTATCCGTGATTCAACGTCATGCACCAGGGGATTATACGCCGTCGATCAAACCAAGTAGTAAAGGTAATTATCATTCAGTATCCATTACCATTAATGCAACCCATATTGATCAGGTAGAAAATCTATACAAAGAATTAGGTGAAATCGATATCGTAAGAATGGTTTTATAATTCTTTACTTTTTAGTAATTCTTTGCACAAAATAAGAGCCTTATAGTTGAAAAATAGTTATAAATATGAGGCTCTAACATGAAACCAGAAACGATTGCTTTACACGCAGGCTATACCCCTGAACCAACAACCCATGCCGTCGCTGTTCCGATCTATCAAACCACATCTTATGCATTCGATGATACCCAACATGGCGCCGATTTATTTGATTTAAAAGTTGCTGGAAACATCTATACACGGATAACCAATCCAACTAATGCTGTACTTGAAGCGCGTATTGCCGCACTAGAAGGCGGTATAGGAGCATTAGCGGTAGCTTCTGGAATGGCAGCAATTACTTATGCTATACAAGCCATTACATTTGCTGGTGAAAATATTGTATCGGTTTCCAAACTCTATGGTGGCACCTATAACTTATTGGCTCATACCCTGCCTAATTTCGGTATCACAACAAAGTTTGCACCACACAATGATTTAAATGCGATTGAAAAGCAAATTGATGACAAAACTAAAGCCATTTACTGTGAAAGTATCGGTAATCCAGCAGGTAATATTGTTGATTTATCAGTACTGGCTGATATTGCCCATCGCCATGGTATACCGCTAATTGTTGATAATACAGTTGCCAGCCCTGCGCTTTGCCGACCATTTGAATTTGGAGCTGATATAGTAGTACATTCATTAACTAAATATATTGGTGGGCATGGTAATAGCTTAGGCGGAATGATTGTTGACTCAGGTAAATTTCCTTGGAAAGATCATGCAGATAAGTATCCAATGCTCAATCAACCTGATCCTTCTTATCATGGTGTTTCATATACTGAAAGCTTTGGAGACGCAGCTTATATTGCTCGTTGCCGAGTAATACCACTGCGTAACATGGGAGCAGCTTTATCACCATTTAATACTTTTTTATTACTACAAGGTCTTGAAACACTCTCTTTACGCATTGAGCGACACTGCCAGAATACGATTAAAGTAGCCAATTATTTGGCTTCACATCCTCAAGTTGAATGGGTCAATTATGCAGGTCTGGCTAATCATCCTGAGCATCATTTAGCGGTAAAACAGATGGACAATGGTTTACCTGCTGGTATTTTATCCTTTGGTATCAAAGGAGGTAAACAAGCTGGAGCCAAATTTATCGATGCTTTAAAATTGATTATCCGTTTAGTTAATATCGGTGATACCCGTTCATTAGCTTGTCATCCAGCATCAACTACCCATCGACAACTTAATGATGAGGA
This sequence comes from Gilliamella apis, assembly GCF_030758615.1. NCBI lineage: Bacteria > Pseudomonadati > Pseudomonadota > Gammaproteobacteria > Orbales > Orbaceae > Gilliamella > Gilliamella apis. Next base: position 28,160 of record NZ_CP132381.1, read on the forward strand.
ATTGCAAAAGGCTGGAGTAAGTCAAGAAATGATACGCCTCTCAATTGGTATTGAACATATTGATGATATTATTGCTGATTTAGAACAAGCGCTTAACTTAGCGAAATAATTGATTGGTTAAGATGAGGGATGAAAAAGTCTATCATCCCTCTTAATAGCAATTAGCCTAAAATTTTAGTCAATTCATTGGTCACAGATGAAACAGCTTGTGTACCATCAATACGGAAATATTGAGTTCGGCCTTCTTTGGCTTCATGTTGATAATATTTGACTAATGGTTTAGTCAAATCATGATATTCAACAAGACGTTTACGGACGATTTCTTCACTATCATCTTTACGAATAGTTAATGGTTCTCCAGTTACATCATCAATATTTTCAACTTTTGGGGGATTATGACGAACATGGTATACACGCCCTGAACCAGCATGAATACGACGACCACTCATACGATCTATAATCACTTCATCAGGTACATCAAACTCAAGTACATAATCAACATTGATACCCGCTTCTTTCATTGCATCTGCTTGTGGCACAGTACGAGGAAAACCATCTAATAAAAAGCCATTTTTACAATCGCTTTGCGCAATACGCTCTTTGACTAATGCGATAACTAACTCATCAGTAACAAGCTTACCATTATCCATTAGCTCTTTTGCTTGTAAACCTAATGGACTCTCTGCTTTTACTGCTGCACGCAACATATCGCCAGTTGAAATTTGCGGAATTCCGTATTGTTGCATAATAAATTGTGCTTGAGTTCCTTTTCCTGCTCCCGGTGCGCCTAATAAAATAATTCGCATAAAATAACCTCTTATGGCTTTAAATATAGATACAATTTTCTATTCTGGTAAATAATGAAATATCACTTTACTGCTGGAAATTAAGCCATCAGTGTGACAAATATAGTTAATAGCGCCACAGCCTTTAACCATTTGCGCATTTTGTCGGCAAATTGGGCAAATATACTGTTCTTGATAATGCTGTTGGCAATGAGGACAATCATAATATTGTGGCGAAACAATACTCATTCTATTATGACACTTAGGACAAATACCTTCTTGCCCACCATCGATTATTTTTGTTTCTGTCATAAGTTATTTACGACCTCGTACATGTTTCATTAAACGACGACGTTTACGTTGTTGCGAAGCAGTCAAACTATTTTTTCGACCTTCGAATGGATTGGCGCCTTCTTTGAATTGAATTCGTATTGGCGACCCCATAATTTTTAATGAACGTCTAAAATAGTTCATTAAATAACGTTTATAAGAATCAGGTAAATCTTCAACTTGATTACCATGAATAACCACAATTGGAGGATTATAACCTCCGGCATGGGCATATTTTAATTTAACCCGACGTCCTCTGACCAATGGTGGTTGATGGTCATCTTGTGCCATTTGCATTATTTTAGTTAATAATGCGGTATTAACACGGCGTGTAGCGCAATCATATGCTTCTTGAATTGAATCAAATAGGTTTCCTACGCCACTACCATGAAGCGCAGAGATAAAGTGTAAACGAGCAAAATCGATAAAATCGAGTCGATCATCTAACGTAGTTTTCACTTGTTCTTTAATATCTTGTGATAATCCATCCCACTTATTAACAGCAATAACCAGTGAGCGCCCACTATTAATAATAAAACCAAGCAAAGACAAATCTTGATCAGAAATACCTTCTCGGGCATCAATAACCAAAATTACGACGTTAGCATCTTCTATTGCTTGTAACGTTTTAATAACCGAAAATTTCTCAACGGTTTCCGTTACCTTACCTCGCTTACGAACACCAGCTGTATCAATCATGATGTATTCACGATCATCTCGTGTCATTGGTATATAAATACTGTCACGAGTTGTACCTGGCATATCATAAACTACAACCCTTTCTTCACCTAAAATCCGATTGGTTAGTGTTGACTTACCAACATTTGGCCTACCAACAATAGCAACTTTTATTGGCTGATTAATCAGCGATTCTGCATCATCTGCGTCATCTTCAAAATCTTCATAAGATTCATCAAGCATCTCATTTTGAAGATCTGCTGTTGAAGTATCAATTTTGTCACTTTCAAAATGAAAAATAGGATCTAAAACTGTCTCGATTAGTACGCTGACACCACGACCATGACTCGCTGCAATCGGATGAATATCACCTAATCCTAAACTATAAAAGTCAGAAATTGCACTATCTGCATCAATACCATCAATTTTATTAGCAACTAAAAACGTTGCTTTTTGGCGAGATCGAAGATGTTTAGCAATTGCATGATCTGCAGGCATAGCACCGGCTCTCGCATCAACAAGAAAGAGCACAATATCCGCTTCTTCTATTGCTTGTAAGGATTGTTCCGCCATAAAGCTTTCAACCCCATCTTCAGTGCCATCAATACCACCAGTATCAATGACTATATATTCATGCCCTTTGATTTCAGCTCGGCCATACTTACGATCACGAGTTAATCCAGGAAAATCAGCCACTAAGGCGTCTCGAGTTCGAGTTAATCGATTAAATAGAGTCGATTTTCCTACATTCGGACGACCAACTAGTGCGACAACAGGTACCATATTTATTCTCTAATTACCTTAATTTTTTGCAAATGCGTAAATATCACCATTTTTAGCTTGGACAATAATTTTATTATCGACAACTAATGGTTTCGAAATCAATCCACTGCTACTTACTTGTGTTTTTGCAACTACCTCACCATTATCTTTATTTAACCAATAAAGATAACCCTCGAAATCACCAACCACAATGTAATTTTGATAAATAACCGGATCGGTTAATTGACGATGTAACAAACCTGTCTGAGTCCAATTCACTGCACCACCATTTTTAGTCACAGCTTGAACATTGTCATCTTGATCCACAATGAATAACTGCTGTGAATCAACCGCAAAGCTATGTGTAGATCCCATTTCTTTACGCCACACAATTTGACCATTACTTAAGTCAAGTGCAACAACATTACCATTATAGCCAATTGCATAAGCTAAATTACCTTCAATAACTGGGGTTGAATCAACATCATTCAATTTGTCAATTTCAGTCGATCCACTTGGTTGAGATATTCGTTGCTGCCAAATAAGTTGTCCATCATTAAGATAGTAAGCATTCACATGACCAGTATCATCGCCAAGTATAGCCGCACCATGAGCAATAGTTGGTGTAGAATTACCTCTCAATGAAAGTGTTGGCACTTCAAGCACTACATCCCATACATCTTCACCTGTGTTACGATTCAAAGCTTGTAAATTACCACTAGCGGTATGGATTATGACTTTATCATCAGAAGAAACTGGACGAGCAAGTACTTCACCATGTACCGATTTTTCCCAAACCACATTACCATCATTACGGTCTAATGCATAAACAACTGCACGTTCGCTACCGACATAAACATATCTATCATCAGCGCTTACACCGCCAGAAAATAACGCTGTTTTACTGCTAAATAATGTACTTTGTGATAAATTTTTGTCCCATATAGTATGGCCAGTTGATAAATCAATTGCTTTAACTTGCCCACTACGGCTAGCAGCATAAATAGCATTATCGTAATTAATCGGCCCCAATAATGAATAAACATTTGTATTGCCTGCTGTGCTATTTCGCCACATTTCTTGAATTGGAAATTGGTTATCCACTTTTGGTGAAGGTGAAATCTGGACAATTTCTTCTTCTCCACCAAACAATGAACACCCTGCAAGTGATAACATAAAAACACTCATAGACAGACATTTTGATAACTTCATTGTATAGATCCTTATATCAGGATAAATTAATCTTCATTTTCGTGAGCTGCATTTTTTTTGGCTTCAGCTTCTTGCTTAGCTTTTTCCTTGGCGGCAGCTTCTTCTTGTTTAGCTTTTTCAGCTTGTTGTTTATCTTTAAGATATTGAGCTTGATTTAACTTCATTTTGATATTTTGCTCTAATGCTTGAGTCGGTGATGAACTTAATGCAACATTGTAAGCAGCCACTGCTTCATCATAATTATTCATTTTCACCGATATATCGCCACGAATATCATTAACTACTGGCGCCCAACTTTTTTCGGTTACTTTATTTAAAGTAGCCAAACTTTCTTGATAATGTTCAAGTTGATATTGTATTTTTGCAATACGAATATAACTTATTGATTTAATAACATCTGAATCAGTTTTACTTAACGTATCTGTAAGTAATTTTTCTGCTCCAGCATAATCTTTTAATTGTTCAACATAAAATTTTGCTGCTCTAAAATTAGCAAAAACACTATAAATAGTATTATTATCTTTAGCAAAAGAGACTAATTCATTAACTGAATCAGGATTGTTGTTATCTAATTTAGCAATTAATTGTTCATAACGATCTGAAGATTCTATCGCTTTTTCTAATTTGTAAGATTGCCAATAACGCCAGCCATAAAAAGCCAGTAATCCAATTACAATAACCGCAACAATAATTTTCCACTTTTTAGCAAGAAATTCTTTTATCTCTGAAAATTGTTCTTCGCCAGATAACTGATAACTCACGTTTTTCTCCTATTTCCTTTAATTTACAATATCGCCAAACAAGTTTGAACAATCTCTTTTTCTGCAACTTCAACTTGTTCGCCTGTTTGTAAATTTTTAATTGTAACTGATTGATTAATAATTTCGTTTTCACCAATAATTACAGCTATTTTAGCACCTAATTTGTCCGCTTTGGCAAATTGTTTTTTAAAATTACTACTACCATAATTAGTCACAATTCGCTTATCAGATAACCCATCACGGAGTACTTCTGCCATTTTTTGGGCTGCAGCTGTCGTTTTTTCATCACCCGAAGATATCATATAAATATCAATTGAACTATCTCGATTTAATGAAGGATTAACCGCCTGCACTAATAATACTAAACGTTCTACCCCCATAGCAAAACCAACGGCTGGTGTTGGTTGTCCACCAAGTTGGCTAACTAGACCGTCATAACGACCTCCGCCACAAACGGTACCTTGAGCGCCTAAACTACTTGTTACCCACTCAAAAACAGTACGGTTATAATAATCTAAACCACGCACCAATCTTTGGTTAATATTATATTTTATTCCTGCGCTATCTAATAATTGACACAAGCCATCAAAATGAAGTTTAGATTCTTTATCTAAATAATCAAATAATTTCGGTGCTTGATTAAGTAATTCTTGAATAACAGGATTTTTCGAATCTAACACCCGTAATGGGTTAGTATACATTCTACGTAAACAGTCTTCATCTAATTTATCTTTATGTTGCTCAAGAAAACTGACTAAAGCATTACGGTAATTTGCTCTTGCTTCAACTGAACCGATAGAATTAAGTTCAAGTGTCGTATGCTCTTCAATACCAAGTGCTTTCCAAAAACGTGCAGTTAATAAGATAAGCTCTGCATCAATATTAGGCCCTTCAAGGCCAAAAACTTCAACACCAAATTGATGAAATTGACGATAACGCCCTTTTTGCGGTTTTTCATAACGAAATGCCGGCCCTAAATACCATAGTCGTTGTTCTTGGTTGTAAAATAGACCGTGTTCAATACCTGCACGGACACAACCAGCTGTAATTTCAGGGCGAAGAGTAATACTTTCATCATTACGGTCATTAAAAGTATACATCTCTTTTTCAACAATATCGGTAACTTCACCAACTGCACGTTTAAATAGTGCGGTATCTTCAACGATTGGTGTTCTAATTTCATTATAACCATAACTATTTAGTACACCTTTAACAATTTTTTCAATTTGTTGCCATGTAGCACTATCATTAGGGAGTAAATCATTCATTCCCCGTATTGATTGGATTTTTTTCTCTGCCATTTGTTTATTCGCTATCTAATAAGGTTATAGTTCAGTTGTTGCAATTCTATTTTTTAAAATTGATGCCTTAGCACGAATTTTAGCTTCCAACTCATCTATCATTTGTTCATTATCAATACGCCCTATGCGCACACCATCTTCATAAAAACCGCTTTTGTTGTGACCACCAGCAACACCCATTGTAGAAGCTAAAGCCTCACCAGGTCCATTTACAACACAACCAATAATTGATACATCCATTGGTGTTATTATATCTTCTAATCGCTGTTCTAATGTATTAACGGTACTAATTACATCAAACTCTTGCCTTGAACAGGTTGGGCAAGCAATAAAATTAATACCTCTTGCTCGAATGCGTAACGATTTTAAAATATCAAATCCAACTTTAACTTCTTCCGTTGGATCAGCTGCTAGTGAAACTCTTAATGTATCACCAATCCCTTCCGATAATAATAAGCCAAGCCCAATCGCTGATTTTACCGCTCCACTACGCACTCCACCAGCTTCAGTTATACCTAAATGTAAAGGTTGCTTAATTTGTTTTGCTAATAATCGGTATGAATCAACCGCAGTAAAAACGTCTGACGCTTTTACACTTACCTTAAATTGGTCAAAACCTAGCCTATCAAGTATATCTACATGTCGCATAGCTGATTCGACTATAGCCTCTGGTGTCGGCTCGCCATATTTTTCTTGGATATCTTTTTCTAGCGAACCAGAGTTTACGCCGATTCGGATAGGAATATTTTTATCCTTGGCACAATCAACAACCGAGCGAATCCGTGATTCATTACCAATATTACCAGGATTAATCCGTAAACAATTCACTCCATATTCAGCAACCTTTAAAGCAATGCGATAATCAAAATGAATATCAGCAATAAGGGGGACTTTTGCTTGTTGCTTAATTATTTTAAACGCCTCAGCAGCATCCATAGTTGGAATAGAAACTCGGACAATATCAACCCCTACACGCTCAAGGGCTTGAATTTGAGCTACTGTTTTTTCCACATCTGTTGTTCGAGTATTTGTCATCGATTGCACAGCAATCGGCGCACCACCACCGATTGGCACATTACCAACATAAATTCGGGTTGATTCTCGCCTAATAATTGGTGACTCTTGATGACTCATAAGATGCCTAATCATATTACAAAATAACTAGGACGCAATCTTAACAAGATTTAAGACAAATGTCTGTATGTGAATGAGAAAATTTGCTAACTGTTAACGCGATCTGAAGGCTGTGGAGAAATATAATGACTAACTTCAATAAAGTTACTTTTATTTTGAGAATTGACATAGTATAAGCCACCACCTAATGCACAAATTAAAGCAAACAAACCAAAAAAGAACGGTTTCTTACTACGATTTGTTTTACTATATATTGGTTTAGGTTTTTTAGTTTCTTTTACTAAATATTGTTCAGCTAAAATTTCGAGATAAGGTTGATATTCATCAGCTGATAAACCAACAATATTGGCATACGAACGAATATAACCTTTAACAAAAACAAAAGGGGCATGAAGTAGCTGATCATTTTCAATTTCAGAAATGACAGCTGTTCTAACATGAATTTGTTCAGCAATATCTTTTTGCGATAAACCCATATTACTTCTTAAATCGGAAAGAATCTTACCCAATGAAATATTTTCTTCCATACCCCCCCTCATTGTCTTACTATCCGCAATTTTTTGTTATTTTTACATATTTTCGCAATTAATCAATTTTTTTCGCATTAAACCACTGTTTAGGGGTTTCTATTTCATTTTGTGCGGCAACTAATTGCAATTCATATTCATTTTGTCTTAATGTTTCAAGCATAACCGCATAAACCGCCGATGTAGTATGCTCAAATGCTTCAACAATGGATTTACCAAGCATGATATTTGCTAAAAACAGCCCACTAGTCATATCACCAACACCAACTGGTTGTTTGACGCCAAAATCAACTAACGGGCGATCAATATGCCAAGCTTCATTTTCTGTTACTAACAACATTTCAAAACGATCTTGTTGATAGCCAGCTCGACTTAAATGTTTAACTAAAATTGCTTTAGGCCCTTTTTCACAAATTGAACGGCATGCTGAGATTGCTTGCTTGACATTATTGATCGGCTGTTTACCGTTAAGTTCTTCTAATTCTAAAATATTTGGTGCCATCATATCAGATATGGGCAAGGCTGTATTACATAAAAATTCTGCTACACCAGGAGCGACAAAGCATCCTTTTTCGGGATGCCCCATTACAGGATCACAAAGATAAATTGCTTCAGGATTCTCAGCTTTTACTTTTTTCACAATTTCAATAATTGCATTACCTTGTTCTGGTGACCCCATATAGCCACTTAATACGGCATTACATCGTTGTAATTCGCCAATAGCATTAATCCCATCAGCGATATCGGTTAAATGAGATGCAGGCATTACCGTTCCAGTCCATTGCCGATATTGAGTATGGTTTGAAAATTGTACCGTATTTAATGGCCAAACATTCACACCTAAACGACGCATTGGAAATACAGCCGCACTATTACCTGCATGACCAAATACAACATGAGACTGAATCGATAAAATATTTTTCATGAAATCATCTCCAAATAAGTAAGCAGTAGTATTTTTTACCTCGACGCAGTAATGTGTAACGATTAAATAACTTATCACTATCAGAAAAACGATAATCTGTTGTTGAATTACGTTCACCATTAACAGAAATAGCATTGGAATCAATCATTGTTCTTGCTTGCCCTCTTGATGGTGCAAACTCAGCATTAACAATAGCTTGTTGTAGATCTACATCACCTTCAATACTGACTGTAGGCATACCATCTTGAGCTAATTGTTCAAAATCAGCTTCAGATAAATCAGTTAATTTACCAGAAAATAGACTTTCAGTAATACGTTTAGCAGCTGTTAGTCCTTCTTCACCATGAACTAATCGAGTCACTTGTTCGGCAAGGACATACTGAGCTCTCGGTGCAACGCCACTGTTTTTATCTTCTTCTTCCAAAGCATCAATTTCTTCCAATGACATGAAGGTAAAGAATTTAAGGAATCGATAAACATCAGCATCAGCAGTGTTAATCCAAAATTGATAAAATTTATATGGACTAGTTTTTTTCGGATCTAACCATACTGCACCACTTTCAGTTTTACCAAATTTAGTTCCATCAGATTTAGTAATTAATGGTACGGTTAAACCATATACTTGCTTCTGGTGTAAACGACGCGTTAAATCGATACCAGCAGTAATATTACCCCATTGATCAGAACCACCAATTTGTAACACAACATTATGAGCTTTATTAAGACTTGCAAAGTCATAAGACTGTAACAAACTATAAGAAAATTCAGTAAAAGATATACCTGATTCATCACGGTCAATACGTTGTTTAACGGATTCTTTGTTAATCATTGCATTAACAGAAAAATATTTTCCAATATCTCGTAAAAAAGATAAAACATTCATGCCACCAAACCAATCATAGTTGTTAGCAACAATAGCGGCGTTATCACCACATTCAAAATCTAAAAATGGCGATACTTGTTGTTTAATCTTTTCACTCCATTCAATTACCGTATCTTCAGTATTGAGTTTACGTTCAACAGCTTTAAAACTTGGATCGCCAATTAATCCTGTCGCACCTCCAACTAAAGCTATTGGTTTATGACCAGCCAATTGAAAACGTTTCAAACAAAGCAATGGAACTAAATGACCAAGATGCAAACTATCAGCGGTTGGATCAAAACCACAATATAGTGCAATAGGATTTTGCTCAATCAGTTCCATTAACGCTTTTTCATCAGTAAGTTGAGCAATCAGTCCACGCTCTTGCAGTTGTTTGATCACATTTTTTGTCATGATATTTTACCTATTAAATTTGTTACGTTTATATTCTACTTAATTAAATTCTATACTGTTTTATTGTGGTATTTTTTATACGCTTGTTTGAAATGGTCTTCAACTATTTCGTTCGGTTTTTTATCTAATAAGCTAAAAATAATGATTGCTATTGACGCAAATAAAAAGCCAGGAATTAGTGAATATAAATTAAGCCAATTAAAATTAATCCAAAGCAAGACGGTGATTGCACCAGTTATCATTCCTGCTAATGCACCATTGCGAGTCATTCGAGCCCAAAACACCGAGAATACAACAATCGGACCGAACGCAGCACCAAAACCAGCCCAAGCATGGCTAACTAAATCAAGCACACTGTTATTAGGATTGATCGCTAATAAAATAGCAATAACAGAAACTAATAGCACCATTATACGGCCAACCCAAACTAATTCTCGTTGCTTAGCCTTAGGTCGGATAAAAGCACGATAAAAATCTTCTGTTAATGCACTTGAACAAACCAATAATTGACAACTTAAGGTGCTCATTACTGCGGCTAGAATAGCCGCAAGCAAAATACCAGCAACCCATGGGTTAAATAGTAATTTAGATAATTCGATAAAAATACGTTCATGTTTCCCATTATCAATTAGATAAGCTAAGTTAGGATTATTGGCAAAGAAAGCAATACCAAAGAAACCAACTGTAATTGCGCCAGCTAAACATAAAATCATCCATGTCATACTAATTCGACGAGCATTTTTCATGACTTCATGAGAATCAGCAGCCATAAATCTAGCTAAAATATGTGGTTGACCAAAATAACCAAGTCCCCAACCTAACAATGAAATAATGGCAATCAAATCCATATGAGCAAAGATATTAGTATAATCAGGATTTAATGATTGAATATTAGCCATTGCATCAGTAAAACCACCCGCATTAATCATTACCATAATTGGTGTTAATATTAGAGCAAACATCATTAAACTAGCTTGAATTGTATCGGTCCAACTTACTGCTAAGAAACCACCAATAAAAGTATAAGCAATTGTCGCGCCAGCGCCTGCTAGCATTGCCCAGCCATAACTAAGCCCAAATGTACTTTCAAATAATTTAGCACCAGCAACTACGCCTGAAGCACAATAAATGGTAAAAAAGATTAAAATTATTACTGCTGAAATAATTCTTAATAGTGAACTATTGTCATCAAATCGACGAGCAAAATAGTCAGGTAAAGTTAATGAATTATGATTTATCTCTGTGAAAACTCTTAATCTACCGGCAATCAGCAACCAATTTAGATAAGCGCCAATTATTAATCCTATAGCAATCCAGCTTTGCGAGATACCAAATAAGAATACTGCACCCGGTAATCCCATTAATAACCAACCACTCATATCAGAAGCACCAGCAGAAAGTGCAGTAACTACACTGCCTATGCGACGTCCACCTAATATATAATCACCAAAGTTTCGTGTTGCACGAAATGCAAAGAAACCAATCGCAATCATTCCTAATATGTAAACAGCAAAGGTGACAATCATTGGTAATGACATTTTTATAATAAACCTTGATCGATGAAATTAAAAATAGTTGGCTAGCTTATCATAAAAAGCCCCTGCTAAAAAGCAGGCGATTTTGCTATATCTATCTCAGCTATAAAAGCTAGTATTACAATTCAATCCATAAAATAAAAATATCTTCAATTTTTTAAATAGATACATTGTTAATAGTTTCAACCTATATAAAAACTCAATATATCCTAAGGTTAAATATAATATAATGTATGTAATATTAATTAACTTTTTTATTTATAAGATATTGTGAAACAATCAACTCGAATTGAAATTTTAGAAAGATTAAAAGAGCATATTAAAGATCCTACAACTGAATTGGTATATAAAACACCATTCGAGTTACTTATAGCTGTTGTACTATCCGCTCAAGCCACCGATGTTAGTGTGAATAAAGCAACTAAACCATTATTTGCTATCGCAAATACCGCAGAGCAAATTCTGGCACTAGGAGTCAATAAATTAAAAGACTATATTCGGACAATTGGTTTATATAATAGCAAAGCAGAAAATATTATTAAAACCTGTCAGATTCTCGTAGATAAATACCAAGGTGAAGTACCAGAAAATTTTGACTCATTAATTGCGCTACCTGGCGTAGGAAGAAAAACAGCTAACGTAATCTTAAATACCGCATTTGGCTGGCCAACTATTGCTGTGGATACCCATATATTTAGAGTAAGTAATCGAACAGGATTTGCACCAGGCAAAACGGTTGAAGCTGTTGAAGAAAAACTACTTAAAGTGGTTCCAGATGATTATAAAATAAATTGTCATCATTGGTTAATATTACATGGTCGATATACCTGTATAGCTAGGAAGCCACGCTGCGGATCTTGCGTTATTGAAGATTTGTGTGAATATAAAGAAAAAATTTATCCAGAGTAAAAAATCAATGCCAAATAAATTTAAATTAGAAGATGAAGATATCAACTTGTTTAAAAGTAGTATTGGTAATACCAAACAACTTAAACAAGATACCGTTATTCATAAACCAGTAAAACGATCCCAAAAGCTAATTGATAATCAAAAGCTTCAACATGAAAAAGTAAATAATGAATTTTATTTTTCCGATGATTACCAACCACTTCTACAAGAAGATCCTATTCGTTACATTCGTGAAAATACGGATAACAATGAGTTAAAAAAATTGCGACGAGGATTTTATTCACCCGAGTTTTTTTTAGACCTACATGGATTAACCCAGCAAGAAGCAAAAAAAGAAATTGCAGCACTTATTGCTGCTTGTTTACGTGAAAATGTCAATTGTGCTTGTATTATGTATGGCCATGGTAAAAACATATTAAAAAAACAAACACCAATGTGGTTAGCTCAACACCCACATGTAATGTGTTTCCATCAAGCACCAAAAGAATTTGGCGGTAATGCTGCATTATTAGTTTTATTTGATATCAATAATCCATCTGTTAACCTAAGATAATTACTAATAAATATACACTAATAATAAAAAAGCCAGCTTAGTTTTACTAGGCTGGCAAACATTGGAAGCAATGTGAGCAATGTCATACTTTTTTAGAAGTCTTTCGACGCTCTAACAAAGTACAATTGAATGATAATCATTCTCATTATTAAAAGCAAGTTATTTTTTTGACTATTTCCAAAAAAAAGACAAAATTTTGTCAATTTAACATGTGTTTTTATATTAAAATTTTGTTTTTATAAAAAATATAATTGAGAGGAGCAGGGTAATTTGCCCCTGCTTTTTGGAAAACTTAACTATAAACAAACTATTATAATTAATTTTTGGGAATAGTTTTATTTTTGATAGATAAACTCCACACCCTCTTCATCACTCTCATCCCAATCATCAAAATCATCGTCGTCATCAAATGCATCATCCATTGCTTGTTGATGATAATCATCCCACATAAATTCGACTTTTTCAGGCGATGTTTCCTCTTGTTCTGCCTCTCGAGGATGAGCCGTAATATAATCCATTAAATCCCAACATAATGCTTTTACGCCTTCGTGATTCACCGCTGAAATAAGATAATATTTCTCATCCCAATTTAAGGCTTTCGCAATTTCAGCTGCACGTTTTTCACTTTCATCAGGACCTAATACATCCATCTTATTAAAAACTAACCAACGCGGTTTATTTGCTAATTTATCACTATACTGATGCAATTCTTGAATAATAACTTTCGCATTTTCAATTGGATCTGAACCATCTATTGGCGCTATATCAATTAAATGCACTAATACGCGACAACGTTCAAGATGTTTTAGAAAGCGAATACCAAGCCCTGCACCATCAGATGCCCCTTCAATCAATCCAGGGATATCTGCAACAACAAAACTTTGTTCATTATCCATTCGCACAACACCCAAGCTAGGTACTAATGTTGTAAATGGATAATCAGCGACTTTAGGTTTAGCAGCTGAAACACTGCGAATAAATGTTGATTTACCAGCATTAGGTAAACCCAACATACCCACATCAGCTAGCAATAATAATTCCAATAACACATCGCGTTTTTCACCAGGCGTACCATCGGTTTTTTGTCGTGGAGCACGATTCACTGATGATTTAAAACGGGCATTACCAAGTCCATGAAAACCACCTTTAGCAACCAGAACTTTTTGTTGATGATGTGTTAAATCACCAATAATTTCACCAGTATATTTATCAGTTATACGAGTTCCTACTGGCACTTTAACGGTAATATCTTTACCTCGTTTCCCCGTACAATCAGAACCTTGTCCATTTTGACCACGTTCTGCTCGGTAGTTTTTTTCAAATTGAAAATCAACCAATGTATTTAAGTTTTCATCAGCAATAAAAAATACATCACCACCGTCTCCACCATCGCCACCATCAGGGCCACCTTTAGGTATATATTTTTCTCGGCGGAAACCAACACAACCATTTCCGCCATCTCCGGCTTCGACACGAATTGAAGCTTCATCTACAAATTTCATTATTTGTCCTCTTTCTTTCGGTTAATTAGCCAGCCCTTTCGTGGTTGCCACAAGTAGTGTCCAACCGTTGCAAACATTGCACCAGCGACCACTGATACTGCGCCAATATAACCTAAAATATTTAAATATTGCATTGCAAACTTTTCTGGCCATAGTAAAGCAAATAAATCTGAAAAAATCAGTGCAAAAAGTGGTGTTAATGTGGTTATTGCACTTACTTGTGCCGCTTGCCAACGTTCCATTGCCATAACCAAAGCACCATAAGCAATAATAGTATTAAGTCCGCAAAAAATAATGGCAAACAGTTGGCTAAAATCAGCACTGGCTATTTTCGTTGGTGATGCTAAAGGCCATAAAAAAATACTACAAATAAGATAAATCAACCAAAGTAGCTGTTCTGCTCGTAATTTTTTTAATAATACTTTTTGCGCTAACGCATAACATGCCCATGAGATTGAAGCCAGCAAAGCCAGCCAAACACCTATGCCATATGAAGACATATTAGCAAAAAGATCGGCTAGATTTTCATTAAAAAACAATCCTAATCCAATTAATAATATGGTAATACCAATAATTTGCGTTGGTCTTAATCTTTCTTTGAAAATAATTGCACTAGAAATCATAAATATTATAATTCCGGTTTGTCCAACAACTTGAGCAGTAGTTGCAGATAAATACTGAACAGCTGTAGCAAAAAGTGCAAAATTACCCAGTAGACCAAACCCAGCAATCATCAATAAGATAAAACGGCGACGTTTTTTGAACATAGCTAAATTAGGAAACTGTTTTTTATAAGCCAGCCATAGTGTAATACCGATAGCTGAGATACTTAATCGTGACCAAGCTAATGTTAATGGATCAATAACAACTAATGCATATTTCATAGCAATTGGCACTAGTCCCCACATAACGGCTGTTAACATGGCTAATGCAAAACCTAATTTAACATTTTGCTGTTTTATCATAATGAATTATATAAATTTTCAAGAAATGAAAAAAGCCCCACAATGACTGTGAGGCTTCTATAACTTATTAAACCGCTGGTTTATTAGCTGTTAGCAACTACACTAACATAACGGCGGTTTTTAGGTCCTTTAACTTCGAACTTAACTTGTCCATCAACTAAAGCGAATAGGGTATGATCACGACCACAACCTACGTTAGTACCTGGGTGGAATTGAGTTCCACGTTGACGAACTAAAATGTTACCCGCAAGAACTTCTTGAGAACCATAACGTTTAACACCTAAACGTTTACTCTGGGAATCACGACCATTACGTGATGAACCACCAGCCTTCTTATGTGCCATTGTTCGATACTCCTATTAAGCGATTGCAGTGATCTTCACATCAGTGAACCACTGACGGTGACCTTGTTGTTTACGATAGTGTTTACGACGACGGAATTTAACAATTTTCACTTTCTCGCCACGACCGTGCTCAACAATTTCTGCTTTAATTGTTGCACCTTCAACAAACGGAGCACCAACTTTGATGTCTTCACCATTTGCTACCATTAAAACTTTATCGAAAACAACTTCTGAACCTGTTTCGACTTCAATTTTTTCCAAGCGAACGACTTGTCCTTCGCTAACTCGGTGTTGTTTACCACCACTTTGGAAAACTGCGTACATACTTAACTCCGCAATAAAAAGCAGACGATTCCTGATTAAAAATATATGTCTGCATTGATTAATCTTATAGGGCGTGAATTTTACGCAAAATTTATGCTTGTTGCAAGCGCTGTTTAATAAAAGATCGCAAAAAGTCACAAAAAAGATCTTAGACCAGCTATTTTCACGCTACAATATAGTTAAATTATTATTTATTTGCATAATATTTAACGCAAAAATATTGAGTACCTATATGCTAAAAAGAAAATTTCGCTACAGTGCTTCTATTATTAATCGTTTAACACTTTTAATGCTCTTTTTAGGCGCTATGGCATTATTGGCGCTATTTTTGTCAATACAAGTCGCTAATGATACTAAAGGTAGCGCTTATATGATTAATCAATTAGGGTTAATCAGAATGAAGAGCTATCAACTTTTAGCAATGACACCTATAGAAAAAAAGGATATTTATCGACTTAACATTTTTAATGATATCCCATCATCACAACAATTAAAATTATTTGAACGTTATCAGTTAATTGATGATTTTAATCAATTACAGTCGCAGTGGTTCAAGCATATTGTTCCGAAACTTCAACAAGCAAACAATATAAATGAGATAAAAAATGAAATTGATAATTTTGTTGCTCACACCGATAAACTGGTTCATCAAATTGATCAAAAGACAGAAAATCAAATCCATTATCTTTCACAATTACAACTCGTTTTTATCATTCTAATTGCACTATTTCTTCTGGCACAAATTTACTATTTACGTCGTTATCTTCTTGCGCCATGGCGTAAATTAATTCATATGGCAGAATCGATTTCGCAACAGAATTTTAGTCAACGCTTTAATAGTAAAACAACCAAAAGTGAGTTTGATTTACTGGGGCAAGCCTTTGATAAAATGGCGGAACAAATTGAACAACAGTATCTATTGTTAGAAGAGCGCGTCACAGAAAAAACAGCTGAATTACAACAAATCAATAAAATTGTGTCATTTCAATATCAAGCCATCAAGCAACTCCATACCTCAGACCCCTTATGTGAGCGTTTTTTAATTATACTTCGTGGACTAGAAGAATTAGTACCATTAACACAGTTTCAAATCCGATTTTATGAATCAGATAACATAGAACATTTTCAACAATTCAGCTATGACAACCAACAAAAACTCCCTTATTGCCAAAATTCAGAATGTAATGCTTGTCTTATTCCATCAAAATCTTATCAAGAAAATGGTTTTCAGCGCTATTGGTATCTGCAAGAAAAAGGAGAAAAATTTGGCATTTTATTTGCAATACAGCCATCAAAAGTACAACTAGGAACAGAACAAGAAAATTTAATTACTGCTTTAGTTGAACAAATGACTACAGCACTAATGCTTGATAGGCAAATAGAACAACAAAAACAATATCTATTAATGAAAGAACGTTCAGCAATGGCTAGGGAACTACATGACTCGATAGCGCAATCACTTTCTTGTTTAAAAATACATCTTAGTTGCTTACAGATGCAATCGGATTTAACTTCCCAAACTAGTATCGATTTGCTGACGACTATGCGTAAAGAGGTTAATATAACCTACTCTCAATTAAGAGAGTTAATTACCTCGTTTCGCTTACGTCTTAACCAAACCGGTTTTTATGCCAGTTTCATGGAGTTAATTGATGAGTTTAATCAAAAATTGAAATTTACAATTCAGATTGAATATCAATTACCTCTCAATATCATCAATAGCAAATATGCCTTTCATTTACTGCAATGTGTCCGGGAATCTTTAAATAATATCTATAAACACGCCAATGCCACCCAAGTCAAAATAAGCTTAACGATTGATGAGAATCAAATTATTACCGTTAGCATAAAAGATAATGGTATTGGTTTACAAAATAATACACATCAAGATAATCACTATGGTTTAATTATTATGCGTGATAGAGTTGGCGTATTAAACGGCAATCTAATCATTAATAGTAAGCCTAATATGGGAACAGAAATTGTGGTAACATTTAAAGCAACAAACACAATTCCTTGCAAGATGATAAAAGAGTAACCAATGGATCAAGTTAAAAGTTCAATATTACTTATTGATGATCATCCCATGTTAAGAAATGGGGTAAAGCAACTTATTAACACCATCAATAATTTTGAAATTATCGGTGAAACTGGTTCAGGGATAGAAGGAGTTAAGCTGGCTGAAACACTTGATCCTGATATTATTTTGTTAGATATCAATATGAATGATGTCAGTGGACTAGAAATTCTACGCTATTTACGCGAGAAAAACATTTCAAGCAGAATCATTATGTTTACTGTCTCAGACGCAAAAGAAGATATTATTACCTCGCTCAAAACTGGTGCTGATGGTTATTTGTTAAAAGATATGGAACCGGAAGATTTTCTTAAAGCCTTAAAGGATATTTCGGAAGGGAAAGTCATTATGGATGAAGCTATTTCACATATCATTCTTAATTATATGCGTGATGATAAAAACCAGACAACCAACCAATCCCATGATATCAATTTACTTACCCCAAGAGAACATGAAACATTTAACTTATTAGTGCAAGGATTATCGAATAAACTTATCGCAAAAGAGTTAGATATTGTTGAAAGTACGGTAAAAGTTCATATTAAAAGTATTTTTAAAAAACTCAACTTTAAGTCACGTATGGAAATGACTGTATGGTATTTGCAGAGTAAAGAATAACCTTGGCAATGTATTAATACCGATTTATATCATATATCCGCTTACACTTTTAATTGGATAGAATATCTAATCCTAATCATTAAAAATTTTCTATAACAACCGTTTTCTTCTACTTGATTCAATTGAAAAACAATATTTATAATTAGTTAAATCAATTAAATTGATTTATTGAACAAAATTAAAAAACAAAAAATTAAAAAATAGGATGAAGTTGTAAATGTCTCTATTAGTCAATGCTTACTCTACACTCACAAATCCAACAGCAATTAATTTTAGTTGTAAAAAATTAAATCAACGTGGATTGAACTCACTCTATTTTACAGATCATCTTAATGGTTTTATTGGCTATGTTATGCAAGCAGGTGACGGTGAAATGAATTCCCGCCGTTATGAACTTTATCGACATATTCAAAAAACTAAACATCAGTTTACGTTTGAAATAGAAGAAAATCAATTTAATGAACTAGCGCATTGGGCTGAGCAGGCTAATGTTATTTTATTTATCCCCGATGGTACGATTCGCAATCCTAAGATGGATGTTTTACAAGATCCAGATGGTAAATTTGATATAAATGTTAAAATGCCTTATCCGTCAGAAGCATTACAACGCAAAGCAAAAACTGAGCAGTATTTAGCAACG
Source organism: Gilliamella apis (assembly GCF_030758615.1). Taxonomy (NCBI): domain Bacteria; kingdom Pseudomonadati; phylum Pseudomonadota; class Gammaproteobacteria; order Orbales; family Orbaceae; genus Gilliamella; species Gilliamella apis. The sequence goes on from NZ_CP132381.1 coordinate 47,318, forward strand.
TTAGGATTACATCCGCTTGTAAGCTTACCTCCTGTCGTTGCTGAATCTGAAGTAATACTTAGAACACCCGATGAAGTAAAAAAACGATCCTTAGCCCTGATGTTAACAGGAATTCAAGCCGAAAGCTTTCGAGAAAATGCCCCATTAGATCCTGAGGAATTCAAAGCGCGTTGTCCGTTAGGGTTTGCTGCTTTATCAAATACTGAATATGATTTTATTCACGCACCTCAACCGCAAGAACAAGATGTTATGAATATGAGTTGGCGCTATGAAGCCTTATTACCACTACAATGGGCACTAAATTGGCAATCAAAATTACCTTTTGCGGATACTTTTTGTAATGTATCTTCATTAGTCGAAACTGGTTTAGAAAATAGTAATCCCGAACTATCTACTTTAACCTTAAGACCAACAAGTGAACTGCTAGATGCATTAGATTTAAATTACCGATTACATTGGCTAGCAAGAGATTGTCGGCTTAATAATAAAATACTACCTGTAGAAATAATGGAAGGCGTTATTCAAGAAAGACAACATGCTTTAAATTGGCTAACAAACTTTGAAAATGCCGATTGGGATGATGTCGATACGCCTTCTTAAATTTTGATAAAAAAAGCAAAGTCGATATTGTTATAAAACACTTTGTAACAATATTTTTTAGTCAAATTGTTTGGAAACAAAAGGCAAGAAAATAAAGAATATTATAAGATATCCTATCATTTCCTTGCCAATTTATACTAATTCTGTGAAAACCAGTTAAGTTTTTCTCGTAATGCCACCACCGGACCAACGATAATTAAACTAGGGCTACGAGCTTGTAAAGCTAGCTGACCAAGTTCGGATAATAAACCATTGATGACTTTTTGCTTAGTAGTGGTACCCTCTTCAACAATAGCAATAGGAGTCTGACCATCCATACCGTGTTTAATTAAATTCGCTTTAATATTTTCTGCTTGCGATAGCCCCATATAAAAAACCAAAGTCTGCTTTTCAGCCGCTAAACTTCGCCAATCAAGATGAGATCCATCTTTTAGATGACCAGTTATTAAACGTACACTATGTGCGTAATCACGATGAGTTAGTGGTATTCCACTATACGCCGAGCATCCAGAAGCCGCAGTAATGCCAGGTACTACCGAAAAAGGAATATTAGCATTGAATAATGTTTCAAGCTCTTCTCCTCCTCGACCAAAAATGAAAGGATCACCACCTTTAAGTCGTACCACTCTCAGGCCCTTTTGTGCTTGTTCCAATAATATTTGATTAATTTGTTCTTGCGGAACACAATGAAAACCGGGGTGTTTACCAACAAAAATTCGTTGCGCGTCTCGTCGAGTTAAATTCATTATTTCTTTTGAGACTAATCTATCATAAACAATAATATCCGCTTGTTGAATTTGTTGAAGACCTTTTAAAGTTAACAACCCTGGATCACCAGGGCCAGCACCAACTAAGACCACTTCGCCACGACAATCCAACGAATCATCAAATAATTCATTAGTTAATGTATCGACATTTTCTGAATCATTATTCGCTATTGCTTGAGCTAATCTATCATGAGAAAACAATTTCTCCCAAAATCGTCGACGTTCAGTCATACTTCGGTAAGTCGCTTTTACTTTATTGCGTAAATAACCGCCATATATGGCTAATTTACCAATATGTTGTGGCAATATTGCTTCAAATTTTTCACGTAACAAGCGAGCTAATACAGGAGCATGCCCTTCTGAAGAGATGGCGACCATAATAGGGGAACGATCAATAATTGAAGGCATAATAAAACTTGCATCTTTGGGAGAGTCGACCACATTACAAAAGATACGACGGTTTTCTGCGGCGCTACTAACTTGTTGATTGGTTTTTTGACAGTTAGTTGCAGCAATAACTAACCATTTATTATCTAGCAGTTGCTCGTTAAACTCACTTTTTATTAAAACTAACTGCTTTTGTTGCTGCCAACAGATAAATTGTGGGTTAAATTCAAGTGCATTGACAGTTAATTTTGCACCAGCTTCAAGTAATAATCGAGCTTTACGCTCAGCTATTTCGCCACCACCAACTAATAAACAATCACGATTTTCTAATTTGCAAAATAAAGGTAAATAATCCATACAATTTCAAAACAACCATTAATATATTTTTGATTTAAGAGCAATTTACTGATTGCTAATTACCATACCAATCAGTAAATTGAACAATAAAAACTTCTGTTATTTATAATTAAGGTCGATCTGATTTAGGTGTTGAAAACCAATATCCTAACCCCATAAATAGTGCGCCGGATACTAAATTTCCTAATGAAACCCATAACAAATTATGACCAATGCCGGCTAATGTGTAAGAATCAGAATGATTACCAAACCAAGAAAGTGAAAATAACGTCATATTGGCAACACTATGTTCATAACCACAAGCAATAAAGGCTAATAAACACCACCATATTGCAATAAATTTTGCTGACCCCTCTACTCGGTTTGCCATCCAAATAGCTAAGCAAACTAACCAGTTACATAAAATTCCCCGAAAGAATAATGCTGTTGCTGGCGCAGATGTTTTTGCCAATGCAGCGGTATGCACAAGCGAAGTATCTGTTGCCAATAATGGACTTGCAGCCCAATAAAACAAAGCGGCCACAAAAATTGATCCAAGCAAATTGCCTAACCATGTTTGTGGCAATACACACCACATTTGACAATGAGTAATTTTTTTAGCCTGCACGCCAAAAGTTAAAAACATGGTATGGCCAGTAAATAATTCTGAGCCGGCAATTACCACTAAAGTTAATGCTATACCAAAGGTTGCCCCCATAACTAAAGGCCTAACGGATGGATCAAGCAAATTACCTAGTGTGAAAATTAATATAATTCCTAAACCAACGTAAGCACCTGCCATAGCAGAACTTAACCAAAATCCAATTGGATTGGTTTTAGCTAGTCGAACGATCCGCGCAGCATTAGCTGCACATTTGTTAATTGTTTCTGTATACATTTTCTATTCCTAATGCGATTAATTAATTAGATTTTATTTGCACAAATTCATCATTATCTACTTTGACTTCATAATGAGTAACAGAATAATCTTTATTTTCAAGGCAATAACCATCCTTTAAACGAAAACGCTGTTTTTTAAGAGGACTTGCGACCCATAGCTCATTTTCATGTTCAGCAATAATGCCACGAGAAAGGACGCTGGCATTCGCAAAAGGGTCAATATTACTAATCGCATAAAGCTCATTAGTATTGTAGGGACGAAAAACTGCAACATGTTCTTTGCCGACTAGAGCACATATTCCTGTTTCAGGTAAAATATCTTGTAATTTACAAATAGTAATCCATTGGCTCATGATCTATTCTCCTAACATAGTTTGACGTTCTTCAAGAGTTGCTGGGCGATGTTGATCGCGTTCAGGCACAAATTGAACATTATCATCACGCTTAGAACTATTAACAAAATGGGCAAAACGGATTTGTGCTGCTGGGTTATCCACTGTTTCTTTCCATTCGCAGACTACTAATTGTCGAACTCGATCCATCTCTTTTTCTAGTTCGGCATTAATACCTAACTTGTCATCAATAATCACACTACGTAAATAATCGATTCCTCCTTCAAGATTCTCAAACCAAACGGAAGTTCGTTGTAATTTATCAGCTGTGCGAATATAGAACATGATAAAACGATCCAAATAACGTATAAGCGTCTCTTTATCTAAATCCGCAGCAAGTAAATCAGCATGACGAGGCTTCATACCTCCATTACCACAAACATATAGATTCCAACCTTTTTCAGTAGCAATAACACCAATATCTTTACCTTGCGCCTCCGCACACTCCCGAGTACAACCTGAAACACCAAGTTTAAATTTATGAGGTGCTCTAATACCTTTATAACGATTTTCTAATTCAACGCCAAAACCGACACTATCGCCAACACCAAAACGACACCAAGTACTACCCACACATGTTTTAGCCATACGTAACGCCTTCGCATAGGCATGACCACTTTCAAAACCAGCGGCTATGAGCTCTTTCCAGATAGCTGGAAGATCGTCTTTTTGTGCACCGAATAAACCAATTCGCTGAGATCCGGTGATTTTCGAATACAGATTATATTTCCTTGCAATCTGGCCTATCGCAATTAAGCCTTCTGGTGTAATTTCACCACCAGCACTACGTGGGATAATGGAATAAGTACCATTTTTTTGGATGTTACCTAAAAAAATGTCATTACTATCTTGCAAAGGAACAAGATCTGGTTTAAGAATATAATTATTCCAACATGATGCTAATATTGACCCTATTGTTGGTTTACAGACTTCACAACCATAACCAGTACCATGTTTTGTAATCACTTCACTGAAAGAAGTTAATCCTTCAACTCGAATAAGATGGAAAAGCTCTTGACGAGAATATTTAAAATGTTCACAAAGGGCATGACTGACTTCAATACCTTGCTTAGCTAATTCTAAATTAAGGATTTGTGTTACTAATGGAATACAGCCACCACAGCCAGTACCTGCTTTCGTTTCGGCTTTAATTGCTGCCACCGTATGACAACCAGCATGAATAGCTTGCACAATTTTTGCTTTTGTTACATCAAAACAGGAACATATTTGTGCATTATCCGGCAAAGCATCAGCGCCTAATACAGGTTTAGCTCCGGCATGAGAAGGTAAAATTAAGCTATCAGGATGCTCTGGCAGATCCATATTATTAAGCATTAATTGTAATAAATTACTATAGTCTGCTGTATCACCAACTAATACAGCACCAAGCAATTTGCGATTATCATTTGAAACCACTAATTTTTTATAAACTGGGATATTTTCGTCTAAGTAAACATAACTCCGACAACCGAGCGTCTTAGCTTTGGCATCGCCAATACTACCGACATCGACTCCCATCAACTTGAGTTTAGCACTCATATCAGCGCCTTCAAATTTAGCATTTTCGCCGATTAAATGGGCTAACGCGACCTGCGCCATTTTATATCCAGGGCAACAAGACCATAAACTTTACCTTGCCAACAAGCACATTCCCCTATCGCATAAATATCAGGATCTGATGTTTGACAATAATCGTTAACAACAATCCCACCACGAGGGCCAATATCAAGCTCACATGCTTTAGCTAATTGATCGCTAGGTCGAATACCTGTTGAAAAAACAATAAAATCAATTTTAAGTGATGAACCATCAGCAAATTGCATAATTTTACCTGATGGTGTATGAATAATTTCTTGGGTATTTTTACTGGTATGAACACCAACCCCCATCTCCTCAATTTTTCGACGTAACTGTTCACCTCCCATAGAATCAAGTTGCTCTGCCATTAACACTGGCGCAAATTCAACGACATGAGTTTCAATGCCTAAATTCTTTAGCGCCCCAGCAGCTTCAAGCCCAAGCAAACCGCCACCCACTACTGCGCCAGTTTTACAATTGCTGGCACAATTACGAATAGCATCAAGATCTTCAATAGTACGATAAACAAAACAATTCGCACCATCAGCACCTTTAATTGGTGGTATCCATGGATAAGATCCCGTTGCAATAATCAATTTATCATAAGAGATTATTCGTCCTGTTTGTGAATGCACTTCTTTACGTTGTCGGTTGATTAATATAACCCGCTCATTAAGTAGAATATTTATATCATTTTCTTGATATAAACCCTCTCTAACTAAAGATAATGCTTCTGCGGTATGTCCTGAAAAATAGGATGAAAGATGAACACGATCGTAAGCAACTCTAGGTTCTTGGCAAAAAATAGTGATGTTGAACTTATCAGCCTGCATTTTATCAATAATTTCTTCAACAAAACGATGGCCAACCATCCCATTGCCAATAATGACGAGATTGGTTTTACTCATAAAAAGCTCCAAATTTATTTTTAATTCAATTATTTAATTTTTATCTAATTGATATTTTAAGGAACTTTAAACAGAATATAATTATCCTCAAGGATTACCTCTTTAGTAGTAGATAAAATAATAATTTTGAAAACAATGAGTTATCATTTTTCACGATTTAAGTATCAAGTAACATTAGAATATTATTATGATAAACATCACAAATTACGAATAAAAAAAGGATTGCCAATTAGGGTTAAATAAGTATAATTAGCCGACTAAATAAATTAGGTAATGACAATTGAATTACAATTCAAGAATACTTCCTTCTCGCGAAACTTTAGCAAAAGCACAAAGATTTAATGATGAAATTATTGAGGTTTCAGGCGTTGATCTTGTCTTAAGTTTAATCACCACCGCCGATTTAATTCGATCAAATATTTATGCACAACTAGCCAAAGATTATGATGTATCTGAAGGAAAATTTGCCTTGCTAATGTCATTGTATAGTGAAGGAGAAACTTGCGCTAGCGAGTTAGCATTAAGAGTTGGCGTAACACCAGCAACCGTTTCGGTAATGGTGAAACGAATGTTAGCAGCACCCGATCCTTTAATATCAATGACAAAAAGTGGAGAAGATGGCCGTTCTCGACTAATCACCCTTACTGCAACTGGGGTAAATCTTATCCAAAAAGCATTACCTAATCACTTAAAATCGATTCGTGCTTTTGCTCAAGTCTTAAATCCACAAGAGCAGGAATCTTTAATTGCAATGTTACGCAAGTTATTACGTAAATAATTGCCAATAATTATTCATAATCATGATATTTTAACAATATACTTAGCTGACTAAATAAATGAAAAATAAATTAAACTTAGATTTACCAAAAAACATTAAAATTCCTGCTATATTTTTATTGCTACTTCTATTTGGATCTACATTAATTTGTCTTGGTTCAAGAAATGATGCAGTAACTGTTGCTAAAAGTATCAAATCAGGGGTATTAACCGCTGATGAAATCAATGTTGCCTTTCAAAATGTAGGTGGAAAAGTGATTAAACGATTTGTCCAAGAATCACAATTCGTTAAAAAAGGCGACCCATTAATGCAACTTGAAGATATTGATACCAAGCTATCAGTTGATCGCTTGCAAGCACTAGTTGATAGTCAAACTGCTGCTGTTAATCAAGAACAAGCAGCAATCGAAATCACTGAAAATGAAATCAATCTTAATGAGTTATCAACATGGCGAAAAATTGAGGAAGTTAAAGCTAATCTTGAAGCGGCAAAGTCTGCTCGTGATCTAGCTAATACTGAGTTTCAACGCCATACTCAATTAAGAAAAACGGGCGGTACTTCTCAATCACAACTTGACGCTGCACGAAATGTCTACATTAGTACCAAAATGCAAGTGGTACAGATTGAAAGCCAATTATCAACCTTAATGATTGGAGCAACTCAAGACCAAATTAACCAGTTTGAACAAACTAGAAATGCTACGGGTATGACATTGCAATCGATCACTATTGATCGACAAAAACTGCAAAATCGTCAAAATCAGCTTGCTCAGATTAAAGCGCAATTAGTACAAGCTCAAGCTGATTTAAAACAATTACAAGTCAATTACGATCGACTAACATTAGTTGCGCCAGAAGATGGCAAAGTACTAAAACTGATGTTTGAAGATGGTGAGATGGCACCTACTGGAGCTCCAGCTGTATTATTAGAAACTGATCGCAAATATGTCGATATTTATGTTAATGAAAAAATGGTCAATGATTATCAACCAGGCACAAAGGTAAAGGCGAATGTTATTGCATTAGATAAAACCGTAAAAGGCACCGTTCGATTTGCAACTGCTGCGCCATCATTTGCTGACTTACGCATGACTCGAGAACGTGGACAGGCCGATTTAACATCTTACCAAGTCAGAATTTATATGGAATCTATTCCACAACTATTAACCGGTATGACAATTGAGGTTGATCAATGATGCGACAAAACATCATTAAATCTATGCTTGAAGAGCTTGACGCTATGTTGTCAGGCCACTTCATTCCTTATTATAAAGTATGCCTAGGTTTAGCAGCCATCGTATCACTTATTTTTTCAATTGTTCTGAGTCATGGTTCAGTTTTTGAAGGAAAAATTGCCGTTATAGATCTTGATGGTTCTAATTATTCAACTGAATTAATCAGTAAGGTAAATACATCACCATTTATTGAAATAACAGAAGTGATTCGATCGCCAGTTAATCCAATTACCTTGGTTTCACATGATCGTAATTTAGGCGTGTTATATATCCCTAAAGGGCTAGAAAAATCATTAAAGAAAGGGGACCGTACGGTTAAATTAGGTTATTTTGCTGATGACTCAAATGATGCCCAAAATGCCAAAGTAATGCAAAGCCTTAATGAAATTATCCCTGAATCAGGTGCAGAATTAAGTGTTGGTAAAGTAGCAGCATTAGGACTAGGTCGAGAAGCAACAGAAGCGACCTTATCACCAATGCAATTAAAAACGAGAACCATGTTTAATCCGGCTAGTTCATCAACAATATCCACTATTATCTATTTTGTTTACTTCTTTTCATCATTAACTTATGGATTAACCTCATTAATGATTATTGGTCGATTAAAAACCATGGGGATGTGGAATACAGTAATTGAACGTGGTTTTTTACCATTATTAGCCCGAACAGTGCCTTATGCCCTATTTTATACCACTGCTTTAACCTTGATTACGGCAATATTGGTAATATTCGGTCAACTACGTTTTGATGGTAACTATTTTACTTTCGTACCAAGCATTTTTATGACTGGTTTAGCTTTTGGTTGGTTAGGTTTACTACTATCTTGGAAAACTAACCATCCCGGCGAAGGAGCAAGTAAAATGATTTTCCTTGTTCCTCCCGGCTTTATTATGGGCGGTTCAACCATGGCAGTAGGCATTATGCCAATATGGGCCTTTTATGTTAGTCATGCCTTTCCATTAGTTTGGTTATTTCGCTTCTTCCGTGACATAGGTATACGCGGACGTTCATTTGTCGATATGTTATCAACATATGGTATCTTCATTATCTATTTAACCGTTATTGCTTTTGCCGTGATGATGTTTGTTAAGCGCAGTAAAAATAGCCAACCAGAATGAAAAAATAACCACAATTAAGTTATTGAAACACCAATTGGTGTTTCAATATCTATATCAATCTCTATATTCTCTTAGTTATAATTTTCGATTAACAATCTTATAATCAATGAAATTTACAAATTTGTGACATAGATCACTCTAAACAATGAAAGCGGATATTTTTTTATTGTTTAGCTGTCTTTCTTTTATATGATTTCTCTTTTAAGTTAAAAATTTGAAAAATAACATTAATATTCTTTTTACTGCTTATCTTTCACATTGAAAGCTTTCGTTTTATTTTAAATGGAAATAATATTTCAATTTTTTCTTACCTAACCAATTTTGTGACCTATCTATCATTTTTCGATCCCTTATCTATGTTTAAATTTAATAAAGAAACGAAAGTCAAATGAGTGGTAGAAAATGAATAAAGAAATAATCAATACTTTACAACGTAGAGAAAAAATTATTCATTTACTTGATACAGAGAATACCGTATCAGTTAACAAATTAAGTAAATTATTTAAAGTATCAAGCGTTACCATCCGAAACGATTTAAGACACCTTGAAGAAAAAGGTTGTATATTGCGCTGTTATGGTGGAGCAATGTTAAATAAATCCTTTGCTTTAGATAAACCATTATTAGACAAAAGCCGTATCAATTCGAACATTAAAAATAAAATTGCTCAGCAAGCAGCTGAAATGGTTAATGATGGAGACCGAATCATTCTCGATTCAGGATCGACAACAGCAGCTATGGTTCCCTATTTACGTAACAAAAAAAACTTAATTGTTTTTACTAATGCAGTAAATATTGCCTATGAATTATCAAATAATAATGACATAGAAGTAATTATTGCTGGAGGGAACATCAGAACAAAAGCTTACTCTATTTCCGGCCCTACAGTAGAACAACAATTAAGAATGTACCATTTTGACAAGCTTTTTTTAGGTGTTGATGGTTTTGATCTAAATGCTGGCATTACTACACCAAATTTCGGTGAAGCTAATGTCAACAAGGTAATGTGTCAAGTTTCAGAGCAAATTATCGCAATGACTGACTCAACAAAGTTCGGTCGTAAAAGTTTCTGTACGATTGAAAAAATTAATCTAATTAACACTATCATTACTGACACAAAAATTCCACAGGATTATCTAGAACAATTACATCAACTAGGAATAAATGTAGTCATTGTAGATTATTAAACTTTATAAATTTATTGGAATGATTAAAAAGGATATAGATTATGCAAAAATATTTGAATTATTCGTTAGATTGGTTAGAACAACACGGCGCTCAACATACTGCGAAAGAGATTTGTCAGCAACCACAAATTTGGCGAAATTTATTACAAATCATTTCACAACAGCAAAGTCAATTACAATCATTTTTACAACCTTTACTTTCCGATCCAAACTTAGAAATAATATTGACAGGTGCTGGCTCGTCCGCTTTTGGCGGTGTAGCTCTGGCACCATGGCTAAGAGAACAGACTCATCGTAACGTTCACGCTTATGCGACAACAGAGATTGTCACTAATCCTCAGCAATATTTATCACCAAATAAAAAAACGTTAATTGTCTCATTTGCGCGATCAGGAAATAGTCCAGAAAGTGTTGCTGCAGTCAAATTAGCAGATCAAATAGTTTCTGACTGCTACCATCTGTTTTTAACCTGTAACCCAACCTGTGCATTAACAGAATATATGGCAAAAGAAAACAATCCTAAGCGTATTTTTCATCTAGTCATGCCTGAAGGAACACATGACTTAAGTTTTGCAATGACGTCAAGTATAAGTAGTATGATGCTTGCCACACTTCTACTTCTAGACAAGCTTGATCTTGAAAAAGCACACAATGCTGTAATGGAAATTGCTAGTATTTGTGAAGACAAACTATCAAGCTGGCAATCAATAACTAAACAATTAGCTAGTAAAGAACATGATCGCGTTATCTATGTTGGTAGTAGCTGCTTCACAGGTATTGCACAAGAATCTGCCTTAAAAATTTTAGAACTAACCGCCGGTAAAGTAGCAACCCGCTTTGATTCAATATTAGGACTACGTCATGGCCCAAAATTTATGGTTGATACAAAAAGTTTAGTTGTCTGTTTTTTCTCAAGCGAGCCATATGTTCACCAATACGATATTGACCTATTTAATGAGCTTGTTCATGACAAAATTGCATCCGACGTCATAGCACTGACAAGTCAAGAGAGTATAGATCAACAAATATTATCGGTAGATTGTAAACTCCCTGATTGTTGGTTGATTTTTCCTTATCTAGTTTTCGCACAAATGTTAGCGTTTGAAAAATCACTTCATCTTGGACTGACTCCAGATAACCCTTGTCCAACCGGAGAAGTTAATCGAGTAGTAAAAGGCGTTAATATTTATCCATTTAATAAAAACTAATTACCTGAATCTGTTAAACAAATAAACAAAAGGACTTAATAGCAATGAGCACACCTAATATTCTTATGACACGTATAGACAATCGTTTAGTTCATGGTCAAGTTGGCGTAACTTGGGTTAATGCACTTGGTGCGAATCTATTATTAGTCGCCAATGACAGTGCTTCGCAAGATCCAGTCCAACAAAATCTAATGGACATGGTTATTGCTGAAGGCATTCAAACTCGTTATTTTACCTTACAAAAAACTATCGACATTATTGGCAAAGCCGCTGAAAGACAAAAGATTTTTATTGTCTGTAAAACACCACAAGATGTATTAACCCTCGTTAAAGGTGGCGTACCAATCAAATTTGTCAATGTTGGTAATATGCATTTTTCCGAAGGTAAAAAACAAATTCATAAAACAGTTTCTGTCGATGAATCAGATATCGCAGCATTTAAAGAACTTGAACAATTAGGTGTAACTTGCGAAATCCGCCGAGTACCTGATGAAGCTGGCGAAAAAATTGCGGATTTAATCAATCTATCTTAACTTGAGGGAGCATACTATGTTAATGGATGCATTATTAATTGGACTTCTAGCTGGTATAGCTGGCGTAGATTTATTTGATGGCCTGACTCATTTACACAGACCTATCGTAATAGGGCCGTTAGTTGGATTAATTTTAGGCGATGTTACAACCGGTTTATATGTTGGAGGATCATTAGAACTGGTATGGATGGGAATGGTACCGCTAGCAGGAGCACAGCCACCTAATGTGGTTATTGGTGGTGTGATTGGTACCAGTTTTGCAATCTTAACTCATGCAGATCCTAAAGTTGCAATAGGTATTGCCGTACCATTTGCTATTGCAGTACAAGGATGTATCACTATTTTATTCACCATATACTCACCAATGATGCATAAATGTGATCGCTTCGTTGATCAACTCAATTTTAAAGGAATTGAATGGGTAAACTATCTTGGCATGATTATTCTTTTTTGTTTCTATTTTATTGTTGCTTTCTTACCTATCTACTTTGGTGCTGACGCAGCAACAGCACTAGTTAAAAAATCACCACAATGGTTGCTTGATGGACTTAGTGTTGCTGGTGGTATGATGCCGGCCATCGGTTTTGCAATGTTAATGAAAATTATGATGAAGAAAACCTATATTGCTTATTTCATTTTAGGTTTTCTTGGTGTGACTTTCCTTAATTTACCAATTTTAGCGATTGCATTAGGCGCTCTAGCTATAGCAATGATTGATTTCTTTAATTATGGCCGTGAAAACAACGATAGTAACAAGCCAGTAAGCTCAGATTCAATGGAGGTGGAAGATGGAATTTAATAACGATCACGATAAAAAAATGGCCGAGAAAGAAGCAAAACGTATGGAACAAGCATTAGCGACAAGTAAAGCCACAGCCGATACTTTTTATGATCAAAGCCAAGATGTAACACTAACCAAAGGTGATATTAACCGAATGGCGTTTCGTTCCCTTGCTTTACAAGCGTCATTCAACTATGAACGTATGCAAGCTGGAGGTTGGCTTTATACTATCTTGCCAGCATTACGTAAAATACATAAAAACCAAGATGACCTTAAAAATTCGATGCATATGCATATGGAATTTATTAATGTCCATCCTTTTGACGCCACTTTCCTTTCAGGATTAGTTCTTGCCATGGAAAAAGGCAAAGAAAATATTTCAACTATACGCGCGGTGAAAGTCGCGTTAATGGGACCTTTAGGTGGAATAGGAGACGCATTATTTTGGTTAACTTTACTGCCAATATGCGCTGGAATTGGTGCATCATTAGCCTTAGAAGGTAGTTTTTTTGGGCCAATAATTTTCCTACTAATGTTTAATATTGTACATTTTGGCTTACGTTTTGGTTTAGCTCATTATGGCTATCATGCCGGTACCAGTGCCTTACCTTTATTAAAAACGCATACTAAACGTATCTCACATGCTGCATCTATAATCGGTATGACAGTAATAGGAGCATTAGTTGCCTCATATGTACATTTATCTACGCCATTAGAAATAAATGCAGGACAGGCTCATGTTGCGCTTCAAGCTGATGTATTAGATAAATTGATGCCAAATATATTACCACTTGGCTTTACGTTAATTGTTTATAGTTTGATGAAACGTAATTTCTCACCAGTAAAACTAATTGGTTTAACGGTTATTATTGGTGTTGTAGGTAAATTAGTCGGATTTTTATAGAGGGAATTATGTTAGGAATAATATTAACCGGCCACGGTAGCTTTGCTACCGGGCTTTACGAAGCCGCCACACAAATTATTGGTAAACAACCACAATTTACGGCTATAAATTTTCCTGATGGTATGAGTAGCGAACAATTAGAGGAACAATTGCACCAAGCATTTCAGGAAACTAATTGTGGTGACGGTGTTTTATTTTTAACTGATATTGTCGGTGGTTCACCATTTCGATTAGCGGCAGTTTTAAGTTATCAACACCAAAATATTGAAGTAATTAGCGGTGTTAATATGCCGCTGTTACTTGAAATTTTGTTACTACGTGAAAATTTAGATATCACAACCATTCGTCAAGAAACTATTGAAAATGGTAAGCAAACAATAACTAGCTTATGGCATGAACATCAAAAACAATCAACTATTGATAAGGAATGTTCTGATGGAATTTAAACAAATTTGTGCTCAAAAGGTTTTAACACCTGTTGGTTGGATTGATAATGCAATTATCAGTATTAATAATGGAAAAATTATTGATATTCAGCCTAATGATAGACCTTGTACGAACCAAATAAAACTCTTACCAGCGCTCATAGATACTCATATTCATGGTGTTATGGGCGCTGACACTATGGATGCTACTCATGAATCATTAAATACCATAAGCTGTTTTTTAGCAAAACACGGAGTGGGTGCTTTTTTAGCGACAACAGTAACTGAAAGTTATGAAAAGATTGAAGCAGCATTAATACAAGTCAAAAACAGTATAAAAAAAGGCGTTTCAGGCGCAACAATATTAGGTTCGTATTTAGAAGGACCTTTTTTTAGTGATATACATAAGGGCGCTCATCCTGAAGAGTTTCTATGCACACCGGATCGAGCAATAATTGAAAAATGGTTATCATTGGCTGAAGGGACATTAAAATGCATTGCTCTAGCACCAGAATACCCAAATGCCCTCGCTATTATCAAATGGCTAAATGAACAAAATATCCGTGTTATGTTAGGTCATACTAATGCCGACTATCAAACAATTAAAGATGCAATATTAGCTGGTGCCAGCGGCGTGGTACATTGCTATAACGGTATGTCCGGATTACATCATAGACAACCAGGAGTTGTTGGTGCAGCATTAAGTATCGATAACTGTCAAACCGAAATTATCGCCGATGGACATCATGTTCATCCAGCTGCGATTAACATCGCCCATAAATGTTGTGGAAAAAATCTGTTACTAATTACTGATGCGATGCAAGCAACGGGAATGCCAAATGGCGATTATTATCTAGGTAAATTACAAGTACATATGCAAGATGGTGTTGTTCGGACTAACAATGGTGGTTTAGCTGGTAGCACATTGACCCTTGAGAATGCGGTAACTAATTTTGCTGATTATACTAATATGCCTTTCGAACAAGCTTGGTTGCATGGTAGTTATTATCCAGCTAAAGCATTAGGAATTGACGATATTTTAGGTAGTATTGCACCGAACAAATTAGCCAATTTAGTATTATTAAATGATGATAATCAAATTGTTGCAACCATTATAAACGGTAATGTTGTTTATCAAACATCAGCTGATCTTAGCAATATTTTGATTTAAAAATCTATACACTTTTTTAACAAAATTAAGAGGCATAAAGGTTAATCGTGTAGACGTTTATATGTCTATTAAATCTATTTTCTTTCCTCTTATTATATTAGGATCGATAAGTAATATAGAGTAAAAATATACTATTTAATTGAAGTAATTATTGGTGTTTACCTCCTACTTATCACAAGCAATATCATGGTGATCTTATCTCCTCGAACGTTACTTAAGAGGTTATTTATGCGAAAATTAAAATTAATATTAGGCCTATCTTTTGCTTTATCTTTCTCAACACAAGCATTAGAAACAATAGATAATTATACATTAGAACAAGTGGTGGTTTTCAGCCGTCATGGATTGCGAGCTCCATTAGCTAGCCCAAATAGTACTTTAGGTAAAGTAACTCCTAATCAATGGCCACAATGGGATACACCTGCTAGTTATTTAACTACCCGAGGTGGAGTATTAGAAAGTTATTTTGGACATTATTTTAGTGAATGGTTAGTTGATAATAAATTATTAAGCGAAAATACATGTCCAACAGAAAAAGAAGTATATATTTATACTAATAGCTTACAACGAACTATCGCAACTGGTCAGTACTTTGCGGTTGGCGCTTTTCCTGGTTGCATTGTTCCAATTGTTCATAAAGAAAAATTAGGGACTATGGATCCTACATTCTTTCCTGTAATTAAAGATGATAGCCCAACATTTAAAGAGTCTGCCATTGCATCAATCAATCAAATTGCTGATGCAAATGGTATTGAAGGATTAAATAAAAAATTGGATAACGCCTATAATGACATGTCCAAAATAATCAATTATGCAAATTCGGCAAATTGTCTAAATGATAAACAATGTGATTTTACTGCGTTACCAACCAAACTCATTATTGAAAAAGGCAAAGAACCCGGTATAACAGGCCCGCTTCGTACTGGAACATCAATTGCGGATGCCTTTATATTACAATATTACGAAGGGGCACCATTAACAGATATAGCCTGGGGTAAAATAAAGAATAACGAGCAGTTTGAGAAATTAGTCGCTATCAAAGAAAATTATAATACCGTATTATTTGGTTCGCCTGTTGTAGCCAAACAAATCGCAGCCAATTTAGTTAATTATATCAATCAAACATTTTCAGAAAAAAACAACAAAAGCAAATTTACGTTTTTAGTCGGCCATGACTCAAATGTTGCATCACTATTTTCCGCCATAAAAATTAAGTCGTATACACTGGCAAATCAATTTGAAACTACGCCAATTGGTGGAAAAGTTGTATTTCAAAAATGGCGCGATAACAAGACTGGTGAAGCATTAATGAAAATTGAATATTTTTATCAGTCAACCGATCAAATTCGTAATTTGACCCAATTAAATAGGAAAACTCCTCCGCAAAAAATTGTATTAGAAATGGAAAATTGTCCAATTAATAAAGATGGTTTTTGTTCATTTTCTGCATTTAAAAAAATCATGAATGATGTTACTAAATAATGCTTGATATATTGATTGTATGCTTAGTTTTAATAAAAATTTAGGCATACAATCAAAAAGTTATTATTTAATCGTTACATTAGTAATTTATATTTAAATAATGACTTATCTAAGTCTACACACTATCTAAAAAGTTTACCACAACATTAATAACTAATTTAATCAACATGGATGTAACATTTTGATTATAAAAATTATTTTCAAATCGTTAACTAGCAACTAGTTTCATATCTACAAGCCCCAGTACATTCACTTTAACTTGGTTGCCAAAAATGGCTATAAATAATAGCGAAAACAACAAAACAAAGAAAAATAGCTACATGAATATTTTTTGATCGCAAATAAAAATATGATCTAGGTCACAAAAGAAACTTTTTTATATTGCAATAAAAGATTATAGTGACAAAATGTTACCCGTAACAGAATGGTTTAGAGAATCAGCTAATGACCGAAAAAAAGAAAAATATTTTCATTTTTATGGGAGTATCTGGGAGTGGTAAATCAGTTGTTGCTAAACAAATTGCCGATAACCTAAATGCGGCTTTTTTAGATGGCGACTTTCTACATCCCAAAGCCAATATATTAAAAATGCGTAGTGGTATTCCGCTAAATGATGAAGATAGGCTGCCGTGGCTAAATCTAATTAGTAACGCCGCATTTGCGATGAGTAACGTCAATGATGTTTCGATCATAATTTGTTCCGCATTAAAACAACAATATCGAGATATTATTCGTGGCGAAAATGAAAATATTCACTTTATTTACCTAAAAGGAAGTTTTGCGGTTATTGAACAGCGTCTAGCTGAACGTAAAGGACATTACCAAAAATCTGGCATGTTACAGTCACAATTTGACACCTTAGAAGAACCTACTGCCGATGAAAAAGATGTCTATGCCATCAATATTGAACAATCGCTAATTGATGTTATTAATGAAACTACGCAGGTTATTAATTCAATATGTAATTGTGAATAAATTTATAACAATAAAAAATAAAAAGATCGGAGAGGTTAATGTGAATTCCACTATTTTAGCTGTAACGCAGCGAATTATTAATCGTTCTAAAGCATCACGTGAGGCTTATTTACAAAAAATAGAACACGCTATGTTAAAAAAAGTCACTCGTGCAAGTTTACCTTGTAGCAACTTAGCACATGGCTTTGCTGCTTGTTGCTTAGATGATAAAAATGATCTTAAAAATATACTAAAAAGTAATATCGGCATTATCAGTTCTTATAATGACATGTTATCTGCACATAAACCTTATGAATCTTACCCCGAACAAATTCGCAAAGTATTACATGAAATAGGTGCTGTTGGTCAAATGGCAGGTGGCGTACCCGCCATGTGTGATGGAGTAACACAAGGTGAACCAGGGATGGAAATTTCCCTCATGAGCCGAGATGTCATTGCAATGTCAGTTGCTGTTGGCTTGTCGCATAATATGTTTGATGGTGCTCTTTATCTTGGCGTTTGCGATAAAATTTTACCAGGGTTATTTATTGGCGCTCTATCTTTTGGGCATTTACCGGCTATCTTTGTCCCTTCAGGACCAATGCCTTCAGGCCTATCGAATAAAGAAAAAGTCCGTATTCGCCAACTTTATTCAGAAGGAAAAGCATCACGTGAAGATCTATTAGAATCTGAATCTGCATCATACCATTCTAGCGGAACCTGTACTTTCTATGGTACCGCGAATAGTAACCAAATGGTCATCGAATTAATGGGTTTACATTTACCTGGCGCAGCCTTTGTACATCCAGAAACAGCATTACGTTACGAATTAACAAATGCAGCAGCAAAACAGATTACGCGCTTAACAAACCAATCAGGTAATTATATGCCTGTCGGTAAAATGGTTGATGAAAAAGTCATTGTTAATGGCTTAGTTGCTCTATTAGCAACAGGTGGGTCAACCAACTTAACCATGCACATTGTTGCTATGGCTAAAGCTGCTGGTATTATTATTAATTGGGATGATATTTCTGATTTATCAACTGTTGTACCTCTACTTAGTCGAATATACCCGAATGGGCCAGCTGATATCAATTATTTCCAAGCGGCTGGTGGAACGTCATTACTAGTAAGAGAATTATTAGCTGGAGGCTTATTACATGAAGATGTTGAAACAGTTGTGGGGCGTGGATTAAGCCGTTATACCAAAGAACCAATTTTAGAAAATGGCAAACTCATCTTCCGTGAAGGCCCAACCAAATCTTTAGATGAAAATGTGATTGCTTCAATTAAAAAACCTTTCAATTCCCATGGTGGACTAAAGGTCATGTCGGGCAATTTAGGTCGAGCCATAATGAAAACGTCTGCTGTTACTGCTGAGCATCAAATTATTGAAGCACCTGCAGTAGTTTTTAACAGTCAATATGATTTAGATGCAGAGTATAAAGCTGGCAATCTCAATAAAGATTGTGTTGTAGTTGTACGTTATCAAGGTCCAAAAGCAATCGGTATGCCGGAACTGCATAAATTAATAACACCATTGGGTGTGTTACAAGATCGCGGTTATAAAGTTGCCTTATTAACTGATGGTCGCTTATCTGGCGCCTCAGGTAAAGTACCAGCTGCAATTCATGTCACCCCTGAAGCTTATGCTGGAGGATTATTGAGCAAAGTACAACAAGGTGACATGATTCGAGTCAACGGTCAAACTGGCGAAATCACATTATTGGTCGACGAAGCTGAACTAGCAATGCGACAAGCAGAACCAATCGATCTAACTGATTCACATCAAGGCTTTGGTCGAGAACTTTATTCGGTTATTCGAGAGAATCTTACTTCAGCGGAAGAAGGGGCCGTTAGCTTTTAATTCAACTTATCTGCCGCCATATGCGGCAGATATCGTTAAAGTTAGGCTAAAAAACCCCTTTCCTCAAAATTTTTTAAGATAATACTTAACTGTTAACTTAATGATTTATTTTTTAACAAAATTATCAATTAACAAATTAACCACATCTTTCATTTTGCCATGCAATGATGCTTTTACACTATAAAGCGCCATTCCCATCACTTGTGAACTATGTATTTCTGGCGGCATAACTAGTTCATACTCACTTGTTTTTACATCTAATAAAGCTGGACCTGGATGAGCTAAGAATGATTGCACAGCCACTTCAAGCAAATCGGAATTATCAACTCTAATTGAATACAGACCCATTGCATTGGCAACTTTTGCAAAGTCAGGATTTTTTAAATCAGTATAGTGATCGACAAGCCCTTCCGATTTTTGCTCTAATTCAACAAAATTAAGTGAACTATTATTTAGCACGATAACTTTGATGGGTAGATTCTCCTGAATTGTGGTCAATAAATCTCCCAAAAGCATACTAATACCACCATCCCCTGATAAGGTAATAACTTGACGATTAGGAAAGGCCTTTTGCACACCCAATGCTTGTGGCATCGCATTGGCCATAGTGCCGTGTTTTAGACTAATAACAGTTCGTCTTTTACCATTGGTTGAAAAATGGCGGCATGCCCAAACCATCGCCGAACCAACATCAGCACACAGTACTGCATCATCATTAGCATACTTATCAATCAATTCGGTTAAATATTGTGGATGAATGACGGTTTTTGATGGTATCGCTTTTTTATTTAATTTATCGATTGCTTTAGTGTGTAACTCACGGCATTTATCTAAAAATGTCGTATCTGTTTTTTCATCAATTAGAGGTAATAAGTCTGCTAAGGTTGGTTTGCTAGCCCCGACTACACCAACCTCAACACTATGACGGTGACCAAGATGAGTAGCATCAATATCGACCTGAATAATTATTGCATTATCTGGATAAAACTGAGACCATGCAAAATCAACACCCAACATTAAAAGCACATCACACTCTTTAATAGCCGTGGTACCTGATTCCATACCAAACATCCCCGTCATACCAACATTATAAGGATTATCATATTCAACAAAATCTTTAGCTCTTGATGTATGGACTATCGGTGATTTTAATTTATTGGCTAGAGCAACTAACTCATCATGAGCATCTGACACTCCATACCCAGCAAAAATTGTCACTCTACTATTTTTATTTAAAATTTCAGAAATTTTAGCCAATTCATCATCAGATGGACGAATTATTGGTTTGGGATGATAGATTTTGTGTCCACTGTTATCCTCAACTTTGGTTAAACTAATATTGTAAGGAATAACTAAAACAGCAACCCCACGCTGATTAATCGCAGCTTGAACCGCAGCAGTTGTAATTCGTCTTGCTTGGGTTGGGTCAGTAATTTGCTGACAAAAAACAGAACAGTTTTTATAAACTGCCTCAAAGTCAACTTCTTGCGGAAAGTCCGTTCCCTGTTGAGAAGTAACCAACTGACTAGCCAATAAAATAAGCGGTACTTTATTTCGTTGTGCTTCATAAATACCATTAATAAAATGTAAACTTCCCGGTCCACAAGATCCTGCACATGCAGTTATTTGATCGGTCAAATAGGCTTCAGCGCCAGCAGCAAAAGCACCAACTTCTTCATGACGAACATGTACCCACTCAATATCATCACTTTTTTTAATAGCAGAAGTAATCTGATTTAACGTATCGCCAACAATACCATAACAATGTTTCACACCGGCTTGAGCTAAAACATCAACAATAATCTGTGCAACTGATTTTTTTGATGACATATGGTCTCCTCAACATGGTTTAGATTTAAACAATTCAAATTGACTAACTTACATCTAGTTTTATGAATACGAATAGTCGAAAAATAAAACAGCAGAAAATGTTAAAAATGTCATAATGGTAAAGGATTGCCGCAATAATCTTTATTTGAAGATATTCCCTATTACAATGAATCAAGGTATTATGTCGAAAATCTACTCAATACTATAGAGCTACTTTTTGTGGAACATTTGTCATCTGGACATAGTTTTGTATCATCAATGTCGGCTTTTTTGCCTAATTATATAATCGAATATTATCCTCTTATTACTGTTTGTTTATTACTTTTTATTGCTATTTTACTGTTTTCATTCAGTAAATTAAGAATGGATATTATTGCACTTCTCATTATAACTGCAATCACCGTTACCGGTGTCTTAACACCAGCTGAAGCACTTTCAGGATTTAGCGATCCAAACATTATTTTAATCGCATTACTATTTGTTATTGGAGAAAGCTTAGTAAGAACCGGTATCTCTTACAAAATGAGTGAATACATATTAAAAGCCGCCGGTCAAAATGATATACGTATTATAACATTTATTATGTTAGGTGTAGCATTATTAGGATCGGTGATGAGCTCAACAGGCGTGGTGGCGATATTTATTCCTGTAGCGATTAGCATTGCCAATCATACCGGTATACATGTTAAAAAATTAATGATGCCGCTATGTATTGCTGCGCTAATTAGTGGCATGATGACCCTTGTTGCTACCGCACCAAACCTAGTAGTGAATAGTGAACTGAGTCGAGCAACTTTAACTGAATTTGGTTTCTTTTCTATTACGCCAATAGGTATAGGGGTATTAATTGTCGGTGTTATTTATTGTGTACTAACTCGCAATTGGTTACTGACAGCCGACCAAATCACACCAACCAATAGTCAACCACAAAGACGCAAAATTACCGACCTAATTAGAGATTATAGATTAATTGGTCGAGCGCATCGAGCACAAATTCTTGCTGGCTCTCCTTTTGTTGGTCGAACTATTGACGGTTTACATTTACGTAGTGAGCACGGGGTAAATGTTATTGGTATCGAGCGTTGGCGAAAGTTTCAAAAAGTCCTCATTCCGGTTAACGGATCTACCGAATTTAGAGAAAACGATATTCTTTTGTTGGATATGTCCCATTCCGAAGCTGATTATCGTACATTTTTAACGACCAATAATCTTGAACCGAAAATTCTACGTGGTGAATATTTTTCTGAACAAGTAAAAGAAGTTGGTATGGCCGAGGTAGCATTACTACCAGAATCATCATTATGTGGTAAAACGCTTAATGAGATAGATTTTAGAAGTAAATATTTTTTAACCGTGATTGGTATTTGGCGAAATCATGCTCCTGTTGAGACAAATAACTTATTCCAAGAACGCTTAGAAATGAGTGATACGTTATTAGTTTGCGGTGATTGGGGTTCAATCCAAAAACTTCAAACTCGTACTAGTGATTTTGTAGTGTTAGATTATCCTTCAGATATTGATGATGTTGCCCCCGCTAGCTCGCAAGCTTATGTAGCACTATTTAATCTAGCCTTGATGATAATTTTAATGGTTACAGGAATTGTTCCAAATGTGGTTGCAGCACTTATTGCCTGCCTATTAATGGGAGCAACTCGTTGTATCGATATGGCTAATGCCTATAAGTCAATTCATTGGCCAACATTAATTCTTATTATTGGTATGATGCCTTTCGCAGTAGCTTTAAATAAAACGGGAGGAATTTCATTAATCTCGGAATGGCTTGAAATTCATTTACGATCGTTTGGTCCTTATATGGTGTTAACCTTTATCTTTTTATTGTGTTCCACAGTTGGACTATTTATTTCAAATACCGCAACAGCAATTTTGATTGCACCAATTGCAATTGATTTAGCTATAAAATTTGGCTATTCACCTTATCCATTTGCTATGACAGTGGCGATTGCAACATCGGCTTCATTTATTACACCTGTTTCATCACCAGTTAAAACAATGGTAGTGGCTCCAGGAGGATATAGCTTTAGTGATTTTGTTAAAATTGGCCTACCTTTAACTTTTCTAGTGATGGCCGTTGATATAGCATTAGTGCCAATTTTCTTCCCATTCTAAGTAAAAAAATATTTATTAAACTATATTTTATGGTTACTATAAAGTGTCTGGATGACCAGCTAATTTAAGGAATAAGGTTTTAGAAAATGAGTAATGCTCAACAATTTTTAATGTTTATAGGTATAATGTCATGTATTATTTTAATTTTTTGCACATTTATTTATCTATTAATGAAATTATACATGTTCGTAGTAAAATCAACAATAAAGAATAGTAAGCTGACAGATGAAAGATTAACCAAAATGTACAATAATATGAAGGTTAGCAAGGATAATAAATCAAAGCTTATTATCCTTGCAATTGTCACCGGCATATTTTGTGGTGGCGTTTTTGGTGGAATTTTTTATTATTTTTTATACAAAAAAATCTTCTCCAACACCTACGAACTTTACAAACAAGGCATGATTGAACGTAACTTACCGCTATAACTCAGTCAATACTTTTATACAATCCAAAAGTGATAGATATTAAAAACTCATTTTTGTGGTTGCAGATTCTTAATTTAATTTAAAGTATAATATCCATAATATTTTGATTATGGATATATTGCATATGCTACAAGCTACTAAACCCTTAAATATTATTTTTGCAGGCACACCTGATTTTGCTGCCAAACATTTGAAAGCTTTAATTGACTCAAACCATAATGTCATCGCCGTCTTCAGTCAACCAGATAGACCCGCAGGTCGAGGAAATAAGTTAACGGCAAGCCCTGTAAAACAATTAGCAATCGAAAATAATCTTCCCATTTATCAACCAACCACACTCAAAACCGTAGAAAATCAGCACGTCATTGCTAATCTTAATGCCGATATTATGATTGTGGTTGCTTATGGATTAATTTTACCTCAAGCAGTACTTGATATGCCAAAACTTGGATGTTTAAATGTCCACGGTTCTTTATTGCCTAAATGGCGAGGTGCAGCGCCAATTCAGCGTGCATGTTGGGCTGGAGATAGTGAAACAGGTATCACCATTATGCAAATGGATGCCGGACTTGATACTGGTGATATGCTTTATAAGTTAGCATGCCCTATTGAACCGTCTGACACCAGTGCAACACTATATGAAAAGTTAGCTAAATTAGGGCCACAAGCATTACTTGAGACACTAACACTGATTAATCAAGGAAAAATTAAACCAGAAAAGCAACAACAATCACAAGCCACTTATGCAGAAAAATTATCTAAACAAGAGGCTAAATTAGATTGGAATTTATCAGCAATACAACTGGAACGATGTGTGCGAGCATTTAACCCTTGGCCAGTTAGTTACTTTGAAGTAAATGGTGAACCTATAAAAGTTTGGCAAGCTCAAGTTATGACAACTCAACATAATCAACCCGTTGGCACCATTTTACAGGCGGATAAGAAAGGAATTTGTATTGCCACAAGTGATGGATCATTAAACATGACAATATTACAACCAGCAGGTAAAAAACCAATGTCCGCCCAAGACCTACTAAATTCTCGTAAATCTTGGTTTGAAGTGGGTAAAATACTAGGTAGTAATCAATAGTCAAAAACAAAATATTACAGGATGATATCCTGTAATATTATCGTTTTTTTGCTAGTAAAGTCACAAAACGAAGTTTTATCCGGTTACCATTAATATCCGTCTTGTGCAATTCACCAACATCTTCATTATATTTTAGAATATCCCAATCTTGATAATAATTACGTAATTCATTCTCTTTAAACGTAAATGAAAACCCGACAGAACAAGGAAAATCGTCTGTTGACATGGCACATACAATTAAATTATAACCGCCCGTTTTGGTTATAGTTTGCATATTATCAATAATATCAGGAATTCGATCTGGTTGTAGGAACATCATTACAACTGTTGAAATAATTAAATCGTAATTACCTTTAAGATTAGCTTGGTTTATATCATAAATAGATGCCTTGATATGAGAGAGATCATCATTGGCAATAATTTGTTGTAAATTACTGATAGTCATCTCCGATTTGTCAACAGCATCAACATCAAAGCCAAGTCAGCTGCAAAAAAAGTGAATTACGACCAGAACCACACCCTAAATCTAAAGCTTTTCCTGCTTGAATAATTTGACAAACATCTAACACATCAGAATGCGTTTTCGTCATTTGATATTTTTTCTGGGTATAATCTTCAGGTTGACAATAAAAAGCCAGTTGACACTGTAGATCATCAGATACTTGCGCAATTCGATGCCATTGTTGAGGCAAAATAAATGGAGGTTGATGATCAACATCGAAAATATGTTGAGAGATAATATCTCCCTGTTCGGTTAACATATCAAAATTCACATAACCTTTAATAATGTTTAATTTTGCCCATGTACCTATTTGTGTATTATGCTTTTCGCGAAACAAAGTTGGTAAAGTATTAACATCCCAAATAGGTAACGTTTTATAACAAACTAAATTTTTCATCACAATACCATTAATAAAATCACATAATAGTTGACTATTATAGTCAACTATTAGTCAATTCAACAACTTTTTTTAAAAACTTTTATTTAATAAAGACATAATACATAGTTATGCATAAAAAATGTGATATATGTCACATTTCTGTCAAATTAAATTGATTTAAATGATAATGATAATAAGATCCATTCTTATTTAAATTAGTTATCATTAAATTTATCATGCGTAAACCTTATCAAATCTACTCAATCTTCTGTTGTTTATTATTTCCAATTTATATTCAAGCCAAAGATGTTCAAGATGAAAAAAAACATCAAGATAACAAAGAAGTACTAACTGAAGAAAATAAAGAGGATAATAAAAAAGAGGTTATGGTTGTAAAAGCAAAATTTAACTCCAATCCTATAGCATCACAACCAGAACTTATTACATCAGAAGAAATTCGTACCGGTACAATGGGTAACGGCAATATTACCGATATTTTAAAAACATTACCGTCAATTCAAGTATCAAATAGCAGCAATAATGGCAATCAACAAGGGGAAATCAAACCCTCTAAAGTTACAATTCATGGCGCATCAAGCTATCAAAATAACTTTATGCTAGATGGCATTAGTTTTAACAACGATATTGATCCGTCAAATCCTAATGATGATATTACGGCTACACGTATTAATTCTGATGAGCAAGGTCTATATATTGACAGTCGTTTAATCGATAATGTTAAAGTTTATGATAAGAACATTCCAGTAGAATATGGTGGATTTACTGGCGGTGTTATTGATGTTACCGGACGTCGTTGGAAATATACTACAGGAGGTAGTGTTTACTACAATACTACTCGTTCAGCTTGGAATAAAATACATACCGATAAACGTGTTGATTTTAGTCCTACACAAAATACTTCAAACCGACCAAATCGTTTTCAACCACATTATAAAAAAGAAAACTTTGGCGGATGGTTTGAATCTGGTATCACTGATAATTTAGGTTTTGTTTTCTCCGCTTCTCGAAAAGAATCAGATATTTCATCTTACGCTTATCGCGGTGAAGCAATTATTCTAGACTCATCAAACGAAATTGCAGATATTGAAGCTGCTGGTGGCTATAAAGATCAAACACGAACATCCAATAACTACTTATCTAAATTTAGTTGGTATATGACAGATAATACCTATTTAGATTGGTCAGTAAATTATTCTAATTACCAGGACTATTCATTTTCTGCCAATGTTGCTAATTCTGGATTTAAAACTAACCATACTGGCATTGGCTCATCATTACAGTTAACTTCGCAACAAGATTTAGGTGAATTAGAATTGACTACCGGTTACCAAGTGCTAGAAGATAAACGTAAAGATGACCAAAAATATTATGTTTCTTATCGTTATGAAAATTGGATAGAACAAGATGAAAACTTTGAAAAACAATCTGGTGGTATTGGTGATTTAAAAACTAAACAAAAAAATACCGAATTAAAAGGTAAATTCACATTTACACCAATTAATTGGGGTAACACGATACATCAACCAAAATCTGGATTTGAATTCAAAAAAACAAACGCATCTTATATCCGTAATAAAGACTTTTTTAGATATAACTTTGTTAATTATAATGATGTCTGGAAGAATTGGATGATCAATGCCTTTAAGAAAGGGACTTATAGTGCAGATTATAAAAACTACGCACTTTATGCTGACGATACTATCACCTATCACCGTTTAACCTTACAACCAGGAATACGGGTTGACTACGACAATTTTGTGAAAAATTATAATGTCGCTCCACGAATAGCGACAACCTATGACCTATTTGGTACTAAACAGACTAATTTAATTGCTGGTTATAACCGCTATTACGGTAGAACAATGATGGGCTATGCATTATATGGTGCACAAAATGGTGGATTATATAACTGTTACGGATGTAAGCCAGGTGATGTCATTGATGATAAGTGGATAAACGAAACTGATTTTGAAGGTTTAAATCATCTTTCTACACCTTACAGTGATGAAATTAACTTTGGTATTGAACAAAAAATTCTTGATACACTGTGGAAATTTGAATATGTACACCGTAATAGCCGTGACGAAGTAGTCAGTAAACCTAAATATGCTAGATCTTCGGTACGCAAATTTGACAATACAGGTAAAAGTGAACATAACAGTTTTGCTATTAGTGTAACTAATCCTGAAAAATGGAAGATCGCTACAACTGAAAATACCTTAAAAGCATCGATTATCTGGGAAAAAAATCAGAGTAATACACCAAAAGTAGGTTATGCTCATTATGATGCTGCCGGAGGAAGAATTAATAAAGATTATGTTTATTATAATGGCAAAGTTATTAAAGCGTCCAAATTACCAGCAACTGATTTTAATCTTCCATTAAGATTTAATTTAGAGCTTACGACTGCGTTTCCTGATTATGACCTGTCAATTTATAATCAGTTCCAATGGCATGCTCAACGCTCTCAAGCTGTGAGATATGAAAGCTCATACAAATGGGATCCAGACAAAGGCCAATTAGCACGTTATGATCGTGAAGATTTTGGTAGTACATTTCGTTGGGATGTAAAAATGCTATGGAAACCGAGTTTTGCTTATGGTGCGAATATGTCATTGGAAGTCAATAATTTATTAAATAAACGCAATGTAACTGATCGATATAATTATGGTGTTGACGCTAATGGCAACCCTATTATCTTAAATTCTTATGATATAGGTCGCCAATTTTGGATGCAAATCGGCTATGATTTCTAGTCTACCATCATTTATCATTTTGTTTTTTAAGTAACTTAATAGAAATAATAAGATCGTGAGCAAGTTAAAACAATTTTATTTTTTAGTTAAACCTTTTTGGCGATCATCACAATCAATGGTCGCTTGGTTATTACTAATTGTTACTATTGGATTGAGTTTAACATCAATCTGGTTTAATGTCTTAATCAATGAATGGAATGGTAAGTTCTTTGATGCTTTACAACGTCTTGATAGTACTACTATTTACAGTTTATTATTACAATTCATTCTATTGATTGCCATTCTCATTTTATTAGTTGTTTATGCTGATTATTTAAGAAAAAAATTATTAATAAAATGGCGTAATTGGATGACAGTGCATATTACCCAAAAATGGCTGTCAAAAAATGGGCAGCATTACCATTTACAAAATCGACAACTTGAACCTGATAATCCAGATCAACGTATTGCTGAAGACATACATCTATTAATTTCGCAATCATTAGGTCTACTCATTTCTTTTTTAACATCAACATTCACTTTTGTTTCGTTTTCAATGATCCTATGGAATTTATCAGGATCAATTTCATTCACCTTGTTTGACGTCACAATAACCATACCTGGTTATATGTTTTTCGTCTGCCTTTTATACGTCACTTTTGGTATATTAATTACCCATTTAATTGGTAGAAAACTACATGGTATTAATGTTGAAAAACAAAAAAATGAAGCAAACTATCGTAGTGCCCTAATTCGATGTCGCGATAATAGTGATAATATTGCTGGGCAGCATGCACAGGAGCAAGAACAAACAAAACTACAACACCATTTTTCAGCTATCATCCGCAATTGGTACCAGTTGATCAATAAAGAACGAAACTTACTGCTTTTCGTCAATGGCTTTAGCCACATCTCATCATTAGCTCCAATATTTTTTGCTTTACCTAAATTTATTAGCGGTGCAATCCAATTAGGAGGATTGATGCAAATTAGGATGGCATTTACTCAACTCAATAGCGCATTAAGCTGGTTTATTTTCAGTTATAAAGATATCGCAGTATGGCAAGCAACAGTAACAAGACTTTATAATTTTGCCATATTACTAGAAGAACCAATTGAACCTAATATAAAAAATGATGATTTAGAATCTAACTATCTATTAAAGGTAGCTAATTTACAAGTCATGAATACTAATAATTTCCCATTAGTTTCCATCTCTTGCCAATTAAAAGCGGGACAATCATTACTAATAAAAGGTGTATCAGGAAGTGGTAAATCAACATTATTAAAAAGTTTAGCTGGATTTTGGCCTCATTTTTCTGGATCGATAAATCGGACAGATAACTATATTTGGTTACCACAAAAAAGTTATATTGGTTTTGGCAAATTAGCTGATCTAATAAGTTATCCACAAAATGCCAATGTTTATAATCAAAATGAATTAGAAAAAGCATTAGAGTTTGCTGGATTAACAGAGCTAAATCATGAGCTAGAAAAAGAAGATAACTGGGAAATAAGATTATCTGGCGGTGAAAAGCAACGATTATTATTTGCTAGGTTATACCTGAATAAACCTGACTTATTATTACTTGATGAAATCACATCATGGCTAGATGTTGACAGTGCAATAATCATGATAGATCGCTTAAAAAAAACGTTAACACATAGTGCGATAGTATTAGTTTCACATCAAAATGAATTAGAGCCATTAGTTAACCAAGTAATTAATATTAATAAAACATTGTAGATATTTATATAGATAACAATATCTAAAGTATTTTTATAGGACGAAAAATGAAAAATTTGATTGTTTGTTGTGTTTTATTTGTACTAACAGCCTGTGTACAAAGCCCATCACTCCCACAAGATCCCATGATAAAACGTTATCAATTGGATAATGGTTTAACAGTAATTTTAATGCCAAAACAGAGTGATAACGCTGAATTAAGATTAGTTGTCCATAGTGGATCAGTGCAAGAAACAGAACAGCAAAAAGGGCTAGCACATTTTGTTGAACATATGGCATTTAAAGGTACAAAAAACTTCCCTAACCAATCAAGCCGGAAACAGTTAGAAAAATATGGTATAACATTTGGAGCGCATATTAATGCCGTTACTAGTTTTAACTCTACAATATATAAATTATCATTACCAACCAATCCACAAGCCATTCAAACTGGTCTACAGGTAATGGCAGACTGGGCTTATAATATCTCATTTGATCCTGCAGATTTTAATCAAGAACGCAATGTAATTGTCGAAGAGTGGCGCTTACGACAAGGTGTTGCTTATCGAATTAATGAACAACTCGATCAATTACGTTACCAAGGAAGTTTATACGCTAATAGCTCACCTATTGGATCGTTATCTTTAATCAAAAATAGTCCGGTTGAAGAAGCTAAAACTTTTTATCAAAAATGGTATCAACCACAAAGAATGAGCTTAATTGTAGTTGGTCAATTTAATGAACAATCTATACGCCAACAGATAAACAAATATTTTGGTGTTGCAGATAAAGGAAACTCACCAGTAGATATACCATCTTTACGACAATTTTCTTCTCAGCCGACTCCGCTAGTTAAAATGATATTTGATGCAGAGCAAGGACAACGATTGATCCAAATTATGCTGCAACGCGATGCTATTGCACCATTAAATACTTCACAAGGAATGACTGATGATATTGTAGATCAAATTTGGCTATCTATTCTAAATAAACGCCTGCAATTGATTACTGAAAATCAAAAATTGCAACTAGCTCAAGTGAAAGAGCAAAGTGTTTTATTAGATGAAAAAAGAATACAATACCTACTATTTGCTATTCCAAATCAAAATCATTATCAAGAAACCCTACAATTAATGTTTGATGAGCTGCAACGATTAGCGATAATACCTGTATCTAAAAAAGAGTACGAACAGGCCACTAAACAGATATTAATCAAATTATCACAACAAGCAGCAAGTGAAAATAATTATCGTAATAACCAATTAGCTGAACGCTTAACCACGGCAGTCGAATACCAAATGCCAATGATAAATAAAAAACAGCAATTAGCTATAACACAATCAATTATTAATCAAATAACGCCGGAAAAGCTTAAACAAGTTATTTCTCGTCGTTTAGAGCAAAGTCATTTACGCCTTGCAATTATCGGACCTGATAATGATAAAAAAATAATATCACAAAGTGCTATTGTTGCACTATGGAAAGCAACTCGACATAAAGATGATACTCAACTGAGTGAATTTTCTTATCAAACTCAAAATAAACCCTTAATTATTGCACCTCCAGTACAAGGTACTATCGTTAAAACAAATGCATTAAAAGAGCTTGATAGCGAAGAGTGGATTCTTAATAATGGTATGAGGGTTATTGTATACCCAAATCAAAAATTAACTGATAATATCCAAATCAATTTAAGAATTCCAGGCGGTCAATCATTAGATGCTAATTCACAATTAGGAGCAGTAACTTGGTCTCAGCAATTAGCTGAACTCAGCGGTTATGGCAATTATAGCAGTAAAGAATTACGGCAATATGGAGAATTAAAACCTTATGCTGAGCTTCTACATCATGGTTTTCAAGGTAGTACAACCGATGATCAATTAGAAACGTTATTTTCTATACTCTATTTAAAATTAACAGCGCCACAATTTAATTCACAAAAATTGTCATTAGCACAGCAAAATGCGATGTTGATGCAAAATAAATTACCAATAGAAAGAAAATTTTTAGATTTTATCCATAAAAATACATTTAATAATAGTCAACGTTTAATGGTTCATCCAAATGGTACATGGCGTCACTTTACTAGCACACAATTACAATCGACTTATCAAATGCTTTACTCATCACCAAATTCGATGGTTTTAACGATTTCTGGTAATGTAGATACAAAGCAACTAAAAGCATTAACTGTAAAATGGCTTGCAGGGATTAACGGTAATTCCACTAAGTTACATTGGCATAACAATCATATCACGCCAATTAACAAGCCAATGCAATTTAATTATCCATATGGTACCAGTGATAAAGCAATGGTAAGTCTATTGTATACAAGTGAAGCAGATTGGAGTCAAAACAATCAACTTGCTTTAAATTTGCTTGATAAAGTTGTAAATGCTCGCTTACATACTTCTATTCGAGAACAAAACTCTGGTGTTTATACTATTATTTTTTCAGAGCAGATAATCAAGAAACCAGAATCTTACTACCTTGCTAGACTTAATTTCACCACCGATCCTAAACGGGTCAATGAAATTAAATCCTTAGTTAATCAAGTTATGGACAATATTCGTTCACATGGTATTAATCTTCAAGAGCTCATCATAGCGAAAAAAGCATGGAAAGAAGATTACAGAGAACAACAAAAAAGTGCACAATATTGGAGTACTGCCATCGCTCAAACAGCAACAGATGATGGTAATTTTGTACAATTAAATCAACAGATAACACAAGTTGAAAATATTTCATTAGAAACCGTCAACGAACTTGCGCAAAAATTGATAGGTCAAAATCCTAAAATATTTACATTATTACCGAAAAAATAACCAAACTTATTACAGGGCAATGCCCTGTAATATTTTAAAATAGTTTATGGCTTACCTTATCCTAAACAATAATTGTCAATTACTATTCAAATTAACTATAACTATTTGCGACTAAAATAAAAAGAGCAAATAACCAATTAAAAAATAAATTTATAGTAGCGAAGTTAACTATATCAACATATAATCATCAGCATTCTAGACTATATAGAAAAAATATTAGAGGAATAATTTATGGGATTTTTAACAGGTAAACGCATTCTGGTCACCGGCGTTGCAAGCAACCGTTCTATCGCTTATGGTATTGCAAAAGCAATGCATCGAGAAGGCGCAGAATTGGCCTTTACTTATCAAAGCGAGAAATTAAAAAGCCGTGTTGAAGAGTTTGCTGCTGATTTTAATTCTAATATCGTTTTACCTTGTGATGTTGCACATGATGACAGCATCACATCATTATTTACTGAGCTAGCAAAAACATGGGACAAATTTGATGGTTTTGTACATGCTATTGCGTTTGCGCCAGGAGATCAATTAGATGGTGATTATGTTAATGCGGTAACTCGAGAAGGTTTTGCTATTGCCCACGATATCAGCTCTTATAGCTTTGTAGCTATGGCTAAAGCTTGTCGTTCAATGCTTAATCCTGATTCAGCATTAGTTACTCTTTCTTATCTAGGTGCTGAACGTGCAATTCCTAACTATAATGTTATGGGCCTTGCCAAAGCATCTTTAGAAGCAAATGTACGTTATATGGCAAATGCAATGGGACCTGAAGGTATACGTGTAAATGCGATTTCAGCTGGTCCTATTCGTACTTTAGCTGCATCAGGTATTAAAGATTTTAAAAAGATGTTATCACATTGTGAATCAGTTACCCCTATTCGTCGTACAGTAACCATCGAAGATGTGGGTAATTCAGCAGCATTCTTATGTTCAAACCTATCTTCAGGTATTACTGGTGAAGTTATTCATGTAGATGGTGGGTTTAGTATCGCCGCTATGAATGAATTAGAACTTAAATAATATAACCTTAAATGTAAATAAGGTGCCAGAATGAATAACTGACACCTTATTTTTTTAATTTATCACCGTGATATTTTTTATCTTAACCTCTAGATAATCAAACTTTTGTATAGAGTAAATTGATATTGCTGTCTAATTCAAAACATAAAATTGTTACTAATCCATTTTATTTGTAAATTCTTGCTATATCAGCTAATCTAAATTAAAAGCTCAGTATCTTAATTCTAAAAATTATCTATCACTTTTTAACAATTAAAATACAATAATAATGATGATTTAATAATCATTAAGTCTATTTTATAGAACCTTAAAAATCTAATAAA
This sequence comes from Gilliamella apis, assembly GCF_030758615.1. Classification (NCBI taxonomy): domain Bacteria; kingdom Pseudomonadati; phylum Pseudomonadota; class Gammaproteobacteria; order Orbales; family Orbaceae; genus Gilliamella; species Gilliamella apis. The sequence goes on from NZ_CP132381.1 coordinate 81,832, forward strand.
TTATCATTACCCAAATAACATATGATCAAATTTTACAATAGAATATAAATCGTAATGTAGAATCCAATGGTTAATTTAATAATATTATTTTTAACACATTGATGTATCTTTATTTTGCCAGGTAACGACACAAATAAGCTGTTGGTTCTGATACCTGAACATCGAATTTGCTTTCTTTAGCAATATGAAAAACTTGGCCAGCTTCAAATATTTGCCAATCATTTGCTGTAGGCAATAACACTTTAAGTGAACCGGTTATGACGGTCATTTCCTCTGGATTATCAGTATTAAAAATATATTCACCTGGTAACATCACACCAACAGAGACTTTACCGGTAGAACCATTTTCAAAGCCGATAGATTTCACTTTCCCTTCAAAATAATCATTAACTTTCAACATAAAATCCCCCTTTTCTCACTATTTTTAGTCATTAGCAATAATTTAATATTAGCTACAATAAAATACTGTGTAAAATTCACGCTATCAGCTTAATTGATTTCAACTAGCTATCCAACTATTATTTACCAATTAAAATCGGTCTCTTGAAACAAAAGTACTTCACAAAATAAAACATTAGCAAAACTTGTTAAAATACGAAAAAATAGCATACAGATGGATTTTTTTCCGTTAAAATCTAACACTATTTGCTCAGTAACAGTTTGTTGGAGAAAACATGAAAATAGCAAAAAACACAGTGGTAAGTTTAGCATATCAAGTTCGTACTAAAGATGGTGTTTTAGTTGATGAAGCAACAACAGTTGCACCGCTCGAATATCTACATGGTGCAGGAAACTTATTACAAGATCTTGAAAATTCCTTAGAAGGCCATCAAGTTGGTGATAAATTTGACGTTGAACTAGTTAATCCTTATGGAGATTTTAATGATGCACTAGTACAAAATGTGCCACGTGACGTTTTTGTTGGTGTTGACGAACTTGAAGTCGGTATGCGTTTTTTTGCTGACACTGATCAAGGCTCTTTACCTGTTGAAATTACTGCAATTGATGGCGATAGTGTAACTATCGATGGAAATCATATGCTGGCAGGCCAAGATCTGAATTTCAATGTCGAAGTATTGGCAATTCGTGAAGCAACACCAGATGAAATATCGCATGGACATATTCATGGTGCACACGGTCACGACCACGGGCATGGTGGCTGCGGTTGTGGCGGACATGATCATGATGAAGATGAAGAAGAAAGCGGTTGTTGTGGCGGTGGTCACGGCGGATGTGGCTGTCATTAATTTTCGAATAAATAACCAGTTAAAAAGCGCTAACAAGCGCTTTTTTTATTTGCTGTAAAAATAATTTCATTACTGCGAGCTAGTTCACAACGTTATATATCTCTACTTATTATTTTTCACAAGATAGCTAATAATCGCATTTTGTGTGAATAACAAGAATCCAATTATGTCAGAAAAAAAAACCACCTTAATGCCTCGAGAAAAATTATTACTATTTGGTGTCGAAACACTATCTGATGCGGAATTACTCGCTCTTTTCTTACGCACAGGTATACGTAATTTACCTGTCCTAGATTTATCGCAAAAGTTATTAAATGAATTTGGCTCATTTTATCATTTAATAAATGCTAGCCACGACGAATTTTGTAAAAAGCAAGGTCTTGGAACAGCAAAATATACTCAGTTAAAAGCAGTTGTTGAACTTTCTAATCGTTATTTGAAAGTTAAAATAAGCCATGAAAATTACTTAACATCGCCAAGCTTGACCCATCATTACCTAGCTAGTCGCTTAATGGATAAAGATCGTGAAATTTTTATGGTGATATTTTTAGACAATCAGCATCATGTTATTACTTCTGAAGAGATGTTTGTTGGAACCTATAATTGTGTAGAGGTTCATCCAAGAGAAGTAGCTAGACGGGCATTACAACACAATGCAGCAGCATTAATTTTAGCTCATAATCATCCATCAGGATTGGCTGAACCAAGTCAAGCTGATCGGATATTAACAAAGAAAATTGAACAAGTTTGTGAATTAATAGATGTTCGCATTGTTGATCACCTTGTGATTGGTAAGGGAGAGTACGTTTCTTTTGCAGAACGAGGATGGATTTTATAATTACTTTTACTTACAATATAAAATTACTAAACCAATTAATGAATAAACTATGAACCAACAACTGGAATTATTAGAAACTAAAGTCGCATTCCAAGAAATGACCATTGAGGAACTCAATCAAATGGTTATTAATCTTCAAGCAGATATCAGCAAACTTAAAGAACAATTAATGTTATTGTCACAAAAGTTACAAGCTACACAAACCTCAAATATTGCTAATTTATCAGAAGAAACTCCGCCTCCTCACTATTAACTACGAGTTTAATAATTCGAGGGACTCTAAAATCTACTTTTTACCAATAAAATTATACCCTCGATAAGAAAGCAGAGAAATTAAAATCAAGAAGCAACCAACCCATTTTGTCCATGGCATAGGTTCCAAATAAACAATTACGCCAGCCAAAGTTGTAAATACAGGCTCTAAAATCATGATTATTGCTGCATTGCTTACAGGTACGTATTTCTGTCCAACAAATTGCAAAGCAAATCGTAAAATTGTAGCAATAACAATACTAACGATAAGCCACATTAAAGTGATTAAACTGATGCTTGACGGCCAACTCTCAGTAAATACAGATATAATTAGGCTTGCCGTGCCAGTACAAAGCATTTGTACACAAATTAATGGCAAAATTGCTATTTTTTGGACTAATCGACTATTAAAAACAAAAAATATTGCTTGAGCTAATGCAGAAATTAAAAACCAGAGTTGATTAACATTTAAATGCCAACCATTTGATAAAGACAAAAAAGCAAGACCAACAATAGCAATCGGTAATGAGAGCCAAAATATAACTAATCGCCTTTCTCTAAAAAAGAACCAACCAACAATTGGAGCCATTAACACCGATAAACTCATAATAAAAGAGCCTTCACCTAATTGTCCGCCAATACTTATTGCTAATATCCATAAAATAACATTAGTTGATTGCAAACAGCCAGTTATTATTGCTTTAGGTAAATGTGTAAGATTGATTCGTTGTTTAGTACTTAAACAGACTACAAATAAAATAATAGAGGAAGAGAGAAATCACAATCCCATAAAAGCTAAAGGAGGCATTTCTAAAATTGCTTCTTTTGAAGAAACTCAACCAACTGCAGCTAACATAGTAACTAGTACTAAAATCCATTCGCCATTTCGTTTAACATTAATCATCTTACTACTACTTTACTTAAAACTAGTTTGATAATATTAAAACTATAATTTAACTGAGAAAATATCAACAATAACTTATATTAAGTTTTAAAAATGATATAAAAAAAGACTTATATGTGATAATTAAATAAAAATACTCAAATTGGTAATATCTAGATAATAAAAAACCGGCCATTTAGCCGGTTTTAGTTTAAGCTTTAATTATTTATTCAGCTGCTGCTTCTGCTTCTACTGCAGGGCGATCAACTAATTCAATATAAGCCATTGGAGCATTATCTCCATCACGGAAACCACATTTTAAAATGCGAACATAACCACCTGGACGGGTAGCAAAACGTGGACCTAAATCTGAAAATAATTTTTTTACTGTATCTTTATCACGGATACGAGCGAAAGCCAGACGGCGATTAGCTACGCTATCGCTTTTAGCTAACGTAATTAACGGCTCAACGACACGACGCAACTCTTTTGCTTTAGGCAATGTTGTTTTGATAATTTCATGTTCAACTAATGAACTTGTCATATTACGAAACATCGCTTGACGATGGCTGCTATTTCGGTTCAGTTGACGACCACTTTTACGATGGCGCATAACTTTATCCTTCTTATATAAATTTTATCTTAGTCTTCAACAATACTTGCTGGTGGCCAATTCTCAAGACGCATGCCTAAAGATAAACCACGAGATGCGAGCACATCCTTAATTTCAGTAAGAGATTTTTTACCAAGATTAGGGGTTTTAAGTAACTCAACTTCGGTACGTTGCACTAAATCACCAATATAATGAACTGCTTCTGCTTTTAAGCAATTAGCAGACCGAACAGTTAATTCCAAGTCATCTACTGGACGTAAAAGAATTGGATCAAATTCCGGTTTATCTTCTTTGACTTCTGGTTGACGTACATCACGTAAATCAACAAAAGCTTCAAGTTGTTCAGCCAAAATAGTAGATGCACGACGAATAGATTCTTCTGGATCGATAGTACCATTAGTTTCCATATCGATAACAAGTTTATCTAAGTCGGTACGTTGTTCCACACGAGCAGCATCGACAGAATAGGCAATACGCTCAACTGGACTATAACATGCATCAACTAATAGACGACCGATAGGTCGCTCTTCATCTTCTGACTTAACTCGAGCAGAAGCAGGGACATAACCACGTCCTCGTTGTACACGAATACGCATACTAATTGAAGCATTGGCATCAGTAAGATGACAAATTACTAAATCAGGATTAACAATTTCAACATCACCATCATGAGTGATATCTGATGCAGTTACAGCACCAACGCCTGATTTATTTAAAGTCAGCATAACATCATCTTTGGTATGTACACGAACCGCTAATTTTTTCAAATTAAGCAGAATATCAAGCACATCTTCTTGAACGCCTTCTTTAGTACTATACTCATGCAGAACACCGTCAATTTCAACTTCGGTCACTGCATATCCCGGCATAGATGATAATAAAATGCGGCGTAGTGCATTACCTAAAGTATGTCCAAAACCACGCTCAAGTGGCTCTAAAGTCACTTTCGCATGAGTTGGGCTGTATTGAACAACGTCAACTAGGTGAGGTTTTAAAAACTCTGTTACAGAACCCTGCATTATGTCCTCTCTTAAGTGCTAAACTTTACTTAGAGTAAAGTTCGACAATCAAATGTTCGTTGATGTCAGCAGATAAATCTGAACGTTCTGGTAAGCGTTTGAACACACCTTCCATTTTGCTAGCATCAACTTCTAACCATGTTGGTTTTTCACGTTGTTCAGCTAACTCTAAAGCGGCTTTAATACGTGCTTGTTTTTTTGATTTTTCGCGAACACTGATAACATCTTCAGGTGAAACTTGATAAGATGCGATGTTCACAACGTGACCATTAACAAGAACAGCTTTATGACTAACTAATTGACGAGCTTCAGCGCGAGTTGCACCAAATCCCATACGATAAACAACGTTATCTAAGCGACGTTCTAAAAGAGCAAGTAGGTTTTCACCTGTATTACCTTTAATACGTGCTGCATTTTTGTAGTAATTACGGAATTGACGCTCTAGAATTCCATAAATACGTCTAACTTTTTGTTTTTCGCGTAACTGAACACCATAATCTGATAAACGCGGTTTACGCGCACCATGTTGTCCAGGAGCTTGTTCTAACTTACATTTACTGTCAACCGCTCGGACGCCAGACTTAAGAAATAAATCGGTACCTTCACGACGACTTAATTTGAGCTTTGGTCCCAAATATCTTGCCATTTTTTTTCTCCAATAATCCTATAAACATTCAATGTTTAATAAAAAATTAAACACGACGTTTCTTTGGTGGACGACAACCGTTATGAGGAATCGGAGTAACATCAGTAATATTAGTGATGCGATAACCCGCTGCATTTAATGCACGAATTGTTGACTCACGGCAGGACCAGGTCCTTTAACCATAACTTCCAGATTCTTAATTCCGTAGTCTTTTACAGCTTCGGCACAACGTTCTGCTGCTACTTGAGCTGCAAAAGGTGTTGACTTACGAGAGCCGCGGAAACCAGAACCACCAGCGGTTGCCCAACCCAACGCATTACCTTGACGATCGGTAATTGTTACGATTGTATTGTTAAATGATGCATGAATATGAGCTATACCATCAGAAACTTGCTTTTTAACACGTTTACGTGTACGAACAGGTGTCTTTGCCATTTATTATCACCTCAATTATTTCTTGATTGGCTTACGCGGTCCCTTACGGGTACGAGCGTTAGTCTTAGTGCGTTGACCACGGACAGGAAGTCCACGACGATGACGCACACCACGATAACAACCAAGGTCTAATAAACGCTTGATACTCATAGTTACTTCACGACGTAAATCACCTTCAACAGTGAATTTAGCGACTTGTTCGCGTAACTGTTCAATCTGATCTTCAGATAGTTCTCTGATCTTAACATTTTCAGGAATACCCGCTTCAGCACAAATTGTCTTTGCACGAGTACTACCGATACCATAAATTGCTTGTAACGCAATCACAGTATGTTGTTGATCAGGAATGTTAATGCCTGCTATACGGGCCACTATGCACTCCTTTATTGTTAATGTTCAGCAGATCCACCATACTGAAAAGCCCGTTTTCAGGATACTCAAACGATGGATCTACAAAAAAATTTTTTAGGCTGGCTATTCTAGCCAGCTTTACTATACTTTGGCAAGTAAAATATGCAAAAGTTCAACTTTACAGTTAAATAATATTAACCTTGACGTTGTTTATGTTTACCTTCAATGCAAATAACACGAACGATGCCATTGCGTTTGATGATTTTACAATTTCTGCATAATTTCTTGACTGAAGCACGAACTTTCATTTTTTTCTCCGTAACTTCTGGCTAACTTATCGGCCGTAGCCTTTAAGATTCGCTTTCTTTAACACTGACTCATAACGATTTGGCATCATTAAAGTCTGTACTTGTGCCATAAAATCCATGATTACAACAACTACAATTAATAATGATGTTCCACCAAATTGAACTGGAACTTTCATTGCACTTGTCATAAACATTGGTACCAAACATACAAGAGTAATGTAAATAGCGCCAATTAGCGTTAAACGAGTCATTACTTTGTCAATATACTTCGATGTTTGTTCGCCTGGACGGATACCTGGAATAAATGCACCAGATTTCTTTAACTGATCTGCTGTTTCTCTAGGATTGAAAACCAATGCTGTGTAGAAGAAACAGAAGAAAATAATCGCTGCTGCAAAAAAGATTATGTATAACGGTTGATCATGAGAAAAATATTGTCCAACAAGAACAAAGATATATCTCCATCCTTCACCATTTCCTTGGAACCAAGAAGCCATCATTGATGGTAACATAATAATTGTTGAAGCAAATATTGCAGGAATAACACCTGCCATATTAATCTTCAATGGTAAATGTGTACTTTGTGCGGCATACACACGACGGCCTTGCTGTCTTTGTGCATAATTAACAACGATACGTCGTTGACCACGTTCAACAAAAACAACAAAGTAAGTCACACCAACCACTAATGCTGCAACGACTAATAATAAAATCGGATGCAATGAACCAGAACGAGCTTGTTCAATTGTTTCATATATTGCATGAGGAAGACTTGCCACAATACCAGCAAAGATAATGATAGAAATACCATTACCTACACCGCGTTCCGTGATTTGCTCACCCAACCACATAAGAAACATAGTGCCAGTAACTAAGCTAATCGATGCAATAAAATAGAAAGAAAATCCTGGGTTAATCACAACATGACTGTAACCAGGAATATTCGGTAAACCAGTCGCAATACCAACCGCTTGTACAATCGCTAAAGCTAATGTGCCATAACGGGTGTACTGACTGATTTTTTTACGACCTGATTCACCTTCTTTCTTCAATTCTGCTAGTTTAGGGTTAATTGCCGTTAATAACTGCACAATAATAGATGAAGAAATATAAGGCATTATCCCTAAAGCAAAAATTGAAGCACGGCTTAAAGCACCACCAGAGAACATATTGAACATACCAACAATACCATTAGATGATGATTGTAGTAAGTCCGATAACGCTTTAGTATCAATACCAGGAACCGGAACGTAAGAACCAAGACGGAAAACAATAAGCGCTAAAAGCACAAATAATAAACGTCTTTTAAGCTCACCACTACCGCCTCGTGTGCTTTGAAAATCTAATCCTGGTTGCTTTGCCATCTTTCTAATTATTCCTCAATTTTTCCGCCAGCAGCTTCAATTGCAGCTTTAGCACCTTTAGTTACTCGAATACCACGAACTGTTACTGGTTTAGTCACTTCTCCAGATAACATAATTTTTGCATATTCGATTTGTGAATTAATCACATTAGCAACTTTCAAGCTATTTAGGTCAACAATATCACCTTCAACTTTCATTAAATCAGAAAGACGAACTTGTGCTGTTACCATAGCTTTACGTGAGGTAAAACCAAATTTTGGTAAACGACGATATAAAGGCATTTGACCGCCTTCGAAGCCACGACGAACGCCGCCACCTGAACGTGATTTTTGACCTTTAACACCACGAGTACCTGTTTTACCTAGTCCTGAACCGATTCCTCGGCCCACGCGCTTAGATGCATGCTTTGAACCTTCAGCAGGAGATAAAGTATTTAAACGCATTACTATTACTCCTCAACTTTAACCATGTAATAAACTTGGTTTACCATACCGCGGATTGCAGGTGTATCTTCACGTTCAACAGTATGACCAATACGACGTAATCCTAAACCAACTAACGTTGCTTTATGCTTCGGTAGACGGCCAATAGAACTACGAGTTTGTGTAATTTTAATTGTCTTTGCCATGGCTAATTACCCCAAAATTTCTTCGACGGTTTTACCACGCTTAGCAGCAACCATTTCTGGAGATTTCATATTTTCTAAGCCATCAATAGTCGCACGAACCACGTTAATTGGGTTAGTAGAACCATATGCTTTAGCTAGAACGTTACGAACACCAGCAACTTCTAATACAGCACGCATTGCACCACCGGCGATGATACCAGTACCTTCTGATGCTGGTTGCATGTAAACACGAGAACCTGTGTGAGCACCTTTAACTGGATGCTGTAAAGTATCGTTATTTAACGCAACGTTAATCATATTACGACGTGCTTTTTCCATTGCTTTTTGGATTGCTGCTGGCACTTCACGTGCTTTACCATATCCAAAACCAACGCGGCCATTACCGTCACCAACCACTGTTAGTGCAGAAAAACTAAAAATACGACCACCTTTTACGGTTTTAGAAACTCGGTTAACTGCGATTAGTTTTTCCTGCAGTTCACCAGCTTGTTTTTCGATGTTTGACATCTTTAACTCCTACCTTAGAACTGTAGGCCAGCTTCGCGAGCAGCATCTGCTAGCGCCTGAACTCGACCATGATATTGGAAACCTGAACGATCAAAAGAAACTTCTTTGATATCTTTCGCTAATGCGCGTTCTGCAATTGCTTTACCAACTGCTGCTGCTGCATCTTTGTTTCCAGTGTATTTTAAACTTTCACTGATAGCTTTTTCTAATGTTGAAGCCGCTGCCAGTACTTCTGATCCGTTTGGTGCGATAATCTGCGCATAAATATGACGCGGAGTACGGTGAACTACCAAGCGAGTTGCAAGTAGTTCTTGCATCTTACGACGCGCTTTAGTTGCACGACGGATACGAGCTGATTTCTTATCCATAGTGTTACCTTACTTTTTCTTAGCTTCTTTAGTACGCACAACTTCATCTGCGTAACGAACACCTTTACCTTTATAAGGTTCAGGACGACGATAAGCACGGATATCAGCAGCTACTTGTCCAATTAACTGTTTATCAGCACTTTTCAGAACGATTTCAGTTTGAGAAGGACATTCAGCTGTTACACCTGCAGGTAATTCATGATCAATTGGATGTGAATAACCAAGAGATAAACCAATTGTATTACCTTTAACTTGTGCACGATAACCGACACCAACTAGCTGAAGTTTTTTAGTAAAACCTTCAGTAACACCAATAACCATTGCATTAATCAATGCGCGAGCAGTACCTGCTTGAGCCCAAGCGTCAGCAAAACCGTCACGAGGCGCAAATGTAATTTGGCCTTCTTCTTGATTAATAACAACAGCTTTATTTATTTCACGAGATAACTCGCCATTTTTACCTTTAATCGTAATTACCTGACCATTGAGTTTTACCTCTACGCCCGCAGGAACAACGACAGGTGCTTTTGCAACACGAGACATTTTTTTCTCCCTTACGCTACGTAGCAGATAATTTCACCACCAAGACCTGCTTGGCGTGCTGCACGATCAGTCATAACACCTTTAGAAGTAGAAACAACTGCAATACCTAATCCAGCCATTACTTTTGGTAATTCATCTTTACGTTTATAAATACGTAAACCTGGACGGCTAACACGTTTAATACTTTCTACTACAGCCTTACCTTGGAAATATTTTAAAGTGATTTCCAATTCTGGTTTAGTGTCACCAACTACTTTATAGTCCCCGATATAACCTTCTTCTTTTAGCACATTGGCAATTGCCACTTTTAGCTTAGAGGAAGGCATGGTGACTGCAACTTTATTCGCAGCTTGACCGTTACGAATGCGGGTCAACATATCTGCTATAGGATCTTGCATGCTCATCTATAACACTCCCCTGATTACCAACTTGCCTTTTTAAGACCAGGAATCTCACCACGCATGGCTGATTCACGAACCTTAATACGGCTTAAACCAAACTTACGAAGGACGCCATGAGGACGACCGGTTTGACGACAACGACGACGTTGACGTGATGGACTAGAATCACGAGGAAGCGTTTGCAATTTAAGCACTGCATTCCAACGATCTTCATCTGATGCATTAAGATCAGAGATAATCGCTTTTAATTCTTGACGCTTTGCAAAATATTTTTCTGCTAGCTTTACGCGTTTCTTATCGCGTTCAATCATTGATTGTTTAGCCATTATGCCCTACCTTACTTACGAAATGGGAAGTTAAAGGCAGATAATAAAGCTCGGCCTTCTTCATCAGATTGTGCAGTTGTTGTGATAGTGATATCTAAACCACGAACACGATCAACTTTATCATAATCGATTTCAGGGAAAACGATTTGTTCACGAACACCCATGCTATAGTTACCACGACCATCGAAAGATTTTGCGCTTAAACCACGAAAATCTCGAGTACGAGGAAGAGCAATATAAACTAGACGTTCAAAAAATTCCCACATACGTTCGCCACGTAAAGTGACTTTACAACCAATAGGATACCCTTGACGGATTTTAAAACCAGCAACTGATTTGCGTGCTTTAGTGACTAGTGGTTTTTGACCACTGATTGCTGCTAAATCTGCAACAGCATTATCTAATAATTTCTTATCAGTAATTGCTTCACCCACACCCATATTCAAGGTGATCTTTTCGATCCGAGGGACTTGCATGACAGATTTGTAGCCAAACTGTTCTTGCAGTTTATTTACTACCTGTGCTTTGTAGTAATCATGCAGTTTCGCCATCGTACACTCCAAATTACTTAATTGATTAATTTATTAGTAGACTTATAAAAACGGACTTTTTTACCGTCTTCAAAACGAAAGCCTACGCGATCTGCTTTGCCTGTATCAAGGTTAAAAATTGCTACGTTAGAAACGTTAATTGGCGCTTCCTTCTCAACAATTCCACCTTCTTGATTTAATGCAGGTACTGGTTTTTGGTGTTTTTTCACCAAATTGATACCTTCAACAATCACTTTACCAGTAGACAAAACACTTTTTACTTTACCGCGTTTACCTTTATCTTTACCGGCTAACACGATAACTTCATCTTCTCGACGGATTTTAGCTGCCATTACCCGCTCCTTACAGTACTTCTGGTGCTAATGAAATGATCTTCATAAACTTCTCAGAACGAAGTTCACGAGTGACCGGTCCAAAAATACGCGTACCAATCGGTTGCTCACTGTTATTATTTAAAATAACACAAGCATTACGATCGAAACGAATGACAGATCCATCAGGACGACGAACACCTTTTCGAGTGCGCACCACCACAGCTTTAAGTACATCACCTTTTTTAACTTTACCACGAGGAATAGCTTCTTTAATGGTAACTTTGATGATATCACCTACCGCTGCATAACGACGATGCGATCCACCGAGAACCTTGATACACATTACGCTACGTGCGCCAGAGTTATCAGCAACATCGAGCCTAGTCTGTTCTTGGATCATTTTAATGCTCCGTATAAATTAATTATTGTCTAATCTACCTTCATCCACCTCAACTACCATGGATAAGAATAGACAACCAAAAACCCACTTACGTGAGGGCGCATAGTATAACACCACTCAAATGAAATGGATAGCATAAAATAAACGGCCGGTGAGCCGTTTATTATATTATGTACAGTTTTTAATCAAAAAGATTAGCTAACTGCTTTTTCAACGATTCGAACAAGAGTCCAAGATTTGGTTTTTGATAATGGACGACACTCTTTAATTTCTACAGTATCACCAATACCACACTCGTTGTTTTCATCATGTACATGCAATTTAGTCGTACGTTTAATGAACTTACCATATAACGGATGCTTCACTTTACGTTCAATAGCTACAGTAATAGATTTATCCATTTTGTCGCTAATAACACGACCTTGCTGAGTACGAATTTTTACTTCAGTAGTCATATTACGCACCCGCCTTCTCAGTTAATAACGTTTTAACTCGTGCAATATTACGACGCACTTGTTTTAACATATGAGTTTGTGTTAACTGACCTCCAGCTAATTGCATACGTAAGTTAAATTGCTCACGTAATAAATTAAGAAGTTCAGTATTTAACTCTTCAACGCTTTTTTCGCGTAGCTCTTTTGCTTTCATTTACATCACCGTCTTAATCACAAAGGTGGTTTTAATTGGCAGTTTTGCAGCTGCCAACGCAAATGCTTCACGAGCAACTTCTTCCGGTACACCGTCCATTTCATAAAGGACTTTACCTGGTTGAATCTGAGCAACCCAGTATTCAACGTTACCCTTACCTTTACCCATACGCACTTCAAGTGGTTTTTCAGTAATTGGTTTATCAGGGAAAACTCGAATCCAGATTTTACCTTGACGCTTAACTGCACGAGTCATTGCACGACGTGCTGCTTCGATCTGGCGCGCAGTCAAACGACCACGACCCACAGCCTTAAGACCGAATGTACCGAAACTTACATCAGTACTCACAGCAAGACCACGATTGCGGCCCTTGTGCACTTTACGGAATTTTGTACGCTTTGGTTGTAACATCAGCGACGCTCCTTATTGTTTTCGGCCTTTGCGCTGCTTTTTCGGTTGAGCAGCAGGTTGTTTTTCTGCTTGTTCAACGGCAGCCATACCACCAAGGATCTCACCTTTGAAGATCCACACTTTAACACCAATAATACCATAGGTTGTCAATGCTTCTGATAAACCATAGTCGATGTCCGCTCTTAATGTATGTAATGGTACGCGACCTTCACGATACCACTCACTACGAGCAATTTCAGCGCCGCCTAAACGACCACTTACTTCAACTTTGATACCTTTAGCACCCGCCTTCATTGCATTTTGTACCGCACGTTTCATTGCACGACGGAACATAACACGGCGTTCTAACTGAGAGGTAATACTGTCAGCAACTAACTTAGCATCTAGTTCTGGTTTACGAACTTCAGCAATATTAATTTGTACTGCAACATCACGTTTCTCTTTTTTGTCTTTGTATTTATTGACAATAGAAGCTACGGCATTACGTAATTTTTCAACGTCCTCACCTTTTTTACCAATCACAATACCCTGGACGAGCAGTGTGAATAGTAATGCGAACGTTAGTTTCTGCTGAACGATCGATAACAATTTTAGAGATTGATGCTTGTGCTAATTCTTTATTTAAGAATTCACGCACTCTAAAATCACTTTCTAAATTATCAGCGAATGTCTTTGTACCCGAATACCATGTAGATGTCCAAGGCTTGACGATGCCTAGTCGGATACCATTTGGATTTACTTTTTGACCCATTGCTATTCTCCAGCCTAGCGATCTGAGACGATCACGGTGATGTGACTCGTACGCTTCAAAATTCGATCTGCACGACCTTTCGCACGAGGCATAATACGCTTCATGGTTGGGCCTTCGTCTACGAAAATTTTCGCAACTTTCAGATCATCAATATCAGCACCATCGTTATGCTCTGCATTAGCAATAGCAGACTCTAATACTTTTTTAACAAGTACAGCCGCTTTTTTATTGGTGTACGTTAAAATATCAAGTGCCTGAGACACTTTTTTACCGCGAACAAGATCTGCAACTAAGCGAACTTTTTGTGCAGAAGAACGAGCGTGGCGGTACTTTGCAATTGTTTCCATCTCTTTCTCCTACTTATTTCTTCTTAGCTTTCTTATCCGCAGCGTGGCCGCGATAAGTACGAGTCGGCGCGAATTCACCCAATTTATGACCAACCATTTCGTCGGAAACATAAACTGGAACGTGCTGACGACCATTATGGACAGCGATGGTCAATCCGATCATGTTAGGAAAGATCGTTGAACGACGGGACCAAGTACGAATTGGTTTCTTGTCCCCGCTTTCCACCGCTTTCTCTACCTTCTTCAGCAAGTGTAGGTCAATAAAAGGACCCTTCTTGAGAGAACGTGGCATAGCTAATCCTCTATATTAATTATTTCTTATTGCGACGGCGAACAATATACTTATCAGTACGTTTGTTGCTGCGCGTTTTCAATCCTTTGGCTTTTTGACCCCATGGAGACACAGGATGTTTACCAAAGTTACGACCTTCACCACCACCATGTGGATGGTCTACCGGGTTCATTGCTGTACCACGAACAGTAGGACGAACACCACGCCAACGCGTTGCACCCGCTTTACCTAGTACGCGAAGCATATGTTCTGAGTTACCCACTTCACCAATTGTGGCGCGGCAATCAGATAATACTTTACGCATTTCACCTGAACGTAGACGTAATGTTACATAAGCACCATCACGAGCAACGATTTGAACATAGCTACCAGCTGAGCGAGCAAGTTGTCCGCCTTTACCTGGTTTCATTTCAATATTATGCACGGTAGAACCTACTGGAATATTGCGCATTGGTAAACAGTTACCTGTTTTAATCGCTGCATCAACACCAGATTGGATCTGATCACCTGCTTTTAAGCCTTTAGGCGCTAAAATATAACGACGTTCACCGTCTTTATATAGAACCAATGCAATATTTGCACTACGGTTCGGATCATATTCCAAACGTTCAACAACTGCTGGAATACCATCTTTATTACGCTTAAAGTCGACAATACGATAATGTTGTTTATGACCACCACCGATATGACGGGTAGTGATACGACCATTATTATTGCGACCACCAGTTTTGCTTTTTGTATCAAGCAACGGTGCATAAGGCTTACCTTTATGCAACTCTGGGTTAACCACTTTAACAACGTGGCGACGACCCGGAGATGTAGGTTTACACTTAACAACTGCCATTGTTCTTACTCCTCCGAATTACTCAGCGACGCCAGCAAGGTCTAAATTTTGACCTTCTGCTAAAGTAACGTAAGCTTTTTTCCAGTCGCTACGGCGACCGATTTGTTGACCACGACGTTTTACTTTGCCTTTAACAACAAGAGTATTAACGTCATCTACTTTGACTTCAAATAGTTGTTCAACTGCGGCTTTAATCTCTCTCTTAGTAGCATCTTTAGCAACTTTCAATACTAATGTATTTGTTTTTTCCATTGAAATAGATGCTTTTTCAGAAACATGTGGTGCTCGCAGGACTTTAAGCAGACGCTCTTCACGAATCATGCTAACATCTCCTCTACTTGTTTAACGGCATCAACAGTGATAACCACTTTGTCAAATGCAATCAAACTAACTGGATCAATACCTGCCACATCACGCACATCAACTTTATATAAGTTACGTGCTGCTAAGAAAAGATTTTCATCAACTTCAGAGGTAATGATTAGAACATCTTTTAGGTTCATATCATTTAATTTCTGAGTTAATAATTTAGTCTTAGGTGCTTCAACAGTAAATGTTTCAACCACGATTAAACGTTCTTGACGCACTAATTCAGAGAAAATACTCTTTAATGCACCACGATACATTTTACGGTTAACTTTTTGGCTATGATCTTGTGGTTTTGCTGCAAATGTTACACCACCACTACGCCAGATTGGGCTCTTAATAGAACCTGAACGAGCACGACCTGTGCCTTTTTGACGCCATGGTTTTTTGCCTGAACCAGCGATTTCTGCACGAGTTTTTTGTGCGCGAGAGCCTTGACGAGCAGCAGATGCATAAGCAACAACTACTTGGTGAACTAACGCTTCATTAAACTCACGTCCGAAGGTAGTTTCGGAAACAGAAAGCGCTTGCGCGTCTTTTACTACTAATTCCATCTCTATCTCCTCGACGTTAAGCCTTGATTGCCGGTTTAACAATTACGTCACTATTGATCGCGCCTGGTACTGCACCTTTAATTAATAAAAGGTTACGTTCAGCATCAACACGTACAATATCTAAGTTTTGAACAGTTACACGTTCATTACCTAAGTGACCTGCCATTTTACGACCTTTGAACACTTTACCTGGAGTTTGGTTTTGACCAATAGAGCCATGACCACGGTGTGCCAAAGAGTTACCATGAGTAGCATCTTGAGTGCGGAAATTCCAACGTTTAGTTACGCCAGCGAAACCTTTACCTTTAGATGTACCAGTAACATCAACTTTTTTAACGTCTGTGAAAATATCAACGTTAATGCTTTGACCTACAGTATATTCGCCTTCTTCAAAACGGAATTCCCATAGACCACGACCAGCTTCAACGCCAGCCTTAGCGAAATGACCTGCTTCAGGTTTGTTTACGCGGCTTGCTTTTTTGCTGCCAGTAGTAACCTGAATAGCTTGATAACCGTCATTTTCAAGTGTTTTAACTTGAGTAACGCGGTTGCTTTGAACTTCAACTACGGTGACAGGAATAGAAACACCCTCTTCGGTGAAGATTCGTGTCATTCCTACTTTACGACCGATTAAACCAATCATTGTTTCGACCTCTCAATCATTCAGCTTAGGATTAACCTAAACTGATCTGCACATCAACACCGGCAGCAAGATCTAGACGCATTAAAGCATCAACTGTTTTTTCAGTTGGCTCTACAATATCAACTAGACGTTTATGAGTGCGAATCTCATATTGATCACGCGCATCTTTATTAACGTGCGGAGAAATCAATACTGTGAAACGCTCTTTGCGTGTCGGTAATGGAATAGGACCACGAACTTGTGCGCCAGTGCGCTTCGCAGTTTCTACAATTTCAGCAGTTGATTGATCAATCAAACGATGATCAAACGCTTTTAACCGGATACGGATTCTTTGGTTCGACATGAGACCAGAGCTCCACTATTTAAAAGTTATAACAAAAGATTACTCCTCTTGCCCTGTTTCGATTGACAGGAGAGTGTAATCCGTTCTTTTCGTAATCCCCAAATCGGAGATATTGTTGATATAATTCGATATTTTGACATAAAGACTATATCTTTTTACGCATTTGTTTATTGAAAAATCAGCAAACAAAGTGCGACAATTATACGGGATTTATTTGCTAATGCAAGGAGTAATTATAAAAACTTGTGTATAATTATCTAATTGATTAGCTAATAATGAAACAGTAATCATAGTGATGCTGTTTCATTATTTAAAAGCAGTTTAGATTACAAAATACAATCTTTATTTGCATTAAATTTATTTGCTATTGCAATAATTCATCGCAATTTCAGAAGCTAATTTTGCATTATTAAAGACTAGGTTGATATTTGCTTCTAAACTATCACCACCAGTTAATTCCACCACTTTTGCCAATAAAAATGGGGTAGTTTCTTTACCTTTAATGCCTTGTTCAACTGATTCTTTTAATGCTTTTTCAATTGCTGTTGAAATTAACTCTTCATCCATTGCATATTCTGTTGGAATAGGATTAGCAACCACAACCCCACCATTTAAGCCTAAATCCCATTTTACCTTAATCATTTCAGCTATTTGTTTTGCACTATCTAGTTTGACACTAACATCAAATGGGCTGGTTCGACTAAAGAATGATGGTAGTTTATCAGTCTGATAGCCAACCACAGGAACACCAAATGTTTCTAGATATTCCATAGTTAAACCTAAGTCTAAAATTGATTTAGCTCCAGCACAAACAACTGCAACACTAGTATTCGCAAGTTCTTGAAGATCGGCTGAAATATCAAATGTATGTTCTGCCCCACGATGAACACCACCTAGACCACCAGTTGCAAACACACGAATACCGGCTAATTCAGCGATAATCATAGTTGCGGCAACGGTAGTTGCACCATTTTGTTTATTAGCTACAACTACTGGTAAATCTCGACGACTCACTTTAGTTACATTTAATCCTTCTTTACCAAGAATTGTTATCTCTTCTTTTGACAAACCAGCTTTTAAACGACCATTAATTACAGCAATAGTGGCAGGTATTGCGCCATTTTTTCTGACAATTTCTTCTACTTTTAATGCAGTTTCAACATTTTGTGGATATGGCATACCATGTGAAATAATGGTAGATTCTAATGCCACAACCGGTTGATTATTTTCAAGAGCTTGTTTAACTTCAGGCGAAATATCAAGATATTGATTATATTTAGACACATTGTTCATGAAAGGGACTCCAAAATATTTTGAACACAATTAATTGATAAATTAGGATTATTAGTAAATTCAGATGATAATGTTAATGCCGAACAAGCTTGACCAAATCGCACACTTTGATAAAAACTCAGTCCATTCAAGTAACCTTGAACAAGCCCTGCAAGCATGGCATCACCAGCACCAGTAACGCTGACAATATCAGTTGGAATGGATGCAGACCAACCACGATCACCATTGATTTCGCTATAATAAACACCATCAGCACCAGCACTAATTGCAATTCGTTGCACACCTTGCTGATGGAACCAATCAACCACTTTAGGAATATCGTCATTGGTTTCGATTTTTATTCCACTTAAAATTTCAGCTTCTAATCGGTTAGGTTTTAAAGTATGAATATATGACAACCAAGCTTTTAATCTTATGAGATTTAAATGCAGATACAGTATCAACAAAAATAGGCACTTCCCCAGCATTATTAAACAGCCATGTTAATGCTTCTTGTTGCAAATTACAGTCGATAACTAGTAATTTAGCATGCTGAATTAACTGCTTAGATTCATTTAATAAACTTGGTGTTAGTTTGTTAATAATATCCATATCATTAATAGCTATCACCATTTCTCCTGATTCATCAAGCAGAGAGAGGTAAGTTGAAGTACTATCGCCTTTTATCACATGGCAATGCTCCATATTAACACCTGCTTTTCGGGTATGTTCAATAAGCTGGGCACCATAGAAATCATCACCAATCATTGAAATAAGATGGGTATCAAGTCCTAAAAGCGCCAAATTTTCAGCAATATTTCGCCCCACACCACCAGGCGTACAACGAATCTTACCAGGATTAGAATCTTGATAAACTAATTTTTCATCTGAATATCCAGTCACATCCATGTTACAAGAACCAACAACAACTACATGATTATGTTCAGACAAAAGATAACCTTTTCCTTTTATATAACCTTTTTGAGTCAAAGTCATAATGTAACCAGCGACACTAGAACGAGTAATGCCTAACATTTCAGCTATCGCTTGTTGTTGGATGAAGGGATCTTTGCGAATAATCGTGAGGATCTGTTTTTCTCTTTTATTCATAAACACCTGTTTATTTTTAAGCATATGTTTAGCCTATGACTATATCAGAATCATTATTAAGTTAAAAGCAGTTAAGTAAATTAGGTAAATAAAATGTGATAATTATCACAAGTAAAAAATTTGAGGAAAGGGGTTTTTACAGAATAATGTCGCCATGAAGGCGACTAATTAATGATCTTCTTTAGCATGATTTAGGCTATATCTTGGGATTTCCACTTCAAGATCTTCATTGGTCACCCTAGCTTGGCAACTTAAACGACTATGAGGCTCGACACCCCAAGCTTTATCTAGCATATCATCTTCTTGTTCATCACTTTCTTCAAGTGAGTCAAATCCTTTTCGAACAATACAATGACAAGTTGAACATGCACAAGACATTTCACAAGCATGCTCTATTTCGATATCATTGCGCAAAGCGACATCTAATATCGATTCGCCTTCTTCAGCCTCAACAGTTTTTCCTTCAGGACAAAGCTCAGCATTTGGTAAAAAGGTAATTTTTGGCATAATAATCTCATTGGTTAAATATCATCAACGCTATGCCCTGTTAAGGCATCACGTATTGATCTATTCATACGTTTAGCAGCAAAGGTTTGTGTTGCGTTATCAACAATCTTTATTTGCTGCTCAATCAAAGAACAATCGTCAGAATCCGTTGCTTGTTGCAATTGTTGTTTAGTATTCAAGATAAGATTAAGTTCTTCTTCATTTAATAAATCGGCATCTTTATCTAGAGCAGATTGTAATGTTTCAAGGACTCTGGCTGCCTCTACTTTCTGCTCGGCGAGCTTTCTTAGTTGTTTATCTTGATTTGCATAATTGATTGAATCTTGAATCATGCTAGCAATTTCATGTTCAGACAGTCCATAAGAAGGCTTAACTTGAATCGCCGCCTCAATCCCTGTCGATTTTTCCATTGCAGTGACACTCAATAAACCATCAGCATCGACTTGAAAGGTAACTCGAATATGCGCACCACCTGCAGGCATAGGAGGGATCCCTCGCAAAGTAAATTTTGCTAACGACCTGCAATCAGCAACACTTTCTCGTTCACCTTGCAAAACATGAATCATCATCGCCGTTTGACCATCTTTAAATGTGGTAAACTCTTGTGCACGAGCGCATGGAATTGTACTGTTACGAGGAATAATTTTTTCAACTAATTCCCCCATAGTTTCAATCCCTAAAGATAAAGGAATAACATCCAGCAATAACATATCTGAATCAGGTTTATTGCCAACCAATATATCAGCTTGAATTGCTGCGCCAATGGCAACAACTTTATCGGGATCAATCGACGTTAATGGTTCTGTTTTGAAATAGTGACCAACTAATTGTCTTACTAATGGCACTCGAGTTGAACCACCGACCATCACAACTTCACTAACTTCATCAAAATCAATTTGCGCATCTTTCAACGCTCGGCGACAAACAGCCAATGTTCGTTTAACTAGAGGCTCAATTAAGTCTTCAAATTGTTTACGGGTTATTGAGAAAGACTGCCCTTGTATATTTACTAAAGCAGAATCTTGCTGACTTAGTAAAATTTTAATTTTAACAGCTTCATCGATAATTTTCTGGTTTATATATGGGTCAGAATTGTTATTTAAACCTAACTGTGTTTTTAAATAATCAGCAAGTAATCGGTCAAAATCATCACCACCAAGTGCTGAATCGCCTCCAGTTGCTAAAACTTCAAATACACCTTTATGTAGGCGTAAAATAGAGATATCAAATGTTCCACCACCTAAATCATAAACAGCAATAACACCTTCTTTACCTGAATCTAAGCCATACGCGATAGCAGCAGCTGTTGGTTCATTCAGTAATCTTAAAACATGTAATCCGGCTAATTTAGCTGCATCCTTAGTTGCTTGTCTTTGCGCATCATCAAAATAAGCTGGAACTGTTATTACTGCACCATCAATCTCACCACCTAAGCTTTGTTTAGCTCGATCAGCCAAAGCAATCAAAATCTCAGCTGAAACTTGTACTGGATTAACTTGTTGATTAGGTAAATTTAATAAAGGAACACCATTATCAGTTTGTGAAAAAGTATAAGGAAAGCGCGAACTATCAATATCAGTTAAGCTCCTTCCCATTAAGCGTTTTACGGAACTAACCGTATTAAATGGATCATTGGCTGCATTAGTTTTAGCATTTTTACCGACCGTAATAATAGTATTATCATCATAGTCTAGGCCATAATGCACAACCGATGGTAATAATGCATTACCGTCTAAATCAGGTAAAACGTCTGCTTGCCCACTACGAACTGTTGCCACTAAAGAATTAGTTGTACCTAGATCTATGCCAATAGCTAATCGACGTTGATGGGGTTCTGGTGTTTGTCCCGGTTCACTAATCTGTAATAATACCATTTGATCTATCTCTAATTGATGTGTTACTTAATCTTAAATTATAAAGCAAATTGCTTTTCTTGTAACTTTTCGATCTGTTCAATCAATCTAGTCAGATAACGGAGTTTATAGATTTGATTAACTGCGTTTTGCCAATCTTGTTGGGACATATGTTGCAATAGCTGATGATAGACTTGTTTTTTTCGTTGCGAAATTTCGGAATGAAAATCATCTAACAGATCAACATTATTCTGATTTTCAATATCGTCCAATTTTTCACGCAAACTAAATTGTTCCATTAAGAAATCGGCATCATGAATAATATTTTGCTCTGTTGCCACATCAAAACCTTGCAAAGACAAAAAATATTCAGCCGCTTTTATCGGATTTTTCAGGGTCTGATAACCATCATTGATCATTGCTGATTTCTGAATAATGGCCATTTTTTCATTATCATTTGCATTGGCAAAGTTATCGGGATGATATTGACGTTGCAATTGTTGATAGTTGGCCGTTAACTGACCACTATCAATAGGTAATTGGATTGGTAATTGAAATAATTCAAAGTAATTAATCACAATTCATGTCCCATTAAACATTAAAACTTTCGCCACAACCACATTCATTGCTAGCGTTAGGGTTATTGAATTTAAAGCCTTCATTTAGACCTTCTTTGACAAAATCAAGCTCTGTTCCATCAATATAAACTAAGCTCTTTTTGTCAACGATAACTTTGACATCTTTATCTTCAAAAACACTATCATCATCATTAATAATATCAGCAAATTCTAATACATAAGCCATTCCAGAACAGCCAGAAGTTTTAACGCCTAACCGAAGCCCAACACCTTTACCTCTGTTAGCTAAAAAGGCCTGAACTCGATTTGCTGCGCTATCAGTTAATGTAATTGCCATTAACGTTGTCCTTTTTTGGTTTTATAATCATCAATTGCTGCTTTGATGGCGTCTTCAGCTAAAATTGAACAGTGAATTTTAACCGGAGGTAAAGCTAATTCTTTTGCTATATCAGTATTTTTTATTGCTTCAGCTTCATCTAATGATTTACCTTTAATCCATTCAGTCACTAATGAACTTGAGGCAATTGCACTACCGCAGCCATAAGTTTTAAATTTGGCATCTTCAATAATGCCATCATCATTAACTTTAATTTGTAATCGCATTACATCGCCACATGCTGGTGCACCAACCATACCACTTCCAACATTCGGATCATTTTGATCGAAAGAACCTACATTGCGAGGATTTTCATAATGATCGACGACTTTTTCACTGTATGCCATAATTTACTCCTAATTTTTAATGGGCTGACCATTTAATTTTTGTTAAATCAACACCATCTTTAAACATTTCCCAAAGCGGAGAAAGATCTCTTAATTTACCGATAGAATCTTTGATTAATTTGATTACATAATCTACTTCTTCTTCAGTACTAAATCGACCAAATGAAAATCTTATTGAACTATGGGCTAGTTCATCATTAAGTCCTAGCGCTCGTAATACATAAGATGGTTCTAAACTTGCAGAAGTACATGCTGAACCAGATGATACAGCTAAATCTTTCAGCGCCATCATGAGCGACTCACCTTCAATATAAGCAAAACTTACATTTAAAATGTTAGCCACACCATGCTCTAATGAACCATTAAGATAGACTTCTTCAATATCTTTTAATCCATTCCATAAACGAGTTTTTAGTGCTAAAAGACGTGGCATTTCTGTTGCCATCTCTTCTTTTGCTATACGGTATGCTTCACCCATACCCACAATTTGGTGTACCGGTAAAGTACCAGAACGCATACCGCGTTCATGTCCACCACCATGCATTTGGGCTTCAATACGCACGCGAGGTTTACGTCTAACATAAAGTCCACCAATGCCTTTTGGTCCATAGATCTTATGTCCAGAAAACGACATAAGATCGACTTTTAATTTGGTTAAGTCTATCGGTAATTTACCAACACTCTGGGTTGCATCAACATGAAATACAATACCTCTTTCACGACACATTTCACCGATTTTTTCGATATCCTGAATAACACCAGTTTCATTATTAACGTGCATAATTGATACAACAGTTGTGTCATTACGCATCGCCGCAGCCAGTTTATCAAGATCAAGAATACCATTTGATTCTGGTGCTAAATAAGTCACTTCATAACCTTCTCGTTCTAATTGACGACAAGTATCAAGCACTGCTTTATGTTCAGTTTTACAGGTAATAATATGTTTACCTTTAGCATAATTAAAATGAGCCGCACCTTTAATGGCTAAGTTATCTGCTTCTGTCGCACCTGAAGTAAATACAATTTCACGTGAATCGGCACCAATTAAGTCAGCAATTTGATTTCGTGCAATATCAACTGCTTCTTCTGCTTGCCAACCAAATTTATGTGAACGAGAAGCGGGATTACCAAAAACACCATCGGGTGTTAAATACTGTATCATTTTTTCAGCTACTCTTGGATCTACAGGCGTTGTTGCTGCATAATCCATATAAATAGGTAATTTCATTAATTACTCCCAATTACAAATTCTGTATTTTTAATTAATTCTGTTTTGATGAAGATGACTTTGTCGATTAGAGACGGCTTTCACTTCTTGATTATTAACCAATTCGCTTAAAGTGATGCTGGTCAAAAAATCATTGATTCGTTCACTTAAGTCATTCCATAAGCTATGGGTAAGGCATCTTACACCGTTTTGACATCCGGTATTACCGTGGCATTTAGTCGCATGAACAGTTTCATCAACAGCTTTTACAATTGAGCTAATCGCAATTTGCTCCATACTACGGCCAAGTACATAACCACCACCAGGACCTCTAACACTTGAAACTAAACCATTTTTACGCAATCGCGAAAACAGTTGTTCTAAATAAGATAATGAGATTTCCTGACGTTCTGAAATATCAGCAAGTGAAACAGGGCCTGATTCTGAATGCAGTGCTACATCTAACATAGCTGTCACTGCATATCGCCCTTTTGATGTCAATTTCATTAATCATTCCCCTATATTTAACAGTAAATATTTTATATATCCTTTATTTTTAGTCAAGTATTTAGTTGACTATTTTAGTGGGAATTAAGTTATCAGTTCTTCATCGACGAAATATAAGGGAATATGCTAATCTAATAAACTAATTTGATACAGGAGTTTAAGAATGAATTTAGTGATACGTTGGTGTTTGATATTAAGCATACTTTGGGCTAAAAGTGTGTTTGCAGAGCCTACTTTGAGTGATTTGCGACAAAATTATCAAAAGTGGCAAAATACTTATCAATCATTAACTTTTGATGAACAACAAACATTACTAAAACAGTTAAAAAACTATCCATTATACCCTTATGCTGCCGTGCAATTTTTTCAAAATAATATTAAAACAGTATCAACACAAGCAGTAAGTGATTTTGCAAAAAAATATCATGATTTCCCATTAACATCGTCATTAACTCAAGCTTATATAACTGAGCTAGCTAATCGTCAAGACTGGAATGCAATTATCACTTTTCCTATAGATAATTCTATTGCTTCTAATTGTCGATACCAGTATGCAAAATTACAGCAACATCAAGACAAATCAGTGTTAGATAATGTCGAATCGCTATGGTTAACAGGTAAAGAATTACCTTCAGCTTGTGATCCTTTATTAGATACATGGTCAAAAAGTGGTAAACGCACAGCAAATCTTATTTTGTTACGTATAGAACTTGCACTGGAAAACAACAATTTAAAATTAGCTCGCCATTTAACCAACTTACTAGATGATAACTATCAAACAACCAAAAATCATTTATTAGCTATTTTCGATAATCCACGAAAAATTGAAGCTTTTTCAAAAAATATTAAAACGAGCACCTTCACAAAAAAAATTGTCTTAGCATCTTACCCTCGGTTAGTTAAAGCTGACAAAAATGTGGCTGCAGCATTATTACCACAACTAATTGAAAAACAGAATTTCACTGATGATGAGCAAATTAGATTACAACAAAGCTTAGCCAATAGTTATTTTAGTGATTCAGCAACCCCAGAACAGATAAAATGGCGGGATAATTATATTAGCAAAAGTCATGACTCGACTTTAGTTGAAAAACGTATTCGCATGGCTATTGATGCTAATAATTACAAAGATATTGCACATTGGCTAAAACAACTAACTCCAGAAGATCAATTAAAAGAAGAGTGGCAATACTGGCACGCTCGAGTATTACTCAATAACAAAAAAACTAACGAAGCAAAACATATCTTAAAAAGTTTAACTAATAAACGTGGTTTTTACGGAATGGTAAGTGCACAAGCTCTTAATCAACCATATACTATCAATAATTTATCGAAAAAGATCCCGAGTACAGAAGTCAATGCACTAAAAGCCAAGTATGACCAGCAACCATATGTCATTAGAATCAAAGAATTAAGATTATTAGGTATGTTAACGGAGTCAAAACAAGAATGGCGATATGTACTTAAAAACCAAGCAGCAGAAAATGAATATTTAGATTTAGCTAAATACGCTTATCAGAAAGGTTGGGGAGAACTAAGTATACAAGCAACAATATCAGGTAAATTATGGGATAATTGGACTGAACGCCTACCTATCATGTATAAAAACTTATATAATGATGCCTTGAAAGATAAAGCGATTCCATTATCTTATGCTTTAGCAATAACTCGGCAAGAAAGTGCATTTGACACAATGATACAATCTCCAGTTGGAGCCAGTGGTTTAATGCAATTAATGCCAGCAACAGCTAAGGAAACAGCCAAAAAAATCAATAATATTACCTATTATTCACCAAGCCAACTGTTTGAACCGACAACGAATATACAGTTAGGTACTTATTTTTTAAATAGCGTTTATTTACAAAATGATAACAATCGTATTTTATCCTCGGCGGCCTATAATGCAGGTCCTGGCCGAGTAAAAAAATGGTTGAATAATAGTAATGGAAAACTTGATGCTATCGCATTTATTGAAAGTATTCCCTTTAATGAAACTCGAAATTATGTCAAAAGTGTATTAGTTTATGATTATATTTACCAATATATTTTAGGAAATCAACACCCTCATATACTGACAACAAACGAATTTAATAGACAATATTAATGGTGCATTACATGAAAACTAAAGAATGGAACCAAACGGTTGAAATATTACACCAAGCATTTAATAGCGGTTATTCATTAGATATATTGAAATTACTGATGACAGCTGATGAGCGGGATGCATTAATCACAAGAGTTAAAATTGTCCGTTCATTACTGGATGGCTCAATTAATCAACGCCAACTTAAAGAGCAATTGAAAATTGGCATTGCCACTGTGACCAGAGGCTCGAATAGTTTAAAAGAAGCAACTCCTGAATTTAAAGTGTGGTTGGAAAACATTCTATTGAAATCAGATAAATAAAATAATAGTCAATATTTATAAAAACTAGTTAAAGTAGACTATAACAAGTTTGACTGGATATTGACTTCATCATCTGCAACCACTGGTACACAATAATCGCATTCCATAGTATGAATATCTTCAAAACATTTAATCGTATCATCATGATGATTATGATGAATCTCAATTAAACAGCTTGAAGTGCGTAACCGAACTTTCAATGCTGGCATTGCAGCTAAATGGACTTGAGAAATAAAATCGCTGAAATTTTCTAGCGAACCGATATATTTAAAACAAAGATATAAACCACCTTCATTAACAATTGGTTCTATATGCTCAAGATTATTATTATGATCTAAGGCAATTGTATATAAAAGTTCTTGTTCATTAGCATTATCTTTACTTTTCAAGATACGGCTAAAAGCAAAAATCTTATCCGGTAAACTGTCGCTATTGTGAGCATAATGGGATAAATAATTTTGAAAAAACTGCGATCTTAATTTATTTTCTTCATCTAAAATTTGACTCAAATTACAATTATTTTTGTAAGAGATCCCCCAAAAAGTTTGTTTCGGCATATTCACAAATTTAGGCTCAGGTAAAGAAAGTCGATTTTTATTTAATTCAATAGCAGGAGTTAACCCGGTAGGATCCCAAAATTCACCACGACGATAACTTGCTGGTGTTTCATTAAATTGCTTTTTAAAAGAACGAGTAAAAGTTTGCTGCGAATCAAAACGATATTGCATAGCAATATCTAAAATAGGTTTACTTGTCATGCGCAAAGATAATGCCGCATAAGTTAATCTGCGGTGACGAATATAAGTACCAAGTACTTGACCAGTTACTTCTTTAAACATCCGTTGTAAATGCCACTTCGAATAACCTGATTTCTGGGCGACATTATCAATAGATAAGGGTTGCTCCAAATTTTTTTCAATCCAAACGATAAGATCTGAAATAATACTAACTTGATTCATATAACCCCATCATGATGTGAATTGGCAAACATTATGCGATTATGACTTAATCACAGCAATAAGCAAGATGTAAATCGAAAATTTTTTAACAATATGAATGGGTTCCAGCTTGATGTTCGGTAATATCTTTTACGCCTGCCAGTTCAGGGAATTCAGTAAGTAGCTGTTTTTCAATCCCCTCTTTTAAAGTGTAATCGACCATCGAACAACCATTACAACCACCGCCAAATTGTAATATCGCATAATTATCATCGGTTAATTCAACCAAACTCACATGACCACCATGACTAGCTAATTGTGGATTAACCTGTGCTTGAATAACATAATTGACGCGTTCAATTAACGGCGCATCATCGGCAACCTTTTTCATTTTTGAATTCGGCGCTTTCAAAGTTAATTGAGAACCTAATTCATCTGTTACATAATCAATCACCGTTTCCTCTAGAAAAGGAGCGCTAATTTCATCAATATAAATAGCAAAACCTGCTTGTTGTTGTTCTTCGATATCGCTATCTTCTATAGTATCTGCTGGGCAATATGAAACCCCACATTCTGCTGATGGTGTGCCAGGATTAATAACAAAAACCCGAATTTGTGTACCATCAGGCTGATTAGCAAGTAATTTTTTAAAATGTTGTTGCGCTGATTCAGAAATGGTAATAATAGACATAATCCCTCACTTTGACACGATTGACATTAATCATCACTAACATCATCGATAATAGTTGACTAACCTTGTTGGTCATTATAGGGGGTGTTTTAGATTTTACAAGATGGTGCGACATAAACAAACTACCTGAATATAGTTTGCCCCACAATGTTTTAACTGTTGGCTAATGGCATTTATGGTATTGCCGGTAGTAACAATATCATCAATAAGCATTATCGATTGATTGGTTAAATCATCGCGGCAACTAAATAAGGTTTCAACATTGGCTATTCGTTGCTTAAGCGATAGATACTTTTGATCGTGTGCCACTGACTTTCGTGATAACAGATAAGGTTGAAAATCACAATTAAGCCATCTGGCTATTGGTCTCGCTAATAATGCCGCTTGATTAAATCCTCTAGACCAATAACGAAAATGGTGCAATGGAACACAAGTTACAATATCTGGTTTAACCAAACCACTACTCAACCGTCGTTGATACCACGCTAAAAACATTAATCTAGCCAGAGCATTAGTTAACTCAGTTTTTCGATAAAATTTTAAATGTTGAATTAATCTTTTTAACGGTGCCATATATTCTGTTACAGCAATCATTTCATCCCAATAAGGCCGATTATCACGACATCGATAGCAGATTTTGGTTGATAATGAATGAGGAAGACTACATTGATAACAAATCTTATTAAATTTTGGTAAGTTTTTAACACATTGACTACAAATCCCATGATGAGGCAACACTAAAGGCATATTACATAAAATACATCGCATAATGATTCATCGCTTAGCAAAAAATTTTGAGGAACAGGTTTTTTATCTACAAAATATGCTTAAAATGGAAAGAAAATAGAAAATTAGCTCGCTAATAATATGAATTATAATAAATAAAAACTATTTTTTATCTATTAATCGCAACATTGGAATCTATCACGCAGAATTTTAGTTAATTATTTATATTAATCATTTCAATTCATCTAATATTCGGTATAATTTGCCCACTATTTTGGAGTAAGGATTTGTTAAATGAAAAAAATCAAACTATTACTTATATCATTACTATTAAGCCTTTTTTCAACTGTTGCATTGGCTGATAGCAAAGTATTATTACAAACCAGTATGGGCGATATTGAAATTGAATTAGATAGCGAACATGCCCCAATTACCACGAAAAATTTTCTTGATTATGTCAATAGCGGTTATTATGAAAATTTAACCTTCCATCGAGTCATTCCTGAATTTATGATTCAAGGTGGTGGAGCTGATGATCAATTAAAATTCAAAGAAACTCAACAACCAATTAAAAATGAAGCCAATAATGGTTTGAAAAACGATCGTGGAACTATCGCAATGGCAAGAACCAATGCTGTAGATAGCGCAACTAGCCAATTCTTTATTAATGTTGTCAATAATGATTTTCTAAATTACCAATCACCAGACCAATATGGTTATGCAGTTTTTGGTAAAGTCATTAAAGGAATGGATGTCGTTGATAAAATTGTTAATGTCGCTACAAAACGCATGGGACCACATCAAAATGTCCCTGTTGAACCAATCTATATTAAAAAAGCAACTGTGATTGAAGATAAACAATAGGTTGTTCTAAAATTAATCAACACTTCAAGTAAACCACCTTAATGATTTAAGGTGGTTTTTTATTAAATAATAGGATTATTTTTTTAATTTATTACAAGCTTCTACAAATCCCTGATCACAAGACTGTTTAAAATACTTTTTAGCTAAAGATTTATTCTGCTTAATCCCATCACCTTCATCATACTTAAGCGCTAAATTATATTGGGCTGTGGAATTATCTTGCTCCGCTGCTTTTGTATACCAATATATCGCCTTTTGTTTATCTTGCTTTATGCCTTCACCGTCATCATACATACTAGCTAAATTATTTTGGGCGCCTGAATGACCTTGTTCTGCTGATTTTTCATACCAAAATGCAGCTTTAAGTTTATTTGGCTCTATACCTTCATCTTCATCATACATAAGCGCTAAATTAAATTGTGCGTTGGCCTCTCCTTGCTCTGCTGCTTTTGTATACCAATATGTAGCTTTTTGTTTATCTTGTGCTATACCATCACCTTCATCATATAAAACGCCTAAATTATACTGTGCATCTACATTACCTTGTTCCGCTGATTTTTCATACCAAAATGCAGCTTTAAGTTTATTTGGCTCTATACCATCATCTTCATCATACATAAGCGCTAAATTATATTGTGCGTTGGCCTCTCCTTGCTCCGCTGCTTTTGTATACCAATATAATGCCTTTTGTTTATCTTGTTCCATGCCATCACCTTCATCATACATAAGCGCTAAATTATTTTGTGCGTTGGCCTCTCCTTGCTCCGCTGCTTTTGTATACCAATATAATGCCTTTTGTTTATCTTGCTCTATGCCGTCTCCTTTATCATACATAAGCGCTAAATTATATTGTGCGTTGGCCTCTCCTTGCTCCGCTGCTTTTGTATACCAATATGCAGCTTTAACTTTATCTTGCTCTATTCCTTCACCGTCATCATACATAAAAGCTAAATTATATTGTGCGCTGGAATGACCTTGTTCTGCTTCTTGTTTACATTCAATAAAGGCCTTTTCATAATTTTTTTGTTCATAATCTGTTTTACACTGACTAGCATAACTTGAAAAAGAACACAAAATTAATAATCCAACAGGTATAAATTTTTTCATTGTATTTCCTATATATGTTAAAGCAGACATTGATACTTTTTATTTATTTAGATAAAAGTATGTATCGAAAATAATCGTTATTATTGATTTCCTTAATTACCGATAACCAGACCAATATGGTTATGCTGTTTTTGGTAAAGTCATTAAAGGAATGGATGTCGTTGATAAAATTGTTAATGTCGCTACAAAACGCATGGGACCACATCAAAATGTCCCTGTTGAACCAATCTATATTAAAAAAGCAACTGTGATTGAAGATAAACAATAGGTTGTTCTAAAATTAATCAACACTTCAAGTAAACCACCTTAGTGATTTAAGGTGGTTTTTTATTAAATCTTAGGATTATTTTTTTAATTTATTACAAGCTTTTTCAAAACCCCGCTCACAGGACTGTTTAAAATACTTATTAGCTAATAATTTGTTTTGCTCAACCCCATCACCTTTATCATACATAATTCCTAACCTGTATTGTGCTTCAGGGACGACATTCCGCTCCGCTAATTTAGTATACCAAAATGCTGCTTTTTGTTTATTTTGTTCAACTCCATCACCTTCATCATACATAAGAGCTAAATTAAATTGTGAGTTGAAGTCACCTTGTTCTGCAGCTTTTTCATACCAAAATATCGCTTTTTGTTTATCTTGTTCTATTCCATCACCTTTATCATACATAAGTCCTAACGCGTATTGTGCATCCATATAACCTTGTTCAGCTGATTTTATATACAAAGTTAAAGCTTTTTGTATATTTGGTTCAACGCCATGACCATATTCATACATAATACCTAAATTATATTGTGATGGGGGGTCATTTTGTTCTACAGCTTTCTCATACCAAAATAACGCTTTTTGGGAATCTTGTGTTTCATCATCACTTTGATCATACAATATGCCTAGAGTATATTGTGCATCTACATAACCTTGTTCGGCTGATTTTGTAAACCAATAAATAGCCTTTTGATATAGTGAATCATCTTGCTCATCTCCTGTTATAGCCTGATAATATAAGTCACCTAAAAGATACTGCGCTTCTGAACTACCTTTTTCTGCTTCTTGTGTACATTCAATAAGTGCCTTTTCATAATTTTTATTTTCATATTCTGTTGTACAATCCCTCGCATAAGTAACAAAAGAAAATAAGAGGGGCATAACTAATAGTAACTTTTTTATATTCATGATATTCCTTATATATTTATAAACTTTTTTAAAATTCTATTTAATGCATCATAAAATCATTACTAATCATTTTAATATAGTTAACAAATTAGCCAGCGTTCTTACCCCGATACCTGTTGCACCAGTTGCCCATAAAGCGGTGGCACTTTTGCGGAATGTAGCTGAACAGTCAATGTGTAGCCAATTTTGTTTATAATTTTTAATAAAATGAGATAAAAATGCCGCAGCAGTACTTGCACCAGCGGTATTTGGTAATCCAGAATTGGCCATATCAGCAAAAGATGATGGAAATTGACTACGATGAAAATCAGCTAATGGTAATCGCCAAAAAGCTTCATGTTCCACGAGGCTACTAGCTAATAACTGATTTGCAAAGAGGTCATCAAACGAAAGTAATGATTGGTAATCGTTACCTACAGCAATTTTTGCTGCACCAGTAAGGGTTGCACAGTCAATAATATAATGAGGATTATCGTTGTCGGCACTAATTAATCCATCAGCTAAAACTAACCGTCCTTCTGCATCAGTATTATCAACTTCAACAGTTTTACCATTACGATATCGAATAATATCACCCAGTTTAAATGCCTTACCACTCACCAAATTATCAGCACAACACAGATAAAGTTTGATACGATGTTTAACACCTCGAGCAATAGCAAGTGCCAGAGCACCAGTTACCAATGCTGCGCCCCCCATATCCGATCGCATTGATTCCATAAAACTGCTTGGTTTTAAGCTATAACCACCAGAATCAAAAGTAATACCTTTACCGACTAAACAAGCAACAATTGGGGCTTTAGGATTTTTAGTCGGATTATAATCAAGCTCAAGCAACGCTGCCGGTCGTTCTGATCCTTTGCCAACCGTGTAAATACCCATATAATCCTGTTCTTTTAATGCTTCACCTGAAGTAATGTTATAGGTAATATCTGAGGAATAATTACTAATTAAGTTTGCACTTTGCATTGCCAGTTCTAACGGGCTTAATGTTTCAGCTTGTTGATTAACAATATCTCGACACCAATCAATAATTGCGAGACGATGTTTTAGTTCTTGCTTATCTTGACTATCAAGTTTGGCCCAACTCACTTTATTATTATTCTTAGCATTACGATAACCGAGCCAAAAATGCCAACAAGATTCTAAATCCCAATTATCACCACTAAGTTTAACTGACTTAATACCTTGATTATCTAGTTTTCGAGCTGCTCGCTGAATGGCACCATGTCGATGGTCAGGTTGATAATGAATGGTAATAGCATCATCAGAAAAACTAAGTAAAGCATCTTTACCCCATTTAGATGGAGCAGTTTTTTCCGATAATAAGATAGATAAAGTCGACATAATAGATTCCTCAAGCAATAATAATGCAAAAACGATGAATCAATTCTAATCAGAAACATGTTAATATAGCAAGCAAAGTTAAGCAGAAATAAGGACCAATAATGACATCAGTTGTACCAATCCAAAATGGAATTAATTTTCGAGACTTAGGTGGCATTAAAACCAGTGATGGTCGCCAAATTCGTTCAGGAATGTTGTATCGTTCAGGTGAATTCTCTCGCCTTAGTGATGAGGAAAAAAAGTTCTTATCTGATGAGCTTAATTTACATTATGTATTAGATTATCGTGATCAACTTGAAATCGATCGTAATCCTGATAATCTTTGGAACAATAGCCAATATTTTAATATCCCAGCAAATCCATTAAGTGATGAAATTACAGCAAGCTTAGTTAGTGATGATATATTCGTACTTAAAAAATATTCGCCGTTGGATTTTATGATTAAACTTTATCAGCTATTACCGTTTAATAATCCAGCTTATAAAAAATTAATATCAATATTACTCAATGCGAATGGCAAACCATTAGTACAGCACTGTGCAGTAGGTAAAGATAGAACTGGTGTCGGCGTCGCCTTAACCCTATTTGCATTAGGTGTCAGCGAAGACGTTGTTATGCAAGATTATTTGCTTACCGAACAATATTTAAATGATTATCGTCAAGCTGTACTTAGTCAAAATAAAAGTAAATTATCGGCTGAAGAATTTGAAAAACAGAAAATCATTTTTTCAGCTAAGCAAGAGTTCTTAACTGCAGCTATCGATGAAATAAAAAAACGCTATAACACAATAGATAATTGGTTACACCAAGAGTATCAATTAGATGATAACAACAGAAAGATCCTTCAAGATATTTATCTAATTTAACTAATATAAGTGTATGAATAACTATCATACACTTATCAATAATCACTTTATCTCAATAAAAAGTGAAATACTAAAAAAGCAATGTGAGGAAAATGAAATGTTAACCAACCAAATGGTCAAAAAACTCAATGACCAATTAAATCTAGAATTCTATTCTTCTAACCTTTACCTACAAATGAGCGCATGGTGTGATGATCAAAATTTTCCTTCGTTTGGAAAATTTTTAAGAGATCATGCTAGCGAAGAAAGACAACATATGGAACGGTTATTTGATTATGTGTTAGATTGCGGTGCATTAGCGCTTATTGGCAAAATTGAAGCACCAGAATCAGAATATAAATCACTGCTTGATGTGTTTAAAGCGGCATATCAACATGAACTTAAAATTACCAAAGAGATAAATGAGCTTGTTGACTATGCTTTAACCCAAAAAGATTTCTCAACATTTCACTTTTTACAATGGTACGTTGCTGAACAACATGAAGAAGAAAAACTTTTTAAAAGCATTGTTGATAAACTGGAATTAGTTGGTGAAAACAAACGAGATTTATTCTTTATGGATAAAGATTTTAATAAAACATTAAGTGAGTCTGGTTTACTTGCTTCCAGCGCAGAATAAATTAATAATATTAATCTGCTGCAACCATCATGGTGTAGCAGATGATTATCCTGTTAAGATTGCAAAATAAAATCTGTAATAGGTTTATTATGATTCACCGCAAGATGAACTGATTCTACTTGCTGATATTGATAATAAAAATCCTGTCCAAATGGCGCACTAATCAGCTGTTTTTCAACATCTATTTTTACTGATTTTATTTGCCAAACACCTTTCGCATATAATTTAAGTGCAGATTCTTTTAATGTCCAAAGTTGCCAAAATGCCGCTAATGCATCCGATTGTTTTAATATCCATTGGTATTCTTCATTAGCAAAATAATTTTTGGCGACACTCAGATAATTTTTACGCTGCCTAGCAACTTCAATATCAATCCCAACTCTACCATTTAAGGATATGGCAACTGCCACCCAATCTTTACTATGACTGATATTAAAATCAGGCAGGTTATGTTGTAAAAAGCAAGGACGGCTATTATCACCAATAATGATGGGTGGCAAACTATCAATATCACAATACTGTTTAAGTAAACTAGCTAAAATTGAACGACAAACTAAAAACTGTTTTTTTCGTGAACCACTTAATGACTCAGCATCATTAATGATTTTTGGTGATAATAATGAATAGTTCACTTCTGTCGTATCTAAATGAGCAAGTTGAGCAATTAACATTTTATGTAAGCCAATTTAAACAAAAATTATTTTTTACTATTTTAACAGCATGCTATGCTAACTGTTATCGAAATTTATCGGTTCACTAAGGATGCATCATGTCATTACAAACAAAATTAGTTCATGCTGGTCGAAAAAAACGTTATACCCAAGGTGCTGTTAACTCCGTTATTCAGAGAGCATCATCGCTTGTTTTTGATTCATTAGAAGCGAAAAAAGACGCGATGGAAAATCGAGCCAAAGGCGGATTATTTTATGGTCGACGCGGTACCTTGACTCATTTTGCCTTACAAGATGCCATGGTCGAAATTGAAGGTGGCGCAGGTTGTTATCTTTATCCTTGTGGTGCAGCGGCAATTGCGAATGCTATCTTAGCTTTTGTCAAATCAGGTGATCATATTTTGGTTTCAGAAGCCAGTTACGAGCCAACGCAAGAATTTTGCGAACATATATTAAAAGATTTTGGTGTGGAAACCGATTATTTTTCACCCTTGATTGGTCGCTATATTACTAATCATATTAAACCCAATACCAAAGTAGTATTTCTTGAATCACCAAGCTTCAATCACTATGGAACTGCATGATGTGCCAGCCATAGTTAAAGCTATTCGCAGTGTTAATCCAGAAATTGTCATTATGATGGATAATACTTGGGCTGCTGGTGTTTTATTTAAAGCATTAGAGCATGATGTTGATATCTCTATTCAAGCCGGTACTAAATATTTAATTGGTCACTCTGATGCTATGTTAGGTACTGCGGTTGCTAATCAACGATGTTGGGATCAATTACGTGAACGTTCTTATTTAATGGGACAAATGTGTGATGCTGATACCGCTTATATGGCAGCACGAGGATTAAGAACCTTAGCGGTCAGGTTAAAACAACATCACGAAAGTGGACTAAAAGTGGCTAACTGGTTAGCAAATCACCCTAAAGTTGCCACGGTTAACCATCCTGCATTAGCAAGCTGTAAAGGGCATGAATTTTTTAAACGTGATTTTAGTGGCGCTAGTGGCCTATTTTCGTTTGTACTTAAAGATCATTTGAGCGAAGTGCAATTATCTGATTTTTTAGATAATATGACTCACTTCTCGATGGCTTATTCATGGGGTGGATTCGAATCATTGATTTTAGCCAATCAACCTGAAGATCTTGCGAAAATACGTCCAGTATCCGGTGTGGATTTCACAGGTACATTAATTCGATTACATATTGGCCTTGAAGATCCCGATGATTTAATCGCCGATCTTGCTGCTGGCCTAGATCGAATCAATCTACACAAAAATAAGGTTAATGCGTTACAAAGCTTAGTATAAATGGATAGCACATGAGCCATCAAAGCCAAACCCAAATAGACAATATTGTTGAGCAAACTATTTTACAACATCTAAACGGTCGGCAATCGTTATTGGTTGCCTTTAGTGGTGGTGTCGATTCAACCGTATTAATGCAAGCATTAGTCACCTTAAAGCAACGGCTACAAAATTTACAACTAAGAGCAATTTATATTCACCACGGTTTAAGTAAAAATGCCGATAATTGGGCTGAACATTGCCTGAGACAATGCCAAACGTGGCAAGTGCCATTGATTATTGAAAAAGTAAAACTTAATCGTAGTTCTGGCAATATTGAAGAACAGGCCAGAGAAGCCCGTTATCAAGCCATTTATCAACATTTAAAAAGTGATGAGTTGTTATGTACGGCACAACATCTTGACGACCAATGTGAAACTTTCTTCCTAGCCTTAAAACGTGGTAGTGGCCCAACAGGCTTATCCGCTATGCCTCTGGAAAATGGCCAACATCTTAGACCATTATTAACGATCTCTCGCCAAGAAATTGAACAATATGCCAATCAACATCTATTAAGTTGGATTGAAGATGAAAGTAATCAAGACGACCATTATGATCGTAATTTTTTACGCTTAAAGGTAATGCCAATACTTAATCAACGTTGGCCACATTTTTCACAAATGGTGGCTCGTAGTGCTGAATTATGTCAACAGCAAGAAGCTTTAATTCATGAGCTGTTATTGGCTGAATTTGAGCAAATTATTGGTAATGCTAAACAACTCAATATTCAACCTTTACGGGATTATTCTCAATACAAACGTAATGCAATATTGCGAATGTGGTTTAGAGAGCAACATATCGGCATGCCAAGTCAAAAGCAACTGTCGTTAATTTGGCAAACCGTTATTCAAGCTAAAGAAGATGCCAATCCACAATTTATTTTGCATAATCGACAGATTCGCCGCTATCAAAACCAACTCTATTTATTACCTTTATATCAAGATATTGAACAGCAAATCCTGCCGTGGGATTTAGCTACGTCACTCACTTTGCCTGATAATTTAGGCCATTTACAGCCTAATTATCAAACTGAACTAACCTGCCGTTTACCACAAAAAGATGAAACGGTTTCGGTGCGTTTTCATGCGCAAGGTCAATTTCAAATTGTGCAGCGCCAAGGATCACGATCAATAAAAAAATTATGGCAAGAACACCATATTCCACCATGGATGCGCACTCGTATTCCATTAATTTACTATAATGAGCAATTGATTACTGCCGTTGGGGTATTTGTTACTGAGCAAGGTAAAGGATCACAAGTTGGTTTTAATCTAAAATAAATCATAAAAATAAAATGTGCTTGAGTCTAATTGACACGAAATCGAATTCAATCCAATCATACTAACCTGAATTGGATTATATAATTAAGTAACCTCATACATAACAGAGCTATCGTTCTTCATGGCTAAACAGCATACACTTTACACTAACAAATTAAATGGAACTGATAATAGAAAAATAATGTTAAATTACATAAGTATAACTCTTAATAGGAAACCAACTAAACATCGTCAAAATAAATTCATTTAGCATATTTATTATGCTTACAAAAAAACATATACTATTAGGTGAAATAATAATCAATCAAGAGTTAAGACAAAAATGAAAGTTAGTTGTTTTTCTGCAAATGTTGGACAAGCAATCAATAAAGTGAATCAATATGCGATAGATAAAAAACATATAGTTGGATCTGTTGTTATGGTTGCTAAAGAGGGACAAATAATCTATCAACAAGCATCCGGCTATGCTGATAAAGAACAAAAATCAACCATGCAAGTTGACTCACAATTTTTGCTTTCATCCGTTACCAAACCGATAGTTAGTGCAGCCGCATTATGTTT
The DNA here is from genome assembly GCF_030758615.1 of Gilliamella apis. Taxonomy (NCBI): domain Bacteria; kingdom Pseudomonadati; phylum Pseudomonadota; class Gammaproteobacteria; order Orbales; family Orbaceae; genus Gilliamella; species Gilliamella apis. The sequence continues at coordinate 121,391 of NZ_CP132381.1, forward strand.
AGCAGAAAAAGGGCTACTAAAATTGGATTCGCCTGTTACTGATTATCTACCTTATTTCACTCCAAAACTAGAAAATGGCCAGCAACCAGTTATTACTTTGCATCACTTATTAACCCATAGTGCGGGACTAAAATATCGTTTTTGCGAACCTCATGGTGAAGGCATTTATAATACATTACAGATTTCAGACGGCTTTGATCAAATAGCAACTGATTTAGATGAAAATCTTCATCGATTATCAAAAGCTCCTCTTCTTTTTGCTCCTGGAACAAATTGGTGTTATTCATTGGCATTAGATGTCCTAGGTGGAGTATTAACTGCTGTCACTCAACAACCATTAGAAGAAATAATAAAAACTACCATAACGATTCCTTTGAATATGGCAAAAACCGGCTTTACCATACCAGATAATAATCAATTAGTTACTCACTATTATAATGCTTTACCGGAACCATTACCTATGCCAAGCCCTTATTTTATGCAATTAGATGAATCATCGAATAACGGGATTGTTTCTTATGATCCTAAACGCATATTTAATCATAAAGCCTATCATTCAGGTGGGGCTGGTATGGTTGGTACTGCCCCTGATTTTATGCAATTTCTGTTATCATTAACTTCAATAAATACTGATTTAAGTAACAATAAACTAATGGATACAATGGCGAAGTGTTATATAAGTAGTGAATATGGTACAAAAGGGCCAGGATGGGGATTCGGTTATGGTGGTGCGGTGCTTGATGACCCGATCTTAGCGCAAACACCACAGAGTAAAGGAACTATTCAATGGGGCGGTGTGTATGGTCATAATTGGTTTTATGATCCTCAACAAGAATTAGCTGTAGTCATTTTGACTAATACCGCAATTGAAGGAATGTTGGGACACTATCCAGTAAAAATTAGAGATGCTATTTATCATTGTTTAGCATGATGCTATTCCGATAGGAAAATTTTGCCGGTTTTTGGCTTTAATTTATCTGAAAATGCCGATTGAAAAAACACCCTATAAGATGGTGCTTTTTCAATCAAGTATTTGAATCTTCGCATAGTGAAATATTTATACTTATCCAATTAATCGTTTTTTCAATTAGTTTCATTCTGATTTATATTATATTCACCACTAATCTACTATAGATATTACCCTTATTAGATCCGAGCGATAAAAAGGATCCAAAATCGATTAATTTGGGACAATATTTGCATTAATTACTTGATCTAAAATTAATTTATTACCATAAAGCATTTGTTCAAAATAAATTATTTTGACCGAGAACGTGCTTGCCAACGTTTTAACAATAAAGCATTAGTCACTACACTTACACTGCTAAGTGCCATAGCAGCGCCGGCTATCATTGGATTTAAGAAGCCGAAGGCAGCAAGAGGAATGCCAATTAAATTATAGAAAAAAGCCCAAAATAAATTTTGCTTAATTTTATTATAGGTTCGGCGAGAGATATCAATAGCATCGGCAATTAAAAATAGATTGCCACGCATCAACGTTATACTTGCTGCATGCATCGCGACATCAGTCCCTGTTCCCATAGCAATACCAATATCAGCAGCTGCTAACGCAGGTGCATCATTAATACCATCACCAACCATTGCCACTTTATGATTGCTATTACTACTTTTAATATTTTGGTCTTCTTTTTGTAATTGATAAATATAATTGGCTTTATCTTGCGGTAAAACATCAGCAATAACTTTATCTAAACTTAATTGTTGCCCTACATAATTAGCGGCTTGTTGATTATCACCAGTTAACATAACTGTATTTACGTTTAATTTATGTAATGCATTAATGGCATTTTTTGCTTCTGGTTTAATTACATCAGCAAAACCAAATAAAGCTAATATCACAACACCATTTTCTGATTGCTGTTTAGCTAAAAATGAGATTGTATAGCCTTTTTGGGTAAGTTCATTAATTTTATCCTGCATATCCACAAAATAAGCATTTAACGATTTCATCCAACGTAAACTGCCTAAATAAAACTGATGATTATCAATCGTTGCCATTACACCTGAACCAGCAACCGAAGTAATATTCTGAGCATAGTTATACGATTTAGCCTTAGCTAAAGTTGCTTTTGCTAATGGGTGTTCACTACCTGCTTGCATCGATGCAGCAAGTGAAACAATTTCATCGGCTGTTTCAGTGCCCATCACATCTAATTCAACTAACTCTGGTTTACCCACCGTTAATGTGCCTGTTTTATCAAACGCTACCGTATTAACATTATGTAAAGTTTCAAGTGCCTCAGCATCTTTAATTAAGATACCATGGCGAGCAGCAACACCCGTACCAACCATTATCGCCGTTGGTGTCGCCAGTCCCAATGCACATGGGCAAGCAATGACTAACACAGCAACGGCATGTAGCAAAGCTTGTTGCCAATCTTGAGAAATAAAGCCCCATGCAAGTAGAGTAATCAGAGCAATGATTAAAATTACAGGAACAAAAATAGCACTTATTCGATCGACAATACGTTGAATGGGCGCTTTTTTAGCTTGAGCAGATTCGACCATAGCGATAATCTTAGACAAAGTCGAATCAGCTTGTACCGCTGTTGTTTTTACTATCAATAATCCTTCACCATTAATAGTGCCGCCGGTTACCACACTATTGGGGGTTTTATTAACGGGAAAACTTTCTCCTGTCAACATAGATTCATCACAACTTGATGCGCCTTCAATAACAACACCATCAACAGGAACTCGCTCACCGGGTTTAATCACAACCACATCATCAACCTTAACTTGACTTATCGGTAAACTCACTTCTTGGTCGCCTTGTCGAACTAACGCAACTTCAGGGCGAAGTGCAGAAAGTGCCTCAATCGCTTGAGTCGTTTGATGTTTGGCTCTTGACTCTAACCATTTACCAATTAAGATTAATGTAATAATAACAACCGACGACTCAAAATAAAGATGATCATCATTACCGATGATAAGTTGATAAAGCGACAATCCATAAGCAGCACTGGTACCAATAGCAACTAGCAAATCCATATTTCCTGATAATGCTTTGGCGGCATTAAAACCACTTCGATAAAATTTAGCGCCAAGACCAAATTGCACAATCGAAGCAATCACTAATTGCAACCAAGCGGGCATCATCCAATGAATAGCAAACGGTTCAAGTAACATCGGCAACACAAAAGGAATCGCTAAGATAACAGAGATAATAATCGGCCAAATTGATGCTTGTTTACTCATATCTTGGGCATGAATTTCTGGTTCAGTAATCTTTACGGCGTGGTAACCAGCTTTATCGACTGCTGCCATTAAGGCTTCTAATTGCACATTAGTATTGGTTTCAACTGTTGCCTTTTCGGTCGCAAGGTTAACACTAACATTAATCACGCCATCAATCTTTTTTAATGCTTTTTCAACACGACTAACGCATGATGCGCAACTCATCTCTTCCACAAAAAAATTATATTCGATGGTTTTCATTTGATGTTTCCCTTGGTTTTTGATGTGATTTATATAGCTATTTTAATATTAATTATCCTTTTAACAAGAATGCACTTTTTTGATATATACTACCTAAAAAGATACCATTGAGATAATAATGTGAAAAATAATCCGATTAATACCACTTGTTGTGGAAAAGAACATCAACCTATCACCTGTTGTCCAGTTGATGCTACAATTAATATGATTGGTGGTAAATATAAATCGCTCATTTTATGGAAACTGATGACCGAAACCACCTTAAGATTTTCACAATTACAGAAAGAAATTCCAACTGCTACACCTAAAATGCTAACCCAACAGCTACGTGAACTTGAAGCAAATGGCCTAATTCATCGACACGTTTATCCCGTTGTACCACCTAAAGTAGAATATTCTTTAACCAACTTTGGCAAAAGTATCAGGCCTGTTCTCGAATCGATGTATATTTGGGGTAGTGACTATTTAAACAATCAAGGCTTACAAGTTAATTGTTCCATGACAGCAATAACTGATCCACAATAACCAATAGCAAATTTATATTTTTGATAAAAGATATAAAGACAAAATGCAGGGATAAGACAGCCCTGCATTTAGATAAAGAAAGTAAAATTAATTACGCAAATTTTCTGGCCAATCATTTTGAGTAGAAACAAGCAGATCTTTAACGATTCTTGGATTGCCTGCAACTATGTTACCAGAAACCATATAATTATTACCGCCAGCAAAATCAGTAACCACGCCACCAGCTTCACGTAAAATCAGCTCACCAGCAGCAATATCCCATGGTTTTAAGCCGATTTCAAAAAAGCCATCTAAACGCCCTGATGCGACATAAGCTAAATCTAATGCTGCTGAACCTGTACGACGAAAATCACCACATTTAGTAAATAGCTTTTGCAACACTGCAAAATAACTATCGCTGTGTTGTTTAGCTTTAAAAGGGAAAGCCATTGCCAAAACACTACCATCTAAGTCTTTAGCATTACTTACGCGGATACGGTAACCATTTAGTTGTGCGCCTTTACCTCGTGCAGCAGTAAAAAGTTCATTACTCATTGGATTATACACAACAGCAACTTCAGTTTTACCTTTAACTCGAGCGGCAATCGAAACAGCAAAATGAGGAATATTTTTAATAAAATTAGTAGTACCATCAATTGGGTCAATTATCCATTGCGTTTCAGCATCATTACCTTTAGCTAATCCACTTTCTTCAGCAATAATAGTATGATCAGGATACGCTTTCTTGATCGTTTCGATAATTAAGGCTTCAGCAGCACGATCAGCGTTAGTAGCAAAATCGTTAGCACCTTTAGTGTCAATTTCGATTGAACTTGGATTTTCATAAGCCTTAATGGCCACATTACCTGCTTTACGAGCAGCACGAATAGCAATATTCAGCATCGGATGCATAATTTTCTTCCAATTGATGATGTTAAAGAACGGGTTGATTTAGCAACACAGCAAGTATTACTAAAAATTGCCACATAGTATAAAGGTTTTATACTTACTTTGCCAGCCATTGTTAATAGAGGAAAACTTAAAATAAAAAAATTAGTCGAATCAGCAATATTTATACAAGTAAAAACATAACTAGCAATAATAATTAGCCATATTAATACTAGTCACAATATATTTTTGGTGTTTCATCATCAATATATCTTCGTCATTTTACTGTTACTCATCTAACCACTCTGTACTAAAAATAAACATAAAATCAGAGTAATTACTTGATTAATCTAATAAATATATTTAAAGATTTAAGCAAAATCCCCCAAAACATTTATTACTGATGTTTATAAAAAAAGGAGCGGTTAATCGAATAAGTAATTGAAATAAACAATACGAATGATATTGAATATATCATTAAAAGATATTATAAATTGATATATATCAGTTTTACGCGTGGATCTTCCTGTATTTTGTTGTTAGCATGGTTTTTATGTCTATTTTTATGTGATGTTATGTTGTAATTAATATGATAAATTTATCGATTAAAAAACATTTATTTGCCTGGGGTGCCATTATCATACCCTCGTTTGTTGCGTTAGCTGAACCACCGCCAAAAACGCAACAACTGAGTGATCAGCAACTGATCCGCCAACAAGAGCGTGATAGAGCCCTTCAAGATACATTAACGCCTTCGGCACCTGACATCCATTTATTACCACCAACTCATGAAACAAGTGACATCCATTTTCCAACAGAGTCATTTTGTTTCAATATTCATCAGGTGCAATTATTAGAACGAGATAAATTACCTTGGTTTATTCCTATCAATAAACTGGCTCGTCAAGCCGAGCACCGTTGTTTAGGTGTAGAAGGTGTCAATTTATTGATGACCAAAATACAAGACCGCTTAATTAGCTATGGATATATCACCACTCGCGTGGTGGCGCCTGAGCAAGATTTAACGTCAGGCACATTAAAACTATTATTAGTGGAAGGAAAAGTACGAAAACTCTACTACAGTGATGATAGTGATAAATATGCTCAATTGTATAGCGCAATGCCAGTAAGAGAAAATCAACCTCTTAACTTACGTGATATCGAACAAGGTCTGGAAAACCTACAGCGGTTACCGACAGTTTCCAGTCAAATGAAACTGGTACCGGGCGATAAGCAGGGGAAAGTGATGTGGTTATCACGCGAGAGCAAAGCAAAATGTGGCGATTAGGGTTATCGGTTGATGATTCGGGAACAAAAGCGACTGGCCGAGACCAAGCTGGTGCGACTTTATATTTAGACAATCTATTATCCTTAAGCGATGCGTTTTATGTCTCCGGTGGTCATGATATTAATGGTAAAGGAAAATATGGCTCACGTAACTTCCTTTTATCTTATTCTATCCCTTATGGCTATTGGTTACTGAGCGCATCATTATCCGGCAATAAATACCATCAAACGATAGCCGGTCAAAATGAGAATTTTGAGTATAGTGGTCGCAGCCGCAATGCTAATGTACAAATCAGCCGAGTAATTCATCGTAATGAATCACAAAAAACAACCTTAAGTTATGGCATAACCCTTCGTGAATCCCATAACTATATTAATGACACTGAAATAGAGAACGAACAACGTAAAACTACGCATTGGCAATTAGGGTTACAACATCGACATTATATTGACGATATGACTTTAGATGTGGGTGTTAGCTATCAAAAAGGGGTTCGTTGGTTTAACGCCAAAAAAGCCCCCGAAGAAGACAATCCTGAAGATACCAGCAGTGCATTGTCAAATATTTTTCTGGTTAATTTCTCCGCCAATGTGCCATTTAAAGTGAAAGAGCAGTCGTTTCGCTATCGTTTAGACTATCAAGGCCAATATACCCGTGGCGATGACTTAACTTCACCAGACCAATTTTCAATTGGTGGCCGTTGGTCTGTACGTGGTTTTGATGGGGAATTAACATTAAAAGCAGACCGTGGATGGTACTTGCGTAATGAACTTTCCTGGCAAGGGCCATTTAATCATGAACCATATTTAGGTATCGATACGGGTGAAGTGTCGGGTGCTAAAAGTGAGTCCCTACTAGGTCGACACTTAACCGGTGGCGTGGTTGGTATTCGTGGAAATAATTATGGTTTTTATTATGATTTCTTTGCCGGTAAACCAATCCGCAAACCCAAAGGTTTTAAAACCAACCCATTAACATTGGGCTTTAATGTTAACTGGAACTATTAAAATTATTATTTAGTCATACGAAGCAATAAATACAAACAAAAGCAAGTCCTAACGTTGTACCGTAGTCAATCTAAAACAAGAATAAGCAGTATTAAGTAAGGAATAGATGATGAATAAGAAGTTATATCGAGTTATTTTTAATAAAAAGCGTGGTTTACAAATGGTGGTAGCGGAAATCGCTAAAACTTCAGGTGGTAAAGAAAAAACAGCTACGGATGAAAAACTACCGGCACTCAAATCACTTTTTTACACACTTAAACCGATAACCTTATTCGTATCTCTCTCGTTAGGTTTTGTCACCCTCTGTTCACCTGTTTATGGTGCCAGCGATATTGTTGCCGATAAACAAGCCGCGAAACATCAACAACCGCAAGTGATTAATACCGCTAACGGTATTACACAAGTCAATATTCAAACGCCAAACAAAAAAGGGGTTTCTCACAATAAATATCAGCAATTTGATGTTGCACAGCAAGGGGCGATATTAAACAACAGCAGTAAAATCAGTCAAACTCAAATTGCGGGTCATGTACAAGGTAATGAATTTTTAAAAAACAGTGGACCGGCTAAAATCATTTTAAATGAGGTCAATTCTCGTAACCCAAGTCAACTTAATGGTGTACTTGAAGTCGCCGGTCAAAAGGCGCAAGTTATCATTGCCAACCCCTCAGGCATTACCTGTAATGGTTGTGGCTTTATTAATGCCAGTCGCTCAACGCTCACGACAGGTAAACCTATTCTACAAAATGGTGACTTAACCGGTTATCAGGTTGAGCAAGGTAAGATTACGGTCACCGGAAAAGGATTAGATAGTTCAGAGCAAAGCTATACCGATTTAATTTCCCATACAGTATCAGTCAACTCAGCTATTTGGGCAAATGAGCTTAATGTGGTAACGGGGAAAAATAAGGTTAGCCAAGACAGCCAAACCGTTGAGCCTTTAGATGATACTAATTCAAGTGAAAGACCTGAGGTATCTATTGATGTCTCGCAATTTGGCGGGATGTATGCTGGCTCAATACGCATGGTGGGCACCGAAAAAGGGGTCGGTGTACATAATGCAGGTGAATTAGGTGCCAGCATCAACAATATTAGCATTAGTGCCGAGGGTAAAATAACTAACCGCGGAGCGATACAGGCGACAAAAGATATTCAAATCAGTAGCCGAGATAATATTGATAATCAAAAACAAATTTACAGTAAACAAAATATTAAACTCAATAGTGGTAAAACCATTAATAATGATGGAACGTTAATTGCACAAAAAGATATAAAACTTAGTGCCAATAACATCCATAGTCAGCAAAAGAGTGCCATCATTGCGGGTATTGATACACAAGGTAAACTGACGCAATCAGGTAATATTAACGCCGATGCTAATGTCATTGCCTTAAACGGTCAAAATAAAGCCGGTGACAAATTATCATTAAAGGCCAAGCAAGCCATTAATCTTGATGATAGCCAAACGTATGCCAATGAGATAAATCTGATTGGTGACCAACTTTCGATTAAATCAGCACATTTACAAACTGAGCAACAACTCAATTTAAATCATACCGTATCAATTGATACCTCCAACGCCACATTGCAAACCAAAAAAGGGATTGCCGTATCAACCGAGACATTAACCAATAACAATGGCACATTCATTGCTGACGAAGATGTTGCAGTGAAGGCAAATCATGTGCAAAGTCAAGCTGCTAACATCTTAACGTATGGCAAATTGACCATTGATGCCGATGATATAGATATGCAAAAAGCCGCGTTAAGTGCTAAAGATGCTATCACTGTTTCCGCTGGCAACATCAATGCTGATGAGCTTGAAATTATCACTGAACAGGACCTAAAGATTAAGGCACAAAATTTATCGGCTAACCAAGCGGATTTACAAGCGAAGAAGTCAATTCATATCAATGCCAATAACCTTTATGCACAATATCTTAAACTACTGACCACTGATGCGTTATCACTAAAGGCGAATCATTTAGTGTTAAATTATTCACAAATCAGTGCATTAGGTTATCTTGATGTTGCCGCTAAAACACTACAGAATAAACAATCACGTTGGATTGCTGACAAGGATATCAATGTTAAAGCTGAGGACATTGACAACCAATCAAGTCAATTAAAAGCAACGGGTTCGATTAATTATCTATTTACGCATTTAAATAACAACGATACCGTCTTAGTCAGTGGTCAAGATTTAATCTTTACTGGTGATAAATTACAAAATATCAACGCAAAATGGCAAAGTGGTCATAACACCACCATCAATATAACAGGTTTATTTGATAATCAATCAAGCCTCATTGTATCAAAAGGTGAATTAGCGATACGGGCGCTAACAATAAATAACAATGATGGCGATTTAATTTCAGGCAAGTCATTAACTATTAATAGCAAACAATTAGCCAGTGAAAATAGCGTATTACAAGCCGAGCAAGCCCTTAAATTAACGGCCAGTGAACAGTTTGATGGCCAATCAGCAACGTTATATTCAGACCAGCAAATTGAAATTAATAGTGATAAAATCGATTTAAATCAGGCCTATGTCGGTTCGAAAGGTGATATTACATTAAAAGGGCAACATCAACAATTAAACGAAAGTGAACTCCTCTCTAATGGCCAAATTGCAATTACTGCTGCCAATATTCATGCGGATGATGCCATTATTAAGTCCGCAAAAGATATAATCATTAATGCATTAGCCTTTGTGGCATTTAATCGAGCACAGCTTGTTACCAATCAACAATTAAAGATTAAAACCGAGCAAGCCGATACGGCAGAATCAAAGATGTATGCAAAATCGGGTATGCATATAGACGTAACAACACTGAATAACCAACATTCAAATTGGTTAAGTGAAAGTACTATCTCACTGTTTGCAAATCAGTTTAATAATCAAAAGTCGATCCTTGAAGCCAAACAAAATATTGATATTGATGCTACACAATTTAATAATCAAGAGACGGTATTATTAACTGATGGTCGTCTGATTATTAATGCAACAGATATTGATAATACCTCAGCGCAGATTCAGACTAAAGACGGCATAACTATTAATGCCAATAATCAATTATTTAATGATAACACCAAACTTATCACTGAAAATGACATTGATATTCATGCTAATGTGATAAGTAATACTCATGCCCAGTTATCCAGTAATCAATCTATCGCTATCAATGCTCAGCATCTTGATAACCAACATAGTACATTTTTTACTGGTGGTAAAATAAACGTTACAAGTAACATTATTAATAATGAAAAGAGTGAAATTAAAGCGAAGCAAGGCATTGATATCCAAACCGATTCATTAGCCAGTGATGAAGCGGATTATCTCACTGAAGGGGATTTCAATCTTAATAGCCAAGATGCCTCGCTTAATAAAGCAAAAATTGCCAGTAAAGGTAACATGCACATTGTCGGTGAACAAACGTTGTCGATGCAAGAGGCACAGCTAACGTCACTAAAAAATATGCAGCTTAATGCCAACACACTTAATAGCTCAGCATCAGACATTTACAGTTTAGGTAATATTGATATTACCGCACAAACCGTAAAGAATGATAAAGCCTCACTCATCAGTGACCAAGAGCATCACCATACACGCTGACACGATAGATACAACTGAGAGTGAAATAGGCGCAGAGGGGGATATCAACGTCAGCGCCATAACACTTAACAATAATAAAGCTAAATGGATAGCTAAAAAAGCCATCAGCATTAATGCGCAGCAGTTAGCCAATACAGCTGCTCAATTAGCCAGTCATCAATCACTCAATATCCATGCTAAGCAAATTGACAATCAGCATGCCGTGCTTAGTGCAAAAGAAACTATAGCCATTGATGCTGATGATCTAGATAACAGCCAAGCAAAATTATTTAGTGACCAATCTGTTATCATAGCGGCAAATCACTTAATTAACCGTGAAGGGGTGATTAAAGCAGCGGATGAAATTACGATTAACAGTCAAAACATTGATAATAATCAAGCTATTTTTGTTGCTGAAAAGGATATTCAGATCCATGCCAACACACTGAATAATACCAAAGCAGCACTTCAATCCCAATCACAAATAGTGTTAAAAGCCGATCAGCTAAATAATGCGTCAGCATTACTGCTCGCGGGTGATAAAGGGCTTAATATCACCAGCCAAAACCTGAATAATCAGCAAGCGCAGCTTTATTCTAAAGGGGATTTAACAATCGACACCCAGAGCATGGATAATCAACATGCTAAAATGATTGCTGAAAAAGCCTTGAATATTCATACTGACCAGTTAAACAATCAACATGCCGAATTACAGGCTAAAGGCAATATCACGATTGACGCAACTGAGCAAAATAATCAGCAAGCGACAATATTATCGGAAAACGATATCAAACTAAAAGCCACTGAGAGTTTAGATAACCGTGAAGCACAGTTCACCGCAAATGGGTTGATAGATATTCAATCAACCCATCATATCGACAATTCACAGGCTAACTTACTCTCTAATAAGGGTATAGTTTTAAAATCAGCAAATGTGATAAATCAATCGGCGACATTAAAAACCAATGGACTGATAGATATCAAAGCAAACTCACTTGATAATCAAGCATCTGAATATCAGGCCAATAATATCGTGCTTGAAATTGATGATTTAAACAACCAACAAGCCAAATTAACCGCCAATCAAAATCTGATAATCAATGCCCAAGACTTTGATAACACGCAAGGGCAATTACTGGCCAATGATATCTATTTAAAAACTAAAGCATATCGTGGTGATGGCACCATGAAAAGCCAAAATAATTTATCACTGGATTTACAAGACAGTTTTATTAATGAAAGTGAATTGTCTGCAAATGGGCATTTAGCGATTCGCACACAAAAAGATATTGTTAATAAAAATAAAATTACTGCAGGTCAACAAGTTTCCTTAGAAAGCCAGCAGTTAACCAATGAACAACACGCTGAAATTAGTGCTGAGTATCTCTCATTAAAACACCAAAACGTGACCAACCATGGCTTAATTGATGCAACAACGGCGGTGATGCGAACCCATCAATTAGATAATTTAGCCGGTGGCCGAATTTATGCAGATAACTTAGCTATTCATGCCAATATATTAAATAATCTGGCAAACAATAACATGGCTCCGGTCATTGCAGCTCGACAAAATTTCCATTTAGGTGTGGGTACGTTAAATAACTATGCCCATGCCCAATTACTTAGTTTAGGTAATTTTGTGATTGGCGGTGAACTGGATGAAAACTGGAGTGTGACTGGCTCTGCCAAGCAAATTAATAACCACTCAGCCACGATTGAAGCACAGGGTGATTTATATATAGCGACTAATGAACTTAATAATATGAATGATCATATTGTTACTGAAATGCGCCCAACGGATGAGCCACCTGAAACCGAAACCTACTTCCAAACTTCAAACGGGGATGGTCAAGCTAAATATTCACCTAATGAAGTGACATATCGTATCCATAGAAAACGTATGCCCGGTATAGCTTGTCAAAGTGGTGCAAGCCATAAACGATGTTTTTATTGGTGGAATGATATTCCTGAGCATTTACGGCATTCGGGTAGTTTACAACGAATGAGTGTTCCATCAAAAGGGATTAATGGTGTTGCCGACTCATGGGAATTTAATGTCATTAAACATAAATACCGTACCGTTATTTTAGAGACAGATCCAAGTAAAATCAGTGCTGCGGGTAATGTGATTATTCACGGACAAACCATTAATAATCAAGACAGTAAAATAGTTGCGGGTAACACGGTCAATATTAATGCAACCCAACTTAATAATCATGCTCAAGAAGCAGTCTCTAAATATGTGTATTCAGGAAGTATTTATCTACATAAAAGGCATAAGCAGGACAAATATGGCTGTTACTATCAAGGTGAATATAATAAAGCCGATGAAATTTTCGTTGATAATGCATTAAATAAAAATATTGTCGACCATCAAATTGTTGAAAAAACATCATTGACTGAGCAACCACGCAGTGAAGTGAATGTTGAAAACAAACATAACCAAGTTGCGGTGGATAAAACCGTCAATGATACACTGACCCAACAAGCTAAAGTGGTTTCAGCACAAAGTATTGCCATTAATTCAAATCAATCAGATAGAACTCATATCAAAACTGATGCCAACCATCAACCAGGCACCATTACGTCGATTCTGCCAAAACCGACAACAACAATTGAAGAGGATTTACCTCATCAGGAAAATAATCCCCCTGCCGTTGATGAATCGACACTACCTGAAGCCGGCAATGACATAACACCATCGAAAACCATTAGTGTTTATGAGCCGGACTTAACCTTACCAGATAATAGCTTATGGATAGTCAATAAAGAGACTGACAAAAATTATATTGTTGAAACCGATCCGCGTTTTACTAACCGTAAAAAATGGTTAAGTTCTGATTATATGATTAATCGTCTAAGTGGCAACCCAGATTCAGTATTAAAACGGTTAGGAGATGGTTACTATGAACAACAACTTATTCAACAACAAATTGTTGGCTTAACCGGTCACCGTTACTTGCACGGCTATAAATCTGATATGGAACAATATCAGGCATTAATGGATGCGGGTATCAGTTTTGCTAAAGAATTTGGTATTGCAATTGGGGTGGAATTAACCGGCGAGCAAATGCGGGCATTAACCAACGATATCGTCTTGTTAGTGAAAAAAAGCATTATGGTAAATGGTCAACCAACTGAGGTACTTGTACCACAAGTCTATATGGTTAACCGACCTCAATTAGGTACTGATGGCGCATTAATTGCGGGTGACAATATTTTTGTTAAAGGTGAACAACTCAATAACACCGGCTTAATTGCCGCCAAACAAGATGCGTTATTACAAGGCCATGATGTCACTAACAAAGGGACCATCTATGGTGACCGAATTCAAATTGAAGCCGAAAATGATATTACCAATTTGGGTCACCTATTTGGTGACAAATTAGTTTATTTATCAGCCGATAACGATATTAATTTATTATCAAGCACGCGTACCCAAACCCGCGATCGAAATCGGCTGACCAATATTGATCAGGCCAGTACGATTTTGGTGAATAATGGCAATATTGTGATTGATGCCGGTCACGATATTAATGCAAAAGCCGGTTATATTGTCAATAATGGCAACGAAGGTAACACTTGGTTACAAGCTGGCCATAACATAGGCTTTACTACCGCAGAGCTGGAAGAAAAATTTGATATTACCAGTAAAAAAGATTATCGCAGAACAAACGAAAAAAGCGTTGTAGGTACACAAATTACAGCGGCTAATAATGTTCAGTTAACTGCTGGTAACGATATAACAGCTAAAACCGTAGACATTGCTACCGGTAATCACCTTGGTTTACAAGCAGGAAATGATATCAGTATAGAAGCTTCAAAAGAGCACTTTGATTTAGATGAATTTCATAAAAGTAAATCTAAAGGCTTTTTGAGTAAAACAAAAAGTAGTTCACATACAGTAATAGATAATAATACTTCTAAAGGAAGTGAACTAAGTGCCAATAGTGTAACAATAAAAGCAGGGCATGATTTAGATATATCGGGCAGCATGGTAATAGGGGCGCAAGATGTCTACCTCAATGCGGGTAATAATGTAAATATTGAAGCGGCAGAAGAAACTTATTACCGCTATGAGAAACAAAAAACAAAAACATCTGGAGTATCAACAAGTTCAAAAGGAATAAGTGTTGGTTCGCAATCAACCAAGGCTACCTCAACCTCTAATGAAGTTAATCAATCTCAAGCAGGCAGTTTAGTCGGTACCTCCGGTGGTAATGTGATTATCTCGGCCAATAAACAAGTAACCATTAGTGGCAGTGACATTATTGCCGGTCGAGCAGAAGGTGATGATAAACGCGCCACAGGTCATATAGACATCAGTGGTGAAGATATTTCGATTATCCCTGGCCATGATATTGTTGATAGAAAACAGACTTTCAAATCAAAATCTTCGGGTGTTGGTATTTCGTTTAGTAATCCAATAACTGAGAGTGTGCAAAATATTCATGATATTTTCAAATCCTCAGGTAATAAGGTTGAAAAAGCGAAACAATTTACCGGTGAACTGGCTGCATTAGCTATGGATATAGGTAACCCAGCCTCATCCCCAATTTCATACCATAAATCGTCAACGAAAAGTGAATCAAGTTTACACGGTGAATATAGTAACGGTAGCACATTAACTGCAGCTGGCAATATACAACTTCATGCCACTAATAGTCAGGAAAGGGATGCACAAGGACAATTAACGCATGGCGATGTCGTCATTAGTGGAAGTGACTTAACCGCCGGTGAAGCCATCATTATTGATGCTAATCGTCACGTCATTATTGAAACTGCTACCGATAAACAATCGGAATACAGTAAAACTAAAAGTAAAAACTGGAGTGCAACGACGGCTGGACCAACGGCGGGCTCATCAGTACGATTTATCAATGGTAGCCCAAATCATGGTGCAAGCATCTTACCATTTGGTAGTGAAAGCTCAGGGAATCGAAGTAATAGTGATGTAGTGGGTCAAAATGCCTCCACGCTCACGGCAAATAACATTGCCATCAATAGCCATGAAGGCAACATCGACATTAAAGGTAGCCTATTAAATACTCAAGATGATATCAACTTACGTGCGGAAAAAGGCAATATTGATATTGGTGCTAGTACGAATCAATCACATAGTGAAAGTAAAGGTTACAATAAAGTCGTAGGTGAATTAAATGGCAATGGCTACAGTGGTACAGTTGGCTACCAACACTCCCGTTATAAAGAATTAGAAGATAAAGCAACACAAAGCAATATCCGTAGTGGACTAAACAGTGCTAAAGGCAATATCAATGTTATTGCTGGTGATGACGTCAAACTAGCGGGTGTCGATATTACCGCTGGTAAATCAGTAAACTTAACGGGTAAAAATGTCATTATGGAAACCAGTGAGGACAATATTTACCAAAAAGTAGAGACTCAAAATAAACAATATGGAGTAACAGTCTCGGCCTCTGGTTATGCGGTCACCGCAGCACAGTCAATTGAAAAAGCAGCAAAAGCGATTGAAAATAAGGAAGATAAACGTTTAGCCGCTATTTATATGGCACAAGCCGGTGTAAATGCGGCACAAGCTGATTTAAATATGTCCGATGCACCGGTAGAAGTAAATCAACCAACAGCAAACGCGGAGAGTAATGCTAATGGTGGTGGCTCTTCTTTGATTAAAGTCAACGCAAGCATAACCGCTGATAATTCAAAACAAAAAACAGAGTATAACAGTCATACTCAAGCCGGTACGGTTATTCATGCTGGTCAAAATGTGAATATCAATGCAAAAGAAAATATTGAAGGCAAAGGCGTTAAAATTATAGGTAAAGATGTCAATCTCAATGCGGGTAATGATATCAAATTTGACTCAGCAAACAGCACTGAAAAATTGAAAAGCACGGATTCTGGCAGTCACTATGGTGTTGGTGTCGGCTTTGGATTAGTGGGCGGGCAAAATGGTTTTTCAATTGAGTTAGCCGCCAGTCAATCCAAAGGTAAAGAAAACGGTACCAGTGATATCAATCACAACAGCACCATCACCGCCAGTAATACACTTAACATCCAGAGTGGTCGAGATGTTATTTTAACGGGCGCGGAGCTGTCTGGTGAGCAAGTCATTGCCGATATAGGTCGTCACTTAACCATCAGTAGTGAACAAGATAAAGAAAAATATGATGCTAAACACACCAGTGTTGGTGCAAGTGCCAGCATCTGTGTACCGCCATTTTGCTATGGTGCAAGTAGTGCGAGTGCTAATTTTGCTCAAGACCGGATGAAGAGTAATTATGAATCGGTTAACGAGCAATCGGGCATATTTGCTGGTAGTGGTGGTTATGATATTACTGTGGGTGAACATACCCAACTAAATGGTGCGGTGATAGCCTCTGAAGCTGACCGGTCAAAAAATCGCTTAGATACCGGCACTATTGGCTTTACTGATATTAAAAACAAAGCCGAATATGATGTCAGTAGCGCCTCGGGCTCTATTGGGGTAAGTAAAGGACCTGGTAGTGGTGGTTTTTCACCGACTAGTGGCCAACCAACCGTTTATGACCATAACGATGAAGCCTCGAATATTACGCACTCGGCAATCAGTGACGGTGAGTTAATCATTCGTGACCAAGATAAGCAAACACAAGATATTAATGAACTTAGTCGTGATACCGAAAATGCCCATAGTAAGCTCAAACCTATCTTTAATAAAGAGGATGAACAGACCAAACAAAACATTGTCACTAGCTTACAAGAGTTAGCGTCACAGGTTAAAGAGCTTGAACGCACCATTCATAAAGATGCCGGTAAAGACTCAAAAGATGGTAAAATGGGCAATGACTTTAGTAAAGGGGTTGACTCAGCCGTAGCAATTATTACCAGCATTATCACTGGCGATATTGCTGGTGGCCTTGCTGGCGCCAGTGCTCCATGGTTAGCGGAGCAGATAAAACTGCATACAGGCGATAATGAAGCTGCAAGGTTAATTGCGCATTCCATACTCGGCGCAGTGGTTGCGGAACTACAAGGTAACTCAGGACTTGCCGGTGGAGCTGGTGCTGTGGTCGGAGAAATAGCAGCAGATATCATCCGCAAACAACTGTATGGCAAAGAAGTCAAAGATTTAACCGAAGAGGAAAAAGAAACCATAAGTGCACTATCTCAACTAGCCTCCGGCCTTGCGGTAGCTGCCGGCGGTGGTAATATTGGCGATGCTAGTGCAGCTATTAGCAGCAGTAAAAATGCAGTTGAGAATAATTACGTTAATGTTGGTTTAGCTATGGTTAAAGCCGCAGAAGCGGTATGTAACGGAGATAAAGCCTGTGAACAGCAGGTTATCAAGGAGGGAATAGATAGTTATAATGAAATGATAATAGAAGGTGGTACGCTACAAGTAATAGTTTTGGGAACGCTTATTGTAGCTCCAGCCGCTATTGCAGCAGCAGAAGCGGGAATGGCTGCTTGTTCCGTTAATCCAGTATTATGCGCAAATCAAGTAGCAATTTGGGTGATGGAAACTATTGGCGCAGAAGCAATGCCTGCTGCTGGGTTGGGAATGAGTGCGGCTGAATTGGCTAAGTCATTATCTAAAGCGCAATTAAAAGAACTATCAGCGTTAATGGCAATGGAAAAAAGTGGAGAACTTACGCCTGGACTAGCTAAAAAACTAAAAGAGTTTCTTAATAAAACACCTGAAACAAATATTGTCACCAAAGGATCTTCCGCTACAAATAAGGTTGTAGTAAATGAGAAAGGCTTGGAGAATGCTGGAAAGGGAACGAATAGTGCAACACAGGCTGATGCAGCAAAATATTTTGGGCAAGAGCGAAAATATTGGAGCAAAGATCCTATAGAGTTTAATGGTAATAAGGTTTATCAACGTAATGATTTGTTTGATCCGAATTTGATGACAACTTGGACAGATAAAGGGAAAATAATTGAAGGAACAAATTTAGAAAGAATGGCATCTGGTCGAGCACCTATTGGTCATGATGGAAATCCGATTAATTTACACCATATGACACAAAATAAAAATGGAGCTATTGCTGAAGTTACGCAAACATTTCATCAACAAAATAAAACTGTGATTCATGTTAATCCTAATACTATTCCTTCGGGAATTAATAGAGGTGAGTTCAATAAATGGAAAACTCAATATTGGATCGAAAGAGCAAAAACATATAGGTAAAAATTATGAATGAAATAACAAAAAATGTACTAATTGAATTCATCAATAAAAACGAAAATATAGTTAATTTTGGTACTCCGGAAGATGCGGTTGATGAATCATGGATTTTAAAAGCTGAAAAATATTTAGGTTTTCCTTTAACTACTTCTTATAAATGGTTTTTACGTGAATACCGTGGTGGTGAAATATGTGGAGAGGAAATATACAGCATTTACGGATTAGATTTTGAATCGGTTAATGGTGGGGATATTGTTTATCATCATATCATTGATATGAAAAATAACATTATAAAAAACACACAACTTGTTGTTAGCCAAACAGATTTTGGTGATGTGTATTATTTTGATTATACTAAATTTGATAATGGGGAATGTCCAATATACATTATGTTCCCATCTGCTGAATGTAAGTTTTATGCTACTAATTTTTATGAATTTTTATATAAAAGAATTAAAGATTATTTATAAGTTATAGTTTTTTAAACTCGTAAATCAATCTCTATAATCAACTTGCCCTGTTCAATCTTAATGATAACAGGGCTGCCCACATAAAAGCCTATCTGCTCCAGCCACCTGCCTTTAATGGTCAGTTGTGGTCGTGGGTTAGGTTTTATGCCTTGTGGCACGTAGCCAATGGTATAAATTGGTAAAGCAGCGTTTAAGTCACAAGCTGAATTACAAAAAACAATATTGCATGAATTACATCGCTTATATACATCATCCTCCGCAGGTGGCGTATCTGGAGCTTTAGCAGCACAAGAAGCAAAAGCTGCATTTGATTTTGCAGAAAAAGCATCAAATATTTTAGGGAACAAATAATATGAGTAGTGAAACAGTTATGAAATGGATTGAAGCAGGAAAAAGTATTGCTACAGATCCAACAATAAAAGTACTTTGCCCTGTGTGCCAAAAAACTTATTTGCAGGTAACGGATATTTCAAATGAAAATAATCCTTCTGAAATTGAGCGTCAGATGTTATGTAACAAGTGCGGGGCATTTAATGCTCTTAGATTGACCCGATAAACCCTATAAAAATAAGATCCCCACGCTGTGGGGATCTTATTTTTATCCATTTCTAGATCTGCATAGCAAGTTCAATAATTAACTTATCCTGCTCAACCTTAATGATGACCGGGTGCCCAGCAAAGAAGCCTATCTGCTCAAGCCAGCGCTCCTTAATAGTGAGCTGCGGCTGGGGGTTGCTAAATCCGCCGTTAGGTGTGTAACCAATAGTATAAAACCGCTCGGTGGGTAGCGGTGTCGATTCTTTGCATGTGGTTGATTTTAGCTTAGAATATACTTTAGACATAGTTAGCTCTTTTACACATAATTCTCGCAAACTCTACCATTTCATTCATATCCTAATATCAATAAGACGGTATACACTCCTCAATAATTTTTACAAAATAAACCTAAATAAAGCAAATCAAAATAACCATTATCTAAAAAATATAATCACCAATTAGAACTGTTACTGGTAATGACAGTTTTTCACCGATTGGTGGATAACCTCGTTTATTACCACAACGATGAAGTATTGAATATCATTCATTCAACAATAAGCAATGGTGAATTAATCATGTTGCTATATTTTATTGGGGAATAATATAAAATAAACATTTCTAAGTCGCATGCGCAAGTCACTAACTTTTACCTAGGTATGGCAAAGATTATGCCTAGGTAGTTGATATCAGAAACAATTTCACCATTAATTATCTTTTTTAGTCTTTTTACATGACACTATTGAGCTATCATTTGTTATGATTTTAGTGACTTTGCCTGCTTTCTATTCGCATTACAGCCAGAATTATTGCATAATACACGGCGAATAAAATGCAGAATCTAAAGGTATAAATATGGAACTTCTTTGCCCTGCTGGCTCGTTACCATCATTAAAAATAGCAATCGATAACGGTGCTGATGCCGTTTATATTGGTTTGAAAGATGATACCAATGCTCGCCATTTTGCGGGATTAAATTTTAATGAAAAGCGTTTAATTGAAGCATCTGAATATGTACATAAGCATGGTAAAAAGTTACACATCGCAATTAATACCTTCGCTCATCCGGAAAACTTTGAACGCTGGCAATATGCAGTCGATACAGCGGCGAATATTGGCGCCGATGCCCTAATCATTGCTGATTTAGCCATGCTTGATTATGCAGCTGAAAAACATCCTAATCTTGAGCGCCATGTCTCGGTTCAAGCATCATCAACCAATGAAGAATCAATTAAGTTTTATCATAATAACTTTCAGGTACATCGTATTGTTTTACCGCGAGTGTTATCCATGCATCAAGTAAAACAGTTATCACAAGTCTCTCCAGTACCATTGGAAGTATTTGCATTCGGTAGTTTATGTATTATGGCAGAAGGTCGCTGTTATTTATCTTCATATTTAACCGGCGAATCCCCCAATACAGTAGGAGCTTGTTCACCAGCAAAATTTGTCCGTTGGGAAGAGACCGATAAAGGGCTTGAATCTAGACTAAATAATGTATTAATCGATTGCCATAAGAAAGGTGAAAATGCGGGTTACCCAACCTTATGTAAAGGACGCTATTTTGTTGGCGATGAACTGTATCACCCGATTGAAGAACCAACAAGTTTAAATACCATTGAACTGTTACCTGAACTATTTGCTGCCAACATTGCCTCAGTAAAAATTGAGGGTCGGCAGCGTAGTCCAGCTTATGTGGAACAAGTAACCAAAGTTTGGCGACAAGCTATTGATCGTTATAAAGCTAATCCTCAAACATTCCAAGCAGAAAAGAACTGGATGGATACATTAGGATCAGTATCAGAAGGCACACAAACAACATTAGGTGCTTACCATCGTAAATGGCAATAAAGCGTAAACATATTTACTCATATTTACCAATAAAATAAATATGATACTAATCTAGATGACTTTTGATATTAGCGCTAGAAAATAGCTATCAAACATTGACTATTTAAAATAATTAAATACAGATATAGTGAGCAAGACTATGAAATATGCGTTAGGCCCTGTGCTTTATTATTGGCCTAAAATTGAAACCGAAGCTTTTTACCAAGCAGCAAAAGATAGTGACGCAGATATTATTTATATGGGCGAAACGGTATGCACCAAGCGTCGGGAAATGAAAGTACCTAATTGGTTAGATTTAGCCAAAGAAATTGCCAAATCTGGTAAACAAGTCGTACTTTCTACCCTAGCACTGCTTGAAGCGCCATCAGAACTAATTGATTTAAAACAACTAGTTAATAATGGTGATTTTTTAATTGAAGCTAATGATTTAGCAGCAATTAATGTCGCTCATGACAATAATTTACCTTTTGTCGCGGGTCCGGCTATTAACTGTTATAACGCATTAACCCTAAAATTATTACAAAAACAAGGTATGGTGCGTTGGTGTATGCCAGTTGAACTTTCTCGCGATTGGTTAAGTAATGTTTTAAAACAATTTGATGCATTGAAAATTGAGCGCAATTTTGAAGTTGAAGTATTTAGTTATGGCTATTTACCATTAGCCTATTCTGCCCGCTGTTTTACTGCTAGATCGGAAGATAAACCAAAAGATAAATGTGAGACTTGCTGTATTAAATATCCCGTTGGTCGAGAAGTATTTTCTCAAGAACAACAAAAAGTATTTGTTCTTAACGGTATTCAAACACAAAGTGGCTACTGTTATAACTTAGGTAATAATCTAAAAGAGATGAAAGGATTAGTTGATATCGTGCGAATTTCTCCGCTTGGAATTGAAACACTCGAGGTAGTTAAGCAATTTAGAGCTAATGAAGAAGGACTAAATCCTTTACACATTGAACATAAACGAGACTGTAACGGTTATTGGAATGGAATTGCAGGACTTGAACTTACACAATAATATGCTGCTACTCGAAAAATTTAGGGCAGATTTCCCTGCCCTAACTAGCCATAATGTGTATCTTGATTCAGCCGCTACCGCGCTGAAACCGCAAGCCATGATCGATGCAACCGTTGAGTATTACGGGCATAACACTGCAACAGCGCAACGTAGTTTGCATCAAGATGCGCTACAAGTCACCGCAACGATTGATCAAACAAGGCAAAATATTGCTGATCTACTTCATGCTAAGTCACATTGTGAAATAATTTGGACTCGTGGCACAACCGAATCAATCAACCTAATTGCTCAAAGTTATGCTAGAGCACAATTACATATAGGTGATGAGATCATTGTTAGTGAGTTAGAACATCACAGCAACTTGTTACCTTGGCTTATTGTAGCGAAACAAACTGGCGCAAAGATCATTAAGTGGTCAGCAGATATTGATGAGCTTTCAAGATTACTCTCAGCGAAAACCAAAATTGTTGCCATAACTCAAATGTCTAACGTTACTGGTTTTTGTCCAGATTTAGCCCAAATTAGTCAACTAGTTCATCAAACCAATGCGGTATTAGTCGTGGATGGCGCTCAAGGCGTTGTACATCATCCGATTGATGTTGAAAAATTAAATATTGATTTTTATGCCTTTTCTGCTCATAAGTTATATGGCCCAACTGGATTGGGGATACTATATGGAAAACAACATTTACTTAATCAAATGGATGTTTGGCATGGCGGCGGTAAAATGTTAAAAGCGGCTTCATTTACCGGATTTACAGTTGAAGATCTTCCCTATAAATTTGAAGCTGGTACACAAAATATAGCGGGCATTATTGGTTTTAAAGCAACCTTAGACTGGTTAACAAAGTGGAATGAAGCACAATTAGAAAATTATATAAAACAATTAGCAAGCTATACTGAATCAAAATTAAGCCAGTTAACTAATATACAATTTTATAGCGTTAGCAATAGCCCTATCATTAGCTTTAATATACAAAACATTCATCATAATGATATCGCTATTTTATTAAGCGAACAAAATATTGCCATACGAACCGGTGAATTGTGTGCTAAACCACTTATGGATAAACTTGGTTGTCATGGTGTTATTCGTATTTCACTTATGCCATATAATAATCAGCACGATATTGATCATTTTATTACAGCATTACAAAATGCCATTGAATTACTCACTTAAGCTATATATGTAGTTAATCAAAGAAACGTTAATGACTTGTTCAATTACTAATCGGTTTTAATTATGCTATCACAACAAACTTTATTTGAATTATTTTCTAAACAACATAACTGGCAAGATCGTTATAGACAATTAATTGCCTTAGCAAAACAATTACCTGATTTTCCGGATTTAAAAAAAATAGAATCCAACCAAATTTATGGTTGTGAAAATCGAGTATGGTTAACTAATGAAAAACAATTAGATAATACTTTTACCTTTCAAGGTGATAGTGAAGGTAGAATCGTAAAAGGCTTGCTAGCTATTTTAATCATTATTGCCAATCATAAAACAGCAGAACAAATCAAAGCCATCGATTTCCTTGCAATATTAAAGCAATTAAAAATTACTGATGAATTAAGCCTGTCTCGGCTACAAGGGATTGAAAAAATAATTGAACGTATTAAATTAGCAGGTTGTTAAGTAAAAAAGGGAGAATTATTTCTCCCTTTTTGAAGCCTTTTAGCTTTTACATTCGTAATTAACGAAGGGTAAATAATGTAACCACCTTTCTCACACCAGCAACTTTACTAGCAATGGTAGCGGCTTGTTTTCCCTCTTCGTTGCTGACAATACCGATTAAAAATACCTCGCCATTTTCAGTAACGACTTTGATATTACGTGCTTTGGTTTTAGAATTCATTACAAGTTGAGATTTAACTTTGGTGGTTATCCACATATCATTGGTAATAGTTCCTGCCCCAACTGGCTCTCCTGCTCGAATTTGGTTATAAACTTTTTTTACACCTTCAACTTGATAAGCTAAACGTTCAGCTTTTTCAATTTGTTCAGCATTGGCTTGGCCTGTCAAAACAATATTGCCATCATAAGTACTTGAAGAGATACGTGAACCAATAAAGAAAGGCCCATTTTCACTTAACTTATTATTCATTCGAGTGTTCAGGGTCGTATCATCAACTTGTGTTCCGGTGGTACGTGGATCAGTAGCCACTTTTGCGGTAGCTCCAGCACCGACGCCAATAACAGCAGCAACACAACCTTGTAGCATTAATGCGCTCGTTACTAATGCTGTTACTAAGAAAAATTTTTTCATTATCACTCCTTTTATTTACTACTCAGTAGAATTCAAATACTGATGAATAGCTTTTATTATGCCTTGTAGATATAGTTTTGCAAAATAATTTTATTGTTCTAAAAAATAAAATCTTTCGATTTTTTTAGCTAATCTATAGCAAAAAAGGAATTAATTTAATTGTTATAACAAACATTTATTTTTTTATAAAATCTGTTATCGTTTATAAAAAGGTTGTATAAAAAATTAATGGAATAAAGCGATGAATCAAGATTATATCGATTGGTTATATGGTCTATCAGCACCAATGGTTGCCTTAAATAAAGAGAGTGGTGCAAGTTATACCTCACCATTTTTTTTCCCAGGTTATGAATATATTGATATGCAAAAAGACTGGGGCATCCACTCTCGAGAAACACTATTAGCAATGGTTTTTAATATGGTCGATGATGGTCATGCAACAGCCTTATCTAAACATTATTTTATGTATCCTCGCCTATCGGCATTAGATTGGTTGAATTACACCGAGAAACAGAGCGATTATGATAAAGTTTTGCTCGAATTTGTTGAACAGACTTATTCTGAATGTGGTGCTGGAGGCATCCGTAGTTGGGATTACGCACGTATGGGATATATATTACGTAATGGCATCACCAATAAATTTATTACTGAAGAAGAAGCCCTTTGGATTTTGTATAGAATAGGACTGCGAACACAATATTATTATTCATCATGGCAAAGTTATTTTTCTGGTTGGTTTGTCGGTTATCAATATTGGGAATCATTGACTAATAAAGAAGATTTAGAAAGATTACGTTGTGACTTATGCCGTTCATCCCAAACATGGACCATGACTAAATTATATACCGACGAAGATTCCCCTTATCATCACCTGCCTTGGCATATTGAGATAGAAGAATTGGAAAAACCTGAATCATTAATGGAGTATGCTTGGTCATGAATAACAATTTTTGGCAATTATTAGCAATTGAGAAAACTACCGATATCACCGTGATTCGACAAGCTTATCGGGCAAAACTACCTGAATATCATCCTGAAACAGATCCTGATGGTTTTAAAGCGCTACGCGAAGCCTATGAATTAGCAATGCAGTATGCAAAATCACCAGAATTAATGACTGAAGAATTAAATCAAGAAAATCTCGCTGAAGAGGTCATTAAACCCCTCACCGAAGAAGAGCGACAAGTCAAAGAAATCAGTGATAACTATCAAGCATTACTCGATGATCCGGCTCGATGCCATGATGTGAATGAGTGGCATAAATTTGTTGCTTCATTTTATGATTACCCAATGTCTATACTGGAAATTGCTAAATGGAAACTGTTAGATATCAGTTATGACACTGTGACGATATCACTATCATGTGTGAAAATATTAGCTGATAATCTACGCTGGCGTCAGCAAATAAAAAGTTATTCGCCCAACGACGCTGATATGTATGAGAACTTTTTTGATCATATTGATCGTGGTGATTTTTTTGATTACGACAGCTTACCAAGAACGAACAAAGCCATACAAAATGTAACCATCGACTATGCTCGTTGTGCTAGATGGCTTTTCTGGGAAAAACCAGCAGTAGAGTTAGCAGAATATTTATCTATTCATACTGTAGTTTACCTACCTGATAATCCAGAGTTCATGCAAGAATTAGCCGATTGGTATTATTTTGCTAAATCGCCAAATAGAGGATTATTAGACTATGCCTTAACTTGTATTGCCGATCCTAATCAAGAACAGCAAATTCAGGAACAATGGAAATCTGTCGCCGCAATGCAGTATTCACTGCTTGAAGACGAACAAAACGCCTTATCACTTTGGTTAGAACTTTATCGTTTACCACAATATCAAGAAAAGGCCACCAGCTGGTTAATGTTATGGTGTTCCAAGAATCGGTTTGATTATCTACCATTATTAATTCTGGCATTAAACAAATCTTATTGTTTAACGGCAGAAGATCAGGAAACTTATATATATAGTATTCCGCAATTTACGCCATCAACAATTTCCCGACTACTGAAATTTAGGAAACAAAACTACAGCAATGAAATTGCGGCTGTTATAACCTGGGCTCTGGATAATCATTGGAATTATCGTCAAGTTCTACACACTTTATTATGCGATGATGGAAACAATCGGTTATATCGTTTATACCGACATGCAATCATGCTACGACACGGTAATAAAACTCTTTTGCAAGAAATCTTAGCTGACTCAAGTGAAGATGAGTTTGAACAATTTATTTTACAAAATTTACAGCGTCAAGCTAGACAACACCTTGAATGGCTCACTAATTTGCCACCTGTTCAGGAGTTTAAACAATGGTTGTACCAAAGTGATGAAAATGCAACTATCCCGACTAAATTTGATCCAGATAACGAAAAAGGCAATCAGTTTTTATATGGTCGATTATGGTTAGATAGATTTGATGATATCCCGTTTGTCGCCAAATTACATTTATACCGCAATGTAACTTATCGAAATATGGAAATGTTTGATTGGCCGATATATTATCAATTTAGGGGGGTTAATAATTTACCTAAATCACCTGAACAATCAATTATTGAGGCTGATAAAAATGCTTATTGGCAATGGTATCGTTACTGTTTATTAGCCATTACTATTGCCAATTCACCAATTAAAGCCGCGGACTTTATTCGTGAAAAAGATAACTTATTTTTACTTCCAGAAAATGATCCGCTAGTGCCGCTGATCAATACCTTTAAGTCTAACGAATGGCAAAATGATACAGAATTATATAATTTAATCGATACTGATAACCAGTTGATTGGCAGTATGTTGGTTAATTATCCCAATTCGATTGAGGCGTTTACCGACTCGCCAGAAGAGGTTAATTGGGATGAAATTGAACAAATAGTTGAACAAAGATGGGCACATAAACTAGCCAACAAATCAGTAAGTTGTTTAATGTTACTGTATATGATTGTTTTTGATAAACCAAATCAAAAAACAAAACTACACCAAATACTACAAAAACTTGCTGGCGATGATCTACAGTTAAAAAAACTTGCTAACGCATTTTGTGACAAATTATCTATTCCATCATCCCTTAAAAAACATAATGATGAATTGCAAAACATAGATAAATTATATGCTATAAATAAAAAGTTAAACAAAGATGATTCGCTATGCGAAGAAGAGGATATCGAAGTACTAGAAGAAATTGGACAAAATAATGATAATAATAGCATAATTAAATTATCCTCAGCATTGCTATTAGCCAAAAATATGGATCACCAGAAAAAGCTTCAATCAAAATCATTTCCACCAAATGAATGGTGGCAAATTTGGCGTTGGAGAGGCCGAACCAATTTAATTGGTTTCTTAAAACAAATAGGCTTTTTTAGTTTACCTTTATTTTTATTAATAATTGAGGCAGCAAAAAAAACTAATTTAGATCATCCTATTATGCTTGTATTATGCGGATTAGCAACAATCAATAGTATTTTGGCAATAAAACGACGCTTAAATGACTGTTATTCTAATGGAGGTATCTATTATTTTGTATCAGCCACAATTTTATTACCATTGCTATTATTGCCGTGTTGGCTTTCAACTGTTAATGAGACCAACCGCTACGGACCACCAATAGAAGAATAACCTCAAAAATAAATCATCTGAATATCCCTCCCTTTGAAAGACTATTTTCTGATTAGCAAAGGGGGGAATTTTATAAAAGGTAATGATTATCGATTAAGCTCGCTAAGATTTACCTCGATCTCACTGCGTACTTGCTCGATTTCTTCAGGATTCTGCTGATCAAGTACTTGCATAAAAGCTTCAATATATGCTCCAATTAATATTCGTTCATCACCCAATGACTGTGCCCATGCTCGTTCTAGTCGCGCTAATAAAGTACGATTTGGCATTTCATCACGCGGATGAATCTTAAGGGCAGCTAGACGTTCATGGCTCTCTTGTTTTTGCTTATCAGTTAACCCTATTGGACTATGATCAATCACTTTGCCATGCAATTCGCCAGTTTCAAGCAATACCACATCAACTTCGAGCAAACCATTTAAATCATAACTAAAACGAACATCAATCCCTTGTATTTTTTCCATTGGCTTTAAAGGAACTTCAAATTCATCAATTAGAACATTATTTTCTACCCGAGGGTTTTCACCTTGATAAACCGAAAGCATAATGCTTTTTTGTTGTGGGTGTGTCGTAGAAAAGGTTTTTACTTTTGACGTTGGAACAATCGTATTACGTTCAATAATCGGCGTAAATAAACCATTTATATTACCAGAGCTACTTTCAATGCCTAGCGTATATGGGCACACATCGGTAAGAATCACTTCTTCAACATCAACATCACGTAAACGACATGCCGCTTGCACTGCTGCCCCTTGTGCAACAATAGTCGTTGGATTAATGTGACGGTAAGGTAATTTGGCAAATAATTTGGTTACTAACTCTCGCACTACACCTAACTGCGATGAACCACCAACTAAGACAATATGCTCAAGTTCATTAGGTTTTAAGCGAGCATCACTTAGAGCCTGTTCAACAGGTGCTCGTAAGCGATTAAGTAAAGGTAACCAAATTGATTTAGCTCTTATTTCATTTAATGAAAATTGCCATAACTTATCTTGCCAAGACCAAGTCAAATTATGTATTTGTTCTCCACTTAGTTTACATTTTAGTTGTTCGGCTAAATCTAGCAAGCGAGCATAGTCATCAATAGGTATATCAGATTGTTTGATTTCCCATTCGCTTAAACAAGCTTTAACAAGTTCATGAGTAAAATCTTCACCACCTAAGTAATTATCACCAGCTGAAGCATGAACCTCAATGATTGGCATACTATATTCCAACACAGTAACATCAAATGTACCACCCCCTAAATCAAAAACTAAGGTATTTCCAGATTGTTCTTCATGTAATCCATATGCCATGGCGGCAGCTGTAGGTTCATTAATTAAACGCACAGCATTTAAGCCGGCTAGCTCAGCAGCAAAGCGAGTCTGTTTACGCTGTTCATCATTAAAATAAGCAGGTACAGATATTACTACATCACGAATCTCTTGTTTTAAAAAAGCTTCAGCATCGGCTTTTAATGATTTTAAAACCAATGCGGAAAGTTCAGTTGGAGTGAATTTTTGCTCACCTAATTCAAAAACTTTACTTGAGCCTAAAAAACGTTTGAATGCCGCAGCACTACGGCTAGGATGAGTGGTTAAACGTGATAAAGCAGCATGACCAACTAAAATAGAGTTATCTTCATCAATGCTGACCACCGATGGCGTAACAACTTCGCCGATAGCGTTGGGAATAAGCGTTGATTGACCATTTTGCCAAACACAAATCAAACTATTGGTAGTACCTAAATCAATACCTATTGGAGGATGCATAACCACTTTATTCTCTTAGTATTTTTTAATAAATTTGCTGAATATTATATCCTTAATACTATTTAAGATACAATTTTATCCAATTTCACGCATTAAATTTATTAAAAAGATAGATTATTAATAAAAACAAAATAGCTAAATAAAATGCTAATTTACAATTAAGCTATAATAAGTTAATTTTTCAAACCTAAACACAACTATTATGAATTAGATTTTTTATTAATCTCAATAATTTGACTAGTTACTTTGCCACTTTTTAACTGTGTTTCAATAATTTCTCCAATAACGACTTGTTCAACTGAGCGTATCACTTTGTGTTGCTGATTAGTTGTTACTGAATAACCTCGTTCTAGGGTTGCTAGTGGACTAACACTATTCAGCTGAGATGTTTGTAATACAAACTGATGCTTAGCATCTGTCAGCTTGTTTTGAATCAAATTAATGATTTGTTGCTGTTTTTGCTCAAGGCTCTGCCCATAATAAAGAATTTTATGTTGTGGTGAAACACGAACTAAACGTTTATCAAGTAGGTTATGGCGATAAGATTGCCTTAATAAATATTGCTGCATATTTTCAAACAAGGCATGACGGCCAGTTAATAAACGATTTAATTGTTTCGATAATTTTGCTTGAGGGTGCTGTGTTTGTAATTGATGGCGCCATTTATTTAAGCGTTCTCGTCGGCGCATTAAATAGTAATCCATTGCCATGCATAAATATTGTTCTTGAACTTGCAAACGCTTAATTTGCTCTAGTTTGTCTCGACTTACCAGCTCGGCTGCTGCGGATGGCGTTGCTGCACGAACATCAGCAACAAAATCAGCAATCGTAAAATCGATTTCATGACCAACAGCACTGACAATCGGTAATCCGCTAGCAAAAATTGCTCTTGCAAGCACTTCTTCATTAAATGCCCAAAGATCCTCAAGTGAGCCACCACCTCGCCCAACTATTAGCACATCACATTCTTGGCGTACATTGGCAATTTCAATCATCCTTGCTATTTGGGCAGCCGCTTCATTACCTTGTACCTGAGTTGGATAGATAATCAAATGCAAACTAGGATCGCGTCGATTTAATATCTGGCAAATATCATGCAACGCAGCTCCAGTTGCGGAAGTAATAATTCCAACCGTACGAATATTATCGGGTAATGTTTGTTTATAAATAGGATCAAACAATCCTTCTTCTGACAGTTTTTGTTTTAACTGCTCAAACTTTTGTTGTAACAATCCGGCACCCGCGGGTTGCATTTTATTAATGACCAATTGATATTCGCCACGTGCTTCATAAAGCGTTACCGAAGCATTTACCAACACTTGTTGACCATTTTGTGGAGTAAATCCGGTGCGAAAATTACTATTACGAAACATAGCACAACGCACTTGAGCAACTTCATCTTTTAGTGTGAAATACCAATGGCCAGAAGAAGGGCGAGAAAAATTAGAAATTTCCCCCACTAACCAAATTTGTCCAATAGCATCAGAAAGCAGATCTTTAACCATTTGGTTAAGATCTTTGACCGATAAAATCGAACTGCTTTGCATACTATTATCCTTATGGTTGAAGTTTAATCTAAATCAAATTGTGCCCAGATCGGTGCATGGTCAGATGGCTTTTCCATGCCGCGAATATCATAATCGATACCGGTTTGCTGACAATATTGCTGTAACTTTTCGCTGGCTAATATTAAATCAATTCTTAATCCTGTTTCACTATCAAACCCTTTAGAGCGATAATCAAACCATGAATATCGTTGCGATTCAGGATTAGCATGACGATAAGTATCAGTATAACCAAGAGACATTAAATTATTTATCCATTCACGCTCTTCAGGCAAAAAAGAACATTTACCAGTACGCAGCCATCGTTTACGACTTTCATCAGAAATACCGATATCTAAATCAGTTGGACAAATATTCATATCCCCCATAATTAAGGATAATTGACTATTAAGTTGCTGGCTTTGTATGTACTGATTTAAATCCTGATAAAATTTACGTTTAGCAGGGTATTTGATTTCATGGTGTAAACTTTCTCCCTGAGGAAAATAGCCATTGATAACGATTAAATTACCTTGGCTAGTCGGTAATTCAGCCATAATTAATCGACATTGAGCACCTTCCTCATCAGTTGGAAAACCACATTGAACTGATAATGGTTTTTGCTTAGTCAATAATGCCACGCCATAATGCCCTTTTTGACCATGAAAATGTAAGTGATAACCGAACTGTGCTAGTTCCTCAATTGGAAATTGATCGTTATGAACTTTGGTCTCTTGCAAGCCAATGATATCAGGCTGATGTTTATCAATAATCGCAGCTAATTGGTGAATTCTTGCCCGAAGGCTATTAATGTTAAATGAGATAACTTTAATCATAAATTTATTGTATTTGATTTAATTTTGCTATTAACCCATGCTACCAAAAATACGTTATACTGTTAAGCAATTACAGTAAAAGCTATAACTTGTGATAAAGGATCCAACAAATATGTCAAAGGAATTACTTGCATTGCGCAATAAAATTGATGAAGTAGATAAATCGATTTTATCTTTAATTAGTCAGCGACTAGCATTAGTTGCCGAAGTTGGTGAGGTGAAAAGCGAGCATGGAATTCCAATTTACGATCCAAAACGTGAAGCGGATATGTTAGCTAAACGGAAACAAGAAGCCGAAGATTTAGGTATATCGCCTGCGCTAATTGAAGATATTTTACGTCGTTTAATGCGTGAGTCTTATATTAGTGAAAATGATAAAGGATTTAAAAAAGTTTACTCCGGTAAAGGATCAATTGTTATTATTGGCGGTAATGGCCAAATGGGCCGACTATTCGCCAGATTATTTACCTTATCTGGTTACCAAGTCAAAACACTAGGCTCAAAAACGATGCATCAAGCTGCAGAAGTAGTCGCTGATGCAGCTGCAGTTATTGTGACAGTGCCTATCAACAAAACTTGTGAAATAATTGAACAATTACCACCACTACCTAAAGATTGCATTTTAACTGATT
This sequence comes from Gilliamella apis, assembly GCF_030758615.1. Lineage (NCBI taxonomy): Bacteria > Pseudomonadati > Pseudomonadota > Gammaproteobacteria > Orbales > Orbaceae > Gilliamella > Gilliamella apis. Next base: position 154,817 of record NZ_CP132381.1, read on the forward strand.
TTACTTCAATCAAAGTCAAACCATTACAAGCGATGTTAACTAAACATGCTGGCCCTGTAGTTGGCTTACATCCTATGTTCGGCCCTGATGTACCTAATTTAGCTAAACAAGTTATTGTTTACTGTCAAGGACGTTACCCAGAACAATACCAATGGTTAATTGAACAAATGCGGATTTGGGGAGCAAATTTATGTGCAATTGATGCTAAAGAACATGATAAATGCATGTCATTTATTCAAGCATTGCGTCATTTTACTTCATTCTCATATGGTGTAAATTTACAACGAGAACACGCTGATTTAGAGCAATTAGTTACCCTATCATCACCTATTTATCGACTTGAGTTAATGATGGTAGGCCGATTATTTGCTCAAGATCCAGTGCTTTATGCCGATATCATCATGGCGTCAGATGCCAACATTGAATTAATTAAACGCTACTATCAATGTTTTGGGCAAATGGTTGAATTAATCGAACAAAGAGATAAAACAAAATTCATTGAGAATTTTAATGAAGTAACCAAATGGTTTGGTAATTATGCCGAACGTTTTATTAAAGAAAGCCAAGTATTATTGAAGTTTGCTAACGATAATCGAGAATAGTTTAGCTAAGCACTTTTATAAAATAGCAGTAACGTTAACATTATAACGCTGGCAATGAGTTAAATAAAAATTCTGTATGAGGAAATAACATGTCTAATCGGAAATATTTTGGGACAGATGGTATTCGTGGAAAAGTTGGAGAATATCCTATAACGCCTGATTTTGCTCTCAAATTAGGTTGGGCTGCTGGGCGAGTACTGGCTAAAGATGGTGTAAAAAAAGTCATCATCGGTAAAGATACTCGCATTTCAGGCTATATGCTAGAATCAGCATTAGAGGCAGGATTTGCTTCGGCTGGTGTTGCAGCTGCATTTACTGGGCCAATGCCAACACCAGCGATTGCTTATTTAACTCGCACATTTCGTGCTGATGCAGGTGTAGTCATTTCTGCCTCACATAATCCTTTCTATGATAATGGCATTAAATTTTTCTCAAACGAAGGACGCAAACTTGATGATGCAATTGAGTTAGAAATCGAAGCACAACTAGAGAAAGAGATCGATTGCGTCGAATCAAAACAGTTAGGTCGAGCCAGTCGAATAACCGATGCTGCAGGTCGATATATTGAGTTTTGTAAAAGTACTTTTGATCACGATTTAAGTTTATCAGGCCTAAAAATTGTGGTGGATTGTGCAAATGGAGCCACTTACCACATTGCCCCGAAAGTATTGCGTGAGCTTGGCGCCAAAGTGATCAAAATTGGCTGTGATCCTGATGGAGTTAACATCAATGAAAATTGTGGTGCCACTGATGTAAAAGCGTTAACTGAGCAAGTTATCAATGAAAAAGCCGATTTAGGCTTCGCTCTTGATGGTGATGGCGACCGTATTATTATGGTTGACCATAAAGGTAATAAAATTGATGGTGACTTAATTATTTATATCATCGCTCGAGAAGCATTAAGACAGGGTCAGCTTAAAGGTGGTGTGGTCGGTACGCTAATGAGTAATATGGGACTGGAAATCGCCCTTAAAAATCTTGGAATTCCATTTGTAAGAGCAAAAGTCGGCGATAGATATGTTCTTGAAATGCTAGTTGAAAAAAATTGGCGATTAGGCGCTGAAAATTCAGGTCATGTTCTACATCTAGATAAAACGACTACCGGTGATGGTATTGTTGCTGGCTTACAAGTTTTAGCTGCCATGGTACGCAATAATATGTCATTAGCTGATTTATGTAGTGGTATGACAATGCTACCACAAATATTAATTAATGTTCGTTTCTCTGGTAAAGATGATCCATTAATGAATCCTGAGGTCAAATCAGCCATTGCACAGGCAGAACAACAACTCGGTAATAATGGACGAGTGCTCATACGTAAGTCAGGCACAGAGCCTCTTATTAGAGTGATGGTTGAAGGTAGCAATCGATCACAAGTTCAGCAACTTGCTGAAAAAATTGCTGATGCGGTTAAACAATCAAATTAGCCTATTTTTTCTTCATTAATTAGGCTATTGGTGATAATTATTTCTAATAAAGTGACTATTAAAGCTGTTATTCTTTACGCAAAATTAGTAAAAAGTGTCTAAATTCTTTATTTTTTTAATCAGTTGTTGACTTAATATAGGCAATTAGGTTTAAAATAACAGCTTCGGTTATTGCAGTAATTGTTTATACCTTTTAAGGTAAAAAAATATAACAAGCTGTAGTTTTTATTTTTAGAAATAGGTAAGAGGGTTATATGGCAGTTTCCTCTCCAGCTTCACCGCAAGCTTATATAAAACACCATCTAGAGAACTTGCAAGTCGGTTCTGGTTTTTGGACCTTTAATCTTGATTCATTGTTCTTTTCAATTTTACTTGGTGTGCTGTTTTTATGGATTTTCCATCGTGTTGCAAGGAAAGCAACGAGTGGCGTACCAGGTAAACTTCAATGTGCAGTCGAGATGATCTTTGAATTTGTCAATAATACCGTCAAAGACATGTTTACTGGCCAAAATAAACTTATTGCTCCTTTAGCGCTTACTGTGTTTATTTGGGTATTTTTAATGAACTTACTAAATCTGATCCCCGTTGATTTCCTACCTTACGCTGGGCAATATTTAGGTTTATCACATTTAAGAGTCGTACCGACAGCTGACGTTAGTATTACCATGTCAATGTCTTTAGGTGTCTTTGCACTTATCATCTTCTATTCAATCAAATATAAAGGGATTACAGGTTTTATTAAAGAATATACTTTACATCCTTTTAATCATTGGGCATTTGCACCAATTAACTTAGTCCTAGAACTTGTTAGTTTATTAGCTAAACCTGTCTCATTAGGATTACGACTTTTCGGTAACATGTATGCAGGTGAACTTATCTTCATCTTAATTGCAGCACTATTACCTTGGTGGTCACAATGGGTATTATCATTACCATGGGCTATTTTCCATATTCTGATAATTACCTTACAAGCATTTATTTTTATGGTGTTGACGATTGTCTATTTAGCGATGGCTTCGGCAACAGAAGATCATTAATTTTTAAATTTTTTTGATAATAAACTGGAGTATATAATGGAAATTTTATATGTAGCCGCAGGCTTAATGATGGGATTAGCTGCAATCGGTGGTGCAGTTGGTATTGGTTTATTAGGTGGTAAATTCTTAGAAGGTGCTGCTCGCCAACCAGAATTAATGCCTATGTTACGTACCCAATTCTTTATCGTTATGGGCTTAGTTGATGCGATCCCTATGATTTGTGTAGGTATTGCGTTATATGTCATTTTTGCTGTTGCAGGCTAATAATAATTTAAGAGGAATTGTCTCATGAATATGAACGCAACTCTCCTCGGCCAAGCAATTACATTTGTATTGTTTGTTTGGTTCTGTATGAAGTTTGTTTGGCCACCCGTTATCCGAGCGATTGAAAAACGCCAAAAAGAGATAGCAGATGGACTTGCTTCAGCAGAAACAGCAAAAAAAGATTTGGAATTAGCCAAAGCAAATACATCTGACATAATGCAACAGGCTAAGGTTGAGGCTAATGCAATTATTGAGCAAGCGAATAAACGCAAAGCAGCCATTCTTGAAGAAGCACAACAAGAAGCTTCTCGTGAAAAAGAAAGGATTGTTGCTCAAGGACTTGCTGAAGTTGAAGCTGAGCGCAAACGCGCTAGAGAAGAGCTTAAACAACAAGTCGCTACACTCGCTATTGCCGGTGCAGAAAAAATTATTGAACGTTCTGTTAATGAAGCCGCTAACAGCGACATCATTGATAAACTCGTAGCTGAACTATAAGGAGAATAGAGCAATGGCTGACTTAATTACGATTGCTCGCCCTTATGCTAAAGCCGCTTTCGACTTTGCTGTTGAAAAAAATAGCATCGAATCATGGCACAAAATGTTGGTGTTAACATCTGAAGTGAGCAAAGATGCTCAAATAAGAAGTATCTTAACATCTGACATGAAAACTGATTCAGTGGCTAACTTACTCATCAATATCTGTAAAGATGTATTAGATGAGTTTAGCACTAATTTTATTAAAGTTATGGCTGAAAACAAACGTTTATCTCTTCTTCCTGAAGTGTTAAGTTTGTTTGAGCAATACTGTTTAGACAAAGAAGCACAAGCAGATGTTGAGGTTATTTCTGCTAATGAGCTTACCAGTGAACAACTTGATAAAATTTCTGTCGCAGTCGAAAAACGTTTATCACGAAAAGTAAAACTAAAATGTCATATTGATAAATCGCTCATTTCTGGTTTTATTATTCGTACGGGCGATATGGTTATTGATAGTAGTATCAGAGGGCGTCTAAATCGACTAAATGACGCTCTACAGTCTTAAGGGGACTGATAATGCAGCTAAATTCAACTGAAATAAGTGAACTAATTAAAGAGCGGATAGCTCAGTTCAATATTGTGAGTGATGCTCACAATGAAGGAACTATCATATCTGTAAGTGATGGTATTCTTCGAATCCACGGATTAACTGATGTAATGCAAGGTGAAATGATTGCATTACCAGGCAACCGTTATGCAATGGCATTAAACCTTGAAAGAGATTCTGTTGGTGCTGTGGTCATGGGACCATACGAAGACTTATCTGAAGGGATGAAAGTGCAATGTACTGGCCGTATTTTACAGGTACCAGTAGGTGATGGTTTATTAGGCCGTGTTATTAATACCCTCGGTGAACCAATTGATGGTAAAGGTTCTATTCAACATGATGGATTTTCACCAGTAGAAGTGGTTGCTCCAGGTGTTATCGACCGTCAATCAGTTGACCAAGCATTACAAACTGGTTATAAAGCGGTTGACTCAATGATTCCAATTGGTCGTGGTCAACGTGAACTTATCATCGGTGACCGTCAAACAGGTAAAACCGCATTAGCAATTGACGCCATTATCAATCAACGTGATTCTGGAGTTAAATGTATTTATGTTGCAATCGGTCAAAAACAATCAACTATTGCTAACGTAGTGCGTAAACTTGAAGAGCATGGTGCACTTAAAAACACAATTGTGGTGGTGGCATCAGCATCTGAATCTGCAGCATTACAATACTTAGCACCTTACGCTGGTTGTGCCATGGGAGAATACTTCCGTGATCGCGGTCAAGATGCATTAATTGTTTATGATGATTTATCAAAACAAGCGGTTGCTTATCGTCAAATTTCATTATTACTTCGTCGTCCACCTGGACGTGAAGCTTACCCTGGTGATGTATTCTATCTTCACTCTCGTTTACTTGAACGTGCAGCTCGTGTTAACGAAGCTTATGTTGAGGAATTCACTAAAGGTGAAGTAAAAGGTAAAACTGGTTCATTAACTGCATTACCAATTATCGAAACTCAAGCTGGTGACGTTTCGGCGTTCGTACCAACAAACGTAATTTCGATTACTGATGGTCAGATCTTCCTTGAAACTAGTTTATTTAACTCAGGTATTCGTCCAGCGGTAAACCCTGGTATTTCGGTTTCTCGTGTTGGTGGTGCTGCACAAACTAAGATAATGAAAAAATTATCTGGAGGTATTCGTACTGCACTTGCACAATATCGTGAATTAGCAGCATTCTCACAATTTGCCTCTGACTTAGATGAAGCAACAAGAAATCAATTAAGCCATGGTGAAAAAGTAACTGAATTACTCAAACAAAAGCAATACTCGCCAATGACTGTTGCTGAGCAATCAATTGTACTTTACGCTGCAGAGCGTGGTTATCTTGAAGATGTTGAACTTGCTAAAGTATTATCATTTGAAACAGCACTTCTTGCTTATGCCCATAGTCAATATGCCGATTTTGTTAAGCAAATCGACGAAACAGGCAATTACAATGATGAGATTGAAAACAAGTTAAAAGCAATGCTTGAAAGCTTTAAATCAACTCAAACTTGGTAAGGGTGAGGTAACAAATGGCTAATGCAAAAGAAATTAGAACGAAAATTGCCAGTATCCAAAGTACGCAAAAAATCACCAAAGCGATGGAAATGGTAGCTAATTCTAAAATGCGTAAAACGCAAGATAGAATGGCGGCTAGTCGTCCATACGCTGAAATGATTCGTGAAGTAATTGGACATTTAGCGTTAGCTCAAATAGGCACTAAGCATCCTTATCTGGAAGAAAGGGATGTTAAGCGAGTTGGCTATCTTATCATTTCAACCGATCGTGGTTTATGTGGTGGATTAAATATCAATCTTTTCAAAACTGTTATTGCTGATATGTCAGCATGGCAAGAGAAAGGCGTTGAAGCAGATGTTGCTTTAATTGGTTCTCGGGGTGTTTCGTTTTTCTCTTCAGTAAAAACCAACATTTTAACCCAAGTAACCAATTTAGGTGATGAACCAACTTTATCTGATTTAATTGGTCCGGTAAAAACAATGCTTGAGGCATATGACAACGGTAAAATTGATAAACTATATATTGTAACCAATAAGTTTATTAATACTATGTCGCAAAAGCCAACAATACAGCAATTATTACCATTACCGGCTTCAGAAGATAAAGAACTTAAAGCTTCATCATGGGATTATATTTATGAGCCTGATGCAAAATCATTATTAGATGTGATTTTACGTCGTTATATTGAATCACAAGTCTATCAAGCGGTGGTTGACAATTTAGCGAGTGAACAAGCAGCAAGAATGGTGGCCATGAAAGCAGCAACCGATAACGGTGCAAATTTAATTAATGAATTACAAATTGTGTATAACAAAGCCCGTCAAGGTGCGATCACAAATGAATTAATTGATATTGTATCTGGTGCAGCTGCTGTTTCAGGTTAGTGCTAAATATTGGCTTATAGTTAAGAAAAAGACGTAGAGGATTAAAAATGGCTACTGGAAAGATTGTCCAGATCATCGGTGCGGTGGTTGATGTCGAATTCCCAGAAGATGCAGTACCAAAGGTATATGATGCATTAGAAGTGGAAACTGGCACTGATAAATTAGTTCTGGAAGTTCAGCAACAATTAGGTGGTGGCGTTGTATGTTGTATCGCAATGGGCTCATCTGATGGTTTAAGACGTGGACTTAAAGTAGTAAATACAGGTCACGGCATTGAAGTTCCTGTAGGAACAAAAACACTTGGCCGTATAATGAACGTACTAGGTGATCCTGTTGATAAAGCAGGTCCAATTGGTGAAGAAGAGCGTTGGGCAATTCACCGTGCAGCACCAACATACGAAGAGTTGGCTAACTCAACAGAATTACTTGAAACTGGTATCAAAGTTATCGACTTAATTTGTCCATTTGCAAAAGGTGGTAAAGTTGGTCTATTTGGTGGTGCAGGTGTTGGTAAAACTGTAAACATGATGGAATTAATTCGTAACATCGCTATCGAGCACTCAGGCTACTCAGTATTTACTGGTGTAGGTGAACGTACTCGTGAAGGTAACGACTTCTATCATGAAATGAAAGAATCAAACGTACTTGATAAAGTATCATTGGTTTATGGTCAGATGAATGAGCCGCCAGGAAACCGTTTACGTGTAGCGTTAACTGGTTTAACAATGGCAGAAAAATTCCGTGATGAAGGTAAAGACGTACTATTATTTATCGATAATATTTACCGTTATACCTTAGCCGGTACCGAAGTATCTGCACTATTAGGTCGTATGCCATCTGCGGTAGGTTACCAACCGACCTTAGCAGAAGAAATGGGGTTATTACAAGAACGTATCACCTCAACTAAAACGGGTTCAATTACCTCAATCCAAGCAGTATATGTACCTGCCGATGACTTAACTGACCCATCGCCAGCAACAACCTTTGCTCACTTGGATGCAACAATCGTATTAAGTCGTCAAATCGCATCATTAGGTATCTACCCAGCGGTTGACCCACTTGACTCAACCAGTCGTCAATTAGATCCTCTTGTTGTTGGTCAAGAGCATTACGATTGTGCTCGTGGCGTACAGTCAATTCTTCAACGTTATCAAGAATTAAAAGATATCATTGCAATTCTTGGTATGGATGAATTATCAGAAGATGATAAATTAACTGTTGCTCGTGCACGTAAGATTCAACGTTTCTTATCTCAACCATTCTTCGTTGCGGAAGTGTTCACCGGTTCACCAGGTAAATATGTACCATTAAAAGACACAATTAGCGCTTTTAAAGGTATTATGAATGGTGATTATGATCATATTCCTGAACAAGCATTTTATATGGTTGGTTCAATCGACGAAGCGATTGAGAAAGCGAAATCTCTCTAAGAGATTTATAGAACGGAGAGAGCATTATGGCACTAACTTCCTATCAATTAGAAGTTGTTAGTGCTGAATCTCACCTTTTTTCAGGTGATGTTCAGCGAATCAGAGTCACAGGACGAGAAGGTGAACTTGGGATTTATCCTGGTCACACGCCTTTACTGACAACCATTAAGCCGGGAATGGTCGGGATTGTTAAAGCCGATGGTGAAGAAGAGTTTATTTATCTATCTGGCGGTATTTTAGAAGTACAACCAACTATGGTAACAATCTTAGCTGACACCGCCATTCGTGGTGAAGACTTGGATGAAGCAAGGGCTCAAGAAGCAGTAAGACAAGCGCAAGAACACATTAATCATCCTAGCGATGATATGTCTTTTGCTCAAGCATCTGCTGAACTTTCTAAAGCCTTAGCAAAAATACGAGTTATTGAGTTAACTCGCCGTATAGGTCAATAAGGATATTGATAGCTAAACTAGGCAATAAAGGGCTACAAATTAATAAATTGTAGCCTTTTTTATTATTTACTGAACGACTATTCGAATTATCATTACCTAAAAGGCGTAATTTTTACCTCTGAAAAACCCCTTTCCTCAAAATTTTTATAAACTATTGGCATTTTATTTAGTTATAAAAAGTTACTATTTAATCATGGCTAGATTTATTAATAGCAATCAGCGATAATCTGATTAATTCTATTAATATTAATGTAACTATGTTCACCATTTATCATTCTAATCAAGTCGATTTACTCAAATCACTCGTTAGCGAATTAATGCGCAGAGATCCGCTAGAACAGGTTTTTATGCCTGATATGGTTATGGTGCAAAGCCAAGGTATGGCACAATGGTTACAAATTGAATTAGCCAATGATCTAGGGATAGTTGCTAATGTTGATTTTCTTTTTCCAAGCCAATTTATCTGGCAGTTATACCAAACTCTGTTACCTAATTCACCACAGGAAAATAGTTATAATGTCGAATCAATGACTTGGCGTTTGTATTATCTATTGCCAAAAATTATCGAACGACCTGAATTTGATACCATTAAACATTATCTTAATATTGATAAAGAAGAACGAAAACAGTATCAACTAGCGACTCGAATCGCACAATTATTTGACCAATATTTAGTTTATCGCCCTGACTGGTTAGCCAAATGGGAAAGCAAGCAAACGGTAGCTGAACTAAATAATCATCCAGATGAAATCTGGCAATCTGAATTATGGCGACAACTAATTGCAATTAGTCAACCTTATCATCGTGCCAATATCTATCAGCAAATGTTAGACATTTTGTTAGATAATAATTTCGATTGCACAAGATTAAAATCGTTACCGAAACGAGTCTATATTTTTGGTATTACCTCACTACCACCAATTTATTTATCATTATTATCAGCACTTGGTCAACACATTGATGTCCATTTAATGTTTAATAATCCTTGCAAATGGTATTGGGGCGATATTGTAGAAAAACAGCTATCAGAGATCCAAAATACACCTGATAATATTCCTAACCCATTATTAACATCTTGGGGTAAATTAGGACGAGATAACCTATTTTTATTGCAGGAATTCAATAATAAACAAGATATTGATATTTTTGTCGATCATGAGCGAAAAGGTTTATTAGATTCAATTCAGCAAGATATTTTAGAACTTTATCAAACCAGTGATGTAAAAGCACCTATTGAGAAAACAGATAGATCAGTAACCTTCCACGCTTGCCATAGCGAACAGCGTGAGGTCGAAGTACTTTATGATTATCTATTATCTGCATTTGATGCCGATCCAACACTCGAATTACGTGATTGTATTATCATGGTTTCAGATATCGATAAATATGTACCCTATATTCGGTCAGTATTCGGTAACGCTGAAGGACAACGCTATTTACCATTCACAATTTCCGATCAAAAAGCTCGTAACATTGATCCAATGGTGCAAGGATTTTTTGCTATTTTAAACTTTACTGAAAGCCGCTTTACCGCTGAAGAGTTATTTAATCTACTTGAAATTCCAGCCATTGCCGAAAAGTTTGCCATAAGTGAGTCACAACTAACTTTATTACATACTTGGATTATTGAATCAGGTATTCGTTTTGGTCTAGAAAATGCTCACAGCTGGCTATTTGGCCTTGAACGGTTATTACTTGGTTATACCATGAATAGTGAACAAGGTGGTTGGCAACAGATACTAGCTTATGATGGTGCTACCGGCTTAGATGCTGAATTAATTGGTCAGTTAGCAGAATTTATAAAATCCGTACGTAAATGGTTAACCATTCTCAGTGAAGACAAGCCATTAACTGAATGGCAAGGCTGCTGTATTGAACTGATTAATGATTTTTTTGTTAGTAATGACTCACGTGAATCAATTTTATTAATGATTCAAGAAGAGTGGCAAAAACTGATTAGCAGTGGTTTAAATGCTAATTTTACCGATCAAATTTCAATAACTATTTTACATGATGCGATGCAATCACGATTGGAGCAAAATCACCTAGCCCATCGTTTTTTAGTCGGTAAGATAAACTTTTGTACTATGATGCCAATGCGCTCGATTCCTTTTAAATTAGTATGTTTATTAGGCATGAATGATGGTGATTATCCAAGAACATCTTTACCTTTAGATTTTGACTTAATTGCTCAAAACCCTCGTCGAGGTGATCGTAGTCGACGTATTGACGACCGCTATCTGTTTTTAGAAGCTATTTTATCTGCACAAGATCAACTCTATATCAGTTATATAGGTCGAGATATGAAAGATGATAGCGAACGTTATCCATCAGTATTAGTCGATGAGCTTTGGGATTATATTGTGCAGTATTATCATGATGCTACTGATAAAGATTCAGATAAAAACAATTCTTTAATTGATAACTTAAGAACGTTGCATACTCGCACACCATTTAATCCACAAAATTTCTTAAATGAACCTAAAAGTTATGCTGATGAGTGGTTACCTGCCGCGTTAAAAGCGGGAGAAACCCAATCATTTATCAGCGATATTACCAAAGTCATTGTAGATAATATCAATCTAGATGAATTAAAACGTTTTTATCAACACTCTATTCGGTTTTTCTTACAAAAACGCTTTAATTTTTATGTTAATTATTTAGATAACACCTTGCCCGATGCTGAAAACTTTAGCCTAGATAACTTAAAACGCTATCAACTTAATCTACAGATTTTAAATGAAATGATTGCTAAGGACTCGCAAGGCTGTGATAACTTTTACCAACGGCTTAAGCTAACTGGTGAGTTACCAGACGGTGCATTTGGTGAGATTATTTATGATGAATTGTGTGAAGCACTGCAACCTTTAGCCAATAAAATCATTGAAGAGAGAACTAATCCATCAACCTTAGAGGTAAATTTAACTATTTCGATAGATGAACAACATTATCAATTACAAGGTTGGCTAACCCACATTCAAGCAGATGGTCTTTTAACTTGGCGCCCAGCTAAACTCTCGATTCGTGATGGTATTTCATTATGGATTGATCACTTAATTTATTGTATTTTGAATTGGGATAAAACCGACAGCCAAAGTCGCTTATATGGCCGAGAAGACAACCAATGGCGATTTTTACACATTGATGCCCCACAAGCGTTAACCCTATTAACGGATCTCGTTGAAGGTTTTATAAAAGGTGTCAACCAACCACTATTAATGCCATTACAAAGCGCATGGAGCTGGTTGCTTGCTGCATATAATCCAAAAACTGGACAAATTGAACTCAGTGAAAAAGCAATAAGCAAATTATTAACCACTTGGCAAGGTGGCCAATTTCTTACCGCAGAATGTGATAGTTATTACGCAAGGCTTTATCCCGAATTAACCGATGATCTAATAGAACAAATAATACAGTTTGCTCAGCGATATTTATTGCCGATATTATTACATCAAGTCGAAGAATAGGAGGCACTATGTTTATCGATACGCATTGCCATTTCAATTTTCCTGCTTTTGTTACCGATCTCGAGAATTCAATCAATAATATTCGCCAAGCTAAAATTAATAGCTTAATTATTCCTGCTGTATCAGCAACACATTTTAGTCAAATATTACAACTCACCGAGCAATATAGTGAACTTTATGCTGCACTCGGTTTACACCCTATCTATCAACACTCGCCGGCTGATCTTGAACAACTATCAGATATAGTTAGTACTCACCCTACAAAATTAGTTGCCATTGGTGAAATTGGCTTAGACCGTTATGACCAATCTGTTGATTGGCAACAGCAACTAGATTTTTTTCGAGCTCAATTAGTATTAGCCAAGCGCTATGATTTACCCGTTTTAATCCATTCACGCAAAACACACGACATTATCTATCATGAATTACATCAAGCTAATTTGCCATGTCGTGGGGTGATCCATGGCTTTTCAGGTAGCTATCAACAAGCACTGCAATTTATTAAATTAGGCTATTATATTGGTGTTGGTGGAGTAATAAGTTATACCAGAGCCAATAAAACTCGCCAAACCATTGCAAAATTACCGCTGGAAAGTTTAGTGTTGGAAACTGATGCTCCAGATATGCCATTAAGCGGTCGCCAAGGACAAATAAATCGCCCCGAAAACATTGTCGATATTTTTAATATTCTTAGTCAATTGCGAACAGAACAGCCTTCACAAATAATTAACGCTATCTTAACAAATACCTTGACGCTATTTAGTAGAATTAATAGAATGGAAATTACAAATCCAATCAAAAGATAACCATTTAATTATTAATGATTTATCAAGAAAAGGTGATGTTTTATGTCGCAGCGCTATAGTCAACTTTTTGTACAATCCATTATTTCATTAACTCGATTATTTCCTTTATGGGCAATTCTTTGTGCAATAGCTGCCTATTTTTCACCTGATACCTTTCTGCCTGTGCGACCACATACATCACAATTATTAATGTTTGTCATGTTTACCATGGGCGTAACGTTAAGTATTGATGATTTTAAACGCGTCGTCACCAAACCGAAAGCAGTCATAATTTGTACTTTACTGCATTATATTGTAATGCCAGTGACTGCGTTAATCTTATCTAAACTATTCACTATGCGACCTGAGCTATTAGTCGGCATGGTTCTTGTGGGGAGTGTTGCTAGTGGTACCGCCTCTAATGTAATGATTTATCTAGCTAAAGGTGATGTAGCATTATCAGTTACTATTTCATCGGTATCAACACTGGTTGGCGTTGTAGTCACCCCATTACTCACATTATTGTTAGTGGGTACTACCGTTGAAGTTCCGGTTTGGGATATGTTGGTACATATTGTCCAAATTGTGCTCGTCCCTATTCTTTTAGGTTTAATTGTCCACCATTTTTTAAACCCTTTGGTAAAAAAATGTGAACGATTCTTACCACTGTTGTCGATGCTTTGTATCTTATTAATTATTTGTATTGTTGTTGCCGGTAGTCATGCTCTCATTGCTCAAGTAGGTATAACCGTTATCTTTGCCGTCATTATTCATAATGGTATTGGTTTACTTGGTGGTTATTGGGGCGGTCGTTTATTTGGTTTTGACGAGTCCACTTGTCGAACTATGTCTTTAGAAGTAGGTATGCAAAACTCTGCGTTAGCTGCAACATTAGGTACAACCTACTTTTCAGCATTATCGGCACTGCCTGCTGCGGTCTTTTCTGTTTGGCACAATATTTCTGGTTCACTATTGGCTGGTTATTGGCAAGGAAAACCCGTTAAAAATAAGAAAAAATCCAGTAATTAACAGTGAATATTGTAAAATAGCATTCATTAGCTCTCTTACTCAATCATACCCGATGAGTATGAGAGGTATAATCTTAGGATTAATAAAATTCCTCTGCTTCCAGCATATCAATCAATTTTAGGCTGAACAAAATGAATAGCGAACTACAATTACCACCTTTTGTCTATCGTATATTACCTTGGATTGCTGCATTTGCTTTTTTTATGCAATCACTCGATACCTCAATTCTAAATACTGCTTTGCCAACTATGGCCAAAGATCTTAATGAATCCCCCCTGAACATGCAGTCAGCGGTAATCTGTTATGCACTAACATTAGCACTGTTTATTCCTGTAAGTGGCTTTCTTTCAGATAAATTTGGTACCCGAAATATCTTTGTACTGGCAGTATTACTCTTTACAATAGGTTCATTACTGTGTGCTTTATCCAATTCATTAATTTTCTTAGATATATCAAGAGTAATTCAAGGTATTGGCGGTTCAATGATGGTACCGGTTTCTCGCTTAGTTTTGATTAAAGCATTTAAACGTAACGAGTTTTTAGCGGCATTAAATACCGCAACAATTCCAGGATTAATCGGACCAGTACTAGGGCCGGTTTTAGGCGGTTATCTAGTCGATATGGTAAGTTGGCATTGGGTATTTTTGATTAACTTGCCAATTGGGGTTTTAGGGGTATTTATTAGCTTAAAGTATATGCCTAACATTAAAGGCAAACATATGCCTTTTGATTTTTTTGGTTTTCTTTTTATCGTTATTACTTTTATCAGTGCTACCCTTAGTGTTGAATCTTTAAATCAAGGTCAACAATATTATTTACCAATAACGCTTGTCGTCATCAGTCTGATTTTTTTATTTATTTATCGAACCTATGCGCAAAAAAAATCTGGGCCACTATTTCCACTATCATTATTTACTATCCGCACCTTTAAAATTGGTATTATCGGTAATTTAGTCTGTCGATTGGGCATTTCTGGCGTGCCTTTCCTTATTCCACTATTTCTACAAGTTGGCTTTGGTTATTCAGCTATTTTTGCTGGCATGATGTTAGTCCCCATGGCGATTGCTTCAATTTGTACCAGATTTTTTATTACGCGGATTCTTGCTCGTTTAGGTTACCGTTTTGTATTGGTTGCTAATACCATCTTAGCTGGAATTCTGATTCTTTTAATGTCATTAATAAACTTAGCGACACCATTAGTAATATTAGGCATTTTGCTATTTTGCATTGGCGGAATCAATTCAATGCAATTTACCTCAATGAATAGTATAACATTAGCTAATTTACAAGGTGAAAGCACCAGCAGTGGTAATAGTTTAATGGCGGTTAATCAGCAATTAGCCATTAGCTTTGGCACTGGTTTTGGTGCGGTATTAGTAAGATTATTCAGCAATTCAACAACTACTATTCACGCATTTCAATTAACCTTTGTTATACTAGGTATTGTGACTATGCTATCAAGCATGATTTTTGCGCAACTAAACACACAAGATGGTAAAAATTTAACGAATCGGCGCTAAGCAATTAAGGGAGAATTATATGTTTCAATATCAGATCATTCCAGTTACAGCTTTTCAAGAAAATTGTAGCATTATTTGGTGTGATAAAACAAACGAGGCTGCCTTTATTGATCCTGGTGGAGAGCCTGAACTGCTTAGAAAAGCAGTGGAAAAACTAGGCGTAAATATCAAGCAAATCTTGCTTACTCATGGCCATTTAGATCATGTTGGCGCTGCCGTAGCGTTAGCTAATCACTATAATGTTAAGATCATTGGCCCTAGTCAAGAAGATGAGTTTTTATTCTCTGGACTACCGCAACAATGTATGCAATTTGGCTTTCCTTATACGGATAGTTTTTTACCTGATCGCTGGTTAACTGAAGGGGAACAAGTTAAAGTGGGTAACATTACACTTGATGTTCTGTCCTGTCCTGGCCATACTCCTGGCCATATCGTATTTATCAATGCCAAAGATAAAATTGCTTTTGTCGGTGATGTCTTATTCAAAAGTAGCATTGGCCGTACCGACTTTCCTCGAGGAAATCATGCCGATTTAATTTCCTCTATCACAAATAAACTATTTCCGCTTGGTGATGATTTTATCTTTGTTTCTGGCCATGGTCCGATGTCGAGCTTTGGCAATGAACGAATGACAAATCCTTTTTTAGTTTAAAAAAATTCCCTAAACAAATGTAAACTATTTTACAAGAAAATAGTTTACATAATTTGTTTTTGTATTATTATGACGCTACTATTTAGCTTTTAATGGTAGAAAATAATGAAACAGCAATTAACAACGTACTATCCAACTTATATTAATACACTATTCAACTTATCCTCTTGGCAACGCAAGTTGTGCGCAGTTACTTGTGCCGCATTGCTGCTAGGCGTTGCCGCAAATATCAGTATTCCAACCTATCCGGTACCATTCAGTCTACAATCATTAGGCGTGCTTCTGATCGGAGCTTGTTTGGGGCGTAAATTAGGTGCTTTAGCAATTCTTCAATACCTTTTTTTAGGTGCATTAGGATTACCACTTTTCGCCAATGGTAGTGGTGGCATTATGGCGCTTGCTTCTCCTTCTGCTGGTTATTTATATGGTTATGTATTTAGTGCTTATTTAGCTGGATATGCAGCAGAGAAAGGTTACGATCGTCGTTTTCTGTTAGGCTTAGTTGCCTTTGCTTGTGCACACCAATTATTATTTGTCTTTGGTGTGGTCTATTTAATGGGGTATTTACATATTTCCCTTAGCGAAGCGATACAAGTAGGTTATTTACCTTTTGTTGGTGTTGATGCACTTAAATTTATCATCGCAACTTGTGTCATGTTTTCATTATGGCGTCATCACGCGAAAAAAAATCAATAACAATGCAATCTGGCGATATTATTTTTCAATCCCAGCATGAAGAAAGCGAATTTAATAAAGCGATTACGCATTCTGGTTCACAGCTTAGCTCGGATGAGATAATCAATCAGATAAGCCATGTTGGTTTATATATTGGCAATAATATCGTCATTGAAGCCACTCAAAAACATGGGGTAATCCAACAGCCCCTTAACAACTTTTTAGCTAGCGCTCAATATAATTTAGTCGCAACCATTTTTAATGATTCCGTCATTAAAAACGCATTAATGCGAGTACAAACCTGTCTAGGATTGCCTTATAACCATAGTTTTCGCGAAGATGATAAAGGGTTTTACTGTAGTGAACTGATTACTTATGCCTTCAAGTACCCATCTGGTGAAGATTATTTTCAACGTTATCCTATGAACTTTAGCGATTTAGCCACAGGCCAAATTCTGCCTTATTGGATCAAATATTATCAAGCATTAAATCAAACGATCCCTGAAGGAGAACTAGGATCACATCCACAACAACTACTCAGACAAAAGACATTATTCAAGACAATCCAAATACTTGAAGCATAATAATCGAGATAATCTGGTACAAAAAACGCATTTTAAACAATTTAACTATTGACATAGCGTCATTAAATCTATAATATGCGCGCTACATTTCGGTTCCTCCATAGTTCAGTCGGTAGAACGGCGGACTGTTAATCCGTATGTCACAGGTTCAAGTCCTGTTGGAGGAGCCAACTTTCCGAAAGTTGAAATCTGCTCAAGCAGATTTTTTTATGCCTATTATTCTCTGTTCTATAACTCATTCGTTCATCGCCTACTAATATCTTTGCTATTGTCTTTCTTAATAAAAGATTCATAATAATTATTGCGCTTAATTTTCCATATTCATATCTAATGGCAATTGAGTACTCTGAACGATAATAGTTAGGTTAAAGGAGATTTACCAATGCATTTGCATTTTATTATTCATGAAGATTTCGAAGCTCCTGGAGCTTATGAGCAATGGGCTAAAGAACATCATTATACCATTAGTTATTCTCGTGTTTATCTTGGTGAACCTCTTCCCAACAATGTAGATAATATTGATATGTTGATTATTATGGGTGGCCCACAATCACCAGCAACAACCAAACAAGAGTGCCCTCATTTTGACTCGCTAGCGGAACAAGCAGTAATATTATCGGCTATCAATTCAAAAAAAATCGTACTTGGCGTCTGTCTTGGTTCACAATTAATTGGTGAAGCTTTAGGAGCCCCACATGGTCATAGTCCGGAAAAGGAAATCGGTAAGTTCCCTATCACCTTAACTGAAATAGGTAAAAATAATCCTTTATTTGTTGATTTTGGCAAGGGTTTAGCTGTCGGCCATTGGCACAATGACATGCCTGGTTTAACCCAAGAAGCACAAATTATTGCCTATAGTGAAGGCTGCCCACGACAAATCATTGCTTATGGTCCTTTAGTATATGGTTTTCAATGTCATATGGAGTTAACTTTAGATGTTGTTGAACAACTGATTGCTCACTCAGAAAGTGATCTTAATCAAGCAGCAAAATATCGTTTTGTTGATACACCTAGCCAACTTCGTTCCCATGATTATTCTGAAATGAATCAGAAACTGTTTGGCTTTTTAGATAAATTAAGCCTTAATTATTTATCACTTATAAAAAAATAAGCAATTTAGTAGTTAGGATGATTGTTGTATGCAAAACACTATTGTAGATAAACCTAAAAAACGCAGTAATTTAAGGTTAAAATTAGGTAAGGAGTATTTTATTCTCAAACGTAAACTAGATTGGTGGCGCAACCGTCACGCCTATAGTGTAATTGATAAGAATAATAATACTTGCAACTATTCTCATAAAAAACATCAATCGGTATTGTTAAGGCAACTGAAAGATGTTGATATGTATTTGCAATATAACAAAATTACTAACCTTCGCTTAGCAATTGAACAGCTCGACGGTTCGATAATTAAGCCCAATCAACGATTTTCAATTTGGCAAAAAGTTGGTCGACCATCTAAGAAACGCGGCTTTTTAGAAGGTCTCTCATTACATAATGGCCAAATCGGCAAAGATATTGGTGGTGGTTTATGCCAACTTGGCAATTTGATTTACTGGATGGTATTACATTCAGATTTAACCATTATTGAACGATGGCGTCATAGTTTTGATGTTTTTCCGGATGTTAACCGTACTATTCCATTTGCTTGTGGTGCAACACTTTCTTATAACTATATCGATTTACAATTACTCAATAAAACCAATACAACGTACCGACTTAATCTTTGGTTAGATGATGAATATTTACATGGTGAACTGCTTGCCAATACACCTTTATCTTATCACTATGAAATATTCGAAACCGATCACGTTATTGAACAACAATGGTGGGGCGGATACACTAGACACAACAAGATATGGCAACGTAAAACCCATTTGCTCGATAATCAAATAGAGGAAAAACTCATTAGCGAAAATCATGCAATTATGATGTATACACCTTATTTAACGCAGCCAAACGAAGTATAAAAATCATACGACAATGATATTAAATTAGATAGTCATAAGCTATCTAAACAATAGTTTGTGGGATATATTGATAGACCGTATACTCGATAGTATAAATGAGTTAAAAATACTTAATAAATGAAAGGAGCAATTTCATGGCTTATACATTACCCCCTTTACCTTATGCTTATGATGCTTTAGAGCCTTATATTGATACTGAAACAATGCATCTTCATCATGATAAACATCATCAAACTTATGTAAATAATGCTAATGCATTATTGGAATCGTTACCTACCGAAGTTAAAGACTTTTGCCCTGAAACATTACTAAAAAATCTAGACAAAGTCCCTGCAGACAAAGTTACTGGTGTTAAAAATAATGTTGGTGGTCATGTTAACCACACCCT
Organism: Gilliamella apis; assembly: GCF_030758615.1. Taxonomy (NCBI): domain Bacteria; kingdom Pseudomonadati; phylum Pseudomonadota; class Gammaproteobacteria; order Orbales; family Orbaceae; genus Gilliamella; species Gilliamella apis. The sequence goes on from NZ_CP132381.1 coordinate 174,578, forward strand.
ATTCTGGGAATTATTAAAAGTTGGAACTGAACTTAAAGGTGAACTAAAAGCTGCTATTGAAAAAGACTTTGGTTCAGTTGATGCGTTTAAAGAAAAATTCTCAGCTGCTGCGGCAACTCGTTTTGGTTCTGGTTGGGCATGGTTAGTATTGAAAGATGATAAGCTAGAAGTGGTTTCAACTGCTAATCAAGATTCCCCAGTTATGGGTGAAAAATTCTCAGGCGTTTCTGGCACACCAATTTTAGCGCTTGATGTTTGGGAACACGCTTATTATTTAAAATATCAAAACCGCCGTGCTGATTACATCGGTGCATTTTGGAATGTTATTAACTGGGATAAAGTAGCTGAATTATACGCAGAAGCGAAAAAATAAGCTCATTTAGAAAAATCACATTATAAAAATGACGCAATACGCGTCATTTTTTATTTATTATTCATTTACATTATTATCAATGATGTAAGCAAATTGGTAATTGCTAAGTTATACTTAAATCCGTTACAATGCAGGATTAATTAAAAAACTTAAAAATTTACAAAACAGCATAATATGTTTGAAATTAATCCTATCAAATCGAAAATAGCCGAATTAACCGAGCGAACAGATGTGATTCGGGGGTATCTTTGACTACGATCTCAAGAAAGAACGTCTTGAGGAAGTCAATGCTGAATTAGAACAATCGGAAGTTTGGGCAGATCCAGAAAAAGCACAAGCATTAGGTAAAGAACGAGTAATGCTTGAAGAGATCATCAATACCATTAATTCATTAGATCAAGGACTTGATGATGTTGAAGGCTTACTTGAACTTGCTGTTGAAGCAGAAGATCAAGATACTTTTGATGAAGCAAATCTAGAACTAGAGCAATTAGAAAAAAAACTAGCTGGCCTCGAGTTCCGTCGAATGTTCTCAGGTGATTATGATAGTGCTGATTGTTATTTAGATATTCAATCTGGATCAGGTGGCACTGAAGCACAAGATTGGGCGGAAATGCTACTTAGAATGTATCTCCGTTGGGCTGAATCAAAAGGATTTAGTACCGAAGTGATGGAAGTATCAGATGGTGACGTAGCAGGCATTAAATCGGCCACTATTAAGGTATCTGGTGATTATGCTTATGGTTGGTTACGTACCGAAACTGGCGTTCATCGCTTAGTTCGTAAAAGTCCATTTGATTCAGGTAACCGACGTCATACATCATTTGCATCGGTATTTGTCTATCCAGAAATTGATGATAATATTGATATTGATATCAACCCTGCCGATCTACGTATTGATGTTTATCGCGCATCTGGTGCAGGTGGTCAGCACGTTAATAAAACTGAATCTGCTGTTCGTATTACCCATGTGCCAACAGGGATTGTGACTCAATGTCAAAACAATCGCTCTCAGCATAGTAATAAAGATCAAGCGATGAAACAGCTCAAAGCGAAACTTTATGAGCTGGAAATGCAGAAAAAGAATGCCGAAAAACAGCAGATGGAAGAAAATAAATCCGATATTGGTTGGGGTAGTCAAATCCGTTCATATGTACTTGACGACTCGAGAATTAAAGATTTACGTACCGGCGTCGAAACCCGTAATACTCAAGCCGTTTTAGACGGTGATTTAGATCAATTTATTGAAGAAAGCTTAAAAGCAGGTTTATAACCCTGTTTGGTGATAAATAAAAGGTAATATTATGTCAACACAGCAAGAGCAACAAAACCATATTGAAGAGTTAAACAACGAGCTTACAATACGTCGTGAAAAGCTAGCTGCAATTCGCGAACAAGGCATTGCTTTCCCAAACGATTTTCGTCGTGATGCAATCTCAAGCGATCTTCATAAATTGTATGATGATAAAACTAACGAAGAGCTAATCGAAAATAAAATTATCGTTACTGTTGCTGGTCGCATGATGATGCGCCGTATTATGGGAAAAGCATCATTTGTATCACTACAAGATGTAACTGGACAAATCCAACTTTATGTCACTCGTGATGATCTACCAGAAAATTACTATAATGAACAATTTAAAAAATGGGATCTTGGTGATATTGTTGGTGCTAAAGGTTATTTGTTCAAAACCAAAACTGGTGAGCTTTCAATCCATTGTCAAGAAATTCGCTTATTAACAAAAGCACTACGCCCATTACCAGATAAGTTCCATGGCTTAGCCGATCAAGAAATGCGTTATCGTCAACGTTATCTTGATTTAATTACTAACCAACAATCTCGAGATACCTTTATTGCTCGTTCAAAAGTGGTGACTGAAATTCGCAACTTTATGCTTGAAAACCACTTTATGGAAGTTGAAACACCAATGATGCAAGTGATTCCTGGTGGAGCTTCAGCAAAACCGTTTATTACTCATCATAATGCGCTAGATTTAGATATGTACTTACGGATTGCGCCAGAACTTTACTTAAAACGTTTAGTTGTTGGTGGATTTGAACGAGTATTTGAAATTAATCGTAACTTCCGTAATGAAGGGGTATCACCACGACATAATCCAGAATTTACAATGATGGAAATGTATATGGCTTATGCCGATTATAAAGACCTAATTGTATTAACCGAAGCATTATTCCGCCGTTTAGCTATCGCAGTAACTGGTGATGCAGTTGTACAGTATGGCGAACATACTTTTGATTTTGGAAAACCATTTATCAAAATGACGATGCGTGAAGCAATTTGTCATTATCGTCCAGAAACGAATAATGCGGATTTAGATGATTTTGATAAAGCATGTGCAATTGCCAAAGATGTGGGAATCAAAGTAGAAAAAGGTTGGGGATTAGGTCGAGTTGTAACTGAAATTTTCGAAGAAGTTGCTGAAGCTAACTTAATACAACCAACTTTTATCACCGAATATCCAGCTGAAGTATCACCACTGGCTCGTCGTAATGATGAAAACCCATTTGTCACTGACCGCTTTGAATTTTTCATCGGTGGACGAGAAATTGGTAATGGTTTCTCAGAACTTAATGATGCAGAAGATCAGGCGCAACGTTTTGCCGATCAAGTATCACAAAAGGATGCCGGTGACGATGAAGCAATGTTCTATGATGAAGATTACATCACCGCATTAGAACATGGCCTACCACCAACTGCTGGCTTAGGGATCGGTATTGACAGAACTGTAATGTTATTTACCAACAGTCATACTATTCGCGATGTCATTTTATTCCCGACAATGCGTCCAATAAAATAATGGTTGTTGATTACTATTAAACCAAACTCACTTATTGAGAAATAAGTGAGTTTTTTATTTATCAAAAATAAATCTGTTTGATTTTAGGCGTATGGATTACGCATTACAATACCACTAAACCGCTAATGAGAGACACAGACAAGATTAACTCCACCGCCACCCCAATTTCCTGTTAAATCTACATGACCATATCTCGCAGAAACTATATACCGATAATTCTTATCATAATCATTGCCCTGGTTGAGAACCTCATCTGTCCAGTACCACCTAAGGGAGGTTTGGAAGTCATTAAAGTTGGCATTGTAATCACCCATAGATCCCCACTCTGCAAATAAACCTGCACCGATGTTACGTTCATAATAACCATCAGATGATGAAGGAGTTGCACCAACAAAACCTTGACATCTATAATTATTTGATGGGCAAATTGCATTAGTTAAATCCTTTACTTCAGTAATACGATAACCAATCTTTTCACACCACGATATTTGTTGATAGCTGTAATTTTTAGGGCCTCGATTGACGAACCATTGTTTTAACTGGAAACCGTATTTAATCACTTCATTATCACTACTGTCTCGACCAACTAACTCGAAAGTCTGGGGCAAAGAAGGGTTATATATATTATCAGGAGAATCTGATTCCCACTCAGTAGCAACAGGACCTGTCAGTTTAACTCGTACACTTGTACCTGAGGGATCTGGTGTCATCGTTGCTTTAATACCTTCGCGTTCAACCTCTTCCCATTTTAAGGGTTGAGCAACACCACCTATAATTAAATCAAAATATAAACCATCGGCGCCTGTCGTTGGGAAGTTTAAACCATAAGTGGTCGAATCAAACGACTGGGTAATAAACCCATTTTCAGGATCCCAAATGGATGGAGGACCTGCAAAATGCCCCATATTTGTTACTTTTGAACCATATAATAAATTGGGTTTAGCAAAACATACTTTTGGCGATATTTTAGGATTGATATAATAAGTTGTATTACTCGCGTTAAAAGTATTACTATTTGGAAAGCCATAACGAGTAGTTAAGGCGCCATCAGTATTTGATAATGTTAATTTGTATGGCGCTTTACAGATATCTAATGTTGCATTACGTGCAACCGATTGATTATTTTTATCTACGATAGATAATGTTAAAGAACCAGTAGCGGTAACATTCTCATCGCCATCATCATCTCCAAAATAATTATATGGTTCTGCGACAAGTGAACTTAAATTTATTGAATAAGTATCAGTTGGCACTAACATGTCGATATTAGCGAACGTTTCACCTAAATTTGGTAATTCGATTGGCTTAATAAATGAATTATTTGTTGTAGGAGTGTATTTAGTTCCATTAGAGAGGGTTATCCCGAGCAGGCTATCGGTGTTAGTCACACGAGTCCCTCCTCCATCAAAGGTAAAATGAGGCGCATGACCATGAATAAGATTTGATGTTTCAGATGTTAATGCTTGACTAGAAAAGGATAGTTGCATAAAAGCAACCATTATTAACCCTAATAAAATCCGCCGAGATAAAAAAGAACGGCAAAAGGATTGTAAAAAAAAACGCAGAATTCTGCTTGATTTCGATAAAAAACAAAATATAGTAAAAAATGAATATTGGGAGCTCAACTTTGACGAATTTAAAATATATGTTGCCCATATTGGCTTTTGGAAATTACAGTACATCTAGACGATCTCGCCAATTAATATTTTTTTATTTAAATTTATATGCAAACTTGCAAAAATTCAGTCAGAATTTTTTACTTAAAAGAGTAGAGTAGTATAAAGATAGAAAAATTTCTCGCAACTTTTTTAGCCACTTTATTGGTTAAGCTTCGTAAAGTCTTAATGGAAAATTAATTATAAAAATCACTATTATTACCATCAAAAGAATCGACCTTTATATCCAAAAACCCCGTTCCTCAATTTTTTTAAAATAGCTCTACTATTTAAAAGTTATTACTCACTTATTTATTCTAAATAACATACTATAAATGAAATATGTTTTATTATTTTATTGAGCAGAAATAATAGTTATTAAGTTATCTCCAACGCTTTGGATCAGAGTTGGCTTATTATATTTATGAATACTTTTTATAAAAGTTAGCGCTTGCTGACTAAAATAATTATTTATTAAGTAAAACGTAGAGATCTTATAGAGTAGTAAAAAAGAGGAAATATGATTAGCCATTAATCGATTTTATAATTAACGGCCAGAATGTTTATCTTAGTTATTTGTTTTAGTTTGTTGCGGTAAGATTAAATTTAACACAATGGCTAAAATCCCACATAAACTAATACCCTGTAATGCATAAGAACCAAAATCAAAGATCATTCCACCAATACCAAATACTAGTACTAACGAGACAATACACATATTCCGTGATACAGAAAGATCGACTTTATGTTTGACTAAAATATTAATACCAACCGAAGCAATTGAACCAAATAACAGCACCATGATTCCACCCATTACGACAGTTGGAATTGAGCTTAAAAATGCCCCTATTTTACCAATGAAAGACATTAAGATTGCCCATAACGCCGCCCAAGTCATTACCTGAGTTTTAAAATTGCGGGTTAAGGTTACCGCACCAATAACTTCGGCATAAGTAATACATGGAGGCCCACCAAAAAATCCTGCTGTTGTAGTAGCCAATCCATCACCCAACAATGTCCTCTGTAACCTGGTTCACGAGTATAATCTTTACCTGTTACAGCACCAATTGCCATAATATCACCCACATGCTCAATAGTTGGGGCAATCACAATAGGGATCATATATAAAATAGCTTGCCACTGAAACTCAGGAAATGTGAAATCAGGCACTTTAAACCATGGTGCATCAATAACTGGTTGAAAATTGACAATATCAAAAGCACATGAAAGTGCATATCCAACCACTATACCAGCAATAATTGGAACCAATCTAAAAAAGCCTTTTGCCCAGATAGCAACAATTAAAGTCGTTAACAAAGAAGCCATGGAAATAATGATAAGTTGATAATTTTCGGCTTGAAGTCCACTATCTTTACCCATAGCCATACCAACTGCAACGGGGGCTAATGATAAACCAATTACCATAATAATTGGCCCGGTAACTACCGGCGGTAAAATCCGATCGATAACATTGTTACCATTAATTTTGACCAGAAAAGCAAAAAACATAAATACCAAACCAGCGGCAACCAATCCACCTAAAGTTGCCGGTATTCCCCATTGAGCTACACCAAAAGAAATTGGAGCAATAAAAGCAAAAGAAGAGGCTAAAAATACCGGTACTTTATTTTTAGTTGCAAGTTGAAATAACAATGTACCAATACCGGCAGTAAATAATGCTACATTTGGATTTAAACCAGTTAACAATGGCACTAAGACTAAAGCACCAAAAGCGACAAACAGCATTTGAGCACCAGTAAAAATATCTTGCCAGGCTGGTTTTAATGGTGAAGTATCCTTTTTAATTTCATCATTATTGATTTTAACCACGTTTTCCTCTCTTCTTAAACTTCTTTTTGCTAATAGCAAATTAATTATTAAATAGCAGACATAAAAAAACCGGATAAACCGGTCTAAAAATTGAGATTTTATTTAGTGCCAAATATTTTGTCTCCGGCATCACCTAGCCCAGGTAAAATATAGCCTTTATCATTTAGACGTTCATCAATTGATGCCGTATAAAGTTCAACATCAGGATGAGCTTGTTCTAATACTTTGATACCTTCTGGCGCAGCAACTAAAACTAACACTTTAATATTTTTACAGCCTGCTTTCTTAAGTAGATCAATAGTTGCTACCATTGAACCACCGGTTGCTAGCATTGGATCAACAACTAACGCCATTCGTTCTTCGATATCTGAAGTGAGTTTTTGGAAATAAGGAACAGGTTCAAGTGTTTCTTCGTTACGATAAAAACCAACAACACTAATTCTTGCACTAGGTATGTGTTCTAATACGCCATCCATCATACCTAAACCAGCACGTAGAATAGGAACAACAGTAATTTTTTTACCTTTAATACGTTCTACTTGCACAGGGCCACACCAACCTTCAATGGTTACGGTTTCTGTTGGTAAGTTAGCGGTTGCTTCATAAGTTAATAAACTACCAACTTCACTGGCAAGGTTTCGGAAATCTTTTGTGCTAATATCGTGTTCACGCATTAAGCCAATTTTATGGCGAACTAGAGGGTGTTTTACTTCAACAATTTTCATGGGGGCCTCAGTGTTATTCTTTGATGATCTAATTAGTAGGTGTAAATAACCACTGAGAGGCGATTGTAGCATAGATATCAAATCATGAAAACCTGAAATCCATCCCAACTTAATCAATAATGTGATAATGATATAAATTTTAGAAAATATTTTAAAATTGATTACAAACTTTCACCATCAAGATATTCAACAGGTAAATCGATGACCTTTTCAGCAATATTTTCACCATTTATACGTTTCAAGAGTAATTCTGTAGCAATTTTTCCCATTTCAATTCTTGGCGTATGAATGGAAGCTAATTTAGGATTCATATACTGACCAATTTTATGGCCATGAAAACCAACAATCGCAATTTGTTTTGGTATTTCAATACCAATACGTTGACATTCAAGTAATACACCTAAAGCCAAATCATCATTGGTACTAAAAATACCATCAACACATGGATATTCTTTTAATATCTGGTGTAAAAATCTCGCCCCCAAATCATAAGATGAGGCTTCTTTAGTGGCTAATGTTTTAGGCGTTAATCCTGCCTCTTGCATGGCTTTTTCATAACCTTGTTGCCGAATGATACTACGTTGATCTTGTCTTGCACTAAAATAAACTATGTGGCGTCGTCCTTTATTTATCATGCGATGAATCATATTTTTTGTAGCTGTGAAATTATCAAATCCAACCGCCATATCAATGCAAGGCGACACGCTGTCCATAATTTCCACTACTGGGACACCTGAAATTTCAATCATCTTTAAGGTAGCTGGGTTATGTATCCTTTCCGTCAAAATTAATCCATCAATATTATAAGACAGCAAAGAACGCACTCGTAACTCTTCTTTATCAGCGTTATATCCGGTGTGAGTGATCATGGTTTGATAACCTTGCACGTCGGAAACCATCTCAATACCTTTTAAAATATCAGCAAAAACTTGGTTAGTTAACGAGGGAAATACAACTCCAATAGCATGACTTTTGGCATTTGATAACATATCAGGAGCTTTGTTAGGGATGTACCCGAGCTTATCAATAGCCGATGATATTTGTAATTGAAGTGATTCAGATACAAGCTTGGGATCTCGTAAAAAACGACTTACTGTCATTTTGCTGACCCCAACTAATTTAGCAATTTCCTGTAAGCCAGGACGGCGTTTCTTATTACTACTCATTAACTTTTTCCGGTAATCGTGGTTGCCAATCGATAGGTGTTTTACCATGCTGTAAAATAAAATTATTGGCTTTTGAAAAGTGTTTACAACCAAAAAATCCACGATGAGCCGATAATGGCGATGGGTGTACCGCCGTTAACACATGGTGTTTTTGACGATCAATAAATTGACCTTTCTTTTGTGCTGGTGACCCCCAAAGTAAAAAAACAACACCCTCTAGATATTTATCAATTGCCGCAATAACATGATCGGTGAAGGTTTCCCAACCTATTTTGGCATGCGAGTGAGCTTGTCCTGCTTCAACCGTTAATACGTTATTGAGTAATAACACACCTTGAGTAGCCCAATAGCCTAAATAGCCATGATTAGGTATCGTGAATCCTTCAATATCAGTTGCTAATTCTTTATAGATATTTATAAGCGAGGGTGGCGGTTTAATTCCGGGTAATACAGAAAAGGATAAGCCATGAGCTTGATTTGGACCATGATAAGGATCCTGCCCTAATATCACTACTTTAATATCACTAAATGCCGTAAAACGAAAAGCATTAAATACATCGTGCTGAGGTGGGTAAATAATTTTACCTTGTGCACGCTGCGTTGCCACAAACTGCATTATACGTTGAAAATAGGGCTTCTCTTTTTCAGAGCCAATAACATCATTCCATGTTAATTGATTACTCATATTTGACCTTTACAATTGTTTTATCTAGTTCAACACTGGATTTATTGATGATATTAATTATACCTAAAAATACCAATAAACCTACTGATAATCAATGATGAGAAAAGTACTCTTCGTTCAACAGTCAATAAGTGTTCAACTAATAAAAAGATGAATAAAATACCTTGTTTAGTTTAAGATCATCAAAATATTACTTAAATTGCAAATGACAATAAAAGATTACCTTTTAATAAATATAAAGTTATTTGCAAAAATCAGGTCAACCCACACAATCAACGGTAAAACTTATCAGATTAATAGCTTTTTTTGACTTTAATCAAATTTTGAAAGTGCTATATTACTTATAAATAATTTAGGACAATAAGGTCCAGATCCATTAGGAGGATTTAAAAATGATTACAGGTATCCAAATTACTAAAGCAGACAATCAAGCACTACTTAACTCTTTCTGGTTATTAGATGATTCAACCAAAGAAGCTCGTTGTGTTGCTGCTAAATCAGTTTACAAAGAAGATCAAATCGTCCCAACTGCGGAACTTGGTCAATTCGAATATCGTGAAGTTCCATTAGATGTAGCACCAACAATTAAAGTTGAAGGTGGTCAACATTTAAATGTAAACGTACTTCGTCGTGAAACATTAGAAGATGCAGTACAACACCCAGAAAAATATCCACAATTAACAATTCGTGTTTCTGGTTATGCAGTACGTTTTAACTCACTAACTGCTGAACAACAACGTGACGTTATTGCTCGTACATTTACTACTAAAATGTAATTTACAGAGTATGAAATAGTATAAATTAGATTAACCCAGTTTAATACTGGGTTAATTTTTTTAATAGAGATAATTTTGTTTTATTTTTTCTCTCTCGCTTTCTGTTATTTTTAACGCTTTAGTTAAATATCCCGCAATTGACCCGAATCTTGTACGCATTTCATCAAATGCAGCTTCAAGGTAACTACTACGCGCTTCCATCATAGAATACAAAAAAGCTAAAATTTCGGCATTATCAGTCTCTTTTTTATATTTCTCCATTCTACGCATATTACGAGAATACCTTAATTCACTTGTCATTGCATAATCTAATAATATAGTTTGTTCATCAACGCCTAAAATAGCTAATATAATAGCTATACCGAAACCGGTTCTATCTTTACCTCCTCGACAATGTTGTACTATCGCCAAATTTCGGCTATCTAAAATAATATCAATAAGTTCTCTATATATTTTGGCGGTTTCAGGATTACGGATAAAATCACGATTTTGTTCTTGCATAATTAGTCCTGAACCATCAATAACCATCTTGCCATTTTTAATTTGGCTTAAACTAATGAGTTCCTGTATTTTTTCATGATCATTACTAGCCTTAGCAGCTAATTCTGCTGAAGATGCATCGGGAATTAAACGAAGTGTATTTAGTTGATTATTCCACAAACGATTGGGCTGTTTGCTGTATTCTTTTTCATTACGATAATCAATAATAGTATGAAAATTTGCTGTATTTAAATATGCGATATCCTTATCTGTCAAATTATGTAAATGATCTGAACGATAAAGATTACCCCATCTAACAGTTTTACCATCACCAGTTCTATAGCCACCAATATCACGAAAATTATTTGCACCTTCCAATGGTAGAACACGTTCAGCAGTCACATAATTTTGACCATTAATATCAAGGATAAAATAGCAACGTTTATCATCAAGAATATCTAAATCAATGCTTGATTGTGTTGTTTGGGTAAGGATAGTTTTTTCTGCATTTTTTATATCAGCACTATCACTCAAATAAATTTTTACCTCTTGCGATTGTGCTGGTGATTGCCAACTTAGACGCACACGGTTTGATGATAATCGTTCAACTGCATTAACTATAATATTATTATGCATCTACTATTTCTCCGTTGCCGCTTGTTCAATACTGAGTTTTTGTTTATCCATGTAACGAACAAATGGAAAGTAAACCAACATAGCAACAACCAATAATACCACATGCCATATTGCCATTTGCCAACCACCAATCATAAATCCTTTAATAATTTCAGGCGTTCCAGCCGTTGGTAGAGGCATACCATTAACACGAGGAATAATACCAATCAATGTAGCAAAATAAGATAAGCCGACATTAATGGTTCCGGCAAAAATTAAAGGTAAAAATAAAATTGGATTTAATACCATAGGTAAACCAAATTTGTAAGGCTCACTAATACCAAAGCAACCTGGTATAAAGCCAATCTTACCTAAACTTTTCATTTGTTGGCTCTTACAGCGTACTAATAAAATAGATAATGCCAAATAACGCGGTCCTTTTTGTGCATTAATAAATGTCATTGTGACAATAAATGGTAACGCCTGACCTGCTTGAAATGCTTCTAAATTGGCGATATCAAAAGGATAGAATAAGGCATATAAGATAGCCGAAGTCGCCATTGAACCGTGAATACCAAAGAACCATAAAAATTCCGCTAAAAATACAATTAATAACGCTGCTGCTAAACTTGCACCTAAGCCTTGAAGCGGTACTTGAATTATGGAATAAATTAAATTATGTACATTATCAAATTCAGTAAGACCAACTAACGCATTAATTAGAGCAAAGACTACGGCAATAATAAATGCGGGAATAAGACTCGAAAAAGATTTTGAGACAAAATCAGGTACTGACTCAGGCATTTTTATCGTTAGTTTACGATTAAGTAAGAAAATATAAAAACGCGTAGCAAATAATCCTACTAACATCGCAACAATCATTCCTCTTGAACCAACATACAAGAGATCAATGGCTGCAATACCGTTGGTTTTCATTGGAGTGATAAAAAGGAAAGCCATTAGCCCCATTAATGCAGCTAAAATACCATCTTTTTTATGTAATTCTGCCATCTTATAGGCAATAGCTACCACGACATAGAGTGAAATCACGTTCATGGTGACTACTGAAGCAACTTTAAAAGCGGATTTTAATCCTGTTGCCACTAATACTGCCTGATAAGATTCAATATTTAAACTATTTAAAACCGCAACAATCGAGCCCACCATCATGACAGGTAATAGCATCATCATGCCACTTGAAACAGCTTGCACAGAATAACTTGATTGAATAGAGCCAATAACTTTTTGCAATTTTGCTCTAAAACTCATTAGCGTTTCTTTATTATTTATCATAATAAAATCTCTCTTATTAGCTGATTCCATTGTCTAAAATTTCTAAGGCAGTTTTTAACACCTTTTCACCATTCATCGTTCCATAGTCCAGAGAATCAATAACAACTATTGGAATGTCATGCTGTTTTTTTAAGTTTTCATAGATATACTCTATTTGCGGCCCTAACATAATAATGTCCAGATCATCATATTGATCTAATTCAGTTTCGCTTACTGCATTAATATTGACATCAATACCCATCTTTTCCGCAGACTCTTTCATTTTTTTGACTAACATACTGGTAGAGAATCCACCCATACAAGCTAGCATAATGTTATAAGTCATATTAATTACCCCTTTAATTATTTATCTTTTAATATTTCTATAATTTCAATGGCTAAATCTCGCATTGAAATTGCATTCATTAAGTGATCTTGAGCATGAATAATCAGTAACGAAACTGGAATATGATTACCCTGAATCTCGTTTTGAATTAATTCAGTCTGTGTTTTATGCGCAATGGCTAAAAATTTTTTTACTTCTTCAATTAAACTATCGGCTTGTTCAAAATTACCTTTACGAGCAGCTCTAATTGCTTTTAGGCAGCGACTTCTTGCATCACCGCTATTGGTAATTAGTTGCATTACAATCTCTTCATACTCATTCATTAATTTTTCCTCAGTTTGATATATTTCATATAATAGATAACAGCAATAACCGTGCCAAAACAAAATAAATTAAAAATAATCAATAAGTAATTTTTTAAGTTGCTAATGTGTTTTTATGTGTTTTAATACACATTGAAGAATGGATTTGCTAAAACACATTAGGATGTGAAATGTTAAGAATTGAGATTATTTTCCAAAAATTACAGGAATTAACGCTAAAAAACAGTGAAGGAGTTACTACTTCTGAACTTGCCACATTACTGAATTATTCTCGCGCAAATGTTAGCCACGAATTAAATCAGCTTATTAAGCAAGGAAAAGTGGTTAAAGATAAAGGAAAACCAGTCAAATATTCTATTGCTAAATCTTCGATAAAAACCGAAAACAAACCAAATTTCAAATTTGGTGAATTCAAAAATTTCATCGAGTCTAGCACCAGTTTGCATACCTTGATTGAACAAGCTAAAGCAGCCATATTTTACCCTCCTCATGGTATGAATATTTTAATTACTGGTGAGACTGGGGTTGGCAAATCACTGTTTGCCGAACTGATTTATAACTATGCTAAAAGTGTCAATAAAATTAGTCCTGATGCGCCATTTATCCATTTTAATTGTGCTGATTACGCCTCAAATCCACAACTACTTTTAACCCAATTATTCGGCTGTAAAAAAGGTGCTTATAGTGGTGCAATCGATGATCGTGAAGGTTTAGTTGAAAAAGCGCACACCGGGCTGTTATTTTTAGATGAAGTTCACCGTTTACCTCCAGAAGGCCAAGAAATATTTTTTACTTTTATTGATAAAGGCCTTTTTAGACGACTAGGTGATACCGTAGAACGAACCGCACAAGTTCGTATTATTGCCGCAACGACAGAAGACCCTAATTCAGCATTATTGCGTACATTTACTCGTCGCTTTCCTATGAATTTAACCATTCCGCCTTTAAGAGCAAGAACTTTTGAGGAACGGTTTAATCTAATTCAAAATTTCTTTAATACCGAATCTGCACAATTAAAAGAAAAAATTGTCGTATCAAGTAATGCCCTTCGCGCTTTGTTAGGCTATAACTGCCCCAATAATATAGGGCAACTTGAAGCTGATATTCGTTTTATTTGTGCAGCCGCCTATGCCAAACATATTTCCTACAGTAATTCAGAGTATATTTATATTAATAGTGCTCTATTACCAAATCACATCAGTGAAGCATTATTGATTGAAACACAACATCGTCAAACGTGGAATAAAATCATTGGTATTAATCGAAAAAATATTATATTTCAGGGAGAAAATAATAAGATCCTATATGAAAATAATAAATCGAATGATATTTACGATATCGTAAATCGAAAAATCGCTGAATTAAAAACTCAAGGTAGGGAAAATTTCGAACTCGAAGAAGAAATTGAACAAGAAATTCAGGATTATTTTTATACTTATATTTATAATAATACTAAAAAATATGATAAGAATAAGTTGAAAAATATAATTTCAACTAAAGTATTACGTTTGACTGAAGCCTTAATTGAACAGGCTGAAAACAGTTTACAGTGTAGCTTTAATAATCGTATTTATTATAGTTTAGCTAACCATATCGAACAGACACTAAAGCGAATAAATAGCAATCAAAAGATTAGTCATCCGCAATTAAATAAAATCCGAACGAATTATCCAAATCAATTTAATGCTGCACTTGATTGTCTTACAATGATTGAACACATTATGGATACGACACTGCCCATCGATGAAGCAGCTTATCTGGCCATGTTTTTTATTTATGGTACTAATAATCCTATTTTACCTTCAAATAATGTGCAAATTGTCGTTATTGCTCACGGAGATAAAACCGCAACTTCAATCACGAAAACAGCGCATGACTTACTTAACATTGAATATGCACTTGCTTTTGATGTGCCACTTGATGAATTACCACAAAAAATTCTCGAAAAAATTATTAACCATATTCAATTAACTAAAAATAAATCAGACATGCTATTACTGGTTGATATGGGATCTTTGAAAAATTTTGGTGAAGAGATAGAGGCAAAATGTAGTATTAAAACCAAAACAATTCAATTGGTTAGTACTTTACATGTTATTGAAGCAATTCAAAATGCAATGAACGGATATTGCTTAGAAGAAGTATATGAGAATGTGTTACAAATTCATATGCTTAATCAAGCACCATTAGTATCAGCACCGCAAGAAGAGAGTTTAGTTAATAAAAAATTAGCTATTTTAATTATTAATGTACCGAATAAAAGTACCAATATCACCATAGATTTATTAAATAATGTACTTTCATATCGACAAAATATCTTAGACATTATTGCACTTAGTTTATCTCACGAAGATGATAAATTATTTAAAGAAATCGAAGAAATTCAGCAAAGCCATACTATTGTTGCTATAGTGAGCCCATTTAACTTTAATACGTCAATAAGCCAGTTCGATTTAACATCATTAATTTATCCGGACAATATTAAGAAATTACAGCAATTAATTGATATTGAAACCATTTACTCTTTAATCGAAAAAACACTTTCGAATATTTTATCCAATATTGAACCGCGCGATTTACTAACCGATATTAAGCATTTTAATGAAAATATAACCCGTAAATTTAATATTAGAGTATCAAATAATACTTTGATTGGACTGGTTATGCATATCGCTTGTATGCTTGAACAGATAATTAATGGCGAGCAGAGCAAAGTTAAATTTATTGATAAACAAAATTATATTCGTAAATATAGGAATGAATATTCAATTATTAAAGATGAATTAGTTATCTTCGAAGAAAAATATAAAATTACCATTCCTGAAGAGGAGATATGCTATATATTAAAATTCTTTAACCACCTTTAGAAAAGGTGGCAATATTAAGTCATCCTTTTGATATAACCTGGTCGATAAAGCCCGTAATATCACGAGCTGTTATGAGGTTATTTAAAAATTAGGCCTATTTTTTGCCAACAAAAATATAAGCCATTATGAACGATGAGCAAATTGATATTAATACCCCCAATATTGCAAAGATAAAGTATGGACCAATATAGGCGGGTAAACTAAAGATACTCGATAGAATATAGCCATATAACCTTACACCAAATAAAGCAATAAAAGCGGAGGCAATCGCACTACCGGCAGTTGCGGCAATAAAGGCTTTTTTATACTTGGTTAATACACCGAATAGAGCTGGCTCGGTGATACCTAATAATGCAGATACTGCGGCAGAAACAATAACCGTTTTTTCTTGCTTATTTTTCGCTTTAAAATACATAGCAGCAGTCGCACCAGCAATGGCCATATTTGCCATAAACATCATCGGCATCAACATATCATAGCCTAATTCAGCAAAATTCTGCAACGCTATAGGGGTCATTGCATGATGCATACCCGTCAAAATAGCGACCGGTCGAATTGCGCCAACAATAGCGCCAGCAAACACAGCAGAAACATCAAATAGCGAACGGATAAATAGTGCTAACAATTTACCTAAATAGATACCTATAGGACCAATTAAGGTAAGAGCCAATAAACCAGCAATAAATAAAGTTACCGTTGGTGTGAAAACTGTTTTGAGCACATTAGGCATAATTTTATCAACGAATCGATAAATATAACTTAATGCCAGTACAGAGAAGATAATAGGAATAACACTACCAGCATAGTTAAAAATCGATATTGGTATCATATCCAAAAAATAATAAAAACTGGCAGCATCAGGATTAGTTACTAGTAATTTTGCCGCATCAATTAAAGTTGGATACATCAAACAAGCGGCGATTGCAGCGGCTAAATACTCATTAGTTTTAAATATTTTTGCTGCCGAAACCGCCAAAAAAAATGGTAAAAAGTAAAACACACCACTAGCGATTAAATCGATAATAATAACTGTATCACTGGTTTTAGGAACGACTTTTAACGCAATGAGACCAGCAAGTAACCCTTTAATCATCCCCGCGCCAGCAATCGCCGGTACGATAGGACCAAAAACACCAGACACCGTATCCATAAACAAAGAAACAATGCCTTTACGTTCTTTGACAGATTCTTTGGATAGTTGTTTAGCTTGATCATTTTCTGGCGTTTGTAATCCTATTTCATCAGCCAGAATGTCAAAATAAACTTTAACTTGAGTACCTACTACAATTTGGCATTGATCACTTTGAAATTGAGCACCAATTACCCCGGTAATTTTTTTAATTTCATCCCAATTGACCATGGTTTGATCAACTAAATCAAATCGTAAACGTGTCATACAATGCCAAGCATTTTTAATGTTTTCCTTACCACCAATATTAGCGATAATTTTTTTAATACTTTCTTGTTTACTCATTAGAACCTCAATCGTCCCTAGAATTGGTTTAATTAAAATAATAGAAACTTTAAATTATCAATACAAGAATGAAAAGTTTGATCTAGATCACAAAAAAAGGGGTTTTAACACTGAAATTTACTATATTTTTCAATTGGTATGCTTTTTATCGACAATTTTAATTCAAATTTGAACCAATAATTTTTCACTAATATTTTGCTCTTTACAGATGTGAAAAATATCGGTAATTATATAAAAAGAAAAAATTTTAAAGAGGATTCTAACCCTATGTTACCAACCCTTATCACTGACATTGAATGTATCATTACTAAACCTGATAGACATAATCTTGTTACCGTAATTATTTATACAGATAAAGATGTGATTGGTTATGGCTGTGCAACTTTTCAACAGCGCCCATTAGCCGTAAAAACCATTGTTGATGAATATTTAAAACCGTTGC
This sequence comes from Gilliamella apis, assembly GCF_030758615.1. Lineage (NCBI taxonomy): Bacteria > Pseudomonadati > Pseudomonadota > Gammaproteobacteria > Orbales > Orbaceae > Gilliamella > Gilliamella apis. The sequence continues at coordinate 192,426 of NZ_CP132381.1, forward strand.
TAATTGGCCGAGATGCCAATCATATTGAAGATATTTGGCAGATGTTAATGGTTAATGCTTATTGGCGTAATGGGCCAATCATTAATAATGCTATTGCTGGTATTGATATGGCATTATGGGATATTAAAGCCAAACTAGCGAATATGCCTCTTTATCAATTATTTGGTGGTAAATCAAAAGATGCGATAGAAGTGTATACTCATGCTACCGGTGAAACATTGTCAGAACTTTTTAAACAAGTTGACCAATGTATTAGTCAAGGTTATCGCCATATTCGTTGTCAGTTAGGGTTTTACGGTGGCAAACCAGAAGAATTGCATAGTCCACAACAGTCAAGTAGTGGTGTTTACTTTGATCAAGATCAGTATATGCAAAATACTTTAGAGATGTTTAAAAAGTTACGAGAAAAATATGGTTATAAAATCCATTTTTTGCATGATGTACATGAAAGATTATTTCCTAATCAAGCAGTCGCTTTTGCTAAACAAGTTGAGCAATATCAACCATATTTTATTGAAGATATTTTACCGCCTAATCAAAACCAATGGCTGGAGCAAATTCGTAACCAAACTTCAGTTGCTTTAGCGACCGGCGAACTATTCAATAATCCATTAGAATGGCAAGAGCTGATCATTCAACGTAGAATTGATTTTATTCGTTGCCATGTTTCACAAATTGGCGGAATTACACCTGCATTAAAATTAGCTACTTTTTGCCAACCATTTGGGATAAGAGTTGCTTGGCATTGCCCACCTGATATGACACCAATTGGAGCAGCTGTGAATACTCATTTAAATATTCATTTACATAATGCAGCAATTCAGGAATATATTCCTTATTCGGCAAATACACAGGCAGTATTTCCTGGTATTATTGCCGCCAAACAAGGCTATTTATATCCAATAGAGAAAATAGGCATTGGTGTTACACTAGATAAAGCTCAGGCAGATAAATATCCCGTGGTTTATCGACCACATGAATGGACACAAAGCCGCTTGCCCAATGGAGTTATACATACCCCATAAATCAAGATAATGAATATTTTTTAAATAACCTAAGTTGATTGATAAATTTACTTTTTATCATCAACTAATCTTAATTCAAAATTAGGTTTATTAAACGGTGTAATATAAGTACAAGTATAGTGAATATCAATAATTTCACTAATGGCATAAATTGCACCATTATTTAAAAAACACCGATTAATAATTTTCATTGCTGGCATGCCTTTTTTGCATTTGAGTAATTCAGATTCCTGACGATTAATGGCAACAGCTTGATATTGAGTTAGATAATGGGATATCTCATAGCCTTTACTTAATACATATTGTTGAATAGAGTTTTCAATATTTTTTTGTTTCAGATCAGGAAAATATCGACAAGGTAACTTAGAAATCTCAATTTGGGTACCTCGACCGTCAACAAAACGAATACGATGAAACTCCCAAATATAGTCATCATCAGTTAGATTAAATGTTTGTTTTTCTTCCAACTGTACTCGTCGTTTACGAAATAAAATCAGTTTAGAGTTGATTTGATCATAATGTTTTTCAGTCAGCGAATTATAAATTAAAGGATTATTTTTAGCTTGTTGATTAATAAAAGCACCCGAACCTTTTTGAACCGAAATAATACCAATTTGCAGCAATTTTTCTAGCGCTTTACGTATAGTATGACGAGAGACTCCATAACTTTCCGCAAGCTCTCGTTCGGGAGGCAATTTTTGATTAACAAAACTTAATTGTTGATAAATTCGCCCTAACAGATCTTGAGCAATAAAATCTTTTTTCTTTATCTTCACAAGCTGTTACCTTATAACTCACTCACAGCAGAACAACAACGTCATATTATTAAGTATGTTCTCACGATTAAAATGTAACTTTATAGTTTTAATTAAATTTAATATAAAAAGGGATAATATTTTATATTATCCCTTTTTATATCAGATTAGTAACATTTTATATTATTAAATAAATTTAAATCTTTATTAGTTTAATACATTTATCAATTCGGATATATCAGCTCGTTCCATATAATTAGCATTAACATAAGCAAAATAAATCTTTTTATCTTGCCCAATTAAATAAGTTGCTGGTATTGGCAATGTATAGCTATCATCGCCATTAAAATCCAATAAATTAGCACCTAAACTATTATATAACTCTCTAACTTTTTCAGGTAATGTGAATACTAAACCAAACTTATTAGCTATGTTATTTTTAATATCTGATAGTATCGTTATCGACATCGATTTTTCTTGTTTTAACTGTGCGCTAATTGAAGCTTTCTGCGGTGAAATAGCAATAAAATGCATATTTTTAACTTGCTGAATCAGCTCTAAATTATTTTGAAAATGTTCTAATTCTTTTACACAGAACGGGCACCAACTACCTCGAAAGAAACTAATAATTACGGGTTGAGTTTCAAGTAATTTGTATAAATTGATTTCTTGATTATCAGTTGATATTAGTGAAAAGTCTGGTGCAATATCTCCACATTGTAAAGAATGACTATCTAGTTTTTCACTTAACATATCTGCTAATGAGTTATCCAAAATATTTTGTACATCTTGGGGTAATTGAGTAATTAAATCTCGTCTTAATCTTTGTAAATCTTCAATTAGTTTCATTTAACAATTTCCTTTCTTGATACATTTTCATGAATTTGGCTTAATACCTTTTTGAATATAGCAACATCATTATCAGATAAATTATTAGTTATTTTTTCTATCCAAAAACTGTGCTCTTTTAACGTTTCCCTCAATAAATCCATTCCTGCTGGGGTTAAACAAATAATAGAAATTCTTTTGTCATTGTCATCATTTCTTTTTGATACTAGCTGATCATTAATTAGAGAACTAACAAGTGTTGTTGTTGAAGCTTTAGTTATCCCTAATAATTTAGCTATTTCTTGCAAAGATAATTCTTGGTATTCTTTTAATAAAACTAAAATAATTAATCGACTTTCTGAGAGATGATATTTCTGGAGACGTTTGGCACACTCTATATCAATTAGATTAGCAACAGATAACAACGTAAAGCATGTTCGGATCTTTTCTAAATCTACCGTGTTTTGTTTCTTCAAAATATTGCAAAAAGATAAATAGCGATTTTCAAGCTGCATACTTTATATCCATAAAATTAGTTAGCCACCTTACTAATTTAATATGCTAATTAAGATATGGTTTAATGTCAATAAGGGATATTGAATAATAAAGAAAAATATACGATATCTGAAAACAGCAATAATACTATTTAAAAAAGCAGAATAAAAAAATCGAGCCATTATTTGGCTCGATTGTATAATCAATAAAGAATGTTATCCAAAAAATTTCTTCACTTTATCAAGAAAGCTTTTTTCTTTTGGGCTATGTTTTGAGTTTTTATCCGATTTAAAACTTTCGCCTAACTCTTTTAATAACTCTTTTTGTTTGCTAGTTAGATTAACTGGTGTTTCAACTGCAACATGGCAATAAAGATCACCTACAGCACTGCCTCGTAATGATTTAATACCTTTTCCACGTAATCTAAACATTTTACCGGTTTGTGTTTCTGCCGGTATGGTTAGGCTAACTTTACCATTCAGGGTTGGTACTTCAACCTCACCACCTAGTGATGCTAACACAATATTAATTGGAATTTCGCAATGTAAATTAGTGCCATCTCGCTCAAAGATTGCATGCGGTTTTACTTGTACTTGTACATATAAGTCACCAGCTGGAGCACCATTTAAACCCGCTTCACCTTCACCTGAGAGTCGAATACGGTTTCCTGTATCAACCCCAGCAGGAATAGTAACCGAAAGTGTTTTAGTTTTTTGAACACGTCCTTCGCCATGACACTTTTTACATGGATTTTTAACCACTTTTCCACGCCCATGACAAGTCGGACACTCTTGCTGCACAGCAAAAAAGCCTTGCCGCATTTGCACAACACCCGCACCGTGACAGGTATTACAAGTTACAACATCCGAAGCTTTTTCAGTTCCTTGACCATGGCAAACATCACAATTTACCCAAGTTGGTACTTTAATCTCTTTGCTTACACCGCTAGCAGCTTCTTCTAATGTTAATGAAATATTATATTGTAAGTCATTACCACGCGATGCTGCTTGACCTCGCCCTCGACCACCACCGAAGAAATCACTGAAGATATCATCAAATGCAGAACCGCCTCCAAAACCACCAAATCCGCCGAAACCACCAGCGCCACCTTGCCCTTGTTCAAAAGCAGCATGGCCATACTGATCATAAGCAGCTTTCTTTTGTGGATCGGTTAAGATTTCATAAGCTTCTTTAACTTCTTTGAATTTTGCTTCAGCTTCAGCTTTGTTATCCTGATTTTTATCCGGATGATATTTCATGGCTAGGCGTTTGTAGGCTTTTTTTATCTCAGTTTCACTGGCACTTTTACTCACGCCTAATGTTTCATAATAATCTTTCTTCGCCATAATTAACCTTTAAATTTAATCATTATATAAACAACTAAACGGGCTTGAGTTACCTCGCGCCCGTTTAATGTTTTACATGTTTAAAACTCGTTGCAATAACTCATTAAAAAACATATCAGTTAATGCTTATTTTTTTTCATCATCAACTTCTTTGAAGTCTGCATCAACAACATCATCTTGCCCTGCAGCACTTCCGCTATTGGCTTGACCAGCAGATTGATCTGCTTGAGCTTGTTGTTGAGCTAACTCAAGTAATTTTTTTGAAGCTTCCATTAATGCATTAATTTTAGCTTCGATCTCTGCTTTGTCTTCACCGCGAGCTGCATTTTCTAAATCACTCACAGCGCTTTCAATAGCTGTTTTATCATCAGCTGATAATTGATCACCAGCTTCAGTCACTTGTTTACGAGTTGAGTGAACAAGATGATCAGCTTGGTTACGAATTTGAGCTAATTCTTCGAATTTACGGTCTGCATCAGCATTTGCTTCAGCATCATTTACCATTTTTTGGATCTCTTCTTCGCTTAATCCTGAAGAAGCTTTAATGGTAATGTTTTGCTCACGACCAGTATTTTTATCTTTTGCTGATACATGCAAAATACCATCAGCATCGATATCAAAGGTTACTTCGATTTGTGGCATACCACGTGGTGCAGCTTGAATACCATCAAGGTTAAATTGACCTAATGATTTGTTGTCACTTGCACGTTTACGTTCACCTTGTAATACATGGATAGTTACAGCTGATTGATTATCTTCAGCAGTTGAGAATACTTGACTATGTTTTGTTGGGATAGTCGTGTTTTTCTCAATCAAGGTAGTCATTACACCACCCATTGTTTCAATACCTAATGATAATGGTGTTACGTCAAGTAATAATACATCTTTAACATCACCACCTAATACACCACCTTGTACTGCCGCACCAACAGCTACTGCTTCATCAGGGTTAACGTCTTTACGTGGTTCTTTACCAAAGAAATCTGCAACAGCTTTTTGAACCATTGGCATACGTGTTTGACCACCAACTAGGATGACATCTTTAATATCAGAAACACTAAGACCGGCATCTTTTAATGCTGTTTTAACAGGTTCCATTGAACGTTTAACTAAATCTTCAACTAATGATTCAAGTTTAGCGCGAGTCACTTTGATATTTAAGTGTTTTGGCCCACTTGCATCAGCAGTGATATACGGTAAGTTAATATCAGTTTGTTGCGCTGATGATAATTCAATTTTAGCTTTTTCAGCAGCTTCTTTTAAACGTTGCATTGCTAATGGATCATTTTTAAGATCAAATCCTTGTTCACGTTTAAATTCGTCAACTAAATAGTTAATTAAACGTGAGTCAAAGTCTTCACCACCTAAGTGAGTATCACCATTTGTTGCTAATACTTCAAATGTTTTTTCACCGTCAACTTCATCAATTTCGATAATTGAGATATCAAAAGTACCACCACCAAGGTCATATACGGCAATAGTTCGGTTGCCAACATCTTTATCTAAACCATAAGCTAACGCTGCTGCTGTTGGCTCATTGATAATACGTTTTACATCTAAACCAGCAATACGACCAGCATCTTTGGTTGCTTGACGTTGTGCATCATTAAAATAAGCAGGAACAGTAATAACTGCTTCTGTAACAGGCTCACCAAGATAATCTTCTGCAGTTTTCTTCATTTTCTTTAATACTTCAGCAGAAATTTGTGGTGGAGCAATTTTTTGACCTTTAACATCAACCCAAGCATCACCATTATCAGCTTTAACAATTTTATATGGCATAATACCAACATCACGTTGTACTTCAGCATCTTCATAACGACGACCGATTAAACGTTTAATTGCAAATAATGTATTTTGTGGATTAGTTACGGCTTGGCGTTTAGCTGGTTGACCAACTAAGATTTCACCATCTTGAGTGTAAGCAATGATGGAAGGGGTTGTGCGATCACCCTCGGCATTTTCTAATACTTTTGCTTGACCATTATCCATTACTGCAACACATGAATTTGTTGTACCTAAATCGATACCAATAATTTTACCCATAATCTTTTCTCCTCAAACCTGTATTTTATTTCTTATATATAAGACTGAAAACATCGTTTTCAAGTCCCATTTTAGATAAAGAAATGTTTTTGTTTTCACATAAATGGGAACAATATTATTAATATCAAGGGGTGATACAAAATTATTTTTTACAAAATCTTGATTATCAGCTTTTCAACACTTATTATTGCCGCTCTTTTTTTTACGAAAATTAATTTATAGGATCCTTATGGAACAAATAAAACTTGCAAATCCAGGTCCACTTGGACTAATGGGTTTTGGTATGACTACAATTTTATTAAATATTCATAATGCAGGATTTTTTCCAGTTATGACGGCAATCGCTTCTATGGGTATTTTTTATGGTGGATTAGCCCAAGTAATCGCAGGAATTTTAGAATTCCGTAAAGGAAATACCTTCGGAACAACAGCGTTTACTTCATACGGTTTCTTTTGGATTGCTTTAGTTGGTATTTGGTATTTACCTACTTCACCAGTAACTGCACCTACCGATGCAACCTTTTTAGGGATTTTTCTAGCACTGTGGGGTATTTTTACCGCATTTATGTTTATTGGTACATTAAAAGCTAACCGAGCATTACAATTTGTTTTTGCCAGCTTAACCATTTTATTCGCTCTATTAGCAATTGGTAATATTTCTGGTAACCATGACATTATTCATATTGCTGGATTTGAAGGCATAATTTGTGGTGCGAGTGCAATTTATCTTGCGATGGCTGAAGTTCTAAATGAACAATTTGGTCGTACAATTCTACCTATTGGTGCAGCAAAAGGCGCTACACATTAGTTCATCACAATTCTGATACCTACTCAATTCTATCGGTAGGTATCAAGTTCTTTTCCACAACAATCCATTATCATTTTTCATTCATCAATGCTCGGCATACATCTCGTAGTGATTGTGTATGTTTTTCTAATCTTTCATCAGATAAATAATTGTCTTTAGACGAGTGAGCATTTTTTATTAGAATTTTATTATCTTCATTTATATCACCTGATGTGATCATAATGTAATTAGATAATGTCGTTTCAATACTCCCATCATGAAAATGAACATCCGCTATATTTAGATCACATCCTTGTGGTTTAAAAAAAACTAAATCATCACCATTGGCAATACTATCCAAGAAAATAAATTTTTTATCTTTGATTTGCTTAGCATAGCTTTCTAACATTTTTAGACCATATTGGCCACTATTGCCGCCATCATAAAGAACAAAAGCGATTTTTTTCTTTTGTTTTTTATCTAACTTATTAATAAGATTAATAATAGTAATAATACTTGATGAATTACAAACGAAATTTTTAGTGTTTGGAATCCCACTCTTAAATTTGGCAATTAAGAAAAACAACAGCACTGTTGAAACTATAGCTGAAATGCCAGAAACACTGAAAAAGCCATTAATCCGGATATCAGGTAAAAAAACTAGGTAATTTAATATTAATGATGCAATGAATAAAAATATAAACGGAGCAACACTAATAAAGTAAGTCAGCTTACTAAATTGTGATTGAAAAGCATACGTTTTCTGCAAATTAAAATTATTGATCCCAGTATCGTAATTAGTACAAATAACGACCTCTGCTTTATTAAGATCGCCGATATAAGCATTATAATAATTTTGATAACGTCTAGTCGCTAATTTTAATTTAGATAGTTTCGCATCCACTTGATAACCCAATGGAGCTAATTCCTTAGATATTATCCTTAAAAAAGAGATTTTCTCTTTTGGATTAAACCTTTTACCAAATATGATGCCATATCGCAAAATCAGATCTTTCAATATTTCCATTATTAATAAACTATTTTTATATAAAGTTAGACAATATAGTTAATATGATTTTAAAAATCATATTAACTATAAATAGATTAAGATAAAAATTAACTTAATAACATTAAATTAGTTATTACATTAATAATCATCATCATTTTCATTGTTGTTTGATTGAGATATGTTAGCAACGGCATCTTGAATATTTTCATGCCCAGCCTCGATACTTTCCGCAGTAAGATCATTCAATGACATAGAATCTCTATTACATACTGCATTAATTACCATAGGCAGACTCATACCAGTAATGACTCGAACATTCATACCAAGCTCATTCCATTGTGGAACGCATTGCATCGAAGCATTATATGGAGATGCGCCATAAAGGTCGACAAATATAAGAACACCATCGCCAGAATCTAAAGATTTTGAACAATTGAATAAATCAGTTTTTAACTGATTTATATCTTGTCCAGGATTAAGTGATAATGATTCAAATTGGCTTTGTTCTCCAACAATCATTTTCACACTGTCTTTTATTCCAGCCGCCATACTTCCATGGCTAACTAATAAAACACCGATCATGTTATTAATCCTATATTATTCAAACATTTTAATTACTTCACTTAAAGGTACTTTCTTTAATGAAGGCGTTGCTTGGCAATAAATATCCATATTCGGAAAACTATTTTGTAAATCAATTAATAAATCGAGTTGCTCTTTATTAATCGATACTTCTTTAATGATTGAGGTTGCCCTGGAACCAGTGGTAAACCGCCAATATTAAGATTAGTTACAGGTACGCCAGATTTAATAATTTTATACATTACTTCAATATTTTTAGTAATTAAAATAACGTTAAAATCATCATATTGACGATCGTTCCAATACCTAACCGCACCATCTTCTTTTAATACTCTAATTTTATGACCAGTGCTGGCGCCTGCGCCAAGAATAATATTTTTGGTGAATTCATCATTTGCCGAATAATCATCTGCAACAAATAAAGCATTAGCGCCGGCTGCTTTTGAAACATTTGTTGCGACTTGACCATGAATAAGACGACTATCAACCCGAGCTAAAACAACTTTTCCCATAATTTAAAACCTCTATTATTATTTATATTTAATTATTTTTATAAAATACCAATTGCGGCTAAAACACCAAGAATAACAGTTAGCCCAATTAAAGCTCTTGTTACTTTCAATCCTTTCTTAGAAAAATAAAAATACAATCCCATTACAACAACAAGCGGTAATACTCCAGGTAAAATCTTATCCAGTGTATCTTGTATAATGAAATCTTTACCAGATAAGGTGAATTTTAAACTAGAGGAAACTTTAATATAGCTTGCAGCTAGAATACCCATCATAAATAGACCTAAAATAGATAAGGCTTCTATGATCATCTGCATCTTATTACCAACGACTTCTGTTGCCGCATTTCTACCTAATTTAAATCCTAATTGGGCAAAATAGTAACCAACAAATAGTTGATATAAAACAAATGCAACAAATGGGAATAACGCACCTATCGCTAATCCTTCTTGCGCCCATGGTAATGCGATGGCAATAAAAATATATTGTATAGTACCCGAGTCAATCGCATCCCCGATACCGGCCAAGGCTCCCATTAAACCGGCTTTAGTGTTATAAAGCACATCATTATCAATACTAATTGGTTTGTTTTGATAAACTTCATCAGCACGTACAGCTTCTAGTGAAGCCATAATTCCTGAAATAGTTCCACCACCCCACGTGATTTGAGTATTAAAAAATAACAAATGTCGTTGGTAAGCAGCAGCTAATTCACTTTTTGATTTATATAACTTTTTAAGAATTGGCATTAATCCCCACATTAATGATGCCGCAAGATAACGGTCAAATGAGTGTGGAATTTCATTGGCATAATACCAACGTAACCATGCAAATGTGATATCTTTTTTAGTAATCGTTTCTGGCTTTAGATCAATACTTTCTTGTACTATTTCTGTCATTATAAAATTCCTCTTTCTAATTTATTAATCAAATAACTAATGATTAATAATCATCGTCATCAACTTGATTGTTATTATTTGAATTATTTCTAGGTTGATCTACCGCAGAATTTACTGCTTCATTTTTTGCAAGAACAAAAATAAAGGCAACTATTGCACCAACTATTGCATAAGTTACCATGGTAATATTTAGTGGTTTGGCAATAACCGCCATAAAATAGGCAAGTAAGAAGAAAATGATGTAGCTTTTTTTACCAATAACATAAATGGTTAATGCAATACCCACCGCAGCAAGCCCACCACCAATTACATTAAGAATATGGAAAACTAGTCCTCCCGCATTCGATTTAATCACATCAGCAATAATTGGTGCCCCAAAATATAACGCAACAAACATAAACGGTACGAACAATGCAAAACTACAAATTATTGGTAACACGATGATAGAAAAGGTTAATCCTTTACTATTAGCTTCTTCGGCATATTTTTCTGTTAATTTCATAATCATGGTATTAAAGAAAAATCTTAATTGATACAAGTAAGATCCTAATAAACCTACCGGTACTGCCACAGCTACGGCGGCTGTTGGTTCCATTTTACCCAACAATGCGACGGGAACAGCAACTGCTGTTGCTATAGCTGGTTCTGATGGCATTTGCCCACCAGGTGAAAAAACGCCCATATAAATCAACTGAATAGCAGCTGTTGTTATCATTGCATTAGGAATGTCATTAAATACAATCCCAACAATTAAACCGGTCATCATTGGTGTAAATCGTAACGTTAACGTAGCACCACCTAGACCCCGAGACATGACCATTGCAACCCATATTGATATAATAGCTGCTTGAAGAAACGTTACATGCATTTCTTGCATATATAAACTCCTTACTATTTTTATAATTAATTAGTTAGTTTCAGTTAAATGATTAAGAAACCACCGATTGTAGCTCTAAGTTATTAACAAAATTTTCTACATCTTGTACACATTTTTCCCCCATACCTTGCAGACACTCAATTGCATAAGCAGAAGTATGTGGTGTAACAAGAACTTTAGGATGTTTAACTAAAGGATGATCACTGTATGAAGGTTCAACATACATGACATCTGTTGCGTGACCAGCTACAGTGCCATTATCGAGCGCATTTAAAAGTGCAGTTTCATCAATTAATTCGGCTCGAGCAGTGTTAGTTATATAAACGCCTTTTTTCATCAAAGAAAATTGCGGCGCTTTTAAAATATGATAGCTAGTCTCATTTAATGAGGCATTTAACGAGATAATATCTGCATTTTGCAGTAAATAATCTAACTCAACAATTTCAATATTATTTTGGTTAGCCCAATCAACATTAACGTTTGGATCCACCACCAATAGGCGAGCATTAAATCCATGTTTGAAAATTTCTGCCACGCGACTACCAATGTTGCCACAGCCAATAATACCAATTACTTTACCCGTAACATTGATACCTAAAAAAGAGGCTCTTTTCTTCCATTCATTTGACTTAACCGCTTCTTGTGATTGAACTGTTTGTCTAATTAATGCAAGTAAATTAGTCACTGCATTTTCAGCAACAGCATCACGTTCAACCAAAGGAGGAACGATAGTAACTATTGTGCCATGCTCTTTGGCAGCAACAACATCAACATTATTGAATCCGATGCCATGACGGGAAAGTAATAGTAGCGGTTGTTTTTTATTATCAAAAAACTCTTTGTTAAAAAAAGGTCTAACACTGGCAATAACAATATTAAAATCTTGCAATGCTTCAGCTAATTCCTTCCCTGGAATATTATTTTCAAAAGTAAAATGTTTTACTTCACCTATTTTTTCTAATCTTTCTAGATGATTAGGAAAATATTTTCCAAAACTACTTGAGTTGATTATAGCGATTTTATAATTTTTCACTCAATGCTCCTAATTCATGATTTATATACTTATATAAAGTTATTTATAGGAATATAAATATTATTTTATTTCCATTCAGCCACAATGTGACTGGTAACATTTAGTATAGTTTATAAACTTTTTAAAAAAGTGAATTTAGATCACATATTTAATAAAAAATTATTTTCTATGATTGTTTGGTAGCAAATTGAATGAATAAGAAAGGTAGAATTGAAAAATAATTTATTGATTATATTATCGATTTTTATAATTATATAATCTAAACATGAAAATTTTTAACAAATTATTTAGATATAAAAAAAGGGCATAATGCCCTTTTTCAGATTGAATTAGTTAATATTACTTTTTATAAGCATCATTATGTACACCAACCGCTGCGCGGCCTGATGGATCATTTAGATTTTTAAATGACTCATCCCATTCGATCGCTTTAGCTGTTGAACAAGCCACCGTAGGACCACCAGGTACACAATGCGCAGCACTTTCAACTGGGAATAATTCATCAAAAATTTCACGATACATATAAGCTTCTTTTGAAGTTGGCGTATTGTATGGGAAGCGGAATTTTGCATTTTCCAACTGTTGATCGGTAATTTTGCTTTCGGCAATCTCTTTTAAAGTATCGATCCAACTATAACCTACACCGTCAGAAAATTGCTCTTTTTGACGCCAAACCACTGATGCTGGTAAATAAGATTCAAATGCTTCACGAACAATATGTTTTTCCATCTTACCGTTACTACCACACATTTTATCCTGTGGGTTAATGCGCATAGCAACATCTAAGAATTTTTTATCTAAGAATGGTACCCGAGCTTCAACACCCCAAGCAGCCATTGCTTTATTAGCACGCGCACAGTCATACATATGCAGTGCCGCTAATTTACGCACAGTTTCTTCATGGAATTCTTGAGCATTTGGCGCTTTATGGAAATATAGATAACCACCAAATACTTCATCAGCACCTTCACCTGATAGAACCATTTTAATACCCATAGCTTTAATTTTTCTTGCCATTAAGTACATCGGTGTTGAGGCACGAATCGTTGTTACATCATAAGTTTCAATGTAATAAATTACATCACGAATTGCATCAATCCCTTCTTGTATTGTGAAGTTAATTTCGTGATGAACAGTACCTAAATGATCGGCAACTGCTTGGGCAGCTTTAAGATCAGGTGCACCTTTTAAACCAACCGCAAACGAGTGTAATTGTGGCCACCATGCTTCTGATTTTTCATGATCCTCAACTCGACGCGCAGAAAACTTTTTAGTAATCGCTGAGATAACTGAAGAATCAAGTCCACCAGATAGTAAAACACCATAAGGAACATCAGACATAAGATGGCTTTTTACTGACTCTTCTAATGCGACACGAAGTTCATTGATATCTGTCTTATTATCTTTGACATTATCATATTCCATCCAATCTCGTTTGTAGTAGGTCTTAATTTCACCCTCGGTGCTAGAAAGATAACAACCAGGAGGAAATGCTTCGATGGTTTTACAAACAGGTACTAAAGCTTTCATCTCAGAGGCAACATAAAATGTACCATTTTCATCATATCCCATATACATTGGAATAATACCAATATGATCGCGACCAATAAAATAGGTACCTTTGTTGATGTCATAAAGAATAAAAGCAAACATACCTTGTAGTTCATCAAGACAGTGAATACCTTTTTCTTGATATAAGGCTAGGATAACTTCACAGTCAGATCCTGTCTGAAATTCATAACGATCTTTGTACTGATTTCGGAGTTCTTGATGATTATAAATTTCGCCATTTACCGCTAAAACTAGGGTTTTGTCTTTATTATAAAGCGGTTGAGATCCTGTATTAACATCTACAATTGATAAACGTTCATGAGCTAAAATAGCTTTATCAGAAGCAAAAATACCAGACCAGTCAGGTCCACGATGACGTTGTAGACTTGATAGTTCTAACGCTTTTGTTCGTAGTTGTTCTGGATCTGATTTAATATCAAGAATACCTAAAATCGAACACATTGATTTTCTCCATTTAAAATCGCCAAAGCGATACTATTTACAAATAAAACTTATTTTAATTATCACTGCAAGTAAATCACAAAAATAACAGGATACACATTATTGGTAAACAATTAAAGTACAATATCATTATACTTTTTCTATTGTTGTAATAAAGTTTGCCATTATTTTTTTAACCACTGCCCTTGTTGTTTGATATATTGGCCTGCTGGTGTTTTTTCTTGTGCTTTACTACCTGCACGGCTCTGCACATCAGACAAAGGTACTTTAGTTTCTGCAGAGACTTTTTGATATTGCTGTTTACGAGCCTGATTAATTAATTTCGCAATTTCGCTAGCATTACCTTCATTTTTGACCACGCCTAGATAACCATCAGCTTGTTCACCAACCAAACCATTAGCTTTGGCTTGACCTAATTCATTAATTGCCTGATCTAAATTTAAAGCAAAAACTGGTAAAGCTAATATTATTGATAATAATGCTATCGTTGCTTTTTTATAGATATTCATAATAACCCCCTTATTAAATACATCATATTAAATTGTATTAAATATGTGTAAAAATTATTAAAAAATCATCTTATGTTCCGCAAGAGTAATTTTTTAGATTCACGACATTATTAGTAAATAACGATCGATAATAATATTAATTTAGTATAAACCTGATTTATTGATAATGTTATCTAAGGCTTTATCAACTTTAATATTAATTTCATGATCAATCTTAACATTTAAATTGATATTAATTGGTTCATTTGGCGCTTGTACCTTAACCGTTGGTGTACAGCCAATTAATACTGCGCTACACACGATAATAGTAATCATATTTTTTAGCATAATATAGCCTCTTATCTATCAAGATTTCCCTCTCAAATACGCTTCAATACGTTTTCGTATGGGGTCGTTAATCTGATCGGAAAGTTGTAAACTTATCAACAATTTTGCAATATTTTCTTCAAGATTAATATTTAAATTTACTGCTTTACCATTTTCAACATCTCGGTTACTGCCTTGGATATTTAATCCTAACTTTGCAATCTCATTAGCATAATTAACCGTACCTGATAATTTAGTATAATGAAAATTTTTAATAATATCAGTGAGAATTTTCATATTAGGATTGGCTTGTGCATAATTTTGCAATGCTGAATTTTCAAACCGCAAAAAGCCCTCATTGACCGTTACTAATTGACCATTTTTGATAATAACTTCGGTCAAAGCGGTGCCTTTTTTAGTAGAAGGCAATAAAGTAATCGGTAAAACACCATCAATCGCGCCTTCTCCAGCTAACCCCTCAGCAGGATATTTTGCAAAAATATCTTTAAGTTGTACCTTTTTTAACCTTAAATTAAATTTTTGGGGTAATTTTGCTAAATTCAATTGCCCTTTATCAAGAGAAACAGAACCAGAAAAAATAGCGGCTTGTGCTAATTGCCATTTTACAACTCCTTTATTTGGTGCAGCTAAAGATGCTGAATAACTACCAGCTAATTTTACTTTTTCAAAAATAACACCAATATTCACTTGTTGAATGGTTAATGCTGAAGTTGTAACAGTAAATTGATTATTGTTGAATAAAAGATTTATATCCCCCAAAGCGGATTTAAATTCGCTTGCTTTATATATGCCGTCAAATTTATTAATTGTTAATGTTGATTTGACGTTAACTTGATTAGCTTTAAATGGAATAGACAATGCTGCATCAAGTGTTAATTTTCCGATTAATGGTTTAATAATTAAATCATCGGAAAAGTTCGCTTTTTCAATATTAACTAGAGCGTTATCGGTACTTTTTAAAGTAAATAGCTTATCGGTTAAAACACCGCTGAATGGTAAAGTTAAACGACCTTTTTCAATACCAAAATACGATAAAGATGTGATCAAAACACCATTTTCAATTTCAACTGATGAATTTGATTGGTTAAATGAGATATCAGCAGCAAGCGTTGCCGTATCCTGAGAATTACTGGCTAGATTGAGTTGCAAAGTATTTTGATTTTTAACCACTGCAACTTTCAGATTAAATAACTCACTATCTTGCTGGTGTAATATTAAATGTTCAATTTTAATATTTGTTGGTAACCAGGCAATAATAGTCGAGATCAATGAAGGTTCAAAAGTAGATTGATCAAGTTGTTGTAATTGATCATCTGCAATTTTCGTTACTGCTTGTGCATTGGTAAAATCGGCTTTTTGCCAATAGATATCGATATTTTTAGCGCTCAGCTGTGACCATGATATTTTCACATCGCTGGCCGTTACTGATAATTGTGATTGCTGAGCAATATTTAGTTCAGCAAAAGATAAACCATCCCAGCCGATGTTGATGCCTTGCCAGTCTATCGAAAGATTATATTCATCCTTAAGTGCTAACCAATAACGCCATCCAGATAAACTTGCTATGATTATAATCAATAATATAAGCGACGGAATCCAATAACGTTTCTTTAAGCGAGCCATAATAAACTCTCAACAAGATAAAGTGAATCGCCGAGTTATTATCGGCGATTAAATGAGATTACGCTTGAGTTTGTTCTCTGTTAGCAATATAAGCCAATGCTTTATCTATTCTAGCTAAGGTGCGTTTTTTACCAACCGCATAAACAGTGGCATCAACTGAAGGTGATTGCCCAATTCCGGTTACAGCAACCCGAAGAGGCATACCAACTTTACCCATACCAACCTCAAGCTCAGCTGCTGTTGCTTCAATGGCATGGTGAATTTTATCGATTTGCCAATCAAAGTCAGAAATTGCTTCAATTTTAGCCTTAACCACTTCTAATGGCTCTTTGGCAACGGGGCGCAAATGCTTTTTAGCCGCATCAGCATCAAACTCAGCAAAATCTTGATAGCAATAGCTACTTGATTCAGCCATTTCTTTCAATGTTTTACAACGCTCACCAAATAATTTGACGATAGTAATCAAATCGGGGCCTTGATCTAAATCATAACCTTGTTGATTCATATGCCAAACTAAATGCTGTGCAACATAATCAGCGTCTAAATGATTAATATAATGATGATTTAACCAAAGTAGTTTTTCAGTATTAAATGCACTGGCCGACTTACTGACTGCATCTAAAGAAAAGTAACTCACCATTTCAGGCACCGAGAATATTTCTTGATCACCATGAGACCAACCAAGCCTAACTAGATAATTTAATAGTGCTTCAGGCAAATAACCATCATCACGATATTGCATAACACTTACCGCACCATGACGTTTCGAGAGTTTTTGCCCATCATCACCTAAAATCATCGATACATGACCATATTCAGGTAATGGTGCACCAAGCGCTTTAAGAATATTAATTTGTCGAGGGGTATTATTAATGTGATCTTCACCACGAATAACATGAGTAATTTCCATATCCCAATCGTCTACCACGACACAAAAATTGTAAGTTGGTGATCCATCAGTACGACGAATTATGAGATCATCAAGCTCTTTATTGGCAATTTCAATTGGTCCTCGAATTAAATCGTTGAAAACAACTACTCCATCAGTAGGATTAGCAAAGCGAACAACATGCGGTTCGTCATGATTATGCTGTTTTTGTACGTTATCACAACGGCAATGACCATCATAACGAGCTTTTTCACCATTCGCCATTTGCTGTTCACGTAATTTTTCTAATCGCTCTTTCGAACAATAACAACGATAAGCAGTACCATTAGCTAACATTTCGTCAATCACTTGATTGTAACGATCAAAGCGTTTAGTTTGAAAATATGGGCCTTCATCCCATGATAATTTTAACCAATTCATACCTTCCATAATCGCTTCAATCGCTTCTGGCGTTGAACGCTCAAGATCGGTATCTTCAATACGTAATACGAAAGCACCTTGCGCATGGCGAGTATATAGCCAAGAATAAAGTGCTGTACGAGCACCACCCACATGTAAGTAACCGGTAGGGCTTGGTGCAAAACGGGTTTTAATTTTCATGAAATAATCCTATTAATAACAAAAAAGAACACTCAAACGTCAATTCGTTGCTCGCGCTCTTCTTTATTTAAACTTTTCTCATAAGTGAGAAAAATAATAACAATTTGTAATAAATTCAATTTAGTTGTTTATTCTAACACGCCAAAAGGTTTCGGCAAGCCATCGCTAACAGCATAAAATTAACAACTATTTTATAAAAGTATTGAGTAATTAACTACATATTTTAGTATAAAAATCAAACTATAACGTATAAGTTAATTTTAATAAAAAGATCAATGCGCTTCATCCCAATTATTACCAATACCAACATCAACTTTTAACGGTACTGAAAGTTGATAACAATTCTCCATAATTGATTTAATCAACGCACTATATTCACTCACCAACTCTTCTTTTACTTCAAACACCAGCTCATCGTGTACTTGCATCACCATTCTGATATTACCTGTCGGTTGATTTTTTATCCACTCACTCATTTTAATCATAGCGGTTTTGATGATATCTGCTGCAGTACCTTGCATTGGTGCATTAATTGCCGCACGTTCAGCGCCCCGTTTTTCAATACCATTGCCAGAAATGATTTTTGGTAAATATAATCGTCTTCCTGATAAAGTTTCCACATAGCCTTGTTGCGTTGCCAATTGGCGTGTTTCTTCCATATAAGCTTGTACACCAGGATAACGTTCAAAATAGCGATCAATATAGAATTGTGCTTCTTTACGGGGAAGATTAATTTGTTTCGATAATCCAAATGCACTCATACCATAAATCAAACCAAAATTGACTGCTTTCGCACGTCGTCTCTCTTCGGCCGTAACATCTGCCTCTGGTTTACTTAATACTTCACTCGCGGTAACCCTATGAATATCTTTATCATTAGCAAAAGCACTAAGCAGACTTTGATCTTGTGATAAATGCGCCATAATGCGCAACTCTATTTGCGAATAATCGGCTGAAATAATCTTATAACCTTGTGGTGCAATAAATGCTTGCCGAATTCTACGTCCTTCTTCATTACGTACAGGGATATTTTGTAAATTCGGATCATTTGATGACAACCGCCCAGTTACCGTACCAATTTGATTGTAATTGGTATGAATTCGATGGTCTATTGGACTTACCATCAACGGTAATTTATCAGTATAAGTGTTTTTCAGTTTTGCTAAGCTACGATAAAACAATATTTTACGCGGTAAAACATACTGCTCAGCAAGTTCACTCAATACATCTTCACTAGTTGATGGATCACCTTTTGGTGTCTTTTTTAAGACAGGTAATTGGTGTTTATCAAATAAAATAGCTTGAATCTGTTTTGGTGAAGAAGGATTAAATTTTTCACCTGCTAGGAAATGTAATTCGGCCTCTATTTCTAGCATTTTTTTATTTAATTCAATGGAATAATCATTTAACTGTCTAGCGTCAATTAACACCCCTGTCCTTTCCATATCGGCCAACACAATCGCCAACGGCATTTCAATATCGGTAAATAACTTACTGAGCTTTTGGTCTTTTTCCAGCTCAGGCCATAGTTTCTGATGAAGTTGCAAAGTAACATCCGCATCTTCAGCGGCATATTGCGTAGTTTTTTCAACTTCAATAGCATCGATAGTGACTTGTTTTTTATCAACCTTGGTTAAATCATTATAGGTAATAGTTTTTAGATGCAAATAACGATTCGCCATACTATCCATATCGTGTCGTTCAGTACTATTTAAGACATATGACTCCAGCATTGTATCATAAGCAATACCTTGCACATGGACACCATAATTAGCCAACACACTGTAATCAAATTTGGCATTTTGGGCGATTTTCTTAATTGCTGGGTTTTCTAATATTGGTTTTAATTTAGTTAATACATCATCTAATGGTAATTGATCTGGCACACCTAGATATTGGTGATTAATTGGAATATAAGCAGCTTGATAAGGTGCCACACTTAGTGATATTCCAACCAATTTAGCATGAATATGATCAACATTATCCGTTTCTGTATCAAAGGCAAACTGCTGACAGTTAGCTAATTTACTGACCCAATCATCTAATTGCTCATAGGTCAATATGCATTGGTAATCTGTATCTATCTTATCTTTAACGGTATCGCTTTCCTGCGAGAATAACGACATATTATCAATATCAGTAGCCGTTAGTTTTTGTTGTTTTAAAAAATTACCCGCTATTAATTCTTTTTGCCAACGATGAAAACCATAATAGGAAAATAATTCGACTAATTTATTTACATTAAGATCTGTAACAAGTAGTTGTTCATTCGTAAAATCTAATGCCACATCGGTTTTAATGGTAGCTAATAGATAAGAAAGCTCAGCATCCTTTTGATTGTCTATTAATTTTTGCTTTAATGATTTAGCGCCTCGAATCGATAATTTCTCAATATCGTCTAAATGGTTATAAATATCTTTTACACTATCAAAAGCAGTTAATAAAGCCTGTGCTGTTTTTTCGCCAATTCCTGCTACCCCAGGGATATTATCGGAATTGTCACCTCTTAATGCTAAATAATCTATAATTTTTTCTGGTGGCACACCAAATTTATCCACAACACCTTGCGGATCAAGTGCGGTATTATTCATGGTATTAATCAGTGTAACTTTATCGCTGACTAATTGCGCCATATCTTTATCCCCAGTACTAATGAGTACTTGAAGATTTTCTTTTTCTGCTTGTTTGGCTAAAGTCCCGATCACATCATCAGCTTCAACACCTTCAACGCAAAGTAATGGTAAACCCATCGCTTTTAAAATGGTGTGAATGGGTTCAATTTGTGGTCGTAAATTTTCCGGCATCTCTTCACGAGTTGCTTTATATTCACTATAAATTTCATTACGAAATGATCCACCTTTAGCATCAAAAACTACCGCTATATGGGTAGGATTATATTGATTCATCAAGCTACGAATCATATTAATAACACCAAATATAGCCCCAGTTGGTTCACCATTGGCATTGGTTAAAGGCGGACAAGCAAAAAAAGCCCGATAAAGATAAGAAGATCCATCAATTAAAATAATTGGCTCATTATTTGGCATCAATAGTTACCCAAATGTTATTAGATTTAATAACTATAAGTATAACCTAATTAACAGTAATATTGTTGCTGACTCCGATAATATAGTGTAAAAATAATCCAGATAATAACGAGCTTTTATCCAATCCAATGAATGAAAATTACTGTATATCACTATATGAGTAATATATAATGTGACATCTATTTTCGCCTGAGTACTAAATAAATGACAGAATTAAGTCTTGCTGCGCAAAAAGTCAAAGAGGCATTAGCAGCTAAAAATCTTGAAACCCCATCATGTCGTTTAGCTATGGAAAATAGCGAACGGAAAGCTAAAATCGAAGCGCATTTCCGAGAAATCATGAAACTCATGGAACTTGATTTGCATGATGATAGCCTCGCCGAAACGCCGCATCGAGTCGCAAAAATGTATGTTGATGAAATATTTTCCGGTCTTAATTATCATAATTTTCCGAAAATAACTCTTATTGAAAATAAAATGCAGGTTGATGAAATGATCACTGTTCGTGATATTACTTTAACCAGTGTTTGTGAGCACCATTTTGTCACCATCGATGGTAAAGCAACCGTTTCTTATATCCCGAAAGATAAAGTGATCGGTCTATCAAAAATCAATCGAATTGTTCAGTTTTTTTCACAACGGCCACAAGTACAAGAAAGATTAACCCAACAAATTTTGGTTGCATTGCAAACTCTACTTGGTACAGTTAATGTTGCAGTATCAATTGATGCAACACACTTTTGTGTAAAAGCCCGAGGCATTAAAGATTCAAATAGTTTAACCACCACTACCGCGTTAGGTGGCGGATTTAAAACTAATCCAAGTACTCGACAAGAGTTTTTAAGAGCGTTAAAACACTATTAATCAATAAAATAATCCAATATAAAGTATATGTTGGATTATTTATCAGTAATCGACTAAAAACCAGTTATCGCTTATTTTATACTCACAACAGGAAAAATATAAACATGCCTGAGACTACCTCAAGCGTTTTTATATTAATCAATCACAATATTGCCGACACCACCATAAAAAGCCCAATTGTTATTGCGTGCATCTTCAAGAAAGATTGGTATAATTGGCAGCTATTTTAGTGAAAACATAATAATTAACTAACACGCTTTAATGAAGATAATCCGCGGTATTGATAATTTAAACAATGAATTTACTCAGTGTGTACTTACATTGGGCAACTTTGATGGTGTGCACTTAGGACACCAACAATTAATAAATCATTTAATTGAACAAGGTAAAAAATTAAACTTACCCACAGCGGTTATGTTATTTGAGCCACAACCATTAGAGTTTTTCAGTAAGCGAGCACCAACTCGCTTAACTTCATTTAAAGAAAAAGTACGACTAATTGAAAAACTCGGTATCGACTATATTATTGCAGTACCCTTTACCCAAACTTTTGCCAATATGTCAGCCAATGCATTTATTCAAGACTGGTTGATTAATAAATTGAACGCTAAATATATTGTTATTGGTGATGATTTCCAATTTGGCCGAGACCGCAAAGGCGACATCAATCTGTTACAACAATATACTCCAAATAACCATTTTTCGGTTGAAAGTATGCAAACCTTTGTTTGGAATAATTTAAGAATCAGCAGTACAGCTGTTCGTGAAGCACTGTTTAATAGTGATTTTGAATTAGCTCGTTGCCTTTTAGGTCGTGATTACGCCATTCAAGGTAGAGTGGTGCATGGTAATGCATTAGCAAGACAATTAGGATTTCCAACCGCCAATATTCATTTGAATCGAAAAAAACCTGCTTTACAAGGGGTCTATTTTGTCAAAGTCAAAAACTGTTGTAGCAATCAATATTATCATGGCATTGCCAATATCGGTATTAGACCAACCATTGAAGGTAAAAAAGCGATTTTAGAGGTGAATCTATTTGACTTTTCAGGTGATATTTATGGACAATATTTAGACGTTACCTTTGTCTGTAAATTACGCGATGAGAAAAAATTTGATTCTTTAGCAGATTTAAAACAACAAATTTCACAAGATGTTTGCACTGCGAAACAGATCAGTGCAAAATTAACCAATTAAAAAGTAGTATCAACAAAAATAACTGGAATAAATCAGCATGACAGACTATAAAAATACATTGAATTTACCGGAAACTGGATTCCCTATGCGAGGCGATCTTGCTAAACGTGAACCAGCTATGTTGCAAAATTGGTATGATAAAGAACTTTATCGCAAAATCCGTCAAGTAAAAAAAGGCAAAAAATCTTTTATTTTGCATGATGGCCCTCCTTATGCAAACGGAAAACTTCATATCGGTCATGCCGTTAATAAAATAATTAAAGATATTATCATCAAATCTAAAGGTTTAAGTGGTTATGACTCCCCGTATATTCCAGGATGGGATTGTCATGGATTACCGATAGAACAAAAAGTTGAAGAACAGGTTGGTAAACCAGGCGTAAAAGTGACACCAGCTGAATTTCGCCAAATTTGTCGTGATTATGCGGCTTCACAAGTTGAACTACAAAAAGCTGATTTTATTCGTATGGGTGTACTTGGCGATTGGCAAAATCCATATCGTACAATGAATTATGATACTGAGGCGAATATTATTCGGGCTTTAGGTAGAGTGATCGAAAATGGTCATTTAGTCAAAGGGGCTAAACCGGTTTATTGGTGTACCGACTGTATGTCAGCCTTAGCGGAAGCCGAAGTTGAATATTATGATAAATCATCACCGGCAATTGATGTCAAATTCAAAGCAACTGACAATCAAACAGTAGCAAATAAATTCGGAGTTAGTACTGACTTAACTATTTATGCGGTTATCTGGACCACCACACCATGGACATTACCAGCTAGCCGAGGAATTGCGCTTAATGCAACGGTTGAATATCAATTAATCCAAATCAACGATAAAGAGTGCCTAATTTTAGCTGCTGATTTAGTTGAATCAGTTATGAAACGTGCTGATATCACTGATTGGAAAATCTTAGGTTCTTGCCAAGGTGATGCGCTTGAATTATTACGTTTCAAACATCCATTCCTCGATTTTGATGAGCCAATTGTACTTGGTGAACACGTTACTGTTGATGCAGGTACTGGTGCTGTTCATACCGCTCCAGGTCATGGTGCTGAAGACTTTATTGTTGGTCAAAAATATGACCTTGAAGTAGCCAATCCGGTTGGAGGTAATGGTTGTTATTTACCGGGAACGGGTGCTGGTTTAGATGGTTTATTCGTTTTTAAAGCCAATAAAGTAGTCATTGAGCTATTAAAAGAACACAATGCGCTATTACACTTTGAAAATATTGAACATAGTTACCCATGCTGTTGGCGACATAAAACACCTGTAATTTATCGTGCAACGCCACAATGGTTTATCAGCATGGATAAACAAGGTTTACGTGCTCAATCGCTAAAAGAGATTAAACAAGTTCGTTGGATCCCTGATTGGGGTCAAGCTCGAATTGAAACAATGGTGGCAAATCGTCCTGATTGGTGTATTTCACGTCAACGTACATGGGGTGTACCAATGACGTTATTTGTACACAAAGAAACTGAAGAGCTACATCCAGACACACTACAATTAGTCGAAAAAGTCGCTAAATTAGTTGAGCAAAATGGTATTCAAGCATGGTGGGATGCCGATATTAAAGATCTATTAGGTCCCGATGCCGATGATTATCGCAAAGTACCAGACACGCTAGATGTATGGTTTGATTCAGGTTCAACATTCTACTCAGTTGTTGGCGTACGTCCTGAGTTTGAAGGACATGAAGCGGATATGTATTTAGAAGGTTCAGATCAACATCGTGGTTGGTTTATGTCTTCGTTAATGTTATCAACTGCAATTGATAACAAAGCACCGTATAAACAAGTATTAACGCATGGCTTTGTGGTCGATGGACAAGGTCGTAAAATGTCTAAATCGCTAGGTAATATCGTTACACCACAAGAGGTAATGAATAAATTAGGTGCCGATATTCTACGATTATGGATTGCTTCAACCGATTATTCAGGTGAAATGAGCTATTCAGATGAAATCATCAAACGTGCAGCTGATAGCTATCGTCGTATCCGTAATACTGCGCGTTTCTTATTGGCTAACTTAAATGGTTTCGATCCAGTTAAAGATATGGTTAAACCTGAAGATATGGTGGTACTCGATCGCTGGGCGGTTAGCGTGGCTAAAGAAGCACAGGAACAAATTATTCAAGCTTATGAAAACTACGATTTCCATAGAGTGGTACAACGCATAATGCAATTCTGCTCAATTGAAATGGGCTCATTCTATTTAGATATTATCAAAGATCGTCAATATACGGCGAAAAGTGACAGTATTGCCCGTCATAGCTGTCAAACAGCGTTATACCATATTGCTCAAGCGATGGTTCGTTGGATTGCACCTGTTTTATCATTTACTGCAGATGAAATTTGGCAATATCTACCTGCAACAGAAAAATCAGAATTTGTGTTTGAAGATGAATGGTATACCTCACTATTTAGTCTATCTGAGAGTGAAACACTAAACAGCGCTTACTGGGCACAAATTTTAACTATTCGTAGTGAAGTAAACAAAGTGTTAGAGCAAGGTCGTAATGATAAAGTTATTGGTGGATCGCTTGAAGCTGCTGTTACTCTTTATGCCAATAGCGAAATTGCTACGGCACTTGCGAAATTAGAAAATGAATTACGTTTTGTATTATTGACGTCACAAGCAAGTGTTAAACCGTTAGACAGCGCATCACAACAAGCAGTACAAAGTGATATTCAAGGTCTTAAAATTGAGCTTGCTAAAGCGCAAGGCGATAAATGCCCTCGCTGCTGGCATTATACTGTTGATAACAATCCTACCACTCACTTATGTAAACGCTGTGAAGAAAATATTCATGGCAATGGTGAAGTAAGACATTTTGCTTAACCACTAACAGTTAGTGATAGGAATAGAAAAGAGCTATAAAAATAATCTTATAGCAATTAACTAAGTACATTTACCGCCGACGATTGTCGGCGGTATTATAATAATGAGCATAGACTATATGAAAAAAGATAATGGACTTTACTGGTTATTATTGGCGGTAGTGGTTTTTGTTATAGATATCGCAAGTAAATTTTGGATTGTAAAGAATTTTTTCCTTTTTGAATCAGTAAATCTACTCCCCTTCTTCTCGATAACGTATGTCCGCAATATTGGTGCCGCATTCAGTATATTTGAAGGTCAACGCTGGATACTGGCAGCAATTGCCTTTATTGTCAGTGCAGTAATTGTTTATATGCTATATCGCAATAAGCATAAACAAAAACTAGAAAACTTCTCATTAGCATTAATTTTAGGAGGTGCGTTAGGCAACCTATTCGATCGCCTCTATCATGGTTTTGTTGTTGATTTCCTAGATGTTAATTTTGGTGATTGGCATTACCCAACTTTTAATATTGCTGACTGTGCCATTTGTTTAGGTATTGGCGTCTTTATCCTAAGCAATTATGTAAAACCAAAAAAGATGGATTAACATGCAGATTATTCTCGCTAATCCACGTGGTTTTTGTGCAGGTGTAGATCGAGCAATAACCATCGTTGAACGAGCAATCGAACTGTTTGGCGCACCGGTTTATGTGCGCCATGAAGTCGTGCATAACCGCTACGTGGTTAATCGTCTTAAAGAGTTAGGCGCAATATTTATTGAAGAAATTAATGAAGTACCTGATGATAGTATCCTTATTTTTTCCGCCCATGGCGTATCTAAAGCGGTTCGAGATGAAGCTAAACGTCGTCAACTACGGATATTTGATGCAACATGTCCTTTAGTTACCAAAGTTCATATGGAAGTTGCTAGAGCAAGCTATCGAGGAGAAGAAGTTATTCTTATTGGTCACGCTGGTCATATTGAGGTCGATGGTACTATGGGGCAGTATAGCAATCCTGAAGGTGGTATTTATTTAGTTGAATCCATTGAAGATGTGCAGAACCTGCAAGTAAAAAACGACCAGCACCTCTGTTTTACAACCCAAACAACGTTATCCGTTGATGATACTGCTGAGATAATCTCAGCTTTAAAAAATCGCTTTCCGAATATTCGCAGCCCTCGTAAAAATGATATCTGCTATGCGACCACCAATCGGCAACAAGCGGTTAAACAGCTATCATCTCAAGCCGATGTGGTTTTAGTAGTTGGTTCGAAAAACTCGTCAAACTCAAACCGATTAGCTGAACTGGCAAGGCGAAACAGTAAACACGCTTATTTGATTGATTTCGCATCCGATATTAATCTTGAGTGGCTAGTTAATGCTCGAACTATCGGTGTAACAGCTGGGGCATCAGCGCCAGATATTTTGGTTAAACAAGTTATCGATCATTTAAAAAGTCTAGGTTGTACATCATTGGTTGAAACCGAAGGAATTTCAGAAAATATCACCTTTGAAATTCCAAAAGAATTACGCATAGAGGTAAAATCAACTAACTAAGATGAATGAGTTAGTTGCTTAAATTTTTCTAATAATTGCTCTTGGCTTTCGACACAATCTGGATCGGCAATAATCGCATTTTGAATCGGACAAACTCGCTGGCAAGTCGAATGATCATAATAACCAACACATTCAGTACATTTATTTGGATCAATTTCATAAGTATCAAACCCCATTGAGATAGCCTCATTTGGGCACTCGGGTTCACACATATCACAATTAATACACTTTTCGGTTATTTTTAATGCCATTGCTATAATATCTTTAACCAGTAAAAAAATTGGCGCCATTATAACGCAATCGCCAATAATTCCTAATACGGATCTACATTGCTATCACATGATTATTAAAATTTTTGCAAAAAATTTTGAGGAAAGGGGGTTTTTTAAAACAAAATTTAGCACCAAAACTAGTTAATTTTCATAAAAATTACAATTTATTGTCTTTAGTTATCATCGCAAATTAAATTAATACGTTACAATGCTCAAAAAAATAACAAAAGAAATAAAAGGATGAAAAGATTGGCAAAATTCTTAAGCGTTAAATCCATCGTTATTACGGTTATTGGTTTTGTTCTGCTTTATATAGCAAAATTAATTTTGTTTCCTGCTGAACCAAATATTAATTATATAACGTCAACGGTCACTAAAGCGAATATTGAGAAAACGGTACTTGCTGATGGCACTATAAGTGCTTTCAAACAAGTTAGCGTTGGTGCGCAAGTTTCTGGGCAAATTAAAAAATTGTATGTTGAGCTCGGTGATGAGGTTAAACAAGGTGATATGATTGCTGAGATTGATGATCTTAAGCAAAGCAATGATCTTAAACAATCCGAGGCGTCTCTTAACAGCTTAGAAGCCCAACGAACCTCGAAGCAAGCAAAATTAGTCAATTACCAATTAACCTATGAACGTCAATTAAAGTTGGTTAAAAAAGGGGTTGGCGTCCAATCTGATTTAGATTCTGCCAAAGCAGATCTTGATGCAATTAAAGCCGATATTGCCGCTCTTGATGCAGATATTGTTAGTGCTCAAGTCGCAGTTGATACAGCAAAAGTCAATTTAGGCTATACTAAAATACGTTCACCGATTGATGGTGTTATTGTTGCGATTCCAGTTGATCAAGGGCAAACCGTAAACTCGGTACAAAGTGCACCAACAATTGTTAAAGTTGCCCAACTGGACAAAATGACTATTGAAGCACAAATTTCCGAAGCAGATGTTATCGGTGTTAAAAAAGGAATGCCGGTTTATTTCACTATATTGGGACAACCAAACAAACGTTTTGATGGACTAACACTGCGGGCGATTGAGCCAGCCCCTGACTCAATTAATACTGAAAGCTCAGCGAATTCAAGTACGTCATCGACCACCAAAAGTGCAATTTATTATAACGGCTTATTAGATGTCGATAATCCTGATCATATTTTACGTATTTCTATGACTGCTCAAGTCTATATTGTGCTAGCAGAAGCAAAAGATGTCCTTGCCATTCCATCACAAGCTATCCAAAAAAATACTGGTAAAAATAAAGCGATCGTTTATGTTCTGAATAATCAAAATAGTATCGAAGAGCGGGAAGTTAATTTAGGGATTAATAATAATATTAATGTTGAAATCAAATCAGGTCTTAAAGAGGGAGAAGTTGTCGTTGTTAGCAGTGCAAATGGTGCAACATTTAATCCAAATAACAAAGGGCCAAGGATAAGATTCTAAGATGACCAACAATAATACTCCATTAATAAAACTTGAGAATATTATTCGTGAATTTCCAGCTGGAGATTCTACTATACAAGTTCTAAAAGGCATCAACTTAACCATTAATGCTGGGGAAATGGTTGCCATTATAGGGGCCTCGGGTTCTGGTAAATCGACTTTAATGAATATTCTTGGTTGTCTTGATAAGCCAACAGAGGGAATTTATTCAATTGGTGGCCGAACTACAAGTCAATTATCGCCGGATGACTTAGCTGAGTTACGCCGTGAACATTTTGGCTTTATCTTTCAACGTTATCATTTATTAAATGCTTTAACCGCACAAGGTAATGTGGAAATACCGGCAATTTATGCTGGTGTGACCAATGAACAACGGCAAAGACGTGCCATCAACATTTTATCTCGTTTAGGCCTTGCCGATAAAATAAATAATAAACCCAATCAATTATCCGGTGGCCAGCAACAACGAGTAAGTATTGGACGGGCATTAATCAATGGCGGACAAATTATATTAGCCGATGAACCAACTGGCGCACTCGATCGTAAAAGTGGTTTAGAAGTCATGGCTATTTTACGAGAGTTGCATCAACAAGGGCATACTGTCATTATCGTTACCCATGACCCCAATATTGCCCAAAGTGCCGAAAGAATTATTGAAATTAGTGATGGCAATATTATTTCCGATTCAATTAATCCTAATTATTGCTCTGAACAAGCTAATAATCGACAAGTTAAGCAAATAGAAATAACCAAAACTCAAGATAATTTTTCAGCTAAATATTACCGTTTTCGCGATGCGTTTAAAATGGCAATATTATCTATGTTGTCACAACGATTACGAACTTTTTTGACTATGTTGGGTATTATTATTGGTATTGCTTCTGTGGTCTCTATGGTTGCTTTAGGAGAAGGAACGAAGCAAAAAATACTTTCCAATATTAATTCATTAGGTACCAGTACCTTAGAAATTTATGCCGGTAGTGGTTTTGGTGATCGTAATGCCGATAAAATTACTACACTAAGATCATCGGATGCTGATTTTCTAGCTCAACAAAGTTTTGTTCATAGTACTACACCTAACCTTTCTACTAGTGTCTATTTTCGTATTAATAATTTAGCAGTTACAGGGACTGTAAATGGTGTCGGCGAGCAATTTTTTGCTGTACGTGGCTATACAATCAGTAAAGGTATTGCCTTCGATCAAACAGCGGTAATGACCTCAGCCCAAGAAGCGGTAATTGATGAAAATACCGTTAAAAGATTGTTTAGTGATCAAGATCCAATAGGTAAAATTCTAATGGTTGGCCAATTACCCGTTAGAATTATTGGGGTTGCAACTAGACAGCAACAAGGATTTGGTAATAACGAAAGCCTTAATATTTGGTTACCTTACACAACGGTAACTAATCGCATGGTTGGGCAAACATCATTAAGAAGTATTACTGTTCGAATAAATGATAATGTGGATTTAAATATTGCCGAACAAGCGATTAATAAAATTATGTTGCAACGTCATGGTAGTAAAGATTTCTTTATCTTTAATTCAGACAGTGTAAGAGAAACCGTTAACTCTTCCGCTTGGGTGTTAACTTTGTTGATCTCAACTATCGCATTAATTTCTTTGATTGTTGGAGGTATTGGGGTAATGAATATTATGCTGGTATCAGTAACGGAAAGAACTCGGGAAATTGGCGTCCGTATGGCGGTTGGTGCACGTTCTAGTGATATTTTACAACAATTTCTAATTGAAGCTGTGTTAGTGTGTTTAATTGGTGGTACCTTAGGTATCGTTCTATCATTTATTATCGGCTTTATTTTTAATTATTTTGTTACCTCATTTGCCATGAGTTTTTCTATCATTTCGATTATCGCAGCCTTCAGTTGTTCCACTATGATTGGTATTATTTTTGGTTATGTTCCGGCAAAACGAGCTGCAAAACTTGATCCAATTTATGCATTAGAAAGAGAATAAAGACTTTTTAATAAAATAAAATCCCTTTGTCGTAAAAACCAACAAAGGGATTTTAATATTTTTAGAAAACCGTAGAAGCATTAATTAATGATTATTTTGCTTGCTCTTGACTCTCAGCTTTATCTTTTTCTACGTCAACATTCGTATCTAAATCAACTAAATAAGCAGTTACTCTAGCATAGTCTTTGATAAAATCAGTAGTGTTACTGGTATTAAGACCACGTGAGTTAACAAAAAACTTGCGATTAACCACCACCATTGGAATGGAATCTGGGCTTAATTGTTTAAATGCATCTGCTTGTTGGGCTATAAACGCTTTAACTAAAAAACTTCTTTGGGTTTTCTCAAACTTTTCAGCATCAACGCCTAACTCTGCAAAAACGGCTTTAATGTCATCAGCTGTTTTTATTCTACGATCGGTTTGCACCGCTTTATAAAGCGCATCAGAAGCTTTATCTTCAATCCCTAAAACATTAGCAATAGCCCATGCTTCAGAAAGCTCTTTAGCTAAAGCGCCAAAGTTTTCTAAATGATAACGTCTAAACTTTATACCTTCTGGCAAAGCTTTAGCAATTATTTCTGGTGCATGATATTCACTTTCAAATTTAAAACAGCTAGGGCAATTGAATGAGAAGAATTCAATGACTTCTTTATCCGGAGATGGCTGAAATGGCAAAACACCATATTGTTTGCCACTTTCAATCGGTGCTGCCTGTGTAGCAGCACTTGCTGTAGCTGGCTGAGTATCATTTGTACTAGTTGCTGGTGCTTCATCAGCAAAACAGGTCACAGAGGTTAGTAATACTCCAATTGCAATAAGCGTTTTTTTCATTTAATTGATTCTCCTTATTCTTCAATAATTCCGCGTGCCTTTAATAGTGCGGTTTTAAAATCATCTTCATAATCTTTTTTTAATCCAGGTATAGCTTCGTTTTTATCTGAATTACGCATTTTTAAATGATAAATTAAAACTTCATCACTAAGA
Source organism: Gilliamella apis (assembly GCF_030758615.1). NCBI lineage: Bacteria > Pseudomonadati > Pseudomonadota > Gammaproteobacteria > Orbales > Orbaceae > Gilliamella > Gilliamella apis. The sequence goes on from NZ_CP132381.1 coordinate 224,747, forward strand.
TCTTTAAGATCACCATCAAAACCGGCTTCATTTCCTAATTTATTTAAAAGTTGCAATAAATTAAGATCTGAATCGTTTTCCCAAGCTGGTTGTAATAATTCTATTAACTCATCGATACGATGACATTTCATAATAAATACCTTATTTAATATTCAACTAAGTTGAAGACGATGATATAAACCTTTATGTTAATCTTCTTCTTTACTATCTATATGTTACAAAGTATCTATTATATACTCGACTTTAAATTTAAATAGTGCATTTACAAAGATTCATAAACTGGTGATGATATACGTTATTTGCGACTAAAAAATAACTTTGCTATATAGTAATGCTATTTTGTTTTTTAGCAATGTAAAAGAGAAAGAATTTATGGAAAAACCGCCAATTACTGGCATTATTTTAGCTGGTGGCCAAAGTAACCGCATGAATGGTAAGGATAAAGGCTTGATGTTATTAGCCGGTAAACCGCTTTACCAATATGTCATTGATCAAATTAAGCCACAAATCGATTTGCTAATGATTAATTGTAACCGTCATGTTGAGCAATATCGTTCGCTTGGTTATCCAGTATTTTGTGATGATTTGCAGGGATTTTTAGGGCCTCTTGCCGGAATTTATAGTGGCTTATTACGCAGTACCACTACTTGGAATTTATTTGTCAGTTGTGATACCCCTTTTTTACCTGATGATCTTATCACTCGTTTAGTAAAACTCACTACAACCCATCAAGCTATCTATCCTTTTGATGGCAAAAATGACCACCCAACCATTTTATTAATCAATAAATCCATCGCCCCTCAATTAAAAAAGTATTTAGAAGAAGGTGATCGCAAACTGATGTTATTTTTACAGCAAATTAATGCCGTTGCCGTAGATTTTAGTGACAAACCAGCTAGTTTTACCAATATTAATACATTAGATATGCTGGAAAACGCCAATTTTATGATCAAAACAAATAACTAAATCATTCAAACAACCATATCAAATAACCAATCGGTAATTTTAAACTATAAAAAACCCCTTTCCTCAAAATTAAAATTTTGTTTAGTTTCATATTATTGTTTATTAGTATTTTTAATACAGTTAGTTGATTTGCTAATCACAAACTTAGTTCACACCTAAACACATTTTCAATTCTGTTGAAGTTTTAATCTATTTATATTAAATCACAGCATAACAAAAAAGGGATTTTTAGCTATTTAACAGCATATAATCCTCTTTCCTTAGATGTTTTTATTTCTCAATTTAGATAACAACAAAGCTAAACTTACCGATAAAAAAGCGCACTATTCTTCTTTAAGTAGCGTAGTTAACTGTTTAGCAAAGTTTTCTATTTCAGCTTGCTGAGTTGACCATGAAGTACAAAAACGTAAGCAAATATGTTCAGGATCACTTTGCCCTAAATTATCCACCGCATAAACAGAAAGAATTTTTTGCGCTAATTGATTAGGTAACTTAACAAATAATTGGTTAGTTTGTGGTTTAGCAGCAAAAGTAAATCCAGCTTTTTCAAATAAGGTTGTGAGATTTTCAGCCATACTATTACTATGTTTACCTAAGGAAAGATAGAGGTTATTTTGCATTAATGCTTTAAATTGTACGGCTATAATCCAACTTTTCGCTAAAATTGCCCCTTTCTGTTTCATATTAAAGCGGAAGTCATGATTAATGCTATGATTATTAAATACTAACGCTTCACCGGCAAAAGCACCAACTTTGGTCCCACCAATATAAAATGCATCGGTATATTTGGCTAAGTCAGGAAAAGTAATGTCATTATCTTTAGCTGCCAATGCCATTGCTAAACGCGCGCCATCTAAATAAAGATAAAGATGATTTTTTTGACAAAATTGATACAGATTTTGTAACTCTTGCTTACTATATATAGTCCCTAATTCGGTGGTATTAGAAATATACACCAGTTTTGGTTGTACCATATGTTCATCACAATGGTAATCTAACACTGGTTTGATTAATTCTGGCGTTAATTTTCCATCTTCGGTTTTAACCGTTACCACTTTATGCCCTGTTGCCTCAATTGCGCCAGTTTCATGCACATTGATATGCCCAGATTCAGCAGCGATCACCGCTTGATAAGGTTTTAAAATATGCGAAATCACCGTCAAATTGGTCATGGTTCCACCTGCCATAAAATGTATATCAGCATTCGGTGATTTTAATATTTTCCTTATGTGATTGATGGCATCATTACAACAATCATCTAAACCATAACCACTCAACTTTTTATTATTGATATCGATAAATTCTTTTAATAAATCAGGGTGCACTGTTTGATTATAGTCATTTAAAAAATCGTACATACCATTGCCTTTAATCTTGTATAAAATAATGTAATATCTACTTTTAAATATAACATGTTAGTGGCAAGAGTCGATGAATAGTAAAAAAATTATTGGCATCACGGGGTATAGTGGGAGTGGTAAAACCACTTTGTTAAAAAAGATTATTCAGTTAATGGTTTCACAAAATATTAAGGTAGGTTCATTAAAACATGCCCATCATGATATTGAGTTAGATATTCCAGGTAAAGATAGCTATGAGCTACGCAAAGCTGGGGCGCAGCAAACGATTATTGCTTGTGATAAACGTTATGCATTGATTGAGGAAACACCCAATCAACCCGTTGACTTAAAAACACTTATTAACCATTTTAGCGATGTTGATATCATATTAGTTGAAGGATTTAAAGATGAGCAAATTCCCAAAATCATGTGCCATCGTAACACAATCGCAAAACCACTATTTATTGATGATTTTACCATCGCCGTTGCCAGTAATGAGCCATTAAATACATCCGTACCTGTATTAGATATTAATGAGCCAGAACAAATAGTTATGTTTATAAATAATTATTTATTTAACGGTTAATATAACCTATCTCACTTGACTCTTTTTGTATTAGAATACTGTTTATTCAACCATTTTTAATTAGTGGTATCTGGACTAACATGAAAATTACATTAAGGAAAACGTTAAGCATAATAAAAAAAATCGTGATTGGATTTATGCTAGTTTCGGTTTTTCTTATTTTATTAATGCGCTGGGTTAATCCATTTTGTTCGATGTTGATGGTTGAAAGAAAAATCGCTCACTGGAATATCAGCCAACAGCGAACTTGGAAAGATTGGGATCAGATTTCTGATAATATTAAGATTGCAGTTATTGCAGCTGAAGATCAAAATTTTGCGGATCATTGGGGCTTTGATTTTAAAGCCATTAATCGGGCACTAATTTATAATCAAAAAAATAGAAAAATCCGTGGTGCCAGTACCATAACGCAACAAGTAGCAAAAAATATTTTTCTATGGTCATCACGAAGTTGGATCCGTAAAGGCGTTGAATCATGGTTTACTGTTTGGATTGAAGTTATCTGGTCAAAACAACGTACGCTTGAAATTTATTTAAATAGTGTTGAATGGGGTGAGGGTATTTTTGGTATTGAAGCTGCTTCTCGACACTATTTTAATGTCAGTGCTAACCAATTAACACCGTATCAAGCTAGTTTATTAGCGGCTACACTACCAAATCCAAGAAAATGGAGTCCGGCCAATCCTGATGATAAGATACAAAAAAAGGCCGAATGGATCCGCGGGCAAATGAGTAATTTAGGTGGCAAAAATTACCTAAAACAACTCAACTGATATATTTCATTACATAAAGTTTTTAATATATTCAGGTACTACTTGACTGGCAGGACCGTAAATTTTAGTATTAAATAAGTTTTCACCTAAACTAGGCTCTAAGTTAAGTTCTACCGTTTTAACGCCAAATTGATTAGCCATTTGCACAAAACCAGCGGCCGGATAAACATTTCCTGAAGTACCAATTGAAATAAAATAATCAGCTTTCGATAGCGCATCATAGATTTCATCCATTTGTAGGGGCATTTCACCGAACCAAACAATGTGTGGACGAATTAAGTGGTTATCTTGATAAATTACATCATCATAACAAGCAAAAACTTGCCCTGTTTTTTCATTACGCACTTTTAATAATTCGCCATGCATGTGGATGATATTTTTGGAACCGGCTTTTTCATGAAGGTTATCCACATTTTGTGTAACAATTAGTACATTATCCGAGCCTAATTTCTGTTCTAATTGCGCTAAAGCAAAATGAGCCGCATTGGGTTTCACCTCAGGATTTTGTAACTTACTACGTAACATATTATAAAAACTATGTACGGCAATGGGATCACGCAAATAACCTTCGTAAGTAGCAACATCATCTACATTATGACCTTCCCATAATCCATTTTGAGCACGGAATGTTGATAATCCTGATTCAGCAGAGATACCTGCGCCGGTTAAAATGACTATTTTAGGTATTTGCAACATATTTATTGGCCTTTTATGAACAAGTTGAATTATTTACAGTAGTTAAACACGATTATTGGCTATATTCTGTCGTAAATATATGTAACGCTGGCTTGCTTAATTTTTGATATTGACTATAAGCTGTTGCTACTTTAAGCATTATTACATCTTTTGCTTCACCATCCAACCAACTACTAATCATAGCATGAATACTATAAGCTTCAGGAGCCATACGGTGCAAAGTTAAAATAAGTGGCGTAATACCTAATCGAGATAATGGCGGAGTAAAATATTTCTGACTTTTACAAGCAAATACGGCTGCATAGCGTGATTTTTGTTTTTCTTGTTCTGCTTTTGACAAGGTATACCAACGCCAACTATCCGGTAAATAATTACGCCATGACCACTCCATTAATGCATCATGACCAACGTAAACCACTAAATTGGCTTTAGCTCCAGCCTCAATTTGTGTTTTATCGATTAAAAATGACGCTGACTGTTTCCCAGCTGAGTAACTAATAAAATCATCTACTGTATCATTGATATATTTACCATCATATGCCTGAGCAATAAGATAAACATCCTTGCTTTGATGTTTATAAATTATCTCCTCTAATATCTTGCCGTTATCAGGTTTATTAACTTGAATAACTTGCCACTCTTTTTGTTTAGCAAAATACGTTTTAAAACCATAAGCAGCGCCCCAGTAAAGATTATTTTTAGGATCTTGACCATTACCAATTGCCGCAGGTACTGGAGCGATGGCCTGATATTTGTTATCACATAACGCAACCAGCACATGGATCACTTTGGGTTCAGCCAAACATGAAAATGATAACATTAGCAATCCAAATGAGAGCAATGCGAAATACTTTTTATATTTTTTCATTAATAATAATCATCCATTTATCAACCAACGCCTACAATTCGTTTTTTATAACTTATTCACGACAATATTATGATAGTTAATGATATTTCATTCTAATTTATTATCTTTACATACTAATAATTATACCTAATAATTAATCACTATTAGTAAAAATATTATGGAGTATTAGAAATGAAAACAATTGGGTTAATTGGTGGCATGAGTTGGGAAAGTACCGTTACTTATTATCAAGTCATTAATCAATTTATTGGCAAATCGCTTGGTGGATTACATTCAGCTAAAACTCTGTTATATAGTGTCGATTTTCAAGAAATAGAAAGCTGCCAAGCGAATAATGAATGGGATAAAAGCGCAATTATTTTAACTGATGCAGCCAAAAAATTAGAATTAGCCGGTGCTGATTTTATTATTATTTGTACTAATACGATGCATAAAGTTGCAGACCAAATTCAAAAAGCAATTACAATTCCTATCATTCATATCGCCGGCGTGACCGCCAAACATTTGATCAAAGATAAAATAAAATCGGTTGCCTTACTTGGTACTAAGTACACCATGGAACAAGACTTTTACAAATCAAAATTAATTGAAAAAGGTTTAAATGTTTTAATCCCTAATGAACAAGATAGGATAATCATTAATAATATTATTTATGACGAACTTTGCCTTGGGCAAATTAAACTAGAATCTAAGCAAGCTTATCTCAATATTATTGATAAACTCGTTAAACAAGGTGCAGAAGCGGTGATTTTAGGTTGTACGGAGATCGGTTTATTAATATCCCAACAAGATTACGCCATTCCTTTCTTTGATACAGCCTTATTACATGCTCAAGAAGCTGCATGGTTAGCGATTCATTGATCGCAAAGCAGTATAGGCAGAATTACATTCTCTCCTAGTTGATTCGGGATTTTTTTCTATCAATTGTTTAAAATGATTTATAGTAGTTTCTAATGATTCTTCAGGATCAGCTGGGAGTTTAGATGATAATTGTAATTCATGAACTAATTTTATATAGCGATCACATTCAATAACACCAGTATCAATGGATTCATCAGAAGATGTATTTTTAGCATTATCATTACAAGCAACTAAACTAACAGTAATTAGACTAAGTAAAATAACTCTCTGCAAATTATTTAACATTTTTATCCCTCGTATCAAAACTAACTTCTTGGTAATTATTTATTTAATCTTAAACTATAGTGTATAAAAAAATTTAAATATAACTACTTTATTCAAATAGTTATTTTAATTCTTAATTTATTTATAAACTAACTTAAATTCAGCATATAAAAAAGCCCTACTTTTAACCAAAGTAGGGCTTATATGTTAATAAAAGCAATTACGCTTCAATCGCTACACGTAATTTTTTCATTGCATTTTTTTCAAGTTGACGAATACGTTCAGCAGAAACGCTGTATTTATCGGCCAACACTTGCAATGTTGATTTACTGTCATCGGCATCTAACCACCGAGCTTTGATAATATCTTGGCTACGCTCGTCTAATTGAGACAAGGCATCATGTAACTTGTCAGTTGCGTCATTTTCCCAATTATCGTTTTCGATCGATTTTGAAAAATCAGAATTACCATCTTCTAAATAAAGCGCTGGAGCGACAATTGAATTATCATCGTCATCATTATCAATATCAAATGACATATCTTGCGCTGACATACGTGATTCCATCTCCAAGACGTCTTTACGACTTACACCTAGTTCATCAGCAACCATATCGACTTCAGCGCTATTAAACCAACCTAAGCGTTGTTTATTCTTTCTTAAATTAAAGAATAATTTTCTTTGTGCTTTGGTTGTAGCAACTTTAACAATACGCCAATTTTTTAGTACATATTCATGAATTTCAGCTTTTATCCAATGTACTGCAAATGATACTAAACGAACACCCATTTCAGGATTGAAACGACGTACGGCTTTCATTAAACCAATATTACCTTCTTGAATCAAATCGGCTTGTGGTAGACCATAACCAGAATAACCACGCGCAATATGTGCAACAAAACGCAAATGGGACAAAATCAATTGTCTTGCTGCATCCACATCATCATGATAATAAAGACGTTCACCTAAAGACTTCTCTTCCTCTGCAGTTAGCATCGGATAAGTATTTATCATACGAAGATATGATTCAATATTTCCTTGTGGGATTAAAGCACCTGCTTGCATTTTTAAATCAGTACTCATTTAATTCCCCCTTAAATTAAACTAATTTTGCTACATTTTACATCAGTAACAATTTAAAATCTTTCTATAAACTTAGACCATCAAAATGTGATTTAGTTCACATTTTTATCATTATATTTGCAGTAAAGCATCTGATAAAAATCGTAAATGATTAACCTACAATTATGAAGCTATTACCGTTTTATTCAAATACTTTTTAGTGGCAATAAATGCTGAAAACCAGCCAATAATCATCGAAAATAAAACAATTAACAAACTTTCTTCCCATGAAAGCCCATTTATATTAATCATTGTTCCAAAAACATCTGATACATGCAACATGGTTGAATCTATTTGAAGAATAAATACTTTCGATAGAATCAACGCCAAAACCGCACTAATCAATCCAGTAAAAATACCATTATATAAAAATGGTCGTAAAATAAAGCCTTCAGTCGCACCAATCAATTGCATAACAATAATTGTTTGCCTACGGGCAAATATATTTAACCGAATACTATTACCTATAACCAGTGATACTGCAATAACCATAAAAATTGAGATTGTCCACACTATCGATTTTACCATATTGGTTAATGCGGTTAATCGAGTAAACCAGCTATCATCGAGTTGCACATCATCAACACCCGCTATTTTTTTTAACTGTGTTTGCAGATCATGTAATTTATCGGTAGATTTGGCTTCTTCTATTGGAAAAACAATAGCAACAGCTGGTAATGGATTTTCATCAAGTAGGTCAAGAGCATCATCAAATCCAGACCAAGTTTTAAACTCTTCTCGTGTATCTTCACGAGAAAGATAAGTCACATTTTCAACTTCAGCAATAGTCTTAAATTTATCAATTAAATCATTAGTTTGTTCCGAATCTAATGTTTTATTAATATAAACTGTTAAATTAGGAGTCGGATACCACTGTTCCGCCGCTTGATTGGCGTTTTTCAATAATAAATAGCCTATCGTCGGCAAAGTAATTGATATAGCAATAACCAAAATTGTCAGCAGAGAAGCAAATATATTTTGGTAAAAATAATTAAACACATTATGCCATGCGTAGCTGATCTGCCTTTGCCAGCGGCCCAAAAAGCTATTGTTGTTGGTTTTGTTTTTTTGTTTAGATGGTTTAACCTTCGCATTTATCATCAACTTTTAACCTCTAAACGTCCTTGATTTAAATTTAGTATTCGATGATGTTTTCGACGTATCAATCCCATGTTATGGGTCGCCATTAACACAGTTACACCAGCTTGGTTAAACTCTTCAAATAATTTCAAAATATCTTTTGAGAGTTTGTCATCTAAATTACCAGTTGGTTCATCAGCAAGTAAAACCGTAGGTCGATTGACGATTGCTCGAGCTATCCCTACTCGTTGCTGTTCACCGCCAGATAGCTGTATTGGGTAAAATTTCATTTTATCAATCAAACCAACTTTATCTAATGCCGCAGAAACTCGTCTTTTAATTTCTTCAACAGGTTTACCTAAGATAATTAATGGAAAAGCAACATTATCATAAACAGTATGATCGAGTAATAGTTGATGATCTTGGAAAATCATACCAATGGTACGACGCAGAAAAGGCATTTGATTTTTTTTCAAGCTGGAAACATCAACGCCATTCAGTAATACCTTGCCGTCATTAGCTTTTTCTAATCCACAAATTAAACGCATTAATGTACTTTTACCCGCGCCAGAGTGACCAGTTAAAAAGGCCATTTCTCCTTGCGCTAAAGTAAATGTTATATTTTGTAAAGCTGGTTTACCACCCGAATAAACTTTACTAACGCGTTGAAATTGGATCATGATTTATCTCTATTCTTCCGTTTCGTCAAATAGGGCATTAATAAAATCATCAGCAACAAAAGGTCTTAAATCTTCAATTTTTTCACCTACGCCAATATAGCGGATTGGAATATTAAATTGATCAGCTATGCTAAATATAATGCCACCTTTTGCGGTACCATCTAACTTGGTTAATGTCATCCCTGTTACGCCAACCGCTTCATTAAACAACTTTGTTTGGCTAATTGCATTTTGTCCTGTCCCAGCATCTATAGTTAACATAATTTCATGAGGTGCTGTTTCATCTTGCTTTTTAATTACTCTGACTATTTTTTTCAATTCGTCCATTAAATGAGATTTATTTTGCAAACGGCCAGCAGTATCGGCAATTAAAACATCGATATTTTTTGCTTTTGCAGCCTGAATAGCATCGAAGATTACCGATGCTGAGTCAGCATTAATATGCTGAGCTATGACAGGGATGTTATTACGTTCACCCCAGACTTGCAATTGTTCAACCGCGGCAGCACGAAAGGTATCACCAGCGGCAAGCATTACTGATTTGCCCTGTTGTTGAAATTGACGGGCTAATTTACCAATGGTTGTCGTTTTCCCAACACCATTGACACCAACCATCAAAATAACAAAAGGTTTATGGTTTTCTATATTAAGTGGTTGCTGAGCACCATCTAAAATAGATTTCATTTCATTTTTTAATAGATCATGTAATGCATCCGCATCTTTTAATTCTTTTCTTGAGGCTTGTTGCGTTAACGAGCTAATTAATCTTTGCGTGGTGTCGAAACCGACATCAGCAATGATCAACTGTTCTTCTAATTCTTCAAATAGCTCATCATCGATCTTTTTGCCTTTAAATAAGCTTAGAAAACCAGATCCAATATTTTGTTTAGTTTTAAAAAGCCCTTTCTTTAAACGAGAAAAAAAACCTTCTTTCTTTTGTTCAACCATAAATAATCTATCCCACGATCAATATTAATAATCATTTTATCTTATTTTACAATAAAGCCCAAAGGATTCGATCAAAGAGAATCATATAATTGATCCTTTTGATCTTTCAAAAAATATAATTCTTTTAGAATTGTCTGTTAAATGAGGTTAGCGGAGATAAAGATCACCAATAGCAACCGAACGCCATTCGCCTAACGGTAACTGATGAGTGAATAAATTATATTTTCCAATCTGAACACGAACTAAGCGTAAACACGGGAATCCAACCGCAGCACACATTCTTCTAACCTGCCGATTTTTTCCTTCTGTTATGGTAATACTTATCCATGAAGTAGGAATAGTTTTGCGTTCTCTGATAGGGGGTATTCGTTGCCATAAATTAGTTGGCTCTGCAAGTGATGCCACGATTGCCGGAGCGGTATGAAACTCTTTTAATTGCACACCACGAGTTAATCTATCTATGGCTTGTCGATCAATTAATCCTTCTACCTGCACCCAATAAGTTTTAGGTAATTTAAATTTTGGTGAGCTAATTTTTGCTTGTAGTTTACCGTCATTAGTAAGCAGCAACAAACCTTCACTATCGGTGTCTAAACGACCAGCAGGGTAAAAACCAGGTAAAGATATATAATCTTTTAATGTTTGATATTTCTCATGTGCAGAAAATTGTGTCACAACATTAAACGGTTTATTAAAAGCGATTAATGAACTCATCTCACCCTCAGAAGAATTTTTAACTATTCTTAGAATGCAAAAAAGCCCAGCATCGCTGCTGGGCTCGTATATTTAAAAGTCTGGCGGCACCCTACTCTCACATGGGTAATACCCACACTACCATCGGCACTACGGCGTTTCACTTCTGAGTTCGGCATGGGGTCAGGTGGGACCACCGCGCTATTACCGCCAGACATATTCTGTCTTCTCTTATCTCTATTGCTGTGCATTATCTCATATCCACAACAATCCCTCAATCCGGAACAAACTGTTCGATTATCTCATAATCAATCTCTATCTTCGCGTATCCAAAACAACTCCGAGTTGTAAGGTTAAGACTCTCGGTTCATTAGTATCAGTTAGCTCAATGTATCACTACACTTACACACCTGACCTATCTACGTCTTAGTCTCAAACGGACCTTACTGATTCTCATCAGGGAAAACTCATCTCGAGGCTAGTTTCGTACTTAGATGCTTTCAGCACTTATCTATTCCGCACGTAGCTACCGGGCAATGCAATTGGCATCACAACCCGAACACCAGCGGTGCGTTCACTTCGGTCCTCTCGTACTAGAAGCAAACCCTCTCAATTTTCCTACGCCCATGGCAGATAGGGACCGAACTGTCTCACGACGTTCTAAACCCAGCTCGCGTACCACTTTAAACGGCGAACAGCCGTACCCTTGGGACCTACTTCAGCCCCAGGATGTGATGAGCCGACATCGAGGTGCCAAACACCGCCGTCGATATGAACTCTTGGGCGGTATCAGCCTGTTATCCCCGGAGTACCTTTTATCCGTTGAGCGATGGCCCTTCCATTCAGAACCACCGGATCACTATGACCTACTTTCGTACCTGCTCGAGCCGTCACTCTCGCAGTCAAGCTAGCTTTTGCCATTGCACTAACCTCCTGATGTCCGACCAGGATTAGCTAACCTTCGTGCTCCTCCGTTACTCTTTGGGAGGAGACCGCCCCAGTCAAACTACCCACCAGACAGTGTCCCTTACCTCGATTCAGAAGTATAGGTTAGAACATCAAACATTAAAGGGTGGTATTTCAAGGTCGACTCCATGCATACTGGCGTACACACTTCTTAGTCTCCCACCTATCCTACACATTAAGGCTCAATGTTCACTGTCAAGCTATAGTAAAGGTTCACGGGGTCTTTCCGTCTTGCCACGGGTACACCGCATCTTCACGGCAATTTCAATTTCACTGAGTCTCGGGTGGAGACAGCCTGGCCATCATTACGCCATTCGTGCAGGTCGGAACTTACCCGACAAGGAATTTCGCTACCTTAGGACCGTTATAGTTACGGCCGCCGTTTACTGGGGCTTCGATCAAGAGCTTCTGCTTACGCATAACCCCATCAATTAACCTTCCAGCACCGGGCAGGCGTCACACCGTATACGTCCACTTTCGTGTTTGCACAGTGCTGTGTTTTTATTAAACAGTTGCAGCCAGCTGGTATCTTCGACTGATTTCACCTCCATCCGCATGGGACTTCAATTACCATCAGCGTGCCTTCTCCCGAAGTTACGGCACCATTTTGCCTAGTTCCTTCACCCGAGTTCTCTCAAGCGCCTTAGTATTCTCTACCTGACCACCTGTGTCGGTTTCGGGTACGATTGACTATAACCTGAAGCTTAGAGGATTTTCCTGGAAGCAGGGCATCAATTACTTCAGCACCTTAGTGCCTCGTCATCACGCCTCAGAGTATCAGTGACCGGATTTGCCTAATCACACCCCTACACGCTTAACCCACCATCCAATAGGTGGTAAACCTAGCCTTCTTCGTCCCCCCATCGCAGTTATAGCCAGTACGGGAATATTAACCCGTTTCCCATCAGATACGCCCTTCGGCCTCTCCTTAGGGGTCGACTCACCCTGCCCCGATTAACGTTGGACAGGAACCCTTGGTCTTCCGGCGAGCGGGCTTTTCACCCGCTTTATCGTTACTTATGTCAGCATTCGCACTTCTGATACCTCCAGCATACCTCACAATACACCTTCTACGGCTTACAGAACGCTCCCCTACCCAACGTATCTAAATACGCTGCCGCAGCTTCGGTGCATAGTTTTAGCCCCGTTACATCTTCCGCGCAGGCCGACTCGACTAGTGAGCTATTACGCTTTCTTTAAATGATGGCTGCTTCTAAGCCAACATCCTAGCTGTCTAAGCCTTCCCACTTCGTTTCCCACTTAACTATGACTTTGGGACCTTAGCTGGCGGTCTGGGTTGTTTCCCTCTTCACGACGAACGTTAGCACCCGCCGTGTGTCTCCCATGATTAAACTTGTCAGTATTCGGAGTTTGCATCGGGTTGGTAAGCCGGGATGGCCCCCTAGCCGAAACAGTGCTCTACCCCCAACAGTTACTCATGAGGCGCTACCTAAATAGCTTTCGGGGAGAACCAGCTATCTCCCGGTTTGATTGGCCTTTCACCCCCAGCCACAGGTCATCCGCTAATTTTTCAACATTAGTCGGTTCGGTCCTCCAGTTAGTGTTAACCAACCTTCAACCTGCCCATGGCTAGATCACCGGGTTTCGGGTCTATACCCTGCAACTTAACGCACAGTTAATACTCGGTTTCCCTTCGGCTCCCCTATTCGGTTAACCTTGCTACAGAATATAAGTCGCTGACCCATTATACAAAAGGTACGCAGTCACTATTACCTAACGGTAACAGCTCCCACTGATTGTACGTACACGGTTTCAGGGTCTATTTCACTCCCCTCCCGGGGTTCTTTTCGCCTTTCCCTCACGGTACTGGTTCACTATCGGTCAATCAGGAGTATTTAGCCTTGGAGGATGGTCCCCCCATCTTCAGACAGGATATCACGTGTCCCGCCCTACTCTATAAGCTTCCACACAATGCATCTTCGTGTACGGGACTTTCACCCTCTATCGTGCGACTTTCCAGACGCTTCCACTAACACATTATGCTACCCGCTTGGGCTCCTCCCCTTTCGCTCGCCGCTACTTAGGGAATCTCGGTTGATTTCTTTTCCTCGGGGTACTTAGATGTTTCAGTTCTCCCGGTTCGCCTCATCTGACTATGTATTCATCAGATGATAGTGTAGTCACCTACACTGGGTTTCCCCATTCGGACATCAACGGCTATAGCGCCTTTTATCGGCTTACCGTCGCTTTTCGCAGATTAACACGTCCTTCATCGCCTCTGATTGCCTAGGCATCCACCGTGTACGCTTAATTTCTTAACCTTACAACTCACAGTTGTCTTGGTTTCAATTACGCTTTTTTTCTCTTTTTCACCTCAATCCAATATATTCTCATATATCAGCTTGCCATAAAAACGAGAACTCGTTTCTTTCAGCTTGTTCCTAATTGTTAAAGAGCTTTATCTTTCTATTCATTCGAATATCAAATAAATACAAAAATAATTTTTTTTATAGATAAAAGAGATTTCTTTAATGGTGGAGCTAAGCGGGATCGAACCGCTGGCCTCCTGCGTGCAAGGCAGGCGCTCTCCCAGCTGAGCTATAGCCCCATTGTCTCACTTCATCAACCAATCAAGCTAACCATCAGCTTAAGCAGTCGAATTGGTGGGTCTGAGTGGACTTGAACCACCGACCTCACCCTTATCAGGGGTGCGCTCTAACCACCTGAGCTACAGACCCAATAAAGTGACTCTTTCTAAACAAACAATCTGTGTGAACACTTACGAGCGCTTCGTAAGGAGGTGATCCAACCGCAGGTTCCCCTACGGTTACCTTGTTACGACTTCACCCCAGTCATGGACCACACCGTGGTAAACGCCCCCCTTGCGGTTAAGCTATCTACTTCTGGTGCAACCCACTCCCATGGTGTGACGGGCGGTGTGTACAAGGCCCGGGAACGTATTCACCGTGACATTCTGATTCACGATTACTAGCGATTCCGACTTCATGGAGTCGAGTTGCAGACTCCAATCCGGACTTAGACGTACTTTATGAGGTCCGCTTGCTCTCGCGAGGTCGCCTCCCTTTGTATACGCCATTGTAGCACGTGTGTAGCCCTGGTCGTAAGGGCCATGATGACTTGACGTCGTCCCCACCTTCCTCCGCTTTATCAACGGCAGTCTCCTTTGAGTTCCCGACCTAATCGCTGGCAACAAAGGATAAGGGTTGCGCTCGTTGCGGGACTTAACCCAACATTTCACAACACGAGCTGACGACAGCCATGCAGCACCTGTCTCACAGTTCCCGAAGGCACTCTCGCATCTCTGCAAGATTCTGTGGATGTCAAGACCAGGTAAGGTTCTTCGCGTTGCATCGAATTAAACCACATGCTCCACCGCTTGTGCGGGCCCCCGTCAATTCATTTGAGTTTTAACCTTGCGGCCGTACTCCCCAGGCGGTCGATTTATCGCGTTAGCTTCGGAGCCCATCACTCAGGGCAACAAACTCCAAATCGACATCGTTTACAGCGTGGACTACCAGGGTATCTAATCCTGTTTGCTCCCCACGCTTTCGCATCTCAGCGTCAGTATCTGTCCAGAAGGCCGCCTTCGCCACCGGTATTCCTCCACATCTCTACGCATTTCACCGCTACACGTGGAATTCTACCTTCCTCTACAATACTCTAGTTAACCAGTTTTAAGTGCAATTCCTAGGTTGAGCCCAGGGCTTTCACACCTAACTTAATTATCCGCCTACATGCCCTTTACGCCCAGTCATTCCGATTAACGCTCGCACCCTCCGTATTACCGCGGCTGCTGGCACGGAGTTAGCCGGTGCTTCTTCTGTAATTAACGTCAATTGATGCACCTATTAGATACACCACCTTCCTCATTACCGAAAGTACTTTACAACCCGAAGGCCTTCTTCATACACGCGGCATGGCTGCATCAGGGTTTCCCCCATTGTGCAATATTCCCCACTGCTGCCTCCCGTAGGAGTCTGGACCGTGTCTCAGTTCCAGTGTGGCTGGTCATCCTCTCAGACCAGCTAGAGATCGTCGCCTTGGTAAGCCTTTACCCTACCAACTAGCTAATCCCATATGGGTTCATCAAATGGCGCATGGCCCGAAGGTCCCATGCTTTGGTCTCTCAACATTATGCGGTATTAGCAGTCGTTTCCAACTGTTGTCCCCCTCCATTCGGCAGATCCCCATACTTTACTCACCCGTCCGCCACTCGTCATCAAGTGCAAGCACTCATGTTACCGTTCGACTTGCATGTGTTAAGCCTGCCGCCAGCGTTCAATCTGAGCCATGATCAAACTCTTCAATTTAAAGTTTGATGCTCAATAACTGTCTCTGACATTATTCAAATGAATCTTCAGTGTCACTTATCAAGACTTAATTTTTTTCAGTCCGTAGACTTTTAATTTTTCGTCTCGCAAGTGCCCACACAGATTGTCTGTTTCTTCTTTTTAAAGAGCTGACAGCTTTTTAATTTACTTCACAATTTCTTGTTTCAGTTTGCTGTCTCAAGGGTTGCGTATGTTACGCATTTCACTTGCCTACGTCAACCCCTATTTTACAAAATTTGCTTTTTTTTCTTCAACCGATTGCTTTTTAATCAAAAAGGCTATTTAAAAGGTTATTTTTAGCTGTTTAATAGCATTAACAGCTTTTTCAACCGCTTTTTCTACAGTTGGCGCTTTAGCTAATGCAACACCCATTCTTCTTATACCTTTTACTTCAGGTTTACCAAATAAACGTAGATCAGTGTCTGCTTCACTTAATACTTTATCTAAATTCGAGAATGTAACTGTGTCAGAATCACCATTTGCAATTAATACTGCTGATGCACTAGCACCATATTGTTCTATTAAAGGTATTGGTAACCCTAAAATTGCTCTAGCATGTAATGCAAACTCAGAAAGATTTTGCGATATTAATGTTACCATGCCGGTATCATGCGGTCGAGGAGATACTTCGCTAAACCAGACTTGATCACCTTTTACAAACAATTCAACGCCAAATAATCCATAACCACCTAAAGCTTCAGTTATTTTGGTAGCAATATCTTTCGCTAAAGATAATGCATTTGCCGACATCGGCTGAGGTTGCCATGATTCTCGATAATCACCATTTTCTTGCCGATGACCAATAGGCTGACAATATGAAACACCATTAATATGTCTAACGGTTAATAACGTTATTTCATAATCGAAGTCAACAAATCCTTCAATAATAACTTTACCACTTCCGGCACGACCACCTTCTTGAGCATATTTCCATGAAGATTCAATATCAGCGTCACTTCTTAATAAAGATTGTCCTTTACCAGAAGAACTCATAACCGGTTTAACTAAGCAAGGAAAACCAATTTCTTTAACCGCAAGTTTATATTCGCTTTCTGTTACAGCAAAACGATATGGAGAGGTTGGTAATTTAAGTTCTTCAGCAGCAAGACGACGAATACCTTCACGATTCATCGTTAATTGCGTCGCTTTAGCAGTAGGGATTACAGTAAAACCTTCTTTTTCTAATTCTACTAAGGTGTCAGTAGCAATTGCTTCTATTTCAGGAACAATATAATCAGGCTTTTCTGCTTCAATTATTTTTCTTAACTCATTGCCATCTAGCATGTTGATAATATGATAACGATGGGCTACTTGCATAGCGGGGGCATTGGCATAACGATCAACTGCAATAATTTCGCAGCCAAAACGTTGTAATTCAATAACAACTTCTTTGGCTAATTCACCGGCACCACAAAGTAATACTTTGGTAGCACTTGATGAGAGTGGTGTCCCTATTTTTGCCATAGTATCCTCTTAGAGATTTAATGATTATACTTTATTAACAAGCAAAAAATAAAAAATCGGGATAATTACCCCGATTTTCTGTATGCAAAATTAGACTGAATATGGATCACGTAAGATCATGGTTTCACTTCGATCCGGTCCAGTTGATATAATGTCAATTGGTGTTTCAGTTAATTCTTCAATTCGCTTAATATAGGCTTTAGCTGCTGCCGGTAATGCGTCATAACTTTTGACACCAAAAGTTGACTCACTCCAACCAGGCATAGATTCATATACTGGTTTGACTAAACTCCAATCTTCAGCCGCCGCTGGTGCATTTTGGATAACATCACCATTCGGTAATTGATAACCAACACAGATTTTGACTTCTTTAAGTCCATCTAAAACATCTAGCTTAGTTAAACAAAAACCTGAGACAGAGTTAAGTTGCACTGCTTTACGTACCGCAACAGCATCAAGCCAACCGGTACGACGACGACGACCGGTAGTTGCACCAAATTCGTTACCTTGCTTACAGAGATATTCACCAACATCATCAAACAATTCTGTAGGAAAAGGGCCAGCTCCTACACGGGTAGAATAAGCTTTAACGATTCCTAATACATAACCAACATAACGCGGACCAAATCCTGATCCTGTTGCTACGCCACCAGCAGTAGTATTTGAAGAAGTCACATAAGGATAGGTACCATGATCAATATCGAGTAAAGTACCTTGCGCACCTTCAAACATAATTCTTTCGCCATTTTTGCGCGCATTTTCAAGTAGTGCTGGGATATCAGCAATCATTGCCACTAAAATATCAGCAATCGCTAATGTGTCATCAAGCACTTTCTGATAATCAACAGCTTCTGATTGATAGTAATTGACTAAATGGAAATTATGATATTCCATAACTTCTTTTAATTTTTCAGCAAATGCCTGACGGTCACGTAAATCACCAACACGCAATCCTCGACGAGCAACTTTATCTTCATATGCAGGGCCAATACCGCGACCAGTCGTACCAATCGCTTTTTTACCACGTGCTTTTTCTCGTGCTTGGTCTAATGCAATATGATAAGGCAAAATCAACGGACATGATTCTGAAATAAGTAGCCTTTCTTTCACCGGAATACCGTTATCTTCAAGCTCTTTCATCTCTTTCATAAGTGCATCAGGGCAGAGTACAACACCATTAGCAATAATACTTATGACATCATTACGTAAAATACCTGATGGTATTAAATGTAATACTGTTTTTTCACCATTAATAACTAAAGTATGACCGGCATTATGTCCGCCTTGATAACGTACTACATATTTTGCTTTTTCTGTGAGTAAATCAACAACTTTACCTTTGCCTTCATCACCCCATTGTGTACCTAGCACAACAACATTATTACTCATAGTTTATTTACTCATTGTATTATTTGTTAGACTTTAATTTCATGTATTGGAAAAATTCACTATCAGGACTAATGACCATAACATCATTACCTGTAAAGCTTTGTTCATAAGCTTTTAAACTACGAATAAAGCTAAAAAACTCAATATCTTTACCAAAAGCGTCAGCATAAAGTTTAGCTGCATTAGCATCACCTTCACCGCGAATTGAGCGAGATTGACGTTCGGCTTCTGATATAATTTTGGTTTTTTCAAATGTAGCTTCCGCTCTTATTTCTTCAGCTTGTTTGATACCATCATAACGTTTGTCACGAGCAATAACTTCACGTTCAGCTCTCATGTTAGCATAAATCGATTCAGAGACTTCAGCAGGGAAGTTAATTTGTTTAATTCGAACGTCAATTACATCAACACCGAAAGCCCTTAAACTAGTTTTACTGTTTTCAGGATCTTTTTTCGCGTCAGTAACTAATTTATCAATCGGTAAATTTTCTTCACCATCTTGTGATGAACCATTTAACGAATCTTTAACTCGCGCCATTAATGAATTTCTTGATTTGGTATCGGCATTAGAATCATTAATGATATCTCGATTACTTAATTTACCAATCTCAGAACGTAAACGACCATTTAACCGAGCCAAAATTAAGTCGTTAACATCATTACCACCAGCAATAGTTTCATAATAACGGTTAAAATCAACAATTTTCCATTGCACAAAATAGTCCACAATTAGTTCTTTCTTTTGTACATTAAAAAAACGTTGTTCATTATTATTATTTGAACTATTGGTAGTTTGGATTTTAGCATCAATCGTTTTAACGCTATCGATTAGTGGCATTTTAAAATGTAATCCAGGTTCAGATAAACCAATAATTTTATTAAAACGTAAAACGACACCACGAGTACCCTCTTCTATCACATAGATACTTGAAAAAAGTACGCCAATTAAAATTAAAACTATAGGAATCAATAATTTTCGCATATTCTTTTTTCTCCTTATCGACCCATAGTCCGTCTAGTGCGATTATTAGAATTATTATTAGTCGTTGAGCTATGATTTTGCACATCAATACTATTTTGTTGAGCACTTTCTGCATCCAAAGGATTTGGCAGATTAATATTATAATCACTGTCTGAATTTGCTGTGATTGATTCAGATGATTGCTCATTTTTATTTTTTAATAATTGTTCTAACGGTAGTACTAATAAATTACCACTCTTATCATTAACAATAACTTTCTGCGTTTTAGCTAATATTTTTTCCATCGTTTCAATATATAAACGATCTTTAGTAATTTCGGGCGCAGCTTTATATTGTGGTAATAATTTTTCAAACCGAGCAACATCACCAATTGCTTCTAATTCTACTTTTACTTTATAAGCATTTGCATCGGCCAAAATGGTCGCCGAACGACCTTCTGCTTGCTGAACTAATTGAACTTTATCAGCTTTAGCTTGTTTTATTTCGCGTTCACTATCATTCTGAGCTCTAATTGCATCTGCATAAGCATCTTGCACTTCTACAGGTGGACGAGCAACTTGGAAGTTAAGATCGACAATAGTAATCCCCATATCATAATGAGAAATAACATTAATTAATTCATCTTTAGTACTATCTTCTAAATCTGAACGACCATCTGAAATGATAGCATCAATGTTAGAACTACCTACTGAAGTCCTAAGTGCACTATCCGCAGCTTGACGTAAACTATCTTCAACATTAGTCACATTAAATAAGTATTTAACTGGATCACTAATACGATATTGTACGTTCATTTCAACAAAGACTAAGTTTTCACCTTTTTCACTTGTTGTAATGATATCGCCATGCACATTGAAGTTATAAGTACCTTGCGTATCGACTTTATAAACTTTATCAATAAATGATGGATTCCAATTCAAACCAGGTTGAATAATTTCAGGTTGAACTTGCCCAAAACGAGTTATCACACCTCGTTGATTTTGTTTGATAGTATAAAAACCACTTACCGCCCAAATTAGGATAAGAACAACTATCACTGCCAAAATAATTTTCGAACTATTCATTGATAGCTTAATATCAGAAGGTCCTCGATTATTACCTGAACTCCCTTTTTTAAAGAGATCTTTGAGTTGGTTAAATATCCCTCCAGTTGAATTGGAAGGTTTCTTATTATTTCCCCATGGGTCGTTATCTTGTCCGTTATTGCCGGGCTGATTCCACGCCATATTTTATATGCTCCATTTAACAATTAGTTGTTATTTTGCGTATTGATTAAGTATAACAGATCTGGCTCTTGTTTACAGAGGCGATTCCATTCAATTAAAGGCATTCTTATATTTAGCAGAAAACTACCGTCATCATTGATGACTTCATGTTCTACCGCATTTAATTTATATAAACGGCTTCTAAGTTTTGCTAGATGGATAGGCAAGTTTAATTGACAAACTTGAATCTTACCGGCAAGCCTTTCTTTTAATGCAGTAAATAAGAGATCTAATCCTAAACTATTTTGTGCTGAAATCCAAACTCGAATTGGCACGCCATTTTCATCACGATCAATACTTGGTTGCTTACCTTCCATTAAATCAATTTTATTCATTACCAACAAAGTAGGAATATCATGGGCATCAATTTCAAGTAAAACTTCATCAACAGCTTGAATGTTATCTAATAAATTAGGATCAGCAGCATCAACGACATGTAATAGCAGTGATGCTTCTTGTGTTTCAAGTAAAGTCGCTTTAAAAGCAGCAACCAGATCATGGGGTAAATGACGAATAAATCCAACCGTATCAGCTAAAACTACTTCGCCAACATCATCAACTATAATGCGTCTTAAGGTTGGATCCAGCGTAGCAAATAATTGATCGGCAGCATAAACATCAGCGTTAGTTAGTGCATTAAATAGTGTCGATTTGCCAGCATTGGTATAACCAACTAGTGATACTGTTGATAAATCTGCTTTTTGTCTAGATTGACGATTTTGATTGCGTTGTTTTTCAACTTTCGCAAGTCTTGATAAGATTAACTGAATACGATGACGAATTAATCGTCTATCGGTTTCTAGCTGAGTTTCCCAGGACCTCGTAAGCCTATACCACCTTTTTGACGTTCTAA
This sequence comes from Gilliamella apis, assembly GCF_030758615.1. NCBI lineage: Bacteria > Pseudomonadati > Pseudomonadota > Gammaproteobacteria > Orbales > Orbaceae > Gilliamella > Gilliamella apis. The sequence goes on from NZ_CP132381.1 coordinate 246,854, forward strand.
GTGAGTCCAACCTCGAACTAAACGTGTTGACAGATATTGTAATTGCGCTAATTCAACTTGCAACTTACCTTCATGGGTTCGAGCTCGTTGGGCAAAAATATCCAGAATCAATCCTGTTCTATCCACTACACGACATTCACATAGTTGTTCTAAGTTTCGTTCTTGAGTTGGGGTTAAGGTATGATTGACTAGAATAACTGAAGCATTCAGCTCTTTTACTTTATCGGCGATTTCTAACGCTTTTCCTTCACCAATAAAATATTTAGCTTGCGGAGACTTTCTTGAGGTTGTCACAATATCGAGAATTTCAATTTGAGCTGAAGAAACTAACACTTCAAACTCTTTTAAATCCTCGATATCGCTTTCTTGAGGGAAGAATACATGGACTAATAAAGCGGACTCGCCGCCTTTATATCGCTCAAACAATCACATTCTCCACTCAAATAATTAGCTTTCGCTTTCCTCTTCAGGTTGAGACACCAAACCAGAAATAGGTCTTGAAGGAACAACTGTAGAGATTGCGTGTTTGTATACCATTTGACTAACAGTATTTTTTAATAAAATAACAAACTGATCAAATGATTCAATTTGTCCTTGTAATTTAATACCGTTAACAAGATAAATTGATACTGGAATATGCTCGCGACGAAGCAAATTCAAATAAGGATCTTGTAATGACTGCCCTTTTGACATGAGTTTATCCTTTAAGATGAAATAAAAATATAAAGATAAAGATAAAATAAATTTACAATCAAAATGATGATCTATCCGATTGCAACATAACATACTTATGTAGTAAGTATCAAAATAACATAAAAAACCCAGCTCTTAAACTAATCAACTGCAATTTATGCACAAATAACTAAAAATTTAATAAATTAACGAAATTTATACAAAAAAATACGCATGATAGATATCATAAATTTAGAAAGGCTTTCGAAATGAAAAATTTCTGTTTAGTATTATAATCAATAGAAAAAACACTAATACCTATCGCTGCAATTTATAATTTAAAAAATATGCTTAAAAACGGTATCTTTGTTATCTTGATTTAACCATGTTATCGGTTGTTTCCAACCTCTAAGCCAAGTAATTTGCCGTTTCGCTAATTGACGAGTAGCACAAATACCCTTGAATACCATCTCATCATAACTGATATCACCATTAAGATATTCCCACATTTGACGATAGCCAACACAACGGATAGAAGGTAGATTGGTATGCAGATCAGATCGCAACATAAGTGTTTTTACTTCATCTTCAAAGCCTTGATCTAGCATTTGTAAAAAACGCTGCTCAATACGTTGGTGCAACTCAGCTCTATCTTCCGGCATAATAGCTAGCTGCATGATGTCATAAGGTAATGCTTCGCCACTTTCTTGAGTAAGCTCGGTTAAACTTTTACCAGAAATGAGATAAACCTCTAATGCGCGATTAAGCCGTTGCGGATCATTCGGATGAATTCGCTGAGCTGACACAGGATCAACCTTCTTTAACTCCTCATGAATCGCTTGCCAACCTAATTTATTGGCTTTTTCTTCAATTTGCTGCCGTATATCACTATCCGCAGCAGGAAGAGGTGAAAGTCCTTCAATTAAAGCTTTAAAATACAGCATCGTTCCGCCAACTAGTAATGGTGTTCGACCATTACTTAACGATTTTTCAATTTCTTCAATCGCATCATGCCGAAAATTAGCTGCCGAGTAACTTTCAGCAGGATCACAGATATCAATCAGTTTATGTGGATATTTTTGCTGCTCTTGTTTAGTGGGTTTCGCACTGCCGATATCCATACCGCGATAAATAAGTGCCGAATCAACACTAATAATATCAATCGGATACTTGTCATAAAGTTCCATGGCAAAAGCCGTCTTACCGGACGCAGTAGGCCCCATTAATGAAATAATTTTTGCTTTATTCATGATAAAATTGATTGTGATAAAGATTGAAGATCAATCGGATATAAAAATGTATCTTGCTGTAATAAATTAATATCTATCTGTTCTAGTTGTGCTAATAACTGAATAACTTTCGTTACGCTCCAACTCTCCGCATAATTATCACTACTATTTTCTGCCAACCACATCGCAATTTGCGTAGGATCGATAACAGCCGATTGATCAGATAAAAGAAAAGCAATTAAACTTGGTAATAATTGTTGCCAATTAGTAGTTCGTAACATTTTCGGCACATTATGCAAATGTAATTTAGCTTTATCAATATAAAAATCAAATCCTAAAAAAATTAATTGCGGACGATAATCACTTAATACCTGTTGTTCTTTTTGATTGACCAAAATTGTTAGTGGAATCAGTAATTTTTCTGACTCTTGAGTTAATAATTTTATTGCTTTTACTTTTTGCTGAGCAATATTTAACTTCATAAGCATAAATGTTTGCTGACTATCTTGCAATTTTTCAAGTAAAGCAATATCAGGTTGAATAACGGTTAATACTCGACCAAACTGAACTAATGAAGAACTATCAAGCTGCTGTTGCAGTGATTGTAATGGTACATTCCGTTTAGGAAACAACGTCTCAATAACCGCTTGTTGTGGTGCAGTTATTGAATCATTATCATCAGCTAACGGCAACTGCTCAGATTGCATTTTTTGAATTTCAAAGCTTGCTTTAGTATCGATTAACTGACCATAAATTACATTTTCTTTAACATGATTAATCGGTTTTTTGGGTAATATGTTAGTCGCAGAATAGCCTTTAGGCTCCGTAGCTATTTTTTGATTAAAAATATTTTCACCAGCAGCTTGTCGATTTGGTGTTATTACCACTTTTTCATCATCGGTAAGCTGTTGGTTTGATTCGAGAGCCATAACAATAGCTTGATAAACAAAATCATGTACTAATCTTGCTTCATGAAAACGCACTTCGTGTTTAGCTGGATGAACATTAACATCAACCTGTTTGGGATCGATTTGTAGAAAAACCACATAACTTTGTTGTTCATTAGTTCGACTAATATAAGCTTGGCGCAGCGCATGATTAATTAATTTATCTTTTATTACTCGACCATTAACATAAAAATATTGCAGATCACTAATTTCATTACTTGCTACCCATCCTTGAATTAACAAATCATCATGTTGCCAATCTAATTTGACTGCTTTTTGTACAAATGTACGTCCACAAACTAATTCAACGCGTTTTTCAAGTGCAGATGCTCGATACTGTTTAATTAGTTTTCCATTATGTTGCAGATTGAAAGTGACATCAGGCCGAGCCAGAGCTATACGCCTAACAAATTCTTCAATATGCATAAATTCAGTTTTTTCGGTCTTTAGAAAACGACGCCGAGCAGGGGTGTTATAAAATAAGTCCAGAACTTCAACCGAAGTACCAACAGGATGTGCCGCAGGTTTAATGGTTGATTTCATATCTCGACCTTCAGCATAAACTTGCCATGCCTCAGATTGATCGGCAGTACGTGACGTTAAAGTTAACCTAGCAACAGAACTAATACTGGCTAGCGCTTCACCACGAAAACCTAGGCTCATTATGGTATCTAAATCATCCAACGAGCTAATTTTACTAGTCGCATGGCGTGCTAAAGCTAATGCTAATTCGCTTTTAGCAATACCACCACCATTATCACGGATGCGAATTAATTTACTACCGCCTTGTTCAATATCGATATCAATTTGCGTACTACCTGCATCAAGGCTGTTTTCAACTAACTCTTTAATTACCGATACAGGTCGTTCTACCACTTCACCAGCAGCAATTTGATTAGCTAGTTGAGGTGATAGAATTTGAATTGCCATTAATGCTGTTCTCCAAAATTAGGATTTTTTTTGACATAATTTTTTATGCCTTGATAAATCAATTTAGCGATCTTGTCTTGATGAGCATTACTAGCCAACAAACTTTCTTCAGCTTGATTAGTAATAAATCCAACCTCAATCAAAATTGAAGGGATATCAGGTGAACGTAATACGCCTAAACTAGCATGTTCAGGTACACCTTTATGCAATTTAATAACACCTTTCATCTCTTTTAAAACCTGAGTAGCAAGTTCATAACCAACACGCTGCGAATAAGAGAATTGTAAATCGAGTACTGCTTGGCTTAAATTTTGGTCGTGATCATCACTTAATGCATCACCAGCGCCACCTAATAACTGTGACTGTTTTTCATCTTGTTCCAACCAACGACCCAATTCAGTATCAGCTCGTTTGGTAGATAATACCCAAATTGATGCACCAGAAGCATTACGATTCGGTGCGGCATCAGCATGGATAGAAATTAGCAAGTTCGCTTTATTTTTACGCGCAATATCAGAACGCTGAGGGACTGAAATAAAATTGTCGGTATTACGGGTTAATACCCCTTTAAAATTAGGATCTTTATTTAATAAATTAGTTAATTTTTTCGCTATCGATAAAGTTACATTTTTTTCATATAACTTATTCTTACCAACAGCACCAGAATCCTTACCACCATGTCCAGCATCGACGGCAATAACAACTTTTGCAGCATAAGCTGAACTACATAGTAGTAATAATATAAAAAAAGTTAATATTTTCTTCATTGTTTTTTCACTAATTTTTATAGTAATGGGTTGATAATAGCTTGACCTTTTTCACTATTAGCTTGCACACAAACCGTACGTTCAAGCGCTAAATATGCCAAATGAATTTCAATATCGGCAGCAGGTAACATACCTCTTGCCTGCATAGGCCATTCAATTAAACAAATAGATCTTGAGGAAAAATATTCGCGAATGCCCATAAACTCTAACTCTTCTGGATCACCAAGGCGATATAAGTCAAAATGATAAACTGAAAATGTATCAAATTGATAAGGTTCAACTAATGTATAAGTTGGACTTTTAACATTACCTTGATGACCTAATTGTTGCAAAAAACCACGACTAAAAGTGGTTTTACCAGCGCCAAGATCACCAATCAGATAAATGACAATTGTACTATAATGATTAGATAAATAATTTAAACACTGTTTTGCCAACTGTTTACCAAACAATATTGTCTCTTGCTCGTTAGCTAAAATAATGGGTTTCATAACGAATTCTTTGCTCAATAAATAGCCCTTATTATATACTAATAACCATTAAAGATGTACCAACTAAGATTAAGTTGAATTTTTACCAAAAAAATTTTGAGGAACGGGGTTTTTTAAGGGTAAATTTAACGCTAAAAGAGGAAAAATGTTACATACCATTGCAACACCGAACCAATCAACAATCGATCCAACATTAATTTCAGCGCAAGATGCCGTACTATTTTGGCAAAATGGTGTAATTATGTGTTGTCAAGATAACTCTACATTAAATGCTATTTTGCAAAACACCCATCATTGTTATGTTCTTGATAACGACATTAATGCTCGAGGCTTAGGCGACCTAATCGATTCAAGAGTTAAAATTATCAACCTGCAACAGGTTATTGATTTAACAGTTAACTATTTTCCGCAAATGAATTGGGAATAATTTTGCTATTTTCGATAAATGCTAATTTATCTATCACAGCAAATAAGCGATATTCATTGTAATAACATTATTAATTCTTTTGTTGCCAATTTGCAAATAGTCTTACCTCAGTTTAATATAAATTTTAATGATATTGGGTAAACATAAAAATTTGATGGCAAACTTATTAACTCTACTAGAAATTAATCAACTGTTACAAAAAGGTGAAGTTGTTGCTTATCCAACTGAAGCCGTTTTTGGTTTAGGTTGTGATCCTGACAGTGAATCAGCAGTGTATAAACTGTTAAATCTAAAACAACGTTCAGTTGATAAAGGATTGATTTTAATTGCCAGTCATTATCAACAACTGATCCCTTATATTGATCAATCGGCAGTAACGAAAGAACAAATACAAATGGCGTTTAACAGTTGGCCGGGACCAAATACTTGGATTTTTCCCAAGAATGCTAACACTCCTGATTTTTTAAGTGGAAAATATCAGTCCATTGCTGTTCGTGTTACCGATCATCCTTTAGTTTGTAAATTGTGTGATTTATTTGCTAAGCCATTAGTTTCAACCAGTGCCAATCTTTCTGGCCATCCAGCTTGTAAAACAGCGTTAGAAGTGGCGAACCAATTCGGTAATAATTTCCCCATTTTAGCTGGTCAAACAGGCAATCGTTCACAACCATCAATCATTCGCGATGTGCAAACTGGCACTATCATTCGGCAGGGGTAATATTATGCAAAATTTATATATTGGTGTCATGTCGGGTACCAGTATGGATGGAGTAGATATCGCATTAGTTGATATCAGCAATGGAAAAATTACCGCTATTGCTAGTGATTGCTATCCAATGCCAAACGAAATTAAAACTCGATTATTAACGCTTTGTAATAGTAAACAAACAACATTACAAGATTTAGGCGAACTTGATCATCAACTTGGCATAATTTACGCTAAAAGTATTAATCAATTTTTAAAACAAAATAATATTGATAACAAACAAGTTAAAGCGATTGGCTGTCATGGACAGACTATTTATCATTCGCCGAATGGTGATAATCCATTTACCATGCAAATAGGTGATGCCAATATCATCGCCGCCCAAACAGGCATTACAACTATTGCAGATTTTCGTCGTAAAGATATGGCTTATGGAGGTCAAGGTGCGCCATTAGTTCCTGCTTTTCATAAAGCAATATTTTTAAACTCGGCAATTAACTGTGTAGTCTTAAATATTGGCGGTATCAGTAATATTTCTGTGTTAATACCTGACCAACCAGTAATTGGCTACGATACCGGCCCTGGTAATGTATTACTTGATGGCTGGATAAATAAAAGCCTCGGAACAAGCTATGATAAAGATGGTTTATGGGCAAAATCAGGTAAAGTAAATCAAAACTTATTAAGTGCGTTATGTAATGAAGATTATTTCCAATTACCAGCGCCAAAAAGTACTGGCAGAGAATTATTTAATTTAGCTTGGCTGATGCAAAAATTAACTGACTTTGCTTTAAATGGCCAAGATATTCAAGCGACATTGGTTGAATTTACCGCCATTACAATTGCCAATGAAATTGATAAATTACCGATAAAAAATAACTTGCCATGCCAGTTATTAGTCTGTGGTGGTGGCGCCAAAAATCCACTTATTATGCAACAATTATCAGCATTACTACCGAAATGGCAAGTTTCTGCTACAGATAAAAAAGGAGTAAACAGTGATGATATGGAAGCGATCGCTTTTGCTTGGCTTGCTTATTGTAGAATGAATAATATTCCTTCTAATATTCCAGAAGTTACTGGAGCAAGCCAATCTGTATGTTTAGGGGTTATTTATCAATAACCACCTTTAGTCCGTTGATTTTGATTGCTTAACATAACCAATTAATTCAGATATTTTAGCTGCACATTGGCTAATTTCACTGACTAAATTAGCTTCATCTTCAGCTGTACTACATCTAAAGATAGAAGTTGATAAACTTAAAGCAGCAATAATATTACCTAAACGATTGTAAATTGGTACAGCAAAGCAACGTAAACCTAGTTCAGACTCTTCATCATCTTTACCATAACCAACACGTTTTACTTCATCAAGTTCAGCTAAAAATGCGTCTTTATTAGTAATGGTGTTAGCTGTATATTGAACAAAATCGATGTTGTTTATTAAGCTTTTTTTGCTTTCATCATCTAACCATGCCAATAAAACTTTACCTAGACCGCTAGCATGAACCGTCGCTTGATTACCTATTTTAGATGTCAAACAAAGACTATATTGTTCTGATGCCACTTTATTAATATAGATAATTTGATCACCTTCACGAACAGCTAAATGGATTGTTTCTTTCGTTTTGTCCCTTAGCTTTCTCATTTCTAAATCAGCAATAGCCAAAAAGTTTTGGTGATAAAGCACTCGATTACCTAAATCAAGTAATTTTAAATTAAGAGAATATTTATCTGAATCTTCTTCTTGATTAACATAACCTAATGATTTCATGGTTTGTAAAAAGCGATAAGCAGTGCTTTTTGGCATCATTACTTTTTGCGATAATTCCGAAATAGCAATGTCTTTAGATTCAGATAAAGCTTCTAAAATTCCGAAAACTTTTAAAACCGAAGCAACCGATTCTGGTGAGCTATCATTCATGATTAGCACATCTCCTTACTAAAAAATAGTCATTATTCTATTATTTAATGATCAATTAGAACAACACAAAATTATCGAAAGTATATCATAATTAATAATGACTAGTTACTAGCTATTTTATAAAAAGTCCAATCTCTGCGGAGTAAACATATCAAGTAGCACACCAGCTTGTTTACAAATACAACCATGTTCAATATTTGGTTTTTTATACAAAGTATCACCAGCACGAACAATTTTGGTCTCAGTGCCAATAGTAAATTCAAATTCACCCGATAAAACATAAGTTAATTGTTCATGTGGGTGATGATGCATGGCTCCAATAGCGCCAGTTTCAAAATGAACTTCAACAGCCATCATATTACCATCATGAGCTAAAACTTTACGTTTAACACCATTTCCTAAATCAATTAATTCAATATCTGAATTAAAACAAAACATCGCATTACTCCTAAATTTATAAAATAAACAGAGATAATAAAAACTTCCCTTTAATTTATTATCTCTTAAATCAATTAATTTTCAATGTTATGGCATTAAGGTTGTTTACCAATATAGGCTAAGATACCACCATCAACATAAAGAATATGACCATTTACAAAGTTTGAAGCTTCCGATGCTAAAAATACTGCTGCACCCGCTAAATCATCTGGAGTTCCCCAGCGTCCAGCTGGTGTTTTAGCAATAATAAACTGATCAAAAGGATGACGAGAACCATCAGCCTGTTTTTCGCGTAATGGTGCCGTTTGTGGAGTTGCAATATAACCAGGACCAATACCATTACATTGAATATTGGCATGACCAAATTCAGAACAAATATTTTTAGTTAACATTTTTAAGCCGCCCTTAGCTGATGCATAACCAACAACGGTTTCACGGCCAAGCTCACTCATCATTGAGCAGATGTTAATAATTTTACCACTGCCTTTTTTGATCATGGAAGGAAGCACTGCTTTTGCCATAATGAATTGACCTGTAAGATCAATATCGATAATTTTTCGATAATCGGCAGCACTTGTTTCAAGCATTGATTTGCGTTGAATAATGCCGGCATTATTCACTAAAATATCAATCACACCATGTTCTTTTTCAATTTGCGCAATTGATTTTTCAACCGCAGCTTCATCGGTTATATCAAATAAATAGCCATGTGCATCAATGCCTGCTTCTTTATAAGCTTCAAGACCTTTTTGTAAATTTTCAGGTACCACATCATTAAATACGATTTTCGCTCCGGCACCAGCTAATGATTTTGCTATTTCAAAACCGATACCATAAGAAGCGCCGGTAACCAGCGCTATTTTATTATTGAGTGAAAATTTATTTAAAATCGACATAATTATATTCTCCGTTATAGTTGTGACAGACAAAATCGCTCTATCACATTTCTTCTAATATGTTAGCTGGCACTTTGGTTAAATAAAGTGCAGGTTCATCTTGTGCATCACAAGAATATAAAACGTATTTATTATCAGGTGAAAACGATGGATGAGGGTGAGTAACTTGACGGTCACCATCTAAAACTCGCCATGTACTATTATGTTTAACGAGTTTATGTGCTGTTTTGGTTTTAGGCGCTAAAATATAAAGCCATGGATCATTTTCAATTTTATAACCACTAGTATCAATAACATCAACAGGGCTTCCTGTTCCATCACCGATATAAAGCGTGCCATCAAAATTGCTCATTAAATGTGAACAGGCAGGCATTTCCATAATCTCTTTATCTTCATTGGTTACTGGGTTATAAAGACGAATATAGCGCTCTTGTTGTCCTTTCATATAAGATACATAAGCTAATCCTGAACCATCTGGTACCCAAAACTCATGCGTACAACTTTCACCAGGTAAATTATCATGAGCTTTTCGTTCATTTTTACCATCACGATCAACTAACCAAATTCGTGCATCAACTAAATCATGCGGCCCTTCATGACAAAATGCGATAGTTTTATCATCAAAAGGTCTAAAGATTGGATGGCCCAACCATACATTTTGATCAATAACCGTTTTAGCAACACCAGTTTCAATATCAATTTTGATTAAACGGCAGTGTGGGTTTTTATCGTAAAACGCTTTAAATATTGTCCAGTCAGTGAGTGGTGTCCAATCTTTTTTATCAATTTCAATGCCAACAATTTCATTACAATCGCTATTAGCAACCCATGTACCATAACCAACCCATTCATCGGGTACTGTATAAACATTTTTTTCTTCTAAAGTTTCAAGATTGACTTGTTGTAAGTTACGTTCATTTTTGACATAGTATAAAAATTTATCATCTGGTGATAAAAAACCACCAAAGGTATTATCGCCAGGTCCTTCAGTAAGTTGTTTTGCTGTTTGATTTTCAATATCAAGCAAATAGTAGTTGCGATTAGAGTCAAATTCACCGGCAAAGAGTAACTTTTGACCATCATTGGTAAAGCATTTTTGATAAAAATAGTTACGATGGCATAAAACACCTTCTGGCGTTAACCGGATAATTTCATTTTTTGAATCTTCATCAGTAAATGATGAATATGATAGCTTTACGATATTTCCCTTAGCCATATAAACTCCCTGAATATAAGTATAATAAAAAGTTCAAAATATTATGATTTGTTAAATATAGTAATATAAAAACTATGATGGTTTTGTGACTTTCATCACATTGCAATAAATTTATTAAAACATCGTTTTATTTTAGTTAAAAAAATTGATATATTTTTTTGCGAGCTTATAATTAAAGCGTAAGTACTAATAACAAATGACAAAATTGTTAGATGGTTTGTTATTATTTCAATGAAAATAGAGGGAAATCATGAAAATAGCACTAATGAACGAGTTTAGCCAAGCAGCTAAAAATCCAATTATTTTAAATGAATTAAAAAATGCAACTGAGAAATATGGACATACTGTTTTTAATGTTGGCATGGATGGCGACAATGATAAAAAATTAACTTATGTTCATTTAGGTATAATTAGCGCTATTTTATTAAACAGTAAAGCAGTTGATTTTGTTATCACCGGATGTGGCACAGGCCAAGGCGCATTAATGGCATTAAATGCATTTCCTGGTGTTAATTGTGGTTATTGTATCGAACCTACTGATGCTTATTTATTTGCACAAGTGAATAATGGTAATGCATTATCACTTGCTTTTGCTAAAGGCTTTGGTTGGGGTGCAGAACTTAATGCTCGTTATATTTTTGAAAAAGCATTTGATGGTGAAAAAGGTTTAGGTTATCCACCTGAACGCCGAGAATCTCAAAATGCTAATGCGGTAATTTTAAATGATATGAAAAATGCTGCAGGAAAAAGTTTAATCGAAGCATTGAAATCAATTGATCAATCATTACTTAAAGATGCAATCAAAGGCGAACGTTTCCAAAAATGTTTATTTGAAAACAGCCAAAATCCTGAAATAACAGCTTATATCAAAAGCCTATTAGCTTAATTGATATTAATTAATTAGTTACTACATCCTATAATGTCAGTGTCATTTCAACTCAATTGATGAAATGACACTTTTTTATTTCTACATTTCTTCATAACAATTAAATTAATATTTAAGCTAAGGTTAGCAATAAACTTAAATATCCTTATTAATAATAGCTTATTGAACAAGATTAAAAACTAACTGACGAATAGAAATAAGTAAAATTGAATTGATAATAAAAAGAATAAAAACGCTAAATCTGATTATTAGACTTAGCGTTCTTATAGATTGATAACTCTTTAATTATTTAGCTTTATTCTTTTCAATTAAGATTTTTAACTCTTTTGGTAAAACTATATTACCATTTTGATCACGAGTTATTTTAAAATCAACATTGTCTTTCCATAATTCACTGCTGGTCACAGATTTAAAATCTTTACTTTTAATCTGTGGTCCAAATGAATCTTTTATTGCGGCTTGCCAACTAATACAAAGTATTAATAAATTAGCTTAATAATACCACGAAGAATTCGATCCATTGATTTCCAGTTATGTTCATATTGAAAGGTTGTTTGACTTGAACCAGCAAAAGAATAGATAGGAAAGGTGGATAGAAACATTAAAAGCGGTATTTTTTTTAATTTAAAATGACTCATTATTGTTTTCCTATTTTTAATATATTTTTTGAAATACTGTTTTATATTTTTTATTATTTTTTTAATGTTTTCTGTTAATAAGATCACAATTTCAGAAAACAATTTCAGAAAAACAATAACTCTATGATATTTATCAATTTAATTTATAATAATATCAATATATTAACTTTTCAAATTAAATAAATTGTTACCAACGTCACATTTCTTAAAAAATTTTGAAATAAATTTGTATAAATTTAGTATTATTCTAATAATATTTTTAAAACGGTATTTCATAATTATTAAAGGAAATAAATTTATGGCTGACAATCAAAAGAAAATAACCACACTAACTCGATTTTCGTATGGTAGTGGTAATTTGATAGGAAGTGGGGCGCTAGCAATTAGTGCTGCTTGGTTACTATATTTTTATACAACATTCTGTGGTCTTTCTGCATTTCAAGCAACATTAATTTTTTCAATCGCTACTTATTTAGATGTCATTCTAAATCCATTAATGGGATTTATTACTGATAATTTTAACCACACAAAACTTGGCCGTCGATTTGGCCGTCGCCGATTTTTCATTTTATTTGCTGTTCCATGTATGATTATTTACCCATTACTTTGGGTTGATGGCATGAATTTTTGGTACTACTTAACTACCTATATTTTATTTGAATTCATCTATACCATGATTATGATTCCATATAATACTTTACCGGTAGAGATGACCAAAAACTTTGATCAAAGAACTTACTTAGCCGGTTCTAAAGCAATGTTTGGTAAAGTTGCTAATTTCTTAGCTGCAGCAATTCCAGGGGTATTTTTCTATCTATTTGATGGTAAAGACTCCCCATTACCGTTCTTACTAACAGGTATTACTTATGCAACTATTATGGCTATTGCATTAATCTTGCTTTACCTAAATAGTTGGGAAAAATCAATTGATGAAATTGAAGATGAAACAACTTCTGGTCTTTGGGAAAGCATTGTTAAATTATTCTCAGATGTGTTTTCAACCTTCCGTTTAAAAACATTTAGAAACCATTTAGGTATGTATCTATTTGGTTTTGGTGCTGAATGGCTATTCGCGGCAACATTTACCTATTTTGTAGTATTTAACTTAGGCCAACCTAAAACTTTTGTTTCACAAATGAATAGTTTAAGTAGTATATGTCAGTTAATTTCAACGGCATTCTTTATGGCTTGGTGTGTAAAACGAGGATTCAAAAGACCATTTGTTATTGCAATACTAATCGTAATATCTTCAGTAATTGGTTATATCGGAGTCTATTATTTTAACATGCCTCATGTTACTTGGATTGTTATTGGTATTACAATTTGGTTTGGTTTAGGAACTGGTGGGGTTTATTACATTCCGTGGAGTGTATACACCTTCTTAGCAGATATCGATGAAGTATTAACCGGAAGACGTCGTGAAGGTATCTATGCAGGTGCAATGACTATGGCTGGAAAACTAATGCGAGCGACCATTGTATTTATTCTAGGAATTGTATTGAAATACTCAGGTTTTGTCTCTGGTGTAAATACCGTTCAACCAGATAGTGCAGTGACTGCAATTAACTTAGTTCTTATCTTTGGCGTGTGTGGAATGGCATTATTGGGTATTTTCTTTACTTACCGAATGAAATTAGACAAATCTACTCATGCACTTATTATTCAAGAACTTGATAGATTAAAAACTGGTGGTAAAAAAGAAGATGCAACACCAGAAATAAGAAGCTTAGTTAAAGAACTAACTGGCTTTGATTATGATAACTGTTTTGGTAACAATAATGTTGGTTTTAAACAACATCATCCAAAATAACGATTTATAATTAAATAAAAAATCATCTAATTGATAAGATTAGATGATTTTTTTATATCTAAATTTAAATTAAACCAAATTTTTGCAGCGCTTTAACAATACCATCATTATCATTATTATCGGTTATATACTCAGCTTTATCTTTCAAATCATCAACTGCATTAGCCATAGCAATTGGATGATCAACGGTTAAGAACATTTCTAAATCATTCATGCCATCACCAAATGCATAAGTAGGCACATTATCAAAACCTTTGGTTTTTAATAATTCATTAATGCCGTTACCTTTCGATCCACCATGGTTAAAGACATCAACACAATAATGAGTATTACGAATAAAAGTTAATTCAGGAAAAGCTTCTCGATAAGGCGATTCGCCTTGCTCACAAAGCAATAACAACATCTGAATCTGTTCTTTTAAATAAATTTGATCATCAACCGGAGGAATTTCTAGTTTTAAAGAACGATAAAACTGTTCGGTAGCTTGATTAATTTCACTGACTCTCATCTTATTATAATTATAAAAAGACAAAGGAATATTCATTTTTTCCCTTGAAAATTCATATAATCTAGTAATAACATTTTTATCAATATTATTGGTAAATACGACTTCTTTTTCATAAATAACAGCTTGGCCATTCATTGCTATAATCGAATTTATGCCCGTCTCTTTCATCAATTTAGCGGCTTCCATAGGGGTTCGGCCTGTTGCTAGCATAGGTATAATATTATTTTGCTTTAATCTTTCAATTGCAGCATAAGAACTTGGCAACACTTCTATATTACTATCAAATAAAGTACCATCTAAATCGAAAAAAACGATAGCATCAGGTTTTTTAGTCATTTTTACAAATCCAAAATATTTTTAATAAAAGGAATAGTTAATTTGCGTTGTTGAGCTAATGTTGCAACCTCAAATTTTTCCATTAAAGAAAACAATGTTCGCATATCGCGATTAACACGTTTTAACAAAAACAAACCAACTTCAGTTGATAACTCAAAGCCACTTAATTGCGCTCTAAGTTGCAGAGCTTTTAGTTTATCTTCATCACTTAATTCTTTTAGCTGATAAACCTGTCCCCAAGTTAATCTTGAAGCTAAATCAGGCAAGATAAAAGGAATTTGTTTAGGCGGAGCATAAGCAGTAATTAAAAGTTTACTAACATTTTTTTCAGTTAAACGGTTAAATAAATCAAATATTGCCTCTTCCCAATCTCGATGACCAGCTATGGCATCAATGTCATCTAAACAAACCAAATCATAATTATCTAAACCTTGTAAAATTTCAGGAACCAATAACACATGTTGCTTTAATGGAATATAACTAGCTAATTTATTTTGGCTTGAAGCATGCAATAGATGCGTACGACCAGCTGCGCTTGCTGACCATATATAAAAGACATTAAAACCTTCCCTATCAAGTAAGGTTTGCAAAGAATCAAACAATAGCTGATTATCACCCACATAGAAACTATCAAATGTTTCGTTATTAGGTAATATAAAAGGTAAAGGCAACTGTGAAAGAGTAATAAAATGACCTCACAATAAAAATACAATCATACTAAGTATAAATTTGCTTTCACAAAAATCAATTACTTTTATAGAGAACAAAATAAGTTAGCAAAAGCAGCTATTAAAAATCGATATACAAAAACTAGTTAACCTACAAAAAAACAAATAATAACATAACTAAAATGCTATTTAGTTATAAACTTTAACTTATTATTATTCATTAATAATAAAATAAATTATTTTCATTTTTTCCAAGAAAGAACCTTTTAGAAGGTTTCACACTATTATGCTGCTTTTTTTGTTTTAATTTAGCGACTTTTTTATTAGTAAAACGTCTTAAATCCATTCTAGCTATTTTCGGCAGATTTAAAGTTTTAAAAATTTTCTCGGCTATTTTTGCTTTTTTATTAACATTAGGTATAGATTCAATAATCATACCAATACTGCAAAAAATACTACTACCAAAGAATATAGGTTTCATAAAAGAGATATATTCAGCTGTTAAATGAAGTAATTGATAGAGACTACCCCAAACTAAAATATAAAAAACATTAAAAATAATCATAAAAAAAAGGATCAGAAATAATGTCGTTTTAGCTTGATGTATTAAATAAGCTATTCGTCCTTTACTGCAATTAGGACATATACTAATAATCCTTTCGTCAGGTTTAGTTAAAGCATAAAGTTCATAATGATCTTCTTGCCACTGCGCTATAACAGCAACTTTTTCACCCGCTTGAAAAGGGCAATCACCTATCCAACCTCGATAAATAACACCATCAATTTGAACATTAACAAAATTAGCCTTAATTAAAAAAGGATTAACTTTTTCTGCTAAGAAGCTTTTTTTAAATTTCTCAAAATCAAATTCAAGAGATGCAGCATTAATAGAAGGCTCTTTTGCTAATAAGCTTTTTTTAAATTCCTTAAAATCAAACTCAAGAGATGCTGTATCAATAGAAGAATTAACTTCTTTTGCTAAGAAATCTTTTTTTAATTCCTCAAAATTATACTCAGGAGATAAATCATTAATATAAGTATTAATTATCCTATTTTTAAGTTCGCTTTTAGGTACGAATTCAAAATAATTATACTCTTCTTCTAAATCTATACGCTCAATTATTCCTTTAATGCAGACAAATTCAGTCTCCCAGCTCGGTAGAACAGGATAAGTTGGTTTATGGCGCCAAGAACGACTGACGATCTTATTTTGAATTTTGTAGAACTGTTTAATACTCATAACAACATATTTATCTATACAACTTCTGCTATTATAAATTGTTTTTAACTAAAATCCTCTAATTAACTTAAATTAGCTAGCTTAATTTATGAGCAATAAAAGATAAAAATTTAAGCAAACAAATTTATTTTTTGTGGATAACTCTGTGACAAACAACGATCATAAGCTGTTATGATCGCATTAATAACCTTAATTGAAGTCAATGTTGTGGATAAATAAGAGAGTTATAAACAAGTTTAATTAAAAAAAGATCCGATCAATTAACAGAATTAACTGATCAATAAGATCATATAAAATAAAAATAAAAACCAGTTATCAACAAAAAGGATCCAAGCTAATAATAGTAAAAATAAAAAGATCATATAAAAGATCTTATTTAATTTAGATCGCGATCAAAATAGATCATTTGACGTAATAAAAAAGATGCGTAAAATTCGTAACACTAAATAAAACCAAATCACCTGATCAAAAATAGTGATCATCTATCAGTAATATAAAAAACGAGGCTTTATATGTTTTATCCAGATCTTTTTGATGTCATCATTGTTGGTGGAGGTCATGCCGGAACTGAAGCTGCAATGGCATCAGCAAGAATGGGCCGAAAAACATTACTTTTAACGCATAATATCAATACATTAGGACAAATGTCTTGTAATCCAGCTATTGGTGGTATTGGTAAAGGTCACTTAGTAAAAGAGATTGATGCTATGGGCGGATTAATGGCGCAAGCTATAGATCTTGCAGGGATCCAGTTTCGGATCTTAAATAGCAGTAAGGGGCCAGCGGTAAGAGCAACACGTGCTCAAGCGGATCGATCCTTATATCGTAAAGTAATAAGAACTACACTGGAAAACCAAGAAAACCTAATGTTGTTTCAACAATCTGTTGAAGATGTGATCATTGAAAACGATCAGATCACCGGTGTTGTTACCCAAATGGGTGTCTCTTTTAAAGCAAAAGCTGTAGTACTTACAACAGGTACCTTTTTAGATGGTAAGATCCATATAGGTTTAGATAATTATAGTGGTGGTAGAACTGGCGATCCCGCTTCTATCGGTTTGTCTAAATCTTTACATCAATATCCATTTAGAATGGGACGATTAAAGACAGGAACACCACCACGTATTGATGCCAGAACAATAGACTTTTCTAAATTAGGCACTCAATATGGTGATGATCCAGTGCCAGTATTTTCATTTTTAGGCGATGCTAAACAGCATCCTAGACAGATCCCTTGTTATATAACAAGTACTAATGAAACAACCCATGAGATCATTCGCAATAGCTTAGATCGAAGTCCTATGTACACAGGTGTGATTGAAGGTGTTGGCCCGCGATATTGTCCGTCTATTGAAGATAAAATAATGCGTTTTGCTGATCGTAATTCTCATCAGATCTATTTAGAACCAGAAGGGTTAGATAGTAATGAGATTTATCCTAATGGGATCTCGACCAGTTTACCTTTTGACACACAATTAGCTTTTGTTCGTAGTATGAAAGGGCTAGAAAACGCGAATATCGTAAGACCGGGTTATGCGATTGAGTATGATTATTTTGATCCACGTGATCTTAAACCAACTTTAGAAAGTAAAGTGATCAAAGGTTTATTTTTAGCGGGTCAAATAAATGGTACTACCGGCTATGAAGAGGCTGCTGCTCAAGGTATGTTAGCAGGTTTAAATGCGGCAAGATTTGTATATGATCAAGATCAATGGTTCCCTACTCGTGATCAAGCTTATTTAGGGGTATTAGTTGATGATCTTTGTACTTTAGGCACCAACGAACCTTACCGTATGTTTACTTCGCGTGCTGAATATCGCTTAATGTTACGTGAAGATAATGCCGATATTCGTTTGACTGAAATCGGCCGACAATTAGGCATGGTTGATGATTATCGTTGGCAACGATTTAATGAAAAATTTGAAGCTATTGAACAAGAAAGAGCCCGTCTTCGAGATATCTGGGTTCATCCTCATATTGAAACTATCGACGAAGTGAATGCTGTTTTAAGTGCTAATCTCACCAAAGAGGCAAATGGTGAAGAGTTGCTTAAACGCCCTGAAATGAGCTATAAAACACTACAATCATTATCACTTTTTGCGCCTGGTTTAACTGATACTCAAGCCGCTGAACAAGTTGAGATACAAGTAAAATATGATGGTTATATAAAATTACAGATTGAAGAAATTGAAAGACAAAAACGAAATGAAGAAACTCTTATTCCTGAGCACATTGATTATGCTGAAATATCAGGGTTATCTAACGAAGTCGTTGCTAAATTAAAACAGCATAAACCTGTTTCAATTGGTCAAGCTTCACGTATTTCTGGCATTACACCAGCGGCAATTTCAATGTTATTGGTTTATTTAAAAAAGAAAAACTATGTTAAAAAAGAAACTCATTAATCTTATTGATCAAACGGATCTTTCGATCACTTCTCAACAAATTGATCTATTGATCCATTATGTTGAAATGCTTAATAAATGGAATAAAGCTTACAATTTAACAGCAGTGCGCGATCCTAGTGAAATGTTAATTAAACATATTATGGATAGTTTAGTTGTTTCGCCTTATTTAGTTGGCAATACTTTTATTGATGTGGGAACAGGCCCTGGATTACCAGGGATCCCTTTAGCAATAATAAATCCTGATAAACAATTTGATCTGGTGGATAGTTTAGGTAAAAGAATTCGTTTTTTAAAACAAGTTCAATTTGAATTAAAATTAACTAATATTCAACCTATTCAAAGTCGTATAGAAGAATATAATGAGAAAAAATTTGATGGAGTCATTAGCCGAGCATTTGCTTCTTTGCAAGATATGCTAACTTGGTGTAAACATCTTCCTAATCAGCAAGGATCATTTTACGCATTAAAAGGTAGCGATCTTGATGTGATCCCTGAAGGGTTTACTCTTAAACAAAATATTAAACTGACTATTCCGGAGTTAAATGCTGAACGACGATTAATGATCATTCAGTAAAGGTAAAATTGATCTAAAAAATGATTAGATCAATTTTTACGACGTTTTAAATAATCTTTAATACCATCAACAATTGCTTTAGATACTTGATTTTGGAAGGAAGCTGTCTTAAGTTTTTGCTCTTCATTGATATTACTAATAAAGGCTGTTTCAACTAAAACTGATGGGATATCTGGTGCTTTTAATACTGCAAAACCCGCTTTTTCAATCGATGGTTTGTGCAGTTTATTCACTTTTTTCATACGATTTAAAATAGCTGTACCTAATAATACCCCATTAGACAACGTTGTTTTTTGTACTAAATCTAAAATCGTATTATCTAAATATTTATCACCACTTCTACTTACGCCACCTATTTGGTCGGCATCATTTTGGGTTTGAGCTAAATAACTGGCTGCTGAACTACTAGCTCCACGGGTTGATAAAGCAAATACTGATGATCCTTTAACTGAGCGATTAGCAAAAGCATCAGCATGGATAGAAATAAATAGATCTGCATGTAAAGATCTTGCCTTCGCTACACGAACATTTAAAGGTATAAACACATCTTCCTTACGGGTCATATAGGCTTTTACATTAGGTTCTTTTTTGAGCAAATTGTAAGTACGGCGTGCAATTTGCAACACTATATCTTTTTCCCGAGTTTTCTTATAACCAATAGCGCCAGGATCTTCACCACCGTGACCAGGATCTAGCATAACGATAATAGGTGAATTTTTCTTCTTATTAGATGATTTTATTTGTGATTGTTTTTTATTTAGCTCGCCTTTTTGATACTCTTCTAAGAGTGCTAAAAGGGGATCATCATCAGTTACAGTTGGTTTAGAAGGATAAAGATCTACAACTAATCGATGTTTGAATTCAGCAATCGGTGGTAATGTAAATGTATTTGGATCGATACCTTGTTTTAATTCAATCATCAAACGGACAGTTTTGGGATCTAACTGCAATGCTCGAATAGATTTAATAAAAGGATCTCGACTTAGTACTTTTGTTGAAATCGTTTTTAACGTTGGATTTAAATTGAGATTATCAATATCAATAACAATACGATCGGGGTTGTGTAACTTTGCGTGTTTATAGTTAAGTTTTGCGTTCGATTCTAACGTTATTCGTGTATAAGTTGATGATGGCCAAACACGCACAGCAATAATCTGAGCCATTGATGCAGCAAAACCAACCCGTGTGACCGACAATAAACAAGTTGCCATAATGCCTTTAATCAAAAAGCGCTTTGTTGGACTAAATGTTTTTGACATACCTAAACACTTATATTGTTAATAATATTAATAGGACGAGAATAATAACATAAAATAAATAGAATGATTATTATAATTAGTTGTTTTTTCGATAAATTAATTACTAATTGTTTATTTTTTATATATAAAGTAATAAATATAGTTTTTTATATTTATTATAGACCCTACAATCACAAAGGATTACAATATGGCTCGCTAAAATCGCGGATTTAAACCCGTTTTCATTTTAACAATTAAATATAGCTGAGTTATTGATGAGCAAAAAATTACATATCAAAACTTGGGGCTGTCAAATGAACGAATATGATTCAACTAAAATGGCAGATCTCCTTGAATCCACCCATGGTTTAACCTTAACAGAAAATGCCGAAGAAGCAGATATTTTATTATTAAATACCTGTTCTATTCGAGAAAAAGCCCAAGAAAAAGTTTTTCACCAACTAGGTCGTTGGAAAAATTTAAAACAACATAATCCTAATATTATTATTGGTGTTGGTGGTTGTGTAGCGTCACAAGAAGGTGCCCATATTCGTAAACGAGCGCCTTTTGTTGATATTATTTTTGGACCACAAACTTTTCACCGTTTGCCAGATATGATTGAACAGATCCGCAGTGGTAATGGTCAGCATGTTGTTGATGTTAGTTTTCCTGAAATTGAAAAATTTGACCGTCTACCTGAACCACGTAGTGAAGGCCCAACGGCATTTGTATCCATAATGGAAGGATGTAACAAATACTGTACTTATTGTGTGGTACCTTACACTCGTGGTGAAGAGGTAAGTAGACCTTGTGATGATGTAATTTATGAAATTGCTCAGTTAGCAGAACAAGGTGTTCGTGAAGTGAATTTATTAGGGCAAAACGTAAATGCCTATCGCGGACCAACCTTTGATGGTGATATCTGTTCTTTTGCTGAATTATTACGTTTAGTTGCTGCTATTGATGGTATTGATCGTATTCGTTTTACCACTAGCCATCCAATTGAATTTACAGATGACATTATCGATGTTTATCGTGATACGCCTGAACTGGTTAATTTTTTACATTTACCTGTACAAAGTGGTTCTGATCGCGTATTGAATTTGATGAAACGAACTCATACTGCAATTGAATATAAATCAATTATTCGTAAATTACGTAAAGTTCGCCCAGATATTCAAATCAGTTCTGATTTTATTGTTGGTTTCCCTGGTGAAACTCAAGAAGATTTTGAACAAACTATGAAATTAATCGCTGATGTTAATTTTGACTTAAGTTATAGTTTTGTCTATTCAGCTCGTCCAGGTACGCCTGCTGCAGAAATGGAAGATAATGTTTCTGAAGAAGAGAAAAAACAACGGCTCTATATTCTTCAAGAGCGAATCAATCAACAAGCTATGCAATTTAGTCGTCGCATGTTAAATACCGTACAACGTATTTTAGTTGAAGGTCCATCTAAAAAGGATCTTATGGAATTAACCGGCCGAACTGAAAACAATCGAATTGTTAATTTTGCTGGACATCCAGATATGATTGGTAAATTTGTTGATGTTGAAATTACCGATGTTTATCCTAACTCATTGCGTGGTAAAGTAGTGAGAACTGAAGATCAGATGGATCTACGGGTTAGTGAATCACCAATATCAGTTATTTCCCGAACTCGTAAAGAAAATAATTTAGGCGTTGGTATTTATCAACCATAATTATACAAATAGTGGTGTAATTTAATTAATAATAAAGATGGTAATTTATAAATAAGGAATATTAAGTGTTTATTATATTTGGTACAAAAGGACGTGAAGTTAATGAACATACAGGACCATTTAATTGCCCGAACTGTTGTGCACAGCAAAATATTGCTGGTGATAAAAAACAACATCAGTATACGCAAATAAAGGTAGCCAAATATTTTACGCTATTTTTTATTCCTATTTTTAGTTTTCAAACTTTAGGTCGATATATTAAATGCCAACACTGTAATTCTGATTTTAATGAAAATGTTTTAACTTATATTCCACCTACATTTGAACAGCAAGTAGCATCTTATGTCGAGCAAGAGTTAAAAAGTGGTACACCTATCACGATGGTTATCAATAAGTTGAAAAGCCAAGGGCTCGATAATAATCAAGCAACTAGTGCTGTGAATAATGTAGTTGGTGACAACATAGTGACTTGTCATCATTGCCATATGGATTTTTTAAAAGGTGTTGAAAAATGTTCTTTATGTGAAGAGCGTATTTGATCATTAACCTGAATAATTAGAGGACTTATCATTGAATATTACGACCCATGAAACCGTGCTAGAGCCAGCAGATAATCAGCGACTTAATAGTCTTTGTGGTCCTTATGATGACAATATTAAACAACTTGAACGTCGTTTAGGGATTGAAATAAATCACCGTGGTAATCTCTTTGCCATCACTGGTGATACCATTTGTGTAAAAGCTGCATCAGAAATATTACAATTGCTTTATAAGCAAACTAAACAAAAAGATAATATTATCGATATTGAGCCAGAGCAGATACATTTAGCTATTAAAGAATCTGGTGCATTAGAAAAAGCTAAAGAGCATCTTCCTGCGTATGTTGATCTGCATGGTAGTAAGCAAGTCATGATAAAAACCAAACGTGGAGTAATAAAACCACGTACACCTAATCAGGCTCAATATATTGCTCATGTATTAGATTATGATATTTCTTTTGGTATTGGTCCGGCTGGTACCGGAAAAACCTATTTAGCGGTAGCCGCAGCGGTTGATGCACTAGAAAAACAGCAAATTAGACGTATCGTTTTAACTCGCCCTGCGGTTGAAGCCGGCGAAAAACTAGGTTTTTTACCTGGTGATTTAAGTCAAAAAGTCGATCCTTATTTACGTCCACTTTATGATGCATTGTTTGAAATGCTTGGTTTTGAAAAAGTTGAAAAACTAATCGAAAAAAGTGTTATTGAAGTTGCTCCATTAGCCTATATGCGTGGGCGTACTCTTAATGATGCCTTTATTATTCTTGATGAAAGCCAAAATACCACAATTGAGCAAATGAAGATGTTTTTAACGCGTATTGGTTTTAATTCTAAAGCGGTCATCACTGGTGATATTACGCAAATTGATTTACCTCGTCACCAAAAATCAGGATTACGCCATGCCATCGAAGTATTAAGCGAAGTTGATGATATTAGTTTTAATTTTTTCAAGAGTGAAGATGTAGTTCGCCATCCTGTCGTAGCTAGAATTGTTAATGCTTATGAAAAATGGGAACAACAAGAACACAAGCAACAACAGTCATAAACAGAATTTAGAGGAGCTATATTATCTCTATTTCAGGTAAAACAAAAAAGGGCAATATTCGCGATCACTCAGCAGAAACAAACTTATTTTTGCGTAGGGCGTTGTTTGCATTTGTGGTAATTATTCTATTAATTTTTGTGTTATTAGCCAATTTAGCTGATCTACAAATTTCAAACTTTAGTTATTACAGTACTAAATCAAACAACAATCGTATTGAAATTATCCCTATTCCTCCTAGTCGCGGTATGATTTATGATCGTAATGGTACGCCATTGGCGATAAATAATATTACCTATCAACTTAATATTGTTCCTGATAAAACCAAAAACCTTAACGAACAGTTTGAACAGTTAAAAATGATTGTTGATTTAACTGATGAAGATATTGAGAATTTCCAAAAGGAACGCCGTAATTATCGGGCTCATCGACCTGTGCCACTAAAAGAAAATCTAACCGAAAAACAAATAGCACGTTTTATTGTTGATCAGCATCGTTTTCCATTTGTGTCGATTGTTAAAATTCAACATCGATATTATCCATATGGCGCTTCACTTACCCATATTCTTGGCTATATCTCTAAAATAAATACTCAAGATAAACAACGTTTAGAAGAAGAAAATAAAGCCAGCGATTATGTGGCTACTTTCAATATTGGTAAAATGGGGATTGAACGGTATTACGAAGATGTCTTACATGGTACGGCTGGTAATGAAAAAGTTGAAGTAAATAGCCGAGGTCGTATTGTTCGCTTACTTGAACAACATCCGCCACAAGCTGGTGAAGATATCTATTTATCCATCAACCTTAAATTACAACTCTATATTGAATCACTACTTACTGGACGAAAAGCATCAGTTGTTGCTATTGATCCCAATAATGGTGAAGTATTAGCAATGGTGTCTAGCCCTAGTTATGACTCAAATGATTTTGTTGGTGGTATTTCCAGTAAAAAATATAGTGAGTTACTTAATGATCCAAGTAAACCACTATTTAACCGAGCTTTACTTGGTGCTTATCCTCCTGCTTCAACGGTAAAACCATTTATTTCGATAGCCGCTTTAAGTGAAGGAGTCGTTTCACCAAAAAGTGTGGTTAATGATCCTGGCTGGTGGCAATTACCCGGTACTGAAAGACGCTATCGAGATTGGCTAAAATGGGGGCACGGCCATGTTGATGTATTACGAGCAATTGAAGAATCGGTAGATACCTATTTTTACCAAGTTGCTTATGATATGGGTATTGATCGCCTAAATTTATGGATGACTAAGTTTGGTTATGGTGAGCGTACTGGTATCGATATTTCGGCTAATGAAGAGACTCGTGCGGTTATGCCAAGTCGCGAATGGAAATTGAAGCGCCATAAAAAATCTTGGTTACAAGGTGACACCATTCCGGTTGGTATAGGTCAAGGTTATTGGACTGCCACACCTATGCAAATGGCTAAAGCATTAACCACATTAATTAATAACGGTAAAACTTTTACGCCGCACTTTTTACTCTATAAAAAAAGTGACATTATTAATACTAATCAGAATCAGCCAACTATTGATCCCGAAAAATATGTTGAACCTAATAGCCTAGTTGATGTTAATCCAGGCTATTGGGCATTAGCTAAAGAAGGTATGCATCGAGTTATGTTTGGTGCTCGAGGTACTGCACGTAAAGTTTATGCTGGTGCTAAATATCAAGCGGCAGGTAAGTCAGGTACCGCTCAAGTTTATGGTTTAAAAGAAAACGAAACTTATAATGCCCATAAAATACCCGAACATTTACGTGACCATGCCTTATTTATCGCTTATGCACCTTATGATAAACCGAAAATAGCGCTAGCTATAGTCCTTGAAAATGGTGGCGGTGGTAGCTCCAATGGTGGTGCAGTAGCCCGTAAAATATTGGATTATTATCTTGAGGGTGATAACTCAACAGAATTAGATGATGCATCATCATCGACGACAGGACATGAAGATTAATTATGAACAATATTAAGAAATCTTTTTGGCAAAAGATACATATCGATCCCCTTTTTTGCTTATTTATAACCTTACTACTTGGTTATAGCCTTTATATTTTATGGAGTGCTAGTGGCCAAAATGTAGATATGATGCAAAAACGAATTATCCAAATAATTCTTGGTTTTTTTGTGATGATTGTTTTTGCCCAAATTTCACCGCGAAGCTATGAACAGTGGGCACCTTATCTCTATATTGCCTGTATTATTATATTACTATTAGTTGATATTTTCGGTTATACCAGTAAAGGTGCTCAACGTTGGTTAGATTTAGGCGTCATTCGTTTTCAACCGTCAGAAATTGCTAAAATTGCTGTACCATTAATGGTAGCTAAGTTTATTCATCGTGACGGCTGCCCACCACCGCTTAAAACAACTTTGCAAACTTTAGCTATTATTGGTGTACCTACCTTATTAGTAGCAATGCAACCCGATTTAGGAACGGCTATTTTAATTATTATGTCGGGTATTTTTATTATATTTTTAGCTGGGATTAACTGGCGATTTATTCTTGTTGCTTTGATATTGATAGCCATATTTTTACCGATTATGTGGTTTTATTTAATGCATGATTATCAACGTGAACGAGTATTAACATTATTTAATCCTGAGCGTGATCCTAATGGTGCTGGCTATCATATCTTGCAATCGAAAACCGCGATAGGATCGGGGGGAATATGGGGTAAAGGTTGGCTTGAAGGTACGCAATCTCAGCTAGAATTTTTACCGGAAAGACATACTGACTTTATCTTTTCAGTTATCGCTGAAGAGTTTGGCTTTATTGGCTCTATTGTTTTGTTAGTCTTGTTTTTATGCTTAATTATACGTGGATTAATTATTGCTGCTCAGGCACAAACGACGTTTGGACGAATACTGTCTGGTGGTTTGATTTTGGTATTTTTTGTCTATGTATTTATTAATATCGGTATGGTCAGTGGAATCTTACCAGTAGTTGGTGTACCATTACCTCTAATAAGTTATGGTGGCTCTTCTCTGGTCGTTTTAATGGCAAGTTTTGGCATTATGATGTCTATTCACACTCATCGATACATGTTATCTAAAAACATTTAACGGAATTTTTATAAATGAAAAAGAAATTAAAATTATCTTTTGGCTTATTGGCGCTTGCAATATGTTCTTCTGCCTCTGCAGAGATGGCTTTTCCTATTCCAGCTATCCCTCAATTAGATGCAGAAGCCTATATTTTAATCGATGCCAAATCTGGCGAAATCCTAGCGCAATATAATGCTGAACAACAACGCGATCCAGCAAGCTTAACTAAAATGATGACAAGTTATGTTGTTGGTCAAGCATTAGAATCAGGCCGTATTAAAAATGATGATATGGTACTGGTGAGTAAAGATGCATGGGCAACCGGTAATCCGGTTTTAAAAGGCTCATCATTGATGTTTTTAGAGGTCGGTAAAACTGTTTCGGTTGCCGATTTGAATAAAGGTATCATTATTCAATCGGGTAATGATGCATGTATCGCTATGGCTGAACATGTTGCTGGTAGTCAAGGTGCTTTCGTTAATTTAATGAATGAATATGCAAAAAAAATAGGTTTGCAACATACCCATTTTGAAACGGTACATGGTCTTGATGCGCCAGGACAGTATACAACAGCTAAAGATATGGCACTATTAGGTCAAGCTTTGATTCGTGACTTACCAACTGAATATGCTATCTATAAAGAAAAAGAGTTCACCTATAACTTGTCTAAACCACAATTAAATCGTAATGGTTTACTTTGGGATACAACTTTAAATGTAGATGGTATTAAAACTGGTCATACGAATGCTGCTGGTTATAACCTTGTTGCATCAGCAGTTGATGGTAATACCCGTTTAATTTCAGCCGTGCTTGGTGGCCGAACCTTTAAAGGTCGTGAAGAAGAGAGTAAAAAATTACTCACTTGGGGATTCCGATTCTTTGAAACGGCTAATCCAGTTAAGCCTAATGCGCCATTAGTGACAGAGTCAGTTTGGTATGGCGATCAAAACAAAGTAAATTTAGGGACTATTAATGGTGCTTATATTACTGTGCCAAAAGGCCGTTCAGCTGATGTTAAAGTACAATACACCATTGATGATTACATCTATGCGCCAATTACCAAAGGTGCTGCGGTTGGTAAAATTCAATTTTTATTAGATGATAAAGTGATCAACGAACAACCTTTAGTTGCCCTTGAAAATGTTGAAGAAGCAGGCTTCTTTGGTAATATTTGGGATTGGATAAGCTTACAATTCCATAAATTATTTAATTAATTTTTAATTTATAATTAACTTGAACCGTTGTGTAACGCAAAGCTACACAGCGGTTTTTTATTATCTCGTATAAGCAACTATTAGTTATATACATGGTTAATAACCTTTAATGTTAAGGCTAAAAAACCCCGTTCCTCAAAATTTTTTGTTAAAAAATACCCCTGAATTTTATTAAGCTTAATTGGCTTAATTATTGGTGGTTGCAAGATAGATTAAAATTTGCGAAGTGGTTGAAAATATCTGTTCTAAAATAAATTCAACAAATGAAGGCAAGGTGGAAAATAAATAACTTAACATCATTAAGCCACATAATAAGGTGAGTGGATAGCCAACTACAAAAATTGATAACTGAGGGGTAATTCTATTTAATAGCCCTAATGACAAATTAATAATCAGCAATAACGTCATTAATGGTAATGCCAACATAACGCCATTACTAAATAATAGACCGGTTGTTTCGATTAAGGCTAAGTGACCGTTGGCCTTTAAAGGTGAAACGCTAATAGGAATAATCTCAAAGCTGTTAGCTAACCCATATAGTAACCATAGATGTCCATCTAAGCTGAGAAATATCAACAAGGCAATAATGTTAATTAAACGTGACAGTACAGAAGTAGATGGCCCACCAATAGGATCATAAAAGGTTGCCATGCCTAATCCCATTTGCATACCAATTAATTCACCTGCAAATCTTACCGTTAAAAAAGTAAGTTGTACGGTAAAACCGATTATGATGCCAATCATGATTTGCTGGGCAATAACCCAGATACCGAGTAATGAATAAAGGGTAAGGTTGTCGTCTAACTTTGGTAAAGGTAATAAAATGACGATCAGCATTGCTAAACCAATCTTTAACCGATTTGGCACCTCTTTTTCACCGACAATAGGTGCGACCATAATTAGCGCTAAAATACGGGTAAAAGGCAGAAAACTTGATCGAACCCAAGCAAAAAAATCAATATTAAACAGATCGTGAATCGCGGCGTCCATTAAGGTTAACTAGTTAAGTTAGGAATATCAGTAATAACCAGACGGATATAATCGATCATAGTCGTCAGCATTGAGGGGCCTAAAATGATTAATACTAACACCACCGCTAAAATCTTAGGAATAAAAGATAAGGTCATTTCATTAATTTGGGTTGCAGCTTGTAACAAACTGATAATTAGCCCAGTGACTAATGCTGCGAGTAGTAAAGGACCTGCAAGTGATGCGGCAACTTTAATTGCTTGAATGGCAAAATGGCTAATATATTCAGAAGGCATATAATCCCTTATACTGTTGTTGTTAACTGAAAAAGCTTTGTGCTAATGAACCTAACAATAAATGCCAGCCATCAGCTAATACAAACAACATAATTTTAAAAGGTAGTGATACTGTTGCTGGTGGTACCATCATCATCCCTAATGCCATTAATGTACTGGCAACAACTAAATCAATGACTAAAAAAGGAATAAACAGAGTAAAGCCAATTTGAAAAGCGGTTTTAAGTTCACTAACCACAAAAGCGGGGACTAAAACTCGTAGCGGGATATCTTCACGCGTTTGAATATCACCAGTATGGGACATATTAACAAATAGTGTTAAATCACTTTCACGAGTTTGACTCAACATAAATTCACGCAGTGGTTTGCTTGCCTCCGTCAAACTTTGTTGCATAGTGATTTGTTGTTGTGAATAGGGAATATAAGCATCTTGATATATTTTATCCAATGTTGGTGACATAATAAAAAATGTCATAAATAGTGCAATACCTAAAATTAATTGATTAGGCGGTGCGGATTGGGTACCAAGTGCACTACGTAATAGTCCTAACACAATAATGATACGAGTAAAACTCGTCATTAATAGTAATATAATTGGGATAAAAGTTAGTAGGGTTAAAAAAACTAAAGTTTCAACTGGTAATGACCAAGTTTGCCCTTCTGGTAGTGAGGTTTGAGTAACAATTGTTAACGGTGATAATTCAGCATAACTATATTGGCTGGCCAGCAATAAGCTAAATAAAATAACAAGTTTTAACCGCACAATTAATCACACCTTTTTACTGTTTAACACAGATCTTAATATCTGATTGAACAGATTATTTTTTGACTGTTGTTCAACGTCAGCTGGCTCTGCGAATAACATTTCAGTACGTTGTTCATTGATAGTATGGAGTAAAGTCATTTGTTGTGCTGTAACCCCGACCACCAGTAATTGATGATCAACATAAACCAGCATAATGCGATCTTTGGCATTTATATTGTAAGTTGCTTTAACATCAATGAATTGCTTAGTAGATTTTTGCCAACCTAACCGTTTTATTAGCCAGATTAAAACGAAAATAATGGTGATGACACTAAAAAAGGCTATTCCTATTTGGCTATATAAACTTGATTCAGCAGGAATAGACGAAAAGTTTTGTATACCGGAGTTGATAGTTGATTCGCTCATGGTTATCTCATTAATGTTTATTAACGACTTAATCTACGTACCCGTTCTGATGGGGTAATAATATCGGTAATTCGTACACCATAATTGTCACCCACCACCACGATCTCGCCTTGCGCAATTAAGTAACCGTTAATTAAAATATCTAATGGCTCACCAGCTAAACCATCTAAGGCGATAACTGAGCCTTGAGTTAAATTTAATAGATCTTTAATGGCCATTTTGGTGCGGCCAAGTTCAACACTTAAATTAACCGGAATATCTAAAATAAGATTAATATCTTGTTCTTTTACATTTGATGGTTGGGGAGAAAGGGTTTCAAAAATAGCTTCTGTCGTTACCGATTCTTCATCAGTTAAGTTAGTTGCTTGGCTATCATCACTGTTATTTGGCATATCACTCATTGAACACTCCTTCATTCAATTGTTCTAATACAGGGTTGCTTATTTGCTCTACTTGAATTGCATATTGTTTATTTACACTACCATATTGGCCTTTTAAAACCGGTACGCCACCAATAGTGGCATCTAGGCTGGTTGGTTTTTCAATATCTAAAATGTCGTTTACTTTTAATGCTAATAATTTGGCAACAGTTGTTTGAATATTTGTAAAATTAGCGACTAACTCAACCGTTGATTGTTTAATACCGCTAGTGAGGGAACTCATCCAGACATTATCATCTTGATGGGTTTGACTTTCGATCGGTGGTTTAATTAATAGCTCTTTGATAGGTTCAACCATTGTATATGGAATGCATATGCAGAAAGTTGCTTTAAAGCTTCCAATTTCAATTAAAAAGGTGGACGTTAACACAACATCATCGGGAGAACTGGTGATATTGGTAAATTTACTCTCAACTTCAGAACGAATATATTCAGTTTCAATACTGTATACGTCAATCCATGAATTTTGATATGTAGTTAAAGCAAGATCTAATACTCGTCTAATAATTTCTTGTTCGGTATGAGTAAATTCACGTCCTTCCTTTTCCATATTGGAGGTATGTCCATCACCGCCAAAAAGCGTATCAACAACAATAAATACCAGTTCTGGTGAAAAAGAAAATAAGCAGCTTCCTCGTAAAGGATTAAGATGAACTAAATTTAAATGGTAAGTTGCCGAAATATGCGAAAACTCTTTAAATGTTTTTGGCTCAATTGGCGAGGTAATAACATCCGTGTTACGACGTAATAAATTAAATAAACCAATTCGAAATTGACGAGCAAAGCGTTCATTAATGATTTCTAATGCTGTTAGTCTTTCAGGGATAAAACTATGTTTAACTGATATATCATAAGGTTTTACTTCAGTCCGTTTACTTTGCTGTGATTGATAATTTTGCACAATATTTTTTTCAATACTGGCAACATTATTCGGTGAATGTTTAGCTAAAGATTCACTTTTATCGCTAGTAGATTGAAGCTTATCAAACATGATAATTACCTTATAATGAAATCAGTGAATAACACTTCATCGATTTTTACTGAATGTTTGGCATCGTATTGACGTGATAATGCTGTTTTTATTTGCTCTTGTAATTCGAGTTTGCCAGATTCTTTTTTCAAATTATTGACATATTGTTTTGAGGTTAACAGCAATACATCACTTCTTACTTCAGGCAAATATTCTAATAATACCGTTTTTTGATCTTCATCTTCGACACGTAACACCATACCAACATATAGAATTTTATTGATATCTAAATTATCTTCAGAAGGTGGTAATGTAATGGTAAATGGTTTTAAGGTTAAAAAAACTGGTGATGAAACTTGAGGTTCTTGATGAGTGTGCGTCGTATTTTTAGCTTGATTTTCGAACCATAAATAAGCTGCTGAACCTATTGCGAGTAAGGTAATTAGAATAAGTATTAGGTTTAAAATTCTTACTTTTTTATTGGTGGTTTGCATATTTATTATTGTCTCAATGAAAATTAACGAAAGATTTGTAGCTATTTAAATAACCAAAAATTACCAAAATAATAAATCATGCCGTAAGAATTAATCGGAAGAATAGGCAATAAAAATATTATCTATTCAACCTTTTTAATATTAAGTTATCAACGTTAAACACAGCGATAAGCCTAGATATCAATCATTTTATAAACATTGTCATAACCGTTATTTAGGCAAAAATACTTAATCCTGATTGAACAACCTCAGTATGATGATCAATTTTTTGTTGAATTGGATTGATATCATCTAATAGTTGTTCTGTTTCAAATTGTTGTGGTTG
The DNA here is from genome assembly GCF_030758615.1 of Gilliamella apis. Lineage (NCBI taxonomy): Bacteria > Pseudomonadati > Pseudomonadota > Gammaproteobacteria > Orbales > Orbaceae > Gilliamella > Gilliamella apis. The sequence continues at coordinate 280,030 of NZ_CP132381.1, forward strand.
TTGATAAGAAGATGACTGTTTAGAATCATTCATCATTGAAAAATCACTAATGTTAGTGTGTTGTAAAGTGATACCTTGTTGTTCCAATGAGGTTCTTAACATGGGGAGAGCTGATTCTAACACACCCTTAACCATATTATGCGCAACCGCCATGTGCAGATCGATTTTGTCATCAATCATGGCTAATTTAATATGTAATGATCCTAGTTCTTGTGGATTTAATTTTATTTCGGCATTTTGAATACCTTGTCTACTGATCAAACAAATTTGTTCATTTAAAGATGCTTGCCACTTACTAATATCCATGGGCATCGGTAAATTTAAGTTTAATGTGGTTGGATTTGCTGTAGAGGTTGGTGGATTAAATAGCGATGATTGGCCATTTAGATCTATTGATAAAGCCATTTCTGATGGTGTATTAACCAAATTAGTAGTAAACAATTTATCTGTCAAAATTGACGCCAAATCAGTATGATGATCATTGCTATGATTATTTACCAGCGTATCAGTTGACTGTGTTTGATTAATGATCAAATGTACATTTTTGGTCGTTTGTGGCTGATTATTTTCCCAAGCCAATAAATGACTATGGTTTGGTTGATTGGTTTTGTTGATTAATTGCTCACTGTGATTAATTGAGGCAATAATTTCGGCAGCTTTTTCATCAATATGGATGCGCTGTTTGATATCATCAGTACATTGTGTATCCAACTTTGGATCAATCATGGTTGGATTAGCTTCTAATAATAGTTTAGTTTCATATATTGGTTGATTTTTTGGTTGAGCATCCGATTGCCTATTTTGCTGTATATCCTCTTGCTGATTGAATGGCATAGAAAATAGTATGAACAACTCTTCACTTTCCATTCGTTCTTTCTGCTCTAACTCATTGTCTTTTAAGTTTGTAGCATTAACGTGATTATTATTATCACTTAGCCATTGTTGTTTTTCGGTAAGTTGTAATAATTTTTGGAAAAAATCATCATCAAGAATAGATAACTGGTTGTCGTTTAATTCAAATTGTTGAGATGAGATTAATGGAATATCGCTAAACTGATTAATATTCATTCAATGTTCTCCTTGCTATCTGCTGCTGAGCAAATTCATCGGTTAATTTTTGTTGTAAACGACTCTGTTGTAGTAACAGTTTTTTATGTTGTTTATCTAATAATGTAGTATAAGTATTTAGGCTTTTTTGTGATTGATTAAGCTCATTGGTGATCTGCTTTTGTTTTATATCTAAAGTTAATAGTAGTTTTTTTTGTTGCGCTATACCTTGTTCAATAGCTGTAATAAAAGCATTAAAATTATTTAATTCCGATCCCTTAATGCCACTGGATAAAGCATTATTTAGCCGTTGTTGGTACTCGTGATAATAATCATTTAATACATTTAGTTGTGATTGTGCATTACGTTTATTTTCGTGTGCATGTTTTAATTTAATCAATTTTTCATCAACTGCTTTTTCAGCGAGCTTTTTTAACGTTATAAATGCAAATTTACCATGATGTTGATTGGCCATAATTCTTTCCTAATTTATCAGCGAGCAGCAACAATATTGATTAATTGTTGATAAGCGTCTTGATAACTACAATACTCATTGATTCCTTGTTGTAAAAATTGCTGCATAGCTGGAAAAAGTGAGATAGCTTTATCTAATAATGGATCGGTTCCAGCTACGTAAGCACCAACATTAATCAAGTCCCGATTGCGCTGGAAACTTGAAAATAATTGTTTAAATAACCGTGATTTTTTTTCATTTTCTGGCGGGGTAAGATCGGTCATTACACGACTGATTGACGCTTCGATATCAATGGCTGGATAATGCCCCGATTCAGCTAGTGAACGTGATAACACTATATGACCATCAAGAATTGCCCTTGCTGAATCAGCAATAGGATCTTGTTGGTCGTCACCTTCGGTTAACACAGTATAAAAAGCAGTAATTGCCCCTTTTCCTTTGGCATCATTACCTGCTCTTTCAACTAATGCTGGCAATTTTGCAAATACTGATGGTGGATAACCTTTGGTTGCCGGCGGTTCACCGATGGCTAAGGCTATTTCCCGTTGTGCCATGGCATAACGGGTTAGTGAATCCATGATCAGTAATACATTAAACCCTTGATCACGAAAATTTTCGGCTATTTTTGTGGCATAAGCTGCACCTTGTAGACGTAATAATGGCGATACATCGGCTGGTGCCGCGACAACTACTGAACGCGCTAAGCCTTCTTCACCAAGTATATTTTCGATAAAATCTTTTACTTCCCTGCCTCGTTCGCCAATCAGACCAACCACAATAATATCAGCTTTGGTATACCTAGCCATCATGCCAAGTAGTACACTTTTACCAACACCAGAACCGGCAAAAAGCCCCATTCGTTGACCTTGGCCAACGGTTAATAATGCATTGATAGCACGAATACCGACATCTAATACTTGATGAATAGGTGTGCGAGTCAGAGGGTTTAGTGATTTATTGATTAATCCTTCATATTCAATATTTTCTGGTAAAGGTTTGCCATCCAATGGTTTGCCCATTGCATCAACTATTCGTCCTAATAAGCCCGTACCAATAGGTAAAACTTTATGGCTAAAATGAGTTAAATCATATTGTGAGGTATATACTCTGGCATCAAGTAATATGCCATCGGTTGATTCAAATGGCATCAGATATAAGGTTTTACCATTAAAACCAATAACTTCACACTCAACAGCTTGTACTTTTCCATCTAATTGCCGTTCGACAAAGCAGTTAGAACCTAAAGGTAATTTTAAACCCACGGCCTCTAAAACTAAGCCCGAAGCTTTAACTAAGCGACCATATTGACGGATTAACGATATTGACTGTAATTTTTGTTGCGCACAATCAATTTTAGTCATCCATTGCCTACAAAAGTCCACCTTAATGTTCAACTCCATGTACATTATCTGAGATGATTTGCCAATGATGGGTTACACTGGCGTCGATCTCATTGGTTTGGGTAAATATTTTGCAACCCCCTAATTCGATATTGGCATCGGCTATAAACTGCCATTGCTGTGGTTGCAACTCATTATTTAGTTGTGGTTCAAGCCATAACAAGTCTGTTGGATTAATTCGTACTACAATTGGTGGGTTAACAATTGTATTTTGTTCAATTAATGATTTTATAATATGTAATAATTGTTTTTGTTTTACTTTTGATAATGAACCAACTGTTTTTTCGGCAGCAAGTAAAGCTAAGTCAAATAGCTTTGGTACAATTTTCTCATCAATTTGGCTAATCGATTGTTGAAAGCTGATTGCTAAATTTTTGATGGCATTTATGCTAGTTAATTTTTCTGCTGTTAACTGTTGTTCTATTGTGTCCAGCCCTTCTTGGTGACCGAGAGTGAATCCTTGCTCATAGCCAGTCTGTTTGCCAATATTAAAACCTTCTTCTTTACCTAAATTAAAGCCTTCTTGGTATGCTTCATCTCTTGCTTGTTGTTTAATATTTTCGAGTTCTAGCAATATTGCTGGGCTATTAATATCAAAAGAGTCTTCATCTTTATCATCGTGGCTATCTGGCTCTAATGGTGGCGCAAATTCTTCCAACTCTTCTGGCTGTTGCTGGCTGGTTAATGGTGATAATTCGCTAAGTGCCAAATCTTGGAAATGCAATGGTTTCCAACTTACACTATTAGTATGATTATACATATTCATCATCACCACTTGTTAAGATCATCTCACCAGTTTCTGCTAAGCGCCGTGCAATAACCAAAATTTTCTTCTGTTCGGTTTCGACTTGCGACAAGCGAACTGGTGGTCTGTTTTCTAAATCTTCTCGTAATATTGAGGCAGCGCGTTGTGACATATTTGCTAATAGCTTGTCGCGTAGCGTTTCTGTTGCCCCTTTCATAGCGATGATTAAGGTTTCATTATCCACCTCTTTGAGTAGACGTTGGATACTTCTATCATCGACATCAATCAGATTTTCAAATAGGAACATTTCATCAATGATTTTTTGAGCAAGCTCATTGTCATAATCTCGTAATGCATTGATAACCAATTCTTCTTGTTGTGATTTCATCAGATTGATAATTTCTGCTGCGGTGCGGATGCCACCCATGTTATTAAGTTTAATATTTTGTCCATGTAGTAAGGTTGATAATGATGTCGATAACACTTCTAATGCTGATGGCTCTACGCCACCGAAAGTTGCAATACGTAGCATGACGTCATTACGTAATTGGTCATCAAATAAATTTAAAATCTCAGCAGCCAAATCGCGATTTAAGTGAACTAAAATGGTGGCGATAATTTGTGGATGTTCTTTTTTAACTAAATCAACCGCGCGTGCAGCATCGACAAAGTTAAGCATTTTTAAACCATCAGTGGTATCTTCGATATCAGTATCTAATAGTTCATCAAGCAATCGGTTAGCTTTATCACTACCAATTGATTTTTCTAGAACTTTTCTTAAATAGCCATTGGTATCTGTATTTAATACTGCACAATCATCAAGAGTATTTTGACACTCATTAAGAATATTTTTCAGTTGTTCTTGAGTTAATTGTGGCAATCCCATCATGGCACTACTAATTTTTTGTACCTCTTTGTGGTTTAAAAATTGCATTACTTTGGCTGCTAATTCTTCACCTAAAATCATTAAAATTGTCGCTGCTTTTTGCGCTTCAGTTAAATTCATTACTCGGTGTCCTTCTTGTTCATCCAACCACGTATAATCAGAGCCATTACACGAGGATCTTTCTCGACAATTTTGCGGATGTATTGCTGTTGTTGCATATTATCTTCAAAAATCTTCTGTTGCAGTTTACTGTGTGCTTTGTAATCAAGCTTATCTTCACTAGCCATTGTGCCATCAGATGATCTGTTATCAGTATTAAGATATTGTCTTTGAATTTTAATCCATATCGAGCGTAATACTTTGCGCCATGCAAACCAGATTATTAAAATATAAATCAGATATTTAATTGCGACTTTCAGCATGTCGAAAACTTCATGTTTTTGTAAAAAGACAATGGCGGCATTTTCATCTTCAATTTGATCGGTAAATTTCAAATTAGCCACTGTTAATGAATCACCACGCAAGTCAGAAAACCCCATTGCTTGACGGGCAAGCGCTTCAATATGGGTGAGTTCCTCTTGATCTAGTTTTACCCATTTTTCAACGGCTTCCTGTTCTGAATTTTCTTCATTTGCCGATGTGACTTCATCGGCTGAAATAAATTTATAATTAACTAAAACAGCGACAGATAAACGCTTGATACGACCTTCAGGGATTTTGCTATGAATAACTTGACGATTAACTTCAAAGTTCAATGTCTTATTTGACTGTAAATGATACATTTTTTGTTTATCGTCTTTATCTTTGGTATCGCTCTCACCATCAATTGGTGCACTAGGCGTTGGTACCGGTTGATTAGATAATGCGCCCGGCACACCACCGATAATATTGCTTGATGCTAATTGGCTATTTTCAATTTGTTGCTTACTACGAATAGTTTGGTTGCTGGCATCGCTATTGGGATCATAAATTTCTGATGTTGACTCTTGCCGACTAAAATCGATATCCGCATTCACTTGTACCTTAACATTTTGTTGTCCCAAAATAGGGATAATAATTTTTTCTACTCGTTCTCGAATTAGATTTTCAATGCGTTCACTATATTCTAATTGGGCAATATTAACGTTACTGTCACGGTATCTTTCACCGGTTAATAAATTGCCTTTTTGATCAATAATCGTCACCTTATCCGCTTGTAATTCTGGCACACTACTCGAAATTAAATGAATGATGGCGTCAATTTGACCTTGAGATAAAGCTCGACCTGGTAATAAAGTTAGTGCAACAGAGGCGGAAGGGAATTTTCTTTCTCGAACAAATAAAGAGGGTTTAGGCATCGCTAAATGCACTCTGGCATCATCTACACTACTAATAATGGCAATGGTTCTCGATAGTTCGCCTTCTAATGCTCGTTGATAGTTGATTTGTTCATTAAACTGACTCATGCCAAAACTTTCTTTGTCGAGTAGTTCAAAACCAATTGCACCACCTTTAGGCAAACCCTGCTGTGCTATTCGTAAACGAGTATGATAAATTTGATTTTGGGGAATTAAGATATTTGTGCCAGAGGATGAAAATTTGTAGGGAATATTTAACTTATCAAGTTGGCTAATGATTTCACCGCCATCCTTATCATTCAAATTACTAAATAATACGCCATAATTATCGTCTTTAAGCCATAAGTAAGTAATACTACTAATTGCTATTACAATTACTCCTACAATAAGGAGTAGCATTTTACGATTTATTTTTAATTGATTAATAAAAGGTAACTTACTCAATATTGATTCGCCTTTGTTACCAACTGCCTGGCTATCCATATGTATCCTAACACTAAACTGACTAGATTAATTCTAGGGTTTATTATCTGTGTATTTAAAAAAATCAATAGCTAAAAAAGCATATGCTTTACCCTTTAGTTATCGCTTTTAGATTGTTATCTTTATGATAATTTACGCTATAACTTGATTAAGACGAATAACCGTGACCTTTATTATGAATAGTATTGATGCCTTTAATAGCACAACATTAACCCAACTTGATTTTTCACATAAGCAATCTATTAATCATAGTGAACAAAATTTTATGGCTGAATTAAAAATGGCATTAGATAAAATCAGTCAAACACAAATAGACGCTAGCCAGCAAGCCAAAGCATTTGAGATGGGTGAAGCCAATATCGCATTAAATGAGGTGATGGTTAGCATGCAAAAGTCTTCAGTTTCTTTACAATTTGGTATTCAAGTTCGCAATAAATTAGTCGCAGCATATCAAGAAATTATGAATATGAATGTTTAAACCTTTATCGGATGGTTACTTATCGACTAGATGATAATATTTTGGTTTAAAAAATAGTATTAATTAATCACCAATTTTTATCCTAAATTGGTTTAACCTCACCACTATTGTTATTACAACGACTATCGAGATACTCGCTATAAGATTATTTTTGAAGTTAAAAATGCTTTAGTTATTGCGAAGTGAGCTAGTCACCAGTACAAGCAAAGTGTATACATTAACGATGTAAAATTAAGCAAAAAAAGTTTGCGGAGTGGGGTTTTTGGCAGATAAAAATAGCTAAAAAACCCCGTTCCTCAATTATTTTTATTCTTTTTTTTAACTACTCTGTGAATAATCTAAACTAAATTGGCGATTGTTTGGTAGCTATCTATTTTGGCTTGATAATCAACCTGCTCACCAATTAATTGGCTTAATTCATTATGTCGAAGATGGATTAATTGCTTTAATTGCTCATGATAACTAAGAATATTATTGATATACATTTGAAGAATATCTTGTTGTGATAATGGTATATTATCAATAGTAGTTAACCCATTTTTGAGTTGAATATCACGTGCTAACTGCTGATATTTAGTTTGCCAACTAATTAATAATTCCCAATTTTCTTGTTGTGCATTAATTAGCATTTGCTCAACAACATAATTAAGTTGCTCGTATTGTTCTAGTACTAGACTCGTATTCAATGTTGCTACATCCATAACTATGCTATCTCACGCCAAGCTTGGGCAATATTATTAAGCAGATCAAAACAAGTTTGCAGTATTTGTGTATCATTATGTAGATTAGCGAAAACCAGTTGTTGACTGATATATTGATATAACTGATCTAAATTTTCAGCAATTTCACCGCCTTGATCTAGATCAAGGCAACTTTTAAGCCCATTATCAATGATATTGATAGCTTTAGAAATGGCTTTTCCTTTACCAGCAATATTACCCTTTTGTATATATAACTCAGCTAAGCGAATAGCATTTAATGCGCCATCAAATAACAAAACAATAAGCTGATGAGGTGAAGCCTGACTAACGCTGGTTTCTAAATTAACTTGTTTATAAGCTTGAGATCCCATTTTATACATTGTTATGCCTTATTTTTTCAAATTCGCCATCATTTCAAATTGGGTGGTAAGATAATTACTCATACCATTTAATTCATTGATTAAGATATCTAGTTTTGTGAATTGTACCCGATAACGCTCGATAGTTTGGTCAATAGAGTTATTAACTTGGTCATAGCGTTTATCTAATGATTTTAAGGTAGAATTTAAACCGTTAGTTGCCGTATCAATCATGCCGTCGCTATCAATAAAGCTACTTACTTTGGCAAAGACTTCGTTGGCAATGCCAGTTGTTTCACCATCACCAGTAAATAAAATGGCGACTGCTTCACTGTTTTCTTTAAGGTTTTTTTCTAATTCGTTTTCTTTAATTACCAGCTTGCCATTACTATCCATATTGATACCAATTTGTGCTAATACCGATAATTCTCCTGTTTGACCTTTAGAAAATATAGAGCGAATACTTTGATCAATATTACGTAGAGTTGAATCACCAATCAGTGGGCCATTACTATTATTTAATTCATCTGAATTGGCATCACCAGCGGTAAATTGCGTTAAGCTTGATATGGTTGATTGTAATTGATTAAAGGCATCAACCCACTCTTTAAGGGCTTCTTGAGCTTTGTCATTGTCAGCGCTGATGGTTAAATTTTGCGCTGTTGTAGTGACTGCTTTTAATGTGATATCGACACCAGGAATAACCTCTTTAACGGTATTTGATGAGCTATTAATCGTTATACCATTAAAGCTAAATTTAGCATCTTGCGCTTTAGCTACTTCACTCATAGCTGATGAATCAGCTTGATTAGCATTAAAACCAATTAGTGAATTAAGTTTATCATCATCGGATGAAATAGAGGTAATGGCTTGTTGTTCACCGGTTTCTTTCGATGTGATAACCAGTTGATAGCTATCAGTTCCAGAACGGACAATAGTGGCATTTACCGTTGTGTCACTGGTTGAACCATCTTCATTAATCACCTTAGCTTGATTGATTGCATTGGCTATTGATTCGAGCGATGTGTCATCTTTGCCTAACGTGATATTTAATTTTTGGCCATTAGCTTGTTCTATTGTGAGGGTACGGGTTTCATTATCATTACCTAAAGCTGATGTTTTATCATTTATAGCATTCGTGGCAACACTATGTGCAGTGGCAAGTTGTTCGACGCTAACTGCATAATTACCTAATTGGGCCTTGCTATTTACATTAGTGGTAAAATAGTTGTCATTACCAGATGCAAAACGCGCTTGAAACAGCTCTTTTTTTTGCAGTTTTGCTGTTGCGCTGTTGAATGTTGATAATGCACTTTTTAATTTACCAAAACCGCTTATTTTATTATTAACTGCTTTTTGTTGGGCTTTTATCGGTGTAAGACGATTTTTCTCAACGGCTTCTAATTGATCTAATACTTCATTTAAATCAATACCAGAACCAATTCCTAATATACTCATTGCCATGATTGATTATCCTAATATAAATTCTTTCATCCCTTGTTTTATCGACCAATACCGTAAAAAGTTTAGCTGTTTTTAGTTTTTTATCTTTACTAATAAATAAGTCGGTTTTGGCAATGAGAATATTGATAATCAGTTTTATCTATTAAAAAATGAGTTAGTTATCTCAATCAATAGTGTTGTTAGCTGTCCTTTATGTTGCCTAACATTAAAATTGTGTAGTGAAACTTCCAATATCATTACTATTGATTGATTAGAAAATATATTGCCATGAATTAAATTGGGACAAGCTTAAGCTTTGTTGCCACAAATTTTTATTAAAGAAGGCTATCAACCAGTCGATTCAGCGATACATAACTTTGATTACTATACATATAAATATCTATGATGCCCTTTAATCATGTTCATCAAACAACTTAGTTATTCCGCTTTATTTAACCTCAATAAATAAAAATTCAAAAAAATATTAAAGTTTCCTTTTTTAATACCGATAACTAAACCATCAGCATATATATTGAATTGTTTTTCAATATCTCGTTGATCTAACTAATCATATTAAAGGAGATAAAAATGGCACAAGTAATTAATACTAATACTATGTCTTTAATGGCAAGAAACAACCTTAATCATTCTCAAAGCGTGCTTGGAACTGCAATTGAGCGTCTATCATCTGGTATGCGTATCAACAGTGCTAAAGACGATGCCGCTGGTCAAGCAATCGCTAACCGTTTTTCTTCTAGTATTCGTGGTTTAACTCAAGCTGCACGTAATGCCAATGACGGTATTTCAATTGCACAAACTACAGAAGGTGCATTAAACGAAATCAATAATAACGTACAACGTATTCGTGAATTAACTGTTCAAGCAGCAAACGGTACTAACTCTGAAAGCGATCTTGTATCAATCCAAAATGAAATCGATCAACGTTTACAAGAGATCGACCGTGTATCAGCACAAACCGACTTCAATGGTACTAAAGTATTATCAGAAGACAAAACACTGAACATTCAAGTTGGTGCAAATGATGGTGAAATCATTGCTATCAATTTAAAACAAATTGACAGTGATAAATTAGGTTTATCTGGTTTTAATGTATCTGATGCGCCAACCGCAGATCCATTAAAAACAATCGATGAAGCATTATCAAAAATTGATGAATTACGTGGTGAAGCTTGGTGCGGTACAAAATCGTTTTGAATCAACCGTAACTAACATCAATAATACTGTAAATAACTTAAGTTCAGCACGTAGCCGTATTGAAGATGCAGATTATGCTGAAGAAGTATCAAATATGACTCGTGGTCAAATCTTACAACAAGCAGGTACTTCAGTATTAGCACAAGCTAACCAAGTACCACAATCAGTATTGTCTTTATTACAATAAAACAATACAAGTACATAACTAGAATTTCGGTCACTCTAATTTTGTACGATAACAATAGTGGTATTTTTTAATACCACTATTGTTAATAATGTTAATTACCTATTTTTTAATATCTTATTCTTGCCATTAATTCAATCAATTATCGTCATAATAATCATTAGCATTTTTTTACATTGGTTCAGAAAAATGAGTGATAGCCTGTATAACTCTCAAGGTGTAGTGAATCAAATCGATTGGCAACAATATCTATATTTAGTTCGTAATGAAGCGTTGAAATTAGCTGTTCGATTGCCAACAACGATTGAACTTGATGACTTACTGCAAGTTGGTTATATAGGTTTATTAGAGTCTATAAAACGCTATGATGCATCTCAAGGTTATACTTTTACTACCTTTGCTACTCCGAGAATAAAAGGGGCTATGCTAGATGAATTGCGTAGTCGAGATTGGTTACCACGGCAAACACGGAAAAAAATTAAAGATGTCACTAATGCTATTAATGAATTAGAACAAAAATTAGGCATACCTCCCAATGATCAGCAGATAGCTGCACATCTGCAATTATCTCTGACTGAATATCACAAAGTATTATTAGATTCAAATTATAGCCAAATCTGTTCTTATGATGAGATTCACAAAAAACTCGGCGATAATTTGGATGCGTTAATTGAGCCTGACGCAGATAACAATCCTTTTGCTTCCATTATTAATGATGAAATTCGCAATATTATTGTTCAACAAATTAGTAACTTACCAGAAAAAGAAAAAATGGTTTTAGCTCTCTATTATCAAGAGGAATTAAATTTAAAAGAGATTGGAAAAGTGTTGGATATTAGCGAATCTCGAGTAAGTCAATTACATAGCCAAGCAATTAAACGAATACAAAGTAAAATTGTTTTATAAAAAAAAGAATTAAAACAGTAAAACATGGAAAAATAAATCGAAAATAAATTGAAATGATTTTTTTATTGACCTTTCGAATTTAAAAATGTAACTTTAAGTTTAAAAAAGTGGTATTAGTTGTATTTTATTAATTTTGCGTTTTTTTATACGAACGCAAGCAGATATGGATTGTGGTGGTTAAATTGGGAAATATACAAGATGACGATATTTTGAAATGTATTCATCATTTAAATCTTTCAACGCTTTTATTAAGTCAAAAGATGATTGAAAAAGATAAAGTGATGGCGATGTATCGATTAGGAATTGATGAAAAAACAGCTGATATCTTGAGTAATTTAAGTGCTTCTCAAATGTTGGTTCTATCTGAAACCAATCAATTAACATTTCAATTTAGATTTAAAAATTCGGCAATGATGGAAAAATTAACTGAGGAATCTCGCGTTAGTGATATAAAGCAGATGCATACAGGGATCCTTCTATCAAGCTTACTTTTAGATTCAATTAATAAGTAGGTAGATGATAAAGATGAGTAGCACAAGTATTATTCAAAAGTATAAAGAAGTTCAATTAGCTATTCGATTAATTTCACTCGGCGCTAGAATCCAAATGTTAGAAAGTGAAACCAATTTAAGCCGTGGTAAATTAATTAAATTATATAAAGAAATTCAAGGATGTCCTCCTCCTAAAGGTTTGCTTCCCTTTTCAACTACGTGGTTTATGACTTGGGAGCCCAATATTCACTCAAGTATGTTTTATAATGCTTACCATTTTTTAGTTAAACATGGCATTAAACCTGGTGTTCAGGCCATTTTAAAAGCCTATCAACTCTATTTAGAACAGTGTTCCTTTCCTCAAGATGAAGAGCCTATTTTAGGATTAACCCGAGCATGGATTTTAGTTAAATTTGTTGAAAGTAATGTTATGCAGCAGTCAAGTTGCAAGGAGTGCAAAGGGCGATTTATTACCCATGCTTATCAACCGCATAATAGCTTTGTGTGCAGTTTATGCCAGCCACCATCAAGAGCAGAAAAAAATAATAAAACACATAAAGAGAGTCATGCCAAATGTTTACAAGTTTTATCAATACCAAATGCATTTAATTTAGTCACAGCAAATCAGGTAACAATTTAAGTAAACATTAAGCTGTAAAACAGAGTTAGTTATATTTTATGGAGATAAAGGAAAGCCAATGCTAATAATTATAGGATATATTGTGGTTATCGCTTCAGCCTTAGTCGGCTATGTGCTAAGTGGCGGGTATTTGGCGGTACTTTTTCAGCCATTAGAGTTTCTCATTATTGGTGGGACAGCTATTGGTGCTTTCATTGTCAGTAATGAAAAGAAAGTTATCAAAGCGACACTTAAATCACTAGGTAATTTATTTAAAACCTCAAAATATAATAAAACACTTTATTTAACATTAATTAATTTAATGTACACCATATTAACTAAAGTGCGTCAAAGTGGTGGCTTATCCATTGAAGAAGATATCGATAATCCCAAAGAGAGTGAGTTATTTAAAAAATACCCACTTATTTTAGCCAATCCGCAAGTTTGTGATTTTATCACTGATTATTTACGTTTGATGATCAGTGGCAATATGGAAGTATATGAAATCGAAGCACTAATGAATGAGGAAATAGAAACCTATACTCATGAACTTGAAAAACCAGCTGATGCTATTGCTAGCGTCGGTGATGGTTTACCCGCTTTTGGTATTGTGGCAGCAGTTATGGGGGTAATTAACACCTTAGCACAAGCTGACCGCCCAGCTAGCGAATTGGGTGAGCTTATTGCCCATGCTATGGTTGGTACCTTTTTAGGTATTTTACTTGCTTATGGTTTTGTGTCGCCTTTAGCAGCCTTATTAAGGCAAAAAAATGCCGATACAGTAAAAATTTTAGAATGTACTAAAGTGATTCTTATTGCCAGTATGCATGATTATGCTCCGCAAATTTGTATTGAGTTTGGTCGCAAAACAATTTTTTCCCACGAACGGCCATCTTTCTTTGAATTAGAAAAATATATTCAAGAAGTGAAAGATAAAAACGCTAACCCAACAGAAAATAATGAATAATGAAAAAGAAGTCAGTAAGAATAATTATTTCTAAAAAGAAATCCGGTCATGGCGGTGGCCATCATGGTGGATCATGGAAGATTGCTTATGCTGACTTTATGACGGCGATGATGGCGCTATTTCTCGTCATGTGGTTAATTGCTAAGTCCAGTCCACAAGAGTTACAAGGCATTGCTGAATACTTTAGAACACCATTGATATTAGGTCAAAATGGTGGCAAAAATATCAGTGATAGTGAAAGTCCGATACCGGGTGGTGGCGATGATGTATCTAAAAATGTAGGTGAAGATAAAAATACCATATTGAATGTCGAGTCTGATTTGAATCAAGATGAAAAAAAGCAATTAATTGATACAGCGAATAAAATATATGAAGTATTTGAACTTGATCCTCGATTGCAGAAATTAGCCGCTAATCTTATTGTTGAACTAACAGAAATGGGGCTAAGAATTCAGATTTTAGCCACCGATGATAAACCGATGTTTGATGTTGGTAGTGCGGTTATTCATCCTAATATGCAAGAAATTTTGTATGCTTTAGCACCAATCATAAATTCGTTACCTAATAAAATGACGTTATCTGGTCATACTGATGAGCGTCAGTATATAACCGGCGATCGTGGTTATAGTAACTGGGAGTTATCCGCAGATAGAGCAAACTCATCAAGAAGAGAGTTGATAGCTGGTGGATTAGATTCCAATAAAATCATTCGTATTATTGGTTTAGCCGATACGGTGGGATTAAATAACCCAAATTACAGCAAAGATGCCAATCGTCGTATTAGTATTTTAATTTTGAACAAATCAGCACAGCAGTATATTGAAGATGAAAATACCATGACTGGCATCGATTTTTTAAAACAGGCCAAACAAATTAAATCAGAATAATATCAACATAAATACTCAGATTAAGCTGGTTAAAAAATTAAAATCAAAAAAAATCCATTTTTATCTAAAAATAACTAAAGTTTTTAAATTGTAGGCCGATATAAATAATAACACTTTAGTTTAATAATTTTATTATTAACTGAGATTATATTTAGGAGCCTTTATGTCAAATTCATTGATGAATACCGGTATTAGTGGATTAAATACAGCACAAAATATGCTTAATGTGATTAGCAATAATATTAGTAATGCACATACAGTTGGTTATAATCGCCAGCAGCAAATTTTGCGTCAAGCAAACGGCACTAAGTATAATTTTGGCTTTGTAGGTAATGGTGTTGCGGTATCATCAGTTAACCGCGCATATAACAGTTTTGTGGTTGGTCAATTACGCCAATCACAATCGCAAAATGGTTCGATAAAAGCCTATTACAATGAATTATCAAAAGTCGATAATTTACTAGCTGAAAACGAAAACAGTATTTCCTCACAATTAAATAATCTGTTTGCTAGCTTAAATAAGCTCTCTTCCAATGCGGGTGATGCAGCAACGAAACAGACAGTTATTAGCGATCTTACCTCTTTAGTCAGCCAGTTCAATAAAACGGAATTGAATTTAAAAAATCAGATTGCCAATATCAATACTGAACTGACAAATAACATAGATAAAGTTAATACTTATACCCAACAAATTGCCGATCTCAATCAAAAAATTGCCAAATTACAGGCTGTAAGTGGTGGTCATGAACCTAATTCTTTACTAGATGAACGAGATCAACTGGTAACTGAATTAAGCGAACTGATTGGTATAACAGTTAGCGAGCAAAATGGCCAATATAATATTTCGCTTAGCAATGGTTTAAGCTTAGTACAAGGCGCATCGACAAATCAGTTATCGGTGCAGCCTTCGGCCTCTGATCCTGCCTTAAATACGATTATTTACACCCATAATTCTGGTGCGACACAAGAACTGACAAGTCAAAATATCGCATCAGGTCGATTAAATGGATTATTAGCTTTTCGTGATGGACCACTCCTTGAAGCTCGCAATCAATTAGGGTTGCTGGCGTTAAATTTAGCTGAGCGCTTTAATGAAGTACATACGGCTGGCGTTGATATTAATGGCGATCCTGGCGAAAAACTATTTGATTATCACAAACCAACTAGTATTGCTAATAGCCAAAATCAAGGTAATGCTACCGTTAAAATGGATTATAACTCGGTAACAGAAGTCAAAGCTTCTGATTATAAAATAGAGTTCAATGGCAATGATTGGGTAGTAACCAGATTATCAGATAATCAACAAATTACCCCACAAGTTAGCGATGGTAAGTTAGTGTTTGACGGCTTATCGATTGAAATTACTGGCAATGCGGTTGCTGGTGATAGCTTTTTACTTAAACCTGTTGCCGATGTAGCCTCATCATTACAGTTACTGGTTAAAGATGTAAATAAACTCGCTACCGGTATTAACGATGATGAAAATGGTAGTGGTGATAATCGAAATGTGGCAAAACTACTTGATATACAAAATGAAAAACTAGTTAATGGGACTAAAACTTTAAATAGTGCATATACATCATTAGTTAGTTATATAGGTAGTGAGACGCAGACAGCTAAAATTTCAGCGCAATCGAGCCAAAATATCACTCAAGAAATTTATGAACAGAATCAATCTATCTCTGGTGTGAATATCGAAGAAGAATATATTTCTATGCAAGTTTATATGCAATATTACCAAGCAAATGCCAAAGTTATTGATGTGGCAACGACAATATTTGATACCATTTTAGGTTTGGCCAAATAATAAAAGGATTTAAACATGCGACTTAGTACTCATTCAATGTATCAAAAAAATCTAAATAGTATTTTAAATACCAATACCAAGTGGCAAAAGTCAGGATTACATTTGGCAACCGGCAAGAAAATATTATCACCTTCAGATGATCCGATGGGTGCTTCACAAACATTAATTTTAAAGCAAGCTCAATCAAGAAATAACCAATTTCAAGCAGCGCGAGATAGTGTTGATAAATCATTAAGTCGGCAAGATACGGTATTAAAAGAAGCGAATACTGTGATTCAATCAATCCAAGAAACTTTAGTTTATGCTGGTAATGAGACGTTAAATGATGAAAACAGACAAGATTTAGCCAATAAGCTACAAGGATTAAAAGATCAGTTAATTTCGTTAGCCAATGCTAAAGATACCAATGGTAATTATCTGTTTGCTGGTAATAAAAATGATACCCCTCCTTTTGTGGTTGATGAAAGCGGTAAAGTGAATTATGTCGGTGGTTCAACCACGATTAATGTTTTCATCGATGATACCCGTGAAGTATCGCTAAGTTTTACTGGTCAACAGATTTTTATGACAGGCGCCAATACAGAAGTAGAAAGTGATGTCTTTGCGAGTATCGATTATGCCATAGCGGCATTGCAAATTGGTTTAGATGATAATGATCCTGAAGCTATTGAACAGTTTCGATTAGGTTTATCTAAAGCCAGTCAAGGTGTTGATAACTCATTTGAAAACATCTCGACTGTTAGAGCTGCAGGCGGAAATGTATTGGCTGAAGTCGAAAGATTAACCGCACTGGGTAAAACCTTAGATATTGATTTTGAAACGCAAATTAGTCAAATTGAAGATGTTGATTGGTATGAAGCGATTTCAGATTATGTGATGCTACAAGCAAATTTACAAGCAGCACAATATACATTTATGAACATGCAAAACATGTCATTATTTCAAATGAAATAATCTATTATTAATTTTTACACATCCTAAACATGACTATTCATCTAACAAACAGGGGGTTACAACCTCCTGACTATCAATTTGCTTACTGTTATCATTTTATTATCATACAGATTTTTATATTGCTATGCTGATGACCAGCTATTTGCCAAAGGGTGAGAAACGTGATTATAGGTGATCTTGATATATGTAACTAACGCATTATTGGTTATTTATTGACTATAGCGTAGAGTTTGGTCTACTTTTTGGCTGTGATGATAATGTAATTTATTTAACAGCTATATTTATTTAAGCACTATTTAAAGGCAATTTGTCTAAATCCAGATATTGATTTTTGCGGTGTATTTTTGGCAATTTGCTCGATTCGACCAATAATTTGGATCAGTTTCTCGCTATAGTTAGGATCAGTTGCATAGTGTGCGTCTTGTAGTGCTTTGGCTGCTGTTCTAGCATCGGGAGCATTAACCACGGCACGATAACGTGGGCTTTTGGTTAATAAATTAAGGTAATCAGTTAATGCATGTTGTTTACTGTTGTATACCCTAAATTCATCTTTAATTTTAACCATATTGTTATTTAAGAATTCTTGAGTCGTTAACCGAGTTGAATCACCTTGCCATGATGAGGTTGCTTTTATACCGAAATAGTTATGACTCGGCTTATTATCAGCCGTTTTTATCTGTTTTTTACCCCAACCTGTTTCTAAAGCTGCTTGAGCAATAATGACTTCATAAGGGATGCCAGATATTTTCGATGCCTGCTTTGCTGGCTCAAACCATTCGACGACAAATTGGCTAATATGGTCTTTATCAACTTTGTTGAGCGAAGTTGGCAAGGTTGATTCATTAACATTGGCTTTGGTTAAATTGTTGGCTTTATGCTGTTGATAAAGCATTTGCCCTAATGCTGCTGGCGATAAATTGGATGAATTATCACTAAATAAAGATTGTGCCAATCGCATATTGGTTTGATTATTATTCGCTTGAGCTTGTGAATGAATATTAAGCGTAGAATGTGGCTGATTAGTTAATTGTTTAACAATAACATTAGATAGCCCTAAACCTTTACCTGCCGCTTGTTGAGCAATTTGTTGATCAAACATAGAGGTAAATAATTGCATTGCTGATTGATTAAATAAACCGCCATTGGGTACCGCTTTGCGCATAGATTGCATCATCATATTTACAAATAGTGTTTCAAACTGATCGGCAACTTGTTTGATGCTGTCAGTTGAACCACTAACAGCATTACGTTTCAATTGATTAATGCTAGAAAAATCATAAGCAAAACGATTTATAGACTGATTTATTAGGTTTTTCATTTCAATAGTTCTGCTTTAAATAGTTTCCAATGCGGCATGCAAACAACCAGCGGTTTTTAATGCTTCTAGTATTGACATTAACTCAGTAGGATTGGCACCTAATAAGTTAAGTGAATGAATAACTCGATTTAGATCGGCGCCAGACGCTAAATTCTGCAGTGCGCCACCATCTTGCTCGATAGTTACTTCATCATCTGGAACCACTGCTGTGTTGCCACCGGCGAGTGGTGTATTGGGTTGGCTAACTTTCAATTTGTTATTTACCACCACGGATAAATTGCCATGTGCAACGGCACAATTGTCTAATTGTACTTTTTGATTCATGACCACGACACCAGTACGTGTATTAATCACCACTTTAGCGGAAATAGGGCTAGCACTAATTTGGAGATTTTGAATTGTAGATAATAATTTAACTCTTGCTTGACTGTCTTGTGGCATAGTCAATTTTACGGTCATGCCATCTAAAGCAATGGCGATATTTTTTTGCACTTTGTTAATAGCATCAGCAATTTTTGTAGCCACAGTAAAATCAAAATAGTTAAGATGTAAATGAATAGTGCTGTTTTCATCTAAGCGTGTAACTAATTCTCTTTCGATGGTTGCACCGCTAGGAATGGTGGCACCAGCCATTTGGTTAACCGTTACACTACTGCTTCTACTGCTTGCCCCCATACCACCAACAAAAAGATTACCTTGTGCAATCGCATAAACTTGGTTATCGGCGCCTTTTAATGGTGTCATAATCAATGTACCACCACGCAGGCTTTTGGCGTTGCCTAATGACGAAACAACCACATCAATTTGTTGGCCAACACGCGCATAAGACGGTAATTTAGCCGTGACCATTACCGCTGCCACATTTTTTAACTGCATGTTGCTTCCTGATGGCACGGTAATACCTAATTGTGAGAGCATATTGGTGATACTTTGTATCGTAAATGGTGTCTGTGAAGTTTGGTCACCGGTACCGTCAAGCCCTACCACGATACCATAGCCGACTAAGGCATTTTCGCGAACGCCTTGTATTGTCACCAAATCTCTTATTCGCTCGGCATAACTAGAAGGGACAACCACTATTAGCAAAACAAAACAGATAAAAGTACGTAATTTATTTAGCATAATGATACTCATTAAAATGGCGAAAGATTAAAAAACAGGCGCTGTAACCAACCCATTGTTTGTGCTTCATCGATGTAGCCATTACCTACATATTCAATACGAGCATCAGCGACCTGAGTTGATATAACGGTATTACTACCACTTATTGTCCGAGGGTTAACAACACCTGAAAATCGAATAAATTCTGTGCCCTGATTTATTGCAATTTGTTTTTCACCAATCACTTTTAAATTACCATTAATCATGACATCTTGAACGGTGACGGTAATGGTACCGCTAAAGGTATTTTTAGCATTGGCACCACCAGAACCCTTAAAATCATTGCTACCTGAGATATCGGTATCCACTTTACCACGACCAACTAGCCCATCTAAAAAGTGCGGTACGGTTTTTACCCCTAAATTGACCCCACCATTACGGCCGGCATTAATGGATGAACTTTTACTTGCGCTAACGTTTTCTTGTAAAACAATAGTTAATACATCACCAATATTGCGTGGTCGACGATCTTCAAACATCGGTTGATAACCAAAACTACTTGGTTGTGAGGCTTGATAAATGGAACCACTGCTGTTCACAATTTCTGGCATTTTTGGAACAATACTGGTATCGCCTTCAACTAATGCTTTTTTAGGTAATTGACTACAACCAACTAACGACAAAGTTATTAAAATGTAAAGATATCTCATTACCGCTATCATTTTGTTAGATTTATAATTGATTTAAACGTTGCAACATTTGGTCAGATGCCGATATTGCTTTACTATTAATTTCGTAAGCACGTTGTACTTGAATCATATTAACCAGCTCTTCGGCCACATTTACATTTGACGTTTCAATATAACCTTGGTATAGCAATCCAGCACCATTGAGCCCCGGTGTATTTTCAGTTGGTGCACCAGAACTTTCGGTTTCTAGATATAGATTTTCACCAACGCTTTCTAATCCGGTGTCATTGATAAAAGTGTGTAATGTTAATTGACCAACTTGTACTTGAGTTGATTGATTAGCTAAGGTGACATTGACGATGCCATCACGTGCTACGGTCATTTTTATAGCATTGGATGGAATGTTAATTGTTGGTTGAATTTCATAACCGGCAGCTGTTACTAACTGACCATTTTGATTAACTTGAAAAGCGCCACTGCGGGTATAGGCTTGCGTTCCATCAGGCATAAGAACTTGGAAAAATCCTTGTCCATTAATGGCAATATCACTACTGTTATCGGTTAATTCTAAATTACCTTGGCTATGAATTCGTTCGGTTGCAACTGGTCTTACACCGGTACCAATTTGTAATCCTGAAGGTAATGTTGTTTGTTCTGAAGATTGCGCTCCTGGTTGGCGAACTGTTTGGTATAACAGATCTTCAAAAACGGCGCGTTGGCGTTTAAAACCCCCTGTACTAACGTTGGCTAAATTATTGGAAATAATATCCATATTCATTTGTTGCGCAGTTAAACCGGTTTTTGCAATCCATAATGATTTAATCATTGCTGTTTCCTATTTTAGTTAAGTTAACGATAATATTTGGTTGGCTTTTTGGGCATTTTCGTCGGCAGTAGTAATTTGTTTCATCTGCATTTCAAATTGACGAGAATGGCTAATTAGATTCACCATTGCCGTTACCGGATTAACATTACTGCCTTCGAGTACTCCGGACATCAATTTTGCATTAGGGTTATCTTGTAACACGGCACCACGATTATTTATGGTTGCCTCAGTGGCATGGAAAAATCCATCATCACCACGTACCAATTCATTGCGTTCAAGGTGAACTTTTTTTATTTTTCCTACTTGGGCAATGGTGGTGCGTTTATCGCCAGCACCTAAAGCTGATAAAGTCCCATCAGTACTGACACTAACTTGTGAACGCTGAGGTACTGTTAATACGCCATTATCACCAAGTAACGGAAAGCCTTGAATGTTAAGTGTGCCGTTTTCATCTATTTGAATCGCACCATTACGGGTATATCCTTCACTGCCATCAGCTAACTGTACTGCTAGCCAATCGTCTTGGGATAAAGCAACATCTAAATTGCGTCCAGTGTAATTAAAGGCACCGATTGTTGAATCATAGGTTGGCGTAGTTGCCGTTACCATAGTTCTTGTCGGCATACTACTACCGACAATGGGAACGGCTTTCATTGCTGTTAATTGCGCCCGAAAGCCAACTGTCGATACATTAGCTAAATTATGACTAGTTATGGACTGTTGATTTAATGTTTGGCTTGCGCCAGACATAGCAGTATAAATAACGCGATCCATAAATACTCCTTAAATTATCTTAAATTAACCAATGTATTAAGAATTTGATCCTGAGTTTTGATGGTTTGTGAATTAGATTGATAATTACGTTGGGCAACAATCATATTGACTAACTCTTGGCTCATATCGACATTGGATGATTCAACTGCACCACTGGTTAGTAAACCAAAAGTACCAGTATTAGCTGAGCCTAATACTTCACCACCTGATTTAAGAGTCGCCCGCCAGTTATTGTTACCGGCTGATTCTAGGCCATTAACATTGGCAAAATCAGCCATGGCAATTTGACCTAATAACATCGTTTGTTGGTTAGAATAGACGCCATAAATTGAGCCATCATCACTGATACTATAGCCAACTAGATCACCAGCAGCATAACCATCAACGACAGGGGTTTTAATGCTACCGACTTCTTTACCCATATTTTGTTGAGTACTGTTTGCTAATGACAGCGTGAAGCTATTGGCGGCTGAACCATTAAGCCCATTAATATTAATCGTCATTTCTGGATCACTAATTAATTTGCCTGATGAATCAAACTCCATTTGCCCTAATGCTTGTAGGCTTGCGTTAGGATCACTACTATCAAGATAATGAACATCCCATTGATTATCAGCCGTTTTAACATAAAAAAGCTGAACATTACGTTGATTACCTAAAGAATCATAAGTGGTGATCGTAGTTGAATAATTAAAGGTATCAGCATCGGTGGCATTAATTGGTTGTTTTTCAGGTACTTTGCTATTTGAATTTAAATTTGTTTGCAAAGAGGCTTTATTGGTTGCTGATGCATTTAACATCTCTTGTGAAATCTTTAATGGGCCTGGTGCTGAACCTTGTTGGATCTGTGGTGGTGTGCCTGTGGCAAGATAACCGGTTAATTGAAAACCATCCGCTGAGATAATATTGCGATCAGCATCTAATTGAAACTGGCCATTACGGGTATAATAGATTTGACCACTACTATCAACTAAGCGGAAAAAGCCATTACCAGAGATAGCAACATCTAGACTATTATTGGTTGACGTTGTTGTGCCATCATTAAAATTTTGCATAACCGCAGCCACTTTGACGCCCATTCCTACTTTTGAACCAGCATAAATATCGGCAAATGAAATGCTAGCACTTTTAAAGCCAACTGTTGCAGAATTGGCAATATTATTACCAATAACATCTAATTGTTTTGATGCGGCATTCATACCACTAATTGCTTGAGAAAATCCCATATTAACTTATTCCCCTTTAAAGAATTTGACGTACTTCGTCAATACTAATTGAACCAAGTATCCCTAAATCAAGTAATACTTTATTATTAACTTTGCTATTAATTACGCCGTATACAACCGAGTAAGATAGTGGTGTGGACGATACTTTTTGCCCGTCATAAGTGGCATTAACCGAAAACGTATAACTACCATCTGGCGCCAGTGTTCCATCATTCAGTTCCCCATCCCAAGTAAAAGAGCTAACTCCAGCAGGAATCGAACCTAAATCGACCTCACGTACAACATTGCCATTTTCATCTTTGATGGTAATGACCACTGACTCAGCATCACGCATAAGTTCAAAGCCAAATGGTGTGGTAATAGTTTCTTTTTCGCTTTCCGAACCTTCCACTTCTGATGTAGCGACTAAAATTTTATTACCTGGAACCATGACACCTTTACCAATCATGTTGCTGGCATTGACCGATAAGCTATCGTCAATTTGACCTGAAACCATACCTAATGTGGTATTCAGTCGTTCGATACCCGCTAACGTATTGATTTGAGCTAATTGCGAGGTTAACTGACTGTTATCCATTGGATTGGTAGGATCTTGATTTTTCATTTGGGCAATAAGTAATGTTAAGAAATTATCTTGTAGTTCCTGACTAGAGTTACCATCAGACGTACCTTTCTTTAGCGCTTGTGGACTGGCCATATTAGTTGATTCTGAAACTGCTACATTTGAGATACCCATCAATTACGCCCTTTTATTGTCCTAGAGTCAGTGTTTTTAGTATTAAACTTTTTGCGGTGTTAATCACTTCTACATTTGCTTGGTAGCTACGAGATGCAGAAATGGTATTAACCATCTCAGCTACTACATCAACGTTAGGTTTTTGAATGTAGCCTTGTTCGTCAGCCAAAGGATGATTTGGTTCATAAACTAAATTCATTGGCGCAGGATCTTCAATAACTTGTGCTACTTTTACTCCAGCAACACTATTGGAATAACCATTGTCATCGACTTGAAAGATAACTTGTTTGGCTCGATAAGCTTGACCAGAAGTACTGGTAACACTATCAGCATTAGCTAAATTACTGGCACTGACATTCATTCGTTGTGTTTGTGCCATTAAGGCTGAACCAGAAACCGAAAAAATAGAGAAGCTCATGATGATTATCCTTGCTGTAATACCGAAATGACATTTTTAAACTGTTCACCTAAAAAGGTTAAATTACTTTGATAGTGGATACTGTTATCCATAAAAGCAGTTCGTTCTTGATCCATCTCAACAGTGTTGCCATCAGCAGATGATTGATAAGGAATACGATAAAGAAGATTATAATTAGTGAAATCAGCGCTAGTTATTTGAATATGTTTTGCAGAAGTAATATTTAGTTTTATATTATTGTGGGTCGATTGATTATTGATGGCTCTGTTTAATTCAGTATTAAAATCAATGTCCCTCGCTTGGTAATTAGGCGTATCACTATTAGCAATATTGGTTGCAAGTATATTTTGACGTTTTTCACGAACATTGAGTGCTTGTTGGTGAAAATTAACGAAAGTATCTAATTTATTTAGCATAAAATCATCTCATCCTGATAGATAAAAAGAATTTTAAGCAAATCAAAAAAAAATCATCGTATAAATAACGATAAAAATTGCCCTTATTTCAACATTCGATAGGTGAGCTTATAAAGTACAATTTAGTTATCAATAATTATATGAACCCCGACAAATATGCCTCAGATTATTAGATTGTTGTTTCTTTTTTGTATGTTAGGTAGTTCAAAAATAGTTTGTGCCACTGCACTTGAAAAACAAATTAGTGATCTGATCCATCAACAACTTATTGATGTGAATGTTGATAAAGTTGTCATTAATTATCCAACTGCAAAACCGCAATTAAGTTGTGACTCACCAACATTGGCAATATTGAACAAAAATAAACAATGGGGCAATTTAACGATTACCGCCAGATGCGAAAATATCACTAAATATATCCAGATATACGTGGCTGTGAGTGGCCATTATGTTATTGCTAAACAAGCAATTAGTGCAGGAACATTAATTACTGAACAACTGGTAAAAATGCAACCTGGTCAGTTAGATAAATTACCAGCAACAGTAATTTTAAATCAATCTGAAGTTATCAATCATCTTGCTTTACGTAATATTAATGATGGTGAAGTAATAAAAAATTCAATGCTGCAGAAAAACTGGTATGTTAAAGTCGGTCAAACCGTAAAGGTCATTATTAATGGCGAAGGTTACTCAATTGCAACGCATGGCAAGACATTAAGTAATGGGGCATTGGGAGAATCAATTAATATTAAACTTAATACGGGTAATGTTGTTGAAGGTGTTGTTAGTGAAAAAGCTATCACTATTATCAATAAATAAAATTAATGATTTTTTGATTTTTGCCGATAATTAGACTAAACCAACCCTATAAACCTTGACTTGAATTAAAGGAATTTTATGAGTATAGATGCAACAAAATTGGTTACAGCAGTATCGGGATTGCTAAATCGTGATTTAATAAATGGACAAAATAAAGAAACTAAAGCATCTGTGCAAACGTCAAATAGCTTAAATTTGAATAGCAATGTCAAATTGAGCCAAAACACTATCGCATTATTACATTCGACAGAAAATGATATTGATATTAGTAAAATTGAGAAAATAAAACAGGCCATTACTAATGGTAACTTAGTCATCAATCCAAATAAAATTGCAGACGAAATTATTAAGCAAACTCTTGAAGAGATTGAAAGCTAATTAATTTTTGAAGGAATATCATAATGTTAGAGTTAGATAACATTTTTAATAATGTAACAGTCATGTTGCAATCACTTTCAGATATTCTAGAGTCTGAACAGCAAATCCTAATTGGGACTAATACAATTAGCCAATTAAATGACGTTATAAATCAAAAAAGCCAATTACTTATCGAGTTAAAGTTACTTGATGAAAAACGGCTAAAAGTAAGTGCACGCTATAATATCCAATCACCTTATAGTGAAAACCCTGAGCTAGCGTTGAAATGGCAAGCCATCACTAATACCACTCAGCGATTAGCTCAAATCAATCGAGATAACGGTATACTTATTCAAAATCGTATGAATATGACACAACAATCGATTGATTATTTAAAAAGTATTAATAACCCCGCGGTTTACACTTATCACGGTTATCAACAGCCTGAAACGATTTCATCTAAACGTGCTAAAGTTTAATCATTTTAATGCTATTTAAAGCTAAACGAGCTAAATAACCAGTAATTTGGGGTCTTATTAAGCCAATAACTTTAATCAGTTGCGTTCATACTGTGCTATCAAAGTAAAGTGTAATTAGACAGTAAAATTGGTTTAACTGATATATGGCTGATGATAGTGATCTAGAGAAAAGTGAACAACCCACCGATAGTAAATTAAAAAAGGCTAAGGAAAAGGGACAAATTCCTCGATCTCGTGAGTTAACATCGCTAATGATATTGTTAGTTGGCATTATGTTATTTTGGATAATGGGAACACATTTTGTCAGCAAATTAAAAGCAATTATTCAACAAGCCATGTTAGTTGCCCACCGAACCGATGATGATAAACAGATTATTTTCAATTTAATTAATTTATTAACCGCTGGATTTTGGGCGATTTTACCTATTTTTGTGGGATTAGTTATTGTTGCTATCATTGCTCCGCTTAGTGTTGGTGGTTTGCTGTTTAGTCTACAATCGATTAAGCCTAATTTAGGCAAATTGAATCCTATTAGTGGGTTTAAACGGTTATTTAGTCTGCGAATTTTTTCAGAACTGTTTAAAAGTATTCTTAAAGTGGTTTTAATCGCTTTTGCTGCTGCCCTATTTTTGATACATCAATTTCCCAATATGCTGGTACTACCCAGTATGTATTTAAATAATGCATTATCTCAGGTAATGCAATTGCTGATTTACGCTAGTTTATTGATTGTATTAGCCTTAATACCAATGGTAGGTTTTGATATTTTTTACCAAATATGGAGCAATTTGAAAAAGTTAAAAATGTCGAAGCAAGAAGTGAAAGATGAGTTTAAAGAGCAAGAAGGTAATCCGCAAATTAAAGGGCGTATTCGACAAATGCAGCAGGCAATGGCAAGGCGTAGGATGATGAAAGATGTCCCTAAAGCTAATGTTATTGTTACCAACCCAACCCATTATGCGGTTGCTCTGCAATATGATGAAAAAACCATGAGTGCGCCCAAGATATTGGCTAAAGGTACCGATAATATAGCGAGCAAAATTAAACAAATTGCTCAAGAGCATCAGATCCCGCAATTAGAAGCGCCACCTTTAGCTCGAGCATTATATCGCCATGGTGAGATAGGTAAATCAATACCAGCAGAGCTCTATGCTGCGGTAGCACAAATTCTCGCTTGGGTTTATCAATTAAAAAGATGGCATAGATATGGTGGTGAAAAACCACTCAAACCAACCAATTTATCAATCCCAGAATCTTTATCTGTGAATAAATAAAGGTAATTGCAATTGTTATGATGAAATCAAAATTAACTAATCTATTATCAATAAATAGCTTAAAAAACGGTCATTATCGAATTTTAACTGGGCCAATGCTGATTTTATTGATTCTTTCGATGATGGTATTACCTTTACCCGCATTTATTTTAGATCTCTTTTTTACTTTTAATATTGCCTTATCGATTATCATTTTGATTGTGGCACTGTTTACTAAGCGAGTTCTCGATTTTGCCGCTTTTCCCACCGTTTTATTGTTTGCAACTTTATTGCGCTTATCCCTTAATGTTGCCTCAACTAGAGTGGTGTTACTAAAAGGCCATACTGGTAGTGACGCGGCTGGTCGAGTAATTGAAGCTTTTGGCCACTTTTTAGTTGGTGGTAATTTTGCCATTGGTATTGTTGTGTTTATCATTTTAGTTATTATTAACTTTATGGTAATCACTAAAGGTGCTGGTCGGATAGCTGAAGTAGGTGCTCGCTTCGCATTAGATGGTATGCCAGGTAAGCAAATGGCTATTGATGCCGATCTTAATGCTGGATTAATCGGTGAGGATGAAGCTAAAGCTCGGCGAGCAGAAGTTACTCAAGAAGCCGATTTTTATGGCTCTATGGACGGGGCAAGTAAATTTGTGCGTGGTGACGCTATCGCTGGTTTATTGATTATGGCGATTACCATTGTCGGTGGCTTATTAGTTGGGGTGATGCAGCATGGTATGACATTATCCGATGCCAGTACAACCTATGTGCTATTAACTATTGGTGATGGATTAGTTGCGCAAATTCCTTCCCTAATTATTTCCACTGCTGCCGGTGTTATTGTGACGCGGGTCACTTCACAAGAAAACATCAGTGACCAAATGTTAAAGCAGTTATTTAATAATCCACAAGTATTAATTTTAACTGCGGTTGTAATTGGGTTACTTGGCCTTATTCCGGGTATGCCAAATTTAGTATTTTTAATGTTTACGGCTATTTTATCGCTCATTTCGTGGTGGTTAAGCAAACAAAAGAAACTTGAAAAATCAGTCTCTACTCCGCAACAAAATATAGCAGCAACTAAACCGTCAAATGTTGACGCTTCATGGTCTGATGTCAATATTGAAGATATTTTAGCGATGGAAGTTGGATATGGCTTAATCCCTATGGTTGATCAAAACCAAAATGGTGAATTACTTGGCCGAATTCGCAGTTTACGCAAAAAGTTTGCCCAAACATTAGGTTTTTTACCACCACAAGTACATATTCGCGATAACCTCTCATTATCACCTTATCAATATAAAATTTTTATAAAGGGTGGCGAGATAGGCCAAGGTGAAATTATGAATAACAAGTGGTTGGCGATTAATCCTGGCACAGTGACCGAACAAATTGATGGAATTGCAACAACTGAACCCGCATTTGGTTTACCTGCGGTTTGGATAGATGCTAATAATAAAGAAGCTGCCCAAATATTAGGTTATACCGTGGTTGATACCAGTACCATGATTGCTACTCACTTTAATCATTTATTGCATCAATTTGCCAGTGATCTATTAGGGCGTTTAGAAACGCAAGAATTACTGGAGCGCATCAAACAAGATATTCCTAAATTAGTCGAGGATTTTATTCCTGGTGTTGTACCATTAACCACGTTTCATAAAATTTTACAAAACTTGTTGGCCGAAAAAGTCTCTATTCGTGATATGCGTACGATTATTGAGACAATTTGTGAACAAGCACCTAACCAAAATGATGCTTACCATTTACTTAGTATTGTTAGAATAGCATTGGGTAGAGTGATTACTCAGCAGTGGTTTCCGGGAACAGAGCCGATAAAAGTGATTGGATTAAGTATCAGTTTAGAGCGAATATTACTGCAAGCGTTACAAAATACCAGTAATGTTGAGCCTGGTTTGGCGGAACATATACTCCAACAGCTTCAGCAAGCCCTTAATCAGCAAGATGCAATTGGTGCACCGCCAGTTTTATTAGTTAATCATACTTTGCGAGCTATGCTGGCGCAGTTTTTAAGACCTAACTTTCCACAATTAGCGGTATTATCAAATTTAGAAATTAGCGATAATCGTGAAATTAAGGTGACCTGTCAAATTGGTAGTGAATCATGATGATAACATTGAATTTACTACCTAATTTTGCTGGTCACTTAATTGAGCTATTTCTTTTCAAAAATAGTTCCTTTTTTGAACGGCGAATCTTTAAAGGTAAATTTGGTTAATAAAATATAACTAATTCCACCAACAACAAAACCGACAATCCATGTTAAGCTAACTTCATAAAATGCAGCCGCTGAGCCAATCAGCATTGCTAGAATCGCTGCAGGGTTAAAACCAGCAAATTGACCGTTATTATCATATAGCGTGTTTACATCAATTTTTTGTCGACGTAACAGATAATATTCCACCAATAAAATTGCCACAATTGGCCCTAAAAATGCCGAATAAATTAAGATAAATAAACCTAATCCTTTAGCTGACGTATCTTGAACTAACACCCATGGGAAAGAAGCAATAGCTAATAAACCCGTAATGGTTACCGCCACTTTATATTTCGCTTTAGTTAATAAAGTAATTACATAAGCAGGTGGGATGATGTTAGCAACAATATTTACGGCAATGGTACCTAATACAATAAAGGATGAGACTACAATGGTAATATATGGATTATTTACTACAATGGCGAACGCTTTAACTGGATTCGAGTTACCGGTGACTGATGCTAACATTACACCAATAGTAATAATAAAGCCGTAAGCGACAAAAATGGGTAAAAAATAGAGTAGGCCACGTTTGCGATTGCTAAAACCTGATTTTAGTTCTCGTGAATAATCAGCTGCACTAAGAAAAATTGCTGCATAATTACCCAAGAACATCATAATAAAGCCACAAAATGGTAGTCCCCAAGTTCCTTCGGCATTTACCCATTTATCGATAATAATATCTTGGTGATTGTTGAGTAATAGAATAAAGACATAAACTAATGCACACAGAATCACCACTGAAATTAGGGTTTCGACCCATTTTATAGCATGGAATCCATATAGTGATAAGGCTATTTGGAAAAATTGTAAAATAAGGAAACAAATAAATACATTATCGAAATCACCATTAGATAATATTTTTACAATCTCATTGAGTGCCGTGGCACCGATCCAGCTTTGAAAACCATACCAAACAATAGCAGGAATACCGCGGAGCAATGAAGAAATAATCGCACCTTTTATGCCAAATGACATTCGCAATTGCACGACATAAGGAATACCTGATCGATATCCTAGACGATCATTAAAGACAAAAATTGTGGTAATGATTAATATTGCGATAAACGTTGCGGCAAACGTTTGGAAAATATTCATGGTGGCGACACCAGCTACGACTAAGCTAGCACCTAAGGTCATATTACCCAAATTCATACCATCACCAATCCACATAAAGGCATAAGCCAAAGGATTCATTGTTCTATCTTTGCTAGATTTGGGTAATAACGAACTATCAATCTGCAATGGTGTCGTCGATGACTGTGCTGTGTTATTCTTCATTATTTTCCTTTCCTACCTATTTTATTTTTTTATCGTTTTAATTTTATGATTAACGTCGAATAAAACTACCTCTCGGCGTTGCATCAATACCAGAATCAATCTGATAAATGGTTTTTCCTCGTAATATGGTTTGCACAACTTGAGCACCAATTTGTCTACCCACATAAGGGCTAAATTTATTACGATATTCGAGATCTTGTGCAGTTAAAACATAGTCTGAATGAGGTTTTATAAAGATAATATCTGCGTCTTTACCAACTTGAATTGATCCCTTGGTTGGTAAGTTATATCTTTCGGCTGGATTTTTAGCGATGATATCGGCAAACTGTTTTAATGACATACCGCGTTTTTGAACGGCTTCATCAAACAAAATATCGACATTATTTTGCACACCTGAAATTCCTCCCCATGCATCAAACGCATTGGCTTTATCTTTTAAATCGTAGGTACATGGTGAATGGTCAGATACGGCGGTGATAATGTGGCCGGCAAAGAGATATTTCCACAAACCTTCTTGTGCTTGTTGATCACGGATTGGCGGAGAACATTTTGCAATTGGGCCAATTGCATCTAATTGATCTGTAGTGAAATAGAGGTAATGAATACAGGTTTCACAAGTGACATTAACACCTTCTTGACGTGCTTTTATTACTTCTTCAACTCCTTCTGGACAAGCTACATGGCAAATATGAATTGGGCAACCGGTTTGTTTGGCAAAAAAGATAGCTCGGCGAATAGCTTCTACTTCAGTGAATGCCGGACGAGTTGCTACGTATTGTGATAATTTGCTTTCCCCTCGTGCTTTGGCTTGTTGTCCCAAAATATCTGTGATTGCTGCATTTTCGGCATGAATAGCTAAAACTTTACCGGTTTTAGCTATTTGGCGCATCCCTTCCCATAATGCATAATCATTAACATTAGCGAAATCACCGTCAAGATTTGGGTCACCACAGGTTGCCATAAAGCATTTAAACGCAGCAACACCTTCTTGAACTTGTTCTTCTATACCATTATTAGTTAGGTTATAGGGAACTAATCCACCATATGAAGCAACGTCAACATATAATTTACCTTCACCAGCTGCATATTTGGTTCGCAATGTTTCACCGCTGGTGGTAGCAGGAAGTTGATTTAGTGGCATTTCGACAAAAGTTGTCACCCCACCTTTTGCACATGCTTTGGTTCCAGTAACATAACCTTCCCATTCATGGCGGATACCGCCAGGTTCGCTAATATGCACATGAATATCAACCATTCCCGGGCTGACAATTAAACCTTCAGCATCGATAATTTGCTCTGCTTGCTCCAAATTAGGGCCAATAGCAGCAATTTTGCCATTTTTTATTGCAATGTCGGTATTAGTCTCGCCTGATTCGAGAATAACAATACCATTTTTAATGATTAGATCGTACTGCATAAGCGTTTTCCCAAGTAAAGTGATAACAAATTAAACACATAATAATTCATATTATCAGTATTATTGGCATTATCAAATTATTCATAATAATCTTTTATTTATGCAATAAGCATGCCAATAATTGAACAGTTAACCGATAACCGGTCTAATCTAGTTTTTTCAATTGTTAGCGCACTAAAATGATCCATTTATATACCAAAGGTTGGTGTTTTTGCACCATTTTGGTTTGTTGGCGTGAGTGAACAAATATGGTTAGTCGAGTGGAAAGTTTAAATGATTTTCCTTACATTAAAATAACCGTTTGTATATAGGCTATCTTAATGTAAGGTTATTTATCGATATCTATTATTCAGCGACAACAGTGAAACGTTGTTTGATATGTTGGGCTTTTTCTGCTTCATCAATCATAGCGACCGCATAGTCAGCGTAGCTGATTTGACTTTTACCTTGGCTGTTAACTAAGAATTGCTCGCCACCAACAGTATAATGACCAGTTCTTGCTCCATCAGCAATAAACTCAATTGCTGGGCTTAAATAGGTCCATTGCACATCATCACAGGTTCTTAGTTGATCTAAAGCTTTCGCCATATTGTTGGCTAATGGTTTAAATTCATCAGGGAAATCTGGTGAATCAACTAGACGAACGGTATGCTCTGGGTTGACGTATAAACTGCCGGCACCACCAACAACTAATAAACGGTTAGGTTTACCGCTTAAAATATCGGTTAAATGTTTAAGGCTAGTTTGATGTAATGGTAATGATTCAGGTGTCCAAGTACCAAATGCATCAATAATCACATCAAATGGTTTCAAATCGTCATAAGTTAATTGAAATAGATCTTTAACTAATACTTTCGCTTTTGCGTCGCTATTTGAACTTGGTTTACGTACGATAGCTGTGACATCATGTCCTCGTGATAATGCTTCTTTAACCAATAGTTGTCCTGATTTACCATTTGCACCAATGACTGCAATTTTCATCTTGTTCTCCTTAATACGACTTAGATAAATTAATTTTTTTAGCTTAATATCCAAAGTTTCTATTGTAAAGTAGGTACCAAGTAGTAATATAGTTACCGTTTAGATACTATTGTTGAAATTAAAGGAATTTTGTTATGCAGGTGATTGAAAATTTACCGCCATGTCCTGTTGAAACTACTCTATTATTAATGGGTGACAAATGGAAAGTCCTAATTGTGCGAGATTTACTGACAGGTACCAAACGTTTTGGGGAACTGAAAAAATCACTAAATGGTATATCACAAAAAGTGCTTACTTCTCATCTACGTACTATGGAAAAAAATGGCCTAATCACCCGTAAAGTATACCCACAAGTGCCACCTAAAGTGGAATATACCTTAACTGAAGTTGGAGAAAGTTTAAAGCAAGTACACGATGCTATGTTAGATTGGGGGAGTATCTACAAATCAAAATATAGCACTAAAACGAGTAGGGTTTAAGTTTACTCAGAAAAGGGGCTATTCTGCCCTTTTTTAATAAATATGCTTGGCGCTTAGCTATCACATTTTTCCCAATCAAAATAAAATTCATCTGGGTTTAGTTCAGTCTTCGATGTGGTCTATTTATAGTAATCGCCAATACCATGCCTGCGTAGGATTTGTTAAATACAATAAAGCTGAGATTCTATGCTATCGTCTTTCCTATAGCTAATGCTGTGGTTGATAAATCCAATATAATCAATGTAATGATTAAAAATTACTTATTGAGTCAATTTAAATTTTTAAATAATGGCAGTCATGAGAATAATTGACTTTGCTATCAAGATTTCGCAGTCGATAACAATAAATCGATTACTAGCAATATATGCTGATGATTATAATAAAAACAAATTAAAACAATACACTAATGTTATTTTTGAATAATAGATTAAGTTGTTTTGCCACCGCATAATAAGCGTCAATATCGCTATTTTCTTTAATCTGTATTACTATGATTTAATTGATATTCATTCAACAAATTGATTATGAGTAAATCATCAACTAATTTAACCATTAAAGATATAGCTAAATTAAGTGGCGTCAGTAAATCAACGGTTTCACGAGTGATTAATCATGATCCTATGGTGAAGGAATCAACTCGCAATAAAGTGATGGCAATTGTTGAACAATATCAATTCACTCCTTCTAAATCAGCAAGAGCAATGCGCGGTTATGGGAATAAGGTTATCGGTATTATTGTCACACGCCTTGATTCAATATCTGAAAATCATGCAGTGCAAAGTATGTTGCCGATTTTTTATGCTAATGGCTATGATCCTATAATTATCGAGAGTCAATTTAGTGCCGCAAAAGTCGCCGAACATCTGATGATGTTAAGAGAAAAACAAGCTGATGGTATTATTGTGTTTGCTTTTACGGGATTGGACAGTTCATTGTTAACGGTTTGGCAACATAAATGTGTGGTGATTGCTAGGCCATTTTCAGCTTATTCTTGTATTTGTTATGATGATATTGGTGCAGTAAACAAAGCACTAACTTACTTATATCAATCAGAAAAACATAAAAAAATAGGTTTTATTGGTGTTGATAAACAAGATCAAACTACCGGTGGTTTACGTTATCAGGCCTATATTGATTTTTGTACTGCCTATAAAATTCAACCCAACGCCGTACTTGGTAATTTAAGTTATTATTCTGGTTATGAGCTTGCCGAATCGGTGTTAGTTCATTCACCAACAGCGATAGTTTGTGCTACTGATTCGATTGCTTTAGGCTTAAATAAATTTTTATCGGAAAAAAATATTAATAATATTATTGTTATTAGTATCGGTAGTAGTGAGTTGTTAAATTTCTTATTTTCTCAAACGATAACGGTTGATCTTGGTTTCGATAAAGCTGGCATCTATGCGGCAAACGAGCTATTACTAATGTTAGAAAAACAGGTAAACGCTAAAATTATTACTGTTCCATCCCAACTACTGAAATAACTCACTGTGTATAGCATTTAGTTGTGATTGTCTGAAAATTGTGAGGTTTATCACAAAAAGGGAACGTTCCCATTTATTTAAATAGTCATTCCATTTATGCTTAATCTTTATCAAATTAGGATCGAAATGATTTAACTAAAAACCAAAATATTGGTTTAAATTGAAAATAAGGAGACTTAACAATGGCGAAAGCACCTAAAGTTTCAACCGCATCAATTATGCAACTAATTGAGCTGGTTGGCGGAAAAGAAAATATTGCCAGTGTCACCCATTGTTTAACTAGATTAAGATTTGCGCTTGCTGATCCGAAAATAGCCAATGTTGATGCTATTGAAGAATTACCTTTTGTCAAAGGCTGTTTTAATAATGCTGGGCAATTTCAAATTATTATTGGTACCAATGTCGATAGTTATTACAAATTATTGATTGAACAACTAAATATTGATGAAGCAACCAAAGAACAAACCAAAGCCGCAGCTAAGCAAAATATGTCGTGGTTTGAACGGTTAATTTCAAACTTAGCTGAAATCTTTGTGCCATTGTTGCCAGCCTTAATTGCTGGTGGTTTATTACTTGGCTTGCGTAATGTGATTGGTGAAATGCCAACTATTGACGATAAACCTCTTACTGATACCTATCATTGGTTAGTACCGATTCATAGTTTCTTATGGTTACCTTGTGAAGCGATTTTCCATTTTCTACCGGTGGCTATTTGCTGGTCAACTGTTAAAAAAATGGGGGGATCGCCGGTTTTAGGTATTGTTTTAGGTATAACGTTAGTTTCACCACAATTGATGAATGCTTATAATTTGGGTAAGGTTATTCCTGAAGTATGGGATTTTGGTTGGTTTACCATTGCCAAAGTGGGTTATCAAGCACAAGTTATACCATCAATTTTTGCTGGATTAGCATTAGGATGGATTGAAACACGCCTTCGTAAAATTATTCCTGATTACTTAAATCTAGTGATTGTGCCAATCGTTGCCTTAATGCTATCAGTCGTCTTAGCTCACTTTGTTTTAGGGCCTATTGGACGCATGCTTGGTGATGGGATTGCTTATGTGGTTAAGTATTTAATGACCGGTGATTATGCCTTTATTGGTTCAGCTATTTTTGGCTTCTTCTATGCTCCTTTGGTTATTACAGGTATTCACCACACCACATTAGCCATCGATATGCAGATGACCGAAAGCATGGGTGGTACACCTATTTGGCCAATTATCGCTTTATCCAATATCGCCCAAGCATCAGCGGTGGTTGGTATCATCTTAATAAGTAAAAAACATAATGAACGAGAAGTCTCCATTCCTGCGGCAATATCTGGATATCTCGGTGTGACAGAGCCAGCGATGTACGGTATTAATTTACGCTATAAATTCCCAATGTACTGCGCCATGATTGGTGCCGCTTGTGCGGGATTAATCTGTGGTTTAAATGGCGTATTATCCAACGGTATCGGCGTGGGGGGATTACCAGGTATTTTATCGATAAAGCCAGTTTACTGGTTGATTTATGCATTGGCGATGTTAGTGGCGATTGTCGTTCCGATCTTATTAACGATAGTGGTTTATAAGATAAAACAGAAAAAAGGCACGCTCAATGTCCAATAAAAAATAGCGCGGGTGATTCACCCAACTTTACAGAAGAGTGAATATTACAATTTACTGATTAAAAATAAAGAGCAAGTGATGAATAAAATTGATATTCCGTGGTGGCAAAACGGCACCATTTACCAAATCTACCCAAAAAGTTTTCAAGCCAGCCAAGATAGTGCCACAGGCGATTTATTAGGCATCATTAGCCGATTAGATTATCTAAAAAAACTCGGCATTAGCGCAATTTGGTTAACGCCGATTTACCCATCACCGCAAATAGATAACGGCTACGATGTTGCCGATTATTACGATATCGATCCGGCTTATGGTTCAATGGCGGATTTTGAATTATTAGTCAAACAGGCGCATGAACGTGGCATCCGCATTATGATGGATATGGTGTTTAACCATACCTCAACCGAGCATCCATGGTTTAAATCAGCCTTAGATAAATCTAGCCCTTATCGCTCATTTTATATCTGGAAAGATGCTAAGGCGGACGGTAGCGAGCCCAATAATTGGCGCTCCAAGTTTGGTGGTAAAGCATGGCAATGGCATGAACAATCTGGGCAATATTACTTACACCTATTTGCCAAAGAGCAAGCTGATCTTAATTGGGAAAATCCACAAGTTCGCAACGAAATTAAGAAAGTATGCCAATTTTGGGCAGATAAAGGCGTTGATGCATTAAGACTGGATGTGATTAATTTAGTCTCCAAACAACAGGATTTTGCTGATGACAACAATGGTGATGGTCGACGTTTCTATACCGATGGCCCCAAAATCCACGAGTTTTTACAAGAGATGAGTCGTGATGCCTTCCAACCTAATGATCTCAAAACTGTTGGTGAAATGTCTTCGACCTCATTAGCTAACTGTTTGCAATATGCCTCGTTAGACGGAAAAGAGCTCACTATGACTTTCAACTTTCATCATTTAAAAGTTGATTATCCAAATGGCTATAAATGGGCATTAGCTAAACCAGATTTGCTTGAGTTAAAGAATATTATTGGTGATTGGCAAACTGGGATGCATGCTAAAGCATGGAATGCCATTTTTTGGTGTAATCATGACCAACCGAGAATTGTGTCACGCTTAGGTAATGAAAACCAATATCACCGTGAATCAGCGAAAATGCTTGCTATGTTACTATATGGATTACAAGGTACGCCATATCTCTATCAAGGTGAAGAGATCGGCATGACCAATCCGCATTTTAATAGTATTAACCAATATCGTGATGTCGAAAGTTTAAATATCTACCAAGAAAAAATAGCTGAAGGGATGAATGAAGCGGAAATTTTAGCAATTTTAGCGAGTAAATCACGTGATAACAGTCGTACGCCTATGCAATGGGATGATAGCTTAAATGCTGGTTTCACAACGGGAAAACCATGGATTGAGGTGGCAAATAATTATCGACAAATTAATGTCAAAGCCGCATTGGCTGATCAGAATTCGATCTTTTACTGCTATCAAACATTAATTAAATTACGCAAAGAGCACCCAATATTTATTTTTGGTGATTATCAAGATTTAACCACCAATGTTGCTGATTATTGGTGTTACTTGCGCCGCTACAATAATCAACAACTATTAGTGATAACCAATCTAACTGAACAACCTGTTAACTGGCAGTTACCAAAAAACTTACAAGGTAGTAATTGGCAAAGATTATTGAGTAATTATCAGCAAGCAACCGCATTCGACTCTGAAATCCAATTAAGACCATACGAAGCATTATATTTATTGGCTGGTGATGATAAATAATAAGCTTTAGTAAAAATGAATGTAAAAAAGCGCCGTTATTAAAATGAGCGCTTTTTTATTAATCATTATGATTGATATAAGTGATTACGCATAGTTAGTAAAACCGCTAATGCTTTTTGGCGATTAGGTTGGTCAGGTAATCGCGATGACAATGATGCGGTTTCAATTTTTGCTAATAACGACTCAGCAAGTTGCATAATCTCATCATAGCTTAATTTACCTTGCTTAATGGCTAACAGTTCATCGCGATTAGATCGTTTATTGGTAATGGTTCCTTTTGTCATGATTTCGTAGGCAACTTGCAATAACCGAATGGTATGCATCATGTTTTTAGCATCAAAATCATTGCCATTTTCAATATTATTTTTATAACGTTGTTGATTACGATTGGCGACCCATTGCCAATACGCTTTATAGTCACGGCAATGCGATGAGAAGCCATCACGATTAAAACTCAAATAAGCCATCACAGGGGTATCGATTTTCACCGAAGATAAACAGAGTTCCGTGGAATCTTCATGCTGAATAATGCCATGATAACCACAACTACCTGACGCATCATAGAAAAGGGCATATAAATCTCTACCATGAGGTATATTAACTAAACCACAACACTGTTGCTGTAAACCATTTTGTGTTAACCAGTTGGTCATTGGATAAGTATGTTGCCCTTGAATAATATAACAAAAATCCAGTACTGTTTTTCGTTTAACTTCTACTGGGTTATTGATTTTTTTATTCAACCCTTTAGCTTTTTTTATTTGCGATATTGCATAGTGAGCAAATGTTTGTTCGGTTTGTTTAGATAAAAAAAGATTGAGGGTCAACTGCTGCATAATCGGATGTTGATATAAAATACATTCCGGGCTGGAAGCTAACACTTCTAAAATATTAGGGTTATTTTTAAGCAGTAATTCAACAAACCGGCCTAATTCATAATAGACAATATCATTTGAGGCATTACTAATTTGTGGAATGTATTCAAGT
Source organism: Gilliamella apis (assembly GCF_030758615.1). Taxonomy (NCBI): domain Bacteria; kingdom Pseudomonadati; phylum Pseudomonadota; class Gammaproteobacteria; order Orbales; family Orbaceae; genus Gilliamella; species Gilliamella apis. The sequence continues at coordinate 320,101 of NZ_CP132381.1, forward strand.
CCATAAAATTTTTCTTTTGGTAAGTAAAATACCCCTTTGATATCAGTATCGGATGTTTCAGTGGCTAATCCAAAAGCACGGCTACCACTGATAACCTCAAATAAGATTAAATTTTGCCTTTTTAAATCATCAATTGTCATTTGATATTCTTTTCCTATTGCAAACTCATCAATGTTTTTATGAAAAATTGATCTAATTTAGCTGGTTTAAAATGCCGTTCTGTTATTGGTGCAACCTGTTGCAAAATATCATTCATCGATTGTTCAATAAATAGTAATATTTCAGGATCGATAGCGATAAGTTGTGATTCAGCCATGGTTGCTTTTTGCTCAATAATCTTATTGATTTTGTTACGTAAATTTTCGGGCAATAGCGTCAATAATGGTGCTATTGCCATCGGCGCGATTTGCTGTTTTTCTAAACACCATTTAGCACATAATAGTGGTCTTAACACATAAAATAACTTTTTGACACCAATTTGTTGCCCTTCACTACTTTGCCAAGCACTTTTCGCTATACCTAAATAGTGAAAAATATTACCGCGGGCATTAAAAAATTCTGCGCATAATTGCCATAATGGCTCAGCAATTGCAGCATTTTGCTGATAAATAATTGGTGACTGCAACCACTCAAATGGCGTAGTATTGGATTTGCGAATTAACTGTAACGTTTTTTTCAAATCCCACCCATGTAAATCCAACTCATCGTCGATTGGAAAAGTCAGATGAGAAGCAGGATTATCAATTGATAAATATTTATCAATTGGATGAATATAAATAAAACGAACATCATAATCACTATTTGGTGAGGGAAATCCCCATGCTCGGCTACCAGACTCACAGGCAAAAATGATATTGATGTTATATTGTTGTTCTAATTCAATAAGTTTTTCTTGTATACGGTTTTGCATTTTCAATAACATCCTTATTAATTTTTATAATAACCATCAATTGAATAAAATTTTTAATCATTCATTTCAGCTATTAATGCGGTTAAATCTTCTTTAATCTCGTCATCAGGTTCGATGATTACCAATTCTTGTATTGCTGTTTTGATATTGTCTGACCATAATGACCGATCCCAAGTTTTTATAGCATTTAATGCCATAGTTCGATGTCGTATTAGCGGGCTTTTTAAAGCGATTAATAATAAATCTTCACCAACCTCAGGAAAACGATTAAGTTCTTGTAATATCAGTAATAATATATAATGTGCATCATCTTCGCCAAAGCCATCATCCAATGTAGGTCCGGTTGCGAGTTTAGCAAAATCATATTGTTGATTAGCTAATTGAATAACTTGTTGGATTCTTGATATTGAATCACTTTGCATTAAATCATTCCACTGATCACCATTATATTTTTTCTGATATTCAAATCGTGCTGGCCATGCATCAAAACCATATTGAGAATAAAGTTCTGCTGCTAGCGAAAATTGATTCTCACTGTTAGCCGTTAGGTTTTCTTCAATCAATTCTAGCCATTTATCTTGTTGAATAAACTGATTAGCTTTTTCGATTATTTCATCTTTTATTTGTTCTTGCCAGTTAGGCGTATTTTCATCTACCTCTTCAGCAACAAAATTATGTATTAATTTGACCGTTCGTAATATATTCAGATCGACTAAGTTTGGTTGTTTAAGTAGATGAGTTAAATAATTGGCACAAATTTGAGCACCAACATCATAACAATATATATCCTCAGCAGGCCCACCGTTAATTAAAGCTTCTAGAATTTCACCGATTGAGCTAATTAATTCATTATCAATACTCTCTTGCTCTAACACCTTATCTAATTCACCGGCTACTGCGCAGGTATAAGCAAGATATTCATTCATAATGCTATTTTGATAACCAGCTCTTAACAACCAATCTTTGCTTGCTGATGATAATGGATAGTTGGTTAACCGTTCGACGATTTGAATACGTCCCCAACCATCAACTTTTTGGGCTAGTTTCATTAAGGTATTTTCAATATCATTTTCAGATGATAATGTATTTTCTAATGCAATAGCAGAATATAAGCTAAACTCATTATGCATACCGAATAACATAAATAATTCGGTTTGTTCGGTGGTAAAACAGCCCAATATAGCAATACTAAATTTAATGATTTCACGATCAGGACTATTAATGGCTAACCAATAGACAAACTCATATAATTTATCAAAATCAACATCAATGTTCGGTATTGCTTCAGCTAAATCATCAATAAAGCTTAATGTACGTTCAGTGGTGACTAAATTATACAGTTGCTCGATATTTGATTGATTAGGTTGTATTGTTATTTGTTGAAGCAACATTAGCATATTTTCTGCACAATTTTGTTCTGTTGATGCGCCGTGATGATTGATAACACCATCCATTGCTCCATCTGCCCATTTGAATTCGTTATTATCCAAAGATTCATCAGGGAGTGTTTGCGCTATATCTGGTAATTTATCAGCATTTTGATAAGGGAGTAAAAACTGATAAATACTGATTCTATTGTTATCCCATACTATTGGAAATGGTTGCTCAGTTGTTGTGTTTAAATTCGTTGTCATTGTTTATCCTTAAAATATGTTATCGTTATCGTGAATGATTAATTGTTTATATCAAAATGTTATAAGTAATCATTAGTTATCATATTATTACTGTCATGATCATCGAGGAAGTTATCCTCGATATCATTTATCCTTTCACACAGACCACTTGTCGTAGTTGATGAACAATCTCAACTAATTCATTTTGTGCTGTCATTACAGCATCAATATCTTTATATGCCATTGGAATTTCATCAATAACATTGGCATCTTTACGACATTCAACATGTGCAGTTGCTTTAATTTGATCTGCGATGGTAAATTTCTTTTTCGCTTCTGTGCGACTCATAACCCGTCCAGCACCATGAGAACAAGAGCAAAAGCTTTCTTCATTTCCCAGTCCGCGAACAATGTAGCTTTTCGCTCCCATTGATCCTGGAATAATCCCTAATTCCCCTTTACGGGCAGAAACTGCTCCTTTACGTGTAACAAAGATCTCTTCACCAAAATGATGCTCTTTTTGCACATAATTATGGTGACAGTTAATTGCCGACATATGTGTTGTAAATGGTTTAGTAATGATTTTACGCATAGCTAAAATCACATTGGTTATCATTGCTTCACGGTTAAGTCGAGCAAACTCTTGTGCCCAATGAACGGCATCGACATAATCCTGAAAATGTTCAGTACCTTCTTCTAAGTAAGCTAAATCTCTATCTGGTAGATTTTTTATATGGACTTCCATATCTTTTCTGGCCATCTCAATAAAAAAGCGACCAATAGCATTACCGACACCTCGTGATCCACTATGCAACATGATCCAAACTCGGTCGGCTTCATCTAAACAGATTTCGATAAAATGGTTACCTGTACCAAGTGTTCCTAGATGTCGATAGTTATTGGTATTTTCCAAATGAGGATACTTGTCAATTAACTTTTGAAAACCTGGTAATAATTGTTGCCAATGTTGGTCGATCAAAGTCGGTGGATTATGCCAACTACCATTATCTTGTTTATGATTTTTTGGCGAGATACCATGTGGTACCGCTTTTTCTATTTCGGTTCTTAATGGTAATAAATTATCTGGTAAATCTGTTGCCATTAATGATGTTTGTACGGCTATCATCCCGCAACCAATATCCACACCGACGGCAGCAGGAATAATGGCGCCCATTGTTGGGATTACGCTACCAATAGTCGAACCTTTACCAACATGAACATCAGGCATTACAGCAATATGCTTAAAAATAAAAGGAAGTTGTGCTGTTTTGCTTAATTGGTCTTTAGCTCCTTGATCAACTGGTACTCCTTCTGTCCACATCTTAATCGGTTTGGCATTTTCGGTTTGCAATAAATGATATTGAGTCATTTTTAATTCCTTTTCTCTTTTTCATTTCATTTAACAAGTTATCACTTGTTGATAAGTTTAGTTTTATAAAAATATTTTTTATATCTTCATATTAATTATTGCGAAAAGCGTGCCAATTAATAAAAAAAGCTAAAATTATTTTTTAATTACATGTTTTTAAATGAAATAAATTTTTTTCTTCATTATTGATTAAAATTTACATGGTTTTTTTTAATGGTATTTTTTATAATTTTAGATATTAATTTATAAAAATAGATAAGTTTATGAAAAAGAATGTGGTGTTTGGTTTTCTCGGAAATGTCCTTGACCAACGAGGCAAAGGTAAACGACGATGGAAGCATTGGCGACCAACCATTGCTTTATGTCATCATGCCGATAAACCTATTACTCGTTTAGAATTACTTTATTATCAAAATGATTATCATCTACTTTGTGAAATCATTAATGATATTAAACTGTTATCACCACAGACTGAAGTTAGACCAATAGTCATAGACATAGCAGATCCTTGGGATTTTGAGCAAGTTTATACTTGCTTATTTGATATTGCCGAAAAATATACCTTTGAGCCTGATAAAGAAGAATATTATGTTCACATTACTACTGGGACACACGTTGCACAGATTTGCTGGTTTTTATTGACTGAATCACGTTACTTTCCGGCCAAATTGCTCCAAATGTCACCGCCACAACCAAAAGATATTAGCGCTAGCAATAATGAGTTAAATGACGATGACATATTGGCAATGACTCCTCGTGGCACAATGAATCAGATTGATTTGAATCTACATCGATATGATAAGATCCTGACTCGTTTCCAACACTATGCATCTCAGGCCACCGATCTTTTAAAATCGGGTATTGCAACCCGTAATCAGCGATTTAATCAGCTAATAGCCGAAATAGAACAAGTTGCTAGTCGATCACATGCGCCGATTTTATTGTCTGGGCCAACTGGTGCGGGTAAATCATTTTTAGCTAAACAGATTTATTTACTCAAACACAATAATCATCAAATTCAAGGGCAATTTGTTGAGATCAACTGTGCAACATTACGCGGTGATGGCGCAATGTCAACCTTGTTTGGTCACGTTAAAGGTGCTTTTACTGGTGCCAATATTGCCCGCACCGGATTACTTAAAAGTGCCGATGGCGGCTTATTGTTTTTAGATGAAATTGGTGAATTAGGTCTTGATGAACAAGCAATGCTATTGAAAGCGATAGAGGAAAAACAATTTTATCCGTATGGCAGTGACAAACCGATTCAAAGCAATTTTCAATTAATTGCTGGTACCAATAAAGATCTCAAACAGGCTATAGCACAAGGTGAGTTTCGTGAAGATCTTTTTGCAAGAATTAATCTTTGGAGTTATCAATTACCAGGATTGGCGGAAAGAAAGGAAGATATTGAACCCAATATAGATTTTGAGCTAGCCCGTTATGCCAAAGAATATGGCATTCTGCCACGATTCAATCAACAATCCCGTAATGCCTATCTGAAATTTGCCACTTCTCCTCAAGTAAAATGGCAAGGCAATTTTCGTGAACTCAATAGTTCGATTACCCGTATGGCGACATTAGCACCACAAGCCAATATTACATTACAACAAGTTGAGCAAGAAATCGGTCGTTTACAGCAAAATTGGCAGCAAACAACCAAAAGCTTTAACGATTTAATTCCAACTGAAATTGATGAATTTGATCGTTGCCAGTTAGAAAAAGTATTAGAAATATGCCAAAACAGTGCCTCCTTGTCTGAAGCAGGCCGAGCACTATTTGCTGTTTCAAGAAGCAAAAAACAGCGCAGTAACGATGCTGATCGCCTAAAAAAATACTTAGCTAAATTTGGCCTGAGTTGGGAAATAATACACAGTAATAATTGATGATCTAATAAAAAAATGATTTATCAGTTTACTTTTTAATAAACTTTAGTCTAGAATACGGCCGCTTTCCTGAATAGTGCTGCTGCAGGAAACAGTAATTATCTTCTCAAATTGAGAGGACGGTATTTTATTGTTTTCTAGGTGGCTATTATGTCTACATTTACCCGTTTACAAAAACGCTTATCCCGATGTGGGATTGAAACTCATTTTAATAATGATATTTACACATTTAATAAACAAGATATTACGGCACAAGTATTATTACCTAATCCGTTACCGTTAGAAGAAAAAGCGGTTGAGCAATTACTCGATTTTGCATCGGTAACAATGCCCAATAGTGATGGCAAAGTTTGCGCTGCAAGGGCTACGCCAGACTTTCATCCTGGTACGATTGCACCAGTTGGAAGTATAGTTGCCACGACTCCTGATTTAATTATTCCTGCGGCGATAGGCACGGATATTAATTGTGGTATGCGCCTGTTTACTACAGGCTTAAGTCTTAATGAGGTGGATGAACAAAAATCAAAACTCATTGAGCAATTAAAACAGGTGTTATTGCATGATGAGCGCGATGTACCGGTTACCCCTACATCTTTTCAAGCGCTGTTTGATGAAGGTCTTACTGCTTGGTTAGGAACTTTACCGCAACAAGGTTTATGGAATAGTGTCAATTTTGATCGGCTCTCGCATGAGATTAGTAAAATTTCTGGCAATGATCTTCTTTCAGCCGATAGCCAGTATGCTCCCGAAGCCTTTTTTGAAAAACGAGCAATTATTCGTCCGGCAAGTTTAGGTACAGTCGGTTCAGGTAACCATTTTGTTGAATTACAAATTGTTGATGAAATTATTGATCGCCATGTCGCTTATCAATTAGGTTTAAAGAAAGATGCTATTGTGGTTATGATCCATACTGGATCACGTGATGTCGGTTTTTATATTGGCAAGCGTTGGCAAGATAAAGCCAAAGCATTATGGCCGGTCGATCAAAAATACCCTAAATCAGGTTTATTTGCTTTGACAGACAATCATGCTCAAGAGTATTTGCAAGCGATGGGTGTTGCTGCGCGTTATGCTTGGATAAACCGCATTGTGATCACAGAGCTGGTACGTAAAACCTTTAATACTCTCTTTAAGCAGGATGCGAGTCAATTATTGGTTGATATCTCACACAATGTCATTTTTCCTGAGAATGGCATGAATATTCATCGCAAAGGTGCAACACCCGCACATTTAGGTGAAATAGCATTGATACCAGGCTCTATGGGTGATTATTCTTATGTTGCAATAGGAAAAGGTCATCCTGATTGGTTATGGTCTTGCTCACATGGCGCAGGACGAGCTGAAAAAAGGCAAACGATGCGCAGTAAAAAATTGGCCTCTGATAACGCCTTATTGCCATGGCAATGCGTTACTTTAAAACAAGAGCGATTATTTGAGGAAGCGCCTGCTGCATATAAACCGATTACGCCAGTCATTCAAGCACAAGAGAATGCCGGTTTAATCCAAACCGCAGTCAAACTTAAACCGTGGATAACCTTTAAAGTATGATGTAAAAAAGATGTCAGTTTCTCCAAAAACTGGCATCTATATAGCGAGTTAATAAAGATAATGATTGATGTCATTATCTTTATTATATTAGTTTTATCATTTCTGATTTGATTTGTTATTTTAATCAATCATCAATACCCCCGCAGCTAAGCTATCACCACGAGGATCGGTTGCACCCATTAATCTATGATTATCGGCAGCAATTAAAATAGCTCAACATAACCTTATTGTGTTTTATCGCATCTATTTTCTTATTAAGAAAAATTAAGACGGTATAGACTCCTCAATATTTTTTACAAATATAATAATATTATTTTGCTTTAATATGTGGACTATTGGCATTAATATCTAACCAAGTTTGACGATAACGCTGGCGTCGCTTTGTTCGGCAATAGTTAACTAAAAGTGTAAATCCTTGTTCTTCCATCAATGTAAAAAAATAGCGCTGCCATTTAGCTGCGGTATTGGCATTAATGCCTAATTGTTGCTGAATGGTTTTATATGTTTCACCTTGCAGCGATAAATCAATAAACGGCAACCATCGTTCATGGTGAGATAACTTATTAAGTTGATATTTTTTCAGTGGGTTAAAGGTTCTCCGACAGGTTTTACAACGAAAATTAAGCCGATGGCCAATGCGAATAGTATTCAAAGAGTGGCAATAATCGCAAGGCATGACAGACGTCTTAAGTAGCCTAGTAAGCCACGATTTAAAAGCCTTAGCTTGCTGAAAAACTTCTGTTGGTTTTGCTTGAGCAAGGTTAAGAATCGCTTGATAAAGTTCTGGTTCATATTGTGCTAACAATTGACGGATAACATTATCCCACCGCCGTGCTGCTCGCGCTGAAAGGTTAAACTTATCTGCAATAAAGCTATGTGGTTGATTGCTTAACGTCATTGGCGCAATATTTATGAACAATGAAGCTGGTTTAAAACGTCGACATAAAGGCGTTGTCGCCACCAAATCCGGCAACGCCAGCAAAAAACGCTCAGCGGCAAGATGTTGCTCAATTGGTAATAGAGAATGATACATGATCGTTGACCTTTTGATGGCATAGACTCCTTAATTATTTAAAAAAATATAGCAAATGAAATGTCTAGAAAGGTTTATAGGATAAGTGTAAATGAAAAATTTGTTGTTATTTTTTATGAAATATGATATAATTAAACCTGTATAGCTGTGGTTATTTTATTAGGAAAAACCACAGCTATACAGGTCAAAATTTTAACTAAGTTTAATTTCGAAAGATTTCTTGCTTTTTTAATTTTATTCTTCATTTTTTACGATTCCTCTAATGGTGATTTTACTGAATTTATTAAATCAGTATTTAATGCTTTTATTATACCATATTTAATGGAAAAATTAAATAAAAACAATAAATAAGATATTTTTTCTATGTGCTCTTCAAATGTATTTTTAAATTGCAATCATTATAATTGCAATTTAAATAATTATTTTTTATGAATATCAATTTCAGTATAATTAGATCCATTACAGAGATATGTGGTTAATTGCATATTACTTTCACCTTCTTTAAAATAGAATACACGAAATTCATTTTCATCAACTTTCAAGTATCGAGCACTATCACTGGGAACTTTTTGTATAATTTTGTTATCGCATTTAAAATAATTCATTGTGTCAGCAACGTATGTTTTTTCAATAATAGTATTAATAATATTATTTACATTATAAGTGATTAATTGAATTGGTAATATAATACTTATGAAAATAAAAATATAAGTTAAAAATGGTAATTTATATAAAATTTTTCTATTTTTTGCTAAATCAGCCCAAAATATAATAATTAGCAGTAAAAACATACTTACTATTGTAATAAAGTAATACCAATATATCCCACGTGTTATAGTCGGAATTTGTTCTGGGGGAACTGATATTATTTGCGAGACTAAAGAACGCCCAGAATTATTACTAAAGAAATCTAAAAAATTATATATAATAACTAAAAAACTGCTTTTAATCGCTACAGCCAAACTAGTAATTTTTTTATGATTTACATAAGATGCTATTATTAAGATAGCTGTAATGCATTGAAATATAAAAAAAACAAAAATAGTTAACCAGTTGAATTTTAATAATAATGCAATAAAAGCTAAAGTACCAAATAGTGTTCCCCAACCAGATAGAAAAAAAATAAAATGCAAAATTTTTTTTGATTTTTTTTGGGGTAGTAAAAATGTAAATTTAAGCCATCTAATAGTTAATTGCTTTTGTTGATAACTTGCAAAACCAACATCATAAATTATCAGCATCATAATTACTAATGTAATAGAAATTATAAATGTACAAATATCTAGTTGCATTTTATTAAAAATAAGAAAAATTATACCCACAATATAAAATAGAAATAACACGATAAACAAAACAGGATATTTCTTAATATTTTTCTTAAGGTTGTGAAAAAAATTCATTGTTTTCCTTTTATTTTTTCATTGTTTAAAACTACTAATATCTTATTTTCTTGTTACAAATCTTGATATATTTCTTATTAGTTCAATTAATGACATCTAAGCATAGATTAAAATATGCTAAATTTGATAAGGTGATAAGACAATTATCAAATTGATTAAGTATAACAAACGCTATATTGAAGATACGTAAATTCAAAGGTTTAATATTAAACAGTGAAACTTATTCCACTTCTTGCAATTTGCTGGTACTACAGATAAGTTTGGCTGTTGTGTGTTGATTTTCATCATTTGCATAAATCGCCCAGCAACTTTTCATCGATGGATTCGATTTTTTTTGCCAATTGGACTTCCTCACCATTATAGCTACATTTAACGTAGTTTCCATTTTCATCATAGGCTGAATTGATTTGCCATGTGAGGTCATGTTTTTTGCCATCAATAATGCCAATTTCAGGTTTTAATTCAAATAATTTAACTGGTTCATCGGAATAAACACCAAGACTAGTGAGTAGTAGGCTACGATTTTTGTTGATTGAAACTTGCCAACCCTCAGGAGTTGCTTCAAGTTCGGGATGATTGGATTTAATATTGATTCGGGTTGGGCAATCAATTTCGTAAGCAGTAGCAACCCCAATAGTTGCCAACCACGCTGTTGCAATCAAACTAATTCGGTAACCTTTCATCTCATCCATCCTGTTTACATGACATATTAATCTATTATTAGTGTTGTTAATTAATTATGCCAATAATCTAAATCAAATTATTTTTAAAATGCTGTTTTTATAATAATGGTGTTGCTCGATACTGTAAATCAGGTTTTTTCAGCCAGTCCTGTGAATCAATAATCGCTAGTTCTCTAACCTCTTTTTGTTTGGTAACAGCTAATACATGATTCGCTGCATTGGCCGCTAGTTCAAACGCATTTAATTGTGATTTGCCATTGATTAAATGAGCAGTGAACAAGCTACAGATTAAATCGCCAACGCCCAATGGACGATAAGGAAAATCATATAATGGACGGGCAAGGTGATAACTTTGCGATGGTGTGGCTAATATCATTTCAAACAATTCTGTGGTTTTGCCGGCATGGACTAAATTCTTAACTAAAATTGCTTGGATAGGTTGATGTTGCAGTTTTTTGATTGCCGTTTGTACATCGCTAAAGGTTTTAATTTCGATATTCGATAATATCTGTAATTCTAATAGATTCGGCGTAATATAGTCTGCATGTTTAATCGCTTGGTTAGTGAAAAAATCAATAATATTTTGCGGCAGCGAACTCCCTTTATTAATATCTCCGCCCATAACCGGATCGCACACATAAATGGCGTTAGGGTTATAATATTTTATCTTTTTTACTGCTTCGATAATTTCTTCACCTTGTTCGGCAAGGCCGATGTAACCTGATATAACGGCATCAATTGATTTTAAAACGCCAATTTTTTCGAGACTATTTACGATCCGTGTAATTTGCTGAGCCCCCAGCACAATACCATCATAATCGGGATAAACCGTATTACTCGATAGTTGTACTGTGTGGATCGGCATGACTTCAACGCCTTGTAATTGCATGGCTAATGTGGCAACTTTGTTGCCTGCATAGCCATAAACAACATTAGATTGAATTGATAAAACGGTTTTCATAAGTCGTTGCCTTTTTATTCATCATAATAGTGATAATGGCTTAAAAGATAGATGCTGATAATAGATAGCATTGCTAATCCACAATAAAATAGCGCTAATGGTAACCAATAAGTTTGGTAGGTAAAGATAATATAACCCCCGATCAATGGAATAAGGCTACCAAAAATAGCTGCGCAACCTTGATAGCTCATGGATAAGCCTGTATAGCGAATTCTAGCAGGGAAAATTCGGCTTAAATAACCCGCTATTACCCCATAGAAACCACTGTAACAAAGTACATTTAATGAAATACCAATAATAAAGCTAGTTTTTGTTCCTGCTTGAATAATGGGAAATAACAAAAATACGGATGCCATCGCTAATATTGCTGAAATAATTAAAAAGCGTGTTGCTGAAAACTTTTCTGAAAAATAAGAGATAAATGGTTGCGCAATAAAGTGTACCATTGCAATCCAAAATAGTGCATCAACGATGATGTTCTTCTCAACACCTAGAGCCATTGTTGTATAACCAATCATTAGTGTATTAGAAAAAATACCACTAAATGACAGTACATTGGCGCATATGGCTAATACCAGTATTGGCGTTGCCCGTTTAAACACCTCAATAATTGGCACCGACTCTTTTTGTTTCAAGCTCGCTTGCTTTTTAGCTGATTCGATAAATACGGGTGACTCGGTTAAGGTAATTCTGGCAATAATTCCAACAATTAATAAAACAAAACTGACTAAAAATGGGATCCGCCAATAACCGCTATCTATAAGTTTATCCGTAGGCAAGCTAATGATATAAGAAAAAACTAATAATGCGAGAATATTACCTGCCGGACTCCCCCACTGAGCAAACGATGAGAAAAAGTTTTTTAAGCCTTTGGGAGCATGTTCATTAGCCATTAATACTGCGCCACCCCATTCACCACCGACAGCAATACCTTGTAAAATACGTAATCCAACTAACAGTATCGGTGCGATGATGCCTGCTTGTTGATAAGAGGGTAACAAACCAACACACGTTGTCGCAATGCCCATTAATAGCAAAGTAATAATTAGTGATTTTTTCCGTCCTAATCGATCGCCAATATGGCCAAAAATTATTGCGCCTAATGGTCGAGATAAAAAACCAACTGCAAATGAGGCAAACGCCCCTAAAACTTGCACAAATTGATTATCAGAAGGAAAGAAAAGTTGACCAAAAATTAAGACTGATGCTAACGCATAGATATAAAAATCATACCATTCAATGGTAGTACCAATAAAAGCAGCAAAAGCAACTTTTTTAGCAGATGAATTGGACATAGTTAGACCTTGCTAAGTCAATGACTAATGTAAATTTGTAAAGACAGAGAAACTAACACAAAACCATTAATATCACAATTTGTTATCTGATAAGATAAGAAAAATTATGTAAAAAGATGGTTGTTCTAATTTGAATCATAATATTGTCATTTAAAGATAATTAGTGATTATTCATAGTGGATTATTTGGGTTATTTTATTAAATAAAGATCTCAATTGATTGCACAAAGCTGAAATTGAAGGCGCCTTAAAAATTAGCAAAAATATTAAAGTTTGCGGTTAATTAACGCATAGCAATGTAATTATCTAAGTTATATAAAATAAGATATAGATCACATTTCTTAAATTTTAATTTGAAATAAATATTAGTTATATATACTATCGGATCCATTAAGGCATGTTACTGATTTAATTCAGGCAGGACCAAAACAAAAACTTATCTAGAAGGTGAGTTTTTGTTTTGGTCTTTTTTTTTGGATCTTTTAGAGTGAGTGTATATATGGATTATCAACAGTTAGGAATACAAATTTTGCGGTTAGTTGGGGGAAAAGATAATGTTAATTCCTTGACTCATTGTGCAACTCGTTTACGGTTTGATCTTTTTGATAAAAATATCGTTGATTGTGATGCAATCATGAAATTAACTGGTGTTATTAGTATTGTAGATAGTGGGGGGCAGTTCCAAGTAGTGATCGGTAACGAAGTCCAACAAGTGTATCAAGCTATTAGTCAGAATTTATCTAACCAAGAACATGGCAAGGTAAGAAGCAAAAAGAAAGAAGGGATACTTTCATATATTATTGGCATTATATCCACTTCATTTACGCCTGTAATTCCTGCATTAACTGGTGCGGGGATGATTAAAGCGTTATTAGCTATATGTAAATTAATGGGGGTGTTATCGCCAGATAGCCATACCTATTATTTGTTGGACATGTTGGCTGATGCGGCATTTTTCTTTATGCCTATTTTGTTAGCATATGGTGCTGCAAGTAAATTTTCGTGTAATCCTATTTTAGCTATGACTATTGCAGGTGCAATGTTACATCCCAATTTAGGAAAATTAATGGTGTTGGGTCAAGATGTTTCTTTTATTGGTATACCGGTTAAATTAGCCGATTATTCAGGTTCTGTATTACCTATTATTATTACCGTATGGGCAATGTCTTATATTGAGCGCTTTGCTGAAAAAGTGACTCCATCAATGATAAAATTTTTTATCAAACCAATGCTTATTTTATTGATAGCAGGGCCATTAGCATTAGTCATTATTGGTCCATTTGGCATCTTACTAAATGATTTAGTTGCACAAGGGGCGGGTTATATAAATAGTAAAGCTAGTTGGTTAATTCCAATGTTAATGGGCGGGTTACAGCCATTTTTAATTATCACTGGTACAGCTTGGGCAATGACTCCAATTGCAACAGGACAGTTAAGTCGTAATGGTTCTGAAATGATTAATGGCCCTGGTATGCTAGCCTCAAATATAGCACAAGGTGCAGCTACATTATGTGTAGCAATCAAAACTAAAAATAAAAATCTAAAACAACTTGGGTATTCTGCTGGTTTCACCGCATTATTAGGTATTACCGAACCATCATTGTATGGCGTAACCTTAAAGCTAAAACGCCCATTAATTGCTTCAATGATAGGTGGTGGAGTTGCTGGCGTTTATGCAGGGGTATCTGGATTATTACGTTATGCTTTTGTATCGCCAGGATTAGCTGGTTTACCGGCATTTATAGGTGATAATCCGATGAATATTGTTCATGCTCTGGTGACATGTTGTATTGCGATAGTTGTAACATTTGTATTGACATGGTTTATGGGATTTGATGATCCAATTGATGAGGATGATTTGATTAAAACTATTGATACAGATTCAACATTATCATCAACAAATAACTCTGTTGCTGCTGATTTGAGTAATGTTATCTTAAGTAGTCCTTTAACAGGAAAAGTAATACCTCTATCAGAAGTAAAAGATGATGTTTTTTCAAAAAATTTGATAGGTGATGGTATAGCCATTGAGCCTAATCAAGGTAAAGTTGTTGCACCAATTAGCGGTAAGGTTGTCAGTTTACTTGAATCAAAACATGCGATCGGTATAAAAAGTGATCAGGGTATTGAAATTTTGATCCATATAGGACTGGATACCGTTAAATTAGGTGGCCAATTTTTTACAGCTAAAGTTGAACAAGGTCAGCGGGTTAATGTTGGTGATGAGTTAATTGAATTTGATTTAGCGGCTATCAATCAAGCTGGTTATATGACAACTACCCCAATAATTATTTTATATTCAGATGAGTATTTTGTTGAAAATATTAAGAAAAATATGGTCACAATCGGTGAGGATCTGATATTAGTTAAAAAATCAAATCAAGGTGATAATCATGCTCTATAAAACATTAAAACCGTTTCCTCAAAATTTTTTATGGGGAGGATCAACATCGGCTTATCAGTTTGAAGGGGCATGGGATGAAGATGGAAAATCTCCATCAATTGTCGATATGTATTGCCATCCTGAAGATGTAGCCGATTTTAAAGTAGCAAGTGATCACTATCATCATTATAAAGAAGATGTACGACTTTTTGCCGAATTAGGCTTAAAAGCCTATCGTTTTTCTATTGCTTGGACGCGTATTATTCCAGATGGTATTGGTGACGTTAATCAACAAGGATTAGATTTTTATCATAACTTAATTGATGAACTTAAACGTTATGATATTGAACCAATAGTAACTCTATATCATTTTGATTTACCCTATAAATTGGACAAACAAGGTGGATGGAGTGAACGATCAACCATTGATGCTTTTGTCCGATATACTGAAGTTCTATTCCAAAATTTTGGTAAAAAAGTTAAATATTGGTTAACAATTAATGAACAAAACACCATGATTCTTCATCCTGGTGCAATTGGTGTTCCTGAAAATGGTAAATTACCAGATAAGAAAACACTTTATCAACAAAATCACCATATGTTTATCGCTCAGGCTAAAGCTATGCAGCTATGCCACACTCTTTGTCCCAATGCTAAAATTGGGCCAGCATTAAATATTACTTCAATGTATGCTGAAACTTGCCGACCTGAAGATGCTATTGCTGCTCATAATTGGGAAACTATTCGATGTTGGAGTTTCCTCGATACCGCTATTTTGGGGCGCTATAATGCGTTATTTTTAAGTTATTTACAGGATAGAGGGCTTTGCCCAACAATTTTGGCAGAGGATCTCGTTGTATTAAAAAATGCTCAACCTGATTTTATTGCCATGAATTATTATTCAACAGCAACAATTGCCGCCAGTAAAGGAAATGCTTCCGATATATCAGCCAGAGCTGGCGATCAACAAATCATGCTGGGTGAACAGGGCGTTTATCGAGCGGCGGAAAATCCTTTTGTCGATAAAACGGCTTATGGATGGGTAATTGATCCTATTGGTTTAAGATTAACTTTAAGAAAAGTTTATGAACGTTACAATTTACCAATTCTAATCACTGAAAATGGCATTGGTGCTCCAGATAAACTTAATGCAGATAATACTGTTAACGATGATTATCGCATCAACTTTATTAGCCAACATATAACCCAAATGCAATTGGCTATCACCGATGGTGTTGAACTTATTGGTTACTGCCCATGGTCTGTTATTGATGTGGTAAGTACTCATCAAGGTTATGGTAAGCGTTATGGTTTTATCTATGTTAATCGAGGCGAATTTGATTTAAAAGACATGAAACGTATCAAGAAAAAGAGTTATTTTTGGTATCAGAAATTAATTAAGGCTAATGGGCAGTTGGATAAATTGACGTAACCGTTATGATAACATTTAAAGTTGATAAAATTTTAAATAACAGCCTAGTATTATCCAAAAATAGTGATAATAACGAGGTGATCCTGATGGGAAAAGGGATCGGTTTTAATGCTAAAGTTGGTGATCTGCTTGATGCTGAGCAGATTGAGAAATGTTTTGTTTTACAACAAATAACAGATATTCAAGGTTATCTTAACTTAATTGAATCATTACCTGATGATTACATCGAGTTAACGAGATTTTTGTTAGACTATGCGAACAAAACATTACAAACGACTTTTAGAGAAACACTCTTTTTTACCTTATTAGATCACCTCAATTATGCTATTGAAAGATATTATTCAGGAGTGGTTATTCAAAATCGCTTGTTATACGAAGTGAAAAGCTTTTATCCTAAAGAGTTTGAAGTTGCAAAGTATGGCATAACCTATATAAACCAACGTCTTAATATTAGTTTACCTGAGGAGGAAGCAGGTAACATAGCCTTTCATTTAGTTAACGGCCAATCACATCAACAAACTATGCAGCATACGTTATTGTCCGTTAAAATGTTGAAGGATATATTCAATATTATTCAATTTAATTTTGCAATTCGAATAGATAAACAATCGTTAAATTATTCACGTTTTTTAACTCATATGCAGTTTTTTATTCAGCGTATTTTTGAGCAGAAGCAGCTACAATCTGATAATGATTTTGTTTTTCAACAGGTGATTAGGCAATATCCAGATGAGTTTAAATGTGCAAATATCATTAAAAAATATTTAATTAATCAGCTCAATATCACGATTTCAAATGAAGAAATCCTCTATTTAATACTACATATCATTCGTATTGTACATTAAATCAAGCAAACAAAAGTCAGCATTGATGTTTATATCGATAATTAATACCAAAATAGAAGATTATTGCAAATTGTGTAACTTTATCATTTGCTTTTAATATTCGATGGTTAATTATTCATTTGGATCTGTTTCAATATTCTGCAAATATGAAACAATCGGTAAATCAGCTTCAGCCCAATCAAGATGATTTAGTTCATTAATATCTAGCCAACAAATTTTATTATGTTCTAAACATATTGGATCATCAATTAGCTGACAAAGAAAATTTATTGAAAAATAGCTTTAAAAATGTTTTTCAATACTATCAAAGGATAAATAGCTATTTGCCTTTCGAATAATAATTAAAGAAGTTTTTTAAACAGTTTAAACAGGCTACCAAGAGGATAACGTTTTAACTTGATTAGATTTTACAGATAGAATGTTGTTAATATGATTTATCGGCGGTTATTTTTTTAATACAGCAGTACTTTTAATGCGAATTGCTGGTCTTTTGTTTTTAGATTGATTGCTTAGTGTCATTGTTAATAGTCAGATTTAGTTAGTAGCGAATGTTATTAATTTGTTGGTTACCTGGTGTGTATAGGGTTTATTTAATCTTATTTTCACGGATAATTAGGATAAATAAACCCTTTATTATGGTTGTTCTTAGGTTGCTTTATAGCACGGTAAAATTTAAGTTATTATCATGACAAGTTCATTTCACTTATGTGATTTGGTCTTGGCAAACTCTATTGATATTTGGGTTGGTAAAAATATCAAATTCATCATAACTGGTTGATGAGAATTCACTTATTACAGCACCTTCAGGCCCAGCTTTAAACCAATGTTTAATATTGGGGTCGATGGTATATTGCTCACCGGGGAGTAATTCAATCTCTTGGCGAGCAGTATAGTATTGTTGATTACCACCCTGTGGTAAAGTACAAGATATACTGCCCTTATTTTCACCTTCAACATATAAATATACTTTACCCCATCGACAACGAAATGTTTCTTGTTTTCCTCTGCTGTTGTTGATGTCAGGATGTCGATGTTCAGGGCAGGTTTGGTTAGGTAGTAATACCATTTCTTTGGCACAATATCGGTCAGTATTAATATAAATAATTAAATTTAAACCTTCATTTTCAATATTATTTAAACCGAAATCAGCAAACTCAATATTATTTAACTCTTGTTCAGTTAGAATAAGTTGAGATTTTTTATATAACTCTTTGACATTATTCTTATAATCTTCACTAACTAACATAGTACACCTCATATAACTAAAACTAAGTCTATATTTAGTATTTAGATGGTTATGGTTTAATCGATAATGACCTCCATAACCATCCAATTTTTATAGACTTAGCTGATTTTGATTGAATCTAAGTCAATATCTTTCTCGTCATCAATAGTGAGTTCATTGTTATCATCTAGATTGACTCGTTTTTTCAGTACAAATAATATAATTGCGGTAGCAAGTGAGCCAGCCATTAAGGCAATAAACCATTGGATAGGATTGACCATTGTCACCATTGCAAATAGCCCACCAGCAGGTGCTGGTGTAGCACTACCACATGCCATACTAATTGCACCACCAACAGCACCACCGACACCAGTTGCTACTAAACATCTGAGTAAGTCATTAAAGATAATCGGATAACAACCTTCTGTGATTTGGCAGACTCCCATTGGAAATGCTGCTTTTAATGTTTCAACTTCATTGTTGGTATAAATATTTTTAGAAAATATTTTTTGCATAAAGTAAGCGATTGTCATTCCAAAAGGCGTTACCATTGAGGCTAAAATCATAACTGCCATTGGTTCATAACCATTTGGACCTAATGAAAGTAAAAACATGACCACGGTTTTATTGATTGGGCCACCATAATCAATTCCTGAAAGAACACCAATAATTAATCCATATACAATTTTTTCACTCGTATTAAGATTTTTTAAGTAGTCCATAAGTAATTCAGTGAATGCAGCAATTGGGGTGCCGACAACGTAGTACATTATGAGACCCATGGCAAACGCCGATAATAAAGGAATAATTAAAACCGGTCTTAGCCCTTCCGCCCAATGTGGTACTTTAATTTTTTCTCTGAGAAGTAAAGCAATATAACCAGCAATATAGCCACCGATAAAACCACCGATAAAGCCTGCGCCGATATTAATCGCAATTAGTCCAGTCAAAAAACCGGGAGCAATACCTGGTTTATCAGCGATTGAATAAGATATACCCGTAGATATCACCACCGGTAACATTCCAAGAACCAGAACCCCCATAGTTGAAAGCGCATCAACTAATCGGAAATCATCATGGAAACTATTCATTACTTGCCCACCAAATAAACTACCTATAGCGAGACAAAAACCAGCACTGACAACAATGGGTATTAAATATGATATAGCTGTTAGAGCATGACGCTTTAACTCTATTAATTTGAACATCTTCATGTGCAACCTCACCTGTAAGATTATTGAGAAATAGCTTCTTCGATCTTCTTAATTAATTTATTGGGGGACTTTATGGCAATTTCTGTGGGGACCTCAATGATTTTTTTGTTGGCAAATCGTTCTCTTCCAGATACTTTTACATCAATAGCTAATATAACAATATCAGCACTTTCAATTAACTCATCGGGAATTTCATCTTGTACACCTATCGTACCTTGAGTTTCAATATGTATGTTATGCCCAGCATTTTTGGCGGCAGTGATTAATTTTTCCTTTGCAATATAAGTATGTGCAATTCCTGCGGTACAGGCAGCGATTCCAATAATATTCATAGCCTTTGTCCTATTTTTATTACAATTCCTTGTTGATAAATTTGTTATTAGTAACTAGTGAAAATTTGTTTAATTTCCTGACTATCATTTGCTTCTAACAATCTATCAATAACATCATCATTACCAAGTTTACCGGCTAGTTGTGCTAACAACATGAGATGTTCATTAGCACCGTCATTATTAGCGCTGACCGAAAATAAAAATATTAATTTAACTCCTTTATCATCAAGAGTTTCCCATTCAATTTCTTGGTTGAATTTCCCGATAGCAATACCATTTCGTAGTACGCTATCGCTTTGACCATGAGGAATTGCAATATAATTACCTATACCTGTTGCTCCCAATGATTCTCTATAATAGATATCTTCCAGAAATGAATTAATATCATTAATATAGCCAGCATTAAGTAGTTTCTCTGATAAAATCAGTAATGCTTCATTTTTATTTTTTGCATCAATATTTGTGGCAATGACTTGTTCATCTAAAATTTTATTTAATGACATAAACTCTTCCTCTTATTAAATGTAATAATCCGTTGCTTGTTGCCGGTCGATAATTAACCGGCTTTTAGCTTACATTTATTAATATGAACAAGCATTTAGCTATTTGTTCTTATGTAGTCTTAAAACTTATCGATAATATAATGATGCTTTATTATCTGCTTTAAATAATTTAATTTTTTGCTCTGCTACTTTTTGCGTTTCTAGCACGCAAGGAGGGAATAAAACATTAGGCTCTCTAATCTCGTTATTGCCTCCATTTAACATCTCGCGTAATTTGTTAGCAAAACAGATTTTTATATCACTAGAGATGTTTATTTTGGCAATTCCTAAATCTAGCGAAGCAGCAAGTTCATCATCCGCATTACTAGAACCCCCATGAAGTACTAATGGGATTGAAACCAGCTTATAAATTTCTTCTAGAATATCTAAACGTAATTTAGGAACTAAGTGTTTTGGATAAATACCATGTGATGTACCAATGGCTACCGCAAGAGAATCAATTTTTGTTTCTTCAACAAATTCTTTGGCTTTTAATGGATCGGTGTAAATAATTTCACTTGCTCCCCCTTCAACGGTGGATCCAGTATCGCCAATGGTACCTAACTCTGCTTCCACTGACACACCAACGCTATGTGCTAGTTTTACGACTTCTTTAGTAATTCTAATATTTTCATCAAATGGTTGATGTGAACTGTCAATCATTACTGATGTGAAGCCTAATTGAATGGCATGTGCAACTTGTTGCATGTTGGCACCATGATCTAAGTGAATACAAACGGGTATTTTACTGTGGTTACATTCATAAATAACTTGACTGATAAAACTGTCTTTTAAGAAAGCAAGCTCATCGGGGTGAATTGCCATCATAAATGGTGCGTTTAAACGTTCTGCTGTTTCCATTACGGCAGTCAGTAATTGTCCGCTACCAGCATTGAACGCAGGGACGGAAAATTTATTTTTTCTTGCTATATCTAGCATTTCTTTACCAGTGATTAACATGAGCTGCTCCTTAAATTTGCTGTTATTAATACTTTCCTTTACTTTCTTTTCTTTTATTATTTTATCTTTTCTTATTTGTGTCAATTATTTTTTTTATTTTCTTTTTGTTATTTGTTTTTTTGTTTTATTTTAATTTGTTTTTTGTGTATTATGCAGATAAATCAAAATATAAGGTGGCTAATTATGTTTGCTGAAGAAAGACAACAGATTATTTTAAAGAAAGTAATAGAAAATAAATCGATTACTGTTAAAGAGTTAGCAGAGTTATTAGATGTATCAATGCCTACAGTGCGTAGTGATATTGATATAATTTGTGCAAATTATCCAGATATAGAGCGAACGCATGGTGGGATTGTGTTATCGAATAAATTTATACATCAAACCCCTTATGATGAAAGAAAAGCACTTAATCTAAAAGAAAAACAGAGCATTGCTAGTTTGGCTATATCTTTAATTAAACACAAAGATACAATACTGATTGATTCTAGTTCAACTAGTAATGAAATTGCGAATAAATTAGTCAATATTGATATTAAAATTACTATTATTACTACGGGTATCAATATTGCTGTTAAGCTAAAAGAAAACCCGAATTTGACGGTTATTATCATTGGCGGAGTTTTAAAACCAAAATCAAATACCATACAAAACTCTTTTGATGATAGCGTTATTAATGCTTTTAATATTGATAAGTTTTTCTTTTCAGCATCAGGTGTTTCACTAAAAAACGGGTTCTCTGATTATAATTACAATGAAGTTGTCGACAAAAAAAGATTTTTAGCTAAATGCCAACAATCTATTGCACTAATTGACTCAACCAAATTCAATATTGATTCAAAATCCAGTTTCGCACAATTAAAAGAAGTGGATTATTTAATAACAACTCAAACTGTTGATAAAAAGGATATTGAGCGATATAAAAGGTCGATAAAAGTTCTAACTGCTTGATGATAAAGGGGCCTATTATGAGTTGGTTTAAAAATATGACGGCTAAAGAGTTGCTACAGTATGTTGGTGATATTAAACAAATTGCTGGGGCAACGAGTTCCATTTTAAATGATGGCCCTGGTTTTAATTCTCGTATTTGTGAGGTTAATACCGCAGCAGGGTTAAGTTTTACTGTATTACCTGATCGAGGAATGGATATTTCAGCATGTCGTTATAAAGGCATACCCATTGCGCCAATATCAAAAGTAGGGATCAGAAATCCAGAAAGCGTGAATAATAGTGGATATGAGTTTTTAAAAAATTTTCATTGTGGTTTATTAACTACTTGTGGATTAACGCATATTGGTCCGCCATCGGCTATTAATGGTTTACATGGCCCATTTTCTAATTTACGTACAGAAAATTTTTCTATTAATGAATTTTGGGATGATGATGATTATATTATTCAGTTGAAGGGTAAAATACGTCAAGCTGTGTTTTTTTCTGAAAATATTCAATTACAAAGAACAATAACTACTTCATTAAAATCTTCATCTTTTACTATCACTGACACAATCACTAACCAAGCATTTAGGCATGAAAATATTCAACTTTTATATCATATTAACTTTGGTTATCCACTATTATCACCAGATACGACAATAAAGCTACCCACAGTAACCACGTTACCCCGAGATGAAGTCGCAGATAAGGGGTTGGCGCATTTTCTTGATGTATTACCGCCTCAAGCTATTTTCGATGAGCAGGTCTATTTTCATCGACCAAAACCAGAAAAAAAATGCCGTTTTAGGGTTGAAAATAAAACTATTGGTATTGCGCTGGACTGTCAATATGACTCAACTGAGCTCCCTTATCTGACACAGTGGAATCAATTTGGTCAAAATGAATATGTTCTCGGTATTGAACCTGGTTAGGATGGCCAATGAATAAGCCAGAGGGGGGATTGATTTTAGCACCATTAGAGAGTTTTACGACGTCGCTGCATTTTGATTTAAGTAATATATAATAAACAAAAATACTGTAAGGCATTTTAATAATTACTAGGATGAAAAATTTACATTTCAATTTGGTTAGTAGATAACCCTAATTGACTGTAATGAATAATATTTAATGGAGATAAATAATGAAACGATATGGTAGTGTTGAGGCGGGAGGAACAAAGTTTATTTGTGCTGTTGGCAATGAAAATAATGAAATAATTATTAGCGAAACTATTCCAACCACAACTTATGCAGAAACGATAAAAAAGGTCATTCTGTTTTTTAAACAAAATAGTGTTGATGCTTTAGCAATAGGCAGTTTTGGGCCGGTAGATCTTGATATTTCTAGTGACCAGTATGGATGCATACTGAATACTCCAAAACAAGGTTGGACTAATGTAAATATTGTTTTACCAATACAGAAAGAACTCAATATACCTATCTTTTTTACAACGGATGTTAACTCAAGCGCTTATGGTGAAATGTATTTAAACTCATGTAATAATTTGGTTTATTACACAATTGGCACTGGAATTGGAGGAAGCGCTATTCAAAATGGCGTATTTATAGGTGGCGTCGGTCACCCAGAAATGGGGCATCAATTAATAAAAAAACATTCGTTAGATGTCAATTTTAAAGGTGTTTGTCCATTACATGGTGATTGTTTAGAAGGGCTAGCATCAGGGCCAAGTATTGAAGCAAGAACGGGTAAAAAAGGCCAAGAATTGGATGCTAGTTCAGATGTTTGGGATATTCAAGCATACTATATTGCCCAAGCTATTTTAAATGCGACCTTAGTGATTAGACCTGAGTTAGTCATTGTTGGTGGTGGTGTGATGAGCCAAAATCATATGCTAGAACGAATAAAAACGCATTTTAAAAGATTATTAAATAATTATGTCACCATTGAAAATATTGATAAATATATAAAAACCCCGTCAGTTGAAAATAATGGTAGTGCAACAATTGGTAATTTTTTACTCGCCAAAAACTTATTAATTAAAAATTAATTTATTCGCATTATATATAATTAGGTTGTTATTTCTTCAGGAATAACAACCAACTAAGTAATATTGTCATCTTCTCCTTTAATTATCCACCTTCACTAGGCCACGACAAGCAATGTTATTAGATAAATTAGCTTTAAATGATTATACTGGTGAATTATACGCATCCTTAAATTGAGTATTTATAAACTTAGTTTAAATGAAATATTGTATGCTAAAACATGGAGCATTTGAGGAAATTACAGCAACAATCTGATTTATTTATAGGATCTATTACTGTAACTATTATCAACATATCTAAAATTTATATCTTTGGATGAAACGAGTTGTATGCCAAACAGAATAATTAATCCCAATAATAAGTTATATAAGGATGAGCAATTGAATCGTGACTATCCGGTTACGGATATTTCAGAAAACAACATAAGAGAACAAATGCCTGAAATATTCAACATATTATTAATTGATAGAACGACATCTACAGCTGATGAGATAAATAATATTATTTGGGCCAATGATAATTATAGCCAATATAACCATACAGCCTATTCACCATCTGCTCAGATAAGACCTGAGTTAATCACAGGTAACATGGCAAAAATCATCATGCCTCGGGCGTTAAAACCGCGAGAGCAGCAAAAAGAACGAACTAAATCAAAAGCGGAAGTATTTACACCAATTTGGGTTGTGCAAAAACAAAATGATATTCTTGAGAAAGAATACGCTAATGATGATTTGGATACTTATATTAAGCGAAAATGGTTAGAAATATCATGTGGTGAAGCGCCGTATATGGTTACTCGCTATGATATGAATTCTGGGCAAATGATACCACTGCAAAAAAGAGTAGGTTTTGTTGATAGGAAACTAAAACGTATCAATGCTGAAATAAATGATAAAAAAGAATGGCAAAGATTCGCTATCAAAGCTTATCAAGCCAGTTATGGCTTTGAATGGAATGGCGACTCGCTTTTATTAGCTCGAGAGAATTTATTTTACACATGTTGTGATTATTATTTTGCTAAGTGGCAAGAAGAACCATTATATGAATTTTTGAAAAATGTGGCTGAAGTGATTAGCTATAATTTATTCCAGATGGATGCTTTACAACAGATTATTCCTTTGTCAGAACAACAAGCCTCATTGTGTGACAATCAGTTAACTTCTTTTAGTCAAGAAAACAATGCACAACAATTGCTTAAAAACCACGGTAAGCGTGTAAAAATTATGAATTGGGATATAGGGGAAATGATTTTTTTTGGCGAAGGAGATAGATAATGAAATTCGATGTGGTTGTCGGTAATCCTCCCTATCAAGATATGAATGTCGGCGAAAATAATCAAGCTGTTCCTATATATCATTATTTTTATGATTTAGCTGAAAAGGTCGCAAGTAAATACACGTTGATTTCGCCGGCTCGATTCTTGGCAAATCAAGGGGCAACACCGAAAAAGTGGAATCAGAAAATGCTGACTGACAAACATATCAATATTGAATATTTCAATGCTAAAAGTGATGAAGTTTTCCCAAATGTTGATATTAAAGGCGGTATCGTAATTATTTTTAAAGATAAAAATAAAATTTTTGGTGAAATTGATACTTTTATTCCTTTCAAGGAATTGCGATCTATATTTCATAAAGTTAAATCAATAACTAAAGAAAATATGAGTAATTTTGTGTATAGCCCCGATAGTTATCGATTTACAGATTGTTTGTTTATTGAAAATCCTTATTTGATTGGCCGAACGGATAAGGCTCATGCAAAAGCTGTCGCCTCTAGTGTATTTAGTCGCTATCCAGAAATATTTTTTACCACCAAGCCAGATGATGGCGAGGATTATATTCAAATCTACGGTCGCACAAAAGGTGCCCGTATATATTATTGGTTGAAAAGAAAATATATTGCTAATCATGCTAATTTAGATAAATGGAAAGTTTTTGTGCCAGGTGCTAATGGAACAGGGGCGTTTGGAGAGATATTGAGTACACCAGTTGTTGGATCTCCCGCAATCGGACATAACCAAACATTTGTCAGTCTAGGAGAATTTGATACTGAGTTTGAAGCTGAAGCATTACTTAAATACCTTAAGTCAAAATTTGCTCGTTCAATGCTAGGTATTATGAAAACAACCCAGAATAATCAATCAAAGATCACATGGTCAAAAGTTCCGCTGCAAAATTTTACTAAAAATTCAGATATAGATTGGAGTAGATCTATTTCAGATGTCGATCAGCAACTTTATATTAAATATAGTTTAGCTGAAAACGAAATTAACTTTATTGAAAGTAAGGTTAACCCCATGAACTAACTAAGTAAATTTGCAATGGTTAATATAATAGAAACCAATCGATTTAAATTTTTTAATGTTGATGAAAATATTGTTATTTTTACTTATCAGGATGATTTAGAAAAATTAAACTTAAATTTAGAGAAAATTGCTAAAAACACGCAAAATACTTGGCAACCAAACAGAAATCAAAAAGAGATAGATAAAAATACCCTACAAGGGAAAATTGTTGAGGAGTTATTTATTGATTTGATTGAGTACCAAAATTGTCAAAATGATAATATGAGACAATTATCATATACGGCTTATGACCAATTTAGGACTGATTTATTTAAAAAACATGCTCCTTTTGATGGTCTTATCTATGAAAAAAATAATCCCAATATCGCACTTGTTAAGCAAAAAATAACGGAAACAATTCTTGCCAGCCATTATGGTATGTTAACTGATGATACTATTGAGTTTTGCCGAGCAAATAACGTTTATTTGGTAGAGATAAAGTCATCAAAGATCCCTAATAATATCTATTTATCAAAAAGTTGTAATTTACGAAAATATACTTCTCATCAAGCATTAATTAATCGTCTTAGACAACTAGATCTATTTAAATATCCTAAGTTCAATAGAAAAAATGGTGATATTATTCATAACACTTGCGATTATTTAGCTTGGATTAAAAATAATATTATTTCTATGTCACAAAAATCAGACAGTGAAATAATCGATGCCGAAATAAATTCGTCTTTAGATATATACACCAGAATTTTTATCAATGACAAAGTAACAACAGATGATGGCAAAAAAGTCTTTATCGGTTATCTATTGGGATATGTTTTAGGGTATCAGTTTTATGAAAATCTTAAAATTATGAACTTTGCTTCTAAAAAATCTAGCAAAGCGATTTATGTCACTTATCCAATCTCAAATACAACAAGTTTTAACCGCTTATTTGATGATAAAAGGCTGTGGTAAATACAACAAATTATAGTCAAAATCCCTAAAATTTTGATGTCATGTTACTTATGATACCGTTTGAATCCTTAACGTCTCGACAATGAAAACAGAGTAATAGAATTAACTACATATGCATCAATATTGCCTATTATTTATATCACTACAATCTTATTGGATTTAACTTTTTAGTTAATAGTGTTAAATAATCACTATTGTTGATTATTTAGTCAGTTAGAAACCTCAATGCTTATCGTCAAGATTATAAGCGTCTTGATAAAGTTTTAACTGATTAAATTGGTTAACAATATTTATAGATACACGTCATTATCGAACCAAATGTATCCGGGGTTGTATCCGATTTTGCACTTGATATGGGGTAATCTCAGTTGACATCGGTTGACAAAGAAAATCGCTTGAAAGGTAGCTTGGAAAAGGCTTTAGACATAAAAAAAACTGCTAGAAGCAGGTCTTAAAATTTGGTGATTGGTGCCCGGACGCGGAATCGAAGATACAGCTTAAAGTATTGGTATTATTGGGTTGGGGGATGTATCCGTGTTTTTATCCATGATTATACTTATTTGCTTTAATTCACACTTCATCCATCACTTTTATGATTATTAAATAGTTACTAATTATAATGTCAGTTATATTCTAAGGGTACATACTTTTTGATATAAAATATAATGTAAATTTGTTTATTAGCACAAGTTAATGCTTATAATTGGCACAGATTTAGTACCATAGCATGCCATATAACACAGCTTAGTCTTCAGGAATTATTTACTAGTTTTTGTCTTATTCTTAACTAATTTAATTATTAGAGTTGAATACCGTATTTATTTTCAATAAATAGATCTAACTTTTTTTGATTCTTTTCTTTTAAAATATAATTAATTTCTTCATCTGAGAAATTGTAGATTCCAAAATTATTAATATAGTTTCCATTTAATGAATAATAATCAGAAGAATAGGGTTTACTTGTTGTTTTGATATAGTACCAAAATAGTCTTGATTCGATAATACGTTTTATAAGTAACAGTTCTTTTTTAGTATGTCCGACTATTGCTATTCCATTATAGAATAAAAGATCTTTATCGGTTGAGATAATACTGCTTGGTGTCTTATTAGACATTTTAGGGAGGAATAATTTATTACCAATTACATTTAGTGACTGTGTTCTACCAAACGCAAACCAATCCTCATATTTACCTGAACCTTTATCTCTTTTAGCAAGAATATCTTTTTTACTCAAAAGGTATCGATAAGCTTCTGGATATTTTGTCTTCAATATACTTTCTTTAATTAATTTTGCACTAGAGTGTGTATCTCTATTATAGGGAAATATTATTTTTTCTTCTAAGTCTTTTAATGAATATGAGCTACTTAATTTATTTGAATTAATAATACTTTTACATAATTCTTTTTCTATTTTGTAATCTTTATCTTTATTAAAATAATAATATTTTTCATCTTCATAAATTGGTTTAAATATATATATATCATTTTTTAATGTTGCTAAACCATGACTAGTTTTATATTTTTCACCAAAAGGGCTTCCTATTTCTTCAATCTTAGAGATTATATCTGTATCTTTCAAATTCCATCCTTTTTTAGAATTTAAGAGAGAGTATTTTATTTTATTGAATTGTTTTTTATCATTTAAATTATTACTTTCTGATTTGTAATATTCTAAATAGCTAGAAATTTTATTTTTAATAAAACATATACATGTATAAGTATTTCTAGATCGAAAAATTTGTTCACAGCCAAAATCAATAATTTGAAAGTTCAATTGTTTATTTTGGAAATATTCACGTAATGCACGCCCATTCAAACTTTTGAAAAAAGTATTCATTGTTATATAACCAAGAATGCCTTCTGATGCTAAATTTTCGATCGCAATTTGAAAGAAAGGTATATATAAATCAGAATTTCCTGTGGAGCTTACTGACCAGTTTTTTAATAATTTTTTAGTTTCAATATTTAAGTTACGGGCACAAACATAGGGGGGATTTCCTAAAATAATATTAAAACCAGAAAAATCACTAATATAGTCATTCCAATTAAATATTAATGCATCACCAACAAATAAATTAAATTTGAATTCAGGTATATCTTCACCATTTATTAATGCTAAAAGAGAAAGTAATAATTTTGTTCTTTGTATTGAATATTCTTGAATATCTAAACCAAAAATATTTTTTTCAAAAATATTTTTATAGGTTTCATTAGTTAATTTTTTTAAATTTTGTGCTGCATTAAACAAAAAACCTCCACAACCACAAGATATATCAGCTATTTTTATAGTGGAAATATCTTTTCTTTTTTTAAGGACTGTATTGGTAATGTATGTTCGAATATTTTTGGGTGTATATACTGCACCGTTAACAATTCTATCTGAAGGAGATATGACATATTCAAAAAGCTTGATTAGTTCTTCAAAATTAAATTCATGAATTTCATTATTAATTAAATCTAGGAAAGTATTAAATAATTTATTATTTGTTTTTTTCATTGATGTAATTAAATAGGATTTTATTAATTTATTATTTTTTAGTGAAATATTATTTTTATAAATGAATGCTGAGATGATTAGTTGATCAACCTCAAAAGGTTTCGTTATTTTATTATGTTTGAAATATGTGATTACTTTATTTTTCATGAGTAAATTAATAATTAAAATATATTTATGAAATAAAATATTACTAGTATGTTATAAAACAATAACTTTTTTTCAAAAAATTTTCATAAGTTATCTATGTACTAAATAATAGTTTATCGCAATTATTGTATCCATTTATAGTTGTTCTTTGTGTTCTTTTAAAGTAGAAAAGCTTTTATTAAGTTTCTTTGATATAATATAGAATTCCTTAAAGGATTCATTATCCATTTGTTGTTCTATTTTTTTTTCTAAGACAATTAGTTTTTCCTGTAATTGTTCTACTAACCATATTATATCTATCGGCCGTACATTAAATTTAAAATGTGAAACCATATAATTACCAACTTCAGTATTAGCGATAATACTTCCATTTTCATCTCTGGATAAATGAACATCATAATCAGACGATGCTGGATCTACATATCCTTGTATATTATTGTGATGCGATGTGAATGATTTTGATGGCCAATCATTCGATTTGTTTCTGTTACAAACTGAACAAGAATAAACTAGATTTTCATATTTATAGGTTAACTCATCTTTACCATTTTCTTTACAGAAAGATAGAGGTATAAAATGATCTATTTGGCTTTGGCAAGATATATATTCGAAGTTCTTACCACAATACCCACAAATATTTTTAAAGTCTTCAATTAATATAGATCTATAATTTCTATAATCTTTCAGTAAAGAATAATTAGTTCTTCTTGTTATTATTCTATTTCCATGAACTCTTGCCATAATTTATTTTTTTATCAGATTTTTTTCGATTTTGCTTAGAATAAATAGCATATCTTGTATATTTCTTTTTGTATCTTTGTATAACAATATATCTGGAATGTCATCAACGTAATTATAAGCTCTTAAAACTCTATATAATGAGTAAAATCTAAATTCTTCATCAGCTGTTATTTCATTTTTTGAATATTTCGAATATAAAATGTTATATTCTTCTAAGGATAGTGTTAATCGTTTTATAAAACATTCTGCACCATTTTCTATAAATTTTACGAATTCTATAAATTCTTGTGAGTCACTTTCTTTAAGAATAATATTTTTATCTCTAATATATATGCTTGGAACAAGCTTTTCACTAATTCCATTTTCAACATAATTGGTAAATAAAATACAAGGAAAAGATGGTAGGATTTCGTTTAATTCTTTAATAATTTTGGTGCCTAAATTTTTAGAAGGGAAATTCATAAGATCATAATCGACTAATAAACATAATAATTGTTTTGATAGAATAAAATTAATTACTATTTCAATATTAGTTATATTGTTAATATCTTCTAATGTAATAAGTTCAATATTATTTTTCTTAAAACTTCTATGCATATTTTGTTGAATATCACTATAATCATCATCCAAGAAACCCAGCTTTATCATATTTCTCTTCCTTTAAAATAAATCTCAATTATAAAACCATCGTTGCTTGTTTTGTTTTTCGATAGATCAACGTACCCTTTATATTCGGAAATTATATTTTTTACTATCCACAATCCTAAGCCAGTTCCTATAATTTCATCATTAGCATCTCTTTTATCTGTTACTCCATATTCCAAAATTTTATCAGGATTTTTTTTAAAACTTTCAAGTAATCCAGAACCATTATCTTTGTATTTAATGAAATTATATTCACCATTATTACCTATTTTAATATTGATTTCTTTGTTACTAATATTATTTGTTTTAAACATAAATACACTATTAGTGATTAGATTATTTATAATACTCTCGAAATCATATGAAAAACATCTAATCTCAATTTCTTGATTTGGATCAAATATAAATTCAATATTCTTATTGATATTTTTCCATGTTGTAATCGACGAATTAATAATTTGGCTTAGCTTTAGTAATTTCATTTTTCTTTTGTCTTTTTTTATAGATTCTAATGAAACGCTAAACCAAGAGTTAAAACTTTCATGTAATGGTCTTATTTTGGCTAATTCTTTTAAAGCATTCTCAACATCATTGTCTTCTTTTAATAATTCATAAGCTTCTTTTACTCCCAAATTAAGTTTCATTGTCAAAGTTTTTATTTCATGAATATATGTATTTACCACTATTCCTGTTGTAGCCAGAGCTCTTAGGAGCCCCATTTCTTCTTCAAGTTCTATTATTTTTTCAGATTGATAATCTAAGGCTTCTTTTACCTGTTTTGCATCTATTTTCGGTGATTCATTTTGTGATTTATTTTGAAAAGTTTGTTCTATTTCATCTTTTAATCTATTTAATTTTTTTCCACGCTCATTAATATTTTCATCACGAATATTGAGTTTTCTAATAACATATTGTCTATCTTCTTCAATAAATTTAATTATAGAAATAATGAACTCTTTGAAGATTATAAATTCAGGTGTTTCAATTATCCCTTCTCTACTAGATTTATCAGGTAAATTTTTATTTTCTCTTGAAAGGTAAATTTGACCACTAATTTGATTATTGTGAACTTTCCATGAACCTGATTTATGCGATGGTGATGCCGGTGAGCGAGCTCTACGAGCTGATAAATCTAACCAATCGAATTCAGGGGAACCTTTGAATCCATAAGGTCGAACAATAAAATTATCTCTATATATTTTTATTCCTGTAATATCTTTTAGATCTCCTTTTCTTCTAGAAAAGTCCTTATAAAAATATTTTGCTTCGTTTTTATCTTGCGTAACTATTTTATAAAAATATATTTCACCTGTTATTTTTCCCAAATCATAATTTTTCTGTGTTCTGGGAAGTAACTCTTTTATATTAGTGTTAATTAATTTAGGTATACCCTTGAAATAATTTAAATCATCTTTATTGAATTTAGCTTCATCACTAATTTCTTTTAAATTTGCACCAAAATCAAATTCATTACGGTAAAGTGTAATGTCACAATTTCCATTTGTTTCAAGTTCGAAAAACACCTTATAATCATATGAATCAATAAAAGCTGAATCTATTTTGGCTTTTTCTTTAATTGTATCTTCCTTAAATAAGTATATTTGAAATCCATGGGTATTTGGTGGTAAAAGTTTAGAAAGGGAAAGAATAATTTTATCAATTAGTGCATTGGACCAATTATCTCTAAGTTGTGTTAATTTAAAACAAGTTCCTTTGCCAGATAATTTTTCCTTAATTAAGTCAATGACATTTTTATTTAATATTGAAGAGCAAAATTCAAAGTGAGATGTTTTAACATATTCGATATCAGCATAAACATCAGTTATCTTATCAATAGAAGAAAAAAGATCCCAATTAATTGACCAAATAAAGTTGCTAGAATCACCTATACTATGCATAGTGCAACTACTTGCTATCCTATCAAGAGCAAAACGTCCGATTCCTTTTTCGCCTGTTTGAATTCGACCACAATTAGTAACATAATTAGTAATTTTTGATGAGTAACCTATTGTCATCCAATGAGCAGTTAAAATTTGTGGTGTCATTCCAACCCCATTATCCATTATCCATAAACTTTGAGTAGACTCTTCATAGTAAATTATGCAAATTGGTGCATCAGCATCATATGAATTTTTAACTAATTCACTGATGGCACCTTCTAGATTAGATATATTTTCTCGACCAATTAGTCTTGCTGTTTTTGCACTTACATTAAATGGTATTTTAGGCATAAAAGATCTCGTATTTAGAAAAATACTAAAAAAATTTTTCAGCTATTTTCATTCTATGGAAACTCATCTAAAGTTTATTTTATTTTTAAATAGATAGGAAGCATCAATTTCTATATTTATAAATATGGGAATTAATATTTAATTAATTATTTTATGTAATAAAATATCTAACTTTATTTTTATTAGGATCAAAATAATATTCCCTATATGTTTCATGGGGGATCATTAACATAATTTGGGCAGAATAAATGATAAAAGTTTTGATATACTTCCATTGTTTAATATGTCAACTAAAGGAAAAAGTCCAATTTCTTTTCATTATCTACGTTAGTTTGTGGTGACAATTTTTCCAGTTTTATATACTTGTTATAAATTAAAGCTAAACTCAAAAATATAATCATTAATAATTACCCTAATAAAGCTTTAAATAAGCTTTATTAGGGTATTAACTAATCATCAAAATCATTTGGTTCTGTCAAAACACAATACTCTTCAGGAATACTTTCACCATCGTAATCGGAACTAAAAGTTTCACCTGTATAATAGATGTAATTACCAGAATAAAATGTGCCATTTTGTTCGAGCGTAATATCATGACCGTAGCGTTCATAATCAAAGTAGTTACTTAAATTGCCTAGCTCTTTTAAACTATAACAGCCACTTTCTGCAATCCAATAAAAACCTAAATCATATTCATCAGAAATATTGGACAAGGATTGAAAGCAATCTAAGTTATCAGATAAATTAATTAAGTCAGTAATAGAATTAACATAGTCTCCAACATCAATAACTGCTTCATAAATTTCCATTTCATCATGACTTAATTCGTCAAGTTTACAGGCTAAATAGTTTAATTCATCAAGATTACTATGTTCTGATATATAATTTGATACACCATAGACAGTCGATTCATAATCTGTTAAGAAATACTCATCATAGTTAATACCATCAATTCCAATTCTTTGAAAGCATTGTTTTACTTGTTCAGATGTTGTTGGCAAGGCAAGCCATTCGCCCACTAACTCACCTTCGTTATATTTTCCTAAATTGGTTACAAATACTGAGATCGTACCCGAACCCACCGCAGTGGATTCAGGGTATGACGATACATTCGGTAATGTTTGCATAAACATCTCCTTAAATTTTTAGATATTAAAATAATTGATTTTTGAAAAGAGAATTAAATAGTAGAGTGCTTTTTAAGCAGTTTTGAATTCATAAGGCATGACATATTCAGTTCGGATTGAATCTAAGTAATCAGCCCACCACTGAACCATTTTTGTTCGTTCAATAATGTGCTGTGCTTTATGAATATAAGCAGCCCTTACACCATTACGTTCTTGATGACTCATCTGGCGTTCCACAGCATCTCGTGACCAGAGATTAGATTCAACCAAAGCACTACAGGCCATTGTTCTAAACCCATGCCCACAAAGTTCTGTTTTGGTATCATAGCCAATAGAACGTAATGCTTTGTTTATTGTGTTTTCGCTCATTGGCTTTCTTGCTGAGTGATCCCCAATAAATACTAGTTCGTACATGCCACTAATTTCATGAATCTGTTTTAAGATTTCAATTGCTTGATCACTTAGTGGAATTAAATGAGGTGTTCTCATTTTGGAACCTCGTTGAGAATGAGGTACACCATCAATTTCTTCCCTTTCAGCAGGAATAGTCCAAATCTTTTTATCGAAATCAATTTCTAACCAACGAGCAAACCGTAGCTCACTAGAACGAATAAATATAAGTAGAGAGAGTTTTATTGCTAATTTGGTTAACTCTCGTCCTTTAAAATTATCAATGCGTTCTAAAAGTTCAGGTATTTTTTCGAGTTCAAGTGCAGGCCGATGATTCACTTTTACTTTACTCACTACCCCTTTTAGATCTTGAGCAGGATTATAAGAGATGTAACCATTTTGCACTGCATAGCGCATTATTGCTGAAGTACGTTGCTGTAATCGGCTAGCGACTTCAAACCGACCATTTTCTTCAACAGCTTTAATTGGAACAATTAACTGACGGGTAGTTAATGCTGAAATAGAATAAGCTCCAATTTTAGGAAATAAATACAATTCTAATGTTCGTAGTACTTTTGCTCTATGTGGCTCAGACCAAGTTTTGTTATTGCTACACCATTTACGTGCAACTTGCTCAAAAGTAACTTGTATTTCATCTTCAAACTGTTTTGCTTTCTTTTCTACCTGCGGGTCAATATTTCTAGCTAGTAATGATTTGGCTTCATTTCGTATCTTTCTAGCTTCGCTTAATAAAACATTAGGATATTGGCCTATAGACATTAATTTTTCTTTACCATTGAAATAATAGCGAAAACGCCAATATTTAGAACCATTTGAATGAACAAGTAAGAATAAACCATCACCATCAGAAAGTTTATATTGTTTATTGTATGGTTTGGCGGATTTGATTTTTAAATCTGTCAAGGACATAACGAATTCCTCAATTATAAAAATTTAGATATAAAAAAAGCCACATATTTGACTATGTGGCTTGGGTGATAGAAATTTAACTGTTAATTAGTTTTAGTCTTTATCCATGCTTCAACTTCTTTTAGGCGCCAACGCGAGGATCTTCCTAGTTTTATAGGGAGTGGAAATTTATTCTGCTTTATCAAAGCATAAAACCATTTATCAGTCATGCCTGTAAGTGTGGTGATATATTTCATATCAACTAGGTAATCAGGATGTATTTGTGCATCCAAAGGGGGTAAGAATGTTGACATTGTTGTACCTCTATTGAGTGATGTGGGTTAATTACATTCAATAGATAGGTATCAACAATATTTTTTTACTATTTGATAATACATTCCTTATATCTACATTGATTAGATCCTTATTTTTTTAAGTTAGAATTAATATTATTCAAAATTTGATAAAGAGGATCATTATATACTGAGTCTATATATTGATCTGAATAAGTAGCACTAAAACAATGATTAGCCAGTTTAGGATCTGAAAGTACCTTTGGAAATGAGTTAGTTTCTATAATTAATTCACAGCTGGTTAATACTGGTTCTTGTTTCCCTACTAAAGACCAACGTATTTTTTGGTCATAACTTTTGATTTTTAGTATGACAAGAGAATTGTTATAAATACTAAAATTAACTTAACAGTATTGACTGTTAAGTTAAGTGCACTTTAAACCTAAAATTCAATAAAATAACCTCATTTAATAAAAAATCACTCATAGCAAAATCTGTCAATTTTAGTTTTATGGCTATGTTATCTTCATAATAAATCCAATAAATTCAATAAAGTAAACTCAAATTAAGCATTGGAAATTAATAACTGAAACTCCATCGTAAACTAATTTGGTGAGAACTTGCTCACAAATAATTGGATACATTATTAAATACATTGAATTAAAAATAAAATTTATATAATTTAATAATGACTAAGTAATTGGGTCAATAATTCTCATATTACTTAGTGTTAGGAGATTAAAAATATTAGATGGAAGCATGTTCTTTTAGGAAAACACCTCATAGATAGGCAATTAAATTTCTCAGAATATATTTTTCTAAATATCTAAATCTATCACCATCAACTAGGAGATAATTTATGTCAGATAAAGATAAACTTGTGACTAATATGACCGAAATAATGAGCAAGTTTGTAGCCCTTGTAGGTAAGAAATTACCTGACGATGTTGAAAATAAACTTCAAGATCTAAGCAAAAAGGAGACAAGTCAATTAGCAAAAGTCATCTATAGCACTATGCAGGAAAATCAAAATCTTGCGATGAAATTGAATCGGCCGTGTTGCCAAGATACGGGCGTTTTACAGTTTTCGGTAAGATGTGGTACGAATTTTCCTCTTATTGGTGAATTAGAAAACATTTTAACTAATGCAGTATTTCAAGCCACAATTACCGCCCCTCTTAGACACAACTGTGTTGAAACATTTGATGAAAAAAATACTGGCAAAAATATAGGTACAAATGCGCCTTATATTTTTTGGGATATTATTCCTGATAGTGATGTCGTTGAAATTGATACTTACATGGCTGGAGGCGGATGTACTTTGCCAGGTAAAGCAATGGTACTCATGCCTGGTGCTGGTTATGAAGGGGTAACTAAATTTGTTTTAGATGTAATGACCAGCTATGGATTAAATGCTTGTCCTCCGCTACTTGTTGGTGTTGGTGTGGCTACTTCAGTAGAAACAGCAGCACTTTTTTCCAAAAAAGCGCTTATGCGCCCAATCGGTTCTCGAAATGCCAATGAAAAAGCCGCTAAATTTGAACAGCTGCTTGAAGATGGCATAAATAAAATAGGATTAGGTCCTCAAGGTATGTCTGGTAAATATTCAGTTATGGGAGTCCATGTTGAAAATGGTGCACGTCATCCATCGGCGATTGGTGTGGCAGTAAATGTTGGTTGTTGGTCTCACCGTAGAGGAACAATTGTATTTGATAAAGAGTTGAATTACCAAACGATAAGTCACAAAGGAGTAACACTATGAGCCAAAAGAAAATATTAACCACCCCAATAAAATCTGAGGATTTAGAAGGAATTAAAGCTGGGGATATCGTTTACCTAACTGGCTATATTGTAACTTGTCGTGATGTGGCTCACCGTCGATTAATTGAACAAGGATTAGATTTACCGGTTGATATAAATGGTGGTGCAATTTTTCATGCAGGACCAATAGTTAAAGCATTATCTGATAATGAATTTCAAATGATATCTATTGGACCAACAACCTCCATGAGAATGGAAAAATTTGAAAAAGAATTTATTGAACAAACAGGCGTGAAATTAATAGTTGGTAAAGGTGGAATGGGGCCAAATACTGAAGAGGGTTGTAAAAAATATAAAGCAATTCATGTCGTTTTCCCGGCTGGATGTGCTGTTGTTGCTGCAACACAAGTTGAAAAAATAGTTGATGCTAAATGGCGAGATCTTGGTATGCCTGAAACATTGTGGGTATGTAAAGTAAAAGAATTAGGTCCTTTGATTGTATCAATTGATACCGAAGGGAATAACTTATTTGAAAATAACAAAATCATTTTCAATCAACGCAAGGAAGAAGTTTATCAAGAAATTATTCCGCAAGTCAGGTTTATTAAATAACGGTAACTATCCATAAGTAACATCAAAATTATGAAGGTTAACGTTATGTTGGAAGTTTTAATAAAAGACAAAAAATTTGTCTTTAGTGAGAAGGATGAAATGTAATGAAACAAAATTTAGAGCAAACAGCATTAAGAAAAATCACATTACGAATAGTTCCTTATGTCATGCTAGTCTATTTCATTGGTTTTTTCGATAGAATAAATATTGGTTTTGCTGCTTTAACGATGAATCAGGAGTTGGGATTTTCTGATGCCGTTTTTGGACTTGGGGCTGGACTTTTTTTTCTTGGTTATTTTATTACTGATGTCCCATCTAATATTATTTTGCAAAAGGTGGGGCCTCGTATTTGGTTAGCTAGAATATTGCTAAGTTGGGCTGTAATCACAGCATGTATGATTTATGTTGAAACAGTTACTGGTTTTTATATTATTCGTTTTTTATTGGGAGTAGCTGAGGCAGGCTCTTTTTCTGGAATCATATTGTATTTATCCACATGGTTTCCAATAAAGAAACGCGCTCAAATGATAGCATTCTTTATGGCTGCGGCACCAATTTCAGCCATGATTGGTTCACCTTTAGCCGGAATTATTATGAGTTTACACGGCGCATTTGGATTTAAAGGATGGCAATTAATGTTTTTAATGTGTACGATTGCTGCCACGGTAATGGGGATATTTACATTATTTTATGTTAATGACAAACCAGAAAAAAATAGCTGGCTAACAGAAGACGAAACTAAATGGTTAGTCGATACTCTTGCAAAAGAGAAACAAGGGGAAAAAGCAGTAATAAAAACCAGTATATGGAAAGGATTAACTGATATTAGGGTATTAACCTTAGCGATTGTTTATTTTGGTACTTCTGCTGGACTTTATTCGATCAATATTTGGTCTCCAATGTTTTTTAAATCTTTTGGCTTATCCACAATTCAAGTCGGTTATATTAATTCCATACCACCGGCATTAGCTGCAATCACGATGATCCTGTGGGCGAAACATTCGGATAAAACAAATGAACGAACCTGGCATGTTATTTGTGCGTGTTTACTTGCCTGCGTTGGTTTCATTATTGCCGGCCTCGCTACAGCGTTAATTATTGCAACCTTTGCCTTAGTTATGGCTAATATTGGTATATCATCTTGCAAACCACCATTGTGGAGTATTCCATCTCAATTTTTAAATGGACCAGCTATTGCTGCCGGATTAGCGGCGATAAATGCCATAGGTAATTTAGGCGGATTTGCTGGACCGGCATTAATTGGTTGGTTAAAACAGGTGACTGGTGATTTTTCTTATGCACTTTATTTTGTTGCCGGAATGTTAATGATTTCAGCCTTTTTAACGTTAATTATTGGTATCAATAATAAAAAACGACAAGCTCAATAACAAAATTGTTATATGAATTTAAATAAAAATGCCACTTTAGTCAGAAGTGGCAATTAAATTTGAAAAAGGAATTTATTATGAAGCTATTAAGCTTTTTGTCACCACTAACACATGAAAAAACATGGGGTTGTGTTAAAAATGACAATGTATATGACTTGAAAAAACAGTTAGGTGACAACTATCCAGATCTAAAATCAGCCATTTCTAACAATATTTTAAGTGAATTAAAACAATTAAAATTGGAGTATCCAGATTATCCGCTGAATGAAATTCATTTTTTACCTGTTATTGATAATCCAAATAAAATAATTTGTGTGGGGATGAATTATCCAGAAAAAAGAAAGGAATTTGAACAATCTACCAATGCCCCAACACTTTTTATTCGATTCCCTGATTCGCTTGTTGCACATAATGAATTCATGCATAAACCCAATTCAACAAATGAATTTGATTATGAAGGTGAATTAGCAGTAATTATTGGTAAAACGACCAGTAACGTTTCAAAAGAAATAGCTCTAGAGCATGTTGCTGGTTATAGCTGTTTTATGGATGGTTCCGTCAGAGATATGCAATATACTTGGTTTACTTCAGGTAAAAATTGGCCAAAAACGGGGGGGTTTGGGCCTTGGCTAGTCACATCTGATGAAATTACTGATCCGCAAAAACTGCACATTACAACTTCATTAAATGGACTCCAAGTTCAAAGTGAATCTACAGGAAATATGATCTACTCTATTTCTTATTTAATTGAGTACA
This sequence comes from Gilliamella apis, assembly GCF_030758615.1. NCBI lineage: Bacteria > Pseudomonadati > Pseudomonadota > Gammaproteobacteria > Orbales > Orbaceae > Gilliamella > Gilliamella apis. Next base: position 361,420 of record NZ_CP132381.1, read on the forward strand.
TCTCAAGATTCAGTAAACTTGAAGCCGGTGATGTTATCATAACTGGTTCACCAGGAGGCGTTGGCAAAAAAAGAACCCCCCCACTGTTTATGAAAGAAGGAGATATTATTGAAGTTGAAATTAGTCAAATTGGTAAATTAAAAAATAAAATTTTGGACTGTTAACCTAAACTTCTGTTTTTCCTTACTTATGTAAAAAATTAAAACTTAAAAACGTGTTAGCATATCTTCCATGCTGCGAATGATATGCTGATACATAAGATTTTTTGCCAATTCTGCATCATATTCAATCATTGCATTCAAAATATTACCGTGTTCTTTAGATGAAAGAATAGCGTATTCTTGTTCAGAAATATTCGAACCTAATGATAATCCATTCCACATTTCCGATAAGATAGAATTAATTTTATTATTGCCACATGCGGCCCAAATTGCCATATGAAACGCTTGATTATAATTGGTATAATCAACGTAATTATCATTTTCAATAGCATTTTTTCCACATTGATAAGCATCAATAATTTCAGATAGATCGGCTTTATTTTGGCAAACTTCAGCGACAGCTTCGCGTTCTAAAACTGCGCGAGTCACATAGTGATCTTTGATAAATTTCTTAGTAATTCCTAAAACTTCTGCCCCTTTATTATGGCGCAATTTAATAAAACCATCTCTAGCCAAAATCTGAAAAGCTTCTCTGACTGGGGTATTTGAAACTTCCAATTGCGATGCAACACCATCAAGCGTCACAATTGTGCCTTCTTGTATCTCTCTGGTTAAAATGGCTTTGCGTAAAACCGAAGCTATTCGTTCTCTCATTGGTAGTAACTTCAGTGGTTGCAATTGATTCATCTAGGTTAACTCCTATTTAACTTTTTTGTTAAACTATCAGCTAATGAAAAATAATATTTGTATACAAATTTGGCTATTGCTTTTAATTCATGTGTCTGAATTGATGTTATTAAACTATTATGTAAATCTTCATCACTAGATTTTTTTTCAATATTATCCCAAACATATTGTGGATAACCCACTAATAATCTTGAATAATTTTCTTTAATAAAATAATTGTCGATTTCGATTAATAAAACTTGTCGAAATTGTTTGGCATCTGCAACAAGTATATTTCTTATATCTTTTTTTGAATTTAACAATATTTTGATAATTTGGATCTCAACCGATGCGATTAATTCAAAAATATCTTTTAACAAATCAATCTTCGGACCTACTACTAATACGTGTCGATTAGGTAATCGCGATAAAAATCCTTCTAATTCTAATATAAGAAACGCTTCTCTAACGGGAATCCTAGATGTATTAAGATATTGGGCTATCTGTTCTTGAGTGAGCTGTTCACCATTTTTGAACCTACCAGATATGATCTCCTGCCGCAATATCTTTGCTATTCGATCTTTGGTTTGAGTGTTATCCAGCTTTGGTAAAATATTATCCATTATATTATCGGTTTCAAATAAAATTAGAACAGAGATTATTCCTTAGATTATCTGTTAGTACAAGCCTTCAAATTCTAAAATAATTTTTAAAAAGTATAAATATAAGATTATTTTTACAATTAAATATAATTAAAAAATCATATTTAATTAAATTATTAAAAATACTTAATCAATCTCAAGTTACGTTAAAAATAACCAAATATGCTTTTATTATATATGTTTCATTATTTATGGCGTTATTTATAAATTTAAAGTAATAAGTTAAATAGTTTACTTAGTAGTTATTAATATATTTATTTTGAAATGCAAGAATAAACTTTATTGTTACTAAAAAGTGTGGATAACGATAATTAACTATAATGGAGAGAATAACTGATACAAGTTTGTATAGACAGAGAAACTAACACAAAAATAATAGTATAAAAACTAAAGTCAAATAATAATTTGAACAATAGTTTTTATTAATTAATAGAACAATAATATTGCTAAAGTTAATTTAAATCATACTTTATAGGTTTTGGAAATAGTAACTCTAAATTGCGTTTATCTATTTTAAACAATGGTCCTTTTTCTGAAACACGATTATTTTTGGCATTTCTTTTAATTAGGTGATCCATTGTAATTACTCCATTCTCAATTAAAGGCATTAATTGATTTAATAATGGCATTTTAGTATGAATTACTGATTTGAGATTAAAATACTCTTCACCATTTATAAAAGTGCTCTCGGCTTCAATCCAGAATGTTTCTGAATGTTTTTCATGTAATCTAGAACGTAATGTTGAACCATTCCAAATCGCTACATCTTGTTTTTTTATTTCACAACCTTTTGGAGAAATATATTCGTGTATTTCGCATAATAAATCATCTCGTATTTCAAATTTTAAACCTTGACTATTTTTTTGCTGAGTACTTAATGTGCAGTATAGTTTAAAATCTTTTTCCCTTTGGTAGCCATATTTATCTAAGATTTCGGCACTGCTTTTACAATGACTATTTGACCAATTAGCCACTTGAGCAAAAAGTGTAGTACGAGTTTTATTTTTATTTCCTCTACCGGATTTTAGTTCAATACCTTTATAATCAGGTTGTTTACTTGAGTTAGGTGGGATGCCAAGCGCACATTCAATTGACATTCCTATAGTAGTATCACCATGTCCGATCGCTTTTATAGGCTTTTTCGCGAGTTCCTTTAACTTAGCTAATAATTCATCTGCAATGGTATTTGTCTGTTTTGTATATTCACAAATAAAGCCATTAATTTTACTTTTAAATTCTTGTAATTCATTATCTAGATTAATTTTACTTAGGTTTAGTAAGTAAGGAACTTGATTAAAAATAATGATAGCAATTTGATCACCGGCCTCAGCAAAAGTACCTAAAGCAGTAAACCACATTCTTGGGTCACCTTTTTTCGTCACTGGTCGATATAAACTCATTTTGGTTTCACGAACAGTCGAGGAAGATAAAAAGAACGCTGTAGATATTTTCTTATAATCTATTCCTTGTTGCTGTTTAGAGTAGTCATGAAACTTTGCGAGTTCAAAATGGGTTCTCACTGGTTGTGTTGCATCAAGAATTGATTTTTTCAATCCTGTTTTTGTTGGTTCAAAAATAGAATAATCAATAGAATGGAAAGCCAATGTTTTTTTGTTCTGTAATACATTAAGTTTGATCTCTGATGAAAGTTCATCTTTACGCTCTTCAGCTAATAATTCATAATCGTCTTCATCAAGCTCAATATCATCACTTTCAACAAAAGTTGTTGAAACTTTAGCTGTTGGCGTTTTTATCTTTTGAGTTTTATCGAACTCTCTAAGTAAAGCGGTCCAATTGGAGTGGCCTTCTTGTTTTGCTATTTCATCTAATGCTCTTGCACTAATAATATTTTTTTGTTTTTTAAGTATCTTGGCTTGTTTTTTTAAGCGAGCAATATAAGGATGTTCTTTAGGCATGTTTTCCCCTCTGTAATAAAAATTTTCAAAGAAATACATGCACTAAACTTACTGCCCACAAATAAGTTAAAAGTGCAAACGAAAAAATTTTTATTACAGAGAGGACGAATGAGTCTTTACGAGCGTGGGCTGGCGGCTTCTCTCTAAGCCTTGTTTTTAAGAATATCGAGATAACTCGCAAAAGTCAAATTCTATATTGTTAAGCCCTGGACTTTTGTTCTTTTCTAGTTTAGAATTCACCCCTAATATATTTTTATCTAGGTATTGCAATTGAAGTCTCAAAAAAAGTTTAATCATATTGAATTATTTGCCGGATGCGGAGGTCTATCATTAGGCTTAGATAAAGCTGGGTTTAAACTCACGCTGGCTAATGAGCTATCGCCAATGGCAGCAGAAACATTTGCTTATAACTTTTTTAATGAAAACTTTGAACAACTAGCAAAAAAAAATAAAAAGCCTAAAAAAGCCTTCTGGCTTTCAAGTCAATTTGATACCTTAACTGAACGCTTGAGAGAGAATCCTTTTAATTATCCCTCTCTTCATAAAGGGTTCAGTGACATCCCAAATAATAAAAAGCAATTAGAAAACTCCCTTATCATTGGTAATATCATTGAATTAAATCATTTGATTGAACAAGATAACGAGCTTTTACTCGCATTAAAATCAGCATTTAATAATACTGAGGTTGATTTAATCTCTGGTGGTCCTCCATGCCAAAGCTTTAGTATGGCTGGTTTACGTGAGAAAGATAGTGACAAAAATACCCTTCCTTGGGAATTTGCTAACTTTGTTGCCAAAATTCAACCTAAAATTGTTTTACTTGAAAATGTCACAGGTATTTTACGTGCATTTAAGGATAAAGATGGTTCTCTATATCACGCTTGGTTTGAAGTCGCTAAAGTATTCGCTACCCAAAAATACATTCCACTTTGCCTACATGTAAATGCAAGATTTGCAGGTGTACCACAAAACCGACCACGCTTTATCATGTTAGCTATACGTCATGATGTTTTCCTAAAATTGACACCATTTTTTAAAAAAGGAAGTGCAGAAGAAACATTATTTGCACCTTCTCTTAATTTTTATACTTTAGTTCAAAAAAACGTCAAAAAAGTAGCTTGGGGTTCTCTCCCATATTTTGATGTATCAATTGAAGAACATTTTAATTTATTTAAAAATTCTTTTTTAAAACACTTGGTTAATCAAAAGGAAGTTAATGTGAAATCAGCTATTGATGATCTTAAAATAAATAATCCATCGTATCCTTCCCTTTTTGTTAGGAATTTAAATGATAAATTTAAAAATATTTTAGCAACAAGAAAAGAAATTTATAATCATGACTTACGTAATAATAGTCAGCTCGTAAAATGCCGATTTCGTATTTACCAGATATTACAGCAATGTGATAGGCGTGATATTACAAATGCTGTATTTGATATTTTAAAAGGTAAAGAAGATAGGTTGCCTGAAGATATTTGGAATGTACTGAAAAAATTTGAATATCTACAAGACGATAACCAGATGAAAGTATTTGAACACAAAATTGAGTTTGAAGAATTTTTAAAATTACATCCAACCAAAAAGCAAACCCAAAAAGCTTTAAATAAAGATTGTCCTGCTCCAGCCGCACTTTCTATTCCAGATGATGCTTGTCATTATGATGAAAAAGAATTGCGAGTTTTGACTGTTAGAGAAATGGCAAGAATACAATCATTTCCAGATAACTTTGTGTTTCGCTCTAAAATTACAACTGGTGGACAGATGCGAAAATTTGAGGTGCCCCAATATACTCAAGTAGGAAATGCTGTCCCTCCACTACTTGGTTTGGCGTTAGGAAAATCTGTTACTGAGTTATTAAGATTACTCGAAAAATGAGTTAATACTATCATTTTAGCAGTTTAAATCTGCATAATATAAAAAACATATTCTGAATTATGAGCAATAAAATTTTACCCTTTTCAAACATAATTCAGAACTTTCATTTCTACTAGTTAGAAATGAATTATTTGACGAAAATTCAAGTGATTTTGTAACATACTCATCCTCTAACTTACCGAAATCAAATCCTTCAGATTTCTGAGTTGTATGTCCAATTAATTTAACAATGGCTTGGTTTAAGCAAGAAAAATAGTTTAATTTTGTATTTGTTTACAACTTGGAATGTTATTGTTTATCAATATGAATATTTTTTCCAAGACTCATTTTTGAACTGGATTTTATTCCTTATTCCTAAAAGATCATTGGTTTTTATATTTTTTTTATAATTAATTATGTTTTAGGTTCAACAATCAAAAAGAAATTCTTCAACTGATTAATTTCAATCTGATAACTCTTATAACCTTTCCCATTCTCATATAATTCAATTTTGTCAGGAATAAAATAGACCGTAATATAACGAATATCATCTCTGCTAAGTTCCATATCAAAGTAACGACGATAACGATATTTTTCCATTTTCTCTTTTGAGATATACAAAATAACATCACAGTCATTAATTTTATCGTAAAAGGTCATACGAAAACCTAGTCCATAACGCTTAAAATCAGGTTTGACACCACCATACATAACACCAAAATGCTCAGTATTCCAAGCATAATTAAAACGTTTAAAATAGTTACATAATTTTAATTTTCCTATTCCTACAACATTAAGTTTTAATTGTTCGAATTCTTTTTTGGGTAACTTATTCTTTGCTTCCCTCCAAGTCTCAATTAAACGACTAAGTTGGTTAGTTCTTCTACAACCTGATTTTGAGGAATCATTTTTTGTATTATTGTTCAAAATAGTATTTTGTTGTTCGGGAAATCGAGGAGTTGATGAAATGAAAGAATCTTCATTTTTTATATCATCAGAATCTTCCGTTGGGTCAAAAACATCAATCAGGTCAGATAACTTTTGACGAATTTGCCTTAATTTAGCTTCTTCCTCTGTTTCATTAGGTAGTCGACCTTGTTGATTTTCTTTTAAAGTATCAATAACCCAAGCACAATTAGGTAAGTGTTCATCTTGTTTGCGAAAATGCGGGATCTTATATTTTTTAGATTCTTCTGCACTATAGTGATAGTTAACCCCAATAACTCTAACCTTATTAGCAAAGCAATCAGGACTTGAACAATAGAAATGATACCTTGATGGATGATCTTCAGATAAATATTCAAGCCGAGCTTGATCAATTGACACTTCATGTCCAAGTTGAACACAATATGCCGAAAGAATTCTTATTTTCATATTTTTCCACTCTATAATACTTACGTTCTAAACACTTCTCTAACATGCCATTCAATAAATCTGTCATGTAAATAATCGTTTTTCATTCTGGGTAGTAAGATGTTTTTGCCGTCGAAATCCCAAAATAGTTTTTCAACTATGTGGTTTCCATTTACGCCGCTTGATACTTTGATTTTTAGATTACAATCAAGCCCGATAGCGCCCATATCGAAGGCGGAATGATGTAATGAACATAGTGCTAAGCCATTATTTACAATGCATGGTCCGCCGTGTTGTTTCCATTTTACGTGAGCAGCTTCAAGGCCGATTGATACTGAGTCATGCCTTAAATCGTAACCGCAGATGGCACATTGATAGTTGTATGCTCGTAATACGATTTGTCTGAATTTAGGATCTCGGTATTTATTGGATTCCATTAGATTGAAACCCAATCGGTTAATTAAGTTTTCTTGCACACTTTCAGTAAAATGCTGGCTTAAAATTTGTCCTGCTAATTGATCAATAATGGTAGGATTTGTTTTTATCAGTCGATACGTTTGTTCATCAAAGCCACCGAGTACTTGGTGAGAAGCAAGGGTTTTGCTAGTTGGTTCTTTACTTGGCAAAATTGGATTAGTGCAGTTTTCAAAATTAATCAGTTGCCAAAAACCATCATTTTTCAGACGCCAAAAAGGCATATTGGGATAATAGTGTTTACGTTGAGGGCCAAAGCGAGCGAGTAAATCGTGTAAAGGTTTTTCAATTTCTTTTTCATAATCAAACAAGCGATCATGACCTTGCTTATATTGTGCTAATACATAAAGTAGCAATAAAGGTTTATGTGGAGCTCGTTGATCGCCTTTTTTCCAAATAGTGATATCGGTAATTTGTTGTTGTAATTGTTTAATATCCATCAATACTCAAAATAAAGGTAATAAGTAGAAAAATATTACAAATATCACATTCTTTTTGTGATCTACCTCACAAAATTTTGAGTTGGTGTGAAAAAATATTAATCATAAATGGTAGCGCTCAAGCAATTTCTCTTAAGCATTACAAATAAAGGCTTTAAAGCCATTTTATGGATACTCGCCATTATCGAACCAAATATATCCGGGTTTGTATCCGATTTTGCACTTGATATGGGGTAATCTCAGTTGATGCCGGTTGACAAACAAAATCCCTTGAAAGGCTGATTTGAAAAGGCTTTAGACATAAAAAAACCTGCTATAAGCAGGTCTTAAAATTTGGTGATTGGTGCCCGGACGCGGAATCGAACCACGGACACGGGGATTTTCAATCCCCTGCTCTACCGACTGAGCTATCCGGGCAACAATGGAGCTGTATTAAACACGATTAGAGATTATTCGTCAATCCTTTTTGTAAGATATTTTTAAAAATATATACTGTTTGGTTGAAATTTAGCTAATTGTCACCATTTTAATAACTAATTGAAAATAATGTCGCTCTATATTTAGAGGAATTTTTGTATGCGAGTTATTGGTTTTATTATATTTTTTATTTATGTTTATTGTGAGATTAGTTTTTTTATCGCAATTGCTAATTCAGTGGGGGTATTGCTTGCATTAATCGGAATTATTGCTACCTCGATTATTGGTTTTTCATTAATTAAAAAGCAAGGGTTAAAAAATTTAAGCCTTATGCAACAAAAGATTGCTAATCAACAAAACCCAAAAGAAGAAATTATTAACAGTGTTTCGCTATTATTTGCTGGTTTTTTCTTATTTATTCCAGGTTTTCTAACGGATATCTTAGGGGGGATTTTATTAATTCCATATGTTCAGGAATATATTGTGCGCTTTATTGTTAAAAAACTTCCTACTAAAGTTTATTCATTTTCTTCTAGTCGCAATGTACAAGTAAATAATGATGTGATAGAAGGAGAATTTGAACGGAAGGATGATGAATAATTAATCAATTAGAAAATTTTTTTATTTTATTCTCTTGAAGAATATAAATTAATCCCCATCTATTATGCACTATATGATACATATCATAATTTTATGATTTATTGTTAATAATTACTTAAGTAAAAATTAGTGCTAGGAGATAACTAATGAAAATTCGTCCATTGCATGATCGTGTGATCATTAAACGCAAAGAAGTAGAATCAAAATCAGCTGGCGGTATTGTGTTAACTGGCTCAGCAGCAGGTAAATCAACACGTGGTGAAGTTTTAGCTGTTGGTAATGGTCGCATTTTAGAAAATGGTCAAGTTCAACCATTAGATGTTAAAGTTGGTGATATCGTAATTTTCAATGAAGGATATGGCGTTAAAACAGAAAAAATTGATAACGAAGAAGTGCTTATCTTATCAGAAAGCGATATTTTAGCCATTGTTCAAGAATAACTGGCAGATAATTTAACTTATATACAGAATTTAGGAGAAATACGAAGATGGCAGCTAAAGATGTAAAATTTGGAAATGACGCTCGTGCTAAAATGCTTAAAGGCGTTAATGTATTAGCTGATGCAGTTAAAGTAACTTTAGGTCCAAAAGGACGTAATGTTGTATTAGATAAATCATTTGGTGCGCCAACTATCACTAAAGATGGTGTATCAGTTGCTCGTGAAATCGAATTAGAAGATAAATTCGAAAACATGGGTGCGCAAATGGTTAAAGAAGTAGCTTCAAAAGCAAACGATGCAGCAGGTGATGGTACTACTACTGCAACTGTACTTGCGCAAGCTATCGTTAACGAAGGTTTAAAAGCAGTTGCTGCTGGTATGAATCCAATGGATTTAAAACGTGGTATTGATAAAGCAGTAGTTGCAGCAGTTGAAGAGCTTAAAAAATTATCTTCACCATGTGCTGATTCTAAAGCGATCGCACAAGTTGGTACTATTTCAGCAAACTCTGATGAAACAGTTGGTACTTTAATTGCTCAAGCAATGGAAAAAGTAGGTAAAGAAGGTGTTATCACTGTTGAAGATGGTACTGGTTTACAAGATGAACTTGATGTTGTTGAAGGTATGCAGTTTGACCGTGGTTATTTATCTCCATATTTCATCAACAAACCAGAAACTGCGACTGTTGAATTAGATAGCCCGTATATTTTATTAGCGGATAAAAAAATCTCTAATATCCGTGAATTATTACCAGTATTAGAAGCTGTTGCTAAAGCAGGTAAATCTTTATTAATCATTGCTGAAGATGTTGAAGGCGAAGCATTAGCAACATTAGTTGTGAATACTATGCGTGGTATTGTTAAAGTTGCAGCGGTTAAAGCACCTGGTTTTGGTGACCGTCGTAAAGCAATGTTACAAGATATCGCAATCTTAACTGCTGGTACTGTAATTTCTGAAGAAATTGGTTTAGAGCTTGAAAAAGCAACACTTGAAGATTTAGGTCAAGCTAAACGTGTGGTTATCAATAAAGATAACACAACAATCATCGACGGTGTTGGTGAAGAATCATTAATTAATGCACGTGTTGAACAAATTCGTAAACAAATCGAAGAATCAACTTCTGATTACGATAAAGAAAAACTTCAAGAGCGTGTGGCTAAATTAGCTGGCGGTGTTGCAGTAATTAAAGTTGGTGCAGCAACTGAAGTTGAAATGAAAGAGAAAAAAGCACGTGTTGAAGATGCATTACATGCGACTCGTGCAGCAGTTGAAGAAGGTGTTGTTGCTGGTGGTGGTGTTGCGTTAGTTCGTGCTGCTTCTGCAATTTTAGACCTTAAAGGTGCAAACGAAGATCAAAACGTTGGTATTAAAGTTGCTCTTCGTGCAATGGAAGCGCCATTACGTCAAATCGTTACTAACTGCGGTGAAGAAGCTTCTGTTGTGGTCAATGCGGTTAAAGGCGGTAAAGGTAACTATGGTTACAATGCCTCAACTGAAGAATATGGTGATATGATTGCCATGGGTATTTTAGATCCAACTAAAGTAACACGTAGTGCATTACAATATGCTGCATCAGTAGCAGGTCTTATGATCACAACTGAATGTATGGTTACTGATTTACCTAAAGATGATAAAGCTGACTTAGGTGCTGCTGGTGGTATGGGCGGCATGGGAGGAATGGGCGGAATGATGTAATTCCCCTATTTAGCCCGTCAAAATAAAAAACCACTCCAATATGTGAGTGGTTTTTTTATATTTAAATTTGTTTAATAAAGAATAAAATTATATAGCGAGATGTTGGTACAATGTGATTGAACCGATGACAATAAGAACGATGCCACCGATAAATGATGCTTGTTTACCAATTAAACAGCCAATTTTTTTACCTAGCAATAAGCCCAATGTAACCATGATACAGGTTGCAAGTCCAATCATGGTGGCGGCAATATAAATATTAACGCTGGCAAGTGCTAATCCGACACCAACAGCAAATGCATCAATACTTGTTGAAATCGCAGTAAGAACTAATAGTAGAAATGATTTTTTCGATGAAGGAAGTGGTTTTGCATCACAGTTGTCATCGTTATCTTCTTTAAAACTATGATAGATCATGTTTAGACCTAACAATAGCATGACGGTAAAAACAATCCAATGATCCCATCTTTCAATATATTGTAGGGCAATATAGCCAATTAACCAGCCTAGTAATGGCGTGATGGCTTCAACAAAACCAAATAAGATCCCCACTTTTAATGCGCCTAAAAACGGCGTTGATTTTAGTGATACGCCACGACAAATCGCTACCGCAAAGGCATCTGTAGACATGGCTAATGCTAGCAGTAAAATAGCCAAAAAACTCATGATATATACTCTTGCTTCCAGTGATGTTAATTTTAATTTTGTATTTATAATTTATTTTTTTGATACTAAAAATAGATAGTTAGCTATCTTGTTGTCGCCTTTATTTTTATAAAGTTCGGCTGTTTTTGCTACATTACTTCGACGACTGGCATCATATGCAAAAAGTTGTTTAAACATTAGATCTGCCGTTTTCTTATCGCCGTTTTGGATAGCACAATAACCATATTGCTCATAGGTATCTGCTTTCCAGCGGTGCCGATCTAGTTCTAGACTTTTGGCAAATTGTTGTTTCGCTTCTTGGTAACGATCTCTACCACATAAAAAGGAACCATAGTGCACACGATATAAACCATTACCTGGTTGCATTAATGTGATTCGTTTATAAATCATCTCTGCTTCATTATATTCACCAACATGTTGATCAAACATTGCCATTGCTAGCATGATTTGAGGATTATTGGGTGAATATTGAGCGGCCAATTTTAGATTATAATGTGCCGCTTTAACGTTATCTTCAGATTCATTGGCTTTGGCTAAATAACCTAAGCCTAATCGCATTCTTGCTAACGCAGCGGTTTCTGGATCAAAATCCTCACGACCATTCATTTGACAGCCTGTTAGCATTAGCATGACCAAACTGCTTAATGCTATTAATACGTTTTTCATGTACAACTCCTCGGTTGTTTTAGGCTGTTTGTTGAACAAGATTTTGCTTTTTATAAAGCGTTCGTTTGGTACGATCTACAACTTCGCCAGCAAGTTGACCACAAGCAGCATCAATATCATCGCCACGAGTCTTCCGAACGATAACCGTAAATCCATAACCCATTAATGTTTTCATAAACCGATCAATTCGGGTGTTTGAACAACGCGCATAAGGCGCACCAGGGAAAGGATTCCATGGAATTAAATTGATTTTACTTGGTACATTTTTCAGGAATTTAGCCAGCTCATGGGCATGTTCAACACTATCATTGATCTGGTTGAGTAATACATATTCGATGGTCACTTTACCATGATTAGCATTCGAGGTTGAAAGATAACGTAAAATTGAATCACGTAACATTGCCATATTATATTTTTGGTTAATTGGCATAATCTCGCTACGAATTTCATCATTTGGTGCATGTAATGAAATAGCTAATGCTACATCAATCATGCCAGCTAATTTATCTAAGGCGGGTACGACACCAGAAGTAGAAAGCGTCACGCGTCTTTTGGATAAACCATAACCAAAATCATCTAGCATAATTTCCATTGCTGGTGCGACATTGGATAAGTTAAGTAAAGGTTCACCCATTCCCATCATAACAACGTTAGTGATAGGTCGATCGGCTAATTTACCTGTTACGCCAATGGCATTTGATGCGCGCCAAACTTGGCCAATAATTTCAGATACGGTTAAATTACGGTTAAAACCTTGTTGCGCTGTTGAACAGAATTTACATTCCAAAGCACAGCCCACTTGTGATGAAACACATAAGGTCGCACGATCACGTTCAGGAATATAAACTGATTCAATCATTTGATTATTGCCTACATCTAAAGCCCATTTTATAGTGCCATCGGATGAACGTTGCTCGATGGCAATTTTAGGTGCTTTAATTTCAGCTAATTTTTTTAATTGCTCACGTAATTTTTTGTTAATGTCGGTCATAAGATCGAAATCATCTATCCCAAAATGATAGATCCATTTCATCACTTGATCCGCTCTAAATGGTTTTTCTCCTAACGAAATAAAAAATTCTCTTAACTGTTGTCTGGTAAAGTTAAGTAAGTTTATTTTTTCGTTAGTTGGATTGGTGGTGTTTTGATTAGTTGTATTTGTCACGTCCAAACAATTATCAGACGATTTGTGTGTAGCTGATGTTAACATATGGCCTCGTTTTTACACATTATGGCTATTTCAATTTTTAGGGAAAGGATTATACTGGTTTTCACCCTGTCTGGCTAATATAATATTAATTAGAATCTAAATGATGAAAAAAATAATAACATTGAAAACAGTTACTCATTTTAGCTCAACTTTAACTTTACTCTTATGTTCAACGTTTGCTATGGCACAATCTATTCCATTAAATAAACTTACTGGGCAATTTGATGAAAAAAAAGATAGTAATTATATTGCTCTCGACTCAACAATATTACCCGTAAACAAAAAAGGTATGTATTTACAGAAGGAACCAACTGAGCAGTTGATTAAGGCTTATAATGATTTTAAAAAATCTTATTCCAATATTCCTTTTATTGTAGTGAGTGCTACGCGTAATTACACCTATCAAAATGGTATTTGGCAACGTAAGTGGGATGCATTATTACCTAAGTTTAATAATCCACAAAAAATTGCCGAACAAATTTTAAAATTATCTTCAATGCCTGGTACATCAAGACATCATTGGGGAACAGATATTGATATTACTAGTGTATCGTCTGAATATTTTAAAAATGATAAACAGGGAGTTATTTTGTATCAATGGCTTCGTGAAAACTTACCAAAATATGGTTTTTGTCAACCATTCAGTGAGGGACGAAAAGGGGGCTATTTGCCAGAAGAGTGGCATTGGTCATATAAACCAATCGCCAAACAATATCTTGCTGAATATAAAGCAATACTTGACAGTAATCCACAGATGATTATGCAAAATCTGAATTTTACTGGTTACGATAAAATTACCTTAGAAAGTCTGGTAAAAGAGTATGTATTAACCGTTAATCCGGATTGTTATTAATTTTTTCGCCAATAAGGTAGTTTGATTGTTACCACTAAACCACCACCATCGCGATTATTAGCTTGAATAGTGCCGTTATGCATAATAACGGTCTTTCTGACGATGGCTAGACCTAGTCCATAGCCTTTACCTAACTGTGCTGACTGAATCCGGACAAAGGGTTCAAAAATACTCGATAATTTGCTGGCATCGACACCCGGACCACGATCTTTAACTTCAATTTGTAAATATTTTCCTGCTTCTTTTAATGATACCTCAACCGTTTGGCCTGCATTAGAAAAGCGGATAGCATTACGAATAATATTTTCAATCGCGCGTCGTATCTGTTCAGAATTACCTTTAACAATAGAGTGATTAATGGATGATAAGTTAAACTCTACTTCAATAGATTGGTGATTGGCTTCGTAGTTGGCATCATTAACCACTACACCAATTAACTCTTTTAAGTCAAAGTATTCATCGGTTCGATTATTCATTTCTGCACGTGAATAATTAAGAATCTCACCAATTAATTGATCTAATCGTTGCGACTCTAACTCAATTCTAGCTAAAGCTGTATCGATATTTTGTTTATTTTGTTGGGCAAGACCGATTGCCAATTGTAAGCGGGCCAGAGGGGTTCTGAGTTCATGAGAAACATCATGAAGTAGCGCTTGACGATCAGATATTAAGATGTTGAGTTGCTCAACCATCATGTCAAAATCTTTACCTAATTCACTCAGTTCATCACGACGAGGTTTTAACTTTTTAAATAACCGAACCGACAGATCACCTTGCGATACACGGAAAAATCCTTGTCTTAGTAATTTCATTGGTCTAGTTAAGTTCCATGCTAAAAATAGGCTGAATACTAAACCAACACAGATCCCCATTAACAAAATAGGGGTCGGCATATTAAATAAAGTTTTATTTTTGTTATTGCTGTGATCGGTTTTATCGTCTTTAAATGATACCGAATAGAGGGTGCCATCCGGTGCCACTGCCATCCGTTGATATACATAAGAGCTAGGTTCTAATTCATCTGTGATGATATTGACTTGATCATATTGTGGAGACACCAATTTTATTGACAATAAAACTCGCTCACGTTCGGGTAAATGTGCAATAAAATTGAGTGTTTCATCTTCACCGGCAACATGCAATAATTGAGCAATCATATCCACTTTAGTCGGCATATGATTTAAGAATCGTTGATTTCTACTTTCTATATAATATGAGAAAGCAATCCAAGTTAATTGGAAAGTAAGATAAAAAATTATCCAAAATATAACCAGTATTTTCCAAAATAATCGACGATTCATAGCAAACCTATGGCTTGATTAACGGATACGATAGCCAACCGCTCTTATTGTTTCAATGGTCACATCATTTTGTGCTACTTGATGTAGTTTTTGGCGAATATTGCTGATATGAACATCGACGCTGCGATCATATAATTCTCGAGCACGACCCAGACCTATTTCAGACAATTCTTCTTTAGTTACCACACGTTCACTATGTTTAACGAGTAAAACTAACAAGTTAAATTCAGTAGAGGTGAGATCTATCGGTTGACCGTTCCAAGTACAAAGTCGTTGTGGTAGATCTAAAGTTAAGCCATTAAAATGATATTTTTTCTCATCAACTAATTCGACTGAACGTTCGTCAAACCGACGTAATACCGCTCTCAATCTCGCCAATAATTCACGTGGGTAACATGGTTTTGGTATGTAATCATCAGCACCTAATTCTAACCCTAATACGCGATCAATATTATCACCTTTGGCAGTTAACATAATAACTGGCATATTACATTGTTGACGAATGCTTTTTAGGACATCAATGCCATTAATATCAGGTAACATCACATCTAAAATTGCTGCACGATATTTACCTGATAGCGCTTCATCAATACCATCCTTACCTAAATAAACACTTTTAATATTAAAACCTTCATTGGTTAAATATTCGCTAAGCATTTGTGATAATTCTACATCATCATCAATTAATAAAATATTTATCATATCTCGCCATTATTATTTAATTTTTGATAGTTACATTATTGCAATAATAAAAAAAAAGTCAGGTGGTTTTACTAAAATATTACATATTTTGAACTATTCCTGATTAATTTATTTACTATGCAGTTAAGTATAGATGTTTCAGATTTAGTCTATTTTTGTCGTGTATGTTTTAAACAAAAAGTGATTGAATAAAAATCTGTTTATAGTGGTTTAACGTATTAATAAAATCAGTATTGAACTGATAAATTATGTTCACTTACTCTTTAATATGTGAGCTTAACATTCAGTTTTCAAGTTAAATAGAATAAAATAATCACTTAATTTCATGGCTAAACGTTTCACTTGCTAACATTACGGTTAGTAATATGGAGATAAAAAATGGAACAACAAGTAATGTGGCAACAATTAATCAAATTGGTGAAACATGAAGTCTTGCCAGCACTTGGTTGCACTGAACCTATCTCACTTGCTTTAGCTGCTGCTACGGCAACTCAATATATTGATAAAAATAAAATTAGCCACATTGATGCTTATGTCTCGCCCAATTTAATGAAAAATGGCATGGGTGTTACGGTTCCAGGCACTGGTATGGTGGGATTAGCTATTGCAGCGGCCATCGGCGCCATTGGTGGTGATGCTGGGGCAGGCCTTGAAGTCCTTAAAAATATTACTGAGCAACAGATCGAACAAGCTAAAACGATGCTCAATGAGCATAAAATTAATGTGCAAATTGCCGATAATAATACCGCTATTTATTCTGAAGCTAATATTTATACTAATCATGATCATGTCCGCGTCTGTATTGAAAGCTCACATACTAATGTGATTTTGATTGAAAAAAATGACGAAATAATTTTTAAAGCCGATAACCAAAAGCAAGATGATTCGAAAGATGCGGCTATCATCAAATTGATGTCGGTAAAACAGATATATGAATTTGCCTCGCAGGCTGATTTTGCTGATATCGAATTTATTTTACACTCAGCAGAATTAAATGATGCCTTATCTCAGGAAGGCTTAAGACGAGATTATGGCTTAAGTATTGCGGCGACATTACATGAACAAACTAAAAATGGCTTATTAGCTGATGATCTATTGTCTAAAGTGATTATTCGTACTACTGCTGCATCAGATGCTCGCATGGGTGGTGCAACGTTACCAGCTATGAGTAATTCAGGTTCAGGCAATCAAGGTATTACTGCAACTATGCCAGTCGTTGTTGTTGCCGATTATTTAGAGTCAACGCCAGAACAATTAGCGAGAGCGCTTATTTTATCGCATACCATTGCCATTTATATTCATAGTAAATTTCCGCCATTATCAGCTCTTTGTGCAGCCTCAACAGCAGCCATGGGATCGGCTGCCGGTATGGCGTGGTTACTGGGTAAAGGCCAATATGAGGCAGTTGATATGGCCATATGTAACATGATTGGTGATTTGTCTGGAATAATTTGTGATGGTGCGTCAAATAGCTGTGCAATGAAAGTTTCAACCTCGGTTTCATCCGGATTTAAAGCTGTATTAATGGCGCTAAACCGAATTCGTGTTACAGGTAATGAAGGTATTGTTTGTGATAGTGTTGAAACTTCAATTAATAATTTAGGGGCGATTGTTAGCAATAGTATGAAAGCAACTGACACTCAGATAATTGATATTATGTCGCATAAAGCCTAATTTTTTTGAAAAATGCTAAAAGAATAACCTTTTAACGCTTTTAATATGACCAATTGGTATTATTTTTAAAAAATATGCTGGACAATATTATTTTTTATGCGTAATATTTCGTCCTGCTTCTATGGTGGCTATAGCTCAGTTGGTAGAGCCCTGGATTGTGATTCCAGTTGTCGTGGGTTCGAGTCCCATTAGCCACCCCATTTTATAGTTAGAATGTGAAGCAATTTCTGACGGCGAGTAGCGCAGCTTGGTAGCGCAACTGGTTTGGGACCAGTGGGTCGGAGGTTCGAATCCTCTCTCGCCGACCAATTTAATAAGAAAGCCTACTCATTTGAGTGGGCTTTTTTATTATTACAACGATGCATTTGATTCGAACCGATAAGAGGTTCGAGCCGAGTAGCACGAGACAGCGTTGCTTTAGCAACGACCCGTAGGGCGAGCATGAAATGTGAGTCAATCCTCTCTCGCCGACCAATTTAATAAGAAAGCCTACTCATTTGAGTGGGCTTTTTTATTATTACAACGATGCATTTGATTCGAACCGATAAGAGGTTCGAGCCGAGTAGCACGAGACAGTGTTGCTTTAGCAATGACTAGACATTTTTATCCTTCTAAATTATCTAAGCTGTAACTATGCATTTTTACCATGTTCTTTATAATTAACTCTACAAACACTTTATACTTCGTTTCTTCTTATGACTTGATAAAATTGCGTTTTTACATTGAGTTTTCTTCAAATCTTCCTTTATTGTAAATCAAATAAACAGATACATTTTTAAATATATCGTATTGATTTAATTATAAATAATTATAAAAACTGTGATCTATACAACAAATTTGGTACTTAAAATTGACAACATGTATTTTTTTGTTTATTTTTTAACAATGTTTACGTTATATTAACGTATATCTATTTTATAAAAAAGTCCATCAATGGAGTGTGTTTTTTGGAATATCGTGAAATAGCTTCAAAAACTTATGTTGAAGAACAGATTAAAGCTAATCCGACTATTGTCAGTAAGAAATTGACAGAACGAGCACTAGCAGAACATTTTGGTGTAAGTCGTACAACAATAAGAAACGCTTTAAATGATTTAGCTATGGAAGGTTATGTATTCCAAAACGATACTGATGTGGAACCGCATAAAATTTTTGAGATTAATATGTTAAAAATGTCTTCTTTCAGTGAAGAAGTTAAAAAAGAAGACGATATTGACCTTAATATTAAAGTTCTCACCAATCAAATTATTAATATGCCAGCTGAATTGAGATCTTTTTTTGGTTCGAATGAAAAATTGATTAGAATTGTTCGGCAAAGGATATTAAACAAAACTCCGCTTTCCTACGAAGTAACATATTTACCATCTAATAGATTTAAAGGTTTAGAACAAGTCGATTTGAATAATGTTTCTCTTTATCAATTTTTGAAAGAGCATTATCCATTCAAGCCAAGTCACGGTCGTGAAGAAATTACTTATGAGTCAGCAACCGAAGATAAAGCCAAATACTTAGGGGTTATTGAAGGAACACCGATTTATAAAGTATCGAGTAATAGCTTTGATATTAACTTTCAACCATTTGAACATACCGAGCAATATCTAGCAGGAAAACGATTTAAATATCATCTATCGGCGAAAAATATCTTCAATTATGGAGAAAAACAATTATGAAATTGTTTGAAAAAATTGCTGATCATTTAATGGGGCAGATCAACTCGGGTCAATATGGTGTGGGTGCGGAGCTCCCCCAGAAGTTCAATTACAAAAAGATTTTGATGTCAGTCGTACTACTGTTCGTAAAGCCATTGACCTATTAGTAGAAAAAAATCTGGTTGTACGAAAAAAAGGGATTGGTTTATTTGTTGCACCAATGCTGTCTACCCAAAATATTCTTGAGATGACTGGTATTATTAAACCTGGCACTTATCAACATCATAAAAAAATTCTTAAAGAGAATTATTTAAGAAAAGCTGGCCCTTACTATAGCCAGTTATTAAAGATAAAACCGTCAGCACTAATTTATTATATTAGTTTTTTAGAAGTTGCTAAAACTAGTGTAGTAAAAGAGATTTTTCTTTTACCCCTTCACTATTTCCCTGATTTTCAAGTTTCAATAATAAAAGTGCTATCAGCGCTTGAAATTACTAATTCGGGTAAGAAAAAAGTCGATAAATTAGAACAAGATTTACAGCTAATTGTTGCCAATGCCGAATTGGCTAAGCAATTACGCTGCCAAATTGATGAACCATTATTTAAAGTGTCTAATCACTATTTTGATATAAATAGCGAACCGATTGCTATTGAATACAAATTCGCTAGTAATACCAAATATGTGGTGGATTTCACCTAGGAGGAAGAAAACCAATGATTAAATTGTTACGTGTCGATCACCGCTTATTGCATGGTCAGGTTGTTGTTTCATGGTTCGATAATGTTGGAGCTAATACTATTTTAGTTGCCAACGATGCTGTTGCTAATGATGAATTTCGTAAATCAGCGATCCGATTAGCTAAACCTGAAAATGCCAAACTAGTCATGAAGTCAATTGATGACAGTATTGGCGCTATTAATTCTGGTGTAACAGATAAATATCAGATGTTAATTGTGGTGGAATCGGTAGAAGATGCAGAAAAACTCATCCGAGGAACTCAAGGACAAATAACTAGTCTTAATTTAGGAGGAACTAAACCTCGTGAAGGAACCAAAAATTATTCTAAAACAATTAATTTGACAGAGTTAGAAGCGGACTTATTAGCTGGATTACAACAAGATGGTGTTGAAGTGTATATACAACAAATCCCAAGTGAATCTAAGCAAAAATTTGAAAAATAGACAAAAAGGAATACAAAATGAGTATTGTTATTACAGCAATTATTTTGGCCTTGATTGCTATGTTAGCCAATGGTGAATACTTTTTAGGTTCATCTATGTTATCAAGACCTTTAGTTACTTGTACCTTAGCTGGACTAGTAATGGGGGATGTTACACAAGGAATTATCATCGGTGCAACATTAGAGTTGGCGTTTGTTGGTTCTTTTTCTATTGGGGCATCTATCCCTCCAGAAATTATTTCAGGTAGTGTATTAGGAACTGCGTTTGCGATTGGTGCCGGTAAAAGTACGGCAGTAGCCTTAACTTTAGGGATTCCAATTGCTTCTTTGGTTTTAGTGGTTAAAAACTTATGTTTCTTGTTCATTTTACCTTACTTTGTACATAAAGCAGATAAGTATGCTAGTGAAGGTAATGGTAAAGGCGTTGATCGCATGAATATTTTCGGCGGTTTCTTTTCTATCAACCTACCAATTGGTTTAGTTGTTGGTTTTTCTTACTTATTTGGTAGTGAAGCAATAAAAAGCTTACTTGATGTGATTCCTGAGTTTGTCATTAACGGTTTAGGAATTGCAACAGGCTTATTACCTGCATTTGGTTTTGCTATGTTAATGAAGATTATGATCAAAAAAACCAATGCGACATTCTTTATTCTTGGTTTTGCTGTAGCAGTATATATGAAAGTACCTGTCACTGGTGTTGCAGTTTTTGGCGCTTGTATGGCGTTAATTCTAACCGGTTACTCTTCATTTACCGGCAAAAAACTTACCACCTCAGACAATCAAGAAGTTAATAATCAATCAGGCAATGCTTTAGTAGGACAGGAGATCAATTATGAAGATGAAGAATTCTAATTTAATTACTAAAAAGGATTTAATGCGAACATTTTGGCGTTCTTTCACTGCTGAGTGGTCATGGAACTATGAACGACAAATGAATTTAGGTTATTCTTTTGCGATTCGTCCTGCTTTAGAAAAAATTTATAGCCAAAAACCAGAACAATTAACTACTGCTTATCAACGACATTTAGAGTTTTATAATGTTACGCCATGGTTAATTACTTTCCCATTAGGTATTTCTATTGCTATGGAAGAGCAAAATGCCGTAAATGAAAATTTTGATGAAAGTTCAATAAATGACGTCAAAATTGCATTAATGGGACCACTAAGTGGTTTGGGAGATTCATTCTTCTGGGGAACATTACGAGTTATTGCAACAGGTATTGGTACTTCACTGGCGATGCAAGGTAATATCTTAGGGCCACTACTATTTTTATTAATTTTCAATATTCCAGCCATTATTGCTCGTTATTTTGGTCTATTTATTGGTTATAACATTGGTGCATCTTTTATTGAAAAAGTACAAAAAACTGGCTTGATGGATAAATTGTCTTATGGAGCATCTATCTTGGGGCTCTCGGTGGTAGGGGCCATGGTGGCGACGATGGTGACATTAAATATGCCACTAACCATTGGCTCAGGCTCTGATGCAACGTCATTACAGGATATTTTCGATGGTATTGTTCCGCAAATATTGCCGTTATTATTTACTTTATTTATCTTTTTATTAGACAGAAAAGGACTAAAAGCACATTGGATCTTATTACTGATTGCTGGTATTGGTATCTTTGGTGCTTGGAGTGGATTACTAGGTCAATAAAAGGGACGATGTAATGAAAAGTATTGCTGATTATGTAGCATTAGAACCTGAATATTATCAAAGTATTTTAGACAATTATCAAACATTGTTTGTTGATACTATTGATTCAAGTAAAGTTAAACAATTTAATGCAATTGTTATCTTTGCTACTGGTTCAAGTTCTAACGCAGCTTATGGGGCGAGACCTTTAATGAGTAAAATCTTAAAGGTTCCCGTTTATATTGAAGATCCTTCAATCGCTGCTAATTATTTACATTACAGCGATCCTAATACCCTCTATTTTGCTATTTCGCAAGGGGGAGAAAGCTATTCAACGATTCATTTAGTTGAAGAGTTTATCAAGAATAATCAAACTATCTATACGCTTACCAGTAATCCTGATAGCCCATTATATAAAATTAGCAATAATGTATTATCTATGGGTATTCCTATTGAGGAAATGCCTTATGTCAGTGCTGGTTATAGCGTTACGATACTTGATTTGATATTAATTGCTTTAGTCATTGCACAAAAAAATGGCAGCATGGATGATCAACAATTTGCCAGTTATTTCGATCAACTTAGAAAAGTTGCAGGTTTGCTACCTAAAGTTATCGAACAATCCCAAGCTTGGGTAAATCAATATCAACACAAATTTTATCATTCTCAACGAGTCATATTTATTGGCTACGGTGCAACCTATGGTATTGCTCGAGAAGGGGAAACAAAATTCACCGAAACTATACGTAATAATGCTTTCGGTAAAGAACTCGAGGAGTATATGCATGGCCCATATTTAGGTTTACATGAGAATGATAATATCGTTTTTCTTGAGCCGCATGGCGTGTTATCTAACCGTGCTGAATTGTTAAAAGTATTTTTAACTAAACATGTTAAAAATATTTCTACGATTTACGCCAATAACAGTAGCAACGTTAAACAAGACGATTTGTGTCTTAATATTGATATAGATGAACTGTACGCATCATTATTTATGACAATACCAATTCATCTATTAAGTTACCAAGTTTCACGATTAAAAGGTCATAACCTTGAAAAATCAACCTATCCAGAATTTGATGAAATAACTAGCTCAAAAATTAAGAGGATTTAAAAATGAGAAAATATGACGAAAAGAAAGAATTAGACAGCATGAATGGTGCATTAGCATTAAGACCACAAATTAATGAATTTATTGATAAAATCCACGCGCGTGGTTATAGCAACGTTTGTTGGTTAGGTATTGGTGGTACTTATGCATCATCAATGCAAGCAGTTGTACATATGAAAGAAAAAACAGCGATTGAGACTTTTGTGCAACACGCTGCTGAATATTTAGTAACTGGTAACAAACGTATTACTAAAGATACGCTTATCATTATTTCATCTGTAACTGGCACAACACAAGAAGTGGTTGCTGCTATTGAAAAAATCCAAAAAGAAGTTGGTTCAACTGTATTTGCTTTCATGGATAAAGCCGATACTCCATTAGGAAATATGGCTGATCATGTAGTTGTTTATCCAATGAATGAACAATTAAAATTCTTTATGACTGCTGATCGTTTAATGTTTTTAGCTGGAGAATTCCCTGATTATGACGAGTTCTACCAACAAATGGATCAACATTTTGCTAAAAATATTGTTGCCGTTGCGAAAAAAGCCGATAAATTTGGTCAAGAAGTTGCTGAAAAACATCATAATGATCCAATGCACTATTTTGTTGGCGCAGGTAATCAATGGGGGGCAACTTATTCTCATGCTATGTGTTATTGGGAAGAACAACATTGGTTACGTTCAAAATCAATTGAGTCAGCAGAATTTTTCCATGGTACATTAGAAGTTATTGATCGTGATACTGCGGTAACCGTTTATGTCGGTGAAGATACTCAACGCCCATTAAGTGAAAGAGTCGCTAAGTTCTTACCGCAAATTTGTGGTAATTATACTATTATTGATACCAAAGATTATGAATTACCGGGTATATCAGAAAAATATCGTGGAAATCTTTCACCATTTGTTTTCCGTGCTATTAATAATCGTATCGATGCTTATGTTGAACATTTAAATCGTCATCCAATGTCAATCCGTCGTTACTATCGTTGTTTAGATTACTAAAATAGGAACTTAAATCGATGATTTCTGTATTAGTCAGTACACATGGTTCAACGGCGAAAAGCTTAATTGAAACGACTGAAATGATTTGTGGTAAACAATCTCAGTGTGAAGCGGTTTCGTTTGCAATGGGGCAATCAACAGATGATTTTCAACAACAACTGCAAAAAAAGCTAGAAGAGTTACAGCATTTTGGCTCAGAAATTGTATGTTTTGTTGATTTAAAAGGTGGAACACCATTTAATACTTTAGTTAGATTGATGGCTGATTTTCCTAATATAGAAATAGTCACTGGTGTAAATGTCCCTATGTTGTTAGAAACCTTTATGCAACGCTCTGACGCAAATCTAGTAACATTGTTACCAGATATTATACAAGCCGGAACTCAAGGGATTGAGCGGTATAATATTGCAGCAATGGCTGCAGATGAACCAAGTGATGAAGATTTCTAAAATTGACAACGCACAAAACTACAATAAGCCCGATAATTCGGGCTTTGTTTTATCAAAAACCAATTATCTAAATTACAATAATAATCTATCTTTTAGACGAAGAGTTAGCCAAAGCGAATGAATAATAATCGTTTGATACATTAAGATATAAATGATAGAACTAGATAATTATTCTAGTTTTATTTTTTATAGAGCATGATAAAAGGAGATCAATAATGTTCTGGTTAAAAAAAATTTTTTTTATCATGATCGTCTTTTTATCATTAGTGAACTGTATTAGTTGTGTATCTAACCACTCTTATTCATCAGTTGACAGTTATGGTTGGATGGAAACAGAAAAGGATCTAACTAATAATTGGTTATTATCTGAATCAAATCGTTCAATGAAAATTCTTGAAAAACTCGATTTGTTCTCATCGATTGAAAAACGATTCAGTGAATTAACAGATTATGGAACTGAACCAATAATTCATAATATTAGACTAAAGGGTGATAATACTTTTTACTTGAAACGAACAAATAAGCATCCTTATAACCGTTTGTTTGTTAAAGATCGATTCGGCAAAGAAAGGTTATTAGTCGACCCATCAGTTGGTTATATATATAATTTCTACCCATCAAATGATGGTAAGTATATTGCTTATGCTATTTCCGAAAATGGCTCTGAAATTTCAGCGATCAATGTGATTAATGTAAAAACTAAAGCACATCTAGCCGATAGCTTATCCGGTATAACTGCTTCAAATATAGTATGGGCGAGTGATAATTTATCTTTTTTCTATCATCGTAATAATTTTGCTAATTCTAATAATCGAAGGTTAGGAACGGAAGAACTCTATCTTTATCGTTTAGGCTCCAATATTGAAAATGATTCGGCTATTTTTGGCAAAGCTAATATCGAGAATTATCAAGCTAATACTGACCAAAATATCAATTTATCTTTATCTGCTAATTGGGCAGTTGCTTCAGTGGAATCTTCAATACCTGGTGATGCCATAGATTTGTATTTAACAGAATCTAACTCTCTTTATCTGGAAAACAAACATTGGAAAAAGATTATCGATAGAAAACAAAATGTAGAGGATTTTTTTGTACGAGATAATTGGCTTTATTTGGCTAAATATAACAACTTTTCAGGTTATACTATTTCTCGACTAAACCTTAATCATATCCCTTCTCCAGAAGAAAAAATAATTGAATGGAAAAAAGGCGAATTGGATCTGTTTACAGTCAGTAAAGATGCTATTTACCTTGCTTATTATGACTCTGGAAAGTATAAATTTGTTACTATTCCTTTTTCCGATCTGCATAATATCAAAATGATTCCTATTAGTGATGGGAATGAGGTAACGGCTATTTTTTCTAGTTTAGACAATAAAGAGATTTTATTTACCCAACAAAATTGGAACATGCCACCAAAAATATGGCAATATGACCCTGATAGTCAGTTAATTGAAGATTCTAAAATAATAAAGACTGATGCATCACTATTTGCAGATTATGAATCAGAACAAAAATGGGTTAAATCCAATGATGGTGAGCTTATTCCACTTACACTTATCCATCGAAAAGGAGTTAAACTTGATGGAAGTAATCCAACTTGGCTATTTGCTTATGGAGCCTATGGTCAAAGTGAATATCCTTACTATTATGATACTACTCGTTTAATTTGGCTTGAAAAAGGAGGTATCATTGCTATCGCTCATGTTCGAGGTGGTGGTGAGTTAGGACCTAAATGGCATTATGATGGAAAGGGTAAAAATAAAATTAATTCCGTCAATGATTTTATCAAATGTGCAAAATACCTTATCGATCATCGTTACACCAATTCATCCAAGTTAGTTATTAGTGGTGTAAGTGCTGGTGGTATTGTAATTGGTTCAGCATTAGCAAGACATCCAGAGCTTTTTGCCGCCGCTGCAATCACTTCAGGTATGTTGAATATGAGTCGCCTAGATCAAATTCCAATTGGTAATGCCAATTTTGCGGAATTTGGTTCGCCTTTCAATAAACAGGAATTTAAAAATCTACAAACTATCGATGCTTATCTTAATCTACGTGAAGGTATTAACTACCCACCTGTGATGCTTTCAGTTGGATTACAAGATTCGCGAGTATCTCCTTGGCAGAGTGCCAAATTTGCAGCTCGACTCGGTGAGATAAATCATTCTCAAAATGAAAACGTCTTTATTATAGCTAACCAAGAAGATGGCCATTTTATTAATAATTTTGTCAATATGGTGGTGTTTTTTATGTGGAAAACGAATATGACTGACTAGTTTATGAAGTGCTAGTTTTAGCATAATATTCAGTTTTGCCTATAAAATTATATATAACACCACGTTATTATCTGCTTGACTAGAAAAATAATTCTTATCTGACTTGTTTTATGGTGATTTTTTGCTTTAATAGTAAATGAATATTTCTTTATATAACATCTACTTTTGGAAATAAACTATGAAAAATGTTGGTTTTGTCGGTTGGCGAGGAATGGTGGGCTCTGTTCTTATGCAACGTATGGTTGAAGAGCATGATTTTGATTATATCAATCCTGTTTTCTTTTCTACTTCTCAAGCTGGTCAAGCAGCTCCTTCTTTTGGCGGAAAAACAGGAATATTACAAAGTGCCGATGATATTGATGCTTTAAAAGCATTAGATATTATTGTCACCTGCCAAGGTGGTGATTATACCTCTGAAATTTATGCAAAATTGCGTGCAACCGGTTGGCAAGGCTACTGGATTGATGCTGCGTCAACTTTACGTATGGAAGATGATGCAATTATTGTTCTTGATCCAGTGAATAAAGCTAACATTCAATCAGCCTTAGATAGAGGCATTAAAACTTTTGTTGGTGGTAACTGTACAGTAAGTTTAATGTTGATGTCACTTGGTGGATTATTTGCTGAAAACTTAATCGATTGGGTTTCTGTTTCAACTTATCAAGCGGCTTCTGGTGGTGGTGCACGTCATATGCGTGAATTACTGACCCAAATGGGAATGTTAAACGCTGAAGTTGCTAAAGAACTACAAGATCCTAACTCTTCTATTTTAGATATTGAACGCAAAGTGACGCAAAAAATGCGTGATGGTAGTTTACCGACTGATAATTTTGGCGTGCCTTTAGCGGGTAGCTTAATCCCATGGATTGATAAAGCTCTTGATAACGGCCAAAGTCGTGAAGAGTGGAAAGGCCAAGCGGAAACCAATAAAATTCTAGGAACGAGTCAGATTATTCCAGTCGATGGACTTTGTGTACGAGTTGGGGCATTACGTTGCCATAGTCAATCATTCACGATTAAATTGAAGAAAGATATCAGCATTCCTGAGATTGAAAAACTACTTGCTGCTCATAATGATTGGGTTAAAGTTGTACCAAATGATCGTGAACTTTCTATGCGAGAACTTACTCCAGCTGCGGTTACAGGTACCTTAAGTACACCAGTTGGACGTTTACGTAAATTGAATATGGGTAAAGAGTATCTATCAGCCTTTACGGTTGGCGATCAGTTATTATGGGGTGCTGCTGAACCATTACGAAGAATGCTACGCATCTTAGCTTAATGATGAATAAAAAAAGCCCTGTTTATGGGCTTTTATTTTTATTGTAAAGCAATTTATTAGATTGTTTCTAACAAGGTCATTAACAGTGAACCGTTAAATAACGCTTGTTGTACTAAGGCAAATGCACCAATTGCTGAACGGTCATTAAGTGTTGAACAATTGATAGTTAGATTGTTTCTTAACTCTTCTAAACTTTGAGCATTTAACGCACTAGTTACTGCATTTAATAATACATCGGGTGATTTTGTTAATTCGCCAGCTAATACAATCCGTTGTGGGTTAAAAATATTCACCATTATCGCGACAGCTCTACCCAGATTTTCACCGGCATCTTTAACTAACTTAAGCGCTAACTCATCTCCTTGATTGGCATATTTGCAAATATTGCTGATATTTATGTTATCTAAACTTAATTTAGTTGGATAACCTTGTTCTATCATCTGTTTTGCTCGTGCTTCAATGGCCTTGTGAACTACTCGATTTTCTAAACAGCCAAAATTTCCACAATGACAACGTTCACCTAATGCATCAATTTGGATGTGTCCAACTTCACAAGCGGTTTGGTTATGGTTAGTGAGTAATTGTTGATTAATGATAACCCCTGAACCAACACCACGATGTACACGAATTAAAATTGAATCATCGACATCTTGAGTTGAACCAAAATAACTCTCAGCTAATGCCAAACTTTGAATATCATTACCAATAAAAATCGAAACATTAAATTGATCACGTAATACATCCGCTAAAGGCCATGCCTTAACTTGAATATGTGGGGTATAACGAATGATCCCTCGCACTGAATCAATTAAACCGGGTAAAACCACTGAGATCGCAACAAGATGTTTAACTTTTTTATTATTTTTTTCGATGAACTGTTTAATGAGTGCAATTAAATATTCTTGTGCTAACTGTTCCGTAAAAGTAGTAAGTGGATAAACTTCAAATGCTAGACTATTGGCACCTAAATCATAAAGTTCAATCGTGACATGCGAACGGCTCAATTGTATGGCAATTGTCTGATAGTAACCAAATTTTGCTTGTATTGAAACCGCAGGTCGTCCCCCCGTTGATTGTTGGGCATCAACTTCTTTGATCATATTCTTTTTGAGGAGTTGGCGAGTTATTTTGGTGATACTAGCGGGTGCTAATTGACTAATTTCGGCGAGTTGAATACGTGAAATGGGAGCTTGCTGAACAATCAAACGATAAATCATTGCATAATTTAATTGCTTGATTAGTTCAGCATTGCCGACTAGGTGTAGATAATTAAAGGTCATATTTTATCTCAATATTTTCATTAACTATCCGACATTCTAACGGCTCATCTCTCCATTAACAATAGTTTTCACATTTGAAAAGTCACGATTAAAAATAACTAAGTTGGCAATTTTGCTTTCACTAATTGTACCAAGTTGTTTATCAACACCAATCGCTTTGGCTGGGTAAAGTGTTGCCATTCTTAATGCTTCATCTAAAGCAATACCAACATACTCTACTGCATTTTTTACTGCTTCAATCATGGTTAATGCTGATCCACCTAATGTGCCATTTTCATCAACACAACGGCCATCTTTATAATAGATAGTTTTATCAGCAAATACACCAGAAGTTAAATTAGAGCCAGCTAATAACATCGCATCAGTAATCAAAATTAAATGATCTTGTTTAATTTTGTGGCTATTACGAATGTTCGCCCAACTTACATGCTGGCCATCAGCAATGATACCGACATACACTTCTGGTTCATCATAAATTGCGCCAACAACACCTGGTTCGCGACCAGTAATATAAGGCATAGCATTAAATAGATGCGTACCTAGGCGGATACCAGCATTGAAACCACGACGGCAATCATCATAGTGGCCGTTAGAATGTCCAACTGAAACATGAATTCCGGCATCACATAGTTGTTTAATATGTTTGGCATCAACTTTTTCTGGAGCTAGGGTAATGATTTTGATTACATCGGCGTTTGCACAAAGAAAGTCGATCATCTCCTGTGAAGGTTGACGAATGTAATTTATATTATGAATACCTTTCTTCTCAGGATTAATATAAGGCCCTTCAAGATGTAAACCTAATGCTTGGTTAGGGTGCTTAGCTAAATATTCACGCATCACGTTTACTGCTTTGATCATAAACTCATCAGTTGAAGTGATTAAGGTTGGTAAATAGCTAGTACAACCATACACGAGGTTAGTTGCCTGCATAGCTTCTAAGGTTTCAATACTTAGTGCATCAAGAGTTTCATTAAATTGCACACCACCACAGCCATTGACTTGAATATCAATCAAGCCTGGTGCAACATTTGCACCTTGTAAATCTTTAATGGTGATATCAGCTGGTAATTGTTCTTGTTTACAAATTTTTGCAATTTTATCACCGTCAATAATAACAGCGTGATTATCAAGAATTTCATAACCAGTGTAAATACGACAATTGGTTAATGCGTACATTGAGTTATCCTTTATAAAATGGTTACTTGAAGATTATCTGCTTCCATTTGTTTAAAATATTTTAATGTTTTTACCTTTAGATCATCAGTGCTTGTCTCATCACAAACAATAATTGATTTTGGATGCATTTGTAATGCGGAAACAGTCCATAAATGGTTAACACTTCCTTCTACCGCTGCTTGTAATGCTAAACTTTTGTTGTGTCCACAAACTAATAAAATTACCTCTTCGGCATCCATTAATGTTGCAACACCAATGGTTAATGCATGTTTTGGCACTTGTTTGATATCATTATCAAAAAAGCGTGAGTTGGCAATAATTGTATCTTCAGTTAAAGTTTTGATACGAGTTCGTGAACAAAGTGAAGAACCTGGCTCATTAAATGCAATATGTCCATCTTGGCCTACGCCACCAAGGAAAATATTGATTTTGCCGTAGGATTTGATTTTTTCTTCATATTCTTGACATTCTTTTTCGATATCAGCTGCATTACCATTTAATATATGGATGTTGTTTTTATCAATATCAATATGGTTGAAGAAATTTTCATACATAAAAGTGTGATAACTTTGTGGATGATCTTCTGGAATACCGACATACTCGTCCATATTAAATGTCACAACATGTTTAAAACTTACTTTACCCGCTTGGTACTGTTTAATTAGTTGTTGATACATCACTAATGGTGAACTTCCCGTTGGTAAACCTAGTAAAAAAGGACGATCTGCAGTTGGATTAAATTGATTAATTTTGTTTACGATGCGCTGAGCAACCCACGCGCCAACTTCTTGCGCATTTTTTAAAGGAATAAGTCTCATAAAATATAATCTCTTCTGATATAATTGAATAAATCTTTTTTTTTAAAGTAAAATATGTTGTGGTTATTTTACTATATTAAACTAATTAAGCAAAAAAAAAGCGTGATATAAATCACAAAAGGCAAACATTTAATTTGCGAAGTAAAATAATATAATGTCAAATATATTTGACTTACTTCTTTTACTTAACGATGTGAGATTTTATTATTTTTAAGTAACTCCCGAATGATAATATGAGGCAAAACTATGGGAATTTTAGCTTATTTACAACGAATTGGGCGCTCGCTAATGGTGCCCGTGGCAGTATTACCTGCTGCTGCAATACTTTTAGGTATTGGTTATTGGATTGATCCAAATGGTTGGGGAACCAACAATATTGCTGCGGCATTTTTGATTAAATCCGGTGGTGCTATCATCGATAATATGCCAATCCTTTTCGCAATTGGTGTTGCGTATGGTATGTCTAAAGATAAAGATGGTGCAGCAGCATTATCTGGATTGGTAGGCTTTTTAATCATTACTACACTATTATCACCAAATACTATTGCTCTATTTGAAGGGGTTGATACCAGTGTGGACGGTTGGAATGCACAAATATCACCAGCTTTTAGTAAGATAAATAACCAATTTATCGGTATTTTAGTTGGAATTATTTCTGCTGAACTATATAACCGCTTTAGTTCTGTTGAACTACATAAAACCTTAGCTTTTTTCAGTGGTAAACGTCTAGTTCCTATCATTGTTTCTATTGTTATGTTACTTGTTTCAGTAGTGCTATATTTTATTTGGCCTATGGTATTTAGCGCATTAGTTTCTTTTGGTGAATGGATTAAAAATTTAGGTTCAATAGGTGCAGGTATTTATGGTTTCTTTAACCGGTTATTAATTCCTGTTGGTCTACACCACGCTTTAAACTCAGTATTTTGGTTTGACGTTGCTGGTGTTAATGATATTCCTAACTTCTTAGGCGGACAAGGTTCTATTGATTCTGGTAAAGCGATTGCAGGTATAACTGGTCGTTATCAAGCAGGTTTCTTCCCTATTATGATGTTTGGTTTACCTGGTGCGGCATTGGCAATTTATCATACTGCTAAAAAAGGTAATAAAGATAAAACAGCTTCAATCATGTTAGCGGCGTCTTTTGCGGCTTTCTTTACTGGTATTACTGAACCATTAGAGTTTGCGTTTATGTTTGTTGCGCCTGTGTTATATGTAATACATGCTGTTTTAACCGGTATCTCACTATTTATTGCTGCAACAATGCAATGGATATCTGGATTTGCATTCAGTGCAGGTCTAATCGATATGTTGTTACAATCTCGTAACCCATTAGCAGTACATTGGTATATGTTAATTCTACAAGGTATCGTATTCTTCTTTGTTTACTATATCGTATTCCGCTTTGTAATTGTGAAATTCAATCTTAAAACGCCAGGTCGTGAAGATGATATTGCTAATGCAACTGTAGTTACTGAAGAAACATTAGCACAAGAAAATGCACCAGCTGGTGTTGATTTATCTAAACTTGCTGAACAATATTTAGTAGTTATTGGTGGTAAAGATAACTTAACTAATATTGATTCATGTATTACTCGTTTACGTTTGAATGTTCATGATACCGATCTAATTGATGAACAAGCAGCTAAAGCGCTAGGTGCAATGGCAGTTATAAAATTAGGTAAAACAGGCGTGCAAATCGTGGTTGGTCAACAAGCTGAAAAGATTGCAGATCAAATGAAAAAACTCGTTTAATCGAAATTTTATCTAGCAAGGTTTAGTAAAATTATCCCCGTGGCTTAATCAGTAATGATAAAAGTCATGGGGATTTTTATATCGTTTTAAAAGTGATTAATCTATTTTCTGGTCACTAAATTATCGATAAGATTATATAAAAATTTTGAGGAGAGGGGTTTTTAGCAGGTTTTAGAAGCGTAAAACAGCGTCTTGATTGGCTAATAGTTGAGTTAACTGTTTATCATCAATTAATTGGTTTGCAATATTGAGAGGAGTTTGCTTTAAGTTTCGTTCATCTAATGATGCTTTACAGACATAAACATCTTCAATGTCATAAAGTTCCAACATATTGAAAGTAGCAATGTAATCACGCATCAATATCAACTCTGGATGTTGATTAGCTAATAGATGAAATACACCATCGCCGATAAAAAAGACAGATATATGATTGAATGTTGAAAGGGCTAAAGCAGTATCTAACGCTTCTCGACCTTTGGCGCTGCCATGTGGTGCTGAGCTAATAATGATTGCTACTTTTTTCATGTTATTTGCCTATTATTTAAAATTGTAGAACTCGATCTGAACTTGCTACAGCTTCACTCAACTCGCCAAGGCCGGTTAATTCAAAATGTTCGGCAAGATTATTTACACCGATACCACGTCTTTGCGCGGCAGCGACACAAACAGTTAGTTTTAACGAATATTGTTTTGCTAAGTTTTGCCAAGCTTTGACTAAATCAAATTCATCATTGGCTGGATCACTATAACAGTTAGCATTATAAACGCCATCAGCATAGAAAAATATGTTAGCAATCGAATGGTTGCTATTTGAAAGTAATGTTTGAGCAAATTGATAGGCACAATAAGCAGATTGGGTCCCATAAGCGGGACCCATAATAACCAGTGTATAATTTAATGGTTTCATCAAATTAGTTTTCTGCTAGTTATTTTATTTAGCTTGTTCTGCTTCAGCAGGAGCTGATGCTGGAATATCTTCTTTATCGTTATCAATACCAAGTAGCTCAACTTCAAAAACTAAAGTTGATGAAGGTGTAATTCTCGCTTTATCACCTTGAGCTGGGAAACTTTGGTCACCATATGCTAATTCAGGTGGCACAACTAGTTTAATTTTACCACCGACACCAACTAATTGGATACCTTCTGTCCAACCTTTAATTACCCCATTAAGTGGGAAAGTTGCTGGTTCATTATGATCATAAGAACTGTCAAATGTACGACCATCTGTTAATGTACCAACATAATGGACAATAACAGTATCTTCTGCTGTCGGATGACGACCAGTTCCTTCATTAAGAACTTTATACATTAAACCAGATTTAGTTTTAATTACACCTTCTTGCTTAGCAAAATCCTCACGGTATTTTTCACCAGCAGCAGTATTTTCAGTTTTTTGTTTTTCAAAACGAGCTTGGCTTTCTTCTTGAATTCGTTTACCAAATGCATCTAATACATTTTTAACTTCATCTTGGTTAAGTTGTGAGGCACCACGCATGGTTTCATTAAAGCCACTGATTAGGTATTCTTGATCAGCAGTTACTTCATTTTGTTCTAAATTTGATTTCATATAGTTAGCAAATGAAGAACCTAATGCATAAGCTTCTTTTTGCGCATCAGTTGAAATTGTCGCTTTATCTGCTGAGTTTTGTGCAGTAGCTGCTTCAGTTTTGCTTTCTGTCGCATTGGTATTTTCAGCACTATTTGCCGTTGCAGTGGTTGTTGCTGGTGCTTTGTTTTCTTCGGTGGTCTTTTTGTCATCACAGCCAGCTAATGCTAATACGATAGCACTACTTACTAATGTCATTTTTATAAATGATTTCATTCTACTCTCCAGGTTAAACATCTTTTTAGCTAAATATTAAACTTATTATATATGATCTAATATAGTATAAAATAGTATTTACATATCATTTAGATAATTTATTGCATTTATTTGATTTTTTAGTCAGCACAAATTTTAAAATCTGCAGTTTAAATCACTCCTTGAGTGAAAGTGGTATCCTCAGTTATAATAGAAAAAATTTATAGAAAATAATGTATAAGGATAGCTATTTTGACTACCGAACTTAATACCCTTGATATTGAAGAAATTATCAGTTTACTTCCACACCGTTATCCGTTTTTGATGGTTGATCGCGTAATTAGTTATGAGAAAGGTAAAACATTAAAAGCCATTAAAAATGTAACTGTAAATGAACCATTCTTCCAAGGTCACTTCCCGAATAAACCTATTTTTCCTGGCGTATTGATTTTAGAAGCGATGGCACAAGCAACTGGAATTTTAGCGTTTAAAAGTATTGAAGAATTGTCACCAGGTCAACTTTATTATTTTGCTTCAATTGATAAAGCTCGCTTTAAACGACCGGTGGTACCAGGTGATCAAATTATGCTTGATGTTGAATATATTAAAGAGCGTCGAGGCATTGCATTGTTCCATGGTGTTGCAACCGTCGATGGCAAATTAGTTTGCGAAGCAGAGATGATGTGTGCTCGTAAATAATTTTGATTTTGAAATATCCCAAACGTATTAAGGAATTGCTATGGCAACGGAAATACACCCAAGTTCAGTAGTAGAAAAGGGGGCAAAGATTGGTGATAATGTCAAAATTGGGCCTTTTTGTTATATTGGTGAAAATGTTGAAATAGGTGATGGTACCTTTTTAAAATCACATGTAGTGGTTAACGGACACACCAAAATTGGTCAAAATAATCAAATCTATCAATTTGCTTCAATTGGTGAAGTTAACCAAGATCTGAAATATCGTGGTGAACCAACTCGCACCGAAATAGGTGATCGCAATATGATTCGTGAAAGTGTGACGATTCATCGTGGTACCGTTCAAGGCGGTGAATTAACCCGTATAGGCAGTGATAATTTATTGATGATTAATGCCCATGTTGCGCATGACTGTATTATTGGTGATCGTTGTATTTTAGCTAATAATGCCACACTTGGTGGTCATGTTCAGTTAGATAATCATGTGATTATTGGCGGTATGACAGCAGTACACCAATTTTGTGTAATCGGTTCTCACGTTATGGTTGGCGGTTGTTCTGGCGTTGCTCAAGATGTACCTCCTTATGTTATTGCTCAAGGAAATCACGCAACACCACATGGCGTCAATTATGAAGGCTTGAAACGTCGAGGCTTTAGTAAAGAAGCACTACAAGCCATCCGCAACACATACAAAATTCTATATCGAAATGGGTTAACGCTTGACGATGCTAAAGTTGAAATTGCAACGCTTGCTAAACAGCACCCAGAAGTGCAGCTGTTTATTGACTTTTTTGATCGTTCAACCCGAGGCATTATCCGTTAATGACAGATAAGCAGTTAACAATTGCTCTGGTCGCCGGTGAAACATCTGGCGATATTCTCGGTGCTGGTTTAATTCGTACTCTTAAAAAACATCATCCTAATATTAAATTTGTCGGTATTGCTGGTCCACGAATGCAAGCTGAAGGTTGCCAAGCTTGGTATGAAATGGAAGAGCTATCAGTGATGGGGATTGTCGAGGTATTAGGTCGGCTACGGCGTATTTTAGCTATTCGTCGTGATATTACTAAACGTTTGATTGATCTCAAACCCGATGTCTTTATTGGTATTGATGCACCGGATTTTAATCTCTCTTTAGAAGGTAAGCTTAAACAAGCTAGTATTAAAACGATCCATTATGTCAGTCCTTCTGTTTGGGCGTGGAAGCAAAAGCGGGTATTTAAGATTAAACGCAATACTAATTTGATTTTAGCTTTTCTTCCTTTCGAAAAAGCCTTTTATGATAAATTTGATGTACCTTGTCGATTTATTGGTCATAAAATGGCCGATGATATTCCTCTCGAACCCGATCAAACAGCTATGCGTCAACAGTTAGGTATTCCTGTTGATTGCCAATGCTTAGCCTTATTGCCCGGTAGTCGTCATGCCGAAGTAACGTTATTATCTGAACCTTTTTTAAAAGCAGCGCAATTGTTACGTGATAAATTTCCTGATCTGCATATTGTAGTTCCGTTAGTAAATGGTAAAAGAAGAGCGGAATTTGAACAAATAAAGGCAGAGATTGCACCAAAACTTAATCTGCAATTATTAGATGGTCATGCTCGGGAAGCGATGATTGCCAGTAATGCTGCAATTTTAGCTTCGGGAACAGTGGCACTTGAGTGTATGCTGGCTAAATGCCCAATGGTTGTTGGCTATAAAATGAAGGCTTTCACCTTTTGGTTGGCGAAAAAACTAATTAAAACACCTTATGTTTCATTACCGAATATTCTTGCTGGCAAGGAAATTGTTCCGGAATTACTACAGCATGATTGTACGCCAGAAAATATTGCTAACCATATTGTTCCCTTGTTAAAAAGTGATAATAGCGAATTAAAAGCAACATTTTTGGCTTTGCATAAACAAATTCGTTGTAATGCTGATGAACAAGCTGCGCAAGCGGTGTTAGATGTATTAAAGGATCCCTCTAATTGTTAAAATTTACTTATCCAGATGCAACGTTAATTGCTGGTGTTGATGAAGTCGGTCGTGGTCCACTTTGTGGTGATGTTGTTACTGCTGCTGTTATTTTAGATCCAAATAACCCCATTGTTGGATTAACTGATTCGAAAAAATTGTCAGAAAAAAAACGTGAAGCGCTCTTTGATGTTATTAAAAAAAATGCATTAGCATGGTGTGTGGCTAGGGCATCTGTAGATGAGATTGATGAACTCAATATCCTACATGCTACTATGCTGGCGATGCAACGAGCGGTGTCAGGCTTAAACATTAAACCAAATTATGTATTAGTTGATGGTAATCGTTGCCCTAATTTTGGTATTCGAACCCAAGCAGTGGTTAAAGGCGATCTGTTAGTGGCTGAAATTAGTGCTGCATCGATTTTAGCCAAAGTGACGCGTGATCGTGAAATGGTTGAGCTTGATAAGTTATACCCTCAATATGGTTTAGCCAAACATAAAGGCTATCCAACCAAAGATCATTTAAACGCCATTGAACAACATGGCGTGAATCATCTATATCGTAAAAGCTTTGCACCAATAAAAAGATTATTACTAATTTAATCGCGCTTATCAACTGTGCTAAGTAGTGGTGAATTAAATATCGCAACCGGTGATATCACTGTTTCTTGATATGGAATGTTATTACCATAACGTTCTTTTAGTTTTTGTTTAACCGCCGGCGATGATAAATTAAAATCTTTAATTGTTTGTAATTGACCAATTTTTAATTTAAGCGCTCGATTATAAATTTTCCACACTAATTCTGAACAATAAATATATTTGTCATCCCAACCAAACCAAATATCGTAAGGTTTATTTTCAAATTTATGGGCGACTTGTTTTAAACTGGTAATTTCTTGCTGAGATAATGGATGATTTTTTAATCGTTTAATCACATATGTTTTATTTTTGCCACGATTTATCCATTTATCTAACGGGGTATAAATAACTTTACTTGCGGCTTCAAAAACATAAGGTTTGCCATTTTTAATAAAAATTATTCCTACATGACTATAAGGTGAATTTGTTGCTTGCTCAATGGCTTTACTTTGGTTTGATTGAGAAGATTGGAAAATAATATCGCCATCGTGTGGCTGATAATTTGCTATAGCTGTGTAACTAGCGAAAAGTAAACTAAAAATGAAAATAAAACGCATCATCTATTATCTAAATAGTTGTAATTAAGATAATAGTATAAGCGAAAACAGCTACTTAACAAAATTTTTCAGTAGCTGTTAAATATTTTTTAGCAATTAATCACGATTACTAAAAATCGAAGTTGATTTG
Source organism: Gilliamella apis (assembly GCF_030758615.1). Taxonomy (NCBI): domain Bacteria; kingdom Pseudomonadati; phylum Pseudomonadota; class Gammaproteobacteria; order Orbales; family Orbaceae; genus Gilliamella; species Gilliamella apis. The sequence goes on from NZ_CP132381.1 coordinate 400,573, forward strand.
GTTTTATACATAAATTTGCTGGCACTGGCAAAACGAATAGTTTTAAAAATACCAAGTAAGCTTGCTTGATGCATACGATAGAGTAGTTTGTGGATCATTAAAGCGAAAAATCCTTTCACTCCCATTTCACTATTACCAATTAATTTGACTACACCTTCAGCGGTATCATGTAATGAAATCACAGTACCTTTATCAGTATATTTAAATGTTTTTAATGATTGGTTGTTTAATAATCTAACGATATTTTCATAGCAAACTTTTGCCATTTGATGAGCTGCTTGAGCGGTAGGTGGTGAAGCATGACCATTGTCTTGCATTGCGTATGCGCAATCACCAATAACAAAAATACTGTCATCACGAGATGTTTGTAATGTTGGTTTTACCACTAATTGATTTGATCGGCTTGATTCTAGACCTGCGATCTCTTTTAAATAATCAGGAGCTTTAACGCCAGCAGTCCAAATCATCATATCGGCTTTAATGGTTTCACCTTCTTTCGGATAAAATCCATCGCTTTCCGCTTTAGTAATCATAGTATTGGTTAATACATGAATCCCTTGTTTTTTAAGTGTTTTAGTAATACTAGCTGCGGTTTTTTCTGGTAAAGCCGGTAAAATACGATCGGTTGCTTCAATGACTGAAACATCTAATAGATCGGAACACATTTTATTACGACCGCAAGCACCAAATGTTTCCACCATATGAGGTAGTTCAGAAGCTAATTCGACTCCAGTCGCCCCACCGCCAACGATAGCAATATGAATTTTATCTTCTTTTGTGGTTTGATCGTCATCAATGATCGAACAAAAACCAGTAAATTTATTAATTAAGGTTTCACGTAGGCGAATAGCAGCATTTTGGTCATCTAAGAAGATACAATGTTCTTTCACTCCAGGGGTACCAAAGTCATTGGAGGTGCTACCAATAGCAATAACTAAAATATCATAATCAACAAGAACAGTTTCATCGTTATGATTGATAATGCTAATTTGCTTTTGGTTGCGATCAAGGTTGGTGAAGGTACCTTGAGTAAATTCGAAATTATGCTGTTGTCCTTGCGATGCATAATAAATATTATCAACTTGCTCATCAAGTACACCAGTTGCTACTTCATGTAATAGTGGTTTCCATAAATGATAACTGTTTTTATCAATTAAGGTAATTTGAGCTTTATCCGTTTTGCCTAATTTATCGCCTAGGTCGGTAGCAAGCTCTAAACCGCCAGCACCACCGCCAATAATAATTATTTTTTGCATATTTTAAGCCTTATTATTTCAATTAAAAAATATCATACTAAATAAGTAGGTTTTTATCTATTTCTTTTGACTGATAACATTTATAAATAAAATCTATTAAAATGATGGTTTACAATTATTGAAATTTATCTAAGGCTAAAATAGAATAATCTGTAATATAGTTGTAAATAATTCCTTCTAATTGTTATTTGAGCATAAAATATAGCTTTGATTGTTTAAATTCAGCACGATATCCCATGATATAATATTTGTAATTGAAGTATGCTAATTCTTTATTACATACAATTATCCTAGTTGTTTAGGTCTTATCTGATACTTATTAATCTAAAAAATATATGAATAAAAAAATTTTTATTGTAGTTGCATTGATTGTTATTTTAATTTCAATGACGATTTTAATTCGTGCTCATAGTAGCCAGCTAATTTTGCAAGGTGAAGTGGATGCACCTAATGTTAGCATTTCCTCAAAAGCAAAGGGGCGAGTGCAGACTATTCATGTCAATCGAGGTGATGATGTTAAGCAAAATGACATCTTAATTACACTCGATAGTCCTGAATTGTTAGCGCAAGTTAAAGCCGCTGAAGCAGCTAGAGAGCAAGCGCAAGCACAAGTGCAACTTTCTCAAAATGGTACTCGTGAAGAGAGTATTCGTTATTATGAAGCATTACTTGAACAAGCTAAAGTTGCTTACGATAATGCTTCTAAAGAATACAATCGTAACAAAGCGATTTCGGCCAAAGGCTTTGTCTCGCAATCAATATTAGATAGTGCGCTAAAAACTCGCGATGCGGCTTATCAACAAGTGTTGTCAGCTCAAGCTAATTTAGATCAAGCCAAAAATGGCGATCGGGTTGAACAACGTGAAATCTATAATGCTAAATTAAAAGAAGCTGAAGAGCAGCTTAAACAACTACAGATCCAATATGATGATTTGCAAGTTAAAGCGCCAGTAGATGGGGAAGTAGGTTCAATTCCTGCTGAAGTTGGCGAGCTATTTAATCCTAATAGTCCACTATTAACGGTTATTCGCTTACCACAAGCTTATTTTGTGTTTAATCTGCGTGAAAATATTATGCCTAATATTCACAAAGGTGATCATGTTAAGCTGGAAGTTCCTGCGCTTGGTAATAAAGAAATTGAAGCTGAAATTCGTTTTATTGCACCAATGGGAGATTATGCGACTAAACGGGCAACGCGAGCGACGGGTGATTTTGATTTAAAAACGTTTGAAATTAGACTTTATCCAACTAAACCTGTAGAAGGCTTACGTGCAGGTATGAGTACATTATGGAAAATCGACGACTAATTTTAGACTTCTGGCATCGCTTTAAAGACGCATTTAACGATGAAATCCCAGATATATTTAAGCGCTTTACTTTCCACTGGTTAATGTGGATTTTACCGCTGATTATCTTTGTGATCATCAGTAGTATCTTTTACCGAGGTGTGTTATTTGATCTGCCAGTAGGCTATGTCGATCAAGATAAAAGTACTTTATCTCGTGAAATTGTTCGCGATCTTAATGCGGGTGCGCATGCAAATTTATTCAATTATGATAATCAGCTTGAGAGCGCAGAACGCGATTTAGAAAAAGCAAAAATCTACGCTATTTTGTATATTCCACCTAATTTTGAAGCTGATGTGTTAGCGGGTCGTCAACCAACGCCGATGCTCTATTATAATGCTTTATACTATAGTGCTGGCCTCTATTCTATAATGGATTATTCAGGTTTAATAGCCTCATTAAACACTCAATATCGTACCACAATGGCAACAAGTATTGGTTTGCCGGTACCGAAACTTGCACAAGTTAATTTCAATTATGATGGGCTATTTAATGCCAGTGGTAACTCAATGTACTTTCAGCAGTTTTCTGCAGTTGTACATTTATTACAATTATTTGTTGTAACAACAACTATTTATATTTTATCTCGCTTGCCTAAGCGAACTCGGCCTAATTATCCGTTTGTTTTGGGTAAATTAGCACCTTATACCATTTGGTATACTATGTTGTTAATGTTTGAAATAGCAATGTTAGTGTTATTTTCTGATGCTAGGGTATCAGGTTCTCCATTCGCCATGATGCTAGTGGTGTTTTTTTATGTAATTGCAGCACAAAGTATCGGTATTTTACTTTATTCGTTTACCAAAAATGTATTAGATGCTTATACCTATATTGGGGTGTTAGTTGGATTGGCATTAACTTATTCGGGGGTAGTTGTGCCAGAATTGTCAATGCCATGGATAGCGAGATTTATTTCGTCCCTTGAACCTTTAACCTATGCGCTTAATAAATTATTCGATCTATTTTTACGGCATTCTAGCTATATATCGGTATTGAAAACCTGCGCTATTTTAATGATCTATCCAATAATTATTACAGTATTAGTAAGAAAACGTTTAGTCAAACGTTTACATTCACAGTAAGAGGCTATATTGGCATGCTTAAGCTATTTCTATCTTCAGCAGTAAAAATGTTTTTTTATATGCTAATGCGACCAATGTGGCTGTTGCTATTAGTATCTGTCTCGTTAATGAGTTTAGTCTATGTGAATGGTACCATCACCAATTTGCCGGTTGCGATTGTTGATCAAGATCATACTACCACCAGTCGAAGTCTGATTCGTTCTTTAAATACCAGTTCCAAAATTGATGTGCTTACTTATGAAAATTCATTGCAAGCCTATGATGATATTAACAGCCGTAAGTTATTTGCGGTGTTCACCATTCCGCGGGATTTTGAAAAGCGACTATTGAATGGTGAAGATGTAACAATCCCTGCTTATGGTGATGCCTCCAGCCGTTTAGCAAATGGTCTGATACAGGTGGATATTAGAGGAATATATCAACAAATATTGACCGAATATAATACCCGTGTGATGCGGAATAGTGGTTTTTCTGATCCACAAATTAATATCATATTATCACCAATTAAAGGGCAAACTATGCCGCTTTATAATGCTGGTATCAGTTTTGCAGCGATAACGTTTCCTGGCTTGTTAGTCATGTTATTGCAACATACCTTTTTAATAGCAACAACACGAACTAATCTAACTTTGCATTCACTGCCACAAGGAAAACCACCAAAAATTGTCATATTTGGTAGCTTGTGTGGTCTTATTCCGATATGGCTATTTTTGTCTTTAGTCCTATTTGGATTATGGCCATGGGTGCTTGGTTATCGGCAATTAGCTAGCATTCCAGCTATTTTGGTGATGACATTTCCGCTATTATTAGGCGTATTAGGCTTAAGTAAATTACTGACTGAATGTTTACATCGAACCGAGATGATTTACTTAACTTTAGCTTTTTTGACAACACCGGTATTTTATCTATCCGGTACCATATGGCCACTTGATGCCATGCCGTTATGGGTACAAACGGTATCACGGATGTTACCATCAACTTGGGCAACCAATATGATTGCTGGAGTAAATCAGATGGGATTAGGTTTGTCAGATAATTTATTTAATATCTTTATGATTCTATTTCTTGGTGCAATTTATGGTTCGTTAGGCTTTTTTATTGCAGCATTGCGAGAGGGTAAAATCAGAGGATACATCAGAAAAATAAAGAAATTTATGCATTCCAATAATAAAAAAATTGATAATAAACCATCTATTAGTTAGTGCTAATGGATGAATATACTATCAATTACTGATATGATGAATGATTGATTTTTTCGCAAAAAAACAGTTATATGGCCAATAAATGTTATCCATGGATTATTAGTTTACGTCCGAAAACATTAGCTTTATCGTTTTCTGCTATTTTGTTGGGCAATGCGCTTGCCTATTGGCAACATTCTTTTGATCTAATTATTATGTTGTTAGCAATGATTACTGCAGCGTTGTTACAAATTTTATCAAATTTAGCCAACGATTATGGTGATGCGGTTAAAGGTGGCGATAAACACAATTTAATCGGCCATCAACGTGGTTTACAGCTAGGTCTAATCACTCTTAATCAGTTAAAAATAGCTATCTGGATCACCATTATATTGTGTGTTTGCTCTGGATTGACTCTACTTTGGTTAGCCTGTAATAACGCTTATCAATTATTAATTTTTATCTTATTAGGTTTATCTTCAATCATCGCAGCAATTACTTATACCGTTGGTAAAAAACCTTATGGCTATATTGGCTTAGGTGATCTATCGGTGTTAATCTTCTTTGGCTTAGTTGGTGTGATGGGCAGTTATTATTTACAGACTAAAACTTTATCGGCATCAATCGTTTTTCCTGCAATAGCTAGTGGTTTGTTGGCAGTGGGAGTGCTGAATATTAATAATTTGCGTGATTATGAAAGTGATAAACGACATCATAAACGGACTTTGATTGTGCTGATTGGTAAAACTTATGGTTGTTGTTATCAGTTAGTTTTGTTAATTGTATCATTATGTTTCTTTGGTTTATTTGCTTATCAACAGTTACACACTTATTGCAGTGGTATCTTTTTATTAACACTGCCGTTGTATCTTAAACATATGTACATGGTGTTTAAATTTAATACGAATAAAGACGCTGTGCCACTATTAGTACAAATGGTCAAACTTGCTTTATTGACTAATTTACTTTATTGTTTAGGTATTATTTTGAGCTAGCTCACGTTTATTCCAAATTTATATCGTTTTACTTCATGTTAGCGTTATACTAGAATCGAATAGATATTACTGTATAAGGAGACTCGACCATGGAATTTGATACATCAATTCTTTGCGATTACTACCCAGAAGATGTGAACGTTGTCGAACCGATATTTAGTAACTTTGGTGGTGTGGCTTCATTTTCTGGCCAAGTTGTCACCGTTAAATGTTTTGAAGATAACGGCATTTTGTACGAAGTGTTACAATCCAATGGTGCAGGGAAAGTATTGGTTATTGATGGCGGTGGTTCGGTGCGTCGAGCATTGATAGATGCCGAATTGATTGATATTGCCCTACAAAACCAATGGGAAGGCATTATTGTTTATGGTGCAGTGCGCCAAGTAGATTATCTTGCTGATGCTGAAATTGGTATTCAAGCACTAGCTGCAATTCCTGTTGGTGCAGAAGATCAAGGTGTTGGCGAAGTTGATATTCGTGTCAATTTTGGCGGTGTAACTTTCTTCTCGGGTGATTTTGTTTATGCTGATAATACTGGCATTATCTTATCTGAAATTGCACTTGAAGTAGACGATAAATAACTTGGTTCTTCTTCGTTATTATTTTTAAAATAAACCGCAGTATTTTTACAGCGGTTTTTTATGTTGAAAAAACCCGTTCCTCAATTTTTTCGATAACTTTATATCGTGCGGTTACGAATATAGCCTCCAGTGACGGTGATAATTAAGCCAGCTATTTCCATATCTAATAATTTAATGGTTAACTCAGGAATGGGTAAATCAACTAGCGTAGCGATTGTATCAACAGCAATAGGCTGATGATGAATAACAGCAAAAATTTCTGGATATAAAACGGTATTACCCTCTTTGTTTTCATGATTATTCTGTCGATTAAGTGATGATAAAAAGCCACTATAATGTTCTAAAATATCGGTTGGTTTAGTAACCAGATAAGCGCCTTGTTGGATTAAATAATGGCTACCATGGCTATTTGGATTATCAATATCACCAGGTAAAGCAAAAACATCACGATTCTGCTCAAGAGCATAACGTGCGGTAATAAGTGAACCACTTTGCTCAGAAGCTTCAAGCACAAATGTCCCTAAGCTCAATCCACTAATAATTCGATTTCGACGAGGAAAGTATACTGCTCTTGCTTTTTCAAATGGGCTGAATTCTGAAATGAGCGCTCCATTTTGAGCTAAAATATCATTTGCCAATCTTAGATTGGCGCGTGGTGTAATTTCCGCTAAACCGCTACCTAATACAGCAATGGTATTGCCGGATACTTCTAGTGCACCACGATGACAAATGGCATCTAAACCGAGAGCGAGCCCACTAGTAACAGTTAAACCATTAATGGCTAATTCGCTAGCAAAATAGCGCCCCCACTGTGCGCCATATTCACTAAATTCACGACTACCCACCATTGCAATTTGTGGAGAGTGTAATAGTTGTTTATTACCCATAACAAATAGCAATAACGGTGGTGAACTGATTTGTTTAAGTAATGTTGGATAATCTGAGTCACAATAAGCAATCAAATGTTTAGCTGGGTTAGCAGTAGCTAACCAATCAAGGATGGGTTCAAAATGAAGATAGGAAATGGCAAAAAAACGACTTTGAAGAGTTTTACAAACGCCTATCTTTTCCAATAATAGTGGTACATTATTTATTTTATTAGGTAGACCAGCACTAAAATATAGACCTATTTTTTCAAAATATCTTATTCTTTTATGGCCAAGCATTGAAATTCGCAATAAAAATTCATATTTACTCATTACAGTCCTTTTATATACATCGTTAGCTTGAACCATATCTAGAATTGATTAGATATATTTTACCAATAGCCAACTAAGGCTATTCATGGGCATAATAAATGTTTACAATGTATACGAAATTGAGAAAACACCAAATTGAGGAGTAGATCGAAGAATTTATGGCTATTTTACCGGTATTACGTTTCCCAGACGAACGACTTCGCACAGTCGCTAAGCCTGTCTCTAATTTTACACCTGAGCTACAAGAAATTATCGATAATATGGTTGAAACCATGTACGCTGAACATGGCATTGGGCTTGCCGCAACGCAAGTTGATGTGCATGAGCAAATTATTGTCATTGACGTGTCAGAAGATAAAAGCCAACTTTATGTGATTATTAATCCAGAAGTGATTAGTCAAGAGGGTGAAACAGGCATTGAAGAAGGATGCTTATCGATACCTGACTGCCGTGGATTTGTGCCTAGATCGGAAAAAATCAAGATTAAAGCGTTAGATCGTAATGGTAATCCTTACGAAATCGATGCTGATGAATTGTTAGCCATCTGTATACAGCATGAAATGGATCATTTAAAAGGTAAACTGTTTGTTGATTATCTCTCGCCATTAAAGCGACAACGTATTGAACAAAAGATGAGAAAACTGACTCGTGAGGAGCAGAAAAATCGATAAAAAAAACCGCCAGCTATTTTGGCGGTTTTTTACTATATAGCCTAACTTTATTTAGCTACAATTACCATTGCTGGTCGAATTAATCGGCCATTAAGTGTATAGCCTTTTTGAATAGTATTAACAATTTGTCCTGATTGATGTTCTGGTGATTCAACCATACTAATTGCTTGATGCAGATCAGGATTTAGCTGTGAATCAGCTGTATTGATAACTTCAATACCAAATTTTTTGACCGTATCTAAAAATGATTTAAGTGTTAACTCTAATCCTTCTACCGTTGCTTTATGTTCAGGATTATATTTATCGGTAGATTCTAATGCCCGTTCAAGATTATCAATCACCGGTAAAAGTTCATTTGAGAATTTTTCAAGAGCAAATTTACGTGCTTTATCAACATCTTGTTCAACACGTTTGCGTACATTATCGATTTCAGCACGAGCACGAATCATTGCTTCACTCTCGTTTTTCTTAGCAAGTTGCAGTGCTTGTTCAAGTTCGCTAATGCGAGCATCTTTGGCCTTTAACTGATCTTCAACACTTGGTTGTGATGGGGTTTGCTCTTCAGTACTTTGCTCAGCTGGGGTTTCAATGTTTGTTTCATTTTCTGACATATTGTTCTCTTGTTCTGTCATACGGTACTCCAAATTTAGTCGAAAACTTAGTGAATAACAGTTATTATGGGGACAAATTTTATTATTACAAGTTTAACGATAAGATGATATCGTGTTTTTTAATTGATAACTAAAAAATAATGATACTTAAGTCAAAAATGAACAAGGATATTTTATGGGTAGACCATTTAAATGTATTGGTTTGGTTGGGATTCCACGTAAGTTAGAGGCGATAGAAACTCATCAGGTACTTTATGACTGGCTAGTTAACTTAGGTATTGAAGTTTTAGTAGAAGATCGATTAGCTCAATATATTAAATTACCTAGCAATGTCTATGCATCTCTCGATACTATTGGTGAACAAGCAGATTTAGCCATTGTGGTGGGGGGCGACGGCAATATGTTACGTTCCGCGCGTCACTTATCACACTATAAAATCAAAGTAATTGGGGTGAATCGAGGTAATTTGGGTTTTTTAACCGATATTTCTCACGACCATGTCATTGAACAATTAACACCGGTTATTAAAGGTGAATATGACGAAGATTCACGATTTTTACTAGAAGTATCTATCTATAGTGATGGTCAATTGATTAATTCTGGTTTTGCGGTAAACGAAATTGTGGTTACCCCCAATACTGTTGCGCATATGATTGATTATGATGTGTATATCAATGAGCGTAATGCTTTCTCACAACGTGCTGATGGTTTAATTATTGCCACGCCGACTGGTTCGACCGCTTATTCACTTTCTGCTGGCGGGCCAATACTGGCGCCACATTTAGATGCGTTAATTATTACGCCAATGTTTCCACACTCTTTGGCAGTTAGACCTTTAGTGATTAAGAGTGATGATCCTATTCATCTTAAATTTCCAACTACCGCTTTGGATCTTAATATAGCTTGTGATAGCCAAATTATTTTACCGGTTAGGCCAACCCAAGATGTGATAATCCGTCGCTCCAATTATGAATTTAATTTAATCCATACTAAAGACTATGATTATTTTAATAATTTATCGAGTAAGTTAGGATGGTCACAAAAAATGTTTTAAGGGTTGCTATGCTAAGTAACCCTTATTTTCATATTGAAATTATCATTTAAAGATAGATTTATCTTTAAATGATAAAGGTTAAAAGATAAACCGATAATGATGAAAAGATTGCCGCGATCACATCATCAACCATAATGCCAAATCCCCCTGGTACGTGTTTATCAAACCAACGGATTGGCCAAGGTTTGGCCATATCAAAGATTCTAAATGCAACAAAAGCAATCGTTACCCATAAAATCGAAATCTGTGGAATAAAAAATAAAGTTATCCACATACCGACAAATTCATCCCAGACAATATGGCCTGAATCATGAGTATGAGTATCATCTGAAGTTTTTTGGCAAACAAAACAACCAAAAATAAAGGTTACTAAAATAAACACCCAATATAACGTTGGCGTTAAACCATAGAATAACAGCCATAATGGGATCGCCATTAATGATCCCATAGTACCCGGCATGATTGGCGATAAACCACTACCTAAGCCAACAGCCAAAAAGTGAATGGGATTAGTTAGCTTAAGGTACTTTCTAAAATCTTTATTGCGCTGTTTTTTAGTCATTATGATAAAAATCTTTTGATAAAATTATGCCGACATTAGGTCGGCAAAAAGTTTCTTAGCCAAGTTAAGCTAAGCAAGCAATGATGATAATCAAATATATTATTAGTCTTTAGCTAACGTTGCAACCATTACTGCTTTAATCGTATGCAAGCGGTTTTCAGCTTCATCAAAAACGATGCTATGTTTAGATTCAAAGACTTCATCTGTGACTTCTAAACCATTTTTTAAACCATACTGAGCTGCCATTTGTTTACCAACAGTGGTATTCATATCATGAAATGCTGGTAAACAGTGCATAAATTTGACTTCTGGATTACCAGTTAAATTGATGACATCCTGATTTACTTGATATGGCGTTAATAATTTGACTCTTTCGTCCCAAACTTCTTTTGGTTCGCCCATCGATACCCAAACATCGGTATATAGAAAATCCACATCTTTAACACCATCAGCAACGTCTTCCGTTAAAATGATTTTTGCGCCAGTCGTTTTAGCTATTTCTTGGCATTTTTGTACCAATTCTGCTTCTGGCTGACAAGCTTTAGGGGCCACCAAACGAATTTCCATGCCCATAAGTGCAGCACCTTCCATTAATGAGTTACCCATGTTATTACGGGCATCACCTAAATAAGCAAATTTAACACTGCTTAATGCTCGCTCACCAATATGTTCTTGCATGGTCATAAAATCAGCTAAAATTTGAGTTGGATGTGCTTCAGTGGTTAAACCATTCCAAACCGGGACACCAGAATATTTAGCTAAGGTTTCAACAATTTCTTGCCCATAGCCACGGTATTCAATGCCATCATACATTCTGCCTAATACTCGAGCCGTGTCCGCAATTGATTCTTTGTGTCCGATTTGGCTGCCACTTGGCCCTAAATAGGTAACTTGTGCACCTTGATCAAATGCACCAACTTCAAATGCACAGCGAGTGCGAGTTGAGTCTTTTTCAAAAATAAGCGCAATATTTTTACCGACTAAATGTTGTTTTTCGGTACCTTGTTTTTTGGCTTTTTTTAATTCAATAGCTAGATTAATCAATTGATTGATTTCTGCTGGAGTAAAGTCAAGTAAACGTAAAAAATGACGTTGATAAAAACCGTGCATACAGAGCTCCTAATAGCCGTAAAAAATTATTAAGATTTTATTTGAATAATTATGCAATTTCAAGTTAAACATTTCATATTTATGTGATATTGGTGTTAAATTATGGAATAGTCTAAAAAATTAGACTTTATTGTTTAATTTTTTTTTATAATATCGCTTTTTTTGTTTAAAAAATTGTAATAAAATGGCCAAATATTGTCTCTTTAGAAAACAATTAATTGAATTTTTATTCATAATTATTGATTATTTAATCAAAAGGTCGTTTAATCATGCAAACTTATGCCCTCCTTATTTTACAAGATGGTTCACAATTTATTGGTAAATCAATTGGTGCTGAAGGCCAAACTGTTGGTGAAGTTGTATTTAATACTTCTATGACAGGGTATCAAGAAATTCTTACTGATCCTTCATATTGTGAACAAATAGTGACATTAACGTATCCGCATATTGGTAATGTTGGTACCAATAGTGCTGATGCCGAATCAACGCAAGTTTATGCAAAAGGATTGATTATTCGAGATTTACCATTAATCGTAAGTAATTATCGCAGCGAAATGGATCTTTCAAGTTATTTAAAAAAACATAATGTGATTGCGATTGCTGATATTGATACACGTCGTTTAACACGTATTTTACGTGAAAAAGGGGCACAACATGGCGTGATTATTACCGCAAATGATAAACAGACCTTACTTGATAAAGCAGAAAATGCCAAACAGCAGGCAGTAGATTATAAGGGTTTAAGTGGTTTAGATCTGGCTCAAGATGTGACGTGCAGTAAAAGTTATACATGGACCAGCAGTATATGGACAATTCAACAAGAGTATCCAATCCCAAAAGCAGAAAGTGAACTACCTTACCATGTTGTTGCTTATGACTTTGGTGTTAAACAAAATATTTTACGGATGTTAGTTGCGCGTGGATGTAAGTTAACTGTTGTTTCCGCTAAAACGCCAGCAGATGAAGTACTGGCCTTAAATCCGGATGGTATCTTTTTATCAAATGGCCCAGGAGATCCGGCGCCTTGTACTTATGCCATTGACGCGATTAAGCAGTTTCTGACTACCGATATTCCTGTTTTTGGTATCTGTTTGGGGCACCAATTGTTAGCGCTAGCCTGTGGTGCTAAAACGATTAAAATGAAATTTGGTCACCATGGTGGTAACCATCCAGTTAAAGATCTGGAAAATAATAGGGTAATGATTACTGCGCAAAATCATGGCTTTGCTGTCGATGAAAATACCTTACCTAATCATTTACGAGCTACACATAAATCGTTATTCGATGGTTCATTACAAGGTATTCATCACAATAAAAAACCAGCATTTAGTTTTCAGGGCCATCCAGAGGCAAGTCCGGGGCCTCATGATGCTGCGCCACTTTTCGATCACTTTATTGAATTAATTAAAATTTATAAGCAGGAGCAATAACATGGCTAAGCGAACAGATATTAAAAGTATTCTAATTATTGGCGCAGGGCCAATCGTTATCGGTCAAGCTTGTGAATTTGATTATTCCGGTGCTCAGGCATGTAAAGCATTACGTGAAGAGGGCTATCGAGTCATTTTAGTTAACTCGAATCCCGCAACCATTATGACCGATTCAGAAATGGCTGATGCTACCTATATTGAGCCTATCCACTGGACATGTGTGCGCAAAATTATCGAGAAAGAGCGACCTGATGCTATTTTACCGACAATGGGGGGGCAAACGGCATTAAATTGTGCATTAGAGCTTGAAAAACAGGGAGTATTAAAAGAGTTTAATGTTGAAATGATCGGTGCTACTGCCGATGCGATTGATAAAGCGGAAGATCGCAAACGCTTTGATCAGGCGATGAAAAAAATTGGTCTTGATACAGCTCGTTCTGGTATTGCTCACTCATTAACAGAAGCTTATGCGGTATTAGAACAAGTCGGCTTTCCTTGTATTATTCGTCCTTCTTTTACAATGGGGGGAACCGGTGGCGGTATAGCTTACAATCAAGAAGAATTTGAGGAAATATGTACTCGAGGACTTGATTTATCACCGACTAATGAATTACTTATTGATGAATCATTGATTGGATGGAAAGAGTATGAAATGGAGGTCGTGCGGGATAAAAATGACAATTGTATTATTGTTTGTTCGATTGAAAATTTCGATCCTATGGGGATCCATACTGGCGACTCAATCACGGTTGCACCGGCACAAACCTTAACAGATAAAGAGTATCAAATTATGCGTAATGCCTCAATTGCGGTATTACGTGAGATAGGCGTTGAAACTGGTGGTTCAAATGTTCAATTTTCGGTTGATCCAAAAACAGGTCGATTAATTGTGATTGAAATGAATCCTCGGGTATCGCGTTCTTCAGCATTAGCATCTAAAGCAACGGGTTTTCCTATTGCTAAGATCGCGGCTAAATTAGCGGTTGGTTATACACTTGATGAACTCTGCAATGATATTACTGGTGGAAAAACACCTGCTTCTTTCGAACCTACTATTGATTATGTCGTTACTAAGATCCCACGGTTTAATTTTGAAAAATTTGCTGGCTGTAATGATCGCTTAACTACTCAAATGAAATCAGTTGGTGAAGTGATGGCCATTGGCCGAACATTCCAAGAATCGATGCAAAAAGCACTTCGAGGTCTAGAAGTTGGTGCCAGTGGGTTGGACGAAAAAATCGATGATTATAGTGATGAAAAGAATCTAACTAAAATTCGTTATGAATTACAGGAAGCTGGTAGTGAGCGTATTTGGTATCTAGCTGATGCGTTTCGTGCTGGTTTCACGCTGGATGAAATCTTTTTATTAACCCATATTGATCGTTGGTTCTTAGTGCAAATTGAAGAGTTAGTCCAAATAGAAAATCGCTTAAAACAGCAAACGATTGAAGATCTTGATCAAGAGGCATTATGGCAGCTTAAGCGCAAAGGATTTTCCGATCTTCGTATCGCCAAACTCCTAGGTTGCCAAGAACAAATAGTGCGAGATCGACGTTGGCAATATGATATTCACTCAGTTTATAAACGAGTAGATACTTGTGCTGCTGAATTTTCAACCGATACAGCCTATCTTTACTCAACATATGAGCAAGAGTGTGAAGCACAACCACAATTTAATCGTAAAAAGATTATGATTTTGGGTGGTGGGCCGAATCGAATTGGTCAAGGCATTGAATTTGATTATTGCTGTGTGCATGCTGCATTGGCTTTACGTGAAGATGGTTTTGAAACCATTATGGTAAATTGTAATCCAGAAACTGTTTCAACCGATTACGATACTTCGGATCGTCTGTATTTTGAGCCAGTCACTCTTGAGGATGTACTTGAAATTGCTCATGTTGAAAAACCTGATGGGGTAATTGTGCAGTATGGAGGTCAAACGCCGCTTAAACTTGCCCGAGCACTTGAACAAGCAGGCGTACCGATTATTGGTACTTCGCCTGATGCCATTGATAAAGCAGAAGATCGCAAACGTTTCCAAGCTATCGTTGATAAGTTGCAGTTAAAACAACCCGTAAATGCTACTGTCACTGATCTCGATGAAGCAGTGATTAAAGCTGAGCAAATTGGTTATCCATTAGTGGTTCGTCCTTCTTACGTATTAGGCGGACGAGCAATGGAAATTGTTTACAATGAACAAGATTTACGCCGTTATTTTAAAACAGCGGTGAGTGAGTCAAATAATGCGCCTGTACTACTTGATCACTTTTTAGATGATGCAATCGAGGTGGATATTGATGTCATTGCTGATGGTGAACAAATTATTATTGGTGGCATTATGGAACATATTGAACAAGCGGGTATTCACTCTGGTGATTCTGCTTGTTCGCTACCAACCTATACATTAAGTCCTGAAATTCTAGCTGAACTGCGTAAACAAGCTAAACAGTTAGCATTCGAGCTAAACGTAAAAGGTTTAATGAATGGACAGTTTGCAGTAAAAGATAATCAAGTTTATCTGATTGAAATTAATCCTCGGGCTGCACGAACGGTACCTTTTGTCTCGAAAGCTACAGGGTTACCATTGGCCAAAATTGCAGCTCGGGTGATGACAGGAAAATCGCTGGCACAACAGAATGTGACTAAAGAAGTGCTGCCTCCTTATTACTCTGTTAAAGAAGTGGTATTACCATTTAATAAGTTTAGCGGTGTCGATCCTATTTTAGGTCCAGAAATGCGCTCAACCGGTGAAGTCATGGGAATTGGTAAAACGTTTGCCGAAGCTTTTGCTAAAGCACAACTTGGTAGTTTATCTAACATGAAAAAATCGGGTAAAGCATTACTTTCAGTTCGTGAACAAGATAAATCAAGACTATTAGAAGTAGCTAAATGTTTAATTGCGCATGGTTTTACGATTGATGCAACCTTGGGTACGGCCAAACTGTTACAACAAGCAGGTATCAGCTGCCAAATCGTTAAAAAAGAGAATGAAGGTCGGCCAAATATTCATGATCATATTAAAAATGGCGAGTACAGTTATATTCTTAACACAACTTCAGGTCGTGCGGCTATTGAAGCATCTAAAATCCTACGCCGTAGTGCTATCCAATATAAGGTTCATTATGATACGACTATGAATGCAGCTTATGCTACGACAGCAGCTTTGGATTACGATCCTGCTGATAGTGTGATACCGTTACAGGCACTTTATCAATAAACAAAAAGACGAGCTATAGCTCGTCTTTTTTTATAAATAGATTAAATTATAATTTATTTTTTAAGCCTTTCCTTCAGCCATTGCTAAAATATCTGCTTCAGTTAATTTGTGAGTCTGATTAGCAAACGCATAGCAAGTTGGTTTTTTATCAATAAAGACTTCAGCCGTGAATTTTAAATCCTTAATATCGTCAAAGATCCAAGCAGCAATATAATAATTTTGCGTACCTTTTAAATGATAATAAAGATGAGAGCCACACTCTTTACAAAATGCTCTTTCCGCCCATTGTGATGAATTAAAATGGGTAACGTTCTCTTGTCCTTCTATCGTTAAATCACCACTGTGCGCTAAAGTCATTAAAGGTCCAGCACTCCATTTACGACAAGTTTGGCAATGGCATGCACTAAAATCCGTATTAGCAAACGGCACAGATAATTTAACTTTACCGCATAAACAAGATCCATGATATTGAGTTGACATATTTTTTCCTTTTTCCAATTAATGATTTTGCTAATTGGTTAAATATTAGCATAATGGATAATCAACTAGAATAAGTTTAGTTGTAAAAAATATTGAGGAGTGTATACCGTTTGGTATATAAATTGTCTTTATTTGTTAAGGAATGTGTAAAAAAAGGACAGTTAGACTAGTAAGGTATTGCTTTATTATTTTATTGATATAATATAGCCACCTCTTTGACGCGGGGTGGAGCAGCTTGGTAGCTCGTCGGGCTCATAACCCGAAGGTCGTTGGTTCAAATCCAGCCCCCGCAACCAATTTCTCCAAATCTTTCCCCACTTTTATTTATTACTAATCATTATGCAGATTTTGGCACAGCAAGTAATGTTGATACTGCTTCGCTAATACGTCTAGCAATGTAACTATTGTTCATTGTGTATAAATGGATGCCATCAACATTTTGTGAGACTAAATCAACAATCTGATCGATAGCATAAGCAATACCAGCATCACGAAATGCATCAGGGTGATGTTCATATTTTTCCATCATCTGTTTGAACTTTTTAGGTAAATTTACGCCACACATTGAAACCATGCGTTCAATCTGATTTTTATTGGTAACGGGCATAATACCTGCTTCAATTGGTACATTAATATCCATGTCATGTGCTTTATCTAAAAAAGCATAAAAATAATCATTATCAAAAAATAGTTGTGAAATTAGCTGATCGGTACCGGCATTTACTTTTTCTTTTAGATGAATTAAATCTTGTTTAAGCGTCGTTGCTTCAAGATGCCCTTCTGGATAGCATGCGCCAATAACATTAAAATCACCATTTTCTTTAATAAAGGTAACTAATTCGCTAGCAAAACGAAAATCATCTTTTGGTGGTACATTGGGACTGATATCACCACGTAATGCTAATACATTATCAATTCCGGCACATTTGAGGTCGTGAAGAATTTTTAGCATTTCGGCTTTGTCGAAGTTGATCCCTGGTAAATGGGCGACACTTTCAATACCATAAGTATGTTTAACCGAATGTGCAATATCAATTGTAGTTTGGCCATTTAAGCTACCACCAGCACCATAAGTGACACTAATAAAGTCAGGTTTAAAATAACCTAATTCGCGTAATGTGCTATAAATTGTCTCTAATGGTGACGTTTTTTTAGGTGGAAAAACCTCAAAGGAAAATACTGTTTTTTGGTTAAATAATAAATTTGTTTTCATTGGTACCATCCATTCTTGCTATCTTTTTTTACTCTACTGACATTACCGCCGCCTATAAAGGCGGCGGTAATTAAGACAGACAAAGCTAATTAACTTTATAAAAAACAGTGTTAATTAAGTGTCTTTCTCACTTCTAAGGTTGCTTGAACTAGGTGTTCTAAGCTTTCAACTACTTCTTTTTCACCGCGAGTTTTTAAACCACAGTCTGGATTAATCCACAATTTTTGGTTATCAATTTTGGCTAATAATTTTTCAATAGTTGCTTTGATTTCAGCTACTGGTGGTACGCGTGGTGAGTGGATGTCATACACACCAGGTCCCACTTCTGTTTTAAAGTTATTAGCTTTAAGCACATCAATTAATTGTAGATTTGAGCGTGATGCTTCAAATGAAATAACATCAGCATCCATCGCATCGATATCTTTAATGATGTCAGCAAATTCGCTATAACACATATGAGTATGAATTTGTGTATCAGCTTGTACTTTGCTGTGAACCAATCTAAACGCTGGAATTGCCCAATCTAGATATTCACTATTCCAATCAGCTTTACGTAATGGTAATTTTTCTTTTAATGCTGCTTCATCAATTTGAATGACTTTGATACCAGCCGCTTCAAGATCTAATACTTCATCACTGATCGCTAAACCAATTTGGAATACCGATTCTTTTTGTGAGATATCTTCACGAGGGAATGACCAGTTTAAGATAGTCACAGGGCCGGTTAACATGCCTTTAACTGGTTTATCAGTTAAACTTTGTGCATATTTTGAATATTCAACAGTAATTGGTTTTGAACGTGAAATATCACCCCAAACAATTGGTGGCTTAACGCAACGTGTACCATAAGATTGTACCCACGCTTTTTCAGTAAATACGAATCCGTTTAAGCTTTCACCGAAGTATTCCACCATGTCATTACGTTCAAATTCACCGTGAACTAATACATCAATACCGATCTCTTCTTGCAGTTTGATACATTCAGCAATTTTTTGTTTATTAAATTCGGTATATTCATTTAAACAAATTTCACCCTTTTTAAATTTAGCTCGATTTAAACGAACATCTGGGGTTTGTGGGAATGAACCAATTGTTGTAGTCGGTAATAATGGCAGATTAAAGGCTTTTTTCTGCTCAGCTTCACGCACTGAAAACTCAGGTAAACGAGTAAAATCAGACTCTTTTAATGCTGCTACTTTTTGACGAACTACTTGGTTAGCTCCTTCACGCTCACGGGTAAAGAGTGTTTGGTTCGCTTTATAAGTGGCATTATTATCTGGATTTGCTTCATTAAGTAATTGGCCTAATTCAGCAAGCTCTTGTAGTTTTTCCTGAGCGAAAGCAAAATAAGCACGTTGTTGAATAGTTAATTTAGTCTCATTTTGTAATGTATAAGGTACATGCAATAATGAGCATGAAGTATTCACCACAACGTTTGCAGCTTTTTGTTTAATTTTAGCTAATAAAGTTAAAGTTTTTTTGTAATCATTTTTCCAAATATTTTTACCATTAACGACACCTGCAAATAATACTTTTTCAGCAGGGAAGCCATTATTTTCAAGTAAGGCTAAAGTTTGTTTACCTTCAACAAAATCAAGACCAACACCATCAAAAGGTAATGCAACAAGTTCTTTATAACAGTCACGTACATCACCAAAATAAGTTTGTAATACGACTTTCGTTTTACCTTTAACAGATAAAATAGCTTGATAAATTTCGTTAAATAACTCGATATCTTGTTGAGTAAGATCAGTCACTAAAATTGGTTCGTCAATTTGAATCCAATCAGCGCCAAGATCAGTGAATTTTTGAATGATTTCTTGATAAGCTTTAATAATATCAGCTTTAAAATCAACTAATTGCTTACTACCTAAGTATTGAGCTAATTTGAAAAAGGTTAAAGCACCAATGACAACAGGTTTAGTTTGAATGCCGAGTTCTTTTGCTTCTTGGTATTCATCAAATGGTTTGCTACTGGCAATTTTTATTTCTAGTGAATCTTCGATTTCAGGCACAAGATAGTGATAATTGGTATTGAACCATTTTTTCATAGCTAATGCGCGAACATCACCTTTATCGCCTTGATAACCACGAGCCATAGCAAAATAACGATCGAGTTCAGGTAAACCTAAATCTTGATAACGTTTTGGTACAACATTTAGTAAACATGCTGTGTCGAGAACTGCATCATAAAATGAGAAGTCATTTGATGATATAAATGCTATTTTTTGAGCAGCTTGTTGATTTAAATGTTCTGCACGTAGCGCTTTTGCTTCACTTAATAGTTCAGCTTGAGTTTTGTTTCCTTTAAAATAAGCTTCGGTAGCAAATTTTAATTCACGAAGCTTACCAACACGTGGATATCCAATAACAGCAGTATTCATTTTATTTTCCTTTCATTTCATCGCAGTTCTTTAGTAGATAAAAAGATAACAAAAAAAAATGTTATTGAATAATTATAGTTTTTTATGGATTGATATAGTTTTTAACTATAACAAAATAATCTAGCTTTTTTATCTAAATTAAAATTAGATATATTTATTTAATAACGGCATATAAGATAATAATAAATTTTAGAACATGATCAATAATAGTTACTATGTGTATTATTCTTTATTTAATTTACTTTCTTGAACTTACATTGATCTGTCCATCATTAGGTAATGACCATCTTGGTGTTGTGACTGCTCAGTCGATTTTGAACTTTTTTATTATCGTTTTTTTCTTTGTTAACTGTGAAGATTAATCTAAATATTTTACAAATATGATTAATAATTAATTTATATAGTTAAGATTCAAAACCCTCCTATCTTGATTGGGATAGAAGGGGAGCAAACAATATTTATTTTTGCCATTCGCCTCGGATTGGTCTGGAAAAGTGCGCTAGAACTGCAATCATACAGATCTCGATAGAAACACCCCAATAAATATGGCCTAGAATTTCACTCCATAATTCATAGCCATTTAAATTCCACAACCAACCAATTGTTCCTTCTGGTGCGTAAGCAGGATGGCGGAAACCTAATAAAGGAATTAAAAATCCGTGCATGACAACGGTAATAATTAGACCATAAAACGCCCCATACCAAAGTCGGATTTTATTCCAAAAATAAGCAATAAATACATAAACAAAAGCAAAAGCGAAACTGAATAACCAGTGATAAAGAGTGACTGCACCCAAAACATTGGTTCCTTGATAAATATAATCAAGCGAGTGAGAATTGATGCCTAACCAACCAAGCCAAGCATCAATATGTGCCGCTGGTGGCGAAATTTCACCAGGAACTCGAGGGGGCATATTAACTTCAGATCCCCACTTTACTAATGAACTTATAAAACCACCAATAATTGTTGTCCAGATGATAATTTGACGATTTGTTTTATTTCCAAACATGTGACTTATTCCTTACTATATTAAATAGATTTTCAAACGAGAATAGACAATAATTTAGATCAGTTTACTGCCACTTAACACTGCTGATTGTTTTATAAAATAATCGGTTACTTAAAACGATATTATTTAGTTTTTTGATAATGATTTGGGATGGACTTCTGTATCTTTAATCAGTCATAATAGGCATAGCCATACCTATATAAACTAATCTTGAATAAATAATATACACGCTTAAATATAAATAATACACATTATCATCATAATTTTTAAAAATAACCATAAATGAGTTGTTATTAATTGATAATGATTCTCATTATCATGTATAATGCCGATATATCCATTTAGAGGTTTTAATTATGTTAAAAATATCTACAGTAAGTCTTGAAGAGATTAATAATACGGTTCATATTCCCAACCCTAATGCTGGTTTTTTTCGCAAACTGTGGGCTTTTTCTGGACCAGGGGCTTTAGTTGCTGTTGGTTATATGGATCCTGGGAATTGGATAACCTCAATTCAAGGTGGGGCTCTTTATAGTTATTTACTACTATCAGTAATATTAATTTCTAGCCTGATAGCCATGTTGTTACAAGCGATGTGTGTAAAAATAGGCATCGTTACAGGCATGGATCTTGCTCAAGCAACTAAATCGATGGTTGGTAGAAAAGTGGCTTTTTGTTTATGGATATCCACTGAATTAGCTATTATTGCCACAGAAATTGCCGAAGTAATTGGTAGTGCTGTTGCCTTAAACCTATTATTTGATATTCCATTATTAATTGGGGTTTTATTAACGGTATTTGATGTGGTTATTTTGTTAATTCTAATGCGGTTTGGTTTTAGAAAAATAGAAGCTATCGTTTTTTGTTTAATTGCGACAATATTTATTATCTTCACTTATGAAGTGTTAAGGGCATCTCCAGAATTCAGTGACATTATAAATGGTTTTATTCCTCGAACAGATATTTTTACTGCCTCAATCAAAGGCCATGATTCAGCATTGGTTATTGCGCTGGGCATTGTTGGTGCAACTGTTATGCCACATAATTTATATCTACACTCTTCTATCGTTCAAACCAGAAAATATGACAGAAAGAATCGAACTAGTCTAAAAGATGCAATTAAATATGCCACCATTGATTCCAATATACAATTATCCTTTTCGTTCATCATCAATTGTCTATTATTGATTCTTGGTGCTGCCCTTTTTTATGGCAATAATCCCGATGATCTTGGTCGATTTACACAGCTATATGATGCTTTGAAAGACCCACATATGGTGGGGCCAGTAGCGAGTTCAGTTATGGCTACTTTATTTGCTGTGGCATTACTGGCATCCGGTCAAAATGCAACAATTACGGGTACATTGACAGGGCAAATAGTTATGGAGGGATTTATCAATTTATCGATTCCTCTTTGGGCAAGACGAATAATTAGTCGTGGATTGGCGGTGACTCCGGTTATTTTATGTATTTATATTTGGGGAGATAGAGAAAATATTGTCGAAAATTTATTAATTTATACTCAAGTATTTTTGAGCATCGCTTTACCGATATCCATGGTGCCTTTAATTTGGGTCACTTCAAATAAAAAAATTATGCAGGAGTTTGTTAACCGTAAGTTAACTACTATTTTAGGCTGGATAGCAACTATTTCGTTAGTGATATTAAATTTACAACTAATTTATGAAGTGATTAGTTCATTATATTAACTAACTATAACATCAACTTATATATAAACTAATGATTGGTCAAAACCATTGATTCAGTTGTTATCAATGGTTTATTTTTTTCTTATCAATTGACGACCCCCTTTTATCGATTTGCTTAATTATTAAGCGAAAGAATCAGTTTTGCAAGTAAGGTAAAATCAAGATAGCAACGTAATTCTAGTTAAAATAATAAAATTAAATCGTAATTTTATTTAAAAAGCTGTATTTATTTACAGTGTTTTTGTTGGTATACTCGTACTAATTTTAATCAGCTGCATGTGTTTATTTAATTATTATGATAACTCAACTTACTATTAATAATTTTGCTATTGTCGATCAGTTGTTAGTTGATTTTACAACAGGGATGACCGCAATTACAGGGGAAACTGGGGCCGGTAAATCGATTGCGATTGATGCTTTAGGACTATGTTTAGGTAATCGTTCAGATGCCTCTGCCATTCGTAATGGTGCAGAACGAGTAGATATTTCAGCTAGTTTTATCCTTGATGACACACCAGCGGCATATGCATGGTTAACTGAAAATCAACTTGATGAAGGTAATGACTGTATTTTACGACGAGTCATCAATCAAGATGGGCGTTCTAAAGCATTTATTAATGGGCGAGCTGTACCAATTTCACAATTAAAAGATTTAGGACAAATGCTAATTCAAATTCATGGCCAACATGAACATCAGCGTTTGTTAAAAAGTGATTATCAACAAATATTACTTAATCACTATATGCATGAACCGAACTTATTATCGCAAATGCAACAGGCCTATAAGCAATGGAAAACGGCTAGCCAAGCTTATCAACAATATCAATCCTCAAAACAAGAACGTGATGCACATGTTCAATTATTGCAATATCAGTTAAAAGAATTAAATGAATTTTCGCCGATTGAAGGGGAATATCAACAAATTGATGAGGAATATAAGAAGTTAGCCAATAGTGAACAGCTAATTAACCTTAGTCAACAATCGATAATGTTACTCGACGAAGCTGATGAGTACAATGTAAGTAATATGCTTAATAGTGTTAAACATATTATTAATGATTTAGCTGCATTAGATCCATCCTTAAATAATGTTTCGGCAATGCTAGAAGAAGCCACTATCCAAATTAAAGAAGCTTGCTATGAATTACGTCATTATAGTGAAAGTTTAGAGTTGGATCCGGCAAGAGTGATGCAACTTGAACAACGCTTATCAAAACAGATTGCTTTGGCACGTAAGCACCATGTGTCACCGGAAGCGTTACCTGAATTACATCAGAGTTTACTTAATGAATTTAAACAGATTAATCAGCAAGATGAACAAGGTGAGCAATTAAAAGAGCAGATCAAAAAATATCAACAAATTGCTGTAGAATTAGCAACTAAATTACACCAAAAACGCTTAACAGCTAGCAAAACACTAGCTAAAAAAGTATCGGCTACTATGCATGAACTATCTATGCCAAATGGTGATTTCAGTATTGATATAACATTCGATGAAAACCGCTTGAATGAAGATGGTGCAGATCAGGTGTCCTTTTTAGTTAGTACCAATGCAGGACAAATTGCACAACCTTTAGGAAAAGTCGCATCTGGCGGTGAATTATCTCGTATTGCTTTGGCTATACAAGTTTTAACAGCACAAAAAATGGATACACCGGCACTGATTTTTGATGAAATTGATGTTGGTATTAGCGGACCTACTGCCGCTAAGGTGGGACAGTTATTAAGACAACTAGGTGAATCAACTCAAGTTATTACTGTGACACATTTGCCACAAGTAGCGGGTCAAGCTAATCAACATTACTTTGTAAGTAAACAAACAAATGGCAAACAGACAGCGACTGATATGCAAAGATTAGATAAAAATGGTCGCTTAAATGAGTTAGCTAGGTTATTGGGCGGCGATAAAATTACAGATGCGACATTAGCCAATGCGAAAGAGTTACTTATTATCTAATTTAATTATGGTAATATAACGACTTTAATTTTGGACTGAGGATAGCTAGAATTATGAGCTTATCTGGTAAAAATATTTTATTAGGCATAACGGGTGGCATTGCTGCTTATAAATGTCCAGATCTTGTCCGCCATTTAAAAAAGGCTGGTGCACAAGTACGAGTTGTGTTGACTGAGTCCGCTAGCCATTTTGTCGCACCAATGACTTTACAAGCGGTGTCTGGTAATGCAGTTTCAAAAGAGTTATTCGATCCTACTGCTGAACTCTCAATGAGCCATATTGAATTAGCTAAATGGGCTGATTTAGTATTAATTGCTCCGGCTACAGCGAATATCATTGCTAAAATGGCAAATGGTATTGCCGATGACCTGCTATCGACGATTTGCCTTGCAACGCCAGCCAAAATTGTCATCGCACCAGCGATGAATCAACAGATGTATAAAGCTGCCGCAACGCAGCAAAATTTAGCGACATTAGAATCACGCAATACATTAGTTTTAGGTCCAGATGAGGGTTTTCAAGCGTGTGGTGACATTGGTCCTGGCCGCATGGTTGAACCGACAACTATCGTTGAAAATATTAATAACTATTTTTTAGCTAATTCTGAACTCGCGGGAACCACCATTACCGTCACAGCTGGTCCTACCATTGAAGAGCTTGATCCAGTCCGTTATATCAGTAATTATAGTTCTGGTAAAATGGGTTTTGCCATTGCAAAAGCGGCGGCCGAAATGGGGGCAACAGTAAACTTAATTAGTGGTCCAGTTAATTTAACAACACCTAACAATGTTAATCGCATTAATGTAAAAAGTGCTAAACAGATGTATGATGAAGCATTGGTTTTGGCAGAAAAATCTGCAATTTTTATCTCTTGTGCGGCTGTTGCCGATTATCGAGCAGAGACTATTGCTAAAAATAAAATTAAAAAAACTGATGATAGCAATGAACTTGTGATTAAATTAGTTAAAAATCCGGATATTGTTGCCAGTATAGCTGGATTAAAAGAACACCGTCCATTTGTCGTTGGTTTTGCCGCTGAAACGAATGATGTAAAGACCTATGCCCTTAAAAAATTAACTACAAAAAATTTAGATCTGATTTGTGCTAATGATGTATCGGACCATAATATAGGTTTTAACTCTGATCAAAATGCATTAACACTTTATTGGCAAAATGGCGAACAAACGTTACCATTAAGCAGTAAACAACAATTAGCAAAACAGTTACTTCAAGCAGTTATAACACGATATAAAGCGAGTCATGATGAAAAGAAAAATTGATATTAAAGTATTAGATAGACGTTTAGGTAATGAGTTTCCACTGCCAACTTATGCAACCGAAGGTTCAGCAGGTATCGATTTAAGAGCAATGTTTGATAAAACTACTGAAATCAAACCAGGCGAAACGATTTTAACTCCAACTGGTTTATCTATGCATATTGCTGATCCTAGCTTAGCTGCATTAGTGTTACCTCGTTCAGGACTTGGTTCAAAAAATGGTATTGTTCTTGGTAATTTAGTTGGTTTAATTGATTCTGATTATCAAGGCCAACTATTTGTACCCGTTTGGAACCGTAGCCAAACTCCATTTGTTATTGAAGCTGGTGATCGTATTGCGCAATTAATTATTGTGCCTGTGGTACAAGCAGAATTTAATATTGTTGATGAATTTGTTGAATCAACACGCGGTGAAGGTGGATTTGGGCATTCAGGTAAGAAATAATCGTGAGTAGCAAAAATAAAAATCGTAAAGAAGATATCCTGCAAGCATTGGCAGCTATGCTTGAATCTAATGAAGGTACGCAACGAATAACAACAGCTAAGTTAGCCGCAACGGTTGGTGTTTCTGAAGCAGCATTGTATCGACATTTTCCTAGTAAGACGAAAATGTTTGAGAGCTTAATTGTTTATATTGAAGATATTTTGCTTTCTCGTATTAATGTGATTATGCAAGATGAACCAAATACCTTTGCTCGACTGCAACTTATTTTAGCCTTAATACTTGGCTTTTCTGAAAAAAATCCCGGCCTGACTCGTATCATGACTGGGCATGCCTTAATGTTTGAACAAGAACAATTACAAGATCGAATTAGTCAATTATTTGAACGAATCGAAACTCAGATAAAGCAAGTCATACGAGAAAGAAAAATTCGCGAAGGTATTGCTTTTATTACTGATGAACGTATTTTAGCTAGTCAATTGCTTGCATTTTGCGAAGGAATGATGGCACGTTATTCTCGTTCAGGTTTTAAGTATCTACCTACAACAAACTTTGAAACCCGTTGGGCTTTATTAGCAAAACAGTTAGTTTAACTCGACTTACTAACAATTATTGTTCTAACTATTTCTGTTATTATTACAGAGGATAATTTCATGAATTTTGAAAATATAACCAATCAGATTCTATTTTTTATAGAAAAATATGATGGGGTAGTATTAAGTTATGTAGCACATTTTTGTTTTGCTATTATTATTTTTATTATTGGCCGAACAATTGCTAAATTTGTTGCTCGTCAGCTAAGAAGAATATTAACCAATCGTCACGTTGATCCAACTGTAGTTAAATTTGTCAGTTCTTTATCCTATTACGCCATTATTGTAATGACTTTAGTTGCTGTACTGGGACAATTAGGTGTCCAAACAGCATCAATTGTTGCCGTGATAGGTGCTGCCGGATTAGCTGTCGGTTTAGCTTTACAAGGATCTTTATCAAATTTTGCTGCTGGCGTGATTTTAATTATTTTTCGTCCTTTCAAAGTCGGTGAGACCGTGGTTATTAATAACCAAAGAGGGGTGATTGATTCTATTCAAATTTTTTCAACGACTATTGTTACACCAACTAATGAAGTTGTTGTCATTCCAAATGGGCAAGTGGTTAGTGCTAATATTATTAACTATACTCGTTTGCCAGAAAGACGTTTAGATTTAGTCGTTAATGTTGGTTATGATTCAGATATTCAAAAGGTTTATCAAGTTTTAAATCAAGCAGTGAATAAAACGAATAATATCTTAACAAGTAAAGATTCAATTATCCGTTTGGATTTATTGGATGCTTCATCGATGAATTTTAATGTTTTAGTTTGGACTCTCAATGCCAATTATGGGTCAGTAAAGGCTGAACTGCTTGAAAATATTAAAAATGGCTTAACTGAAAATGGTATCAACATTCCATATCCAACGATGGATGTAAATGTAAACTCTCAATCATAATTTTCAACTATGGTATTCCGTTGTTGGTTAGCAACGGAATACAACACTTCTTTTTGTAGTTAGATATCTTGATCCATATTTAATGCTGGTTTATCACAGTCAGGACAACCAACGATTTTAGCTGGCACACCTGCCACAGTAGTATGTTTCGGTACAGGCTCTAGAACGACTGAACCGGCACCAATTTTAGCGCCTTTGCCAATTTCAATATTCCCTAATATTGTCGAATGGGCACCAATCATAACACCTTCACGAATTTTCGGATGACGATCGCCATTTTCTTTACCGGTGCCTCCTAAAGTAACTGATTGTAGGATAGAGACATCATTTTCAATCACTACCGTTTCACCAATGACAATACCTGTTGCATGGTCAAACATAACACCACAACCTATTTGGGCAGCCGGATGAATATCAACACCAAAAACAATGGCAATTTGGCTCTGTAAGAAGGTTGCTAATGATTTACGATCTTGTTTCCAAAGCCAGTGTGCAATTCGATAAGCTTGTAATGAGAGGAAACCTTTATAATAGAGCAATGGCGTTGAATAGTAATTTGTGGCTGGGTCACGAACGTACACAGCAAGAATATCGGTAATGGCGGCATGGATAATATTATCATCAGCCTGATAAGCTTGTCTGGCTATCTCGCGGATTTCAATTGCAGGTACAACTTGAGTAGCAAGTTTATTGGCTAAAATGTAACTTAAGGCACTACCAAGATTTTCATGATTAAGTAATGTTGCATGGAAATAACTCGCTAACATTGGTTCACTTTCAACCAGCTTCGATGCTTCTTGTCGAATTGTTTGCCACAACATAGCTGGTTTAACAATTTTTTTGCTTGTATTCACGCCAAATACCTATATAGATTTAAACATTAGTTATGATATTTGGTATTGTTTCGCAAACAATGGATAGACGCAAGCTTTAATAGACAAACCGCTGATAATTTGTGAAATGGGAACCGATTGTTCCCATTTTTTTATTCGATTATTGAATTGTTATTGATTATTTGCTTGTTTATTATCACTTAAAGTAAATATCGCGATGCATGAAATGATTAGCACGATACTAGCAAGTATATAAAAAGTGGATGAATATCCATGATTATCAAATAATTTACCCACAGGTTTTGACAACACAATAACCCCTAAATTTGACGAAATATTAAAACCAACCAAATAAAGTGTTGCTGAAAGTCTAGCATCAAAATTAGCTACAATATATTTGAACATAGCTAAAATAAACAGTGGAATTTCAATTGCATGAAATAGTTTGACCAAAGAGACTAAGTAGACATTATCTAAGCTTGCTGATAAACCAATTCGACAAATCATCACTAATGCCGCCACTAATAGTGATTTTTTAGCTCCCAATTTATTAATAAAATAAGGTGCAATAATCATACAACTTGCTTCAAGAAAAACTTGGAATGAATTTAAATAACCATAAATTTTATAACCGGTTTCCTCTTTTTCGAAAAAGCTAGTGTAAAAATTCGGGAATAGCTGCTGATCATAAATGGTATAAAAACTGAAAGTACCAATAATAAACACAACAAATAGCCAAAATTTACGAAGAGCAAAAAGTGAAAATATTTCACTGATTGTTGGAATGTTAGGCTTCGGTACTATTATTTGCTGTGTGTTATTGCTTACCGATAATTTTTGTGTAGGTTTAAAAAATAAATTAATGATGAAATAGATAGCTGCGACGCCAGAAGCGAGCCAAAAGTTAATATGTGGATCAATGCCAAATGAAATACCGGCAACAAAAGTCGCAGCAGCATAGCCAAATGAGCCCCAAAATCTTGCTGGGCCAAATTCAAAGTTACATAAACGACTTATCCGCTCGATAAACGAGTCAATTAAAGCACTGCCCGATATAAAGCCCGCACTTAATACCGGTGCGCCGATACAAACACCTAATATAAAATCCTGCCTTAATAGTGGTTCATAAACATAAATCAAAAAAGGGCCAATCAGTATCATCATGATACTTTGAAAAGTAACAACCGCTTTTCCTATCTGTAATTTATCTTGAATGATACCGTAAAAGATCATAAAAAACATGGCTGCAGCCGAATTAGCTGCATACACAACCCCTAATTGTTCTCCAGATAATCCAATTTTGCTTTTAAGCCAAATCGCATAAAAAGACCACCAAAGCGACCATGCAGCATAAAAGGTAATAAGATAGCCTGATGAGAACCAATAATTTTTATTTTTTATCATATCTATATTCATTTTTCATTCTCTTCTATTGGTTAGTTTAACGTTAACATGTTAATGTTAACATTATGGCCATAATTGAAATAAAATAGATAGAATCAGATTTCATAAATGTTACTTTCCTCACACTTTTTATCATTTTTATTTGTGGTATCATCACACTAACTAAATATTAATTGTTTTTATGCTGAGTAAAAGGATCCAACTATGGCTTCACTAAAGGATGTGGCTAAACTGGCATCTGTTTCATTAATGACAGTGTCTCGAGCGATCAATAATCCTGAAAAATTAAATAAACAAACTTATAAAAAAGTGAAGAAAGCTATTGAAGAATTAAATTATGTGCCTGACTTATCAGCACGTAAAATTCGAGGTGATAATTCAGGGCCACATGCTATTGGCGTGTTGGCCTTAGAAACGGCAACGACACCATTTTCAGTTGAATTACTTCAGGCAATAGAAAAAACGGCACAGCAACATGGTTGGAATACATTTATCGTCAATTTATTTGATGATAAAGATGCTGATCATGCGATTAATACGCTTTTATCTTATCGACCTAATGGTATTATTTATACCACAATGGGATTAAGAAAAGTTCAACTACCTGAAAAACTATTAGGTAAGAATCTAGTTTTAGCCAATTGTATTAGTGATTCAGAACAACTTGCTTGTTACATTCCTGATGATTATTCTGGTCAGTATCAAGCTATGCAAAACGTGATCAACAAAGGCTATAAAAAACCACTCTGCATCTATTTATCAGAAAATACCTTAGCCGGTAAAATTAGACGTAAAGCGGTTGAACAAGCATGGCTAGATGCAGGTAATGATTTAGCGGATATCAAAAGCTATCATACATCTATATCCCCTGATAATCTTGCGTTAGAGTATATGATGACGGTAGAGATCTTAGCAAAACATTGTATTAAAAAACCTGATTTTGATGTATTGATCTGCGGTAATGACCGCATCGCTTTTGTTGCATATCAATTTTTACTTAGCAAAGGGTTTCATATACCGAAGGATATCGCCGTTCTTGGGTATGATAATATGGTTGGCACTGGTGAGCTTTTTTATCCTGCACTGACTACCGTGCAATTACCTCATTACGAAATAGGACAAGCTGCTGCCTTACATATCATTAATGGCCTAAGCGAAAAAAATGTCACGCATATCCCATCGCCTTATTTAGCACGAGAATCTGTCTAGAGAAAAAAAACCACCATATTATGGTGGTTTTTATTAGCGATTACTGATAAATAGATTTTAGTTGCCAGCTTTCTAATTTGCTAATTCTTGCTTGTCCATTTTCAGCAAATAAATTAATTAAGCGTGTAGCAGGTAATTTTGGATAAATACGACTTGAAAGACTATATAAATCTTTGTTGACGAAAACCTCGACTGATGATGCATCCACAAAAATATGCAATGTTACTTTTTTGTTTCTTGGTAATGGCACGCTGCGATAACCTTTTAAATCGAGTCCAGAAAGGCTTCGATCAAGAACCAGTCGATTAGATTGCAAGTCAATATACAATAATGTAGCTTGTTTACCATCTGGGGTAGCAGCGAGTTGTAAGCCAAAACGTTCGGCATTACTATTGGCTAAATCAATTTCAACATTAAGTTCACAACTAATTGACTCTATATTGGTATTTTTTAATTCATTATTTAATGTGATATTGGTTAATGATTGCGGTTTTTCTCGCAACGCTTCAAGTTCTTTCACTGGTCGGTTACGAACTTTGTTTTGGCGATCGAGGATTAATTCACGTGGTAAAGTAAATGCCCCCATCCATTTATCGTGTTTACTTGGCATTTTTGACTCCCACATATCCATCCATGCAAATACAATTCGGCGACCATCAGCGGCAAGAAATGATTGTGGTGCATAAAAATCATGACCAAAATCCATCTTTTGGAATGATTTAATGACGGTAAATTGTTTACCAGGTTGCCAATCGCCAACAATATAACCCGATTGGAATCGATTACGATATTGATAACCTTTAGCGTGCATGCCTTGCGGTGAAAACATCAAGATCCATTTATCACCCAATGGGAAAAAGTCAGGACATTCAAGCATATAAACATTAGGATCAATATCACTGATAAGTACTTGATCAAATATCCAATCTTTTAAGTCAGTAGAACGATAAAGCAATACTTGCCCAATGTCATTGGCTTCTCGTTGCCCAACCACCATCCACCATTTTCCTTGTTGTTGCCAAACTTTAGGATCACGAAAATGCATAATCCCTTCTTTTGGTGTCAGCACAGTACCATGTTTTTCAAAATGAATACCATCTTTACTAGTAGCAAGACATTGGGTTTCACGAATATGTTCATCATTACCTTGACCATTTAGCCAGATATGACCAGTGTAAATTAAACACAGTTCACCATTATTATCTACGGCTGAACCAGAGAAACAACCGCTTTGGTCATAATCATGATCGGGTGCAATAGCAATAGGTAATCTTCGCCATGTAATCAGATCATCACTTACCGCATGACCCCAATGCATAGGCCCCCAATTTTCATCATAAGGATGATGTTGATAAAAGGCATGATATTGCCCTTTATAATAAACTAATCCATTGGGATCGTTCATCCAGCCAGCTGGTGGTGCTAAATGAAAATGAGGGTAATACTGTTTATTTATTTGTTGTTCTAGTTTTTCTACAGCTTGGTTTGCTTTATCAATTGCAGTATTCATAACATTACCTTCGTTCAAATTGAGTTAAGTTAATATAATTACATACTACCTCAAAATAGTTGTTAACGTTAACTTATAATAAAATAAACGTTAATTTATGTGATACTAGTCACATATTTTTAACGTTAACAATGATTTTTTTTATAAATGATTTAGTTTATTATTAATATTGATTATCAGCATATCAATTAATTAGTCATTAATTAACTAATTTAATCGAAAAGTATAGTGCAATAACATTAATCGTGTTACATACATTCAATCCTTTTTAACAATAAAATGAGTGACAAAATGAAAAATACAAAAGTATGGTCTCTTGGTGATGCCGTTATTGACTTATTGCCATTTGGTGAAATGAACTATCGAGCCTGTGCTGGCGGTGCTCCAGCGAATGTTGCCATTGCGATAGCTAAGTTAGGGCTACCATCGGCTTTTATTGGTCGAGTCGGTAATGATCCATTTGGCCACTTTATGGAAAAAACTTTTTGTGAACATCATGTTGATTGTCAAAGTCTTGAAAAGGACGATGAGCATAGAACGAGTACTGTGGTAGTTGATTTAGGAGATAATGGTGAACGCAGTTTCACTTTTCTTGTTTCGCCTTCAGCTGATCAATTTTTATCTGAACAAGCATTGCCGGATTTTAATCAGGACATTTTACATTTTTGTTCTTTGGCGTTAGTTGGCACAACCTGTCGACAAACATTAAAAACAGCCATTGAAAAACTGACTGCCAAAAATGGCTTAATTAGCTTTGATATTAATTTGCGCGAACAAATGTGGCAGGATAAAAATGAAATGCGCACTATTATTACCCAATTTTGTCACGATGCAGATATTCTTAAACTTTCCGATGAAGAGCTATTTTGGTTAACGGAAAGTCAAGATTGGCATGTAGCACTTAATAAACTGCAACAACATTATAATGCACCGCTTAAATTAATTACTAAAGGTAAAGACGGTAGTATTGTGTTATGGCAAGGTAAAACGTTTAGTTTTGACTCTTTCCATGTTAATAGTATTGATACAACAGGTGCAGGCGATGCGTTTGTTGCTGGATTACTTAGCAGTATTGCTTCATCGGGAATGCCGGAAGATAAATTAATGTTAGAAAGTATGATGACGATAGCCAGCGCTTGTGGGGCATTGGCGACTACTAAAAGAGGCGCATTAACAGCATTACCGGATAGTGCATTTTTACAATCCTTTATTAGTGATAACCCAGCGCTAATTGCTAAACAAATGGTGTAAATAATGACAGAAAAACAAAAAATGCTAACAGGACTACTTTATGATCCTAGTATCGATAAACTTGAAAATGAACGACTTTATGCTCAAGATATCTGTTTTCAGTTAAATCAATTATCACCAAGTGCTATTGATAAACGGCAACGATTATTCAAGACATTATTAGGAAAAACGAAACAGAAATTTACCATAATGCCCGGTTTTCAGTGTGATTACGGCTATAATATTGAAATCGGCGAGGATTTTTTTGCTAATTTTAACTGTATTATATTAGACGCAGCTAAAGTAACATTTGGTGATAATGTCCTTGTCGCGCCTAATTGTGGTTTTTATACTTCAGGTCATCCACTTGATAGCCAAACAAGGAGTAGTGGATTGGAGTTTGCTAAACCGATTACGGTTGGTAATAATGTTTGGATTGGCGGTAATGTTATTGTATTACCGGGTGTAACAATTGGTGATAATAGTGTTATTGCTGCCGGAAGCATTGTTGATCGTGATATACCTAGCAATGTTATTGCTATGGGCATCCCTTGCCGTGTACATAAAACATTAAAAGCGCATTAACTGCACTACCTGATAGCGCATTTTAGCAATCATTTATAAGCGATAATCCTGCTTTATACGCTAAACAAATGGCTAATAAAATGAGAAAATATTAGCTAGTTTGTTGCTCGAGCCTTGTATCAATTTACTCGCGAATGAATAACTTTATGTGCAAGATATCTGTTTTCAGTTCAATAAACTTTTGTATAGCAAAATAGCTCTTTTAATGTCAACTATTTTATATTGAAATAGTTGACAATGTAGGGTTATGTATTATGATGCATGCAGATTTATGTTGATTGTTAAAAGGATTTTCTATGTCATTAAATTGCATTCGTCATGACTGGGTATTGTCTGAAGTAATGGATACTTTTCAATTACCTTTCAATGATCTTATTTTCAAAGCACAAACCATACATCGACAATATTTTGATGCAAATACAGTACAGGTTTCTACCCTGTTATCAATAAAGACCGGTGCTTGTCCTGAAGATTGTAAATATTGTCCTCAGTCTATCCATCATGATACTGGCTTAGAAAAAGAAAAATTACTTGAAGTACAAAGAGTAGTAGAAGAAGCTAAAACAGCCAAAACTGTTGGGGCTACACGTTTTTGTATGGGCGCTGCTTGGAAGCATCCAACAAATCGCGATATGCCTTATCTCTTGGAGATGGTAAAAGGTGTTAAAGCTCTGGGAATGGAAACCTGCATGACTCTGGGGCAATTATCCCAGCTACAGGCTTACGCATTAGCCGATGCTGGTTTAGATTTTTATAATCATAATTTAGATACATCACCTGAGTTTTATCAGCAAATAATTACTACTCGTACATACAGTGAGCGTTTACAAACATTGGCTTATGTAAGAGAAGCTGGTATTAAAATTTGCTCGGGTGGTATTTTGGGTATGGGGGAAACTTTAAGAGATCGAGCCAATTTATTGATACAACTTGCCAATTTAGACGAACACCCAGAAAGTGTTCCCATTAATAATTTAGTCAAGGTTAAAGGTACTCCGTTAGCAAATGAAAAAGATATTGAACCATTTGATTTTATTAGAATGCTAGCTGTCGCTCGTATTATGATGCCTAAATCTTATATACGCTTGTCAGCAGGAAGAGAACAAATGAATGAGCAAATGCAAGCACTGGCTTTTTTAGCCGGTGCTAATTCAATATTTTATGGTGATAAGTTATTAACTACATCTAATCCGCAAGTCGATAAAGATAATGCTTTATTTTTTAAATTAGGAATTAGTCCAGAAAAGATCCAAGATTATAGCGATGAGGTACATAAGGCAGCTATTGTGCAGTCAATTAGTGAGCAAGTGCAAAATAATCAATCTAGCGATAATTCTTAAGATTTAAATATAAGAACATTAATCTTAACTTTTTGGCCGTATTGCTATAATTTTGCGCAGGTTTGTCTTGCCCATAGATCGATAGCAAATACGTCTTCAATCGTGGTTGGTTCAGGAAAATCAAGTGCTTCTAAAACTGTTGATACCTGTTTAGCAATATCCATAAAGCCGATTTTGTTTTGAAGAAATGCCTCTACAGCAATTTCATTAGCCGCATTAAGTGCCGTAGTCGCGGCTTGTCCTTGATTAAATGCATCAATCGCTAATTTTAAACAAGGATAGCGATTAAAATCAGGTTGAGTAAAAGTGAGTGATGAAATTTTAGTAAAATCTAATGCTGGGACCGTTGAGGAAATTCTATCTGGATATGACATAGCATAGGCTATTGGTGTACACATATCAGGCATTCCGAGCTCGGCAATTACGCTACCATCTTGGTAACGAACCATTGAATGTATTATTGATTGTGGATGAATTATAATTTCCATCTCGTCAGCACTAGCATTAAATAGCCAACGGGCTTCAATATATTCTAGTCCTTTATTCATCATGGTAGCCGAATCGACAGAGATTTTCTTACCCATTGACCAGTTAGGATGAGCAATAGCTTGTTCGGGTGTGACACTAGATAATTGATTGAGTGGTAAATCTCTAAATGGTCCTCCAGAACCCGTTAGGACAATTTTAGTGATACCATAATCGGTTAAATTAGCAAATCCTAAATTTTGTTGGACTGTTGTTGGTAGGCTCTGAAAGATTGCATTGTGTTCACTATCAACAGGTAATAGCTGTGCACCATACTTTTTGACTGCCTGCATAAATAAATGACCACAAGTTACCAAAGATTCTTTATTTGCTAATAAAATTCGTTTGCCTTTCTTTATGGCGGAAAGTGTTGGTTTTAATCCTGCTGCCCCGACTATAGCTGCCATTACCATATCTACTTCGGTAAGCTCTGCTAAATCGCATATAGCTTGTTGACCATGTAATACTTCAATATTTAATTTTAGCTCAAGCAGATTTTTTCTAAGTTGCTGTGCCGCCTGTTCATCAGCCATTGCGACATAATTTGGCCTAAATTCTAAACATTGTTCAGTCATTTTGCCAACATTCTGCCCACCAGTTAAAGCAAATGCTTTAAATAAATCTGGATTTTGTCGAATAACGGCCAAAGTGCTGCAACCTATTGAACCAGTTGAGCCTAAAATTGTGATATTTTTCATATTAGTAAATTAAACTTATGTTGTTTTCATTAAAAAAAGAGACAAATTGCTCATCGGGCAGTTTATCAGTAATTATCTGATCGAACAAAGTCAATTCACTAATAAATGCCGGCTTTACTTGATTAAATTTAGTATGATCGACAATCAAGATTTTTTGCGCTGATTTTTTCATTGCTTGTTGCTTCATATCTAATTCTTCAAAATGATAACAAGTTACCCCTTGTTGCAAATCAATACCTGCTGCTGAAATAAAGGCTTTATTCGGACAGATAGAATCTAACTGATTGGATTGAGGTAAACTCGTAAAGATAGCATTATTTGGTTGGAATTGACCTCCGCATAAAATGATCTTGCATTTAGGTTTATGTTGTAGTGCCAATAGACTATTTAATGAATAACAGATAGCAGTAAATGCAATATCATTATCTATTGCGTTAATGATAAAAGGCATGGTGGTACCACAATCAAAAAATATTGTATCGTTTTCATTGATAAATTGACTAACAAGTTTTGCAATATAAGCTTTTTCTTCAACTTGCTTATCCTGCTGATCTGAAACGAAATACTTTGCGATTGAATGACGGTCTTCATTGACAATATAGCCACCTAAGACAATTAATGAGGAGGGGCAATTGTTAAGATCACGCCTGATAGTCATTTCTGACACGGTTAATTGTTCAGCCGCTGCTTTTAGGTGGATCTTGTCAGTGTTTTTTAGGATTTCAAGGAGTTCATTTATTCTTTTTTGTGGTTGAGTTTCCATTGTTATTTCCTAAATAACAATAAGCTACATAATATATATGTAACTTATTGTTATGATTGATTAGTAATTGCTAGATGATGTACTTTTACCTGAAACGATTGCAATACCAGCACTTGCGCCTAAACGATTTGCACCAGCTTGAACCATTTTTTCGGCAGTCATACGATCACGAATACCACCAGACGCTTTCACGCCCATATTTTTACCGACCGTTTCACGCATTAATTTTACATCTTCAACTGTTGCGCCAGAAGTACTAAAGCCGGTAGATGTTTTGACAAAAGCAACGCCAATATCTTTACAAATTGTACAAACTTTAACAATTTCTTCTTTGGTTAATAAGCAAGTTTCTAAGATAACTTTTAATGGTACTGAACCGCAGGCTTTGAATACCGCTTCGATATCATTTTTAACTGCATCCCAATTATTGCTTTTTAGCCAACCGACATTGATTACCATATCAATTTCTTCTGCACCAGCTTTAACAGCCATTTCTGTTTCATAAGCTTTAGCTGACGTAAGCATAGCGCCAAGTGGAAAACCGACTACTGAACATACTTTTACATCACTACCTTTTAATAACTCTGCCACTAAAGGTACATAGCCAGAATTAACGCAGACAGAATAAAAATGATATTCTTTTGCTTCATCACAGAGTTTTCGAATTTGATCTTCAGTCGCATTCATCGCTAATAAAGTATGATCAATATACTTTGCATAATCCATAAAGATTTCCTTAAATTTTTATTAATGTTAAAGCTAGTTAATTTTGTTAATTTGTAAATAGTAATGTTATAAAAATAACAAATATAGCCAAATAATGTTACTTTAATAACATTATATCGCTAATTTGTGAGAATTTGAAATATAACAACTAGTATTAATATGTTAAAGAAATAAATAAAAACGCCCAATTTAATAAAACTGGGCGTCAAAATGATATTTATGAATTTTTGAAATAGATTAGAATTCCATTAATTCTTTCTCTTTCTCAGCAAGTACTGCATCTAATTTTTTAATAGCAACATCGGTTGCTTTTTGAATTAAATCTTGTGATTTACGTTCATCATCTTCAGAAATTTCTTTATCTTTCAATAATGCTTTGATTTGATCATTGGCATCACGACGGATATTACGGATCGATACACGGCCTTGCTCTGCCTCACCACGAACAATTTTAGTTAAATCACGACGGCGCTCTTCAGTAAGCGGTGGCAGAGGAACTCGAATAACGGTACCCGCTGATGCCGGATTTAATCCTAAATCTGAAGTTAAAATTGCTTTTTCAATTAATGGTGTTAATGATTTATCAAATACTGTAATTGCAAGGGTTCTTGCATCTTCAGCAACGATATTGGCTAATTGACGAAGTGGTGTTGGGCTACCATAATACTCAACCATAATGCCATCTAATAAACTTGGCGATGCACGACCAGTTCTAATTTTAGAAATATGATTCTGAAACGCATCAATACTTTTTTCCATGCGCTCTTGCGCTTCTTTTTGAATCTCATTTAGCATAATAAAAAACCTTTTTAAATAAATAAGACTAGCAGCTAACTGTAGCCTGATTATTGATTAATGTTCCTTCTGATTCGCCTAGAATGACGCGACGTAATGCACCGGGTTTATTCATATTAAACACACAAATTGGTAGATTATGATCACGTGCTAATGTAAATGCGGCTAAATCCATCACTTTTAATTCATCATCTAACACTTTCTCGTAATTAAGTGTTTTATAAAGTGTTGCATTAGGATCTTTTACAGGATCGGCTGAATAAACACCATCAACTTTGGTTGCTTTTAAAACCACATCAGCTTCAATTTCAATACCTCGTAAACAGGCTGCTGAGTCAGTTGTGAAAAATGGGTTACCGGTTCCAGCCGAAAGGATAACGACCTTACCATGTTTAAGTAAGCTGATTGCTTCAGTCCAGCGATAATCATCACAAACGCCGTTTAATGGAATTGCCGACATCAAACGGGCATTAACTTCAATTCGGTGCAACGCATCACGCATAGCAAGACCGTTCATTACTGTGGCAAGCATACCCATATGGTCACCAACAACACGGTTCATACCTGCTTTAGCAAGTCCTGCACCACGAAATAGATTACCACCCCCAATAACAACAGCAACCTGAACTCCCATATCGATAAGTTCTTTAATTTCTTGTGCCATACGATCAAGAACGGTTGGATCAATACCAAAACCTTCATCACCTTGCAGCGCTTCACCACTAAGTTTAAGAAGGATACGTTTATAGAAAGGGGTTACCATATGAAGTCTCACTATTTCGTTATTTAATTACTTAAAAAGCTAGCATAACTAGCTGGCAATCATTTTAAAATATTTTGTGGATAAACAAAACCGCCATGAAGGCGGTTTTAATAAAACAATTAAGATTGTTTCGACATCGCAGCCACTTCTGCCGCAAAATCAACTTCGACTTTTTCGATACCTTCACCCACTTCAAAGCGGATAAATGATGCAACAGTCGCTTTTTTCTCAGCAAGTAAATCACCAACTGTTTTGCTTGGATCCATTACAAATGGTTGACCAGTAAGTGATACTTCACCAGTGAATTTACGCATACGGCCTTCAACCATTTTTTCTGCGATTTCACGAGGTTTACCAGATTGCATTGCAATATCAATTTGAATATTACGCTCATGCTCAACCACATCTGCAGGTACATCGCTAGGGTCAACATATTCTGGTTTGCTTGCTGCAATGTGCATTGCAATGTGTTTAACTAATTCTTCATCACAACCACTGTTAGCTGCAACTAAAACACCAATACGTGCACCGTGTTGATAACTACCAACTACATCGCCAGTAATTTGTTGAACACGACGGATACCGATGTTTTCACCAATTTTAGCAACTAATGCAGTACGTTCTTCTTCAAATTTAGCTTGTAAAGCTGCGATATCAGTGATTTGATCATTTAAAGCAGCTGTTGCTACTTTATCACTGAATTCTAAGAAACCAGCATCTTTAGCAACAAAGTCAGTTTCACAGTTAATTTCTAAAATAACACCAACTTTTTTATCTGCTGAAATTTTAGAAATAATTACACCTTCAGCTGCCACACGACCAGCTTTTTTAGCTGCTTTGGCTTGACCTGATTTACGCATGTTGTCGATAGCAAGATCGATATCACCATTTGCTTCAACTAATGCTTTTTTACATTCCATCATACCTGCGCCAGTTCTTTCGCGCAGTTCTTTTACCATAGAAGCGGTAACTTCAGCCATTTTAAAATCCTCTATTTAACCATTATGATGATTTTCATTAGAATGGGTCGACGATATTATCGACCCTGAAAATATTTGAGTTTATTATTCTGCTGCTGGAGCTTCTTCAACAAAGCTTTCTTCAGATACTGGAGATTGGTTTTGTTCACGACCTGAACGTACTGCTTCAGCAACTGCATTTGCATATAATTGAATTGCACGGATTGCGTCATCATTACCAGGAACAATGTAATCAATACCATCTGGATCTGAGTTAGTATCAACAACAGCAATGACTGGAATACCTAAATTGTTAGCTTCTTTGATTGCGATATGTTCATGGTCTGCACCAATAACAAAAATCACATCGGGTAAGCCACCCATATTTTTAATTCCACCCAAGCTATTTTCTAATTTAGCCATTTCACGAGCACGCATAAGTGCTTCTTTTTTGGTTAATTTATCAAATGTACCATCATTAGCTTGTGTTTCTAAATCTTTTAAACGTTTGATTGATTGACGTACTGTTTTCCAGTTAGTCAACATACCACCTAACCAACGGTGATTAACGTAGTATTGTCCACAGCTTTCAGCTGCTTGTTTAATTGCTTCACTTGCAGCACGTTTTGTACCAACAAATAAAATTTTACCTTTACGCGCAGCAACTTTGTTTAA
The DNA here is from genome assembly GCF_030758615.1 of Gilliamella apis. NCBI lineage: Bacteria > Pseudomonadati > Pseudomonadota > Gammaproteobacteria > Orbales > Orbaceae > Gilliamella > Gilliamella apis. The sequence continues at coordinate 442,845 of NZ_CP132381.1, forward strand.
TTCAGCTAATGCTTCATTGAACATTGGTACTGTTTTTTCAAGATTGATGATGTGAACTTTGTTACGAGCACCAAAAATAAATGGTTTCATTTTTGGGTTCCAATAACGAGTTTGGTGTCCAAAGTGTACACCTGCTTGTAACATATCGCGCATTGATACTGTAGTCATGATTTCCTCATTTTTACGTTGGGGTTATGCCTCCACATATCCGCTTTATCCGACCTTATTATTTTAAGTAAAAGGCACCCCGGCAAAGAGTAATGATATGTGTGTGTTATAACGTTAATTAATTATTAAATTTTATGCTGATGTTTCATTATTATTTTCAATAAAAATAATCTGAAATATAGCGCGCGTTTTATACCACATTTAAATTAAGATTACCAGAAGTATTTATTTTTATAGGTGATGAAATATTGGTTTTGTATTAAAGGTTGCGGATTTGGTCTGGAAAAATAAAGATATAAGCTAACAAAGTCAATTTATTAGCTTATATTAAAAAAGTTGCATGTTGCTTTAAATCATTAAGCCTTTTTAACAAAACAGGCTTTAAGCATTACTTTCATGCCATCGATTTTACAATCAATTTCGTGATCACCGTCTACTAAACGAATGCCTTTAGCTTTAGCGCCTTTTTTGAGGACGGTTGATGAGCCTTTTAATTTTAAATCTTTAATCAAAATAATATCATCGCCATCAACTAACAAATTGCCATTGCTATCTTTAACTTGAAATTCATCGGTTGTCGAAGTTTCTTGATTTGGATCCCATTCGTGTGCACATTCCGGACAAACATAAAAAGTACCATCGTGGTAAGTGTGTTCAGATTGGCAAGCTGGGCAATTAGGTATAGATTCCATAGTTTTTCATTAATCCAAATTAAATAAAATGACGCCCACTATAGCAAAAAAAGACTGTTTAGTCATGATATTCAGCTATACCTAATTTTTTTATTATTTCGGTTTGACACTACAGATAGCAATGTAATTAAGGGATTTTTTATTTTTTCTAAATGTTTTAAACATTTGGATAAATTGTGGTCGATTTTGTTTATGTAATGCATTACCAACAATTTTGATTGCACCAAAAAATCCTTCATCGGTAATCATACCTCGTGGTGACATTAACGTCATAGCGGCATTTTCTGATTTTATATTGATAAATCCTATAGTTGAAAAAAGATTAATCCATTCATCATGACTCATAGGCTGTGCATTAACATTGATCGCATTATGAATCTGTGCCATTACGTTTTGAGAGTTTTCTGGATCTACTAACATAATGTCATGCGTTAATAATCTTCCACCTGGTTTTAATACTCGAAAATACTCGTTGAGTAGGCGAGCTTTCGCCTTGTCTGCATACATGGTTAACATCGCTTCATTAATTACAACATCAAAGCTGTTATCAGCGAAAGGTAATTTGGAAGCGTCGGCTTGTTGTATATCGACTAACTGACTAACATTATTTTTTATAACATTTTGTTTGGCTTTTGATAATGCCGATTTGTCCATATCTATACCAATAATATGGCAATTGAATCGTTTGGCAATGTCAATAGATGTCGTAGCCATATTACATGCAATTTCTAAAACCCGACTTTGTGGTGTAAATTCTGCTTGTTTAAATAACCATTCCGTGGCTTTCTTTCCCCCTGGGCGTAGCCTTGTTTTCCCTAAACGAGCAAGAAATTTATGGCCAGCTTCTTTTTTAATTTGTTCCATTGTCTATCCTTAGTTTAATTAGCCTTTAATGTGATTTCTCTCAACATAATTAATAGCATTTTTGCTGGTATTGGTGCTTCAACTGCATGAGGAATATTAGCTGGCATTTTTACTATCGTTCCTGATTCAGCTTTAACTGGTTTACCATCAATAATTAAATTTAATTGCCCTTCTATGACCATAACGATCGCATCAAATGGTGCGCTATGTTCAGAGAGCCCTTGTCCTTTATCAAAAGCAAATAAGGTTAAGTTACCACCAGATGTTTTAGCTAACACTCGACTAGCAATACCTTGCTCTGTTTGTTTAATTAATGAAGCTAAATTTAGTTCTTCTGCTGGGGGAATAGTATTATTTGGCATAAGATTCTCCTGTTTTTCAGTAAGTGCAAAACAAAATATAATTGTTATTTTGGCCAATGCTTATGATATAGGTTATAAGTAGTTAAATTATTATTGTTAACAAAAAACATTATATTTCATATGGTTGTTGGTAATTAACAATAAAGTTTTATTTATTGAAATAAGAATTATTATCAATTATATTGAAATCATTTTAAAGTTATCATTAGGCAATCCCTATGACATTTGTCAAAAATATACCAACGCAAGATGAGGTTTTGATTTGGTTAAATAATGTAAAAATGTTTGATGGGCTAACCACTGATGCATTAATACCGATCCTTGAAAATGCTAGTTATATGGAATTTAGTTCCGGTGAGCTAATTAGCTATGAAGGTATGCCTTTTTCAGGTTGTTCTTTGGTTCTTGCTGGTAAAGTTGAGGTTTTTAGAAATACTTATTTAGGTGAAGAAAAAGTTTTTGGGATTTTTTCGCCTTATGAATTAGTTGCCATTGCGGCAGTTTTTATGCCACATAATCGCTTTCCGATGACAATTCGAGCAAAAACTAATTGCTCATTATTATTACTTGAAAAAAATAGCGTATTACAAGTTTGTATGAATAATCCTATTGTTATGCAACGCTTGTTAGTGCAATTTAGTAGTAAACTATACGAACAAATTAATAACATCGATTGGTTAACATCCAGTTCGGCAGAACAGCGTTTAGCGGCTTATATTTTATCGTTATCTTCTAAACAAGATATAAGTTTTGTGTTACCAATATCACGCAGTCAATTGGCAACTAAGCTTGGTATCCGTTATGAAACGTTAAGCCGACTAATTTCTAGTTGGCGTAAACAAAAAATAATTGAAATTAAATTGAATCAGGTAACAATTTTAAAGACAACCTATCTTCACCAACTTACACTCCCTTCACAACGTTCATTTTAAGTAGCACTATCTGACAGTAATATTATTACTGTCAGATAGCATCAATTTTTACCTTAAATCTTAAAAAACTAAAAAATAAGTTTGTTATTAGATTAAATCATATTGTTAGAAATAATGTATCTTATTGTTTTTAATTTATTCTTTCTTCAGGTTCTAATGTAATAGTATGATAGTTGTTCAATATTCGTGGTTTAAATAAACTAATTAACCATTAGGTTGTTGATAATTAACTCAACGTTAACTATTTTTCTCAATATTAAGCATTCATATTATTCGTACAATTAATCGTTGTATTGGCTGGTGACAAGTGGCTATTAGCGCTAATTAGTTAGTTGTTATATTTTTAGAAAATATGATTAGTCACACTCCATTTCTCGCTATGCGAATAATGGCATACCTGTTTGTATTTTTAACTAAAAAAGCAAAAGATGATAAGTTTTGCTATAGGTAATTTGCGGAAATCAGTTAAGTTGTTTCAGTTATTCGAATAGTATTGATTAGATAGCAAATAAAAAAGGTGCACAAAGTGCACCTTTTTTGAACTGGTAAGAGCATTTAACATGCTCTTTAGTTAAGCTTAAATTATTTAATAACCTTAGCAACAACACCAGCACCAACAGTACGACCACCTTCACGAATAGCGAAACGTAAGCCGTCTGCCATTGCGATTGGGTGAATTAATGATACTGTCATTTTGATGTTATCACCTGGCATTACCATTTCTACGCCTTCTGGTAATTCAATAGTACCTGTTACGTCTGTTGTACGGAAGTAGAACTGTGGACGGTAACCTTTGAAGAATGGAGTATGACGACCACCTTCATCTTTACTTAGAATATACACTTCTGATTCGAAATCTGTATGTGGAGTGATTGAACCTGGTTTTGCTAATACTTGACCACGTTCGATTTCTTCACGTTTTGTACCTCGTAATAATACACCTACGTTCTCACCAGCACGACCTTCGTCTAGTAATTTACGGAACATTTCAACACCAGTACAAGTTGTTTTAGTAGTCGGTTTGATACCAACGATTTCAACTTCTTCACCAACTTTGATTACACCGCGCTCTACACGACCTGTTACTACTGTACCACGGCCTGAGATTGAGAATACGTCTTCGATTGGTAATAAGAATGGTTTATCAATGTCACGCTCTGGTTCTGGAATGTAGCTGTCTAATGCTTCTGCTAATTCTACAATTTTATCTTCCCATGCCGCATCGCCTTCTAACGCTTTAAGCGCTGAACCACGAATTACTGGTGTATCGTCACCTGGGAAATCGTATTGAGATAAAAGTTCACGTACTTCCATTTCAACTAATTCTAATAATTCTTCATCATCAACCATATCACATTTGTTTAAGAATACGATGATGTAAGGTACACCTACTTGACGACCTAAAAGAATGTGCTCACGAGTTTGTGGCATTGGACCATCAGTTGCTGCTACTACTAAGATAGCGCCGTCCATTTGTGCCGCACCAGTGATCATGTTTTTAACATAGTCAGCATGGCCTGGGCAGTCTACGTGTGCATAGTGACGAGTTGGTGTATCGTATTCAACGTGTGAAGTATTGATGGTGATACCACGTGCTTTTTCTTCTGGTGCGTTATCGATTTGATCGAATGCACGAGCTTGACCACCGTATTTTTTAGATAATACTGATGTGATCGCTGCAGTTAAAGTTGTTTTACCATGGTCAACGTGGCCGATTGTACCAACGTTAACGTGGGGTTTTGTACGTTCAAATTTTTCTTTAGACATCTTAATGTTCCTTTATTAAATCACTTCCCTAACAATAGGGAAGTGTTACTTATTTATATAAATAATTATTTCGCTTTACGAGCTTCAATAATTGCAGTTGCAATATTGGTTGGCGCTTCATTGTACTTCAAGAACTCCATTGAGTAAGAAGCACGACCTTGTGTTTGTGAACGAAGGTCAGTTGCATAACCAAACATTTCTGAAAGTGGAACTTGTGCTTTAACTGTTTTACCAGTTGCAGTATCTTCCATTCCTTCGATCATACCACGACGACGGTTTAAGTCACCGATAACGTCACCCATATAATCTTCAGGGGTTTCAACTTCTACTTTCATGATTGGTTCTAAAAGCACAGGTTTAGCTTTCATGAAGCCATCTTTAAACGCCATTGAACCGGCAATTTTAAATGCCATTTCTGATGAGTCGACATCATGGTAAGAACCATCAAAGATGGTAACTTCAACATCAACAATTGGGTAACCAGCAAGAACACCATTTTTCATTTGTTCTTGACAGCCTTTATCAACTGCAGGGATGTATTCTTTAGGAACCACACCACCAACAATTTCATTGTTGAATTTGTAGCCTTCGCCACCAGCTTCTAATGGTTTAATTCTTAACCATACATGACCATATTGACCACGACCACCAGACTGACGAACAAATTTACCTTCTTGTTCAACTTCATTGCGAATGGTTTCACGGTAAGCAACTTGCGGTTTACCAACATTTGCTTCCACTTTAAATTCACGTTTCATACGGTCAACGATGATTTCTAAGTGAAGCTCACCCATACCAGAAATAATTGTTTGACCTGATTCTTCATCGGTGTGAACACGGAATGAAGGATCTTCTTGTGCTAGTCGACCTAAAGCAAGTCCCATTTTTTCTTGGTCAGCTTTAGTTTTTGGTTCAACAGCAACAGAAATTACCGGCTCTGGGAACTCCATTCTTTCTAGAATAATTGGAGCACTTTCAGCACATAATGTATCACCAGTTGTTACCTCTTTAAGACCGATAGCTGCTGCAATGTCACCTGCGCGAACTTCTTTAATTTCTTCACGTTTGTTAGCGTGCATCTGAACGATACGACCAAAACGTTCTTTTTTATCTTTAACAGAGTTAAGAACAGTATCACCAGAATTTACTACACCAGAGTAAACACGGAAGAATGTTAAGTTACCAACAAATGGGTCAGTTGCAATTTTAAATGCTAATGATGAGAATGGTTCATCATCACTTGAATGACGCTCTGCTGCTTCACCATTTGGTAATTCACCTTTGATTGCTGGAACATCTGTTGGTGCTGGTAAATATTCAATTACTGCATCAAGCATGAATTGAACACCTTTGTTTTTAAAGGCACTACCACAAGTTACTAAGATGATTTCGTTAGCAAGCACACGTTCACGTAATGCTAATTTAACTTCTTCTTCAGTTAACTCTTCACCACCAAGGTATTTTTCCATTAACTCTTCATTTGCTTCAGCTGCTGCTTCCATTAAGTTTGCACGCCATTCTTCGACTTGCTCAACCATATCTGCAGGAACATCTTCATAAGTGAAACTTACACCTTGATCAGCATCATTCCAGTTAATTGCTTTACGTTTAAGTAAATCAACTACACCAGTAAAGCCTTCTTCAGCACCGATAGGTAATACTAATGGAACTGGTACAGCGGCTAAACGAGTTTTGATTTGATCAACAACACGTAAGAAGTTAGCACCCATACGGTCCATTTTGTTTACGAAAGCGATACGTGGAACTTTATATTTGTTTGCTTGACGCCATACTGTTTCTGATTGTGGTTGAACACCGCCAACTGCACAGTAAACCATTACCGCACCATCTAAAACACGCATAGAACGTTCAACTTCGATTGTGAAGTCAACGTGTCCCGGGGTGTCGATGATATTGATTCGGTGTGGTTCAAATTGTTGACCCATACCAGACCAGAATGCAGTAGTTGCCGCAGAAGTGATAGTGATACCACGTTCTTGTTCTTGTTCCATCCAGTCCATGGTAGCTGCACCATCATGAACCTCACCAATTTTGTGACTTACGCCAGTGTAAAACAAAATACGTTCAGTTGTCGTAGTTTTACCTGCGTCAATGTGTGCACTGATACCGATATTACGGTAGCGTGCTATAGGGGTTGTACGAGCCATATTAATCCTCTATTTAGAATCGTTTGCTTATAAAATATCTTTTGGGGGACTGATAATAACTATTAATTATCAGTCTAATTTCAAGCGTCTTATATAAGCGCTTAAATTACCAACGATAGTGTGCAAACGCTCTATTAGCTTCAGCCATACGATGAACATCTTCGCGTTTTTTCACAGCGGTACCTTTGTTTTCAAAAGCATCCATAAGTTCATTCGCTAGGCGTAATGCCATTGATTTATCGCCACGTTTACGTGCAGCATCTACAATCCAACGCATTGCAAGTGCATTACGACGAACAGGACGCACTTCAACAGGAACTTGGTATGTAGAACCACCAACGCGACGAGACTTAACTTCTACAGTTGGTCTTACGTTATCTAATGCAACTTCGAAAGCTGCTAAGTGGTCTTTTCCACTACGCTCAGCTAATTTATCAAGAGCTGAATATACGATTGATTCTGCGACAGATTTTTTACCATCTATCATTAAAATATTTACAAATTTCGCCAGCAAATCTGAACCGAATTTCGGATCAGGTAAAATTTTTCTTTGACCGACAACATGACGACGTGGCATTGGAATACTCCGTTTATATGTTACAAATTTTCAGGTTTACCCAAAACTCAAATGAGTTATATGGAATTTATATAGTTTGGCCTTACTTAACGGAGTTCCATTAAGCTTTAGGTCGTTTCACACCGTATTTAGAACGGCTTTGTTTGCGATCTTTAACACCTGCGCAGTCTAATGCACCACGAACAGTGTGATAACGAACACCAGGTAAATCTTTAACACGACCACCGCGAATTAAAATCACGCTATGTTCTTGTAAGTTATGACCTTCACCACCGATGTAAGAAGTTACTTCGAAACCGTTGGTTAAACGTACACGGCATACTTTACGTAATGCTGAGTTTGGTTTTTTAGGTGTAGTGGTGTAAACACGTGTACATACACCTCGTTTTTGCGGGCATGCTTCAAGTGCAGGAACGTTACTTTTCGCTTCCTTTAGTGCTCTTGGTTTGCGTACCAGCTGATTAATTGTTGCCATTAATAAGCTCCTGATTAATTAAAATAAATTTAAAAATTGCTTTTTAGATACGTAATTAATAACTGTAGCCCAAAGCCTATTTATATAAGTTTTGGGTCGCAAGATTCTAGACCCCAATAGCTATAATGTCAAGTATTAGCACAGGTTCTTTATGTTATTTATCAATAATTTTTATGTGTGAATAAATGCGAAATAAAAATACATTTTTTTTTATTTTATTGGTGCTTTTTATCGCACTAGTTTATCCTAATAGATGGGATATAAATTAATACCAATATATAAATGTGACAATGAAAGATATACAGGTTGAAAGTTACAAAGTTGTTTTGCTATTTAATGCAAACAATATTTATGATCGACAAATCCTTAAAGGAATAGGTGATTTTCTAAAAGCGAATAATATTCACTGGAATATCTATATTTCCGAAACCATGCGTTATGACACAAACACAGCTTTCCATTTTGATTGCGATGGTATTATTGCTAATTTTGATGATCCAGATATTCAAGATCTACTAACCAATGTTGATATTCCAATAATTGGGGTAGGTAGTTCTCATCATGATAATTCAAGTTATCCAAAGGTTCCTTATGTTGCTGCGGATAATTTTGCGATTATTGAGAGTGCTTTTAATCATTTATGTTCTAAAGGCATTAATCAATTTGCCTTTTATGGCCTACCATCACATCGATCTTGTCGTTGGGCGGCAGTAAGAGAACAGTTTTTTGAGCAAATTGTAAATCAAAAGGGTTATGAAGGTTTTATTTATCAAGGAACAACTACATCTCTTGATAATTGGCAAGATAGCTTAGATAAACTCTCTAAATGGTTATTATCTCTGCCAGTTAATACCGGCATTATTGCCGTAAATGATGCTAGAGCTCATCATATTTTACAAGCTTGTGATAGAGTTGAAATAAAAATACCTGAAGAGTTATGCTTAATTGGTATAGATAATGAAGAAGTAATCAATGATCTATCGATGGTTTCCTTATCTACTGTAAAACAAGGAACCGAGGAGATGGGATTTGAAGCCGCTAAATTATTGCAAAAAATATTTAATCAAGGAAAGGTCTCTACCTCACCACGGTTAATTTCACCGAAAAAAGTTATTGAACGTCGTTCGACCGATTACCGTTCAATACAAGATCCTTATGTTATACAAGCTATTCATTATATCCGTGATTATGCTTGTAAAGGTATTAAAGTAGATCAAGTGACTTCGGAATTGCAAATATCTCGTTCTAATTTAGAACTTCGCTTTAAAACATCATTAGGTAAAACCATTCACACGGTCATTCATGAAGAGAAGTTTAATCGAGCCAAATATCTATTAATTGAATCTTCATTATCGATTCAAGTAATATCTGAGCAATGTGGCTATCCATCAGTGCAATATTTTTACTTTTTATTTAAAAAGTTATATGGTATGACACCGAAGGATTTCAGAAATAAATTTACCAATCTTAATTTACTATAATCAAATTAACATAAAGTTAAAAAATAGATTTATTAACTGGCTAAAAAGCAGAAGAGTGTTACAAAAGATCTTCTGCTTTTTAATATCAAGACATTAGCGGCTTTAATTGTTGATAAATGTTTCTAAACATAGCACGCTGTTGTTGGTAATATTCATGTTTTTCCCTATCTGGCTGGTGAGTTTGAATGGTTGGTAATGGTGCTAACCATTGCCCTAAATCACTATCAGGGTTACAAGCGATTTGTGCCAGTTTAGCGGCGCCTAAAGCGGGACCAACTTCGCCACCCTCACAATAAACTATAGTATAACCAGAGATATCACTAATTAATTGGCGCCAATATTTACTTCTAGCTCCGCCACCAATAACAATAATTTTATTGGGTGAAATGCCTGTTTGTTCTACTACATCTATACCATCTGCTAGGCCATAACTCACACCTAACAAGATTGCTTTAGCTAAATCGACTTTATTATGTTGATAGGTTAAGCCAAAAAATACGCCTTTAGCTTCAGGATTATTATGGGGTGTTCTTTCACCTGATAGATAAGGTAAAAAATAGACTGGCGGTTTATCGTCAGATGGTTGTTCTTCTATTAAGCTAAATAATGTAGCAACATCTTTAATGTCTAACAATTGGCATCCCCAATCAAGACATGAAGCACAACTTAACATAACCGACATAAGATGCCAACGATTAGGTAATGCATGGCAAAAGCTATGAATTGCCTGTTCAGGTTGGCTGATAAACCGATCAGTAACGGCGAAATAAACCCCTGAAGTACCAAGTGAAAGCATTGCTTGTCCTGGTTGATAAAGACCAACACCGATAGCACCGGCAGCATTATCGCCACCACCGGCAATAACTGGAATTGAATTTATTTTCCAACGTTTAGCAATATCATCAGTAACATAACCCGTTATTTGATTGCCTTCAAATAAGGTTGGCATATGTCGTCGATTTAAACCACAAGCATTTAACAATTGATCGTTCCAATCACGTTTTTCAACATCTAACCACATGGTGCCAGCAGAATCAGACATATCTGATGCATATTCGCCTGTAATTTTAAAGCGTAAATAATCCTTTGGTAAAAGTACTTTATCTATTTTGGCAAATATTTCTGGCTCGTGTTTTTGCACCCATTTTATTTTGGGTGCAGTAAAACCTGCCATCATCAAATTGCCAGTAATTTTTCTAGAATTTGGCACTAACTGTTCTAATTCATGACATTCAATATCACAACGACCGTCATTCCATAAAATTGCAGGCCTTAATACTTGAGATGAACTATCTAATAGTACTGCTCCATGCATTTGTCCACTTAAGCCAATTGCTTTGACTCGTGTTAAGTCATGTTGATGGCTAAGTTCTTGTAGTGCTGAATCTGTTGCATGCCACCACTGCTGGGGATCTTGTTCTGACCATAATGGGTGGGGACGGGATACGGTGAGTACCTTTGTATTTGACGCCATAATGCGTTGTTTTTCATCCATTAAAATTACTTTGACACCAGAGGTGCCTAAATCAATACCAATATACATATCTGCCTCCATTATGCAGCTATCAGAACTATAAATATAATAGTTCTGATAGATAAATACACAATGATTTTTTTAGCCAAAAATAGATTTATTAACAATATTTTCTAATTGTTCTTGTGCACCGCTACGTGCTTTAGGTTGCAGATTATTTACAAGACTATATTGTGCAATTTCTTGTAGGGACATATTCCCTTGTAAAATATCTTTACCTAAATTTTTGTCCCAATCGGCATAACGCTCAGCCACTTTTTGATTTAATAGTTTATCTTCAATCATTTTCGCTGCACATTTTAATGATAATGCCATAGTATCGATAGCACCAATATGCCCATGAAATACATCATATTTATCAATGCTTTGTCGTCTTATTTTGGCATCAAAGTTAAGTCCACCAGTGGTAAATCCGCCACTTTTTAATATTTCATACATAACTAGTGTGTTTTCCTCGACACTATTCGGAAATTGATCTGTATCCCAGCCCAATTGTGGATCTCCTCGATTAGCATCAAGTGAACCAAATATATCTAAGGCAATAGCTGAAGCTACCTCATGTTGGAATGAATGGCCGGCAAGTGTTGCATGATTCGCTTCAATATTGACCTTGATTTCTTTTTCTAAGCCGAATTGTTTTAAAAAGCCATAAATGGTTGCAACATCATAATCATATTGATGTTTGGTTGGCTCTTGTGGTTTTGGTTCAATCAATAATGCGCCATTGAAACCAATCTTGTGTTTGTTTTCGACAACTAATTGCATAAATTTACCAAGTTGTTCTCGTTCTTGGCGTAAGTTAGTATTTAACAGCGTTTCATAACCTTCTCGACCACCCCATAATACATAATTTTGACCACCTAACTTATGTGTAGCATTCATTGCATGGACAACTTGAGTGGCAGCACAGGCAAAAACTTCCGGATCAGGATTAGTTGCCGCGCCAGCTGCATATCTTGGATTTGTGAAACAGTTAGCCGTTCCCCATAATAAATTAACGCCAGTTTCTTGTTGCTTTTGTAACAGGATATCTGTCATCATGGATAAATTAGAGATGTATTCTTGAATTGAATTACCTTCTGGTGCAACATCGACATCATGAAATGCATAAAAAGGAACATTCATTTTATAAAAAAATTCAAAAGCAATATCTGCTTTTGCTTTGGCATTAGCTAGTGGATCAGCCCCTTTTTGCCACGGATAATTAAATGAATTTGCACCAAACATGTCGGTGCCAGCCCAACAAAAAGTGTGCCAATAACAGATAGAAAAGCGTAAGTGCTCAGCCATTGTTTTTCCTAAAATTATCTGCTCTGGATTGTAATGTCTGAATGCAAAAGGATTATTAGTTTGTGTTCCTTCGTATTTAACTCTTTCTATTTTTTCATAATATTGACTCATAATGTACCTCTAAATACCATTAATTAACTTAAAATCTATATATTGGTTACTAAGTTTTCTGGATAACTAAACGTTGCTAAATCAGGTAATCAATATGCATGAGTTTTAACAACAACAACAATTACTAAATTTTGTAGCGATTTTATGTTTTTTGTTTTTTGTGACGCAGATCAAATTCTATAAAGGGTTTAAAGAAGGTAAAATGATTGTTGTAGTCTGTTTGATATTTCAGATGAAATAATTTTATGGGGGGAAGAAGCTATTTCTACCATGTTAATGGTAGAAATAGTTTGATGAAATTAATGATGATCGATAAAGATGAATTTTAAAGCAAACAGTAGTGCAAAAACTATCACACAAAGATTTAATTCTTTAAATTTTCCAGTAAATGTTTTCAATATTACATAAGAGATAAAGCCAAGTGCGACTCCTTCAGTAATAGCAAAAGCAAATGGCATCATTAATGCGGTAATAAATGCTGGTGTTGCATCAGTTAAATCAGACCAGTTAACTTTCATTAAACTTGATACCATTAAGATACCAACAAAAATTAGTGCACCTGATGTGGCATAAGGCGGTACTAAATGTGCTAAAGGTGATAAGAAAGTCATCATTAAAAATAATAAGCCAACCACCACAGCAGTTAAGCCAGTACGTCCACCAACTGAAATGCCAGCGGAACTTTCAATGTAAGTTAATACAGATGAAGTACCAAATAACCCACCTAGTGAAGAGCTGAAACTATCAATTAATAAAGCTTGACGCATTTTAGGAAAACGACCTTTTTCGTCAGAAAGTCCTGCTTTATCGGTTAAAGCTAAAATAGTACCCGATGAATCAAACAAGCTGACAATCATTACTGAAAAGATTACCCCGAGGATACCAATATTCAGTGAACCAGCAAGGTCAACATGGCCAACAACGCTGCCAACACTCGGTGGAACGGCTGCAATTCCTTGATAACTAATATTTGGATCAAGCCATAGTGCTAGTAGGGTCACGACAAGAATAGAAACTAACACGGCAGCATGAAAATTGCGGGTAGCAAGGATAACGATAATAAAAAATCCAAGCGAACCTAATAAGACTTTAAGTGACAAAATATTGCCTAAGGTTAGTAATGTAGCTGGCGATGCGACCACAATACCCATATTTTGGAATCCCATAAAAGCAATAAATAAGCCAATACCAGCACTAATACCAGCGCGTAAACATTGTGGAATATGTTCAATTAACCAATGGCGGACTTTAAATAGTGATAATGCAAAAAAGACCAATGATCCCCAAAATATCGCTCCCATCCCAACTTGCCAAGAATAGCCCATTGCACCGCATATTCCATAAGCAAAAAAGACATTTAGCCCCATGGCAGGTGCTAAAGCAATCGGTAGATTGGCAAATAATCCCATCATAATTGTCGCAAAAGCGGTGACAACACAAGTTAGGACAAACACTGCTGATTTATCCATTCCTGTTGCAGATAAGATTGAAGGATTAACAAAGATGATATAAACCATGGTTAAAAAGGTGGTACAACCGGCGATAAATTCGGTACTAGGGGTGGTTTTTTTCTCTTTTAATTGAAAGATTTTTTCGAATAGTGAATTCATAAATTAAAGCCCAATTTAGGTTGATAGTGATCCATTTTGATATAATTTTATATCTTTATTTTTACCGAAGTGAATTTACGGTAAAAATAAAAAAGATATAAAGTGATTACTTCATATCTTTAAAAAACGTAAAAACACTGCGCTATTATTGCCAGTAATTTATTTTGGTCAAGCGTTATTCTAAATAACAAATAGCATTTTATTAGTGATCAATTATGCTTATAACTTAGTGCTAACATAGTTTTTAGCTATTTAATGGTACACTGGATAAGATGCTGATTATCAATAGATTAGTTAGCCAAAACATCTAATTTATTTTTAGTAATTTTTACTTTTAAAATCCGATGACTTTCAATCTCGGCGACTTCAAATAGATAGTCACCAATCTGTATGGTTTCACCAACATTGAGTAGATGTTGGGCTTTTTCCATCAATAATCCCGCAAGGGTATGATATTCTCGCTTATCATCAATCGGAATCGGTACAAATCTTACTAATTCTTCTACTGGGATATAGCCATTTGCAATCCAACTATCATCATCTAAACATTGGATGTCATGTTTAGCATCGATCTCTTCTTCTTCAGTTGGAAAGTCACCGGCAATGGTTTCAATAACATCGGTCACTGACACCACACCTTGCATTGATCCAAATTCATCAACCACAAAAGCAAAGTGCGTTTTGGCTTTTTTGAATTGTTCCAGCGCTACAAGTAAAGATACTGTTTCAGGAAAAATTAATGGTTGTTTGATTAATGAATTAATATCAAAGGGTTGTTTATTTTGTAAAATATCTTTTAACAGATCATTAACTTGAATGATACCTAATGGTTCATCAATTGAAGCATTATCAGTCACTACTAAACGTGAATGAGGATTGTCAAAAATTTCTTTTAATATTACTTCTCGATCATCATTGATATTGACCATATCAACATCTAATCGAGATGTCATGATACTGCTTACTGAACGTTGAGCTAAACCTAATACTCGCTCAACCATGTTTAATTCTTGATGATTAAATACTGAAGTTTTTTTATTATTATCAGATACCACATCAATGGTATGGCTATCAGGATCTTCTTCAGCATCGCCTTTAAGTAAATGTAAAATAGCTTCGGCGGTGCGTTCGCGTAGAGGTTTTTTGTTTAATGCTTTTCGACGGTTAAATATGGCTAGTTGATTAAAGAATTCAATCATAATCGAGAAGCCGATAGCTGCATATAAATAGCCTTTTGGAATGACAAAACCGAAACCTTCGGCAACCAAACTAAAGCCAATCATCAATAAAAAGCTTAAACATAAAATAACAATCGTTGGATGAGAGTTAACAAAATAGGCTAATGGTTTACTTGCCACCATCATAATCGCAATGGCGATACAAACTGCGATAATCATAACGGGTATATGGTCAACCATTCCCACTGCAGTAATGACTGAATCAAGTGAGAATACGGCATCAAGTACCACGATTTGTGCAACAACAGTCCAAAAATGTGAGGTTTTTTTCGGTTTTCCATCCTCGTGTGATGCACCTTCTAAACGCTCATTGAGTTCCATTGTCGCTTTAAACAGCAAAAATATTCCGCCAAGCAACATAATTAATTGCCGAGCATTGAAACTAATACCTGATATAGAAAATAGTGGGGTGGTGAGAGTAACTAACCAGCCAGTAAACATTAATAACAATATTCGGGTTATTAATGCAAAAGCAAGGCCTGTAATGCGTGCTTTATCTCGTTGTTGAGGCGGAAGTTTCTCCGCAAGAATGGCAATAAAAACAATGTTATCAATGCCAAGGACGATTTCAAGTACAACTAGAGTGGATAAACCAATCCAGATTGTAGGATCCATGATCCATTCCATATGTCAGGTGATTACCTCTAATGATCACAGCACATGCTGCTTAGTAATTCTGTCTGTAATTAGCAAAATAATCAATAAAATATTTAAATTTTTGACTATTTTATGGAAAATTGTTGATTAAAAGCCTTTATTAGGCGTAAAAATTAACTTCGCCAGAATGTCGGCGTGAATAAAACTAATAAAGTAAATATTTCTAGTCGACCAAATAACATGTCAACGACCATGACCCATTTCACCATATCACTGACATGAGCAAAATTATCACTGACACTACCAAGGCCAACGCCTAAATTATTTAGCGATGAAGCAACGATATAAAATGAGTCAGTTGCATCAATTCCTGTTGCCATAATAATAAACAAACTCACTAAAAATACTAATGCATAGGCAGAAAAGAATCCCCATACCGCTTCAATGATACGTTCTGGTACCACACGATTATTGAGTTTTAAGGTATAAATTGCATTAGGGTGAATAAGTCGTTTTAACTCTCGTGAACCTTGCATAAATAGTAGTAGTACCCGAACAACTTTTAGTCCACCACCAGTAGAACCAGCACAGCCACCAATAAACGAAGCACATAATAAAAAGATGGGTAATGACGATGGCCAAGTATTAATATCGTCGACGGTAAAGCCTACTGTTGCTGAAACAGACACGACTTGTAAAACAATTTTGTCGACACTAAGATGGCGTTGTGGCTGATAAATATAGATCACTAAAGCGCAGATAATAATTAAGATAAGCAGAATAAAGATAAAGGTTCTAAATTCTTGATCACGCCAATACACTTTCACTGAGATACCATTTAACGCAGCAAAATGTAGAGCAAAATTACATCCTGACAAAATGAGGAACAAGGTAACAATATAGTTAATTGTTGCACTATTAAAATAAGCTAAATTGTTATCGTGGGTAGAAAAACCACCCATTGATATCGTTGAAAAGCTATGTGAAATAGCATCAAAGATATCCATTCCAGCACACCACAAACTTATTGCACATAAGGTAGTGAGTAAAATGTAAATCGACCAAAGTGTTTTGGCTGTTTCGGCAATACGTGGTCGCATTTTACTGTCTTTTTGAGGACCAGGAATTTCAGCACGATAGAGCTGCATACCCCCGACTCCTAATAATGGTAAAATTGCAACCGCAAGTACGATGATCCCCATACCGCCTAACCATTGCAGCATTTGACGATAGAAAAGTAGCGCTTTGGGTAAATGATCCAAATTGACAATCGTAGTGGCGCCAGTGGTTGTTAATCCAGAAAAAGACTCAAAAAAAGCTGTGGTTAAATTAAGATTGATATGATTATCAAATAGGAACGGGAATGCGCCAATAGTGCCTAAAACGACCCAAAATAATACAACAATGAAAAAGCCTTCTCGAGTACTTAATTCATGGCGTTGATGACGATTAGGAAACCACAATAACACACCTAAAATTAATGCTGCGAAAAATGAACGAACAAAAATAGCACCAGCACCGTCACGATATATTAACGCCACTAGTGCAGGTATTAACATAAATACTGACAATAGTGATATTAATAAACCGATAATTCTTATAATCGAGCGCCAATGCATCATATATAGTAATCTCTATTTAAAGCCACGTGATGATTTTATAAGATCGTAAGCAGCTTGAATTTCTTGTGCTCGCTTTTTGGCTGCTTCTAACATCTCTTTTGGTAAGCCTTTGGATACCAATTTGTCTGGATGATGTTCATTCATTAATTTACGATAGGCTCTTTTTATTTCAGAAATTTCAGCAGATGAATTTATTCCTAATATTTTATAAGCATTTGCTAAATCTGATTGCATAGTACTGCTTTGGGAACCATTATAATTATGATTTTGTTGATATTGATGTTGACTGTTTTGTTGATTGTACTGATATTCTTGACGGAAATGAAAGCTTCCCATCATCATTTGAATATATATTGCCATTTGCGGCCGTGGAATACGAAACTCATCGGCAACAATGAAAAGAATCTCCGATTCTTTGTCATCTAAATGACCATCAACTAAAGCAGCTTGAATTAATTGTTCGCAAAAGATATTTAAGACATTACGTCGATAACGATATTGGTGATATAACTCACTTAATCGTGATCGAAGTGGGTAATCACTCGCTTTACCACGATTGAATGATTCTTGCGCTAATTGACGACTTGTCGCATCAAGTTGAAGACGATCCATAACTTGCCGAGCCAGATTAATATCATCACGAGTAACAACCCCTTTAGCTTTACTTAAATGCCCTAATACTTCAAAAACAACCGTTAAGTATAAGTTTGGATTAGATTGTGTCCTTTTCTCAGTCAATTTATTACCAAATGCTTGATATAGCATTGGGCCAATAAATAATCCGAGTATAAATCCCCACCCAGATTTTAATACTGAACTCAGTATTAAACCGGTAATAATGGACCAGATCAAAGACATATTATTCGTTTACCTCAATTCGATCTATTTTTTGCAATCCACGTGGTAATGATGTGCCTTTACGAGCACGCTCCGCTCTAAATTTTTGTAAATCAGCTGGATAAAGTGTAAGTTTGCGTTTACCAACATATAGAGTTATAGATGTTTCTGGTGTTATCAACATCATATAAGCTAGGCTATCATCGCTACCAGAGAGTGAAATAATTTTATTGCCTTTACCTTTAGATAATTCTGGTAAATCTTTTACTGGGAATATCAGCATTCTTCCTGCTTTAGTAATTGATAACAGCAAGCTTTCTTCTGATAAAATCTCTATTGGTGCTAATACATCTGCATCTTTAGATAAATTAATCACTGCTTTACCATTACGGTTGCGGGCAATTAAATCATTAAATTGACAGATAAAACCGTATCCAGCACTCGATGCAAGTAAGAATTTTTGTTGTTCATTGCCTGACATCAATACATGTTCAATGGTTGCTCCAGCTGGTAATGCCAGTTTACCAGTAAGAGGTTCGCCTTGTCCTCTAGCTGATGGTAATGTACTTGGCTCAATAGCGTAACTGCGACCAGTTGAATCGATAAATACCACTGGTTGATTACTTTTACCTTTTGCTGCGGTTTTAAAACTATCACCTGCTTTATAACTTAATCCTACAGGATCGATATCATGGCCTTTAGCAGCTCTGACCCAACCCATTTCTGATAATACGATTGTAACTGGTTCAGAAGGGATTAACTCTTGTTCAGTAATTGCTTTGGCTTCACTGCGTTCGACAATTGGTGAACGACGTTCATCACCATATTTTTCAGCATCAGCTTGTAGCTCTTTTTTGATTAAATTACTTAACTTTCTTGGTGAAGCTAATAATGCTTGCAGTTGATCTCGCTCTTTAGCCAGTTCGGCTTGTTCACCTTTGATACGAATTTCTTCTAGTTTAGCTAAATGGCGGAGTTTTAATTCTAAGATAGCTTCAGCTTGTGTTTCGCTTAAGGCAAATCTCTGAATTAATTCTGCTTTTGGGTCATCTTCATGACGAATGATTTCAATTACTTCATCAATATTTAGGAAGGCAATTAATAAACCATCTAAAATATGTAGTCTTTTTAGTATTTTATCTAAGCGATAATTTAAGCGACGGGTTACGGTAATGCGTCGATATTCTAACCATTCAGTTAGGATTTCAACCAATCCTTTAACAGATGGACGATTATCTAGTCCAATCATGTTCATATTAACACGATAGCTTTTTTCTAGATCAGTAGTGGCAAATAGATGATTCATTACTTGCTCTAGATCTACACGATTAGAACGTGGCACAATAACCAGACGAGTCGGATTTTCGTGATCGGATTCGTCACGTAAGTCTTCAATTAACGGTAGTTTTTTAGCGCGCATTTGGCTAGCAATTTGCTCTAAAATTTTAGCACCAGAAACTTGATGTGGCAGATCAGTAATAACAATGTCGCCATCTTCTTTTTTCCAAACTGCTCGCATACGTATTGAGCCACGGCCAGTTTTATAAATTTTGGCGATATCTTCCGGAGAGGTAATAATCTCAGCTTCTGTTGGGAAGTCAGGGCCTTTTATGTGATCCATCACTTCGCTAAGTGTTGCTTTTGGATTATCAGCTAACATAATAGCTGCATTCGCCACTTCACGAATGTTATGTGGTGGAATATCGGTTGCCATACCTACCGCAATACCGGTAGTACCGTTTAATAAGATATTCGGCAATCGAGCTGGCAACATTTTTGGCTCTTGTAATGTACCATCAAAATTTGGCGTATAGTCAACAGTGCCTTGTCCTAACTCACCTAACAATAATTCGGCATATTTTGATAGACGTGATTCGGTATAACGCATTGCAGCAAATGATTTCGGATCATCGGGTGCCCCCCAGTTTCCTTGCCCATCAACTAATGGATATCGATAAGAAAACGGTTGCGCCATTAATACCATTGCTTCATAACAGGCACTATCACCATGAGGATGGTATTTACCTAAAACGTCACCGACAGTACGGGCTGATTTTTTAAATTTTGCTTGAGCATTTAGCCCTAATTCTGACATTGCATAAACAATGCGACGTTGTACTGGTTTTAAGCCATCGCCAATAAACGGCAATGCGCGATCCATAATGACATACATTGAGTAGTTTAAATAGGCGCTCTCGGTAAATGTTCGTAGCGACTGAACTTCTACTCCGTCATGAGTTATTTCACTCATTATTGTTCCTCTAAATTATTCTGTATATTAGACATCAAGTTCAACTTGGTCTCCTTTTTCTTGTAACCATTCTCGGCGATCTTCGGCACGTTTTTTCGCCAGTAACATATCCATTAATGCCATTGTTTCTTCGGCATTATCTAGTGATAACTGAACTAATCTACGGGTGTTAGGATCCATTGTGGTTTCGCGAAGTTGTAATGGATTCATTTCACCCAACCCTTTGAAACGTTGAACATTTGGCTTACCTTTTTTACGTTTAAGCTGATCTAAAATCCCTTCTTTTTCTTCTTCATCAAGGGCGTAATGAACTTCTTTGCCTAAATCGATACGATACAGTGGTGGCATGGCGACAAAAATATGTCCATGTTCAACCATGGCTCGAAAGTGACGAACAAATAGTGCGCACAGTAACGTGGCAATATGCAATCCATCTGAGTCAGCATCGGCTAAAATACAGATTTTACCGTAGCGTAATTGACTTAAATCATCACTATCAGGATCAATACCAATAGCTACTGAAATATCATGAATTTCTTGCGATCCTAATACTTCGTCAGATGAGACTTCCCAAGTATTTAATATTTTACCTTTCAACGGCATAATTGCTTGATATTCACGATCGCGAGCCTGTTTAGCTGACCCGCCTGCAGAATCACCTTCGACTAAAAATAGTTCAGTACGACTTAAATCTTGTGACGAACAATCGGCCAATTTACCCGGTAAAGCTGGACCACTGGTTAGTTTTTTACGGATGACTTTTTTGGATGCTCTTAAGCGTTTTTGAGCACTGGAAATTACCATCTCAGCAAGTAATTCGGCAATTTGT
Organism: Gilliamella apis; assembly: GCF_030758615.1. Lineage (NCBI taxonomy): Bacteria > Pseudomonadati > Pseudomonadota > Gammaproteobacteria > Orbales > Orbaceae > Gilliamella > Gilliamella apis. Next base: position 464,250 of record NZ_CP132381.1, read on the forward strand.
ACATTTTGATTCAACCACAGGCTAAATGCATCTTTAACAATAGCTGAAACAAAAGCTGCACTTTGTCTTGATGATAAACGTTCTTTGGTCTGACCGGCAAATTGCGGTTCTTGCATTTTTACTGATAACACATAGGCACAGCGTTCCCAAATATCATCGGCGGTTAATTTTAAACCACGCGGTAATAAATTACGAAACTCACAAAATTCACGCATGGCATCAAGTAATCCTTGACGTAAACCGTTGACATGGGTGCCACCTTGCACAGTAGGAATTAAGTTAACGTAACTTTCAGTTAATAATTCACCACCTTCTGGTAACCAAAGTAATGCCCATTCAACCGCTTCTGTTTCACCTGTATGGCTACCAGTAAATGGTTGTTCCGGTAATAGTGTGTAACCACTAACTGACTCTATCAGATAATCTTTTAAACCGTCTTGATAACACCAGCGTTGCTCAGTACTGTTAATTTTGTCTTTAAAAATGATTTCCAGTCCCGGGCAAAGTACAGCTTTCGCTTTAAGCAAATGAGTTAGGCGAGGTACTGAGAAGCGAGGTGAATCAAAATATTTTTCATCCGGCCAAAAACGTACTTTTGTACCAGTATTTCGTCGGCCACAGGTGCCAATTACATGTAAATCTTCAACTTTATCACCATTTTCAAAGGCGATTTGGTAAACTTGTCCATCACGGTTTACGGTGACTTCTACGCGTTTGGATAAGGCATTGACAACAGAGATACCCACCCCATGTAAACCACCAGAAAATTGATAGTTTTTGTTGGAGAACTTACCACCAGCATGTAAGCGACAAAGTAATAGTTCAATAGCCGGTACGCCTTCTTCAGGATGGATATCAACAGGCATACCTCGACCATCATCAATAACCTCAAGTGAATTGTCTTCATAAAGGGTTACTTTCACTTGGCGAGCATGGCCAGCAATAGCCTCATCGACACTATTATCAATCACCTCTTGCCCTAAATGATTGGGGCGAGCTGTGTCAGTATACATTCCAGGACGATGACGAACAGGATCGAGCCCTTTTAAGACCTCAATATCAACTGCATTATAAGTGGATTGTGACATAACTTTTCTGTTTATTCGATTAAATGGGCTTATTATACCAATCTTTCCTTAAGATGCATGAAATTAAATTTATAATAAAAAGCAAAGCTATTTTTTTATTGATAATAATTCTTATTTCATTAATTTATTTTAAGTTAATTTCGATTTTAGTCTTTTTTCTGTTTTATAATTTTAACTGTAGTATTATGATAATGACATGCCAAATATAAATAAGCGAATAGGATGAGCAAGTCAGATAATCAGATAACTCGGCGCGATTTTTTACAAAAATCATTAGCAATCGGTAGTGTGGCCGCATTAACTAATGATTTACAATTACCTTTTGCTTATGCCTCGCCAGAGACAGATCTTGCCAACACCTCGGTACCTAATCCAACGAATCAAGAAAAGATTTTTTATAGTGCATGTTTAGTTAACTGTGGTAGTCGTTGCCCGTTAAAAGTACATGTTAAAAACGATATTATTACTAAAATATCTGCTGAAGAAGGGATTAATGATGCGATCTTTGGTCAACATCAAATCCGTCCTTGTCTGCGAGGACGAGCTGTGCGTTGGCGTACTTATGATCCGGAACGGCTAAAATATCCAATGCTACGAATCGGTAAACGGGGTGAAGGCAAATTTAAACGCATCTCGTGGGACGAAGCTATCGATCTATTAGCAGAGAAACTCAAATACACTATTAATCGCTATGGCAATGAAGCTATTTATTACCAATATGGTACGGGTACGACAGGGGCAAATATCTCAGGTCGTAATGCCTGTAAGCGATTTTTAAGTTGTATCGGTGGTCACCTTAATTATCATGGTGATTATTCAAGTGGACAGATCACCGCTATTCAACCTTTTATATATGGTAATGCTAAAGAGTCGTTGCTAGACCAAATCAAACATTCTGATCTAGTTGTGATGTTTGGACATAATGTTGCTGAAACTAGAATGTCGGGCGGTGGGCAGGTTGCTGAGTTATATACTGCATTAGCACAAAGTAAAGCAAGGGTAATTATTATTGATCCACGCCGTAGTGAAAGTGTCGTTGGTTATAATGCTGAGTGGCTGCCGATTATTCCTGGTACTGACGCTGCGTTAGTCGCTGCAATTATTTATGCGTTGCTTGAAGAAGATCGTGTTGATGAGGCGATGCTTAACCAATATTGTGTGGGTTGGAATGCTGATACATTACCTGATAGTGCTCCGCCTTTTAGCGATTACAAATCTTATATTTTGGGTCTAGGGCATGACAGAACCGCAAAAACGCCAGAATGGGCAGCTAAAAAAACCGGTATTCCAGCCAAACAAATTCGGCAGTTGGCATTAGATATTGTTAATGCTAAAGCAGCATGGATTTCACAAGGTTGGGGGCCACAGCGCTGGCAAAATGGTGAGCATACTACAAGGGCGATTATGATCCTACCGGTTATCACCGGTCAGTTTGGTAAGCGTGGTACTAACATTGGTACTTGGGGTGGTAGCGTAACTTATCCTGTGCCTGGCTTGAATATGGTTAACCCTGTTAAAACCAGTATTCCTTTCTTTTTATGGACGAAGGCAATTGATGAACCGTTAAGCATGACTGCGAAAAATTCTTATATAAAAGGTAAAGATAAATTAGATGTGGGTATTAAATTTATCTGGAGCTATGCTAGCAATGTTATTGGTAATCAACACGCCGATCTCAATCGGACTCACCAAATTTTACAAGACGAATCGAAATGTGAATTTATTTTAGTTTGGGATACCCATATGACTGCTTCAGCAAAATATGCTGATCTACTGTTACCGGATGTTTCATCTGTAGAGAGTAATGATTTAATCAATAATTCATATGCATCAGGTGCTTATCATTATTTTATTCGTTTGCAACGAGCAATAAAACCACTTTGGGAAAATCGTCCTGCTTATGAGGTTTTGACAGAATTGTCAGCAAAAATGGCAGTTAAAGATAAATTTACTGAAGGTCGGAGTCAAGATGATTGGATTGCTTATAGTTATAAAAAAATGCGTAAGCTCAATCCTAATTTACCGACTTTTGCCGAAACAGATGGAATGGGGATTGTTGATCGTAAATTAGCTGATAGCGATGCACAGATCGGATTAAAAGCTTTTCGCGATGATCCAATAAAAAATCCATTAAATACGCCGTCAGGTAAAATCGAAATTTATTCAGAAGCATTAGCCAAAATTGCCAATGAATGGGAGTTTGATGACGATGATAAACTTTATCCTATACCGGCATATTTACCGGCAATAGAGGGGAGTGAAGACCTGCAAACACAAGCGAAATATCCATTACAATTAATCGGTTTTCATATCAAAGGGCATTGTCATTCAAGTTATAGTAATCTTCCGCAACTGCGAGAAGCGGTAGCTAGTAGTCTCTGGATTAATCCAGTGGACGCAGAACAAAGACAGATAAAGCATGGTCAATTGGTTGAAGTTTATAATGACCGCGGTCGACTTTACATTCCAGCTAAAGTGACACCACGGATACTACCGGGAATTATCGCTCTTCCGCAAGGATTATGGGCCAAGACTAATGCTGCTGGCATTGATATTGGTGGTTGCATTAATCGTTTAACCTCCTTACGCCCCTCTGTGCTTGCTAAATCTAATCCTCAGCATACCAATTTGGTTGAAGTTAAACCAATAGCAGCTATGCCGTCGGCATCTTAATCGGAAGGAGATGGTTCAAATGCAATATGGTTTTTATATTAATTCTACCAAATGTACTGGTTGCAAAACTTGCCAAGTAAGTTGTAAAGATGAAAAAGATAATGCGCTTGGTGTCCATTTCCGCCGTGTTTATGAATATGGCGGTGGTACATGGAAGCAAGTAGATGGATGTTGGCAAAATGATACATTTACCTATTATTTGTCAATCTCTTGTAATCATTGTCAAGAGCCAACCTGTGTAAAAGGTTGCCCAACAGGCGCTATGCATAAACGCCAAGAAGATGGGTTAGTGGTAGTCAATCAAGATGTGTGTATTGGTTGTCGCTATTGTGAAATGCGTTGCCCTTACGGTGCACCACAATATGATCATCAAAAAAAGGTAATGTCTAAATGTGATGGTTGTTATGAACGTGTAGCGCAAGGTTTAAAACCTGTATGTGTTGAGTCTTGTCCTCAACGCGCTTTAGATTTTGATGACATTAATACCTTGCGTCAACGTTATGGTGATGAGTGCGATATTGCTCCATTACCTAGTTCAGATTTAACCAAACCAAGTATTGTGATAAAGCCACATGCGCAAGCTAAAATATCGGGTGACTCGCTTGGTAAAGTGCTTAATCCTGAGGAGGTCTAGTATGCATGAACTTCCACTGGTATTTTTTACGATATTTGGGCAATTATCCGCAGGAATGATCTTACTTAGTAGTTTGTTTTATCTTGTTTATCGTTCAAAAAACAAATTAGCTATCACTCAAAAAATTAATGCAGTAGCGTTAATTTTCATGGCGATTGGTATGGCGATTGCTTCATTTCATTTAGGTCAACCATTACGCGCATTCAATGTGATTTTTGGTATCGGCCGTTCACCAATGAGTAATGAAATTTTTACCTTTGGCTTATTATTTGCTATGACATTTGCTTTTGTATTGCTTAATTATTTTGTCTTGTATCCAAATAGTACCAAATTACAAATCATCAAACCTCTATGCCAAAAAATTAACCGTATACCACATTTAAACTATTTATTGGCGATGATCTTGGTTATTTTAAGCCTATTTTTTGTTTGGACAATCGTATTAACCTATATGTTAGCAACAATAAAAACGTGGAATAGTTGTTATACCGCGATACAAATGTATACTGCGATGTTGGTATTGGGAGGAATTGCTGTTACTTGGTTAGGACTATATCGAGCAGGTTATTGCGCTTTTTTTATTGGTAGTTTACTGATTCTGCTATTAAAAATGCCTTACTTAAAGTTAATGAGTGAAATTGCTCCAGACTTAACCTCTAATCAATATTGCTGGATAATAGCACAGTGCGCATTATTAATTATTTCTATCACATTGGTTTTATTTGCGATTTTAAGAAAGCAACATCAGGTAATGATTTATCTATTGGCTTTTATTGGCGTATTTATCGCAGAAATTTGCGGACGTATCACTTTTTATAATTTGTGGATGATAACCGTTTAATTGTGCGGTAATTGATGGTAATGGCATAATTAATTGGCTAATCAATATAGGATTGAATAATTTGGATAACCTGACTTCTATCACGTTGGCGAAATTATTAGGCGCTTTTTTTTATTATCCGCCTACCAGTAAACAAGTCACTGGTTTAATTGATGGATTATTACAGCTAGATCAGTTAGCAAAGTGGCCAAACCAACAATTAGTAACTGAACAATGCCAAATCTTGAGTACTCAGATACAGCATGCAGAAATAGAATATCAATTCTCACTATTATTTGAAGGGCAAGGCATTATGTCGGCGCCACCTTGGGGTTCAGTCTATTTAGATCAAGAAAAACTACTAATGGGTGAATCACAAGAACGCTATCGTGAATTTTTACAGCAGCAAGGGTTGACGCTTGATACGGGTATGAATGAGCCAGAAGATCAGTTTGGATTGATGTTAATGGCATATGCAATACTACTAGAAAAGCAGCAATTTGCTGCTGCACAGCAATTAATGACCGAATACCTTTTAAATTGGGCACCAATGTATTTGGATTGCTTAAAACAAAATCAAGTCAGTCTATTTTATCAAGCATTAGCGATTATTGCTGAACAATATTTACAAATGGTATAACTCTGATTATATAGCAAATAAAGCGCTCACTTATTTAAGTCAAAATATGCATTGATAGCTGTTGTTTGCAGCTTTTTAACGAACAGGTATAATCCACCTATTATGATTCGGGACAATGACAACCTATGTTAGCTTATTTACAACTGATGCGATTAGACAAGCCAATTGGTTCCTTACTGCTACTTTGGCCAACATTGTGGGCGATTTGGCTTGCTACATCTACGCCATCTGTTCATGTTGTTGTTGTGTTTGTTGTTGGTGTGATTGTTATGCGCTCAGCTGGCTGTGTGGTTAATGATTACGCTGATCGGCATTTTGATGGTAAAGTCGAACGTACTAAGAATCGTCCTCTCGCCCGTGGTGCATTGAGCGAAAAAAATGCCTTATACACTTTATTCGTATTACTGCTTATTGCGCTTGGTTTATTGCTTACTTTGGATAAATTAACTTGGTTAATGGCTGGTTTTGCATTAATCACGGCAATGCTTTATCCATTTATGAAACGTTACACACATTTACCTCAGGTGACTTTAGGCATTGCCTTTAGCTGGGGAATTCCAATGGCCTATGCGGCAACAATAGCTCAATTTCCGATAACTTGTTGGTTACTGTGTCTAGCTAATGTATGTTGGACAATAGCTTATGATACCGAATATGCTATGGTCGATCGCGATGATGATCTTAAAATAGGCATCAAGTCCACTGCTATCCTATTTGGTGACTATGACAAGTTTATTATTGGATTACTGCAAATCATAACCTTAGTTTGCCTGACATTGATCGGCATAAACAATCATTTTCAGCAATTTTATTATATTGGTTTAATCATCGCCTTATTGCTATTTATTTATCAACAATGGTTAATCAAAGACCGTGATAGAAGCAATTGTTTTAAAGCGTTTATGAATAATAATTATATAGGATTGTTTATATTTATAGCGATCTTGGTTAGTTAAAAACACATTTACCATCATTATTTAACTTTCATCGCGAACATTAATCACTTTAAACGATATATCTTAAATTGTAAAAGCGTTGCTTAGTAAAAAAGTAAAATGGTGGTATAGACTCCTCAATATTTTTTACAAGATTATTTTTAACTTTTTAAATTATTAAATTTAATGCGCTAGCCTTATTAGTAAGCGGAATACTATTGTAATATAGGTAAAGTAGGCATTTGCCTACCTTTAAGGTTATTCGATTGCTAGTAATAAAACAGAAATATTATTTGTAAGTTAATGGTATAGATTCCTTAATATTTTTTACATATTTTAACCACAATTAAAAATTTTGAGGAAAGGCGTTTTTGATAACTCAACTTTTATATTTAATTAAAAATAATATTATTCAATATATTGTGCATTTTTATGTAATGGTTTTACTACATCAATACTACGTTCTAAATGAACTTTTGATTTTTCGTGATCTAAGACCACAATTGCGATAAATAATGTATCTAATAAAGTTAGTTGAATAATTCGAGCTGCAGCATTTTGCCCTAATAATGGACCATTTTTAGCTGGACTAAAGATAGATAAGTCGGAAATTTCAGCTAGTTCAGATTGATGATTATTAGTAATACAAATAATCTTAGCTTTATTCTTTTTCGCAACCAATATTGCATTACATATTTCCGCTGTATTGCCTGATTGAGATATAGCAATAACTACATCGTTTTCTTTTAATTGACTCGCCACCATTACCATCAAATGGTGATCACTATAAGTATGGCTGTGAATCCCAATTCTCAATAATTTATGTTCAAAATCCTGACCAACAATAGCTGAACCACCGACACCAAGAATAACGATACGGTTAGCATGAAAAATCCATTCTGCTGCTTTTGATATTATTTTAGCATCAACAATAGATTGGGCTTCTTTTAAAGCTTGTACAGAGTTATTAAAAACTTTTTCAATAATATTTTCGACATTATCTTTTTCAGATAGTTCTTGTTCTTTATCAAAAGGTAAAGCATCAAAATAAGAAAGTAATGCTTTTCGAATTTCTCTAAAACCAGAGTAACCTAATTTTTTAGATACTTTTACTAATAATGGTTCCGAAACTGATAATTCTTCTGCCACTTCTTTAATACTTGTTCTAGGCTTTAAATTTCCTTTAGTCATCATCCATTCAATAATTCGTTGTTCAGTATTACTTAAACTAGAAAGTGAAATACGAATCATTGCTCCAATTGCTAAAGCATTAGAATTTTCTGGATCATGTGTTTGTTTCATGGTTTCTCTCCATAACATTTTTCGGGTAATTTTAACCCAATTTCAATTTAAGCACATTGTAAAAAAAGATTTTTTTATTTTTGCCGTTAACTTTACAAAAAAATAAATTAACGTTAATATTTTTAAGTGTGAAGTTAATTGTGTTTTTTTTAGTCAGAGAGGTGGAAATATATGAAAATTGCAATTGGTTATGATCATGTTGGATATATTTTAAGAAAAGATATCATTGATTATTTGGAGACTAAGAATATTACAGTGATTGATCTTGGTGCGCCATCAACAGAAAGAACCGATTATCCGATTTATGCCAATAAAGTGGCAAGGGCTGTCAATTCAAAAGAAGCCGATTTAGGAATATTAATATGTGGCACAGGTATTGGTATTTCAATTGCGGCAAATAAATGTTCAGGAATAAGAGCGGTTGTTTGTAGTGATCCTTATTCTGCAAAATTATCACGTGAACATAATAATACTAATATTCTTGCTTTTGGTTCCCGTGTAGTGGGAAGTGAACTTGCAAAAATGATTGTTGAACAATGGTTAATGGCGAAATTTGAAGGCGGCCGTCACCAAAATAGAATAGATCAAATCGATGCTATTCAAAAAGGAGAATTTCATGAGTAAATTTTGTCCTTCGCTTATGTGTGTTGACTTTTCCAAGTTAGAAGTTGAATTGAAGTCATTAGAAGAATCTGGTGTAGACATGTTTCACATTGATGTGATGGACGGTAATTTTGTACCTAATTTCGCATTAGGTATAGAAGATATTAAAGCGGTGAGTAAGTTGTCAAAAATTCCTTATGATGTTCATTTAATGGTAACTAATCCATCACCATATATAGAAAAATTTGCTCAACTTGGCTGCGATATTATTTATGTTCATGTTGAAACATTAACCCACATACATCGAACTCTAAATCAAATTAAATCAACAGGTAAGAAAGTAGGCGTTGCTATTAATCCAGGAACACCATTATGTGTGTTAGAAGATGTTTTAGATCTAATTGATGTTGTTTTGATAATGTCAGTAAATCCAGGTTTTGCCGGACAACCTTTTATCGCTAACTCTATCGATAGAATAAAGCGATTAAGTGATATGATTAAAGATAGAAATCTCAATACTTCTATTGCCATTGATGGTGCGATAAGCCCAAATATCATCGAACAGCTATCGCCTTATGTTGAATATTTTATACTGGGAACTGCTGGGTTGTTTAATAAAGATAAATCCTATAAACAGACGCTAAATGAACTCCGTAATCTCTCCTAACTTTTAAGGCCTTTATTGCGATGAAGGTCTTAATTCACAAAATTAAACATTATAGATAATTTATACTCTATTTTTTGTTGTTTTTCCGTTAATAAAGCTATATAAATTAATTTTTTATTAAAATTATGTGAACTAGATCTCTTTAAATTAAATTTGTTTACATATAAAATTATTTTTGTGAACTATTTGAGACGTTCACTGTGTCTTTTAATAAAAAATAGGGTTAACTACAATGAAAAGTACTTTTTTTAGTGTATTGCAACGGGTTGGTCGCTCTTTTATGTTACCTATTGCTCTTCTTCCTGTGGCTGGATTAATGTTAGGTATAGGAGCGTCATTTACCAATGAAACAACAATTGTGTCCTATGGATTACAAAGCTTTTTAGGCGAAGGAACTTTGTTACATGCTTTTTTAACCATCATGAAAAATGCGGGTAGTGTAATATTTTCTAATCTGCCTATTCTTTTTGCTATTGGGGTAGCAATGGGAATGGCAAAACAAGAAAAAGAGGTTGCAGCAATATCTGGTGCGGTAGGCTTTTTTATTATGCATTCAACTATTCATGCGCTATTAGAGCTAAAAGGACTCTTAAAAGAAGGTGCCTTACCAGATGGTTCTTTAGGTGATGCGGTTGGCATTCAAACTCTACAAATGGGCGTTTTTGGTGGTGTTATTGTTGGATTAGGTGTAGCAGCTTTACATAATCGGTATTATCGAATTGAGTTACCTGCTATTTTATCATTCTTTGGTGGTTCGCGCTTTGTTCCTATTGTTACAGCATTCGTTTATTTATTTGTCGGTATTTTAATGTTTTATATTTGGCCTTCTATCCAATATGGAATTTTATTATTAGGCAAATTAGTCAATGAATCGGGCTATGCAGGTACATTTATTTATGGATTTATTGAGCGAGCTTTAATTCCATTTGGTTTGCATCATGTATTTTATATGCCATTCTGGCAGACTGGAGTTGGTGGTACGGCAATGATTGATGGCAATCTTATTGCTGGAGCACAAAATATTTTCTTTGCTCAACTTGCTAGTCCAAATACAACTGAATTTTCAGTTGAAGCCACACGCTTTATGGCGGGTAAATTTCCATTTTATTTATTTGGTATTCCTGGTGCTGCATTGGCTATTTATCGTACAGCTAAACCACAAAATCGCAAAATGGTCTTAGGTCTACTAGTTTCTGCAACTTTAACGGCTATTTTGACTGGGATTACTGAACCAATTGAGTTTTCTTTCTTATTTGCTGGTCCTTTACTCTACTTTATTCATTGTTTGTATGCTGGTTTATCTTTTATGCTTTGTCATATTTTCGATGTTGGTGTAGGGCAAACATTCTCTGGAAGTTTAATTGATTTTGTATTATTTGGTGTTTTACAAGGAAATAGTAAAACACATTGGGTTAATGTTATTCTGATTGGTCTTCCATTGTTCCCAATATACTACTTTACATTTAGTTACTTGATCAAAAAATTTAATTTTAAAACTCCAGGTCGAGAAGACGATAACGAGGAAACTAAATTATATACCAAAAAAGATGTTGAAAATGCGAAGAAAGCTAAAAATAACAATGAGCTATCAAGTATTATATTAGATGGATTAGGTGGCAAAGAAAACATTACTTATGTAGATTGTTGTGCCACAAGATTGAGAATTTCTGTACATGATAATCAATTAGTTGATAAAGATATTTTAAAATCAACTGGAGCAAAAGGTGTAATTATTAATGGCCAAGGTATTCAAGTTATTTATGGTCCTCATGTGACAGTAATTAAATCACACTTAGAAGAATATATGGCAACCCTAAAATAATATAACTTTTGTATTACTCGTTCATTTCGGAGTAGTTTAACCAATCTAAATAGTTAGCCGTTTTAGACAATCTTTAACGGCTAGCTATTTAAATAACAATAAGAAGAAATTCTACAGACTAAAATGATTGTTCTGCTAATGTGGCTTGCACTATTCGCATGGCATCGAAGGTTTCTTTGACATCATGAACACGGATAATTTGCGCTCCTTTCATTGCTGCAATAACTGCACAAGAAACACTACCTAATACACGTTCTTTAGGGGGAACATTTAGCACTTGCCCGACCATCGATTTTCTTGACATGCCAACCAAAATAGGCAAATTGAAGTGATGGAATTTTTCCAGTGTAGCCAATAGACGATAGTTATGGGCTAACGTTTTGCCAAATCCGAAGCCTGGATCAAGGATGATTTTTTCCCGAGCAATGTCAGCAGTTACACATCGTTGAATATGTTCAGTAAAAAATGAATCGACTTCTTGATAGATATCTTGTTGGTAATGAGGTGCATTTTGCATCGTTTTGGGATCACCTTGCATATGCATAATACATACTGGTAATTCCGTTTTTTGTGCTGCTTGTAATGCTCCAGGTAAAGTTAATGCCCGAATATCATTAATTAAATGTGCACCAGCTTTAGCCGCTTCTGTGATGACCTCTGGTTTTGATGTATCAACTGAAATCCAAACGTCAAAATAGCGAGCAATTTTTTCCACTAACGGTATAACCCGATCAAGTTCTTCACTGGTTGAAACATCAGCAGCACCAGGTCGAGTTGATTCTCCGCCAACATCAATAAAGGTTGCCCCAGCTTGAATCATATTATCAACTCGCCGCATAGCATCATCAAGATTGTTGTAATTACCGCCATCAGAAAAAGAATCTGGCGTCATATTAACAATTCCCATTACTTGAGGAAAAGAGAGATCCATTACGTGATTTTGAAAACGAATTTCCATGATTTTAGGCCTTATTTTATTAATATTTTTAATGCTAATTGCACTGTTGCAATGCTGAAGTATGATTGTTAGTACTGGTTTATTATTTTACAAAATTAATTGCTGTTGGATGATAAAAAACGCGCCGAAGCGCGTTTTAGATTTAGTCGTAATTAATTTTCTGATTGAGGTGGTATGTCTGTTCCCTCATTTGGTATCTCTTTTGCTGCTTGTTCATCACTTTCAGTCCAATCTTCTGGAGCAGTAATTGGTCTACGAGCAATCAAATCAGCAACTTGTTTTGCGCCAATGGTTTCGTATTTCATTAATGCATCTTTCATCGCATGAAGTACGTCCATATTTTCAGTTAAAATTTTACGTGCTCGTTCAAAGTTACGATCGATAATTTTTTTAACTTCTTCATCAATAATTCGCGCTGTTTCATCAGAGATATCTTTTGGTCGTCCATAAGATGAATTATCATCCATTTCATAAAATAACGGACCTAAACGATCAGAAAAGCCCCATTGGGTAACCATTGCTCTGGCATATTGAGTGGCAACTTTAATATCGTTTGATGCTCCTGTTGAAACTTTATCAACACCATAAATCAGTTCTTCGGCAAGACGCCCACCATATAGTGTGGCAATATCACCTTCTAGTTTTTCTCGGCTTTCACTAACCCGATCACCTTCAGGCAAGAAGAACGTTACCCCTAATGCTCGGCCACGGGGGATGATAGTTACTTTATGGATTGGATCATGATCAGGCATTAAATAACCGATAATGGCGTGCCCAGCCTCATGATAAGCGGTTGAGATAAGTTGCTCTTGTGTCATGGTTAACGAACGTCGCTCTGTACCCATATTGATCTTATCTTTAGCTTCTTCAAATTCGTCCATAGTGACTAAACGTTTGTTACGACGAGCTGCAAATAGTGCTGCCTCATTGACTAGGTTAGCCAATTCTGCACCAGAATAACCTGGGGTACCACGAGCAAGCACCGATAAATTAACATCAGAACCAAGTGGCACTTTTTGCACATGAACTGCTAGAATTTGTTCACGACCTTTCATATCCGGTAAGCCAATTTGTACTTGGCGGTCAAAACGGCCAGGACGAAGTAAGGCTGGATCTAGAATATCAACACGGTTGGTTGCCGCAATAATGATAATGCCACTATTAGCTTCGAAACCATCCATTTCAACTAACATTTGGTTAAGAGTTTGTTCGCGTTCGTCATGGCCACCCATTGAGCCGGCACCACGTTTACGACCAACAGCATCGATTTCATCAATAAAGATAATACATGGTGAATGTTTACGTGCTTGTTCAAATAGATCACGGACACGTGAAGCACCCACCCCAACAAACATTTCAACAAAGTCTGAACCAGAAATACTAAAGAAAGGAACATTTGCTTCACCAGCGATGGCTTTAGCTAGTAATGTTTTACCGGTACCTGGCGGTCCAACCATTAAAATACCTTTTGGAATACGACCACCAAGTTTTTGATATTTTCCAGGATCTCTTAAAAAATCGACAACTTCGGTAACTTCTTGTTTCGCTTCTTCACTACCTGCAACATCGCTAAATTTAGTCTTAACTTGGTCAGGTGTTAACATTTTAGCTTTACTTTTGCCTACCGACATTGGCCCACCTTTACCACCGCCTTGCATCTGGCGCATGATAAAGAACCAGAAACCAAGTAGTAAAATAATCGGGAACCAAGAGATTAAAATGTTAACTAATAAGCTTGGTTTTTCGTCTGGGCTACCATAGACCGCAACATCATTTAATACCAAATTATCAACTAACTTTTCATCAAAATAAGGTATATAGGTAACATAACTATTGCTACCTTTAGTAGTAGCAACAATTTCGCGACCATTTATATGCACTTCTTTAAGTTTGCCACCCGTTACATCCGCATTAAATTTGGTGTAATCGACTTGAGGGCCGCTATTGGATATTGAGCTGAATTGACTGAAGACAGCAATCAATACGACGGCGATAACACCCCAGATCAGTAAATTCTTTACCATGTCGTTCAAAAGAAAAACCTCTCATAAAATTAATAGTTACGACTAAAATTAACCAAGTATGGTACTACAAAATTGTACGGCTGGCTACTTCATCCCCATTGCTACAATATATACTTCTCGAGACCTAGCTCGCGAAGCTTCAGGCTTACGAATTTTGACTGTTTTAAACAGTGATCTTACTGTTTTTAGATACTCTTCAAAACCTTCGCCTTGGAATACTTTAACGATAAAACTCCCATTTGGAGCAAGAACGTCTTTACACATATCTAATGCCAGTTCAACTAAATACATAGCTCTTGGTATATCAACGGCAGGTTGTCCACTCATATTTGGTGCCATGTCAGACATAACAACTTGTACTTTTTCTTCACCAACTCGCTCAAGTAGGGCATTTAATACCGCTTCATCACGAAAATCACCTTGCAGAAAGTCAACGCCAACGATGGGATCCATCGGTAATAAATCACAGGCAATAATTCGCCCTTTATTTCCAATGAGTGATGCAACATATTGTGACCATCCTCCCGGTGCAGCGCCTAAATCCACCACAGTAATTCCCGGTTTGAATAATTTGTCACTTTTTTGTATTTCTTCTAATTTAAACCATGCTCTGGATCTCAGGCCTTTTTTTTGTGCTTGTTGCACAAAACGATCGTTAAAATGTTCATTAAGCCAACGAGTAGAGCTTGCTGAGCGTTTTTTGTTACTCACAGAGAATAAATCCTTAATGTAATGAGGTCACTTCAATTGATTACAAATATATATAAGGGTAGAATAGCAAAATTACAACTTAATGTGATAAAAAATTAATGAATTTATCGAATAAACAAAAACAGTATTTAAAAAGTGAAGCTCATCATTTAAAACCGATAGTGATGATTGGGGCTAATGGATTTACCGAAGGTGTGCTAGCAGAAATTGAAAATGCCTTAAATTTCCATGAGTTAATAAAAGTTAAAGTATCCGCTGAAGATCGTGAAACTAAAAAGTTAATTTGTGAAGCAATCATCCGCGAAACCAAAGCTTTAGCAGTTCAACAGGTGGGTTCTATTTTTACGATATACAGACCGAGTGAAGATAAAAAAATTACACTACCAAAATAAAAAATAGGGCTAATCGCCCTATTTTTTTGCAACAGTTTAATTAAATATATTCAACTTTAACAATATCGAATTCAACATCACCGCCTGGTGTTTTAATTTGTACTGTATCACCATCTTCCTTGCCAATAAGTCCACGAGCAATCGGTGAATTAACTGAAATTAGATTCTGTTTATAATCTGCTTCATCGTCGCCAACAATTCTGTAGGTTGTTTCTTCATCAGTATCAATATTCACAACGGTGACTGTGGCACCAAATATAATGCGACCAGTATTTTTAACTTTAGTGATATCGATAATTTGTGCTTGCGACAATTTACCTTCGATTTCTTGAATACGACCTTCACAAAATCCTTGTTGTTCTCTCGCTGCATGATATTCAGCGTTTTCTTTCAAATCACCGTGTGCTCTAGCTTCAGCAATAGCGGCAGTAATTTGAGGTCTTTTTACATTTTTAAGTTCTTCAAGTTCTGCACGTAATAATTCGGCTCCCTTTACTGTCATTGGGATCTGTTTCATCTCGGTTTTTTCCTATTTATATAGTAAATAAAAAGAATAACAAATGTTCATCTTAATCAAAAGAGAGATAAATTATTAATTTGGTTTGTTATTCTAATGTTACAATTGGCTTTAGTTATATATTAACTTCAAAACTGGTTTAACAACAAATCATTTATAGCAAAATCAAGTGCTATTTTAACCAAAATCAGGTATCGTAATACAAATTCAACCCTTCATTCTAACTATTTAGCTTATTTATGAGACGATTACGATTTAGTTTAATCATCCTCTTTTCGATTTTCTGGTTGTTAATTGTAGTTGGCTATTTTTTGTTACAGACCAATTTTGGTGCCAAAATAGTAAGCCAACAATTATCAAAGCTGGGCGCCTATTCTATTACAATTGGCAAAATAAATCATTCCTTTGCTAATTTTTATGAGTTAAGCGTTGATAATTTATTAGTAAAAAAAGATCAGCAAGAAGTTGCTAATATTGGCAAATTAATCGTTGGGTTCGATAAGCAAAATTTGTGGCAATTCCATCATTTTAATTATATTAATGTCATTGATGGCACGCTAGATGGTTCTCAAATCAGCCAATCGATATTTACGGCCAATATGTTACGGTTTTACAACACAACCTTAAAATTTTCATTGAATAATGCTCAAGAACCTTTGTTATTACAACAAATTAATGGTGGTATAAAGCCGTTTGATTTGTCAAGTAAAAAACCATATCAATTCGATTTAACTGCCCAGCAAGTATTATTTAAGCAAATGGCTGTAAATAGTGTGTTACTGCAAGGATATTATCGTGATGGTATCACTTCACTTACTAATTTAGGTGGTAATATTGGTAATGGTTTTTTTGTTAGTAAATTAAAAATGCTAGCAGATGATAGTTTGGATATAGCACAATTAAAATTAAACAATATACATTTTAACGTCAATAATGAGACTGATTTAAACAGATATTTGTCTGAACTGCCAAAATTCAAATTACAAGAATTTTCAATCTTTGATAGTAATATTCAATTGCCTAATTTAACTATTGAAAAGGGTAATATAGACATAACCAATATTGATTATGATGATAATCAATGGCAGTTAAAACAAAGTAATTTTGTTATTAGTGCTGATAATGTTGTATGGTTTGATGAAAAACTTTCATCATTATTACTACAACTATCTTGTAAAGACGATGAAGTAGACATTTTAAAAGCGATCGCGGAGTGGAATGACGGTAATATCCGTTTAACTGGTAGCTGGAGAAATAATGCATTACATCTAAAAACATTATTATTAGCCAGTGTTAATTATCAGTTACCTGATAACTTCAAACAACGGTTATTACCGAGTATATTTAATCAAGTTGATATTGATCAATTAACTGTTATGCCAAGTACGTTAATCAGCACTAAGTCAGATTATCCATTTAATCTCGCTAGCTTTAATGTTTCTGGAACCAATGTTAGGCTAGTGGAAGATAAAAGGATTGGTATATATTCAGGTTCGTTATTTTTTAAAGCTAATGATGCAACAATTAATAAAATTGCGGTTAAATATCCTAATTTATCACTCAGTTTTGATAGTCAGCATCGAGCGTTATTAAGTTTTAGCGCATTAATTAATAGCGGTAAACTTGACGCAATTGCAACGATAAATCCTTTGCAAACTGAGTTTGAATCATTGCATATTATTGCTAAAGGTATTACTAGTGAATTGCTAAATCAATGGCAGCTAGTCCAAACGCCACCAGAATCATCAAATTATCGTGTTGATTTACATGGTGAAATTTCACCGTTTAGTCTATCGGGAACATTTTTTACTAACGATAATGAGTATTCTATTTATTCACAGCATTGATTTTAATAAAATTATCCTTATATCTGTTTTAAGATGTATTAAGTTTTAAATGAGGAAACGATGTATCTAGTAAGATTAGATAAATGGTTATGGGCGGCTCGGTTTTATAAAACTCGTTCCATCGCTCGTGATATGATTGATGGTGGCAAAGTCCACTATAATGGTCAACGAGCAAAGCCAAGTAAAATTGTTGAAGTTGGTGCTATATTAACCCTTAGACAGGGCAATGAACAAAAAACAATTCGTGTTTTAGCTATTAGTGATCAACGTAGGCCTGCTAGAGAAGCTGAATATCTTTACCAAGAGACCTTAGAAAGCATCACCAAACGAGAAAATATCGCTGAAGCTCGAAAACTTAATGCATTAACTATGCCGCATCCTGATCGACGACCAGATAAAAAAGAGCGGCGAACATTAATTAAATTTAAATATGATAGACAACAAGGCGACAAGAATTAATATGGATACTTTAAATCGGTTTTTATTTGATAATCATTCGGTTCGTGGTGAGATTACTCGGCTTGAAAATACTTACCAAGCAATTTTAGAAAACCATACTTATCCTATAGCGGTACAAAATTTATTAGGTGAATTGTTAGTAGCAACCAGTTTATTAACTGCTACTTTAAAATTTGATGGTGATATCGCGGTACAATTGCAAGGTGATGGCCCGCTGACATTAGCAGTAGTAAATGGTAACAATGAGCAGCAATTACGTGGAGTTGCTCGAGTTAATGGTGAAATAGCGGATAATGCTACACTTAAAGAGATGGTGGGTAACGGCTATATCGTCATTACCATAACACCTAAAAAAGGGGAGCGTTATCAAGGTATTGTTGGCCTTGAAAAAGATACTTTAATTGGTTGTATTGAAAATTACTTTATGCAATCTGAACAACTTCCTACCCGTTTATTTGTCAAAACAGGGGTTCATAATAACAAACCTATGGCGGCAGGTATTTTATTACAAGTATTACCTGCTAACGAAGATATTGAACAATCATTTGAACATCTCTGTGCATTGACGGAAACTATCACTAGTGATGAGTTATTCCAATTGCCAACTGATGAGATATTATATCGTCTTTATAATCAAGAAGAAGTTCGTTTATTTGAGACGCACGATATTGTGTTTAAGTGTGGTTGTTCTCGACAACGTTGCGAAGATAGCTTAATGACATTACCAGCTAACGAAGTTGATGATATTCTCAATGAAGATGGTGGTAAGATTGATATTCATTGTGATTACTGCGGTAAACATTATCTGTTCGATGCTATTGATATAGCAGAGTTAAGAAACAAGAAAAGTAATAATTATCATTGATTTATAAAAGAGCCACTAAGATTATTAAATTTTAGTGGCAAAGTGAAATATAAGGAATTAAACCCACAGCTAATTTATCAGAATAATTTCAGCACACCAAATAAATATTATCGGTTTCGCATAACTTTTTTGTAAAATTATCTTTACAAACTTTCCGATTAATTCCTGAATATATTAAATCGATAATTTATTATTTTTATTCGTGTATTTGTACGACTAACTAATTATCTGAATATTTTCTACAATGGCTGCATCCCCTAATACTTTCCACATTATATTGAAATGATATAGGGTAATCGCATAACTTTGCTCATGAAGACTTTTTTGTTTATAAGCTGGTCTTGGATCTTGAGAAATAACTTGTTCGATTAGTTCGCTTAGTTGTGGATAATGCTGTAGTTGGCTTTGTAAAAATATGTCAGTTTCAGATGAAAATGTTACCTTAAGTTTTTGTGTTGGAAGCTGTTGCGCATAACCAGCTATTGCCTCTGGATGGCTATCACAATAAGGTAAGTAGGGTTTTATATCAATTATTGGTGTACCATTTACTAGATCCAAACCGCCTAGTTTTAATATCACCTGCTTGTTTTCAATAATAATATCTAGTAATTCAACGACTGAGAGCCCAATATTATTGGGTCTAAATGGTGATCTTGTTGCAAATACACCTAAACTTTTATTACCACCTAAACGAGGCGGACGGACAGTTAATTTCTGTTTATTAGCATCAATATGATGAAAATGAAATAATAACCATATATGTGAAAACTGTTCTAATCCCTTAATACTCATAGGATCATTAAATCTATCTAGCAAATGTAGTTCACCTTCAGCTGCTGTTACAAGATTAGGTTGGCGTGGTACAGCAAATTTTTCAGTATAGGGTGAGTGAATGATGCCAATCGGCTCAAATTGAGATGTCATTATTGAATTATTGTGTAATTGTTATAAATGTGCTCCCATCGACAATAGTCGATGGGAGTAAGTTAATCATAGTTTGCGAATGTACTATTACCAACCACGAATAGCGCCACCTTTGAAAATTTCATCGGCTTTTTTAGCTACAGCATCAGATTGATAAGCTTTAACAAAGTTTTTAACTCTTTCATCGTCCTTATTCTCTTCACGAGAAACAATAACATTGACATATGGTGATTCTTTATCTTCAACAAAAATACCATTTTTGCTTGGGATTAAATTTGCCGGAGCTGCAAACGTGTTATTAATTATTGCTAAATCAACTTGTGAGTCGTCTAAAGAACGTGGCAACATTGGTGCCTCAAGTTCAACAATTTTATAGTTATATGGATTGCTGGTGATATCTAATACAGTAGGTAATAAACCTTTAGCTTTATCAACCGTTAACATTCCTTCATGTTGTAATAAAAGTAAAGCACGGCCTAAATTAGTAGGGTCATTAGGTATAGCAATGGTTGAATTAGCTGGAATGAAGTATGTTTCACCACGAGGTGAAGTTACTTTGACACCTTCTCCAACTTGCTCATCGGCTGCAATTGGTTTTAGTTTTTTTGAATAAGAAGAAATTGGGAAAACAAAAGTATTACCAACTACAGCTAATTTATAGCCTTGTTCTTTCATTTGTTCGTCTAAATATGGTTTATGTTGAAACACATTAACATCAATTAAACCATCGTTTAAGGCTCTATTAGGCGTGACATAATCATTAAAAATAACTAGTTCGATATCAAGATTAAATCGTTCTTTTGCTTGTTGTTGCGCTATTTCTGCTTCTTCTTGGTCTGCTCCAGCAATTACTCCAACTTTTAAAGGACTAACTTTTGCTGGTTCTGCAGGTTTGTTATCAGTTGCAGTTGTTTGTTTGTTATCACAACCAGTTAAGAAAAATGCACTGACCAGTGTGGTTATTAGTGCTAATTTTTTTATAGACATAACTCTCTCCATGATTAATGATGGGTAACACGTTTAACTATAGTATTACCTAAAAATTGAATAAAAAATACAAAAATTATTAATATAAACACTACTAAATTTGTTATTGCTGGTTTATGGCTGATGTATCCATACTGTATTGCAAGTTGACCTAGGCCTCCGGCACCTACAGCACCTGCCATAGCAATATATCCTGTTAATGTGATGAGTGTAATGGTCATACTATTTACAATGACAGGTAATGCTTCTGGTAATAAAACTTTATAGATAATCTGTAATGGTGTCGCCCCCATAGAGCGCGCTGCTTCTATTAAACCTTTCGGTACTTCTAATAATGCATTTTCAATCATCCGAGCTATTAATGGTGCTACTCCTATACTTAATGGTACAACTGCCGCTTGTTTACCAATAAATGTACCCATTAATAAAGCAGTAAAAGGAACAATCCATACAATTAATATAATAAATGGTATTGAACGAAAGAAATTTGCAATAAATGAAATAACATTATTTAAAATAGTACAATCTAATATCTGTCCCTTACGTGTGGTATAAAGCAATATACCTATAGGTAAACCAATAAGCAGACCAAAGAAGGCTGACAAGGTAACCATATAAATAGTATCGTCAGTAGATTGCGCTATTTTTATTATCATCGCTTCACTAAATCCTTCAAAAGAAGAGGCGAAAGCAATAAAATCTGACCAAAAATCAAAATGAGATAAATATAATATTAATGATTCAAATGGTTTAAATGATGGAAGAAAATCAAACATAACCTAACACCTCAACTTTAGTATTATTCTTTTCTAAAAACGCAATTGCCGATGCAGTACTTTTTTGTTTGCCTTTCATTTCTGTCAACATTAAACCAAATTTAACACCGCCAGCATAGTCCATCTGAGCGCTAATAATATTACTATCAACTTCAAACTCTTTTGCTATTTGCGATAGTAGTGGTAAATCAACCGAAACTCCTGTGAACTCCATGCGAACCAGCGGATTAAGTCCTTCTTTATGTTCTGGTGTCAGTCTTGCTAAATAGTCATCTGGAATTGTTAGATGCAATGTTGATTGGATAAATTGTCTTGCAATATCCGTTTTTGCATGTGAAAACATCTCGCCAACTGAAGATTGTTCAACTAACTCACCATTACTAATTACTGCTACTTGGTCACAAATCTGTTTAACTACATCCATCTCGTGAGTGATTAATAAAATGGTTAAGCCTAGTTTCTGGTTGATATCTTTTAATAATTCTAAAATAGAACGGGTTGTCTCTGGGTCAAGAGCACTCGTTGCTTCATCACATAATAATACTTTTGGATCACTGGCTAGCGCTCTAGCAATAGCGACGCGTTGTTTTTGCCCACCAGATAAATTAGCTGGATAAACATTCGCTTTTTCACTTAAACCAACAAGATCAATAAGTTCATTTACTTTTTGTTTAATGACTGCTTTAGGTGTTCTATTGAGTTCAAGAGGAAAAGCAATATTATCAAATACCGTTCTAGAAGAAAGTAAATTGAAATGTTGAAAAATCATGCTAATTTTTCGACGAACTTCAATTAACTTTCGATTAGATAAATGGGTGATATCTTGGTTATCAAAAAATATTTTTCCACTTGTTGGTTTTTCTAACAAGTTAACGCAACGTATTAATGTACTTTTACCTGCGCCGGATTTGCCAATCACACCATAAATTTTACCTTCTGGAACATGTAGTGAAATGTCCTTTAAGGCATGAATAGTGGTTTTATTTTGCTCAAATGTTTTTGAGATATGTTCTAATTTTATCATGATATATAACAACAAAAATCTGAATAGATAAATATTAAGACGTCTAGACATCTAAGTCAATCAATAATATCCTATATAAAGTTAGAAAAAAATCCATATAAAAGGAAGATGATTAAACATGAAACCAGCTATATTTTTAGATCGAGATGGGACAATTAATATAGATTATAATTATGTACACACTATTGATAAATTTCACTTTATTGATGGTGTGATTGACGCAATGCAAGAATTGAAAAAGATGGGTTTTCTATTAGTTATTACCACTAATCAATCAGGAATTGCTAGAAATAAATTTACTCAAGAGCAGTTTGATACCTTAACTGAATGGATGGATTGGTCACTACAAGATCGTGGTGTTGATTTAGATGGTGTCTATTATTGTCCTCATGATCCACTAGTGGATGAATGCGACTGTCGCAAACCAAGTCCTGGTATGATTCAATCTGCGGCTAAAGAACTCAATATCGATATAGCAAATTCTTATATGGTTGGTGATAGGGTTTCTGACTTGTTATCAGGGAAACGAGCTGGGGTTAAAAAAACAGTATTAGTTAAAACCGGCGATGAAATAACCGAAGAGGCGTTAGCACAAGCAGATTGGTTAATTGATAGTTTAGCTGATTTACCGAAAAAGATTAAAGCAGAATTATAATAGAACCACAGCGTTTAATTTAAACGCTGTATATTTTTAATAATGGTGAATGATGTGAATGTTAATTCGCAAAATAGCACATTAATTAATAATACTACTATATTCGCTATTCTATTTATGATGAGAGAATAACGAAAACAATAAAAAAGTAAGACTATATAGCTGGATGTTCAAAAGCAAATGGTTATGGATATCGTTATTTAGGCGATAGTTATTTTAAATTTTGCCATCTGATTTTTCTTTTATTAAAGAATTTAACTAACAAAATAAAAATTAAAAAGGTAAAATTGCTACAAAATGTATCATTTTAGTTTGTTTTTAGCTCACCTTGTGTAAAAAAAAGACAAACAAAAATAATTTTGCAATAATCACTTGCCAAAAAAAATGAAGTGCCTATAATGCGCATCCACTGACACGGCGTCAGCGACAAGCAGACAAAACCAGTGTTAGTGAGTAAGATCAAAAATTTTAAAAAAAGATCTTGACGAATGAAAAGGTGTAGCGTAGTATACGCAGCCCTTGAGACAGCAAACTGAAACAAGAAATTGTGAAGTAAATTAAAAAGCTGTCAGCTCTTTAAAAAGAAGAAACAGACAATCTGTGTGGGCACTTGCGAGACGAAAAATTAAAAGTCTACGGACTAAAAAAATTAAGTCTTGATAAGTGACACTGAAGATTCATTTGAATAATGTCAGAGACAGTTATTGAGCATCAAACTTTAAATTGAAGAGTTTGATCATGGCTCAGATTGAACGCTGGCGGCAGGCTTAACACATGCAAGTCGAACGGTAACATGAGTGCTTGCACTTGATGACGAGTGGCGGACGGGTGAGTAAAGTATGGGGATCTGCCGAATGGAGGGGGACAACAGTTGGAAACGACTGCTAATACCGCATAACGTTGAGAGACCAAAGCATGGGACCTTCGGGCCATGCGCCATTTGATGAACCCATATGGGATTAGCTAGTTGGTAGGGTAAAGGCTTACCAAGGCGACGATCTCTAGCTGGTCTGAGAGGATGACCAGCCACACTGGAACTGAGACACGGTCCAGACTCCTACGGGAGGCAGCAGTGGGGAATATTGCACAATGGGGGAAACCCTGATGCAGCCATGCCGCGTGTATGAAGAAGGCCTTCGGGTTGTAAAGTACTTTCGGTAATGAGGAAGGTGATGTATCTAATAGGTGCATCAATTGACGTTAATTACAGAAGAAGCACCGGCTAACTCCGTGCCAGCAGCCGCGGTAATACGGAGGGTGCGAGCGTTAATCGGAATGACTGGGCGTAAAGGGCATGTAGGCGGATAATTAAGTTAGGTGTGAAAGCCCTGGGCTCAACCTAGGAATTGCACTTAAAACTGGTTAACTAGAGTATTGTAGAGGAAGGTAGAATTCCACGTGTAGCGGTGAAATGCGTAGAGATGTGGAGGAATACCGGTGGCGAAGGCGGCCTTCTGGACAGATACTGACGCTGAGATGCGAAAGCGTGGGGAGCAAACAGGATTAGATACCCTGGTAGTCCACGCTGTAAACGATGTCGATTTGGAGTTTGTTGCCTAGAGTGATGGGCTCCGAAGCTAACGCGATAAATCGACCGCCTGGGGAGTACGGCCGCAAGGTTAAAACTCAAATGAATTGACGGGGGCCCGCACAAGCGGTGGAGCATGTGGTTTAATTCGATGCAACGCGAAGAACCTTACCTGGTCTTGACATCCACAGAATCTTGCAGAGATGCGAGAGTGCCTTCGGGAACTGTGAGACAGGTGCTGCATGGCTGTCGTCAGCTCGTGTTGTGAAATGTTGGGTTAAGTCCCGCAACGAGCGCAACCCTTATCCTTTGTTGCCAGCGATTAGGTCGGGAACTCAAAGGAGACTGCCGTTGATAAAGCGGAGGAAGGTGGGGACGACGTCAAGTCATCATGGCCCTTACGACCAGGGCTACACACGTGCTACAATGGCGTATACAAAGGGAGGCGACCTCGCGAGAGCAAGCGGACCTCATAAAGTACGTCTAAGTCCGGATTGGAGTCTGCAACTCGACTCCATGAAGTCGGAATCGCTAGTAATCGTGAATCAGAATGTCACGGTGAATACGTTCCCGGGCCTTGTACACACCGCCCGTCACACCATGGGAGTGGGTTGCACCAGAAGTAGATAGCTTAACCGCAAGGGGGGCGTTTACCACGGTGTGGTCCATGACTGGGGTGAAGTCGTAACAAGGTAACCGTAGGGGAACCTGCGGTTGGATCACCTCCTTACGAAGCGCTCGTAAGTGTTCACACAGATTGTTTGTTTGTCGAAAAATAGTTAAGTCCCCTTCGTCTAGAGGCCTAGGACATCGCCCTTTCACGGCGGTAACAGGGGTTCGAATCCCCTAGGGGACGCCATTAAATGTGATGAAGCTATTTTTAAAAAAAATTATGTTTGTATTTATTTGATATTCGAATGAATAGAAAGATAAAGCTCTTTAACAATTAGGAACAAGCTGAAAGAAACGAGTTCTCGTTTTTATGGCAAGCTGATATATGAAAATATGTTAGATTGAGATAAGAAAGAGAAAAAAGCGTAATTAAAACCAAGACAACTGTGAGTTGTAAGGTTAAGAAATTAAGCGTACACGGTGGATGCCTAGGCAATCAGAGGCGATGAAGGACGTGTTAATCTGCGAAAAGCAACGGTAAGCCGATAAAAGGCGCTATAGCCGTTGATGTCCGAATGGGGAAACCCAGTGTAGGTGACTACACTATCATCTGATGAATACATAGTCAGATGAGGCGAACCGGGAGAACTGAAACATCTAAGTACCCCGAGGAAAAGAAATCAACCGAGATTCCCTAAGTAGCGGCGAGCGAAAGGGGAGTAGCCCAAGCGGGTAGCATAATGTGTTAGTGGAAGCGTCTGGAAAGTCGCACGATAGAGGGTGAAAGTCCCGTACACGAAGATGCGTTATGTGGAAGCTTATAGAGTAGGGCGGGACACGTGATATCCTGTCTGAAGATGGGGGGACCATCCTCCAAGGCTAAATACTCCTGATTGACCGATAGTGAACCAGTACCGTGAGGGAAAGGCGAAAAGAACCCCGGGAGGGGAGTGAAATAGACCCTGAAACCGTGTACGTACAATCAGTGGGAGCTTTACCATTAGGTAATAGTGACTGCGTACCTTTTGTATAATGGGTCAGCGACTTATATTCTGTAGCGAGGTTAACCGAATAGGGGAGCCGAAGGGAAACCGAGTATTAACTGTGCGTTAAGTTGCAGGGTATAGACCCGAAACCCGGTGATCTAGCCATGGGCAGGTTGAAGGTTGGTTAACACTAACTGGAGGACCGAACCGACTAATGTTGAAAAATTAGCGGATGACCTGTGGCTGGGGGTGAAAGGCCAATCAAACCGGGAGATAGCTGGTTCTCCCCGAAAGCTATTTAGGTAGCGCCTCATGAGTAACTGTTGGGGGTAGAGCACTGTTTCGGCTAGGGGGCCATCCCGGCTTACCAACCCGATGCAAACTCCGAATACTGACAAGTTTAATCATGGGAGACACACGGCGGGTGCTAACGTTCGTCGTGAAGAGGGAAACAACCCAGACCGCCAGCTAAGGTCCCAAAGTCATAGTTAAGTGGGAAACGAAGTGGGAAGGCTTAGACAGCTAGGATGTTGGCTTAGAAGCAGCCATCATTTAAAGAAAGCGTAATAGCTCACTAGTCGAGTCGGCCTGCGCGGAAGATGTAACGGGGCTAAAACTATGCACCGAAGCTGCGGCAGCGTATTTAGATACGTTGGGTAGGGGAGCGTTCTGTAAGCCGTAGAAGGTGTATTGTGAGGTATGCTGGAGGTATCAGAAGTGCGAATGCTGACATAAGTAACGATAAAGCGGGTGAAAAGCCCGCTCGCCGGAAGACCAAGGGTTCCTGTCCAACGTTAATCGGGGCAGGGTGAGTCGACCCCTAAGGAGAGGCCGAAGGGCGTATCTGATGGGAAACGGGTTAATATTCCCGTACTGGCTATAACTGCGATGGGGGGACGAAGAAGGCTAGGTTTACCACCTATTGGATGGTGGGTTAAGCGTGTAGGGGTGTGATTAGGCAAATCCGGTCACTGATACTCTGAGGCGTGATGACGAGGCACTAAGGTGCTGAAGTAATTGATGCCCTGCTTCCAGGAAAATCCTCTAAGCTTCAGGTTATAGTTAATCGTACCCGAAACCGACACAGGTGGTCAGGTAGAGAATACTAAGGCGCTTGAGAGAACTCGGGTGAAGGAACTAGGCAAAATGGTGCCGTAACTTCGGGAGAAGGCACGCTGATGGTAATTGAAGTCCCATGCGGATGGAGGTGAAATCAGTCGAAGATACCAGCTGGCTGCAACTGTTTAATAAAAACACAGCACTGTGCAAACACGAAAGTGGACGTATACGGTGTGACGCCTGCCCGGTGCTGGAAGGTTAATTGATGGGGTTATGCGTAAGCAGAAGCTCTTGATCGAAGCCCCAGTAAACGGCGGCCGTAACTATAACGGTCCTAAGGTAGCGAAATTCCTTGTCGGGTAAGTTCCGACCTGCACGAATGGCGTAATGATGGCCAGGCTGTCTCCACCCGAGACTCAGTGAAATTGAAATTGCCGTGAAGATGCGGTGTACCCGTGGCAAGACGGAAAGACCCCGTGAACCTTTACTATAGCTTGACAGTGAACATTGAGCCTTAATGTGTAGGATAGGTGGGAGACTAAGAAGTGTGTACGCCAGTATGCATGGAGTCGACCTTGAAATACCACCCTTTAATGTTTGATGTTCTAACCTATACTTCTGAATCGAGGTAAGGGACACTGTCTGGTGGGTAGTTTGACTGGGGCGGTCTCCTCCCAAAGAGTAACGGAGGAGCACGAAGGTTAGCTAATCCTGGTCGGACATCAGGAGGTTAGTGCAATGGCAAAAGCTAGCTTGACTGCGAGAGTGACGGCTCGAGCAGGTACGAAAGTAGGTCATAGTGATCCGGTGGTTCTGAATGGAAGGGCCATCGCTCAACGGATAAAAGGTACTCCGGGGATAACAGGCTGATACCGCCCAAGAGTTCATATCGACGGCGGTGTTTGGCACCTCGATGTCGGCTCATCACATCCTGGGGCTGAAGTAGGTCCCAAGGGTACGGCTGTTCGCCGTTTAAAGTGGTACGCGAGCTGGGTTTAGAACGTCGTGAGACAGTTCGGTCCCTATCTGCCATGGGCGTAGGAAAATTGAGAGGGTTTGCTTCTAGTACGAGAGGACCGAAGTGAACGCACCGCTGGTGTTCGGGTTGTGATGCCAATTGCATTGCCCGGTAGCTACGTGCGGAATAGATAAGTGCTGAAAGCATCTAAGTACGAAACTAGCCTCGAGATGAGTTTTCCCTGATGAGAATCAGTAAGGTCCGTTTGAGACTAAGACGTAGATAGGTCAGGTGTGTAAGTGTAGTGATACATTGAGCTAACTGATACTAATGAACCGAGAGTCTTAACCTTACAACTCGGAGTTGTTTTGGGTACGCGAAGATAGATTAATAGATAATCGAACAGTTTGTTCCGGATTGATGGATTGTTGTGGATATGAGATAATGCACAGCAATAGAGATAAGAGAAGACAGAATATGTCTGGCGGTAATAGCGCGGTGGTCCCACCTGACCCCATGCCGAACTCAGAAGTGAAACGCCGTAGTGCCGATGGTAGTGTGGGTATTACCCATGTGAGAGTAGGGTGCCGCCAGACTTTTAAATATACGAGCCCAGCAGCGATGCTGGGCTTTTTTGCATTCTAGGATTAATAAATTGTCGCCAATCAGGCGTTGTGAAAAAGTAAAATATCCACATCAATCCTATAAAAACCATCATGGCTAAAAAATTCTTAGTATAAGTTGATGTGATAATACTATTGTAGATAGTCAAATAATTTCTATACAACGCCCAACGCTTATCACAAAAATATAACGTTATATTTCTTTTACATATCATACATAATCTTAAATACTTCTTATCGGCATCATTATTTTTGTTATATGAATGGTATACAGTTCTTTACTATTAAAAAAAAATATTTTTTACTAATACAATATTGGTATTTGATGGAAATACATATAACATATTCATCAGTGATGATAAGGAATTTATATGGATTTATTGCAATTACGCCAGCAATATAAAAGTGGTAAACGGTATAAATATATATACTTTTGGGGACATGTAGAAAAGCAACCTTCTATCATAACAAAGAGTTGTTTTAGCCAATGGTATCCAAGTCGTTTTGAAGTTGATAATATTTACTATCCAACTGCAGAACATTATATGATGGCTGAGAAAGCAAGATTATTCGGTGATGAGCAAATATTATCAAAAATACTTACTGCTAATTCTCCTGGATTAGCAAAGGCATTAGGGCGTCAAGTAAAAGGATTCATACCGGATATTTGGGATGAACACTGCTTTAATATTGTCATAAATGGTAATTATGCTAAGTTTTCACAGAATCCAAAGTTGACGGATTTTATATTATCAACCAAACAAAGAATATTAGTAGAAGCAAGTCCAGTTGATAAAATATGGGGCATAGGATTGTCTCAGGATGATCCTAATATTGATAATCCGCTAATGTGGTGTGGAAAAAATTTGCTTGGATTTGCTTTAATGAATGTTCGCCAACAATTACAAGAAAAATAATGAATTATTTAAACGAATCTTGTTGGATAAGAAGCAATATTCAGCTATTAAATATTGCTTCTTGATTTATTAACCTAATAATAAGGCATCGTCAGTTACTTTTTCACCACGGGTTTTTTCAAACATATCTAATAAATCTGTGACTGTTAGCTTATCTCGTTGTTCTCCTGACACATCAAGTACTACTTGTCCTTGATGTAGCATCACTGTTCTTGTGCCATATTCTAATGCTTGTTTCATTGAATGAGTCACCATCATAGTGGTTAATTGGTTTTTCTGAACAATTTCATTAGTCAGCTCCAAAACAAATTGTGCTGTTTTGGGATCGAGAGCTGCGGTATGTTCATCAAGTAATAATATCTTGGATGGTTGTAATGTTGACATGAGTAGGCTAACTGCTTGTCTTTGTCCACCAGAAAGCAAGCCCATCATATCTGATAGTCTATTTTCTAAACCTAAATTTAGCGTTGCTAGTTTCTCTTTAAATAGAGCACGCAGTCTACGATTTAAAGCTGGTCGTAAAGTAAAATTATTACCACGGTTGTAAGCGATAGCTAAATTTTCTTCTATGGTTAGGTTTTCACACGTTCCGACCATTGGATCTTGGAATACTCGTGCCACCATTCCAGCTCTTTTCCAAGCTGGCCAGCGTGTAACACTTTTATTATTGATGATAATATGGCCAGAATCAACAATCAGATCACCACTAATGACATTAAGTAATGAACTTTTTCCTGCACCATTACTACCAATAATAGTAACAAATTCCCCTTTTTTGATATTGAGATTCAAACCACGTAATACATGATTTTCAATTGGCGTTCCTTTATTAAACGTCAATTGTAATTGTCCTACTTTAATCATGCTTACTTACCTCTTTTTTTAGAATATTTTTTTAGTTGTTTTGGTAATACTAATGCCAATACAACCAATATTGCCGTAATAAGATTTAGGTCTTCAGTACCTACACCAATTTCTTGTAAGAATTCATTACTGAGTGCGAAAGCGATAAATAACCGATATAAGATTGCGCCAAAAATAACTGCAATCATAACTGCCCAGATGCGTTTTGTTGGGAATATACTTTCACCAATAATAATTGAAGCAAGACCGATAACAATGGTACCAACTCCAATAGTGATATCGGCACCACCTTGTGTTTGCACGAATAATGAACCACCTAGAGCGATTAATCCGTTTGATATTGCCATCCCTAAAATAGTGATCGCACCAGTTGGAATGCCTTGAGATTTTGCCATTCGTTGATTAGTACCGGTTGCTCTTAGTGCTAATCCAACTTGAGTATTTAGAAATAGATTAAGTAGCAGCCAAAAAACTATAACAAACGCTAAAATTATCATAGGTTGTACTAGATATTGATTGCTGTAATCTTCAGCCATAAATGGTGAAAAAATAGTTTTTGCATCTAGCAATGATAAATTAGGCGATCCTGCCATTCTTGGGGTTTCGTCCATAATATATGGGCCTATCCCTAAAATTCTTAAGTTAATAGAATATAGACCTATCATTACAATAATACTGGATAGTAATTGCAATATATTAAGTTTAACATAGAGTAGTCCAGTCATTGCACCTGCAATACAACCAGCAAACATACCTAAAAATGTTGCTATCCATGGATCAATACCAACGTACATGCATAATCCACATACTGCACCACCAAGTGGAAAACTAGCATCAGCAGTTAGATCGGGGAAATCAAGTAATCTAAATGAGATAAACACACCCAAACTAACTAATGCGTAAATAAGTCCTATTCCAATTGAGCCTAATAAAAATTCAAATGACATGAAAAAATCCACTAAAAAAGTAACCGCCAAATTTGGCGGTTTAGTTATTAAAACGGTTTAAATTATTTTTCGACGACTTTTGCCGCTGATTTTAATACTTCTTCCGATAGCGTTACACCTTGACGTTCAGCAGCTTTCTTATTAATTGTTAACTGTGTGATATTGCCAACTTGTGGTGCAATATCACCTGCTTTTCACCGTTAAGAATTCGAATAACAATTTTACCAGCTTGACGGCCAAGATCATAATAACTCATTCCTAAAGCGGCAATCGCGCCTCGTTCAGCTGAATCAGGATCAGATGCTACTAGTGGAATTTTGTTTTCATTGGCAACTTTAGCTAAAGCTTCGTAGGCCGAAACGACGTTATTATCGGTTGTTGTATAAATCAGATCAACTTTTCCTTTTAAACTTCTTGCTGCAGTTGAAATGTCAGAGGTTCGTTGTGCTGGTGCAGCGATGATTTTCATGCTACGTTTTTCAAGTGCAACTTGTAATTCTTTAAGTACAATTGTTGAATTAACTTCACTAGGACTGTAAACATAACCGATATTTTTTGCATCTGGTTTGATTTTTAACATCATATCGATTTGTGATTCTAATGATAAAGCATCGGAAACCCCGGTTACATTTGTTTTAGATGCTTCCCAACTTGGCGTCAATTTAGCTGCAACTGGATCTGTCACAGCAGTAAAAACGATAGGGATTAATTTAGTGGTAGCAACTAACGCTTGGGTACTTGGTGTAGCAATCCCTACGATAGCATCTGGTTTATTGGCAACAAATTGTTTAGCGATTTGGGCAGCATTAGCGCTACTACCTTGGGCACTAGCAAATTGCAATTTTAGGTTTTCACCAGCAATATAGCCATTATCTTTTAACTCATCTTCAACACCTTTACGGACATTATCTAAGGCAGGATGTTCGACAATAGCGGTGATAGCAACAAATTTTTGTTCGGTTTTATTATCTGCAGATGAAAAAAATGTTACTGCGGATAAACTGAGTAACATAAAAAGTTTGATTATTGAATTTCGCATTTGCTACTCCTGTAATATTTATTTTACATTCAATCTAAATATTTGCTTACTATAAAGCAAAATCGGACAATTTTCTATAGTTAAAAGAAAGTATATGTGTAAATTATTTGTTACAGTTTGTGTTATTTTTGTCGAAATAAATGCGTTATTTACCAATAAACGATAGTAATAATTTTTGAGGAGAGGGGTTTTTAAAACCTTGCTCATTTCAATGAGCAAGGGATTTGATGATTATTTAAGATAAGGATTTATTTTTGACCGATAACTTTATAGGCTGATTCGATAACATCTGCTGATAAATCAATGCCTTGCTTCTTAGCGGCATCAATATTGACCACCAAACGTAATGCTTGACCTATTTCTGGCGTAATATTTCCTGGTGCTTCACCATTTAAAACTCTTACCACAAGTTTGCCTGATTGGCGGCCAACATCGTAATAACTCATACCATAAGCGGCAACTGCACCACGTTCAATTGCATCGGGGAATGATGCTAACAGAGGTATTTTATTTTCGTTGGCAAATTTAACTAGTGATTCATAAGCCGAAACAACATTGTTATCTGTTGTCGTATAAATAAGATCAACTTTTCCTTTAAGTGTATTGGCCGCAGTTGAGATATCTGCGGTACGTTGAGCCGGTACCGCTATTAATGATATATTTTGTTGGCTAAGTTGCTGTTGTAGGTTTTTTAGCACTACAGTTGAGTTAATTTCACTAGGACTATAAATATAACCTACAGCTTTTACATTAGGTACAATTTTCTTCATAAACTCAATTTGAGGGCCTATTTCTTGATAATCTGAAACGCCTGTAACATTGTTATGTGTTGGTTCCCAGTTTTTGATTAATTTAGCTGCAATTGGATCGGTAATTCCAGCAAAGACGACTGGGATTTGTTTGGTCGCGGCAACCGTTGCTTGGGCACTTGGTGTCGCTATAGCGACGATAACATCAGGTTTAGCTGCGACAAATTGGCGTGCAATTTGTGCGGCTGTAGCACTACTACCTTGGGCACTTCGATATTGTACCTGTAAGTTTTCATTCAATTTAAAACCACTTGCGATTAACTCGTCTTTTACCCCATCACGGATTTGATCTAATGAAGGATGTTCAACAATTGCTGTTATCGCAACATTTTTTATGGTATCAGCTAAACAGGAAAATGATGTAATTACTAACATCACTATCAATAATAAATAACGTTTCATTATCAAGAACTCATAAACTAGTACAGTGATATTATTTTAGTCTTAATAATTTAAAATGTTAAGTAATATTTTTATAATTAATTATTATAAAAAGATAAAATGTTCCTAATTGAAAATTTTATTTTTGTGCAAAAACAAATGGGTTTATCCCACTTTTTGCGAATCCTTCTTCTTCTGTTTTTATATCTAAGATTAATGATGCTACATCATCGGCAATAACTTCTATGTGAGGATCTTTATCTTGATCTAAAATTTTCAGATAGCTATGACAGGCATCACAACATTCAGTTTTTATTGCTGCCATTTCGTTATCTAATGAGAAATATTGGATATCTTGAATATTATCGCAACTAGTACATTTTATCCGTGGTACATACCATTCGCTTTCACACAAACTACAATGAAGGTATCTTAAACCATTATTACCGCCAAGTTGAATCACACTAGCAACCGGTAGGCTATTACAAACAGGGCATAGCCAACTTTGATCAGTATTTTCAGCGACTGCTTTTCCTTTAATTTGATTAGCCAGTTGACTGTAATAAACCGATAATGCAGACCAAATAAATATAGATTCGTTGCCTTCGACTAGATCAAATTTACCTTGTAGTAAACTAATTGCTTTTTCTTGAAGTTGTTCAGGATTATTTTGTTTTAATCGTTGAATTACGGCATCGATTTGTTCGCTGGTATCGGAAAAAGAATTTAATAGTTCAGATAAATAATCTTGCCAAATATCATTTAATGGTAAATTCTCTAAACTTAATGGCGCTAAGTCATTATTGAGTAAATTTGGTGCTTCAATAGTGTTTTGTTGGTTAATTAATTTGGCTTGTTGCTCTGCTATTTTTGCACAAAATAGTAAATAATCGCTTAATGGGTTATTTTCGGCTAAAGTTTTTAAACGTGCCGCGCGGTGAATATAAAGTGTTTTCGTTGATGGATAAAATAGCAATGGGATCTGCCTAATTACTGAGCTTATATTTTGTTGTTCGAGTTGTTCTTGCGAAATGATTTTTATACTCATTATTGATTACCACTTTGAGGTTTTATCCAGAATTGATTTAGCCATTTAGCTAATCTGCTGATTAATATCAGCAGATCTACTATTAGACTTTATAAAGCAGGTTTTTGCTCAGTTTGCGATGATTGTTCAACCTTAGTTTCACTTTCGGCATTAAGTTCTTGCTGATAAACTTTTTTCATTTCTTCTTCGTACCATGATGAATGATTTTTAAGCGCCCAAGCTCGAGAAACATAGCCAGTTATCATACCTTTTATTGAACCTTTTACCCAAAGTGCCATATAAGCATGGCCAATGGCTAATAAAATAAGACATATAGCTGCAAAAGAATGTAAAAATATGGCAATACGGACTATTTGAATTGGGAAGTAATCGGAAACGTAGCGACGCCACATAATTAAGCCTGTGACAAATAATACAAAGATCAGACTCATAATGCACCAGAATAGAAATTTCTGACCAACATTATATTTACCGATCGGAATACCTTCTTCTTTACCCATAATGACGTGTTTAAAGTTTTTAATCCATAACAGATCATTTTTATTTGGAATATTATGATGTGCGAGTTTTATAAACATAAACATTAATAAAACGAATACGACACAACCAATGATTGGATGCAACGCTCTAACTAGTTGTGGTGTACCAAGAAATAATCCAAATAGCTTAATGGATGGAAAAAACAGGGACAAACCAGATAGTGCCGTTAGAATAAACAAACAGACCATACACCAATGACAGAAACGTACAATAAGTGGTGTTCTTAATATCATTCCTTTTTTATTCATGATGAGCCTCCGTTTGCGACGAATTAGGCGTATTTTTTCGGCCAAAAATAGGCAATCCTAAACGTTTCCTTGCTTGTTTATCTGCTTCTTTTTCATGTTCTATATCTTCTTCATCGACTTCAATAGCACCGACACCCATATAATGGAACAGCAATCCACCAAAAGTAGCGACAAAAGCCGCGGCTGATAGTGGCTTCCAAGCACCTTTCCAGAATTTAACAATTTCACTAATTTGTGGGTCTTTTGGTAAGCCATGATAAAGTTCAGGTTGATCGGCATGATGTAAAACATACATAACATGTGTGCCACCCACACCTTCTGGATTATAGAGACCAGCGTGTTCAAATCCACGTTTTTTCAAATCAGTAATTCGATGCTCGGCATGACGAATCATATCTTGTTTGGTGCCAAAATGAATCGCTCCCGTTGGGCAAGTTTTTACACAGGCTGGCTCTTGGCCAACTGCGACGCGATCAACACATAAGGTACATTTATAAGAGTGATTATCTTCTTTACTAATTCTAGGAATATTAAATGGACAGCCGGCCACACAATATCCACATCCAATACAGTGTTCCGATTGAAAATCAACAATACCATTAGCGTATTGAATAATCGCCCCTTCCGACGGACACGCTTTTAGACAGCCAGGATCTGAACAGTGCATACAACCATCTTTACGAATAAGCCATTCAAATTTGCCATTAATTTCAACTTCTGAATAGCGCATAACGGTCCATGCTTTAGGTTCTAAGTCGGCAGGGTTGTCATAAACACCGACGCTATTACCTAT
Organism: Gilliamella apis; assembly: GCF_030758615.1. Classification (NCBI taxonomy): domain Bacteria; kingdom Pseudomonadati; phylum Pseudomonadota; class Gammaproteobacteria; order Orbales; family Orbaceae; genus Gilliamella; species Gilliamella apis. The sequence continues at coordinate 500,925 of NZ_CP132381.1, forward strand.
TTCGGCACGCAGATCATTCCATTCGCTACAAGCGACTTGGCAAGCTTTACAACCGATACAGGTAGTTACATCAATTAACTTGGCAACTTCCTGCTGATAATCTCGTACCCGAGGTGCAGGGGTTAAAGCGTTAGTTGCTGAGCGGCGAATAATATCTTGAGTTTGTAATGACATAATTTATCCTCCCTCTTATGCCGCTGTAGTAACTTTTTCGATATTAACTAAAAAAGATTTATATTCTGGTGTTTGTGAATTAGCATCACCTAAATGAGGTGTTAATTCATTAACCAAAAAGCCTTTTTTCGTTTGCCCAGTGAATCCCCATACAATTGGAATTCCTATGGTTTCGATCTCTTTACCATCAACAGTCAAAGTTGGTAAACGTTTTGTCACAACTGCTTTCGCTTTGATATAACCTCGATAAGAGGTAACTTTTACCGTATCGCCTAATTTTATGCCTTTCTTATTGGCAAGATTTTCACTTAATTCAATAAATTGTTCTGGTTGTGTTATTGATGCTAGTCTTGCATGTTGAGTCCAGAAATGGAAATGTTCAGTGATACTATAAGTTGTGCCGACATAAGGAAACTCGTCTGCTTTACCCAAACGTGCAAGATCTTCTTTAAATGCTCTAGCAACAGGATTATTCACCTGTTTAGGATGCATTGGATTATTGGAAATTGGTGTTTCAAATGGCTCATAATGTTCAGGGAATGGGCCATCAACCAAACGATTTAAGCAGAATAATCCACCTAAACCATCATTATTCATGATAAATGCACCAGCACCAGAGCTTGGTGATAATGTACCTGTAAAGTCAGCGATATCATTACCATCCCAATTTGTACCGTTCCACTTGATTAATACTCGATTTGGATCCCATGGTTTACCATTTTCGTCGGCAGAGGCGCGGTTATACAGCACTCGTCGATTCATTGGCCATGCCCATGCCCAGCCCGCATGGATACCTTTACCGGATGGATCACTAGGATCTCGGCGTGCCATTAGGTTACCTTGTTCAGTCCAAGAACCACAGAATATCCAGATCCCTGATGAGGTGGAGCCGTCAGCTTTTAATTGTGAAAAACCACTTAATAGTTGGCCTTTCTTCAAAATAATATTGCCATTATCATCAGTTAAGTTAGTTAATGCTCGACCATTACACTCTTTAGCTAGTTCTTCAGCCGATGGACCTTCTGGATCTAGATAATCCCAGCTTAAATTGTTAATTGGTTCGTGATAAGCACCACCTTCTTCTTCATAAAGCTCTTTAATTCTTAAGTAAATGCGGGCAATAATCTCTGGATCATAAAGTGATTCGTAAGGTGGTCTTGCTGCTGCCCAGTGCCATTGTAATAAACGTGATGAGTTAACAATTGTTCCGTTTTCTTCAGCAAAGCAGTTTGCAGGAAGCCTAAATACCTCTGTTTGAATTTTGCTTGGATCAACATCATTTGATTCGCCATGATTTTTCCAAAACTCAGCTGTTTCGGTTGGCATTGGATCAATGCTAACTAAAAATTTAAGCTTAGATAGTCCATCACGAATACTGTTTTTATCAGGCAGTGCTGCTAATGGGTTGAAACCTTGGCAAATAAAACCATTAGCTTGACCATCACGCATCATTTTGCTGAATCTTAAAACATCATAGGTTTTATCCCATTTTGGTAACCAATCAAATCCCCAATTGTTATCTTGAGTGGCATTCTCGCCGTACATCGCTTTCATAAAGCTAACAAAGAATTTCGGGTAATTACCCCAAAAATTGACCTCATTTGGACCGAGTGGTTTAGGGGTTTTTTCTGTTAGATATTGCTCAAGTGAAGTTTGCGATTCTTTTGGTAAGTCAAGATAAGCAGGCAAACGATTAGACAGTAAACCAACATCTGTTAATCCTTGAATATTGGAGTGACCGCGAAGCGCATTTATACCGCCACCCATGACACCAATATTACCAAGAATCAATTGTATCATTGCCGCGGTACGAATAATTTGCGAACCATAAGTATGTTGAGTCCAACCTAAAGCATATAAGAAAGTTGCTGCACGATCGTTGGTTTTGGTACTAGCAAGAGATCGACAAACATGTAAAAAACCGTCTATTGGACTACCGGTTATTTGATTCACCACTTCTGGTGTATAACGACTAACGTGTTGTTTTAATAAATTCCATACACAACGTGGATGACTTAGTGTTTTATCTCTTAATGCATAACCCTTTTCATCTTTTTGATATGCCCAGCTGGTTTGATCGTATTGGCGGTTAGCGGCATCATAACCACTAAATAAACCACTATTTGTATCGAAGTTAAAATCATCACGGACAATTAAACTGGCATTAGAGTGGGTAACTAGATATTCAAAGTTTACTTCGTTATGTGAGATAAGGTAGTTAATAATGCCAAGTAAAAAAGCAATGTCAGAACCAGCACGAATTGGTACATAATGATCGGCGACGGAGGCAGTTCGATGAAAACGTGGATCAATTGCAATCAGTTCCGCACCGTTAGTAATTTTAGCTTCAATAGCCCATTTAAATCCAACAGGGTGGGCTTCCGCTGCATTACCCCCCATAACGATAACAACATTAGCATTTTTGATATCATTCCAATTATTGGTCATCGCGCCTCGACCGAATGTCGCAGCTAAGCTAGAAACAGAAGGACCATGACAAACCCTAGCTTGGGTTTCGAGGCTTAACATTCCTAATGAACGAGCAACTTTAAACGCTAACCAACCAGTTTCATTACTTGCTGCTGAGGTAACCAACCAGCCGGTTGTTGTCCAGCGATTAACTGTCGTACCTTGTGCATTTTTTTCTTGAAAGTTTTTATCTCGGTCAGCTTTCATGAGTCGTGCAATGCGATCAATTGCTTCATCCCAACTAATCCGTTGCCATTTATCAGAACCAGGAGCACGATATTCAGGATATTTAACCCGTTGTTCGCTTTTAATATAATCAAGTACTCCAGCTCCTTTCGGACAAAGAGAGCCACGGCTAACAGGATGGTCAGGGTCACCTTCGATATGAAAAATAGATGATTCGGCATTTTTTGCTCCATCTCCTCGGCTATAGAGGAGCATTCCACATCCAACGGAGCAGTAAGTACAATTGTTTCGCGTCTCTTTTGATTTTAATAATTTATATTGGCGAGTTTGTGCAAGAGCTATGCTCGGGGCAAGACCCAGCGTAGCTACTGTGGTTCCTGCCATGCCACCAGCACAGATCTTAAAGAACTGTCTACGGTTAAATAGCATATGAACTCCTTAAAAAGCTGACATTACATTATTTAGATTGTTATGTTGGAATGGATAAACATCCTTATTAATTGTAATGATAATATTTAATTGAATGGAAATAAAGGGATAAATATTCAAAAGTTTGATATATGTCAAAAATAGCGTTTGCTATTTAATTGTTTTAGGGTTTTATTTAGATATAAATATATTGTTAGTGAAATTAATTAAGTGAAAAAATTGTTTAAATTAATGATTATAAATGCAGTATATTTGGCTTACTGATAATAATCAAGTAAGCCTTAACCAATTTATTATTTTGGATTAATTTCGTCGATGGTTTGCATTACACGAGTGGTAATAAGAGGTTTAAGAATTTTATTCATGATTTCGATTTTCGCTAAATTAGCATCACCTTTATCATCTAAATAACCTTGTTCTCTTAGTGAAGCAACCAATGTTGAAAAGACGCCTTTATCGAAAAATTCTGGTGCATTAATACCATGAAGTATCGATAAACGTTCTGCTATTAATCGCCCTTCTTTTTCCAAACTTGCTCGGCTGATGGTTGGATCTTTTTGCAATAATGAAAATGCAATGACATAGCGTTGTAATGTATCTTTTGAGGATGATGCCAATAGCTGTAAACCTGACATTTTTAAGTAGTTCAAGGTTAATTTGTCTGGCGTGTAACTGATTAGATTCAATTCAGCATAAGTTGCAATAATTTTATTCACATACTCAGTTAGTTGTTCATCATTGTGATATAAAAATAGTTCTGATTTTATTAATGGGAACAGCAGTTTGACTTGCATAAGTACTTCATCAAGCGAAATACGGTTATTTTTAAGCAAAATTCGCGCGACAATTGCTGGAATGATCAGTAAATGCTGAATGTTATTACGATAATAGGTCATCAATACTGCTTGATCGGCTGTTAAACCTACCATTTCACCAACTTCATCCGTGGTAATGACAAATTTGCCCATCTCTTTAGCATGTTCGAACATCTGTTCAGCAGTTTGATCAGGAATGGTAATTAAGTCGGAATAAGGAATGTTTTTTAATAATTTTAAGAGATAATCAATATTTTCTAATAATTTTACTTTGGTTAATGTACATTGGTCAGCAGCTAACAATATTGAACAACATAAATTCATCGCATTAATTGCAGCAGATGAATTTATGTGTTCCATTATTTGTGTAGCCAGCAGGTTAGTTGTGGGTGTTAACCAGCTAGGGCGTTGTGTTCCTGTTGGATCAATCGCATCTCGCCAATCGGGAATTTGTTGATTTAAAAATTGATTTAAAGGGATAGGATCACCAAAGTTAACATAACCAAATCCTAATTTTTTCAATTTTAAAAATGCTTTAATTGTACGCCACAAGCTCTCTTTTTCTTTTTTTGCGCCACGAAGTTCATTGGCATAAGTGGCAACTTCTAAAACATGTTCATAACCAATATAAACAGGAACGATTGTGATTGGCCGAGGATCACCACGCAATAAAGTCTGGACTGTCATCATTAACATTCCTGTTTTAGGATCAAGTAACCTACCTGTGCGTGATCGACCACCCTCAATGAAATACTCGACCGCATAACCTCGGATAAATAACTCAGCTAAATACTCCCGAAATACAGCGGTATAAAGTTTATTACCTTTAAATGAACGGCGAATAAAAAATGCCCCTAAGCGCCTAAAAATAGGGCCTGCTGGCCAGAAGTTTAAATTAATACCTGCAGCAATATGTGGTGGCACCAGTCCTTGTCGATAAAGTACATAAGATAGTAATAAGTAATCCATATGACTGCGATGACATGGCGCATAGACAATTTCATGGCCATTTTCAGCTAATTCTCGAACTGGGTCAGCATTAGTAACTTTTAGACCTTGATAAAGTCTATTCCATGCCCAAGTCAGAACAAAATCAGTCACTCTAAGCATGCGGTAAGAAAAATTAGCTGCAATTTCGTTTAATAATGATAGGGCATTCTTTTTGGCTTTATCCTGATCTATTTTTTTGCTTTTAGCTTCTTCTTGTATAGCTTCGGCAAGGGCAGGATTAGTTAGTAATTTGTTAAGCATCTCCTGACGAATAGGTAACTTCGGACCAACAGAGGCAGCCCTTTGTTTAGCAAAGTGTATGCGTGCGACTCGAGCAAGTTTGTGGGCTAAAACAGAGATATCTTGATTATCGTCAACCTTAATATTTTTAAATGATACCGTTCGAGAGAATCGAGTATAACAGTCGCGGCCAGAAATTAAGATTTTATAAAGTTTATACGTTGCGCCCAAAACTTGTAGTGAAGGCATTTTTTTACCTTCTTTATCTGGTTTTCGCCCGAACATAACGGAAACTGGCAACATTTGCACATCTAGTTCATCATTTTGTTGATGCGCTGAGATATATTCCCTTAAAATTTCAATTGATTTATTTTTTTGTTTTTTAGAGGCAAAAATACCCGGCCCTTTATCAATATAAATATAAGCAGGAATAGTATTACCATTAATATCAATGCCTAGTAAAGGATCTGGCAAATCATATTTAAGACAAAGTGATCTCACTACCATTAAGTCAATTTGCGAATTATAAGGTAGCACATACAAAATTGGTCGATGGATATCGAGATCCAATTCAGTAATAGGATCGGTAGGAATTGGTTTACTTTTAACAAAAAGCTTAACAGGGATCTGAATTAGTGAAAAATAAACTTTTGTCCACCAAGAAAACATAAAAATAAACCTCATATTTTGTGGCTAATTATATAATTAAATCATTGTTAGCCATTCGTTTATCGACTGACTTGTCGATGCATAAATTGCAAATTTATATTGTTATTTTACTTTTTAACAATAAACATTAATCCAAGTATATATGTGTTATTGTCTAACTGTTAGTTAATTTGCATAATCTTTCAGCTAGATTGTTTTAATTTATAGATGCCTATGCCTACCCATTATAAAGACATATTAATAGCAACACTATATAGTTTATTGAAATTAAGTTATCACAATGGTTGTATTAATGAGCGAAAACTAGCCATCACAATCCAGTTTAAATCGTGATGGCATCAGTTTATTATCAAGCTTTGCTTTGATACATTACATCTAAAATGTAACGTAATTGTTTAACATCGAGTTGACCTGGAGCTGAGGCGTTTTTGGCAGCACCAAATGTCATGGCTGAACCAAAGGTTGTCCCTGCAATGCGGCTGATTGCACCAAGACCGGCCATTGACATGGTAATAATTGGTTGTGTAGCAAATTTTTCATTCATTTCGCTGGTTGCGGCAAGTAATGTTAATACATCATTAGTATTTTGTGGCATCACGGCAATTTTAGGAATATCTGCACCTAAGTCTTGCATTTTTCTTAATCGATAGACAATATCACTTTGTGATGGTGTTTTTTCAAAGTCATGGTTTGAGGCAACCACGAATACGTTATTTTTATGCGCAATATCGATAATTTCTTTTACATTGTCATCGCCAATAAAGACTTCAACATCAATTAAATCAACTAAGCCACTGCTTGCCATTGCTTTATTTAGTTGCATATAAGCATCTAATGGCCATGGTTTTACGCCACCTTCATTTGCGGTACGGAAAGTAAATAAAATTGGTTTATTGGGCAATAAGGTCGCTATTTTTTGTGCTATGGATTTGACTGCATCAATATTATCAACTTGCGTAAAGTGGTCAACTCGCCATTCTAAAACGTCAAAATCAATAGTTTGTAAAAACTTTACCTCATCAATGAGTTCATCTTCAGTTTTTCCAATAATTGGCACAATTATTTTTGGAGTACCTTTACCTATCTCAAGCTGTTTAACTGTTACTATATTCATTTTATTTCCTGTTCACCACAAAATTAATCATTAAATCCCATTTGTTCTTTGACATAATCAATTGGTGCATCTTCGCCTGTCCAAATTTTTATTTGTGCCGCTCCTTGCCATAGCATCATACCGATGCCATTGAGTGTTTTACATCCTTGTTGTTCGGCCATTTCTAATAGCTTAGTTTTGCGTGGGCTATAAATACAATCTGTAACAACGAGATCTGATCGCAAGATTGTTGGATCGGTAATTAAACTTTGCCCTTCTAATGGTTTCATTCCTACACCAGTGGCATTACAAAGTACATCACTATCAGCAATTTGTTTTCTTAGCTCATTCTCATCAGCTAGATCGGTAATATGTACTTTACATTTTGTCTGTTCATTTAATTTTTTTATTACCGATTCTATCTTTGTATAGCACTCATCTTTCTGATTAAAAATAGCAATTTCTTTTACACCATCAAGAGCTGCTTGTACGGCAATTGCGGTTGCCGCACCTCCGGCACCGAGAACGGTTATTTTTTTATCTAGCATATTAATGCCAGCTTCTGCTAGCATACGCATATAGCCTATGCCGTCAGTGTTATAACCAGTCAATACGCCATTATCATTTGAAATGGTATTACAGGCACCACTCATTTCTACCGCAGGTGTTAATTTATCAAGGTATTGGCAAACAAGTTGTTTATTGGGCATTGAAATAGCACTACCTCGTAACCCAAGCGCTCGTAAACCTTTTATTGCATCGGGTAGCTTTAGTTGATCGACTTCAAATGCTAAATAAATAAATGGAATATTTAATTTAGAGTAAATGGTATTTTGCATTTGCGGTGATAAACTATGACGAATCGGATAAGCCATTAAACCAATCAATAGAAAATGACCATCAATATTACTTCTCATTTGAAATTCTCCGTAACTAATCTAAATTTTGTCCAAAACTGATCATATACCATGATGTTTGTATATATTAACTTTGTTTAGCCAAAAAGCTGGCAATTTAGACCTTAGCTTATTTAATTCAATAGGATAATTATTTAATTGTAATTTCAGTTTTGCTATTGCTTTTATAATGACACGAGATCAAGTGTGCTACAACCTAAAGATATAACAATATTATTTGTTTTATTGATTCATATTTTAACATGGTCAGTTAATTGGTGATTAAAAAAGGCTTTATGCGAGTAAGCGTATACTAACAATTGCACTTTAAATAGCTATCGCCTAGAATAACCACCTTTATCTCGCTACGAAGAATCTATTTATGAATACTATTCTTGAGCTGTTTTCCTCAGTAAATGCAGTTGTTGTTGCTGTTATTTTAATGTTAGTGCTTTCGCTTTGCCGAGTTCATGTGGTAATTAGCTTAATTATTGGTGCATTTGCAGGTGGTTTATGCAGTCATCTAACCCTAAAAGAAACCATAGACGCTTTTAATGCAGGTATTAGTAACGGGGCTAATATTGCCTTATCTTATGCTATGTTAGGTGCGTTTGCCGTGGCTATTTCTAAATCAGGATTACCAGAATTATTAGCTGATAAAGCCATTAAACAATTAACTACTAATGATGCTAAAACACGAATTAAATGGTTATTAGTTATTATTATCGGGTTAGTTAGTATTTCCTCACAGAATATTATTCCAATTCATATCGCCTTTATTCCGCTTTTAATTCCACCACTTTTATATGTGATGTCGAGATTACAACTAGATAGACGAATGATTGCGTGTATTATGACATTTGGTTTGATTACGCCATATATGTTTTTACCGGTCGGATTCGGTAATATCTTTCTAAATCAAATTTTGTTAAAAAATATTATTTCGTCTGGAATGGATGTTAGTCATGTTAATGTCATGCATGCTATGGCTATTCCTGCTTTCGGTATGTTTGTTGGTTTACTATGGGCTATTTTTGTCAGTTATCGTAAACCGAGACAGTATGAACTTATCCGTGAAGAGAGTCATGCCGAACAGTTTAGTAATGTAAGTGCTCGTTCACTTATTATCTCATTATTAGCGATTGTTCTTTCTTTCACCGTGCAACTTTGTACTGGATCGATGATATTAGGTGCGTTAATTGGTTTTATTTGCTTTATTGTTTCAGGTTCAATCAAATGGGGCGAAGCAGATGGAATCTTCACCGATGGTATCAAAATGATGGCAATGATTGGTTTTGTGATGATATCTGCGCAAGGGTTTGCCGAAGTATTAAAACAGACGCATGAAATAGAACCTTTAGTCATTAATAGTGCAGCGTTATTTGCTGGAAACAAAGTCGTGGCCTCTTTCATGATGATGTTAGTTGGTTTGGTCATTACGCTGGGAATTGGCTCGTCATTTTCTACTGTTCCTATTATTGCGGCAATTTATGTTCCGTTATGCGTTCAATTAGGATTTTCACCAATTGCAACAGTTTGTTTAATTGGTGCATCAGGAGCTATCGGTGATGCCGGTTCACCACCTTCAGATACTATTTTAGCCACATCTGCTGGTTTAAATAGTGATGGACAGCATGACCATATTAGAGACAGTGTTATTCCAACCTTTACCCATTTCAATATTCCGTTATTTATTGCTGGATGGGTGGGATCATTGATTCTTTAAACAATTAAAAGAATTAAGGCTATTATTAGTTATGAATAAAAAGTCATACCAAAATATTCGTGCGCTTTGTGCAAAAGCTATTTTTGCGGTACTTGAAGAAGGACAATCACTTAGTACGGCTTTAGCATCTTTGAATAATCAAGTTGCTGATAAAGACAAAGCACTAGTGCAAGAGATCTGTTTTGGTGTAATGCGAGTGCTACCAGAACTGGATTTCTATATTCATAACTTAATGAGCAAGGTCTTAACTGGGAAAAATAGAATTTTACATTACTTATTGCTAATTGGATTGTACCAAATTCTTTATACCCGAATTCCTGAACATGCCGCTGTAGGCGAAACAGTTGGTGCGGTTAATGATTTAAAAAAACCGCAATTAAAAGGTGTGATTAATGGTGTTTTACGTGAATTTTTACGCCAACAGGCATCATTAAAACAAAAATTTCAGCAAGATAGTAAACAACAAATTAGTCAGACCTTACATCCTAGTTGGTTATTAAATCGTTTAAAATCAGCTTATCCAGAAAAGTGGCAAGTAATTGTTAATGCGAATAATCAGAAACCACCTATGTGGTTACGAGTTAATCTTAACCATTATTCGGTTAGTGAATACCAACAATTACTTGAAAAACAACAGATTGCTTCCGAGTCTTTTGCTGATATCCCTTGTGCTATTCGCTTAACTACTGCGGTAAATGTGACTAAGTTACCGTTTTTTGCTGAAGGAGCGGTAACAGTACAAGATTTATCAGCACAATATGCGGCTTATCTATTAGCACCTAAAAATGGTGAGCAAATTTTAGATATGTGTGCCGCTCCTGGCGGTAAAACCACCCATATTTTAGAACTTGCGCCAACAGCTAATGTATTAGCTGTAGATGTTGATGCCAACCGAGTTAAACGAATTGATGAAAATTTAACACGCCTAAAACAACATGCACAAGTCAAAGTCGGTGACGGTTTAACTCCTGAGAAGTGGTGTGATGGGTGTCAGTTTGATCGCATCTTGCTTGATGCACCTTGTTCGGCTACTGGGGTTATTCGTCGTCATCCTGATATAAAATGGTTACGACGTGATAGCGATATCACTCAACTCACCGAACTACAATATGCTATTTTGACACGTATCTGGCCTTATTTAAAAACAGGTGGCACCTTAGTTTATGCCACTTGCTCCGTATTGCCAGAGGAGAATAAGTTACAAATCGCCCGTTTTTTACAACAAACCCCCAACGCCAAACAGCAGGGAGAACTTAGGCAGTTTTTACCGACTGAATTGGCTGGTGATGGTTTTTTCTATGCTGTATTAAGGAAAGAATAGTTATTAGTAATAATGTTTGATGATTTATTATGCAAATATAAATCATCACCATTATTCTATTGTTTATATTTTTCAATCATTGTAACTAATTTTTCACTATGTTGTATTGCTTTGGCCTTTATTTCATTTGGCTCAGCGGTTACTGGTGATACCCCATATAAAACAACTGGTGTTAGGTATTGCATTTGGCTATAAAGTGCAGATAGTTTTACTGGTTGATGTAGATGATCGATTATATTAGCGTCATAATCACTATAATTTTTCTCAACTTGTCCGATAGTTAAACTGGTTAGTAATTTTTTATCTTTTAATTTATCGCCTTTTGAACCATAGGCAAATTGATAGGTAAATACATCATCAAACCATAATTTTAGGATCGCTGGCATATTAAACCAATACATCGGGTATTGTAAAATGATTAGCTCGTGTCTCAGCAATGCGGTTTGTTCTTCTTGCACATTAATTTGATAGTTTGGATAAAGCTGATGAATATTTCGAACTTCAAGATCTTTAACTTCATTTTGTAAGGTTTCAACAATAGTTTTATTGGCTGTTGATTGTTCAATATTAGGATGAGCTAAAATAATTAATGGCATAAAATTTCCTTTGTTTTTATACTATAAAAAATTGAGTTACTCTATTTAGTTTATTGACAAATATTTTTTAAGCAATATCTATCAAACTTGATAGTATAGTTAGGAATATGTATGCAAAGTGGTGAAGAACGGCCGTCAAAACGCTATAACAATAAAACTTATTATTGCCCAATAAGTTTAGCAATGGATTTAATTGGTGGAAAATGGAAAGGTGTAATCCTTTATTATTTACTTTCAGGGGAAAAACGATTTAGTGAGTTAAAGATATTGATTCCAGAAGTTACCGATATGACATTAAGCATTCAACTTAAAAAATTGGAACAAGATGGGCTTATTATTCGCCGTGTTTATGGCCAAAAACCACCACTTAAAGTGTTATATAAACTAACTCCACTTGGTGAAAAAGTTGGTCCCGCGCTTGAACAACTCTGTTTATGGGGTGAAGGCGTTTAGTTGTCATTTTTGTCTTTTTAATTGTTAGTTGATTTGCAATGATTAATGATGAATTAAATTCTTACTCAAAAAATTTTGAGGAACGGGGTTTTTTAAGCGATAAAATTTAATCAATAACATCTTATCATCGTTACTTGGACAATCTTTGGCAGATATGGTAAATTCCGAATCTGTTTTGCACTTTTAAGACTCTCGAAATATGGCTTACACATTAACCTATAGTGATCTCCCTGAAAATATACAATATTGGCAAGGTTTACCTTTATCTTTAAATGGTTGTGAAGTAGTCCCATTAGATTACAATGCCGGAAAAACCGGTTGGATTATTTATGGTAAAAAGTTAAATAAAACCTTGCTGTCAAAATTTCAAAGACAGCTAGCAATGCCGATGGTTGTGGTTTCTTCATGGAAAATTAAAACCTATCAAATTGTACGTATTGCAGGGGTAATGCCGAAAAAAGCCAAATCGATTTCGTTAAGCTTAGGGATTGATGTTGCACCAATCGATAATTTACCAACCTTACATTCTCCTGGCCTATTGGTTATGGATATGGATTCAACAGCTATTGGTATTGAATGTATTGATGAGTTGGCAAAGCTACAAGGTGTGGGTGAACAAGTTGCTGCAGTTACTGAACTTGCTATGCGAGGTGAACTTGATTTTGCCTCCAGCTTACGCAAACGCGTGGCGACGTTAACTGGTGCTCCACAAGATATTTTAGAGCAAGTAAAAAAAACACTACCGCTAACGCCGGGATTGACTTGTTTAGTTAAAGAGCTACATAAAAAAAATTGGCACGTTGCTATTGTTTCTGGAGGATTTACCTATTTTGCTGACCATTTAAAACAGAAGTTGAAACTGGTTGCTGCTCATGCTAATGAGTTAGAAATTAAAAAAGGCCAGTTAACTGGTAAAGTGATAGGGCAAATTGTTGATGCTAAATATAAAGCTCGAATGTTACAACAATTGGCTGCTTCTTTAGATATTCCGATTGAACAAACGGTTGCGATTGGCGATGGTGCCAATGATTTAATGATGATTCGAATTGCTGGACTTGGGGTTGCTTATCACGGCAAGCCGAAAGTGGTTGAAAAAGCAAAAATTAGTATCAATTATGCTGATTTAACTGGTTTATGGTGCATTTTATCTACCAGTTTATTAAGTGAAGGTTAGGAGAAAAATTTGGCCAAAACAGTAAAGCGCGCTTATGTATGTAATGATTGTGGCGCCGACTATCCTCGTTGGCAAGGTCAATGTAGTGCTTGCCATGCTTGGAATACTATTACTGAAGTGAGGTTAGCCAGTTCCTCATCACGCAATGATCGATTAACCGGTTATGCTGGTGGTGCAGGGCAAACTAAGATCCAAAAGCTATCTGAGATTAGTTTAGAAGCCTTACCTCGATTTTCAACTGGATTTTCTGAATTTGACCGCGTACTTGGCGGTGGCGTGGTACCAGGTAGTGCTATCTTAATTGGTGGTAATCCTGGTGCCGGTAAAAGTACTTTGTTATTGCAAACAATGAGTAAATTGTCTGCACAAATGAATACACTCTATGTTACTGGTGAAGAGTCATTGCAACAAGTAGCAATGCGTGCCCATCGTTTAGGTTTACCTACTGATAATATTAATATGTTGTCTGAAACCAGTATCGAGCAGATCTGTTTACTGGCCGAACAATCTCAACCAAAATTAATGGTTATCGATTCAATTCAAGTGATGCATCTTGCTGATATCCAATCTTCGCCAGGCAGTGTGGCACAAGTTCGAGAAACAGCAGCTTATTTAACTCGCTTTGCGAAAACCAAAGGAATTGCCATTATCATGGTTGGCCATGTGACTAAAGATGGTTCGCTGGCAGGACCTAAAGTGCTTGAACACTGTATTGACTGCTCGATTTTACTTGATGGTGATGCGGATTCTCGATTCCGTACTTTGCGTAGCCATAAAAATCGTTTTGGTGCCGTAAATGAGCTTGGTGTGTTTGCCATGACCGAACAAGGCTTGAAAGAGGTTAGCAATCCATCAGCAATCTTTTTAAGTCGTGGTGAAGAGATGTTATCTGGTAGTTCAGTAATGGTGCTGTGGGAAGGCACTCGGCCATTATTAGTTGAGATCCAGAGCGTTAGTTGATCACTCTGTTTATGGTAATCCAAGACGAGTAACTGTCGGACTTGATCAGAACCGATTAGCACTGTTATTGGCTGTTTTACATCGTCATGGTGGTTTACAAATGGCCGATCAGGATATTTTTGTTAATGTTGTCGGTGGGGTAAAAGTGACTGAAACGAGCGCAGATCTAGCATTAATTGCCGCATTGGTATCGAGTTTCCGTAATCGTCCTTTACCACAAGATGTGGTAATTTTTGGTGAAATAGGATTAGGTGGTGAAATCAGACCGGTACCAAGTGGTCAAGAGCGTATTTCAGAAGCGGCTAAACATGGCTTTAAAAAAGCGATAGTACCTATTGCCAATATGCCGAAAAAGAAACCAGAAAATATGCAGATCTTTGCGGTTAAGAAAGTATCTGAAGCACTAGATATTTTAAGTGATTTGTAGGGGGATTCTTGCTGAAAATATTCCGCCGATTTAATTCTGCAATTTAATCTTAGAATTTAACTATCGACGGAAAAGAAGTTATTTAATTTTAGCGTTAATAACAAATTTCATAACAAGGTTGGTAAGCACTGCCTCCAGGTAGCTTCATACGGTCTTGTTTTACATAGTTAAGCAGTAAATTATCTAATTGTTTCATGATCTCTGGATCACCTTGTAATTTATAGCGTCCATGTTCGGCGATTTGCTTCATACCGAATTCTTTAACATTACCGGCTACAATACCTGAGAAAGCTCGACGTAAGTCAGCTGCTAACATTTCAACAGGTTGATTTTTATGTAAATTAAGTGATGCCATATTTTCATGAGTTGGTTCAAATGGATGCTGTAATGATTCATCAATTTTAAGTAACCAGTTAAATCCGTAAGCATCTCCAGTCGCTAAACGTGATGATTTAACCTGTTTAACGCCATGTTTCATGATGCGAGCGACTTGTTCTGGCGAATCAATGATAATTTCATACAGTTTAGTTGCTTCATCTCCTAAGGTGTTGCGGATAAATTGGTCAATTGCAGCAAAATAATCTTCACACTCTTTGGGACCAGTTAAAATAATTGGTAAAGTTTGATTTTTATTAGCAGGATTGAGCATTATCCCCAAAATATAAAGCAATTCTTCTGCGGTACCAGGGCCTCCAGGAAAGATAACAATACCGTGCGCCATACGCACAAAGGCTTCAAGTCTTTTTTCAATATCCGGCATAATAATAAGTTCATTAACCAGTGCATTTGGTGGCTCTGCGGCAATAATGGATGGTTCGGTCATACCAATAAAGCGACTATCTTTGATCCTTTGTTGAGCGTGACCAACTGCAGCCCCTTTCATTGGTGCTTCCATAATACCCGGTCCACAGCCAGTGCAGATATTGAGTTCGCGTAGCCCTAACTGCATACCAACCTGACGAGCATAATAATATTCACTTTCGTTAATGGAATGCCCACCCCAACAGACAATTAAATTAGGTTCTTCACCCACATGTAAAGCATTGGCATTACGTAAAATTGAGAAAACAAGATTGGTGATGTAATAGGAGTGTTCTTTTTCTAGTTTATCATTAGGCACCAAATGTTTAATTGCACTAATTTGGCTATTTAAAAACAGGATATCACGCAACACCGCAAATAGATTGGCTTGAATGGAGCGAATAATTTTTTTGTCGACAAATGCGGTTTCAGGAGCATCAATAAGCTCTAATTTGACCCCTCGTTCTTTGCTGATAACGTTAATTTCGAAAGATTTAAATCTATCCAATAATTCTTGAGTATTATCAGTTTTGCTACCTGCATTTAGTGTGGCTAGTGAACAATTTCTAAATAATTGGTATAGTTCACTATTTGCTGACTTTTTCAGAATATCGACTTCTGCTTGGGCAAGTAAATCCATTGATCCTAATGGACTAATATGGGTAATCATTACAACCTCCATTTGACGGTTTTATCGACAAAAAATCATTATATATTCAAACAGAATAAAAAATAAGTAAAGCTGATAATAACCTAATTTATCAATTAAATTAATTTAACATGAAAATATGTAACTATTTTTTTAAATTGAATTTTTCAATATTACATTAACCAATGATTTAAATATCATTGTAGTAAAAAATTATCGCAATTTTAGTTATTAAATAAGTTTGTCATCAATGAAAACAGATTTTTTTTACGGCTAGAGCCAGCTAAACAAGGACATTACCTGATTGGCTTAGCATTATCGCTACTGAGTATAGTAATAACTATGTTGAATGTTAGATAAAAATAAATTGTTTTTTATTAGATTGATATTAAATAATTGTTCATAGTCAAAAAATAAACGCTATGCTAGACTAAACTAAACTCTGAAGCTGATTTGCCTAAGTGATAATATTATTCATATGGTAATTTAGCCGCGGTATAGCACAGAAATGGCTATGCTTCCCGATTTGGATAAGGTGTTTATTATATATATGCAATTAGTGGATAATTATCAGCGTCGCTTTCAATATTTGCGTTTATCAATTACTGAACTATGTAACTTTCAATGTCAGTATTGTTTACCTAATGGGTATCGACCTAATAAAGATCATAAATTTTTATCGTTAAATGAAATTGATAATGTCATATCAACATTTACCGAACTTGGTGTGCATAAAATTCGCTTAACTGGTGGTGAACCGACTTTGCGTCGAGATTTTATGGATATTTTGTCAATTATTTCGGCTTATCCAAGTATTAAACAATTGGCAATTACCACCAATGGCTCACGATTATTAAAAAATGTCCATTATTGGCAACAAGCTGGACTTAATGCTATTAATATTAGTATTGATAGTTTTTCTCCTTATATTTTTAAACGAATAACAGGCCAAGACAAACTCCAAGAGTTAATGCAAGGAGTTGAAAAATCATTAGATGTTGGTATTGAGAAAGTTAAAATTAATACCGTTCTAATGAAAAATATGAATGATCATCTGAGTGATTATTTAGCTTGGATTAAACACCGGCCAGTAGAATTACGTTTTATTGAACTGATGGAAACAACCGAAAGCCGTCAATTATTTAATCATTATCATTTAGCTGGTCAAGCGATGGAGTCTCAACTTGTTGAACAAGGTTGGCAATTACAAGCAAAAGAGGCATTATCTGGCCCAGCGAAAGTTTATGCTCATAGTGATTATCAGGGTAAAATTGGTCTAATTATGCCTTATTCGCAGGATTTTTGTAAAAGTTGCAACCGATTACGGGTTTCATCGCTTGGTAAATTACATTATTGCCTTTTTGGTGATGCAGCTGTTGATTTACGGGATTTGCTAAACAGTCCAGAACAGAAAGCACAACTTAAAGCACGCGTGTTAGCTTCACTATTAATAAAACCAGAAAAACATTTATTACATGAGCATAATCTAGGCATCACACCTAATTTATCTTATATCGGTGGTTAACACTTGGTTTTGTTTCGGTATTTGGTTAATTTTCCAGTGAGTTATTGCCCAATCTAATAACTGTTTTTGTGAGGCATCTTGCCAGCTTTCCGGTAATTGCTGACCTAAAAACTGTAATGCTTGTGCAGTTAATAAATTCGTATTTTTACTATCAATAGGGCTAGCATGGTTTTGTTTTGACAGCTTATTACCAAGATTATCTAAAGCCAATGGTAAATGGCAGTAATTAGGAATAGTAAAATTAAATAATCGATAAAGCGAAATTTGTTTAGCTGTAACGGGTAGTAGATCTGCTCCTCGAACAATTTCAGTTATTCCTTGATAATTATCATCTAATACTACAACTAAATTATAAGCAAATAGCCCATCTTTGCGATGAATAATAAGATCCTCTTGAGCATTGGCTGGATCAACAGTTTGTTGACCACGAATTTTATCATCGAAAGAAAAAACTGGCTGACTTTGCTTTAATCGAATAGCACATTGTTGTTGGTTAGTTGATGCTAACTGTCGATCACGACAAAAGCCATCATATATCCCATTGCTAAGATTATGGATCCTTTGTCTGGTACAATCACAATAATAAGCTTTTTGCTGAGTAATAAGCGTTTGTAATACGGCTCGATAACGCTCACTACAATTTGATTGATATAAAACTTGGTCGTCCCAATGCAGTTCGAAAGCTTCTAATGTTTTTAATATTAAGGATGAGGCGCCTTTGACTTCTCGTGGAGGGTCAATATCTTCAATGCGAACAAGCCATTTACCAAAATTGGCTTTGGCTTGTAGGTAACTACCGAGAGCCGTCACCAACGAACCAAAATGCAATGGTCCAGATGGTGAGGGTGCAAAACGACCAATATATTGCATGGGCGTATTAAGTAAAATAATAGTTTAAATGGAAATTACATACCCATTTGTTTTTCACGAAGTTCAGCTAATGTTTTGCAATCGATACATAGATCAGCTGTCGGTCTTGCTTCTAAACGACGAATACCAATTTCAACACCGCATGATTCACAAAAACCAAAATCATCGATTTCAATTTTCTTTAATGTCTTTTCAATTTTTTTGATTAATTTACGTTCTCTGTCACGCGCTCTTAATTCTAAGCTAAATTCTTCTTCTTGAGTAGCACGGTCAGCCGGATCTGGGAAATTTGCAGCCTCATCTTGCATGTGAGAAACTGTTTTACCCATTTCACCTTGTAACTGTGACAGCCATGCTTCTAAGATAAGTTTGAAATGTTTTAATTGCTTAGGATTCATGTACTCCTCATCTTTCGCCTCTTTATAAGGCTCAAGCCCAGCAATAGCAAGCAGGCTAAGAGAAGATGTATTTACTTTTTGTTCCTTTTTCACAGCAATCCCCCTTAAGTACAGATTATTTGCGAGCGGTAAACTATAGCAATAATTTAGCCTTTGGCAAATTTTTTTTATTATTTTTTTTGCATTTAGACCATAAAAATTTACAACTATATGTTATTAATAAGATTAATTATTCATGCCATTTTTTTAATCCATTCATGGGACATTTTGTTAATAAATTAAATAGGTTATCGTTATCGGGTAATATTAGGTCAGGTGAAATATCAAATAAAGGATAAAGCACAAATTCTCTTTTTTTCATATGATAGTGTGGTATGGTAAGCCTTTCTGTATCTATAACTAAGTCATCATATAACAATATATCTAAATCTAATGTTCTTGCCCCCCAGCGATTTTCTTTACGGACTCTACCCTGTGACTTTTCAATGGTTTGTAAATGATCTAATAGTGCTATTGGTGTCAGAGACGTGGTTAATTTGATGACTGCATTGAGATAATCATTTTGATCTTGTGGTCCCAATGGTTTGCTACGATAAAATGGCGAAATATCAGAAACAACTGTTTCAGGTAATTGTTTTAAGGCCGCAATAGCTTGATTAGCTTGCTCTAATGGATCGTTAAGATTACTGCCTAAGGCAATATAACAAATTGGCATAATTAGATTCAATTGAGGTGATGTTAAAACATGGTGATATTTTAGCATATAAACAAGTTAGTAACTAATAAAGGAAATAGAATATAGAATAATGTTTCAATTAAATTTTTGAAAAAATTGAGGAGCAGTTTTTTTGAGTTTTATAACTATCTATTTATTATTTTTTTATAATATTTTCACTAAAACTGGATGTGAATTTGGTTCAATTTAACCTTAAACACATCCAATTATGAAGAATATACGTTATTTTAGTTTATACTATAAAACTTCGACAATTGATTCACAAAGTCTAGACATATTATCGATAGTCATTCCGGCAACATTGATTCGTCCCGAATTAACAATATAAATACTATAATCATTACGCAATTTAAGTACTTGTTCTTCAGTTAAACCACTAAATGAAAACATACCATTTTGTTTGGCAATAAAACTAAAATCTTGGTTAGCGCCTTTGTCTTGTAGCGTTTTCACAAATAGTTGGCGCATACGATGAATACGTTGACGCATGCCCGTTAATTCATCAATCCACTCTTCTTTTAATTCAGCATTGTTTAATATATAAGAGACAATCTTAGCACCATGGGCTGGAGGATTAGAGTAGTTGGCTCTGATAATAGTTTTGACCTGACTAAATGCTCGATCGGCAATTTCGCTATCAGCTGCAATTAAAGTGAATGCACCAACACGCTCATTATATAGACCGAAATTTTTTGAGTAAGAGCTAGCAATCAGTAGTTCAGGTTGATTATTCGCAAACAGTCTAAGTCCATATACGTCTTCTTCTATACCTTGACCAAACCCTTGATAAGCGAGGTCAAATAGTGGTAACCAACCATTTTTTAAGGCTAACTCTGAAATTGTTTGCCATTGTTCTGGAGTCGGATCGATACCGGTAGGGTTATGGCAACAACCATGAAATAGCACTGCTTCACCGGCAATAACTTGATTCAAATCACTCATTAAACCATCAAAATCTAGGCTTCGAGTTTGAGCATCATAATAACGGTATTCTCGAACTTCTAATCCCGCAGTTTGAAATACGCTACGATGATTAGGCCACGATGGATTGCTTATCCAAACTCGTTTTATTTTCGTACGGCGAGATAAAAAATCTGCCATAATGCGTAATGCACCGGTTCCGCCAGGGGCTTGCGCAGTTCTCGCTCGTTGATTTTCACTACCGAACAGTAAAACTTGAGTGGCAATATTAAATGAATTAACACCATCAATGGGTAAATAGCTTTTTGTGGTTTCATCATCTAGCAATAGATGCTCAGCTTTTTTTACACTTTCTAAAATAGGTGTTTTGGTGGTTTCATCTTTATAAACACCAACACTTAAATTAATTTTGTTGGTACGTTCATCCTTGTTGTAGAGATCCGCTAAGCCTAAAATAGGATCTGCTGGTGCTGCTAATAAATATTCAAACATAAGTTACCTATTTCTTTTAGTGACACTTATTGCATTATATACATATTGTTTGGCAAGTTACAATTTGTAAACCACAATGCACTTGAACCTCATTTGTACCACAGCTTAGTGATTATCGAAAGCTAATTATTATGCTATAACGATAAGTTTTTCAAGAAATGACGCTAAATCAGATGATAATGTTGTCAATTGTCCAGTTATTAAATCTTCTTTAACTACTTCACCAGTCAAATTATTTAATGCGACGATTTCAGTATCTTCATCGGTTGAGGCGATAAAAATGGTCGGCGTTCGCTTTAATTTTTTTTGTTGCGATAGGTGAGCAATTAAATTTTTTTCTAAATTTGAAAAGTCATCGTCATTCCATGCTTGCAATAAAATTAAATTAACGTCAGCAAATTTTGCTGTCAGATTTGCAGCATATTGTGTACCGTAAAATGTATGTGCACTTGGGTGGATTTTGATGTTAATAACTTGTTCTGCTATGGTTAAATCTCTTGGAGGATTAAGTAAAAAAGGTTGCCAATAAACGACTAGATTTTCAGTTTTGATAATGCAAGGCGAGGGTAAACCATGTAATTCTTCACTTTGTGGAGCATGTTCAAATTGAGCGATCCAACGCTGGGTAAAATCAAGCAATGCTACTTTTTCTGGCGATTCCATAACTAAATATTATCTCATAGTTCATTTTATAATCGATAGTTGTTTAATATTATACGGACTAAATTGGCATATACACAATTGTTAAAGTTAAGTTTTTAAATTCATGAAATGTGTTATAAATTGATATAAAAAATTTGCCAAAGTTATTCCCAATTAAATGATGAAAAATTAATCGATAAAGCCTTTTTTTATTGTGTTTTCAGTTTAATTTTAGGGCAGTACAAAACCAGTATTAAATTGTTTATAAAACAGTCAGTTTAATTTACTTGCTATCCGTTGCTGAAACGTGAATAATAGACACGGATATTTTATCCATGTAATGCAGCAATGGCGTTAGACATTACAGTTTGTCAAAATAAAATAGCGTAAGTAGAATTATTATAATTAATTAATATGTTTATTTTAAACAATCATATAAAGATTTAGTGGTTTGTTAAATTGTAGAAAAAATAGAATTTGCAAACTCATCATTGAAATAATATCAATAATTGTATGTTTAGTGGTGTTCAAAAAGTGCATAGGTGTTTTGAATGTAATATTACCTCTAAAAAGTGTATTGATGTTGGATAAGTTATACTGATTTCACATAAAATAATAACAAAAATAACACAAATAAAATAATGAATACGGTATAAAAAATATTTAAGTAAGTACTATTGTTTATCATTGTTAAAAATAAGCGTTTATTGTTAATAATAAAATTCTACCTACAGTTAATTTAGATTAATGAAGAGTGTAGAATAATGAAAAGAATGCTAATCAACGCAACCCAGCAAGAAGAGCTGCGTGTTGCCCTTGTTGATGGCCAACGCTTGTATGATTTAGATATCGAAAGCCTTGGTCACGAACAAAAAAAAGCCAATATTTATAAAGGCAAAATCACTAAAATCAATCCTAGTTTAGAAGCTGCATTTGTCTCTTACGGTGGTGAACGAGATGGTTTTTTACCTCTAAAAGAGATCGCTGAAAGCTATTTCCCTTCCAATATCTCTGGTCGTCGTAGTATTAAACATTTACAAGAAGGCCAAGAAGTTCTTATTCAAATAGAAAAAGAAATTCGTGGTAAAAAAGGTGCCGCTTTAACGACTTATATTAGTTTAGCCGGTAGCTATTTAGTTTTAATGCCAAATGACCCTAGAGCCGGTGGCGTTTCTCGTCGTATTGAAGGTGAAGAGCGTGCTGACCTTAAGCGTATTATTGATGCACTAGAAAAACCAAAAGGTATGGGCGTTATTGCGAGAACAGCAGGGGTTGGTAAAAGCCAGGAAGAGTTGCAACAGGATTTGAATGCTTTAGTCAACTATTGGACTGCGATTCAAAATGAATCTAAAAATCATCCAGCGCCAAGTTTAATCCATAAAGAAAGCGATATAATTACTCGTGCATTCCGTGATTACTTGCGTGATGATGTTGGTGATATTCTCATTGATAATCCAAAAGTACTTGAAATTGCTAAAAAGCGATTAGCTGATTTAGGCCGAGTTGAGTATGTTAGTCGCTTAAAACTTTATGAGGGTGATGTACCATTATTTAACCATTTCCAAATTGAAGGGCAGATTGAATCAGCATTCCAACGTGAAGTTCGATTGCCATCTGGTGGCTCAATTGTTATTGATGCAACCGAAGCATTAACTGCTATTGATATCAACTCAGCGAAATCTATCCGTGGTAGCGATATTGAAGAGACTGCATTTAATACTAACCTTGAAGCAGCGGAAGAAATTGCTCGTCAATTACGCTTACGTGATTTAGGTGGTTTAATTGTTATCGATTTTATCGATATGACGCCAATCCGTAATCAGCGTGAAGTTGAAAATCGCTTGAAAGAAGCGATGAAAACTGACCGAGCAAGAATTCAAACCACACGTATTTCTCGTTTTGGTCTACTTGAGATGTCTCGTCAACGTTTAAGCCCTTCGTTGCGTGAAGCTACTCACCATATTTGTCCTCGTTGTCAAGGGACAGGTACGGTTCGTGATAATAACTCATTATCACTGTCAATTCTTCGCTTAATTCAAGAAGAAGCGATGAAAGATAATACCGTGCAGATTGACGTGATTGTGCCAGTGCCAATTGCAAGTTATTTGCTTAATGAAAAACGTCGAGCCATTACCAATATCGAAAGAATGCATCCAGATGTTAAAATTGTTATTGCTGGTGATGAAGAGATGGAAACACCTCTTTATAAAGTCATTCGTAAACGTCGTGGTGAGGAGACCGATGTATTAAGCTATAATTTACCTAAATTGATTCGTGAGCTTGAAGAAGAGGAAGAAGATCAAGTTACTGAATTGGTGGTAGAAGAAGCAGTATTATCTGGCCCTAAAGTAGAAGCAAGCAAAGCGCCAAAAGCAAAAGTTGAGCCGAAAAAAGTTGAAACATCAACTGGTTTATTCGGTGGATTGTTTAAAAAGATTCGTCAACTATTTGTGACTGAAAAAGAGGCTCCAAAACCTGAAGTTAAACCTCAGCAAAATAGACGACGAGACAATCAACGTTCAAATAATCGACGTCAACGTAATAATCGTAACAATAATGCGGCAGCTGCAGCAAATAATATAACTACTGAAGAAGTTAAAGAGCCGACACGTAACAATCGTCGTAGCAAACAAAATAACAATGGCAACACCAATACAGCGAATAATATCAAGGCAGATAAAGTAGTTAATGAGACTGCACAACCAAAACAAAAAGAAGCTAAGCCACGCAGACAACCACGAAACTTAACTAAGAGTGTTCGGGTCAAAAATAGTGATGCGCCAGTTCAGAACGAAAAAGAGCGTATTGTGATCCCTTCTTTATTGTTACCAATTATTGTTCCAGAAACAGGTGAAAATAAAGCTGTTGGCGAATCACAACCAAAACGTCAACGACGCACATCTCGACATTTGCGTATGAATACACCGCGTACCAAACGTCGTGGTAAAAATACTGAACTAAAACAGTCGCCAGTGCCATTGTCATTTGCTGCTGCGTCTTTAGAGCTAGCATTAGGTCGGGTAGCGGTTGATTATAGTCAAGTGAATAGTGAACAACCAAATAACGTCGTACCAGTCATTCCTTCACTTTTATTACCAATCGTAATTAAAGATGAGGTGAATACTAATAGTGCTGAAAAAGCGGTTGTTAGTGACCGAAAACCACAACAACAACCAAAAGCAGCAGCAACGAGCTCTCAAGCTGATTTTGATGTTCAAGAAAATAAACCGCAGACAGATGAAGTTGTCACCATGCCTGCAACAGAAACGACTGCTGGTTATTCTTCATCAGTGATGACAAAGGCTCCTGCTCCAGATTATGTAGAATCTAATAGTGGGATAAAAACTCGAGAAGAGTTGGATTATCATTATGAAGGTAAAGGTAATGCGGGTGGCTTAAGTGCACAAGATCACGCTTATGCAGCTGCAAGTAAACCGGTTATACCTGAGTAGTGTATAGATAAATAACGGTGACAAATGTCACCGTTATTCTTAACTCATAAAAGCGATAAAGATAAACAATGATTATCTATATTTTAAAAAAAATAGTGACGTTTTTATTTATTATCTGCGTACTTGCCCAGATCAGCTTTTGTCTGGTTTATTTTGTTCCTCAATCTATTTTTAGTGATTTAACTTTTATTGATGCCTATAGCGCTTTTTTTAAGCAACTATTGCAAGGTCAATTTAGGTTAATGTCTGGTGAAACCGTTCCTTTTTTCGATACGTTATTAACGACATTTGAGCTTTGTATTTTAGCGTTACTTGTTGCGTTATTTATTGGTATTCCGTTAGGGATTTTTCTTGGTTTAAGTAATATAAATTGGCTAAATACCACAATTCGATTAGGTTGTTTAATCTTTTATTCTTGTCCGATTGTTATGTTAGCAACATTAGTGATGTTTTATCTTTCATCAACATTGCCAATGTCAATGAACTTCGATATATCAATATCAGTAACGGGGAGTTCTTTATTAGATATTATTCTTTCATCGCGAGCAGACAAATTACCGGCACTTTGGGAACAACTGCATTATTTACTTTTGCCAACAATCATTTTAGCGATTCAACCAAGTATTGTGACTATTCAATTAGTCAGTGAAAATGTTAAAAATACCTCAAGGCAAAACTATATTAAAATGGCAATTATACGCGAGCGTTCACCATTTAAGATTTTACGTCGACATTTATTACCAAATTCGATTCCATCGACAATCCCACAATTGACATATAATACAACGACTCTATTATTTTTAACGATGGTGATTGAAATCTTGTTTAACCGTGTTGGTCTTGGCCAATGGGTTATGTTGGCTTATCGTAATCATAATTATTTTATTATTTCGATAGCAATCCTTGCTTGTGGAACAGTAATTAGCTTATTAACTTTATTAGGTGAGATATCTGCTATTGCTATTTATCCATTACGTCATAAGGAACATTATGCCTAGGATGAACCAGTTAGCCAAGAACATGAAAATATGCTTGCATAAACTGCATAGTAATTTGTACTTAATTGTCAGTTTTTATGGGATTTTGGGTATAGCTTTTATTGCATTATCAACTAAATGGTTTTTTCATGCTCATTTAAATCCAGTATATGTCGCTTCTTTGCCTCCTGCTTGGTGGCCAACTGGTGATATCAATCATATATTAGGAACAACGGCTCAAGGACAAGATATTTTCGATTATTTATTGATCGGCTATCGGTCAACTATTTCAATGACATTAAAAGCGGTTTTTTATGTCATTATCATTGGTGGTGTGATTAATTATTTGATGTTTTTTGTCGCATTTATTCGACCGTTTATCTTATTTATCTTTAGATTCTTTATGGTTGTACCACCATTATTGGGTGTGATTGTAATTAGTTTGCTATTAGAAGATGATATTACCAATATCTTAGTGATCATTGGTTTATCTTATGCGCCAAGATTTATTTATAATATCCATCAACGTGTTATCAAAGAATGGAATAAAACTTACATCACCGCTTATCGACTTGATGGTTTATCTTCATTTTCTATTTTAAACCATTATATTGTACCTAATATCTTACCGGTTTATTTGACCGAGATAGTGTCATTATTTGGTTCGGTTATTTTAGCTATCACAACCATTACATTTTTAGGCTTTGCGAATGATTTTTCTCGACCTGATTTAGGCATGATGATGTTTAAAATGAAAGACATAATGGATGTTAATTTATTGGCCTTTTTAGCTCCAGGAATTGCCGTCTCTGTTACGATTATTTTGGTTTATTTATTCAATTTTGGGTTATATGGTCAGCGAGTAGGGCATTAATCATGGCACTATTAGACATTCGTAATTTAACTATTGAATTTATTACTCCTGATGGCCTGTTACGGGCGATTGATCGCGTCAATTTAAAACTATCAGAAGGTGAAATTCGAGGTCTAGTTGGTGAATCAGGTTCAGGTAAAAGTCTAATTGCTAAAGCGATACTTGGTGTCACTAATCATAATTGGAAGATTTCTGCTGATCGTTTTTATTTTAATGATGTTGATTTATTGAAGTTGACACCGAAACAACGGCGAAAAGTGATTAGTGATAATATATCCATGGTTTTCCAAGAGCCACAATCTTGTTTAGATCCGTCTATGAAAATTGGCCAACAATTAATTGAGGCCATTCCGCGAAGAACATTTAAAGGTCATTGGTGGCAACGACTGTTTTGGCGTAAGAATCGCGCGATTGAGTTACTACATCGTGTTGGGATTAAAGATCATAAAGAAATACTTAAATCATACCCATTTGAATTAACGGAAGGCGAATGTCAAAAAGTGATGATCGCTATAGCATTAGCTAATCAACCTAAATTACTTATTGCCGATGAACCAACCAATGCCATGGAAGCGACAACCGAAGCGCAAATATTTCGTTTGCTTGCGAGTATGAATCAAAATATGGGTACGACTATTTTACTGATTAGCCATGATTTGCAAATGGTTACTCGCTGGACTGATCGTATCAATGTCCTATATTGCGGACAAACTGTTGAGGTTGCTGATAGTGAAGATTTGATTAAATCACCTTATCACCCTTATACTCAGGCATTGATTTATGCTATTCCTGATTTTGGTAAAGCGATGCCGCATAAAAGCCCTTTAAATACCTTACCTGGCGTTATTCCATCATTGGAACATTTACCCATTGGTTGTCGATTGGGGCCTCGTTGTCCTTATGCACAAAAAAAATGTATACAAGCACCAGAACTTATCCCAATCAAAGATCATTCGGTAGCCTGTCATTTTCCATTAAATACTGATGAGTAGTTTGAGATATAGGAATAGTTAATGAACCCAATATTAAAAGTCCGAAATTTATCAAAGCGATTTAAAATCCCTAAAGGACTCTTTGGTCATTTACAAATTGATGCTGTCAAACCTTTGTCATTTTCGCTAAATGAAGGGAAAACGTTAGCCATAATTGGACAAAATGGTTCCGGAAAATCGACATTAGCTAAAATGCTGGTTGGTATGATTAAACCAGATAGTGGCGATATTTGGATTGATGGTAACAAAGTAGAATATGGCGATTTTGGCCATCGTTCTCAACTGATTCGCATGATATTCCAACATGTTGAAAGTTCATTTGATCCACGGCTTCGTATTGGCCAATTGCTTGAAATTCCACTTAAACGCAATGCCAATTATAGCAGTCATGAACGGGAAAAATTAATCAATGCTGTTTTAAAACAAGTTGGTTTATTACCGGAACATGCTTCCTATTATCCGTCAGTGATGGCAGCAGGACAAAAACAACGCGTTGCTTTGGCTAGAGCACTAATTTTAAAGCCTAAAGTGATAATTCTTGATGAAGCTTTAGCTGCATTAGATATTTCAATGCGTTCACAAATTGTTAATTTAATGTTGTCATTACAAGAAGAGCAACAGATATCTTATGTTTATGTCACACAAGATATCGGAATGATGAAACATATTAGTGACCAAATTATCGTTATGCATAATGGTGAAGTGGTCGAATATGGTAATACTGCCGAAGTTTTAGCTTCGC
Organism: Gilliamella apis; assembly: GCF_030758615.1. Lineage (NCBI taxonomy): Bacteria > Pseudomonadati > Pseudomonadota > Gammaproteobacteria > Orbales > Orbaceae > Gilliamella > Gilliamella apis. Next base: position 529,614 of record NZ_CP132381.1, read on the forward strand.
CATTAAGTGACATTACTCAAAAGCTTATCAATAGTTATTTTGGTGAAGCACTAACAGCCGATACTTGGCGGACAGATACTCGAGCTTTTTAGTTTTATTTTGCAGCAGCATTAACCAAATAACGCAGTTATTATTCTGATTTTGTTTAAAATATTCTATTTATTTTCCAATAAATACTCGACAAATTTTTTAAAACGCTCTATATTTAGCTATATAGATTTCTAGACGTCCGTTTTTTCAGTGTTATAGAAGATAATTTATTATTGTTAGGAGCTTTTGTTATGCCTATATGTATTCCTGATTCATTACCGGCAGTTGATGTTCTTCGAAATGAAAATGTATTTGTGATGACTTCAACGCGTGCTAATACTCAAGAAATTCGTCCACTTAAGCTTCTTTTCTTAAATTTGATGCCGAAAAAAATAGAAACTGAAAATCAATTTTTGCGGTTACTTTCTAACTCATCTTTACAGGTGAATATTCAGTTATTAAGAATAGATCAGCGTGAATCTAAAAATACGCCAATAGAACATTTGAATAGCTTTTATTGTGATTTTGATGATATTCGTGAACAGAATTTTGATGGACTTATTATTACTGGAGCGCCATTAGGTAAAGTCGCTTTTTCAGATGTTGTGTATTGGCCTAAGTTAGCTGAAATTATTACTTGGGCGAAAGATCATGTAACCTCAACCATGTTTGTTTGTTGGGCGGTGCAAGCGGCATTAAATGTCTTATATGATTTACCTAAATTCACCCGTTCACAAAAGTTATCCGGTGTTTATCAACACCAAATCTTGCAACCAAATGCTATTTTAACCCGTGGTTTTGATGATACATTTTTAGCACCACATTCTCGTAATGCTGATTTTCCAATTGATAAAATTAAAAACTATACCGATTTAAATATTTTAGCTGAGTCAGATATAACTGGCCCATACTTAATGGCAACCGCTGATAAACGAATGGCGTTTGTTACTGGGCATCCAGAATATGATTCATTTACTTTGGCTAATGAGTATTATCGTGACTTGAAAGCAGGTATAAACCCTAAAATACCTTTTAATTACTTCCCAGAAAATAATCCTAATTTAACTCCGAAAGCAACATGGCGAAGTCATGCTTATTTACTATTTAGTAATTGGCTCAACTATTACGTTTATCAATTAACGCCATTTGATTTAACGACTCGTAATTTGACAATTGATGATTAACTTTAATGATAGATGGATTTATTAAATGAATAACTCCATCTATTTGATAATTATTAAATATTGTTAATTATGTTAAGTTACTAAAATTAAAAAACTGAGTGATATAGTTTTTCAATATCTGATATATTTGTTTCTCTTGGATTTCCTTGTGTACATACATCAGCATACGCTGCTTCGGCTAATGCTGTTATGTCTTCCTTCTTCACGCCAACCATATGTAAGTTTGTTGGAATTTTGACATCATTATTTAATTGGAAAACGGCATTCACGGCTGCATTTCGAGCATCTTCAATTGTCATATCTTCAGTATTTTTTATCCCCATTGCTTTGGCTATATGACGATATTTTTCACCTGTGTACGGTGCATTATATTGCATGATATGAGGAAGTAATATTGCATTAGCAACACCATGAGGAACATTATAAAAAGCACCTAATGGATGTGCCATACCATGAACTAAGCCGAGACCAACATTTGAGAATCCCATTCCAGCAATATATTGACCTAAAGCCATTTGTTCAACGCCATTGAGATCACCATTCACCGAATCGCGTAGTGAACGAGAGATAATTTCAATTGCTTTCAAATGAAACATATCACTCATCTCCCATGCACCTTTTGTGATATAGCCTTCTATTGCATGAGTCAGTGCATCAATCCCCGTTGCTGCTTTTAAACTGGCTGGCATACTAATCATCATATTAGGATCAACTAAAGTCAAAACAGGTATATCGTGAGGATCTACACAGACAAATTTTCTCTTATTTTCTTCATCGGTAATAACATAATTGATCGTTACTTCTGCTGCTGTTCCCGATGTGGTTGGAATTGCAATGATTGGGATAGACGGTTTTTTGGTTTCCGCTAAACCTTCTAAACTACGAATATCAGAAAATTCAGGATTATTTATTACAATTCCAATCGCTTTAGCGGTATCTTGCGGTGAACCACCACCAATCGCTATTAAATAATCTGCATTTGATTGCTTAAATATCTCTATTCCTTGTTTTACAATACTAATTGTTGGATTAGGCATAACTTCATCAAATATTTGATAATCTAATTCTGCCGAATCAAGTAACTCAGTAACCTTAGTTGCAACTTTAAATTTAATCAGTTCTTTATCAGTAACAACTAAAGCTTTTTGATAGCCGCGTTTTTTTACTTCATCGATAATATTATGAATCGAATTCACCCCAAAATATGCGGTTTGATTCAAAATCATTCTATGACTCATTTTTAACCTCTTTCTTTATTAATATGAAACTGAAGATGATTTATTGGGGCTTTTTAACTGTTTAAAGTGTTTTAATCTTTCATCAATAGCCTGCATATACAGCATTGTATCCACACCTACAGCAACGAAATTTGCTCCCCATGAGATACATTTTTGCGCCATTTCGATATCAACAGCTAAAAACCCAGCAGCTTTACCTAATTGCCTAATTCTTCTAATTGTTTTTTCAATTATTTTTTGTACGTCTGGATGCCCAGCATTATCTGGATAACCTAAGGATGCGGATAAATCTGCAGGGCCAATAAATACGCCATCTACTCCTTCGGTCATAACAATTTCATCAAGATTTTCGAGTGCTTTTTTACTTTCAACTTGTACTAACAGACAGAGTGAATCATTGACTTGTTGCATGTACTTTTCAATTTTTCCCCAGCGGGCAGCTCTTGCTACACTAGCACCTACGCCACGGGTTCCTTCGGGTGGATAACGTGTCGCTGAAACTACAGCCTTTGCTTGTTCGCCTGTTTCAACCATTGGTATTAATAATGTCTGAGAACCAATATCTAAAATCTGTTTTATGTTAGCTTGACTGCCTTCTAAAGGGCGCACGACAGGATGACTGGCATATGGAGCGATTGCTTGTAGCTGGGTGAGTAAGGTTTGTGCTGTATTTGGTGCATGTTCACCATCAAGTAGTAACCAATCATATTCTGAGGTTGCAGCAATTTCAGCCATATAAGATGTCGCTGAAGATAACCAAAGGCCAATTTGTAAATTTCCTTTGGTAATTTCTTGTTTAAATTTATTTTCCAATAGTTTTTTCATTATGTTATCCCTAATGTATTAGGAGCTTATTGATAAAATCAATAAGCTCTGTTTGTTAACTATTTTTGTTAGTTTGTTTTAGCATGAATATAGTTATAGTGCCGATTATTGTTATCAGTGCTAAAGTTAGTAAGCCTGCTATATTGTTATTAAAAAGCGTTTCAGCTTTTACACGAATAATTGGTGCTAAAAAACCACCAAATGCACCAAACATATTAATAAATCCTATGCCTGCTGCTAGGGCAGCTCCAGATAAAAGGTTAGTTGGTATAGTCCAAAAAACAGGTTGTACCGCAATAAAACCAATCGCCGCAAAACAAAGGGCAATAATTGCAATACTAGGACTTGCAAGTGCAGAAATTCCAATACCTAGACCTGCTACCAATAATGTTATAGCGGCGATATTTCTTCTTTCTCCAACTTTGTCTGAATATCGAGGAATAAAATAAGTACCGAATAATGCTGCAATCCAAGGAATTGCCGCTACGAGTGATGCTTTAAAACCAACCGTTGTTCCCATTAATTGAGCTACTTGTGTTGGTAAAAAGAAAATTAGCCCGTAAACACTAATTTGAATTATCATGTAAATAATGGCTAGATGCCAAACAGTGACATTACTGATAGCATCGATTATTTTAGATGTAGTTTTTACACTCTCTTCTGATGATAATTTTTCATGTAATGCTTGTTTTTCATTTTCATTTAAAAATCTAGCATTACTGATGTTGTCATCAAGGTAAATAAAAGTGACAATACCAGCTATAACAGCAAGAATACCTTCAATAATAAACATCCAGTACCAACCTGGGTGATCTAAAAAGCCATGCATTTCTAATAAAGCACCAGATAGCGGTGAGCCAAATGTTAGCGCTAAAGGTGCTCCCATATAAAATAACCCCATTATTCCTGCGCGATGCTTTTGTGGGAACCATTGCGAAGTTAAATAGATCATACCTGGGAAGAAACCGGCTTCCGCCATACCAAGTAGTACACGAACAGTTAAAAATTTCCATTCAGAATCAGCATAAGCCATTGCAGCGGATAATAATCCCCATACTAAAGTTGTACCGCCAATCCAGTAACGAGCACCAAATTTACGCATTAATAAATTGGCTGGTGCGCCTAAAAAAGCATACGCTACGAAGAAAATACCGGCTCCAAGTGCAAATGCTTCATTACTGAGCCCTGTATCTAATTGATATGCTGATTTGGCAAAGCCAATATTTGCGCGGTCTAAAAATGCTAATACGTATAGTATTAACATGAATGGAACAAGTCTTAAACGGGTTTTGCTTACCGCTTTTTCGAGAATATTAGACATAAAAATCCCCCTCTCCATAAAAATTACAGAGATATAAATGATGTTCATATGAAGAAAATAATTTTATTGAATCTAAAATCGCAGTTTTAAGTTCCTTTTAAAACTGCAATAAATCAATAAATAAGCTTATTATTCCTCATATAATTAATGAGAATAAGGACGAATTAATTTACATTCACGATTTAATTCAACACCAAATCCTGGTTTATCAAGTACTGATTTATGAATTCTTCCATTTACAGGAACGGGTTCATTAATCAATATTGGATCAAATTGCGGACGGAGTGTTGAACAATCAGGACTCGTCATTAAAAACTCACTAAATGGGGTATTTGTGAATGTAATTACTGCATGGTGAGAATAAACGGATGAACCATGAGGTACGACCAGTTGTCCTTTTGATTTCGCAATTGCAGCAATTTCAAGTAATGTGGTTAAGCCTCCACACCAACCAACATCTGGTTGCATGATATCAATTCCAGTTTCAGATAATGTTCTAAATGATTGAATTGTTCCATGATGTTCACCAGATGTGACCATCATTCCTGGCGGTGCATTGCGTTTTAACTCTCGGTATCCTTCATATTGTTGCGGAGGTAAACATTCTTCAATCCATTTTAAGTTATAAGGCGCACAAGCATAAGCAAGTTTTGTGGCATAATTTACGTCTTGACTCATCCAGCAATCAAGCATTAGCCAAAAATCAGGTCCACACTTTTCGCGCATGTTGGCAACCATTTCCGCATCTTTTTTGATGCCTTGATCTCCATCATGTGGTCCCCAATGTGTAGGCATCTTGCCACCAATAAAGCCCATCTCTTTTGCCAAATCAGGGCGAGCACCTGTTGCATAAAATTGAATTTCATCACGGACTGCACCACCTAATAATTTATATACAGGTAGATCAGTCACTTTACCAAATAGATCCCAAAGGGCTAAATCAACACATGATATCGTGTTCATTACTAAACCACCTGAACCAGAATAATACATAGTTGCATTCATCATTTGGTCGTGAATTAGTTTGATATCAGAAACACATTTTCCTTCAATAAATCTATTTAGATGTTTTTCAACAATAAAACATCCCATTTCTCCGCCTGTTGATACGGCAAATCCAATTTGTCCATTATCAGCTTCAACTTCGACAATAAGTGTTCCAAGGACGTTGATACCAAAAGATTGACGTGATTGTTCATAGTCTTTATACTTGCTCATTGGCGTGGCGATATGGTCGTCGATCCAGTGGTGGCCGCCCTGATCGTGATAGTCTGCCCCGCCACTACCTTTCTCGGCGGTTGCTCCTCCCATAAAATAAGCTCTAACTTCTTTTATTTTTGGTAGCTTCATTTAATTTCTCCTTTAAAAGTTACAAAAATTATTCGTACATAAGACAACCCAATTCTTTTGAGATATCTTTTGCACATTCCTTGATTTTAATCGTAATTTCCGGTAATACATGGTCGGTTATTTGAAATGTTGTTCCTACAGCCGATATTGCCGCAGCAATATTATTTTGTGCGTTAAATATAGGTGCCGCTATGCATCTTATATTGATATAATCTTCTTCATTATCAAAACTACAACCTTGTTGACGAATCTTGGCCAATTCAGTATGTAATGAACTAATGGACATAATTGTATTTGCGGTTTTTTGTTCGAAAGAAAGTTGGTTAACGATTTCAGATATTTTTTCGCTAGGTTGGAAAGCTAATAAGCATTTGCCGACGCCAGAACGATAAAGCGATACTTGTTTTCCTACATAAGAACGAACACTGATTGTGCTATGTGATTCACATTTCAAAATATAATAAGCGGTTTTGTTATCTAAAATTCCTAAATGAGTTAACAGCCCGGTATTATTGGTTAATCTGGCAAGATGTTTTTTGGCTATTTCTCTAATATCAAAACAATTTGAAGCAAGCTCACCTAACTCAACTAATTTGATCCATAAAAAATAATCACCATTCTGATCTTGTTTAATAAATTGATATGACTTTAGTTCTTCTAGTAAAAGATAAGCAGAACTTTTAGGTATTTGTAGGCCATTGATTATTTCTGCGGCACTGCATCTACCTTTAGATGAGATAAAGTTAAGTATTTTGATTGTTCTTTGTAAAGCGGGTACTTTAGACATACATTCCTATATATTGTACTTTTATCCTGTATATTGGATGAAGTAGATTGTACTTTCATCAAATATTGGTACAACTATTTAATCGCATTATTGTGAACTTGATCATAAAAAATTTATAATTTACAATTGGTTATTCCTTTATATTGGAATTTTTGGGGTTGTTCCAATATAAAGGAATTTAAAATAGTCTAATTTATAAGATGTCTTAAATTTGAATGTTGTGATTTAAATTGAAATGATGAAATAGTGTGGTTTTAAATTAGAAACGATTTAGTAGTATAAATAAGATAACATGAAAATATTAGTTAGGTGGTATAGACTCCTCAATTATTTTTACAAATAAACTTTATCAATCAAGCAAAGATAATAATTATCTGAAAAAATAATTAACCAATAAGAATATTGATTGATAAAGATTAATACATACCATACTATTGGCAAAAACACTGGTTAAAGGTTAATGTTATTATATCTTTACTCATTTTTGCACGTTTTTATGAGTAGTTTACTCATACTTAAAACTTAATAACATGGTATAGAATCCTCAATTATTTTTACAAATCAAATTCAGTAACTCGAACCTAAGTAATTATATTTCTATGCGAAATATGTTTTTATTGTTTTTCTGCTGCTATTAAGAACATTGGCGTTGAATGATAGTTAATTTGTTCAATTTTATCCCAGACTATCTTTGATATATCGTTTTCAATATGAATATTTTTATAACCAATTGATTGTAAAATCTTCTTATCCCATTCAGGTCTAATTTCTTTACTCAATGGTAGTAATTTGGCGATTCGTTCCATTTCTTGCGTATTGGTTTGTCGATAATGATCTTCAATGCCATAATTCATGGTATTTTGTCTATCCTGCATATATTGTGAATAAAGATCTTTATTAAAAAGAAATAGGTACCAGTTGGCATCAAAATTAAGTAATTTACCTTTAGTACTTAACACTCTAAACCATTCTTGATATGCTAAAGTTGGATTACTCAAATTCCACGTAACATTACGCAATATAATTAAATCAAAACTATTGTCTTCGAATGGTAAGCAATGAACATCGGATAAAACAAAATTAACCTTTACTTGGTATTGTATTGCATTTTTTTTTGCTTGATTTATCATTTCTTCAGTAGCATCTACAGCAGTTACTTCATGTCCGGCTAAAGCTAACGTGATAGCTAAAAAGCCGGGCCCAGCGCCTATATCTAATACACGTAGTTTTTCTTTTTGTGGTGCATGATGCATAATTAACTTTTGCCAGATAATTCTTTTTTCAGTTGCTAGTTCATCTTGATTGGTTTGGCTGTACTCTTTTGCTCGGTTTGCCCAATAAATGATAAGATCCCTTAAAATATTATCATCAATATTATTCGCTAATATCACTTAATCTTCTCGCTTTTTATTTTGAATTTTTAATTCTGAGGTAGGTGGTATATAGTTATTAATATTACTTAATAGCATAATACTCTTTACATTACTCTATAGACAAGTTATTTAGGATTGATATTTGGAGCATTATTGAATGATCATTAAGAATGAACAGATAGATTATATTTATTTTTAATAAATGATTTAAAGTGCCACTAATGTTGTTAGATGGCACTTTAGATTTAATTTATTATTCTATATATGCCCCAGCCATTAATGATTTAGCTCTTTCTGTATATTGTTTAAATACACCTTTTCGTTTGGAATAATCTGGCGGTGTCCATTTTTCTTTCCGTTTAGCAAATATTTCAGCAATTTCTTGTGCTGATTTGCTCTCGCCATTTATGCCAATGATATTGAGTTTTCTTGCATGCACATCAATTTCGACAATATCATTATCTTCAACAAGTGCGATTGGACCACCATCGGCAGCTTCTGGTGATACATGTCCTATGCATGGTCCATGTGTTGCCCCAGAAAAACGGCCATCAGTAACTAATGCTACACTGCCATTAAGTCGTTTATCAAAGACAATCGCATCAGTAGTCATTAACATTTCTGGGGCACCTGAACCTTTTGGTCCTTCATAACGAATGAAAATAACATCACCAGGATTAACTTTATTATTAATAATGGCCTCTTGAGCAGCTTCTTCAGAATTATAAACTTTGGCTGGTCCAGTATGTTTATGCATATCAGGACTACAAGCTGTATATTTTATAACTGCACCATCTGGAGCTATATTACCTTTTAAAACAGCGATAGATCCCATTTTTTCTTTGTTAGGATTTCGAATTAAATCATTTCGTTCTAATTTGTAATTATGCAAATAGCCTAAATTACGGTCAAAGAAACCAGTTTGTTGCATCATTTCCAAATTATCACCTAAAGACTGCCCAGTAACTGTCATTACATCAAGATCGAGTAAATCCTTAATCATCCATTGAACCATTGGAATACCGCCGGCAAACCATAATAGTTCTGTTACGTATTTTCCACTTGGTTGTACATTGGTAAGGTATGGTACGGTATTATTAATGCGATCAAATACATCTGCGGTTAATTCAAATCCTGATGCATGTGCAATTGCTGGTAGGTGAATAAGCGCATTTGTACTACCACTGATAGCAGCGTGTACTTTAATGGCATTTTCAAATGCTGCTGGTGTGAGTATTTTTCGTGATGTTATTCCTTCTTTGGCTAGATACATGGCATGATGTCCAGCAGATCTGGCCATCCTACGAATTTCGGACATTGTCGATGGTGCTAATGCACTTCCAGGTAATGCTAGGCCAAGTGCTTCTGACATACATTGCATTGTACTTGCGGTACCCATGAATTGACATGCTCCAGCGGTAGGGCAACCACACCTTTGTAAGGTTTGAATCTGTCTTATATCAATTTCACCTTTTTTATATTGTGCTGTGGCACCACCTAAATCAGATGTTGTCATATTAGGTGCCGGGCGCATTGAACCACCTGGCACATGAACTAATGGTATATCAAGTCGTGCTGCTGCAATTAAGTGAGCAGGTACTGATTTATCACAGCTAGAAATAAGTACGGCTGCATCATATGGTATGACAGAGCCATGGATTTCAACCATATTAGCAATCGCTTCCCTTGAGGCTAATATATAATTCATGCCATCATGACCTTGTCCCCAGCCATCACAAATATCTGTAACATGACTACGTACTGAACGACCGCCTCGTTCATGCACGCCAAGAACAACTTCATAACCTAAACTATCAAGATGATAACTACCAGGGTGACTTTCGCCAAAACAGTCATCAATCAGGACTTGAGGTTTTTCCGTATCTTCAACGGTATAATTCATTCCCATTCGTAATGCATCTAATTGTGACCATAGATCCCTGGCAAATTTACATTTTTGTTGCATAATATCCTCCAATGCATTTTTAAATTTTATTATTTTGTTGGTTTTGCTGTTATTGCTGGTAAAGTGAACAATAAAATGATTGCAATGATTAATGCGCCAACCAAGGTATATAATCCTGCATTTTTACTTACTGTAACGGTTAATAAACCAACAAGGTACGGTCCAATAAATCCTCCTAAATTGCCTAGAGCATTGATTGTTCCTCGGACGCCACCTAAAACATTTGATGGGAATAATAATGGTGGTAAAGTCCAAAATGGCCCTGCGTATGCTTGTAGGAAAAAGCCACATAGAACCATCATTCCATATGCAAGCCATGTGTTGTTTTCTAATAATATTGATAAAGTTAAACAGATAGCGAAACCAATCATTGGAATTGCGGTATATAATCTACGATTCATGGTTTGGTCACATAATTTAGCAATATAATATTGCCCAAAAATGCAAAGAATGTATGGTGCTGCAGTTAAAAGGCCGACAATAGACATACCACTTCCAGTTAATTGTTTAATTAACATTGGCATCCAAAGTGCAAAACCATAGAAACCAATTTGGAAGAAGAAATAGATAGCAACAAGTTTCCATAAGTTGATACTGCTTAATACTGTTTTTACACTCGCTTTATCATCTAATTTTATAAGTGCTTTATCTTCTTCAAACTGTTGATTTAACCAATTTAATTCTCTTTGATCGAGCCATTTAGCTTGATGAGGGTAGTCAGAAACTAGAGGCATCCAAACGAAGAGCAATGCTAAAGATATAATTCCTTCAATTATAAACATTTCTCTCCATCCCCAAGCTTCAATTAACCAGCCAGATAGAGGACCTGTAATAATAGAAGCAGCAGCTAAATTCATTTGGAAAAATGCAATTGCTCTCGCTCTTTCATGGTTAGGGAACCAATGACCAATGAGTGCTAAAATAGCTGGATAAACGCCACCTTCAGCGACACCGAGGATAAAGCGTATAATAAGTAGTTGAATAGGATCTCGAACAAACCCTGTGATGGCAGCAAAGCCCCCCCAAACAACAATTGTCCATGCAATAAATTTTTTTGCGCTATAGCGTTCAGCAATTTGACCGCCAGGTATTTGTAAAAAGATATAACCAATAAAAAATATCCCTGCGACGAGCCCAGCAAAGGATGCGGTCATGCCCAAATCTTTATTCATTCCTCCGGCAATACCAATAGCTATATTGGTTCTGTCCATATATGCCACTATATAGACAAGAATAGTGGCCGGAATTATATGTTTCCAACGACCTTTGGGAATTGTTTTATCTTCAATATTATTCATATGGATGTCTCCAATTATTTATTTTTAATAGGTATTTGAGCTGACTTTAAAACTTGAAGTAATAAGTCTTTTTTATGTTTTGGTAGCTTTTCTACTGGAGCTAAAACTTCCGTCGAAATATCGACGCCAGAAAGTTTTATTGCTTGTTTGATTACGCCAAAGAAAGGTGATTCAATGGCATAGACAGGCATTAATTTTGCAAGTTGACGTTGTAATTTGAATGCTTTTTCATAATCTTTTTTAATGAAAGCTTTATAAATTCCTTTAGTAATTTTGGGTGCAAAATTAAAGGTTGCAGGAATACCACCGTGGCCGCCAAGAATAAGGGTGTCTAACATATATTCATCAAAGCCACTGAAAATGATAAAATCTGGACGGAAGGCGTGAACTCTGTTGATGACTTCTCGGGTATGGCTGATATTATCAATAGTATCTTTCAAACCAATAATATTTGGCAAATCCTTTGCCAGTCTTGTAATAACATCAATACCTATATCTTGACCGGTTAATGCCGGAAAATTGTAAAGTAGAACAGGGATATCGATATTTTCAGCAACAGTTTTATAATGGTTATAAATCGCATCACTATTTAATAAAGCATAATAAGGATTAACAACTAAAACTGCATCAGCACCAATTTGGGCTGCATGTTTGCCATATTGAATCGTCTCAGCAGTGCTTGGGCTTGATATGCCAAGCATAACTGGAATACGTTTATTGATATAATTTACTGCGAATTCAGCAACTTCATATCGCAACTTAGGCGGCATATGGCAGAACTCACCACCACTACCTAGAATCAAAACACCATCAGCTTCGTTATCGATTAGATGATCTAATAATTTGCCCATTCCTTTTTTATCTAGTTCCCCTTTTTTATTAACGATAGTAGGGACTGGAGGGAATATACCTTTAAATTTTTCTAAATTCATTTTTTCTCCTTGTTCATAATGCGGAACATTATTTCTTACACGGGAACAGATTATTGGTAAAAAAATTTAGAATTGCAATGTATTAATTCAAAAGAAAATTAATTTTGTGATCATCCTCTCATTGTCGAAAATATTTTTTTTGGTAATTAATTTTTTCCGTATAATGAAATTTAGTTCTTTTTGTGGGAATTTTTGAATATTATTAATTAAGAGGTAAATATGATTTATTACATTCCGCCGGTTAATTTATTAGGTAAAGGATGCTTATCTGAGTTAGGTGTACCAGTTAAAAAACTTAATTGTCAGAAAGCATTTGTTGTTAGTGATAAGTTTTTAGTGGGCAATGGTACTGTAGATAGAGTAGTAGATATCTTAGCAAAAGAGGGCATTGAATCGGTTATTTTTTACGATGTAAAACCGAATCCAACCGTTGCTAATGTTGAAAATGCACTAAAATTATGTCAAGAATCTAACTGTGATTTTATTGTCTCTATTGGTGGTGGATCACCTCAGGACTGTGGTAAAGCAGTTGCTGTGTTAGCGACAAATGGCGGTAAAATTACTGACTATGAAGGGATGCATAAAAGTAAACATAAATGCTTACCAATTGTGGCAATAGCAACAACAGCCGGTACCTCTGCTGAGGTGACGATCAACTATGTTATTACCGATGAAAGTAGACATGTAAAAATGATTATGGTTGATCCGAATACATTGGCGTCAATAACGGTTAGTGATCCTGATTTAATGATCTCAAAACCAGCCAATTTAACTGCGGCAACAGGTATGGATGCATTAACTCATGCTATTGAAGCTGTAGTGGCTAAAGGCGCGATGGATGTTACTGATTCAACCGCATTATATGCGATTGGTCAAACCTTTAAATATTTAGCTCGAGCGGTTAAAAATGGTAACGATATCGAAGCAAGAGAACAGATGAGTTATGCCTGTTTTTTAAATGGGATTGCATTTAGTAATGCCGGTCTGGGTAATGTTCATGCTATGGCTCATCAACTAGGTGGTCTTTATGATTTACCTCATGGGGTATGTAATGCAATGTTATTATCGGTAGTTGAAGAAGAAAATGCTAAACATGCGCCAGAAAAATTTAGAGTTATCGCAGAAACAATCGGATTAGAGACTAAAAATAAAACGGATCAAGAGTGTGTTGATTATGTGATAAAACGAATTAAAGATTTGGCACAAGAGGTAGGTATTCCTAAATCTTTAAAAGAAATTGGTGTTGATAATCCAGATTTTGAATTATTGGCTGAAAATTCGATGAAAGATGCTTGTGCCGGAGCAAATCCAGTATTTTTTGATAAACAAAAATTGATTGAGTTATTTAAGAAAATAGCTTAACAGCTAATTTATCCAATGAGTTAAAATAATATTGAATCATAGTGATTCAATATTATTTAAAACTTATCCGTCAATTTTTGGCATGCATCACGTACTAATTGTGAATATTTATCAATTTTATCCACAGGTAGTTGAAAAAGAACACCCGAAATACTAATAGCGGCGATGGGTTCGTTATTTTTATTGAAGATTGGTGCAGCGATACAATGAACACCTTGAACATCTTCCTGATTATCATAAGCCCAACCTTGAGACCTAATTTTTGCAAGCTCTTTTTTTAACTGTTTCTTGCTGGTTATTGTTGTGTCGGTATATTTGATTAATTTGTCTTCGGGAATAAGTTGATCAATTTTTTCGTCTGGTAACCAAGCTATTAATGCTTTACCAATACCAGAGCTATGTAAAGGCAATTTTTTACCAATCCAAGTACGAATACCAATAGCCTGATCATTTTCAATTTTAGCAATGTAAACAGAATAAAGACCGTCAAGAACACCTAAATGGCAGGTCAAGTTGGTTTTATCTCTCAGTTTAATCATTAATGGTTCGGCTATTTTAGTGATATCAAACTGTTCTAAGGATTTATCTCCCCATTCATGTAATTTTAACCCAAGATAATACTTATTTTGATCTTGTCGCAAAATACCATGCATAACTAAGGCATTTAATAGTGTTGATGTACTGCTTTTAGGTAAATTGAGATCCTGAAATATTTGACTAAAAGTAGCCCCTCGGTGATTATCTAAATAATCACAAATACGGACAATTTTATCTAATGCTGGTACAAGTGTCTGAATATTTGGCATGAAATATCCTAATATAATAATGTAAGAAATATATTTATTTTATTGATACTAATTGTTTAGAAAAACATTTTTTGAACGGTTTAGTGTATTAAGTGTCTTATCTTTAACATTATATTCAAGTTACTTGATAAGGAAAAGAAAATAACTTTTATTATTTCCCTGTTTAGTGTATTTAAATCGATAAATCCTTATCTTGCATCATGTTAGGCATAGTTATATTATGAGTAGCAATGCTATATTATTTAAGGAATGAGTTATGTTAAAATCAATAGATCCAACCTCTACATCTTCTTGGAAATCCCTTCAAGCTAGTTATCAAAAACATCATAATAAAACTATAGCCGAAATATTAAAAGACGAGCCCAAGCGCGTCGAAAAACTGAGTATTCCGTTTGAGGATGAGTTTTTGGTTGATTTTTCAAAAAACCGTTTAACGCAAGAAACATTAGAAATTCTTTATCAGCTTGTGGATGAGTGTGATTTAGGTGGCGCAATTAAAGCGATGTATAGTGGTGAAAAAATTAATCGCACAGAAGATCGAGCCGTGTTACACGTTGCACTTCGTAATGTATCTAATACTCCAATTTATGTTGATGGCAAAAATGTCATGGATGATGTCAATGCAGTGCTTGCTAAGATGGAGTCCTTTAGTAAAAAAGTGATTAGCGGTGAATGGAAAGGTTATACCGGCAAGGCTATCACCGATGTTGTTAATATCGGCATTGGTGGTTCAGATTTAGGCCCTCACATGATTACTGAAGCTCTTCGACCTTATAAAAACCATTTAACGATGCACTTTGTATCTAATGTTGATGGCACTCATATTGTAGAAGCATTAAAAGATCTTAATCCAGAAACAACACTCTTTTTAGTTGCGTCGAAAACTTTTACAACTCAAGAAACGATGACTAATGCTCAAACTGCCCGTCAATGGTTACTTGATGCAGCTAAAGATGATAAAGCAGTAGCACTGCATTTTGTTGCATTATCAACTAATACTAAAGAAGTGGAAAAGTTTGGTATTGATACTGCTAATATGTTTGAATTTTGGGATTGGGTTGGTGGTCGCTATTCGTCTTGGTCGGCAATTGGTTTATCAATCGTTCTTTCCATTGGCTTTGAAAACTTTAAACAGTTTTTAGCAGGTGGCCATGCAATGGATAAACACTTCCAAACAGCGCCGGTTGAGAAAAATATTCCAACATTACTTGCGTTAATTGGTCTTTGGTACAATAACTTCTGTGGCGCAGAAACTGAAGCAATTTTACCTTATGATCAATATATGCATCGTTTTGCTGCTTATTTCCAACAAGGTAATATGGAATCAAATGGTAAAAGCGTTGATCGTAATGGTAATAAAACGACTTATACTACTGGACCTATTATTTGGGGTGAGCCTGGTACTAATGGCCAACATGCCTTCTATCAATTGATTCATCAAGGTACTAAACTGATTCCTTGTGATTTTATTGCACCAGCAATTAGCCATAATCCGGTTGGAGATCATCATCCTAAATTACTTTCAAATTTCTTTGCACAAACTGAAGCTTTAGCTTTTGGTAAAACCGAACAACAGGTAGAACAAGAATTCCTTGCGGCTGGTAAAAGCCTTGATGAAGTTAAATCTATTATTCCTTTTAAAGTTTTTGCTGGTAATAAGCCAACCAACTCTATTTTAGTCAAAAAAATCACACCTTATGCATTAGGTGCATTAGTTGCTATGTATGAACACAAAATCTTCACGCAAGGTGTTATTCTTAATATCTTTAGTTTTGATCAATGGGGGGTTGAACTCGGTAAACAGCTAGCTGGTCGTATTTTACCTGAATTAGCCGATGATAAACCTGTAAGTTCTCATGATGATTCAACTAACAACTTAATCAATCAATACAAGAAATGGCGTTAGAGCGGGTTCTACCGTAGATAGAAAAAACCTTCAGTTTTAACTGAAGGTTTTTTTATAGATGATTATTTTTTAACACGCATAATTGGCGTTTTACCTGCTTCAACAGAACCAGTTAGTTTGGTTAGTTCAACTACTGTTTCCATATTTGAAATTACAACAGGAGTTAAAACTGATTTGGCTTTACTTTCAAGTAAAGGTAGATCAATTTCAATGATGGTATCGCCAATTTTAACTTGTTGTCCTTCTTCAGCAACACGAGTAAAACCTTCTCCTTTTAGTTCAACGGTATCTATACCAAAATGAACAAAAAGTTCAATACCTTCATCTGACTCAATCGCAAAAGCATGATTGGTTTCAAAAATTTTGCCAATTTTACCATTTAATGGTGCGACAATTTTGTTGCCAGATGGTTTAATTGCAACGCCATCACCAACGATTTTTTCAGCAAAAACAACATCAGGAACATCTTCGATTTTAACGATCTCTCCACTAAGAGGTGCAATAATTTCAATGCTATTTTTGTTATCGTCAGAGACAAACTGTTTTATTTTATCAAATAGACCCATTATGGCCTCCTAACAAATTTGCTTTTCAGCAGTATATTTTTCAATTAAATCAGTTATTTCTTTAGCGGTTGCTTTTTCTAGTGCAGTTTCAGCAAATTTTTTCGCTTCTTCGTAATTGGTATTACGAATTAATTTTTTGATTTTAGGAATTGATACAGCACTCATACTAAACTCATCAAGTCCCATACCTAATAATAGGATAGTTGCTCTTTCATCACCAGCAAGTTCACCACACATTCCTGTCCATTTGCCTTCTTTATGAGAAGCATCAATGACATTTTTAATTAATGTTAACACTGATGGTGAAAACGGATTATAAAGATGTGAGATAAGCTCATTACCACGGTCAACAGCAAGTGTATATTGGGTTAAATCGTTAGTACCAATACTGAAGAAGTCAACTTCTTTAGCTAAGTGACGAGCAATAACTGCTGCTGCAGGTGTTTCGATCATAACACCAATTTCAATTTCTTTATCAAACGCTTTACCTTCGGCGGTTAATTGTTCTTTAAGAATGTTGATTTCAGATTTTAAGATACGAATTTCTTCAACTGAAATAATCATTGGGAACATGATACGTAATTTACCAAAGGCTGAAGCACGTAGAATTGCGCGTAATTGTGCATGTAATATCTCTTTACGATCTAAACAGATACGGATTGCACGCCAACCTAAGAATGGGTTTTCTTCTTTTGGTAAATGCATATAAGGTACATCTTTGTCACCACCAATATCCATGGTACGAACAATAATTGATAAGCCATTAGTTGATTCGGCAACTTCTTTATATGCTTTGAATTGTTCTTCTTCATTAGGATACGCATCACGATCCATAAATAAGAACTCAGTACGATAAAGGCCAACACCTTCATAGCCATTGCGATCCGCACCGGCAATATCACGTACCGTACCGATATTGGCACAAATTTCCACTTGGTGACCATCAAGAGTTACCGCAGGTAAATCTTTTAATTTTGCTAATTCTTCTTTGTCAGCAATATATTTTGTTTGAACTTGTTTTAATTTTTCTTCAGTTGTGTGATCAGGATTAATATAGATTGCATTGTTAATCGCATCTAAAATAACAAAATCACCTTGTTTGATTGCTTGTGTTGCATTAGATGTACCAACAATTGCTGGAATTTCTAATGAACGAGCCATGATTGAGGTATGTGACGTACGGCCACCTGCATCAGTGATAAAGCCTAATACCATATCTAAATTTAATTGTGCAGTTTCTGATGGTGTTAAATCAGTTGCAACTAGGATACATGGTTGGCTAATAGCACTTAAATCAACAATTTCAATACCGAGAATGTTTTTCAATAGACGTTTGCCAATATCACGGATATCTGCAGCACGTTCTTTTAAATATTCGTCATCTAAGTTTTCTAACTCTTTTGCTTGCGTTTCAAATACAGATTGAACGGCAGCATCAGCACTTGAGTGTTTACTTTGGATACGAGAGATAACTTCTTGTTCAAGATCTTCATCTTCAAGAAGCATTATGTGACCTTCAAAAATGGCAGCTTTATCTTCACCTAATGTGGTCTTTGCTCTCTCCATAATAGCATTTAGCTGTTCGCTTGATTTTTGACGCGCTTCTTTAAAGCGCTCGATTTCAGCGTCAATTTTGTTATCAAGAATTTGCCTATTATTAATTACAATAGGTTCTTCTTTTAATAATAGCGCTTTTGCAAAAGCGATACCTGGGGAAACAAGTATACCTGATACCATAACATTTAATCCTTATTCAATATTAAAACCGTTCAATAATAATTGGGAGTATTATTCCAATTCAGGAATTAATTTTACTAAATGAGTTACTGCTTCTTTTTCATCTTCACCTTCGGCTGAAATAGTAATCGTTGTGCCTTGAGTTAAGCCTAATGTTTGTAATTTGAATAAGCTTTTAGCGCTAGCACTTTTTCCGTTTGATGTGACAGTAATTTCAGCATTAAAGTTTTTTGCTTCTTTTACAAATTGCGCAGCAGGGCGAGTATGAAGGCCATTCGATGCAGTAATGGTTACATCTTGTTTGTACATAATTATTTTACTCCCAAAAATATGTTTTTTCAGACGACAATATAAATAAAAACAGCGTGAAAGGCTAGTAAGATTTCACTGTTCTTTAACAATTCGTCTAATTTTGATGGTGATAAATCAACCAAGTTCGCCGATATTATTGTTAATATCGGTAAATTCGAGTGATTTTATCACGACATTTTTTAAATTCTACCTGCCCGTGAATTCCTCGTTTGATATTTTCAAACACAACTTCTTCACTACCATCAAGTTGTGAAGCTCGGATCTCTTCGTGGCAAAAAGATTCAAATTTTTCAAGCTCTTGTTCGCTGTTGCCTAAATGATAATTTTTAGGTAAATCTTGGCTAGTTATAGAGGTATTTGTTTGATTCTGTACATTAAGAACAATCACGCCTTTATTGGGCACCCATGAACTACATGCAGTTAATGACATAACAAAGAATAAAAATAGCGAGGGCAATGCTACGATCAATCTAAAAATGTTCAAAATATTTCCTTTATAAAGCACAATAACCTGTTTATTATTTATAGCTAGGCATAAATTATATACTATTAATCCGTGAAAGTGCAGGGGTGTGTTTTTACGGTATTTAAGACTAAGGTGGATTTAATGACTAATAGCAATAATTACAATGAGCTTAATCGCCAACTTATCCAAAATAAAATCGGCATGACAGCGGCTGAATTACATGGTTTTTTATCAGGTATTTTAGCAGGAGGTAATCATGATGAAAGCTGGAAAATTTTAACTAAGGATATGTTAAATGATGGGCAAAGCATTGCTGAACCTTTAAACAAAGAAATTGAAAAATTATATCATTCAACTAAACAACAACTTATTGATGAAGATTTTGAATTTCAATTGTTACTCGGCGATCAAGATCTATTTACTCAGATTGATGATTTAGTCGGTTGGGTTAATCATTTTTTATTAGGAATTGGTTTGGTTCAACCTAAAATTAATCGTGTTAAAGGTGATGTTGGTGAGGCAATATACGACCTGAGACAAATCGTTAAATTGGGTTATGATGAAAATGAAGATCAGCAAGAGTTAGGCTTTGCATTTGAAGAAATTAAAGAATACGTTCGGATTACGGCGATGCTTTGTTTTGATGAATTTAACGAATCTGATATAACCCCAACTATTCATTAATATTAGTATCATTGATTTTTAAGGTGCAAGTTATGGTAGATATGCATAGCAAAACAGAACTTTTAGCGCGACGAAATAAATTATTGGCACAAATGGAGCCAAATAGCATCGCTTTGTTTTTTGCTTCACCAGAGGTTACGCGAAGCAATGATACTCACTATCCTTATCGGCAAGATAGTGATTTTTGGTATTTTACTTTTTTTGCTGAGCCAGAAGCGCTATTGGCGGTGATAAAGGAGTCTGATAATCAAGCTCGTTACGTATTATTTAACCGTAAAAAGGATCCTTTAGCGGAAACATGGACCGGATATCGATTAGGTCAGCAGGCAGCATTAGAAAAAATTTGCGTAGATGAAGCTTATCTTTTTGATGATATTAATAATCTTTTGCCAAATTTATTGAATGGTAAAAAGGTTATTTATCATGCTGACCAGTTATACGAATATGCTGATGAAATAGTTAAAACAACATTACATAATTTAAGGCAAGGTGTTCGCAACAAATTTGTTGTCCCAAATATAATGATTGATTGGCGATCTATTGTTCATGAAATGCGTATGTTTAAATCGGATTTCGAAATGGCTATATTGCGCGAAGCTTGTGAAATAAGTGCTAAGGCACATATTCGCGCAATGCAAAAGTGTCAGCCTAGTTTGTATGAATATCAGTTAGAAGCGGAAATTTTACATGAATTTGCTTGGTATGGTGCTCGTTCGCCATCTTATAACACTATTGTTGGTGGGGGAAATAATGGTTGTATATTGCATTATGAAAATAATAGCGACCAATTGAAAGATGGCGATTTAGTCTTAATTGATGCTGGTTGTGAATATCAGTATTATGCTGGGGATATCACCCGTACATTTCCTATAAACGGTAAATTTAATCAGTCACAACGTGAAATATATGACATTGTGTTAACGGCACAATACGCGGCAATCAAATTATTACAACCAGGTACTTCAATATCAATAGTAAACCAACAAATTATTCGAATTATGGTTGAAGGTTTAGTTAAACTTGGCATTATGCAGGGCGATATCGAGACGTTAATTGCAAATAAAGCTTACATGACATTTTATATGCATGGTTTAGGACATTGGTTAGGTATTGATGTGCATGATGTCGGTAGCGATCGTGATCGCATCCTTGCTCCAGGCATGGTGTTAACGGTTGAACCAGGGCTCTATATTAATCAAGAAGCCGATGTTCCTGAACGTTATAAAAGCATTGGCATCCGTATAGAGGATAATATTTTAATTACTGATTCAGGCAATGAAGTTTTAACCGCAATGGTGCCTAAAGATCCTCAACAAATTGAACAATTAATGCAAATCAATCAATAGACTTATGATCAAGTAAGGTGCTAATCAATAATTTAAGATTAGCGCCATTAAGTTTTATTTCAAATAAATACTATTGAATGATAGTTATGGATTGATAAATGTCAGTTTAGTTATTACCTAAACTAATTGAACTATCGCGATTAAAGATAATCTTCATTTTGATATTTTTACCAGCAATTGGTTTGTATTTCCATGTTTTCATTGCCGTGATCACTGCGCGATTAAAAATATTATTGGGTTGAGCTTCAATAATTCTAATATTTTCAACACGTCCTTCACTATTTACATCAAACATGACAATAACATGACCTTCTAAGCGCATGTCTAGTGCTCTTCTTGGATATTCTGGGCGATTTCGGCTAATCGGTGTTGGATTACCCGAATATTGCTGATTATCAGAAATTTTAGGTGCTACTGACGTTTTGGCAGTATTATCACTAATTGCTTCTTGTCTAACTTGTTGCCGAGAGGCTTTTTGTGTTGGTGGTTTTTTCTTTTTTGGTTTCGGTTTTGGTTCTGGTTTTACTATTGTTGGTTTATCAGGTTCAACAGTAGGTTTTTCGGGTTCTTTTTCCGGTGTAGGATCAGGTGTTTCTTCTTTAACGATTTCAGGCTCAACAACAGGTTCAACGGGTTGTTCTTCAATAGGTTTATTATCTATGATTTCACTGTTTTCTGCGCCTTGAATATCAGGTGTATTTTCAACTAATGATTGTTCAGGGGCTGCTAATTGAGTAAGATCAACCATTACGGCTTTAATTGAATCATCACCTTCATCAACCATGATGTTATTTGCAAACAACGCTGAGCTAAATAATAATCCTAATAAAAGTAGATGTGATATCACAGCAACAGATACAAATACATATATATAATTATCCTGTTGCTTGTTAGCAATAGGTGATTGTGGCTCTTTTTCTGTATTGATATCTATATCAAAATTGATCTTCATAGCAGTAATAATTTATCCCTTAGGGCGTGTATTCTAAATGAAAATGCTTATCATTTGTAGCATTTTTTTAAATATGATTTATCAATAACTTGTTGCATAAAAATATTTATCAGATAATAGTAAGTAAATATCTCTCATTTGTAGCGGTTAGACTGATGAATAATCCATCGATAAAACAGATACTCGATCTAGTTCAAGAAGATTTAGTGAAGGTTAATCAGGCAATACAAGCAGAGCTTAGCTCTGATGTTGTATTAATCAATCAATTAGGCAATTACATTATTAGTAGTGGCGGTAAACGTATTCGTCCAATCATTGCGCTACTTATTGCTAAAGCACTGAATTATCAGGGTGATAAACATATTATAACGGCTGCTTTTATTGAATTTATTCATACTGCAACCTTATTGCATGATGATGTTGTTGATGAGTCAGATTTACGCCGAGGCAAATCAACAGCTAATGCATTATTTGGTAATGCTGCTAGTGTTTTGGTCGGTGATTATATTTATACTCGTTCTTTTCAAATGATGGTTCGTACCGAATCATTTAAAGTATTACAAATTATGTCTGAGGCCACGAATGTTATCGCAGAAGGTGAAGTCCAACAACTACTTAATTGTAATGATCCAGATATTACTAAAGAACAGTATCTACAAGTCATATATCGTAAAACAGCAAGACTATTTGAAGCGACATCTCATTCCGCTGCAGTCCTTGCTGAAGCGACCCCAGAACAAGAATTTGCCTTACAAGAATATGGAAAATATTTAGGAACTGCTTTTCAAATTATTGATGACTTATTAGATTATAGTGCCGATAGTAATCAAAAATTGGGTAAAAATTTAGGTGATGATCTTAATGAGGGTAAACCGACATTACCACTACTACATGCAATGCATCATGCTAATGCACAGGATGCGGCTTTAATCCGGCAAGCAATTGAACAAGGAAATGGCCGCCATTTATTAGATCATGTTTTAGCGGTGATGAAGTCATGCGGATCGCTTGAATTTACTTTAGAAACAGCCCAGCAAGAGGCAAATAAAGCGTTTAATGTGATTTCAATTTTACCAGATTCTCCTTATAAAAAAGCACTACAAGATCTGGCATTGTTATCAGTAAAAAGGGAAAACTAACAGTGATGTTTATTTGATAATTTTAAATACATTAGTTATACAATTTGTTTAATTAATATTGTTTTTTACCATTGATGGTGAATATTTCAAATTGAATTTTATTATGTTATGTAAATAGGTTGTACCCTTTTTATAACAATCCCATTGTTCAAATAAGGTTATTATCATGTTCAAAAGGTCTTGGCCGGTTTTTTTAATTTTCGTATCGATGATTTCTGTGCAATCAAGCGCTTCATTTGCTAAATATTTATTCCCAGTACTTGGTCCAGAAGCAATGACTGCTTGGCGTTTATTTTTTTCCGCTATTTTATTGGTCATAATCTTTAAACCTTGGCGTAAAACGATTTCTAAACCAGCAATTAAATATATTATTTTATATGGTATTGCCATGGGATGCATGAATTTATCTTTTTATAATGCTATCTCTCGTATTCCTTTAGGTATTGCTGTCGCAATTGAATTGACGGGGCCAATTATGGTCGCTATGTTTTCCGGTCGACGATTAACCGATTTTATTTGGTTAGCTATTGCCATAATTGGATTAGTTATGTTGTTGCCTATTCATCAAGCAGCCAGTGATTTAGATCCGATAGGTCTTTTACTTGCTTTAGGTGCTGGAGGCTGTTGGGCTGGTTATATTCTTTTTGGTCGTAAGGCAGGCGAAATATATGGTGCACCAAGTGTTGCACTCGGCTCGATTGTTGCTTCAGTATTACTCTTTCCTATTGGGGTATGGCAAAGTGGTAGCACAATGTTTTCCTTGGACATTTTACCATTAGCTTTCATGGTTTCACTGTTAGCATCAGCGATTCCTTATGGTCTTGATATGGTCGCATTACCGCGTTTACCAGCCCAAACTTTTAGTACCTTAATGAGTTTGTCGCCAGTATTTGCGGCATTTTCGGGATTAATTGTTTTACATGAACAGTTAACACATTACCAGTGGTTAGCTATTATGTTTATTATTGTTTCTTCGATTGGTACGGTATTAACTATGCATCGACCAAGTAAAATTAAAGTGCTAAATCGAGAAGATTGAGTGTATTGAGTTACTATCGCGTGTTTGGGCGCGATAGTAATTAAGTGAAAGAGAAGTAAAGTTAACTTTTATCGAGGCGGAAAACCCATGCCTCCGCCCATTAAGCCTTTCATTTGACGCATCATCTTCATCATGCCACCACCTTTCATTTTTTTCATCATTTTTTGCATATCTTCAAACTGTTTAAGTAGTTTGTTAACATCTTGTACTTGTGTTCCGGATCCATTTGCAATACGGCGTTTGCGTGATCCTTTGATGATTTCAGGATTTGCTCGCTCTTTTAATGTCATAGAGCCAATTATTGCTTCCATCTTGATGGTGATTTTGTCATCCATTTGCGCTTTAATATGATCTGGTAGTTGACCTACACCTGGTAATTTAGCCAGCATGGCCCCCATTCCACCCATATTACGCATCTGTTTAAGCTGATCTTGGAAATCATTAAAGTCAAATTTATCGCCTTTTTTTAACTTTTTCGCGATTTTTTCCGCTTTTTCACGATCAACATTACTCTGCAATTCTTCAATTAAGGAGAGAACATCTCCCATGCCTAAAATGCGCGAAGCAATGCGGTCAGGGTAAAAAGGCTCTAATGCATCCGTTTTTTCCCCCATCCCTAAAAACTTAATTGGTTTGCCAGTGATATGGCGGATTGATAATGCTGCACCACCACGAGCATCACCATCAACTTTAGTTAAAATGACACCGGTTAGTGGTAAGGCATCATTAAATGCTTTAGCTGTATTGGCGGCATCTTGTCCGGTCATTGCATCGACAACAAATAGTGTTTCAATTGGATTGATTGCATCATGTAGTGCTTTGATTTCATCCATCATGTCGCTATCAACATGCAATCGACCAGCGGTATCGACAATCAGTACATCAAAAAATTGTAATTTCGCATGTGAAATTGCTTTATTAACAATATCAACCGGTTTTTGATTGATATCTGATGGGAAGCACTCGACATCAATTGTTTTAGCAAGTGTTTCTAATTGTTTTATCGCTGCGGGTCGATAAACATCGGCAGAAACAACTAATACTTTCTTTTTTTGTTTTTCTTTTAAAAATTTTGCTAGTTTTGCAACGCTAGTTGTTTTACCTGCACCTTGTAAACCAGCCATTAGCATTACCGCTGGAGGCTGAGTAGCTAAGTTAAGTGAACTATTAACTTCACCCATTGCTGCAGTCAGTTCAGCTTGAACGATTTTTATAAACTCTTGGCCTGGGGTTAGTGTTTTATTTACGTCTAAACCGACGGCTTTTTGTTTAACTTGGTTAATAAATTCCCGTACTACAGGTAGGGCAACATCAGCTTCAAGTAATGCCATTCTGACATCACGCAGCGCATCTTTGATATTATCTTCAGACAGACGTCCACGACCACTAATATTGCGGAATGTCTGTGATAAACGGTCAGTTAAATTCTCAAACATACTAACTCTCAACAAATTAAAAAAATTATCACCTATCATATCAGAAAATTTGCAGAAGTCCCATGATCATAAATTTGTTATGGCTTGACACAAAATTGTGTTCCTGTTGAAATGAGAGTCATAATAAATAAAGGAGAAAGTTATCTATGGTGAAAGTAGTTAATACCGATAAAGCCCCTGCAGCTATTGGTCCTTATGTACAAGGTGTCGATTTGGGTAATATGTTATTTGCATCAGGTCAAATCCCAATTAATCCAGCAACTGGTGAGATGCCAACTTGCGTGAAAGAACAAGCTAAGCAAAGTTTAGCTAATGTTAAAGCAATTATTACTGAGGCGGGTTATCAAGTTAAAAATATCGTTAAAACAACTATTTTTTTAGCTGATATGAATGATTTTGCTGATGTTAATAGTGTCTATGAAGAATTTTTTACCGAAAATCAAGCAAGCTTTCCAGCTCGTTCTTGTGTGCAAGTAGCTCGAATTCCGAAAGATGCTAAAGTTGAAATAGAAGTTATTGCTGTTAAATAAGTTTGCCAAAATCATTAGCACCAATAGTGCTAATGAAGCAAAAAAGTTGAGGGAAGTTTTTTTGCGGCTTTTCTTGCTAAATTTTCCTATTTTTTGTCATCAGTTATGATGCTTTTCTATCTGGATCAGGCTGTTAAACACTCGATTTTATTTGCCTAAAATTATTTATATTTAAACTGTTATTTAGTGATTGATTGCTAATTGAGTTGGTGCAATAATCTACAATTATACATTGCTATTTATTGGTTAATTAGGTTGGAAAAATGTTTGAAAAAGTAGAGTCGTATGCTGGTGACCCAATTTTGTCATTAGTCGCAGAATTTAATAATGATAGCCGTCAGGATAAGACCAATTTAAGTATTGGATATTATTATGATGAAAACAGTGAGGTTCCGCAGTTATCATGTGTTAAAACGGCCCGTGATTATATTTATCAACATCAACAAGGCGCACAACTTTATTTGCCAATGAGTGGTTTACCTAGTTATTGCCAAGCGATCCAATCACTGCTTTTTGGTGAAGATAATTCTGCTATTCAAGCTAAACGTATTGCAACTATTCAAACGTTAGGTGGGTCAGGTGCCCTGAAAGTTGGTGCTGATTTTCTTTATCACTATTTTCCGAATTCTCAAGTATGGGTGAGTGATCCAACTTGGGAAAATCATATTGCTATTTTTAGTGGTGCAGGCTTTAAAGTAAATAAATATCCTTATTTTGACCCAACAACTTGTGGTGTAAAATTTGACGCTATGCTTGATACATTAAATAGCTTACCGGCTAAAAGTATCGTGCTATTACATCCTTGTTGTCATAATCCTACTGGTGTCGATTTAACACAGCCGCAGTGGGATAAAGTGATTGAAGTTTTACAAAATCGTGATCTTATCCCATTTATGGATATTGCTTATCAAGGTTTTGGTGAAAGTATCGAAAATGATAGTTATGCAATCAAAAAAGTCGCTGAGAAAGGATTATGTGGTTTGATCAGTAATTCTTTTTCTAAAACTTTTTCACTGTATGGAGAACGGGTAGGTGGATTATCCGTATTATGTGATGATAGCCAAGCAGCAAATTGTGTATTTGGTCAGTTACAAGCAACAGTTCGTCGTAACTATTCCAGCCCAGCTGCGTATGGAGCGCAATTGGTCTCATATGTATTAAATAATACGGAACTTAAAGCTTTATGGCTTAATGAAGTTCAAACCATGCGCAACCGTATTGTAACCATGCGTTCAACCTTAGTCGATTTATTAAAAACAGCAGCACCGGCACAAAATTTTGATTATTTGGTTAAACAAAGAGGTATGTTTAGCTATA
This sequence comes from Gilliamella apis, assembly GCF_030758615.1. Taxonomy (NCBI): domain Bacteria; kingdom Pseudomonadati; phylum Pseudomonadota; class Gammaproteobacteria; order Orbales; family Orbaceae; genus Gilliamella; species Gilliamella apis. The sequence goes on from NZ_CP132381.1 coordinate 557,516, forward strand.
CAGGTTTTTCTAAAGAGCAAGTCACACAGCTAAAAGATGATTTCGCCGTTTATTTGGTGGGCAGCGGAAGAATGTGTGTGGCGGGATTAAATCACCATAATATACATCGTGTAGCAGAAGCATTTGCCACAATAAAATCATAATGTGACTAACTAGAGGAGAATCACATGTTACGTAAAGTATTTATTTTAATAGTAAGTATTGCGATGACAACAATGGTAGTTGGTTGTAACACGTTTAAAGGTGTCGGTAAAGATGTTCAATCTGGCGGTAAAGCAATTACGAATACGGCTGAAAATGTTAGTGAAAAGATGTAAATAGTGGCTGGAGTTACTTATAAATATTTTATAAATAAACAATAAATGAAGTATCGTATTTTTAATATTTTCTTTATATTTTTACTTGTAGGGTGTAGTTCGTTGAATTTTCGAACTGCACCTTTAACAATGGAAAATTGCCAGTATCAAAATCGTTCAGGTATTGAATTCAAGTTAAACCAACTTGAAAGCAATGTTTCAACATATCCCCATATTTACCTTTCTCAAAGTCGAGCTAGTCGTCATTTAACAACTAACTATGTCGGTTTAAAAGGCAAATTAACTGGTCAAATTTTTGTACGAGATTATCCGAAAGAGACATTTTGGCGAAGTCCTAATATATTTGAACGAGCATCAATGTATGATGACGGTTATGATGATTTGTATATTAGTCGTAAACAGAAGGAATCTCGTGATCGTAAGGCAAAATTTGTAGTAAAAGAAGCGGTATTAGAAAACTGTCAGATTATCTATATTTCCATTGATTCTTTAGCTAAAGATAGAGATAATCCTTCATTAATCGAATCTGCGGATTTATCTATTATTAAATAAGGATATTTATATGACTGATAACTCACCCCTTAGAGGATTAGGTGGCTGGCTTATTGTTGTTGCAATAAGATTAATTTTGAGTTGTATCAGTAATATATTTTTGATTATTTATATAAGCATTATCTTTATAAGATTGGCTAATTTTACTAATTCAAATTCCATTTTTTATAGTGAAAATCTTAACTGGATTTATCCATTAGAAATTGGTATGAATTTGATTCTTATTTTTTTTAATATCTACTTACTTTATCTTTTTTTCACTAAAAATTATAAATTTCCATCTTTGATGATTTGTTTTGAACTGTTAGTTATTGGATTGATGCTTTTAGATCAGTTTATTACTCATCAATTTACCACATTTAAAATTGAAAGCCGTGATTTGTTTAATATAGCCAAAAACATTATTTTGAGCGTTATTTGTATTTCTTATATGTTAAAATCTGAAAGAGTTTATAACACGTTTGTTAATGGGCGTCGTAGAGTGGAAAGTAATAACAATATTATTAGTTAATATATTTTTAAGGAACTAAAATGTCATCAAATTTTGAACCATCTTTAAAGGGCAAAGTTAAGAAAGCCGTAATTCCAGTCGCAGGCCTTGGCACGAGAATGTTGCCTGCAACCAAAGCGATTCCTAAAGAGATGTTACCCGTGGTGGATAAACCACTTATACAATATGTTGTTAAAGAGTGTATTGCAGCAGGAATAACTGAGATTATTTTTGTGACACATTCTTCTAAAAATTCGATTGAAAACCATTTTGATACTAGCTTCGAGCTTGAAGCTATGTTAGAAGCGCGAGTTAAACGTCAACTCTTGCAAGAAGTGCAAGGAATACTACCAAAACATGTTACTATCACAAGTGTTCGCCAAGGTTTAGCCAAAGGGCTTGGTCATGCGGTACTTTGTGCTTATCCTTTAGTTGGTGATGAACCTTTTGCTGTTGTGTTACCGGATGTGATTATCGATGAGTATGAAAGTGATCTTACTCAAGATAATTTAGCGGCGATGATTCATAATTATCATGAGACTAAACATAGCCAAATTATGGTTGAGCCGGTACCAAAAGAACTTGTTTCATCTTATGGTATTGTTGACTGCCGTGGTGAAGAGTTATCTGCAGGTAATGTAACACAAATGTATAGTGTAGTTGAAAAACCGTCAATTGAAGAAGCACCATCTAATCAATCTGTGGTAGGCCGTTATGTATTGTCTGAAAAAATTTGGCCTTTATTAGCCAAAACACCATTAGGTGCTGGTGGTGAAATTCAATTAACTGACGCAATTGCGATGTTACTTGCAGAAGATCCTGTTGATGCGTATTGCATTAAAGGCCGAAGCCATGATTGTGGTAATAAATTAGGTTATGTCCAAACTTTTGTACAATATGCAATGCGTCATAAAAGTTTAGGCGATGATGTTAAAGCGTGGTTAAAAACGATTTAATTTTTGGCCTAATCAACTGATATAAAAAAGACGCCAATTGGCGTCTTTTTGCTATTTGTTTAGAATATATCGAAAGTGTAATTTTTATCATTAAACTTCTGACTGCTCATTATCCAAGGTCACATTAGGATCGTTATAGATATCCATATTCATTAATCCAACTTCATGATCGGTTGCAATTGCTGCTGTCATTGCACCGGATACATTGGCTAAGGTTCTGGCCATATCAATGATTGGATCAACGGCTAGCACCATGCCGATTAAAGGGAAGTATTCTGCCATTCCCATGCCTGATAGTACAACGGTTGCGGCAACTGTTGCAGTACCCGGGATACCGGCGATACCAATTGAACCTATAACGACCACAATTACTAGCATAATATAAAATTGGATATCAGTATTAATGCCTACCATATGGGCAACCATTACGGCAAGCAGTGCAGGGAAAAATCCAGCACAACCATTCATTCCCATTGTACTACCCAATGATCCCACTAGATTAGCAGTACCAGTATTTACCCCCATTCTGACGGTCAATGTTGATATTGTCATAGGTAATGTACCGACTGATGAGCGGCTGGTAAAAGCCAGTAACCATGTACCAAGTGCTTTTTTAATAAATGTGATTGGTGAAATACCATGTACCATCACAATCACGATATGTACTGCAAGCATTAATATGGTAGCAAGGTAAATTGCTAATACAAAGCTTGATACTTCGACTATTGCAGGAATACCATTGGAAATAATGGTGCGAGCAAGTAAGGCAATTACTGCATAAGGCATATATTTGATGACCGTCATGGCAATTGACATGATAATTTTATAAAGTGCTTCAATAAAGGTTTTAAACAGGGCAATAGGGTGTGGATTCTTTTTTTCCATGCGATTAGCTGCAAGTCCCATTAATGCCGAAAAGATGACTAAACCAACAATATTCTCTTTTACCATGGAAGCAATGATGTTACTAGGGATAAGATTGACGAATGTATCAATGATATTGGTATATTGTTTTGCAACAGCGGTTTTGGCTGAGGTTGAACTTAGTTCACCTAATGATAATACATTAGCCAAGATAATCCCAATAATACAAGCAATGGCTGTAGTGAATAGTAGCCAAAAAATACCTCTGAATGCGATTTGTGGTAAATTTTCTTTACCAGAAAAATCAATAATCACTTTTACAATTGAGACGAAAATCAGAGGAATAACTAGCATGCGAATAAAGGCTATAAAGGCTCGGCCGAATAAACCATACCATGTTGCGATTTCTTGCATCCAAATTGTTGAGCTATTTGGAAAACCTGCAGAGGCTTGAATACCTAAACCCAGTACGGCACCAAGTACTAAGCCAACTAGCATACGAATAGAAAAATTAACTTTTTTGGTTTGCAGTGGTCGCATTATCGCAAAAAAGCAAAACAGCAATAAGCCAATGCCTATTAAGGTTTGATAATGGGTGATAGATAAGAACTTTTCAAAAAAAATCCCCTGAAAAATGGCATCTGACATGGTTTACCCCCAGCTTTTGGATAAAATTGAATTAATTATGTAATGATCTATTGTGGTAGGATTAATAAATTATTAACCCTACCACATATTTTTAATGTTAATAACTTAACATATTGTAAATAATTAATATGTTTTAATACTATTTAGCTATACCACCGGCTATATTTAAAATATCCCATGGTCTTGAAAAAGGAGGTGCATATAAAAAGTCCATCATGGCTAATTCATCAATTTTCATATTGGCCCAAATGGCTGTGGCTAAACTATTCGTTCTTAATGCAGCACCGTTCCCTCCCGCTATTTGGCCACCTAATAAAATACGAGTTTCGGCGTGATAAATGAGTTTAGCGATTACGCCAGTTTGCCCTTCAACATAGTTACTGTGATTTTTATCTTTAACGATTACTGTCTTGTAAGGGATCCCTGCTTTGATTGTTTGTGATTCTGTTAGACCTGTTCGTCCGGCTTCAATATCAAAGACTTTCAATGCTGATGTACCAAGTGTGCCTGGGAATTGGTTATTTCCACCAGCTAAATTGTCACCAACTGTTTTACCTAATTTGTTGGCACCAGTAGCTAGTGGTATATAAGTCATTGATTGACTAACTCGATGATATAGTGCGACACAATCACCAGCAGCATAAACACCTGCAATATTTGTTTGGCCATAATTATCAATAATAATTGCACCATTATTAAGTGTTTCAATATCCAGATCTTTATATACTTCACTATTAGGTTTTACCCCTGTAGCTATAATGACAATATCTGCTGCATATTTAGCTTTATCGGTAATAACGTGGGTAACTGTCTGTACACCTTCAAAACCTTGTACTCGTTCTTGTAGATGTAAATCACAATGTTGTTTTAAGTTTTCTTCAATAATCTCGGTAAGTTCCGGATCAAAGGCATCGACCAATACGCTATCATCTAATTGAATTAATTTTACATTTTTGTTTAATTCCACTAAAGATTCGGTTACTTCAAGTCCTATGTAACCAGCACCAATAACTACAACATTGGTATTTTGTGGATTAGCCAAGGCGCTTTTTATTGCCAGACCATCATATATATCACGTAAAGTGAAAATATTTTCCAGTTGGCGATTTTCTAAAGGCGGAATTATTGGTACTGCTCCAACCGCAATAAGTAATTTGTCATAATCATCATCAAAACAGTTATTGGTATTAAGATCTTTGACTGTAATTTTTTTTAATTTTGCATCAATAGCAATAACTTCATGTAACGTCTTGATTTCAATCCCATCTTTTGCAAATTGATTTGGTGTTCTAGATATCATTTCATTTTCATCTTGAAAATGATTGCCAATAAAGTAAGGTAATCCACAAGCACCAAATGAAACAATATCTGATTTTTCATAAATGCGAATGGTTGCATTAGGATCCTTTCTTTTGGCTTTTGCTGCGGCACTGGCACCAGCAGCTTGAGCGCCAATGATGATTATTTTCATCGAGTGTTCTCCTTTGAGCGCAAATAACTTTTAACTATCATCGTAACACAGGTTAATCACACTAGTTAGATTAGTTGGTTATTTAGCTTTAATATTAATCAATTTAAAGTTGTGTTGATAAGATTTGATTCCTGTTAAAAATAAATCTTAATCAGTTAAAATTTTTTGAGGAAAGGCGGTTTTTCAAGTATATCTTTGATTAATTCAACCTGTAGAGACGTATCGTTTAAGGCCGGGATGTAATAAAATTGTTTACCGCCAGCATTTAGGAATATTTCTCGATTTTGTTCATCAATTTCATAAAGGGTCTCAATACAATCCGCTGAAAAACCTGGACAGATAACCTGGACATATTTAGAGCCTGTTTTAGCCAATTTTTCTAATATATCGCTAGTGTTGGGTTCAACCCATTTCCCTTTACCAAACTTTGATTGATAAGCCATTTTTATTGTTAAGTCGATACCATTTTCTTGGCATTTGTTTGTCAATAAGTTAGTGGTTAACTGGCATCTTTGCACATAGTCGTCATGGCGTTTATCAATATAGCGTTCAGGAATACCATGATAAGAAAGGAGTAATACATCAGGCTGCCCTTGGATTGAAAACGCTTGCAGGATTTGTGAATAAAGAGCATCAATATAACTTGGGTGGTCGGCATAATCATGAATATAGCTAAGATTAATCTTGATATTATTATCTGCAATAAGTTGCTTAACTTTATCTAATACCGCTTGAGTTGTCGTCGTTGAATACTGAGGAAATAACGGTAATAATGTAATTTGTTCACATGACTTTAAGCTATTTAACGCCGAGAGTAAGCTTGGTTCACCATAGGTCATGGCTAATTCACATTGCATATCAGGTAATGCTAATTGTAATTGATTAATTAAGCGTTTACTGTAATGAAGTAATGGTGATTCACCCTCAATCCATATTTTTTGATAATGGTTGATGATGTAGGGGACGCGTTTAGGTAGTACAAGGTATTTTAAAATTGGATACCAAATAAAAGCAGGTAGGTCGACAACATGGCGATCGAGTAAAAACTCGGTCAAGTAGTTGCGAATTGCCATTGGTGTTGCGGCACTTGGCGTTCCTAAATTAACTATCAATAATCCCTGTTTTTTATTCACAAGTCATTCCTCAAGATAGTGATGAATAACCGTCAATAGACGATGTAAAGCACCTTGATTACTTTTTAATACTTGATAGGCATTTTCGCCGATTTGCTGACAGCGATTTTTGTCATTCAATAAACTATTTATGGTTAAATAAAGCGAATCAATATCACTATTACATACCAGCATACCATTAGCATCGATCAATTGTTCGCCAATGACTTTAAAGTTAAAAAAGTGTTTACCGCTAATAATTGGAATATGGTGTAGTGCTGGTTCTAACGGGTTATGACCACCATGTTCAATTAAACTACCGCCAACAAAGGCAATATTCGCCATCCCATAAAGTTCTAACAGCTCTCCCATGGTATCACCCAAAATCACTTGTGTCTGATCTGTAGGGTTTTGTTTGCTACTGCGTGTAATATAATTCAAGCCATTATCGGCAATTAGTTTTTCAACGGTTTTAAAACGTTCAGGGTGACGAGGGACCAAAATAAGTAATAAGTTGCCATGATTTTTAAGAAGCTGTTGAAATGCTGATAAAATGATTTCATCTTCACCTGAATGTGTGCTGGCAGCGATTAGTACTGGTCGATGTAATTGCCATTGCTGTTTTAACTGCGCAAGATTCTGTTGTTGCTTGGCCGTGAGTTCAATATCAAACTTAATACTACCCGTTACCACTAAATGATCTGCCGGTAGGCCCAATGAGATAAATCTATCGCCGTCTTGTTTGTTTTGGGCGGCAACGGTGCTGATTTTAGCAAATAATTTACTAATTGCTTTCCCTAGTTTATGGTATCTTTTGGCTGAACGTTCAGATAAACGGGCATTAGCAATGATCAATGGAATTTTTTTGTTATGACATTGGCTAATTAAGTTTGGCCAAAGCTCTGTTTCCATAATTATTACTAATTTAGGTTGGACTGTTTTTAAAAAACGATGTATTGCGCAAGGTAAATCATAAGGTAAATAGACATGGCCAACACTGTCTTTTAGTAATGATTTAACTTGCTTTGATCCCGTAGGCGTCATGGTTGTGACTGTAATGGGTAACTGTGGATATTGATTTTGCAGCGCTTTAATCAGCGGGATTGCAGCAAGGGTTTCGCCGACCGATACGGCATGTGCTAAAATTCCCCCTGATTTGACTTTATTTTTGCAAAATCCATAACGTTCTAACCAGCGTTTACGATAATCTGGCGCTTTACGGCTACGCCAAAGTAGTCTTATCCAGACAAACGGTTGAATTAAATAAAGTAAAATCGTGTATAAAATACTCATGATAATTCATTAGTTAGATTAAAAAAGTGTTGTCGGTAATAAACTAATTCGGCAATTGAATCACGAATATCATCCAACGCTTGATGTGAACTCTGTTTACTGATACCTTTTAATATTTCCGGTTTCCAACGTCTGGCTAATTCTTTAATCGTACTAACATCTAGATAACGGTAATGAAAATACTTTTCTAAATTTGGCATGTAATTAAATAGAAAACGGCGATCTTGACCAATGGTATTGCCACAGATTGGTGAACAGTTTTCAGGCACCCATTGTTTTAAAAATTCAATTGTTTGTTGTTCTGCTTGCTGTTCGGCAATGGTACTTTGTCGAACACGTTCGATTAAGCCTGATTTACCATGAGTTTTTTGATTCCAATCATCCATAAGTGCAAGTTGTTCATCTGATTGATGAACAGCAATAACTGGACCTTCAGCAAGGATATTTAAATTAGAGTCAGTTACGATGGTGGCAATTTCAATAATACGATCTCTGTTTGGATCGAGCCCTGTCATTTCAAGGTCAATCCAGATAAGATTATTACTGTTTATATTTGATTGTGTAGTCATAATTTGCGGTATTAATTTTCTTTTTAATGCCGAGTAGTGTAGCATAAGTACTAAATCGTTTGAGCAAAAAATTAGTTATCGTGGCAAAAAAACAACTTTCAAAAAATCAACAAAGGCGTATGGCCGCTAAGCATCAGCAGCGTTTAGAAACTAAGCTAGATGAAAATCTGTCTAATTTCTCTGCGCCACAAGAAGGGGTGGTGATTAGTCGCTTTGGCAAATCTGCTGATGTTGAAGATAACACTGGAATTATTTATCGTTGTAGTATTCGTCGTACGCTGCCATCTTTGGTAACGGGTGATAAAGTATTATGGCGTGAAAGTTTAGAACCAAATACTAATGGTATTATTGAAGCTGTTCATCCGCGCCATTCTGAATTAGTGCGACCTGATTTTTATGATGGCGTTAAGCCTGTTGCTGCAAATGTCGATCAAATTGTTATTATTTCTGCAGTATTGCCGGAATTATCGTTTAATATCATCGATCGCTATTTAGTTGCTTGTGAAGCAACCAATATCACACCGATTATTGTTTTGAATAAAATCGATTTGCTTGATAAGTACAAAAAACAGGAAATTGATCAGCAGTTACAAATTTACACTAAAATTGGTTATCAAGTTTTATATGTTTCATGTTTATCACAGCAGGGTATTGAACCTTTACAAAAGGTGCTGGATGACAAAATATCGATATTGGTTGGCCAATCAGGTGTGGGTAAATCAAGTATCATTAATTTGCTATTACCTCATGATCAAGCGACGTTAACTGGTGAGGTGTCTGAGATATCGGGTCTTGGCCAACATACCACAACTTCAACTCGACTTTACCATTTACCTAATGGTGGCGATATTATTGATTCGCCGGGAATCCGAGAATTCGGTTTATGGCATTTAGATCCAGAGCAAGTTATTGGTGGTTTTGTTGAGTTTGATGATTATTTAGGTGGTTGCCAATTTAGAGATTGCAATCACTTAGATACACCAGGGTGTCTATTACAAAAAGCGGTATCAGAAGGAGCTATCGCACCATCAAGATTAGATAATTATCATCGAATTTTGCAATCAATGCGTGAGGTTAAAGCGAAAACCAATAAAAGTTATAAATAGCCATTGCTAATTATCAGATTTTTATTTTTGATATGTTGCGGAATTTTGCTTGCTCACAAGCTGTGTTGTGAGCAATAAGATAAACTATCGCTATTTAGTGATTTTTTAATGCGAAACCAATAGCAATATAGGCAAAACCTTGGAAAACTAGATCGATACCTAAAAACATTCCTAATACCCAAACACTATCATATGGCCAACCAGCTATTAGCATTAGCCCTAAAATGATGTTAATAATTCCCGAAAAAACTACCCATCCCCAACGAGGGATATTGCGATTACTCATTGCTGCAAAAATTTGGCTAAATCCACTAATAGTCAATAATAATGAAATCAGTAAAGTTAGTGCTGATGAGACGGTAATCGGTTGGAAAAAAGCCATCCCTCCAATAAAGATATATAAAATCCCCATGATTGCCCATAAGGCAGTTTGGCCAAAACCTTTGATATTAAATGCGTGTACAACTTGAATGATGCCGGCGATTAACAGTAGTGACCCGATAAAATAAACAGAAAAAACGGTAGCCATGAATTGATAACCCAATGCCAAGCAACCGAGAACAATTAAAATTACACCAATTACAATAAACCAATTCGCTTTATGCTTAACATCTTGAATAGTGTTTTTATTAGTTGTCATATTAATTTCCTATTTTTGTTGTTAATGTAAAGAATTAAACAAGTACTATCTTGCAAGGCTAACTTTTACTTATATTATTTTGGGAAAGGACAAGGTATATAGGTGATGCAAAATACTTAGTGAAAATCAGATACTATGTTTTCACTAAGTATAGTATTTAAGCAATATAATAAAACGAATTTCGCATTTAAATTTTATCTTTCAGTGCTTCATCTAAAGTTGAATAAAACATTAATTTGTTTGGAATTGGTACAATTTTTGCGCGGGCTAAAGTTTTTAATGGTTGAAATTGTAATTCACAAATAGATAGATTCACCTGCGCAGGTAATTCATCAATGAAGTGAATAAGCGCATTTAAGCCACCAGCATCAAGAATAGGTACCGCATCCCACTGTAGAACAATGTTTTGATAACCATTAATTTTTTGGTATAACTCTAAAAAGGTACGCTCAGCAGCGGCAAAGAACAATGGACCACTAATACGCAGTACTAATGTTTTCTCATTTCCTTGATTTAATTCGACTAAACGAGTCATTCTTGCAATACGACGCATAAATAAGATAGAAGCTAATACAATACCAATTGTTATAGCAATAACCATATCGAATAATACAGTCAGTGACATGCAAATAAGCATGATTATAATATCATCTTTAGGTGCGCGTTTAATGATATAAATAACTCGCTGTACGGCACTCATATTCCATGCAACAATTAATAATAATGCTGCCATTGCTGATAATGGAATAAAGGATAATAGTGGCGCAAAACAGATGAGTGCCAATAAAACAATTAACGCATGCAATACCGCAGCAATGGGTGAAGTCGCTCCAGCTTTTACATTTGCTGCTGAACGTGCAATAGCGGCTGTTGCTGAAATTCCACCAAAAAATGGGGCGATAATATTACCTAGACCTTGGCCAATCAATTCACTATTCGAATGATGTTTAGTATGTGTCATTTCATCTAAAACTACGGCACAAAGTAGTGATTCAATAGCACATAACATTGCCATAGTGATTGAGATTGGAATTAATGCACTGAATGTTGTCCAATCCCAAGTAAAACCAGCATGTTCCCATGGTAAGATAAATTCTGGTAAAACTGGCGGAATACCATGACCAGTAGTATTATCTGCCAATGTATACGTGAATCGTGAACCAATTGTTTCTATTTGATAGCCAAATTGATTGAAGATTAGCATTATTAATACACCTGCGACTAATGCTGGTAAATGGCCAGAAATTTTCATTCGAAATTTTGGCCAAACAATTAGCACAATAAGTGTTATTAATCCTACTGATGTATCGGCGATATTAATCGTTGGCAACGTCTTCACTAGTTCAATAACTTTATTGATGTAGTTTTCCGGCATATGTTCCAGTGTTAAACCAAAAAAGTCTTTAATTTGCATTGTTGCAATTGTTATTGCAATACCAGAGGTAAAACCTAATACCACAGGTAGAGGAATATATTCTATTAAGCGACCTAACCTAATTATGCCCATTAATATTAAAAATATGCCTGAAAGTAAGGTAGCAATTAATAGACCTGATAAACCAAATTGTATCGAAACCGGATATAAAATTACCACAAAAGCTGCTGTTGGGCCGGAAACACTAAAACGAGAACCACCTGTCAGTGCTATCACGAAACCAGCGATAATCGCAGTATATAAGCCATGTTGAGGTGCAACACCACTTGCTATAGCTAACGCCATAGCAAGCGGAATAGCAATAATGCCAACAGTTATTCCGGCAATCAAGTCTTTAAGAAAACGAGTTGTGTTATAAGGGGTGTTAATGCATGCCGAAATAAATGCACTACTAATTTTAGTACCAGAAAGGCCATATAATTTCATTATGTTTTAAATCAATTAAATGAGTTGGAAAAAATACATAATAAGATAATCCTTTTTTCAAAAATTGAAAGAGTGTTATTAAAATAATTGCATTATTTTCAGTTAAATAATGTTATTAATGAGATAAAATAAGCTTATAAGTAATGGCCTGTTATTTTGCTCTTATATTATTAATTATAGATAGGGGTAATTATGTCTTTTATAAAAAATTTTTCTATTACTCAACCAGCAAATCAGATATTAGCCATTATGCTTACGCTTTTTACGCCATTGAGTTTTGCTGGAATGATGATTTCTGGTTCAAAGACTGCATATCAATATGATGCAAGACAATCTCTTACTCCTGCGCCTAGTGGGTATCAAGCGTTTTATATTGATCATATTGGTCGTCATGGTTCCCGCTATATCAGCAAAGCTAAATATGAAGATATTGCTTATAAAATTTTGGTATTGGCGGAAAAAAATAATCAATTAACTGAAAAAGGGAAATTATTATTAACGCAAATTACTACTATTAAAGAACTTAATAAAGATCATTATGGTGAACTTAGTGATCTTGGGCGAAAAGATATAAGTTTAATTAGTCAACGGATGTTAAAGAATAATCCAACAGTGTTTAAAGGTCAAAAAATAGCGGTTATTTCATCAACCTCTCCACGGGCTAAAGAAACGGCTGAAATCTTTATTAATACATTCAAAACCAAATATTCCAAGCTAAACGTTAATCAACAACTAGAAGATCAGCAAACATTGTTACGTTTTTTTGAATATTCGCCTGCTTATGCTAAATATAAGAAAAATAGAATAATTAAAAATACACTAAAATCTTTAGAAAATGATACTAAATCAGTAGAGATGAGTGAAAATATCGCAAGTTTGATCTTCACATCTGATTTTATTCATCAATTAAATAATGGTATCTCGCTATCAGAAAATTCTTTAGTTAAAACGCAAAATTTTGTGCTTTCTGTTTATCAGCTTTATCAAGAATTATTATCCTTTTCACCACTAGTATTAGCTGATAATCATCTTGATTTTAGCGGTTACTTCACACAAGATCAGCTATTATGGTTTAACACTGTCGTCACAGCAAAAAATTATTTACAAATTGGTCCTGCTTTTGATAGTAATGGCATCCAAATTAAGATTGCTGCACCACTATTATTAGATATGTTAAAAACAGCTGATAGTGCGATAGCTAATAAGGATATTGATGCCAATTTGCGATTTGCTCATGCCGAAACTGTATCACCATTAGCAACATTGATGGAAATTGAAGGTACCAATACGGTAGCTAATCCAGTAACTGATTATCCTTCCGTTTGGCAAGCCGATAAAATTATTCCAATGTCAGCAAATATTCAATGGATATTTTATAGAAGTGAACAAGCTGATCAGCCTATATTAGTTAAAGTAATGTTAAATGAGCGAGAAGTCCATTTACCTTTAAAAACCAACGATTACCCTTATTATCAATGGGACGAATTGAAGAAGTTCTATGAAAATAAATTAAATAACTGGGGGCTTACCGACCAAGGAGTGGTATTAAAATGGCTAAATAAAATTAAATAAATACGTTATATTTAATTAAAAAATTTAGAATATCATTCCTTTAAGACAGCATAATTAAACTTGTAGCCAAAATGTTACTGGGCCGTCATTAATCAGTGATACTTGCATATCGGCTGCAAATTGCCCTGTTTGTGTTTCAATATGCTGTTGGCACTGTTTGACAAAAAATTGGTAAAGCTCATTGGCCATATCTGGCGAAGCCCCTTTTGTAAAACTTGGCCGCATACCTTTTTGAGTATCAGCCGCTAGTGTAAACTGAGAAACAACTAATAGTTTGCCATTAATTTGTTGCACATTGAGATTCATTTTGCCGTCATTGTCACTGAAAATACGGTAGCCAAGCACTTTTTCACTTAAACGGAGCGCTTTCTGTTCATTATCGCCTTGTTCAACACCAAGTAAAACCAATAATCCCTGATTTATTTCACCAATAATTTGGTTATTTACAGAAACTGAAGCTTGTTTTACTCGTTGGATTAAGGCAATCATTTTTATATTACTCCGATTGGGAAGAATGTTTTAGGGGCATTTTGCTATGTCTATTATAGTCAGTGAGTGTTGCTGCAAATTCAGCGCCAAATAAGACAATACACCAAGAACAATATATCCAAACTAACATAATAGGAATTGAGGATACTACACCATAAATAAGTTGATAAGTAGGAAATGATGTCACGTACAGCGCAAAAGCACGTTTACCAATTTCAAATAATATCGCAGCGACTAATGCGCCAATTACAGCTTCTTTAAATGGTATCGATTCGGTAGGTATAATGCTGTAAAGTAACCAAAATCCGACAATAGATATAATAAATGGTAAGGTACTTAGTAGTACATCACCACTGGCTGCATCGGATAACCATTTTAGTGAGAATATATAAGAGCTTACAGCAACACTTGAACCAACTAAAATAGGACCTAAAGTCAAAATAGTCCAATACATAGTTAAGTTATACATGAACGAACGTTTCCGCTTAGTTCGCCAGATACGATTAAGTGCATTATTAATAGAGTTAATAAGTAATAGTGATGTCACTATTAAGCCGATAATTCCGACCAAGGTCATTTTTTTTGTATTGCCGATAAATTGCTCAAGATAATTTTGGATAGTATCACTAGCAGTTGGAACGAGATTACTATAAATGAGTTGTTTTAATGATTGACTCACCTCGTCAAACATAGGAAAGGCTGAGAGTAATGCAAAAATTACCGTTATCAGAGGGACTAATGCAAGTATGGTTGTGTAAGCTAGTTCTGCTGCTGAAGTAGTTAATCTATCATGATTTATTCGAGCCCACAACATTACTAAAAATGACTGCATATGCTTAAGTATACCCATAATATACCTTCATTTAGTTAGATATAATGCAATTATTGATCCCATTAGTTTTTAATGTGTTTAATACTTTTTGTGCATCAGTTTTATTTGTATATGGGCCAACAGTAACTCGATATAATTGTTGACTTGTGGTTATATTACCACTAATACCGGTCATAGCTAGAGAAGCTTTTAGTGTGTCTGCATTTGTTTTTTCTTTAAATGCACCACACTGTAGTAACCATTTACTATCATCCATATTGGTTGATGTAGTCGGAGTCGTTGTAGAAGAATTATTGATAAAACTATCTAATATTTGTTGTCTTTCACTTGTAGTAGAATTAGTACCACTACTCGCATTTGGTGTTTCTAATTCTTTAAGATAAGTCCAACGTTCTTGTGGTTGTTCAGGTAGAGTTGCTACTGGTGACTCAGTTTTTACTTTTGGACGCTCAATAGGTTTTTCAGGATGATTTGTTGAAAGTAAGTATAAAATAGCAGAAAACAGAACAATAATGATAACCGCAAGAAATATCATTAACGATGGCAATATTCGTGACTTATTTTTTTTAGCTTTTGATTTTGATTGGCTCTTTTTTCTTACATAATCACGTTGAACCACAATATGCTCTCTTTTCTTTTATTCATATAAATTTAAATGACAGTATATAAATAAAAAAAGTGGCTTACACCACTTTTTTCAATTTTCTTTAACTCTATTGTCAACAGATTAGAAAATTAAGCTAGCGCTTTAATCTGTTTAATTAAATTCGCTTTATGACGTGCAGCTTTGTTTCTGTGGATTAGACCACGAGCCGCTTGACGGTCAACAACTGCTTGCATGTCTTTGAATGCTACTTCAGCTGTTTGTTTATCACCAGCTGCAACAGCTGCGTAAACTTTTTTAACATAAGTACGCATCATTGAACGGTTACTAGCATTATGTTTACGACGTTTTTCGGATTGAACCGCACGCTTTTTAGCTGATTTGATATTAGCCAAAGTCAACTCCCAAGTTTAAATAAAAATACATATTAATAAGGCGGGGAAATATGCCTGATTTTCTTTCCATTGTCAATGCTGTTACATAAAAAAATTTACTATAAAAAGTATAAATCACTAATTTCGAGTAAATGTTTACTATATAACCGATATTGATTGTAACCTAATTAGAAATTTTATGTTAGAATAACAAAAATTTTATTGTTTTTATATTTATAAGAGGAAGTCTCATGTCTATCATTAGAATGCAAGATCTTGATCTAAAAGGAAAACGTTTATTTATTCGCTCAGATCTTAATGTGCCGGTTAAAAATGGTAAGGTTACTTCAGATGCTCGAATTAAAGCATCATTACCTACTATTGAAGAAGCCATTAAAAAAGGCGCTAAAGTAATGGTTACTTCTCATATTGGTCGACCAACTGAAGGTGAATATAACCCAGAGTTCTCTTTACAACCTGTGGTTGATTACTTAAAAGAACATGTTTCTTTCCCAGTTCGTTTAGTTAAAGATTACCTTGATGGTGTTGATGTTAACGAAGGTGAACTTGTCGTTCTTGAAAACGTACGTTTTAACGTAGGTGAAGGTAAAGATGATGAAACTTTATCTAAAAAATATGCGGCACTTTGCGACATTTATGTAATGGATGCGTTTGGTACAGCTCACCGTGCTCAAGCTTCTACTCATGGTGCTGGTAAGTTTGCTCCTGTTGCTTGTGCTGGCCCATTATTGGCAGCTGAACTTGATGCATTAGGTAAAGCACTTGATAATCCTGCTCGTCCAATGGTTGCGATTGTTGCTGGTTCTAAAGTATCAACTAAACTAACTGTTCTTGATTCTTTATCAAAAATTGCTGACCAAATTATTGTTGGTGGTGGTATCGCAAATACATTCATCGCAGCAGAAGGCTACAATGTTGGTAAATCTCTTTACGAAGCTGATTTAATTCCTGAAGCAAAAAAATTAATGGCTAACTGTCAAATTCCTGTTCCTACCGATGTTCGTGTAGCAACTGAATTTAGTGAAACAGCGACTGCAACTGAAAAATCAGTTAAAGATGTTAAAGAAAATGAACAAATTCTTGATTTAGGTGATCAATCAGCAGAAGTATTAGCTGAAATTATCAAAAACGCAAAAACTATTTTATGGAATGGTCCTGTTGGCGTATTTGAGTTCCCTAATTTCCGTCGTGGTACTGAAATTGTTGCTAAAGCAATTGCCGATAGCCAAGGTTTCTCAATCGCTGGTGGTGGTGATACATTAGCTGCAATTGACTTATTTGGTATTGAAGATAAAATTTCTTATATTTCTACTGGTGGTGGTGCATTCCTTGAGTTTGTTGAAGGTAAAAAACTACCAGCTGTTGCAATGTTAGAAGAGAGAGCAAAAGCTTAATATTCTATTTCGATAATAAGGATGAGCCAATTACTCATCCTTTACTTTTTATATAAATAAATCTATAGGAATTAAAATGGCTACAAAGATTTCTGATGTCGTTAAACCTGGTGTTGTTACTGGTGATGATGTTCAAAAAGTTTTTCAAATCGCGCGTGAGAATAATTTTGCTTTACCTGCTGTTAACTGTGTTGATACAAATACAATTAACGCAGTAATTGAAACTGCAGCTAAAGTTGGTTCAGCAGTAATTGTTCAATTTTCTAATGGCGGTGCTCAATTTATCGCTGGTAAAGGCTTAAAATTAGATGGACAAGAAGCTGCTGTTTTAGGTGCGGTTTCAGGTGCTAAACATGTTCATCTTATGGCTGAAAAATACGGTGTGCCAGTTATTCTTCATACTGACCACTGTGCTAAAAAACTTCTTCCATGGGTTGATGGATTACTTGATGCTGGTGAAGCTCACTTTGCTAAAACAGGTAAACCTTTATTCTCTTCTCACATGATCGATCTTTCTGAAGAAACATTAAAAGATAATATTGATATTTGTTGTCAATACCTTGCTCGTATGTCTGCGATGAAAATGACATTAGAGTTAGAACTAGGTTGTACTGGTGGTGAAGAAGATGGTGTAGATAATAGCCATATGGATAGTTCTGCGTTATATACACAACCAGAAGATGTTGCTTATGCTTATGAACGTTTAAGCGAAATTAGCCCACGTTTTACTATTGCTGCATCATTCGGTAATGTTCACGGTGTTTACAAACCAGGTAACGTGAAATTAACGCCAAAAATTCTAGATAATTCTCAAAAATATGTATCTGAGAAATTTAATTTACCAGCTAAATCATTAAACTTCGTTTTCCATGGTGGTTCAGGTTCAACTCAAGAAGAAATTGCTGAAGCAGTTAGCTATGGTGTTGTTAAAATGAATATCGATACTGATACTCAATGGGCAAACTGGGCGGGTGTTTTAGATTACTACAAAGCAAATGAAGCTTATCTTCAAGGTCAATTAGGTAACCCTGAAGGTATCGATGCACCGAATAAAAAATATTACGATCCACGAGTATGGTTACGTAAAGGTCAAGAATCTTTAGTTGCTCGTTTAGAACTTGCATTTAAAGAACTTAACGCTATCGACGTACTGTAAAACTTTCTAATATTTTTTATTGTATATATAGAAGCAGAGTAATGAACTCTGCTTTTGTTTTATCCTTCAACAAATAAATGTTGCATTTTTGTATTAGTTGTAGGATAATTTCGCCCTCATTTAACTTAGGGGAGCTGTCTATTTATTAATAACTATTATTGATAGAGGCGTTTGCACCCGAGAGAAGGAAACTAAAATGGCAAAAAAAGTACAAGCCTACATCAAGTTGCAAGTTGCAGCTGGTGCAGCAAATCCTAGTCCACCAGTTGGTCCAGCACTTGGTCAACACGGTGTGAATATTATGGAATTCTGTAAAGCATTTAATGCTAAAACAGAAAGCATGGAAAAAGGTTTACCTATTCCAGTAGTTATCACTGTATATTCTGACCGTTCATTCACTTTTATAACTAAGACTCCGCCTGCTGCAGTATTATTAAAGAAAGCGGCTAAAATCAAGTCTGGTTCTGGTGAACCGAATAAGAAAAAAGTCGGTAAAGTAACTAGCGCTCAAATTCGCGAAATCGCTGAATTAAAAGCTGCTGATATGAATGGTGCAACCATTGAAACGATGATGCGTTCTATCGAAGGAACTGCACGTTCAATGGGCTTGGAAGTGGAGGGTTAATTCATGGCTAAATTATCTAAAAAAGCTAAACTTATCCGCGAAAAAGTAAACGCAACTAAACTATATGATATCAATGAAGCAGTCTCTTTATTGAAAGAACTTGCTACAGCTAAATTTACTGAAAGCGTTGATGTTGCTGTTAATTTAGGTATCGACTCACGTAAATCAGATCAAAATGTACGTGGCGCTATCGTTCTTCCACATGGTACAGGACGTAGTGTTCGTGTTGCTGTATTTACTCAAGGTGCAAACGCTGATGCGGCTAAAGAAGCTGGTGCTGAATTAGTTGGTATGGATGATCTAGCAGATCAAATCAAAAAAGGCGAAATGAACTTTGACGTTGTTATCGCATCTCCAGACGCAATGCGTGTTGTTGGTCAATTAGGTCAAATTTTAGGACCTCGTGGCTTAATGCCAAACCCTAAAGTTGGTACTGTAACACCTAACGTAGCTGAAGCTGTTAAAAATGCTAAAGCAGGTCAAATCCGTTACCGTAATGATAAAAATGGTATTATCCATACTACTATCGGTAAAGCTGATTTTGATGCAGATAAACTTAAAGAGAATTTAGAAGCATTACTTGTTGCTTTAAAACGTGCAAAACCAGCATCTTCAAAAGGTGTATTTGTGAAGAAAGTTAGCCTTTCTACTACAATGGGCGCTGGTGTTGCTATCGATCAAGCAACTTTAAATACATCTGTTTAATTAACAATTAAACAAAGAATCGGTTGGTGTCTGGCCTTAACCAGACCCCGTCCAAGACCGTAGGTGTAATTGATATTTGATTACTTAATTTTCCTACGTAGACGGTGACAGAACCTGATAAGATATAATACAGGAATTCTGCTCATCGTGATTGTGCTAACTACATTTGTAGTTAGTTAAAGTAATTCTAGGCTTTGCCTAGTTTAATCCAGGAGCAATACCAATGGCACTAAATCTTCAAAATAAACAAGAAATTGTTGCTGAAGTTAATGAAATAGCCAAAGGTGCGCTATCTGCAGTTGTTGCTGATTCTCGTGGCGTAACTGTAGAAAAAATGACTGCATTACGTAAATCTGCTCGTGAAGCTGGTGTTTATATGCGTGTTGTTCGTAACACCTTATTACGCCGTGTTGTTGAGGGAACTCAATACGAGTGCTTAAAAGATACGTTTGTTGGTCCAACTCTAATTGCGTTTTCAAATGAGCACCCAGGTGCTGCAGCGCGTATTTTTAAAGCGTTTGCAAAAGAAAATGATAATTTTGAGATTAAAGCCGCAGCCTTTGAAGGTGAGTTGATTACTGCAGCGAACATTGATCGCTTAGCAACATTACCTACTTATGAAGAAGCATTAGCTCGCTTGATGTCAACCATGAAAGAAGCCGCAGCTGGCAAATTGGTTCGTACTCTTGCAGCGGTTCGCGATCAAAAAGAAGCTGCTTAATAGCAGTATGATTGTGAATTTTATTAATTAAAAAAATGTAAATTTGGGAAACTATATTATGTCTATCACTAAAGAACAAATTTTAGATGCAGTTGCTGAAATGTCTGTAATGGATGTTGTTGAACTTGTATCTATGATGGAAGAAAAATTTGGCGTTTCTGCAGCAGCAGCTGTAGCAGTTGCAGCAGCTGGTCCAGCTGAAGCAGCAGAAGAAAAATCTGAATTTGATGTAATCTTAAAAGATGTTGGCGCTAACAAAGTAGCTGTTATCAAAGCAGTTCGTGGTGCAACTGGTTTAGGCTTAAAAGAAGCTAAAGACCTTGTTGAATCAGCTCCAGCAACTGTTAAAGAAGGTGTTAGTAAAGCTGACGCAGATGAACTTAAAAAGGCACTTGAAGAATCTGGTGCAGTTGTCGAACTTAAGTAAGTTTATCGATAACAAGCTAACTGGCTGGGGGTTTTATACCTCCAGCCTTTTTGCGCTGTAATAAGTCAAAGAATTTTATTTGAAGATTATCAATAAAAAGTAATAAAGAAATAATATATTTATTAAGCCTAATCATTTGATATTTATAGATATTTTCGATGAGGTGTCAGGCGTTATTATTTCGTAGTACCCTGATGAATATTTAATCATGCTAAAATAGCAGATAAGCAAGTTGAGGAACTAATGGTTTACTCTTATACCGAGAAAAAACGAATTCGTAAGAATTTTGGTAAGCGTCCACAAGTCTTGGATATACCGTATCTTCTTTCTATTCAACTTGATTCGTTCCAGAAGTTTATTGAGCAAGACCCTGAAGGTCAATATGGTTTAGAAGCCGCTTTTCGTTCAATATTTCCGATAAAAAGTTATAGTGGTAGCGCTGAGTTACAATACGTGAGCTTTAAGATGGGCGAACCTGTATTTGATGTAAAAGAATGTCAAATTAGAGGGATCACTTACTCAGCACCATTGCGCGTTAAATTACGTTTAGTTATTTATGATAAAGATGCGCCAGAAGGAACAGTTAAAGATATTAAAGAGCAAGACGTCTATATGGGCGAAATTCCTTTAATGACTGACAATGGTACGTTTGTGATTAACGGTACAGAACGTGTTATCGTTTCACAATTACACCGTAGTCCAGGTGTGTTCTTTGATAGTGATAAAGGTAAAACACACTCTTCTGGTAAAGTTTTATATAATGCTCGGATTATTCCTTATCGTGGCTCTTGGCTTGATTTCGAATTTGATCCAAAAGATAATCTTTTTGCTCGTATTGACCGTCGTCGTAAACTTCCTGCAACAATCATTTTGCGTGCGTTGGGTTATGAAACTGAAGAAATTTTAGATATGTTCTTCGAAAAAACTATTTTCGAAGTGGGCAAATCAAAATTAAAAATGGATCTTGTGCCAGAGCGTTTACGTGGTGAAACAGCGTTATTTGATATTGAATCAAAAGGCAAAGTTTACGCAGAAAAAGGTCGTCGTATTACAGCTCGTCATATTCGTGAGCTTGAAAAAGATAAAGTAACTAAGATCGATGTTCCAGTTGAATATATTGTTAATAAAGTATTAGCGAAAAATTATGTAAATCAAGAAACAGGTGAAGTTGTTGCTTTTGCTAATACACCAATTTCACTAGAGCTATTGCTTGAATTAACTAATGCTGGCTATAAGAAAATCGAAACATTATTCACTAATGATTTAGATCATGGTGCATTTATTTCTGAAACCTTAAATGTTGACTCTACTCGAGATCGACTAGGTGCATTAGTTGAAATTTATCGAATGATGCGTCCGGGTGAGCCACCAACAAAAGAAGCAGCTGAAGCTTTATTTGATAACTTATTCTTCTCTGATGAGCGTTATGACTTATCAGCAGTAGGTCGTATGAAGTTTAATCGTTCTTTAGGACGTGACGATATTGAAGGCGAAAGTGTCTTAACTAAAACTGATATCGTTGATGTAATGAAGAAATTGATCAGCATTCGTAATGGTCATGGTGAAGTCGATGATATCGATCACTTAGGTAACCGTCGTATCCGTAGTGTTGGTGAAATGGCAGAAAACCAATTCCGTATTGGTTTAGTGCGTGTAGAGCGTGCTGTAAAAGAACGTTTATCATTAGGTGACTTAGATTCACTAATGCCACAAGATATGATTAATGCCAAACCAATTTCAGCAGCTATCCGCGAATTCTTTGGTTCAAGCCAGTTATCTCAGTTTATGGATCAAAACAATCCATTATCTGAAATTACGCATAAACGTCGTATTTCTGCATTAGGTCCAGGTGGTTTAACCCGTGAACGAGCAGGCTTTGAAGTACGTGACGTACATCCTACCCATTATGGTCGTGTATGTCCGATTGAAACACCGGAAGGTCCAAACATCGGTTTGATTAACTCATTAGCGGTTTATTCTCGTACTAATGAGTATGGATTCCTTGAGACTCCATATCGTCGAGTAATTGATGGTGTGGTAACTGATGAAATTAACTATTTATCAGCAATCGACGAAAGTGAATTTGTTATTGCTCAGGCTAACTCAAATCTTGATGACGATGGTCGTTTTAAAGAAGATTTAGTGACTTGTCGTTTAAATGGTGAGTCTGGTTTATATAGCCCTGAACAAGTCCATTATATGGACGTATCAACACAACAAATCGTATCGGTTGGTGCTTCATTAATTCCATTCTTAGAACATGACGATGCGAACCGTGCATTGATGGGTGCAAACATGCAACGTCAAGCGGTACCAACGTTAAAAGCAGAAAAACCATTTGTTGGTACAGGTATGGAACGTGCAGTAGCGGTTGACTCAGGTGTAACTGCAGTTGCTCGTCGTGGTGGTACAGTACAATATGTTGATGCATCACGCATTGTAATTAATGTTAACGATGATGAAATGTATGCTGGTGAAACAGGGATTGACATTTATAATTTAACTAAATATACCCGTTCAAACCAAAATACCTGTATTAACCAAATTCCATGTGTGGAATTAGGTGAAAAAGTTGAGCGCGGTGATGTTCTTGCGGATGGCCCATCAACTGACTTAGGTGAGTTGGCTTTAGGTCAAAACATGCGTGTGGCATTCATGCCATGGAATGGTTATAACTTTGAGGATTCTATTTTAGTTTCTGAAAAAGTGGTACAAGATGACCGTTTCACTTCGATTCATATTCAAGAATTATCTTGTGTATCTCGTGATACTAAACTAGGTGCAGAAGAAATTACCGCAGATATTCCAAATGTTGGTGAAGCGGCTCTTTCTAAACTAGATGAATCAGGTATTGTTTATATTGGTGCTGAAGTTAAAGGTGGCGATATTCTGGTTGGTAAAGTAACACCAAAAGGTGAAACACAATTAACACCAGAAGAAAAATTACTACGCGCTATTTTTGGTGAAAAAGCGTCAGATGTTAAAGATACTTCACTTCGTGTACCAAATGGTGTTTCAGGTACAGTTATTGATGTTCAAGTCTTTACTCGTGATGGTGTACAGAAAGATAAACGTGCACTTGAAATTGAAGAGATGCAACTTAAACAAGTTCGCAAAGACTTAACAGAAGAACTTAAAATCCTTGAAGCAGCATTATTTGCTCGTATTCGTGATGTATTAATTTCTGGTGGCATTAAAGCAGATAAATTAGATGCGTTACCACGTGAAAAATGGTTAACCATTGGTATTGCCGATGAAAGTAAGCAAGCTCAATTAGAGCAACTAGCTGAACAACACGAAGAAATTAAAGCTGAGTTTAACAAAAAACTTGAAGCTAAACGAATGAAGATCACTCAAGGTGATGATTTACAACCAGGTGTACTCAAAATCGTTAAAGTTTACTTAGCTGTTAAACGTCAAATTCAGCCTGGTGATAAGATGGCTGGTCGTCATGGTAACAAAGGGGTTATCTCTAAAATCAACCCAATTGAAGATATGCCATATGATGATAAAGGTCGCCCAGTAGATATCGTATTGAATCCTCTAGGTGTTCCTTCTCGTATGAATATCGGTCAGATTTTAGAAACTCACTTGGGTATGGCGGCGAAAGGTATTGGTCAAAAGATCGACGCAATGCTAAAAGAACAGCAAGAGTTAGCTAAATTACGTGATTTTATCCAAAAAGCTTATGACCTTGGTTTAGGTGCAGCACAAAAAGTAAATGTTGCTGAATTTACCGATCAAGAAGTGATGACATTGGCGCAAAATTTACGTAATGGTATGCCACTTGCAACACCGGTATTTGATGGTGCAAAAGAGCAAGAAATTAAAGCATTACTTGAACTTGGTGATTTACCAACTTCAGGTCAAATTACCTTGTATGATGGACGTACCGGTGAACAATTTGAACGTCCAGTAACTGTAGGTTATATGTACATGTTGAAATTGAATCACTTAGTTGATGATAAGATGCATGCCCGTTCTACAGGTTCATATAGTCTGGTTACGCAACAACCACTGGGTGGTAAAGCTCAATTTGGTGGTCAACGTTTCGGTGAGATGGAAGTATGGGCACTTGAAGCATATGGTGCAGCTTATACCTTACAAGAAATGTTAACTGTTAAATCAGATGATGTGAACGGTCGTACTAAGATGTATAAAAATATTGTAGATGGTGATCATCGTATGGAACCTGCGATCCCTGAATCATTTAACGTATTGTTAAAAGAGATTCGTTCGTTAGGTATTAATATCGAGTTAGATGAAGAGTAATCTTAGCTAACTAAAATGATTTCTATTTATAGGGATAACTTATCAGTAATGATAAGTTATCTAATTGGTTTAACTCCATAGGAGTCAATTGTGAAAGACTTACTAAAGTTTCTAAAAGCACAAACAAAAACTGAAGATTTTGATGCTATCAAGATAGGCCTTGCTTCTCCTGATATGATTCGTTCATGGTCTTTTGGTGAAGTTAAAAAACCTGAAACAATTAACTATCGTACGTTTAAACCTGAACGTGATGGATTGTTTTGTGCGCGTATTTTCGGGCCAGTTAAAGATTATGAATGTTTGTGTGGAAAATATAAACGTTTAAAACACCGTGGTGTTATTTGTGAAAAATGTGGTGTAGAAGTCACACAAGCTAAAGTACGTCGTGAACGTATGGGCCACATTGAACTTGCATCACCAACTGCACATATTTGGTTTTTAAAATCATTACCATCTCGTATTGGTTTATTACTTGATATGCCACTTCGTGATATTGAACGTGTGCTTTATTTTGAATCATTTATGGTTCTTGATGGAGGCATGACAAATTTAGATCGTGGACAAATCTTAACTGAAGAACAGTATTTAGATGCGTTAGAAGAGTTCGGTGATGAGTTTGATGCACGCATGGGTGCAGAAGCTATTCAAGAATTATTACGTAATATTGATGTTCAAGCTGAATGTGAAGCATTACGTGATGAACTATCAACCACTAATTCTGAAACAAAACGTAAAAAGTTAACCAAAAGAATTAAGATCATTGAAGCATTTATCCAATCAGAAAATAAACCTGAATGGATGATCTTAAATGTATTACCTGTGTTGCCACCAGATTTACGACCATTAGTACCACTTGATGGCGGTCGTTTTGCAACATCAGACTTAAACGATTTATATCGTCGTGTTATCAACCGTAATAATCGTTTAAAACGTTTATTAGATTTAGCTGCACCAGATATTATTGTTCGTAACGAAAAACGTATGCTACAAGAATCTGTAGACGCATTATTAGATAATGGTCGTCGTGGTCGTGCAATCACTGGTTCAAACAAACGTCCATTAAAATCACTTGCCGATATGATTAAAGGTAAGCAAGGTCGTTTCCGTCAAAACCTATTAGGTAAACGTGTAGACTATTCTGGCCGTTCAGTAATTACTGTAGGTCCATACTTACGTTTACATCAATGTGGTTTACCGAAGAAAATGGCTCTTGAGCTATTTAAACCATTTATCTACGGTAAATTAGAGCGTCGTGGTTATGCAACAACCATTAAAGCTGCTAAGAAGATGGTTGAACGTGAAGATGCAATTGTTTGGGATATCTTAGATGAAGTTATTCGTGAACATCCGGTATTATTAAACCGTGCACCAACACTTC
Organism: Gilliamella apis; assembly: GCF_030758615.1. Taxonomy (NCBI): domain Bacteria; kingdom Pseudomonadati; phylum Pseudomonadota; class Gammaproteobacteria; order Orbales; family Orbaceae; genus Gilliamella; species Gilliamella apis. Next base: position 583,965 of record NZ_CP132381.1, read on the forward strand.
ATAGACTTGGTATTCAGGCGTTTGAGCCTATCCTAATTGAAGGTAAAGCGATCCAATTGCACCCATTAGTTTGTGCGGCATTCAATGCTGACTTCGATGGTGACCAAATGGCGGTTCACGTTCCATTAACGTTAGAAGCACAATTAGAAGCGCGTGCGTTAATGATGTCAACCAACAATATTCTTTCACCAGCAAGTGGTGAACCTATTATCGTTCCATCTCAGGACGTGGTATTAGGTCTTTACTATATGACTCGTGATAAAGTCAATGCTAAAGGTGAAGGCATGGTATTAACCGGCCCTAAAGAAGCAGAAAAACTGTATCGTTTAGGTCTAGTTGAATTACATGCTAAAGTTAAAGTACGTATAACGGAAAGTCATCGTAACAGTATTGGTGAGTGGGAAGATACAACTTCTGTAATTGATACTACTGTTGGTCGTGCTATCTTATGGTTAATTATGCCTAAAGGTATGAGTTTCTCTGTTATCAATCAACCGCTTGGTAAAAAAGCAATTTCACGAATTTTAAATATTTGTTATCGTCAATTGGGCATGAAAGAAACTGTTATTTTAGCTGACCAAGTTATGTATACCGGCTTTGCTTATGCAGCGCGTTCAGGTGTATCGGTTGGTATTGATGATATGGAAATTCCTGCTAAGAAATTACAAATTATCAATGAAGCTGAAATCGAAGTTGCAGAAATTCAAGAACAGTTCCAATCTGGTTTAGTAACTGCAGGTGAACGTTATAACAAAGTTATCGATATTTGGGCAGCAGCTAATGAGCGTGTTGCTAAAGCGATGATGGATAACTTATCAACTGAAAAAGTGATTAACCGTGAAGGTGAAGAAGAAGTTCAATCTTCATTTAATAGCATCTACATGATGGCCGATTCTGGTGCTCGTGGTTCTGCAGCTCAGATTCGTCAGTTAGCGGGTATGCGTGGTTTGATGGCTAAACCAGATGGTTCAATCATCGAAACACCAATTACGGCAAACTTCCGTGAAGGATTAAACGTACTTCAATACTTTATCTCGACCCATGGTGCGCGTAAAGGTCTTGCTGATACCGCATTGAAAACAGCGAACTCAGGTTACTTAACTCGTCGTTTAGTTGATGTGGCTCAAGATTTAGTTGTTATTGAAGATGACTGTGGCACGTTAGAAGGTGTGGTAATGACACCTGTGATTGAAGGTGGTGATGTTAAAGAACCATTACGTGAACGTGTATTAGGTCGTGTAACAGCTGAAGACGTATTAAAACCAGGTAGTGCGGATATTTTAATCCCTCGCAATACATTACTTGATGAAAGTTATTGTGATCTACTTGAACAAGAATCTGTAGATAGCGTTAAAGTTCGTTCAGTAGTTTCGTGTGATACTGATTTTGGTGTTTGTGCGAAATGTTATGGACGTGACTTAGCTCGTGGTCACTTAGTGAACAAAGGTGAAGCTATCGGTGTTATCGCTGCTCAATCAATCGGTGAACCAGGTACACAGTTAACCATGCGTACGTTCCATATCGGTGGTGCGGCATCTCGAGCAGCAGCAGAATCTAGTGTTCAAGTTAAAAACAAAGGTAGTATTAAACTGACTAATGCTAAATTTGTAACTAACCCAGATCAGAAACTAGTTATTACTTCACGTAATGCTGAATTAACTATTATTGATGAATTAGGTCGAATGAAAGAAACTTATAAAGTTCCTTATGGCTCGATTCTAACTAAAGGTAATGGTGCAACTGTTGATGCTGGTGAAACGGTAGCAAACTGGGATCCGCATACAATGCCAGTTATTTCGGAAGCGAAAGGTTTTGTTCGTTTTGTTGATATGATCGATGGCCAAACCATTACTCGTCAAACTGATGAGTTAACAGGTTTATCATCTATCGTAATCTTAGATGTAGCAGAACGTACTGGTGTTGGTAAAGATCTACGTCCAGCAATTAAAATTGTTGATGCTAAAGGTAATGATATCTTTGTGGCAGGTACAGAAATGCTTGCGCAGTACTTCTTACCAGGTAAAGCATTAGTACAATTAGAAGATGGTGCGGAAATTAATGTTGGTGATACACTTGCACGGATTCCACAAGCATCTGTAGGTACTAAAGATATCACCGGTGGTTTACCTCGAGTAGCTGATTTATTTGAAGCTCGTAAACCTAAAGAGCCGGCAATTCTTGCTGAAATTGATGGTATTATCTCATTCGGTAAAGAAACTAAAGGTAAACGTCGCTTAATTATCACTCCACTAGATGGTAGTGAACCATATGAAGAGATGATTCCAAAATGGCGTCAACTTAACGTATTCGAAGGCGAACAAGTTGGCCGTGGTGATGTGATTTCTGATGGTCCTGAATCAGCACATGATATTTTACGTCTACGTGGTGTTAATGCAGTAACTCGTTATATTGTGAATGAAGTTCAAGAAGTTTATCGTTTACAAGGTGTAAAAATTAACGATAAACATATTGAAGTTATTGTTCGTCAAATGTTACGTAAAGCAACTGTTATTCATCCTGGTGGTTCTCGTTTACTTGATGGTGAACAACTTGAAGTTTCACGCTTGAAGATTATTAATCGTGAGCTTGAAGCACAAGGTAAAGAACCAATTGTTTACTTGCATGATTTGCTTGGTATTACTAAAGCATCACTTACTACTGAGTCATTTATTTCTGCGGCATCGTTCCAAGAAACGACTCGCGTATTAACTGAGGCAGCAGTTGCAGGTAAAAATGATGAACTTCGTGGTCTGAAAGAAAACGTTATTGTTGGTCGCTTAATTCCAGCTGGTACTGGTTATGCATATCATAAAGAGCGTTTGCGTAAACGCGCAATGCCATCTGATGATGCAATTCAACCAACAACTGTTTCAGCTGAGGAAGCTACAGCTAACTTAGCGGAATTATTGAATTCAGCAGAAGAAAATCAATAGATTTTAGATAAATCGACTAAAGTAGCACGTGTTATCACGTGCTATTTTTTTTGTCGAGTGTATGAGGTATGAAAGGAGTATTAGATGTATATTGTAATGAATCGTTTTAAAATTAAGTTAGGTAGTGAAGACACTTTTATTGAAATATGGCGTAATCGTGATAGTCATTTAAAAGAGATGAAAGGTTTTAATCGTTTTTATTTTCTTAAAGGAAAAACTTATGAAGATTACACATTGTTTTCATCATATGCCGAATGGGAATCAAAACAAGATTTTGAAAATTGGGTTAATTCTGCTCATTTCAAACATACTCACCGTAATACAGATAGCCGTCCAAATAACGCAGATATCTATTTTGAACCGGCTCAACTTGAATGTTTTGAAGTCATTATCTAAGTAATTTTTAAACTAAAAAATCAAATTTAAAAATAAGCATTGTGAGCAATACCAATAAAAAATTACCGATGATAATTCTTCGCAAATTACATAAAAAAAGATATAATCAAATAAAATTACATGAGCATAACATCTATTAAAGAAGGCGATCAGCCCATGTAAGTTAAGTCCATTATCTAAAAGTCTCTTCTTTATATTTTATAGTTCATAATTATTTTTATAAAAAGTTGTAAAAATATATTCTTCAATTAAGCATTATAAGTTTGTTAGTAACCAAATTTTTAGGCTACTGGTTAGTATTTTCTAATTATCATTGCTTTTTTAAGTTATTTGAAAGTTTAACTATTTACAGGGGCTTGCCATGAAATCGAAATTACTATTGCTTATTCTTATTTTAATCATTGTTGGTGGATTTTTCTTTTTTAAAGACTATAACAGTATTCAAACTCAAGACGAAAAAGTTGCTGCATCTTGGTCGGAAGTGATTAATCAGTATAAACGTCGAGCAGATTTAGTTCCGAATCTTGTCAATACAGTAAAAGGATATGCAACTCATGAAAAAGATGTTTTTACTCAGGTAACAGATGCGAGAGCGAAAGTGGGTTCGATCCAAATTAATGCAGATCAACTTAGCGATCCCGCTTTATTCTCAAAATTCCAACAAGCCCAATCAGAATTAAGTTCCGCATTAAGTCGCTTAATTGCGGTTAGTGAAAATTACCCAGAACTTAAAGCAAACACACTTTATCAAGATTTAATGAGCCAATTGGAAGGTACTGAAAACCGGATAACGGTTGCTAGAGGTCGATATATAGAAACAGTACAATCATTTAATACTTATATTCGTCAATTACCAACCAAATGGATTGCAAATGTTATAGGGGTACAACCAAAACAACAGTTTACGGTTGAAAATGAACAACAAATTTCTAATCCACCAGCAGTCAATTTTGGACAATAAACATAATGAAAAAATATTATCTGCTCTTTTGTTTACTGTTTTTTAGTGCTGTAAGTTATGCATTAACTGAAATTCCAACATTTGATCGCCGTATTATTGATACATCAGATACTTTAGAACCATCACAAATAGATGATTTGGAATCAAGCTTGATTACTTTTGAAAAAACGCGAACTGATGGTGCACAGATCGCGGTATTAATGATCCCCAAACTCGATAATGAAACGGTTGAACAGTATGCTGATAGGGTGTTTATTAAGTGGAAAATAGGTAAAAAAGAGCAAGATAATGGTATTTTATTATTAATTGTTAAAGATGATAAGTTGATGCGAATCGAAGTTGGTTATGGTTTTGAAGGCATCATTACCGACTTAATTGCTAGTCATATCATTCGTGAACAATTAGTGCCACAATTTAGACAAAATAACTATTATCAAGGTATACATGATGCGCTTTCAGTTTTAATTAATAAGTTGAATGATCCTCAACAGGTACCAGCGACTAATAGTGATCCAGATCTCAAAACGGTACTTGCTGGTGATTTTGGTGCCAATTTATTTAGTTATGGATTAGCATCCTTTTTTATTTGTTTCACTATTGCTAGCTTATTTTCGATTACTTCCTCTAAACGTAGTGCTAGCCGAAGTTTAGGTACTGGTTTACTAAATGGTATATCAGTTGGCGGTTTTACTTTGTTCAATGGTTATTCATTACATATTGTCTTACCTCTAATATTTTTAGCATTTGTTGCCAGTGCGATTTTAAGTGGAATTTTAACTATGAGTGGCGGTAGCGGACGTGGTGGTCGAGGAGGCGGTTTCGGTGGGGGTAATGGTGGTGGTTTTGGCGGAGGTTCATTCGGCGGATTTGGTGGTGGAGGCGGTGGCCGTAGTGGTGGCGGCGGTGCCTCTGGCAGCTGGTAAACTTTCTTAAAAAGTACCAAAAGAAATTGACAATTTACTTTTTTAACAAAAATACCACTTAGGTTTATAGCCTCGATAACAAAAATAACTATCTGTGCTTGAAAAATTTTGAGGAGAGGGGGTTTTTTATATCATAAAAATTTATTAATGATACTTTTAAGTAATAGTTTGTTTAAATTTAAAATCAATTTAGTTAATCTTCAATTACATCCTACATAATAATCCTTGTTTACAATAGCTTTTAGCCTGCCTGACAATAAATTTCCTTTTGCAATAGGAAAAAGTCTCTCTCCACATTGATAATTATTTCCTTTAGGCTAAGTCATCTTAAAAAGAAACAAGAGAATTAGAATGACTATGGCACAAATACAATTCCGTATGATCGAAGATGATTTAGATCCCGAAGTTGTGACTGCGCAAACGATAGAAATTATTAATCGTTGGTTGACTGATCATCAAATATCCCAAAATGACGTGCAAAAAGCGATGTTGTTATCACATGTTAAAGCAATGGTTGAAAGAGCGAAAACGCTAGAAAAATTACCTGAGGTTGATCCTTCTTTATTTGATGAGCTCTCAGAGCAATCCTTAATGCTTGCACGTAAAACCATACAATTATTCAATAGTCTACCAATGGAAGAGGCTTATTTACTGGCTGTTCATTATGAAGTAGCTATAGCAAATTAAACGAATTAATAAATTTAAAAAACAATAATTGATAGGAGCATAATTATGGCAGAAGTAATCATTGTCATCGGCGATAGAATGGGCAAAGGACAAAAAATTGCAGAGGGAATTAATTCTATAGAAGGGTGTCGCGCAATTGTTATTCCAGGTATGGCAGCTGATATGAAATTGGGTGACGTAATGAATAATGAGAATGCAGATCTAGGGCTTTCGTTTTGTGGCAGTGGCGGTGCAGGCGCCATAACGGCACAAAATAAATATGGCTATTCTCAACGACACGGTATGCGTTCAATTGAAGAAGGTGAAACAGCCATTAATGACGGTTGTAAAGTACTAGGATTTGGTTTTATGGATACAGTAGAACTTGGCCAACGTATAGCCCAAGCATTTTTGAAAAAATATCCTCGTTCTTAAATAGGTTAGAAATATGAAAAAAACTGAGCAGATACAAGTAAGAGTAACTGGGCAAGGAGATTCGAAGCAGCGTGCGTTCGCTATAGCGCTAAATCAAGTGCAAAAGCAGGTACTTAAAAATACTAATAATGTCATGTTACGAATTGAACCGCTTAATATTAGTGTTGTTTCTGCTATTGAAAAGATAACTACAGAACGCTTTTTATTTATCTTTTTACCTAGAAAAAAGACATTTTATGACATCACACTCGATGTCTCAGTAAATGTTACGTTTATCGATCTGAACGATATTAAATTTATCTCTAAATAACGTAAAAGGAAAGTCATGGAAATTCTAATTATAGCATTGAAGTCCATTGTAATTGGTGGACTGTGTGGATTTGGAGTAGGCGCTGGTGCAGCTCGAATGTTTCATGCTCCAACTTATCAAGGTATGGGGGCTTTTCGTACCTTAGGTGAACTTAATTCTTGTGAGGGTGATCCTGCTGCACATTTTTCATTTGGCTTAGGATTCTTTTTTAATGCCTGGGCTTCATCTGTTGCTGCTGGTTCATTTACCCAAGATGTTGATCATCGCATCATTCCAAACTGGGGTGCTGCACTATTGATGATAAAAAACCGAAATTTAGCACAAACGTTACATGATCCTAAGAAAATGGCCTTTGCTTGTGCATTTATCGGTGTGATTGTTGTGTTATTTTTAAATACAACCACCTCGGTTATTCCTGATTCTTTAAAAATTACCGCAACTAAAGTTTTAGTTCCAGCCGCAAATTTACTAGTCGCGACTGTGATGCCGGTTATTTTCTGGTTGGCAGCTTTAGATGCCGGTAGAAGAAGTGGTTTTTGGGGAACTTTGTTTGGTGGGCTAGCGCAATTAATTATGGGTAATGCAGTACCTGGTTTAGTGTTAGGTATTTTGATTGGTAAAGGAGTGGATGATAGTGGTTGGAATCGAGTGATGAAAATCATGTTAGCTGCGGTAATTGTTTTATTTATCATGAGCGGATATTTCCGTGGATTTGATATGAAAATGATTAATTCATTCCGAGATGGTTTGTCTTATTGGTTTAAATAATATAGGGAACAACAGATTATGAATACTCAAACAACCATTAATAAAAGTTTTTGGTATGCCGATTGGTCATTCCCTATTCTTTGTGGATTACTCTCTGCAGGTATTTTCGCTGGAACACATACTTTTTATGTATATGGGATTGGTGCTTTTAACGAAATAGCATTTGTTGCAATGCTTAAATCAGGTATGACGACAGGCGATTATGGTGCAGTAGCCGCTTTTGGTGCTAGCTTTTTATTTGCGCGTGTCATTGAGGGATCGCTAGTTGGGATACTTGATATTGGTGGTGCGCTACAAACAGGTATTGGTTTAGGTGTGCCAGCGTTGCTATTAGCTGGTGGCTATACATTGCCAATTGAGAATTTTTTGGTAGCGTTATTAACCGGTTTATTGCTCGGTATGGTAATCGGCTTACTTATCATCCTTATTCGTAAATTTACAGTTAACAGTGGTGGTGGATCAACCTTTGGCGCAGATGTCATGATGGGAGCGGGAAATGCATCAGGTCGATTTCTTGGTCCAATGATTATTTTATCAGCTATGGTTGCATCTATTCCTATTGGTATAGGGTCATTGCTTGGTGCACTATTATTTTATGTATGGAAAAAGCCTATTACAGGTGGTGCAATATTAGGTGCCATGATTTTTGGCGGTATCTTCCCAATTATATAATATTATGTCCCCTCTATCATGATTATGGTCGAGGGGATTGGATTAAATTATGTATGATTTAATTATAAAAAATGCCAAACTCATTGATAATTCAATAACCGATATTGCCATTCAACAAGGCAAAATTGTGGAAATTGGCAAAAATATAATCGCAACATCAAATCAAGTATTGGATTTACAAAATCAACACTATATAAGTGCCGGCTGGATAGATTCCCATACTCATTGCTTTGCTCACTCACCAATTTACCACGATGAACCAGATCTCATTGGTGTTAAAACTGGTGTGACGGCAGTGGTTGATGCCGGCAGTGTTGGCGCACTTGATGCGGACGAATTTTATGATTTAGCGATGCAGGCTAAAACTCATGTTTATTCTTTTTTAAATATCTCAAAAATTGGTTTAATAAGACAAAGTGAGCTTGCTGATATGCAAGATATAGATGTGCCGTTATTTGACCAAACTTTAGTTAAATATCCTAATTTTTTTATTGGAATAAAAGTTAGGATGAGTCGTAGCGTTGTTGGCGAAAATGGTATTTTACCGTTAATCAAAGCGAAAGAGATGCAGAAAAAGACGGGGTTGCCACTAATGATTCATGTAGGAAATAATCCGCCTGAACTTGATGAAATTGCAGATTTATTAACTAAAGGCGATATTATTACTCATTGTTTTAATGGTAAGCCAAACCAAATATTTGATAAGCAGAATAATCTGCGTGATTCAATTAAACGCGCCATTGGACGTGGGGTGATTTTAGATATTGGTCATGGTGGTGAAAGTTTCAGTTTTGCAGTAGCTGAGCGAGCTAAATGTTTAGATGTTTATCCAAACACTATTAGCTCTGATATATATTCTAAAAATCGCTTGCAAGGTCCTGTATTTAGCTTAGCAAATGTGATGAATAAATTTATCTGTCTAGGTTATAGCAAAACTAGAATTATTGATAGTGTCACTAAAAATGCGGCACAAATATTGCATTTAAATAATAAAGGGGAAATAGCTATTGGCTATGATGCCGATTTGACTATTTTTGATATAAAACAGCAAACCGTCTCTTTAACTGATTCAGAAGGTGGGCAGAGGGAATGCCATGAACAGTTTGTTCCTTTAGCCGCTATCGTAACAAATACAACCAAAAAAGTTACACACATTGAAATAACACAAGAAGGTAGTAAAAATGAGCTCAGAATCTCAAACTGAAAAAGAAATATACAGTAAATACCACTTGAAAAAAGTGATTAATGCTTCGGGGCGAATGACTATTTTAGGTGTTTCAACACCTAGAGCAGAAGTGGTTGATACTGTATCCCACGGATTAAATGAATATTTTGAAATAAAAGATTTAGTTGATAAAACGGGTCAATACATTGCTAAATTACTCAATGTCGAAAACGCTGTGGTCGTATCATGTGCCTCGGCTGGCATTGCGCAAGCTGTCGCAGGTTTAATCGTTAAAGATGATCGTGATTTATTATTTAATTTACATAGTTCTGATAAATGGGTAGCAAGGGAAATTATTGTGCCAAAAGGACATAACGTAAATTTTGGTGCTCCTATTAGTACTATGGTCGCTCTAGGTGGTGGAATTGTGGTTGAAGCGGGTTATGCAAATGAGTGCAAACCAGAGCACATTGAATCATTAATTAATTCTGATACCGCGGCTATTTTATATGTTAAATCACATCATTGTGTGCAAAAAAGTATGTTATCAGTTGCGCAAGCCGTAACAGTGGCCAAAAAATATAATATTCCATTAATTGTTGATGCCGCAGCGGAAGAGGATTTACAAACCTATTATCAACAAGGCGCTGATTTAGTTATTTATAGTGGTGCAAAAGCAATTGAAGGGCCAACTAGTGGCTTAGTTATTGGCCGCCACCAAGCTATTGAATGGCTTAAACTTCAGTCTCAAGGTATTGGCCGACCAATGAAGGTTGGTAAAGAAGGTATTTTAGGCTTAACCAGGGCAATTGAGTTATATATTAACGATCCTAAACAAGAAACTGGGCAAGAAATGGTTGTCAAAATGACACCATTTATTGAAAAGTTAAATTCTATTAATGGTATATCGGCAAAAGTTGTCTGGGATGGTGCTGGCCGAGATATTGCTCGTGCAGAAATATCATTTGATGCAAAGGTTATTGGTAAAAGTGCTGTTGAAATGATAGACCTGATGAAGCAAGGCGAGATTGCAGTCTATTTTCGGGAATATAAAGCCAATGACGGTAAAGTAGATGCAGATGTTCGTAGTGTAACGGCGGAACAGCTTGATATTGTCTATAACAAAATTATAAAAATTATCCAAGGAGTTAAATAATGCAATTGACACCAAATTATTTTAACGATCGCGTTTGTTTAAACGTATTAGCCAATTCAATTGATAATGCTAGTGCTATTTATGAAGCTGCACAAACTTATGTTGTTGTGGGAGTGTTATCTAAAAATTATCCAGATAATCAGCAAGCAATAGAAGATATGAAAAAATATGCGTTAGCCATTGATAATGCTATTTCAGTTGGTCTGGGAGCGGGTGATCCTAATCAATCTACTATGGTGTCAGAAATATCTGCAGTTCTACAGCCTCAACATGTTAATCAAGTTTTTACAGGGGTGGCAACAAGTCGTGCTTTATTAGGACAAAAAGAAACGGTAATTAATGGTCTTGTATCACCAACAGGGAAAGTAGGATTAGTTAATATAGCTACAGGGCCACTAAGCTCAAAATCACCAGCTGCTATCGTTCCGGTTGAAACCGCTATTGCTTTATTAAAAGATATGGGGGGAAGCTCAATTAAATATTTCCCTATGGGTGGGTTAAAACATATAGATGAATATGAGTATGTGGCTAAATGTTGTGCTGAACATGATTTCTATCTAGAACCTACTGGTGGTATAGATTTAGACAATTATGAAGCAATTTTAAAAATTGCCTTAAATGCCGGTGTGAAAAAAGTTATTCCACATATTTATACCTCAATTATTGATAAAACAACTGGGGCGACAAGAACTGAAGATGTTAAACAACTATTAGCGATTACGCAAAAATTAGCAGGATGAGTAATGGCATCTAAATTGCTATTCCCTTATCAACGATTAGCGTATATTTTTGATACCATAAAAAACGAATTGCTACCTCAAAAAGAGCTAGCAAATCGTTTTACAGTATCAATCAGAACAATTCGGTCTGATATTGTTGCGCTTAACGATGTATTAAATAAGTATGGTGCGCAAGTTGATTATATTAAAAACGTTGGTTATCACCTTGTCATAACAGATCCTAATCTGTATGCAACCATTCCGATTGTTCAGCAAATAGAACGAGTTCCTCGAACTAATAAAGAGCGCGTTTCCGCTTTATTAATTGCATTTTTAACTCAATCAAAGTCGGTAAAATTGGATGATATTGCTGGTGAATGGTTTTTGAGCCGTAATACATTACAAAATGATGTTATTGAAGTTAAGCAATATCTGGATAAATACCATTTATCGCTGGATAATCGTCCTTATTCAGGTATGCGATTAGTTGGTGAGGAATCCGCTATTCGAGCATGTTTAACTGATATTTTATGGCAACATCATATCACAGGGGACACTATCAATGTTAATCGGTTAATTCAGACGATATTATCTGATATTGATTTAGATTATCTGGAAAGTGTACTACAAAATCAGTTTGAACGTTTTGAATTAAAATTAACCTCGGAAGGGCAAGGGTATTTGCTCTATTGTTGTGCCGTTTCAATCACCAGAATTACGCAAGGGTATGAATTAGTCGAATATCAAGTCGATAATATTGATTCGACAGTTATTGGCGCTGCACGTGAGGTTTCTGAAGGCTTCTCCTATTTTTTAGGTAGTACCCTTTCTGATGCTGAATTTAACTATTTATGTGTGCAGATTATGTCGCGCACTATTATGGAATCACCTAATCAAGCTAAAAGTTTAGAGTTATTTGAACATATCTTATCTTATATCAATGATTCTTATCACTATAATTTGAAACAAGATATGAAGCTACGTCAAGATATGTTAATTCATATTTCATCGTTGCTATCTCGTATAAAATATCAAATTCATACTTCTAATCCGTTATTACATGAAATTAAACAATATTATCCTTTTGCTTATGATATTACTTTATCGGCATTAGCGAATATTCCTAAGTTTACTGATGTGAAAATGACTGAAGACGAAATTAGCTATTTAGCAATTCATATAGGGGTAGCATTAGAGCGCAATTATAGTGCAGGATATAAAAGATTAGTGCAAATTTTATTAGTCAGTGAATTGGGTAACGCTACTTTGCGTATGATTGAATCAAAAATTAAACGCGATTTTCCTCATATTTTAATTAATCGAACGATTTCTTATAGAGAATATGAACAGTTAACGCATATTGAAGAAGATTTTGTGGTATCGACGGTTCGCTTAAACGAAAAAGATAAGCAAATAGTGAAAATAGCACCATTTCCAACGCCTTATCAACTAGAACAATTAGGGCGTTTATCAATGGTTGATCGCACTATGCCATATATTATTGAGCGTTTTTTTAATGAAAAATTTTTCCTAATTATTGACAAACCGATGACACAAAGCGAACTATTCCAGAGAGTTTGTCAACGGCTGGAAAAATTTGGATATGTGGGACAGGACTTTTATCCATCGGTAGTAGAACGAGAAAGTATTGTATCGACTTTAATAGGTGAAAATATTGCTATTCCTCATTCAGTTGGGTTGTTGGCCAAAAAGACAGTAGTTACCACTATTTTGGCTCCTCAAGGTATTGAATGGAATAAAAATGAAATTGCGCATGTTATTTTCTTATTAGCAATTAGCAAAGATGAATACGAAGATGCGATGCGAATTTATAACTTAGTCGTCAATTTTGTTAAAGAGAGATCAACTAAGCGGTTGTTAAATAGTCGTAATTTTGATGATTTTCAAGCTATTGTAAAAGATAGTTTTGGGCGTTTATCGTAATAAACTCGATTTAATTTGCAATTAAAAAAGGGATTTAACTAAGCGAGTAACACAAGTTATTTAGTGATTAAATAAATAACAATTGTGAACGCTAAAAAACCCCGTTCCTCAAAATTTTTTGTTAAGAAATAAGTAAAATTATAATTATAAATATTTAAGAAATAATCAACAATTAAAACAAATTATCATGTGCTTGCCCATTGACGAAATGGTGATTTAAAGGTATTATGCGCGCCTTATGGCTTTGTGTGGTTTTTAGCTGCACTTAATAATTTTTAAGGTAGGCATGCATATCTTATGCAAAATAAATTACCATTAACAATTGACCCAATCAAAGCAGCACAAAAAAGACTTGATTATGTTGGATATTATCCAGCAAAAAGTGCAACAAGGATTGAAAGTCCAAAAAGTGATATCGAATGTCATTTGTCTTTTGATTTTGATGAGCAAAGACTTTGCGTTATCACTATTGATGCAAAAATGACGCTAGAACAAATTTGTCAGCGTTGTTTTAAACCTTTTATCACTGAAGTTCATGTGATGAATAAATTTAGTCCTGTTAAGAGCGATGCTCAAGCAGAGACATTACCGGAACATTATGAACCCGTTTTAGTTAACGAGTTTGGTGAAGTAGATATATTAGCGTTAATTGAGGACGAAATTATTCTCTCATTACCAATTGCGCCGGTGCATGATAGTAAACACTGCGAAGTGTCAGAGGCAGATATGGTGTTTGGTGAAATTCCTGCTGAGAATGAAAAACCAAATCCATTTGCAATTTTAGTTAGTTTAAAGAATAAGGGGTAAATCCATGGCTGTTCAACAGAATCGTAAAACTCGTGCAAAACGTGGTATGCGTCGTTCTCATGATGCATTAACTGTTGCTAATATCTCAGTTGATGAATCAGGTAAAACTCATTTACGTCATCACGTAACCGCTGATGGTTATTATCGCGGTCGAAAAGTGATTTCTAAATAATTAATTAGTAATTAGAAATCTTCAGGTGACATTTTGGATAATCTAACCATTGCGTTAGATGCTATGAGCGGGGACTTTGGTCCTCGTATTGTTGTTCCTGCTGCAATTCAAGCATTACATCATTATCCAAATCTTTCTATCTTTCTTGTTGGTGACATAAAGGAAGTTAGATTTTTTTTATCTAAAGAAAATACCAAGCTAGTTACCCAGTACCAAGAAACTGGTCGCTTGATGGTGACAGAATCAACATCTATCATTACTAATGATATGAAACCTTCTTATGCGATTAGGCATAGTCAAGGTTCGTCAATGAGAATTGCATTAGAGTTAGTAAAAAATAATAAAGCTCAAGCTTGTGTTAGTGCTGGTAATACGGGTGCGCTGATGGGGTTGTCTAAGTTATTATTACATTCTCTAACCGGTATTGATAGACCAGCATTAGTTGCCACCATTCCGGCGTTAAATAATCAAAATACTGTGGTACTTGATTTGGGAGCAAATGCTGAATGTGATAGCGATATGCTGGTTCAATTTGCTATAATGGGTGAAATACTAGCAAAATCGGTTCTTCATATTGAAAATCCTCGTGTTGCTTTGCTTAATATTGGTGAAGAAGACATCAAAGGATTGGATAAAATTCGTGCTGCTGCGTCTATTTTGAAAGCTAATCATCAAATTAATTATATTGGTTATTTAGAAGGTAATGAGCTATTAACTGGTAAAACAGATGTATTAGTTTGTGACGGCTTTGTTGGTAATGTGACTTTGAAAACGGTAGAAGGGTTAATTAAAATTTTTCTATCTTCGTTCAAAATGCTTTTAGGGCACAACTCATTAGTTATGAAGTTTTTGAGTAAATGGCTGCAAAGAAAATTAGTAAAAAATTTTGGTTATTTAAACCCTGGGCGATATAATGGCGCGTGTTTACTTGGTCTTCAAAGTATTGTGATTAAAAGTCACGGTAGTGCCAATCAAAAATCATTTTTTGCAGCAATAGAGCAAGCTATTTTAGCTATCGAAACAAATATACCAGAGAAGATTGCCAATAGCCTTTCTTCTGCACTACCCAAGAGCGAATAATTCGATGTATACAAAAATATTAGGAACAGGAAGTTATCTTCCAAAACAAATAAGAACTAATGCCGATCTTGAAAAAATGGTGGATACTAGTGACGAATGGATAACTACTCGTACGGGTATTAAAGAAAGAAGGATAGCTGCACCCGATGAAACTGTTACTAGTATGGCCTATGAAGCGGCGATTAAAGCTATTGAAATGGCGGATATTGATAAACAAGAGATTGGTTTGATTATTGTTGCAACAGCAACGTCTGCTAACGCTTTTCCTAGCTCGGCTACAGAATTACAAGCTAAATTAGATCTCGGTGATGTGGTTGCCTTCGATGTGTCGGCAGCTTGTTCTGGATTTATTTATGCATTAGATATTGCTGATAAATATGTAAAAAGTGGTGTAATAAAATATGCCTTAGTTGTTGGTTCTGATATGTTAACTCGTGGTGTTGATCCAACAGATAGAGGTACAATTATCATTTTTGGTGATGGTGCTGGAGCAGTTGTGGTTGGTGCTTCTGAAGAGCCAGGTATTATTGCCTCTCATTTACATGCCGACGGCCGTTATGGTGAATTATTAAAATACCCATATGTTGATCGCCGTTCACTTAATGATCCTCTCTATATGACAATGCAAGGCAACGATGTATTCAAAATTGCAGTCAAAGAACTTTCTAATCTAGTTGATGAACTTTTAACCGAAAATACATTCAATAAATCTGATTTAGATTGGTTAGTGCCACATCAAGCTAATTTACGGATTATTTCAGCTACAGCTAAACGTCTTGATATGGATATGAGTAAGGTGATTGTTACACTTGATAAACAAGGAAATACGTCTGCTGCATCAGTACCTTGTGCATTAGATACAGGTGTACGAGATGGACGTATTAAACGTGGGCAACTAATTTTATTAGAAGCTTTCGGTGGCGGCTTTGTTTGGGGCTCAGCACTCGTTAGATTTTAATTTTATAAATTATTTAGGTAATCAAGGATTTCAAAATGACCAAATTTGCAATGGTATTTCCAGGACAAGGCTCACAAGCTGTTGGTATGTTAAAAGATCTTGCTGAAAATTATCCAGTTGTGAAATCAACTTTCGATGAAGCATCACAAGTATTAGGTTATGATTTATGGACTTTAGTTCAAGCTGGTCCAGCTGAAGAATTAAATAAAACTTGGCAAACACAACCGGCATTACTTGCTGCATCGGTTGCGATTTACCGAGTTTGGCAAAGTATTAATGGCCCTCAACCAGAATTTATGGCTGGTCACAGTTTGGGTGAGTATTCAGCATTAGTATGTGCTGGTGTGATTGATTTTAAAGATGCTATTAAATTAGTCGAGTTACGTGGTAAATTAATGCAAGAGGCAGTGCCAAGTGGTACTGGTGCAATGTTTGCTATTATTGGTTTAGATAACGATTCAATTAAAAAAGCATGTGAGCAAGCGGCTCAAGGTCAAATTGTTGCGCCAGTTAATTTTAATTCACCAGGCCAAGTTGTTATTGCTGGTAATAAAGAAGCTGTTGAACGTGCTGGTGCTCTTTGTAAAGAGGCCGGCGCTAAACGTGCGTTACCATTGGCGGTAAGTGTTCCTTCTCATTGTGCATTGATGAAACCAGCCGCTGATAAACTAGCGACAACTTTAAATAACATGACGTTTAATCCACCTCAATTTGCTGTGATTAATAACGTTAATGTTAAAGTTGAATCATCGGCAGATAATATTAAAGCGGCATTAATAGCCCAGTTATATAGCCCAGTTCGTTGGACTGAAACGGTTGAAGAAATGGCAAAACAAGGTGTAACACTATTAGTTGAGATGGGTCCAGGTAAAGTTTTAACGGGCTTAACTAAACGAATTGTTGATTCATTATCAGCTTGTGCTGTTAATGATAAAGCGTCATTAGATGTTGCAATTGAAAATACTAAATAGAATACAAAAGGGGTAGTTATGAACCTATCAGGAAAAATTGCTTTAGTAACTGGTGCAAGCCGTGGAATTGGAAAGGCCATTGCAGAAAAATTAGTTGCATGTGGTGCAACAGTGATTGGTACTGCAACGACAGAAAAAGGCGCACAGGCCATAAGTGAATATTTAGGCTCTAACGGAAAAGGTTTGGCACTAAATGTAACTGACGAAGCATCTATTGAATCAGTTATTAATGCAATTAAAACGGAGTTTGGCGATATTGATATTTTAGTTAATAACGCAGGTATTACCCGTGATAATCTATTAATGCGAATGAAAGAAGACGAATGGCAAGATATTTTAAATACTAACTTAACATCAGTTTTTCGTTTATCAAAAGCATTAATGCGTACTATGATGAAAAAACGTTATGGTCGAATTATTACTATAGGCTCAGTTGTAGGTACTATGGGTAACGCTGGTCAGGCTAATTATTCTGCAGCAAAAGCCGGATTAATCGGATTTAGTAAATCTTTGGCACGTGAAGTTGCATCTCGTGGTATTACAGTTAATGTTGTTGCACCAGGATTTATTGCAACTGATATGACAGAAGCACTAACGGATGAGCAAAAAGCGTTAA
Organism: Gilliamella apis; assembly: GCF_030758615.1. Taxonomy (NCBI): domain Bacteria; kingdom Pseudomonadati; phylum Pseudomonadota; class Gammaproteobacteria; order Orbales; family Orbaceae; genus Gilliamella; species Gilliamella apis. The sequence goes on from NZ_CP132381.1 coordinate 601,617, forward strand.
CATTAGCGCAAGTACCAGCAGGACGTTTAGGTGAACCGGCTGAGATTGCTAATGCGGTGGCATTTTTGGCTTCTGATGAAGCATCTTACATTACAGGTGAAACTTTACATGTCAATGGCGGCATGTATATGGTGTAATTGATCAGAATAGTGTAAAATGAACCAATAATTTGAAGTTTTGAACAAAAAATAAGCAATTGGGTTGAAAAATGATTGGCATCTTTTTCAACATTTTATAAACTTACATTCACCGCCACTTTCGGCGATATTTATAGGAAAAAAAAGAGTATGAGCACTATTGAAGAGCGAGTTAAGAAAATTATTGTTGAGCAACTTGGTGTGAAAGAGGACGAAGTTAAGAATGAATCTTCTTTCGTTGAAGATCTTGGCGCTGACTCTCTTGACACAGTTGAATTAGTTATGGCTTTAGAAGAAGAATTTGATACAGAAATTCCTGATGAAGAAGCTGAAAAAATTACAACTGTACAATCAGCAATTGATTATATTACTGCAAATCAATAAGGTTAGCAGAGTTTTCACAATAGGCGGTCAAATGATCGCCTAGTTTTTATTTATGTCTCTATTTTTATAGAGTGAATTTGACATAATTTAATTCTGAAAACTCATAATAAAATTTTCAATGATTCAAATTTCATTTCAATCCTTTTCTGGAGGACAATGTGTCTAAACGCAGAGTTGTTGTTACTGGAATGGGCATGATATCTCCATTAGGTAATACAGTTGAGTCTACTTGGCAAGCTTTATTAGCAGGTCAAAGTGGCGTAGAACTTATAGAACACTTTGATACAGCCCCTTTTGCAACCCGCTTCGCAGCGATGGTTAAAGACTTTAATGGTGAAGATTATAATATTTCACGTAAAGATGCTCGTAAAATGGATTATTTTATCCAATATGGTATTGCTGCAGGTATGCAAGCAATGCAAGATGCTGGCATTGAAGTTACTGAAGAAAACGCAGAACGCATCGGTTGTGCTATCGGTTCAGGTATTGGTGGACTAGGATTAATTGAAGAAAATCATAGTGCATTAGTCAATGGTGGACCTCGTAAAATTAGCCCATTTTTTGTGCCATCAACAATAGTCAATATGATTGCTGGTCATTTATCAATTATCTACGGATTAAAGGGGCCAAGTATTACTATTGCTACCGCTTGTTCATCGGGCGTGCATAATATTGGTCATGCTGCACGTATGATTGCTTATGGTGATGCCGATGCAATGTTAGCCGGTGGTGGTGAAAAAGCTAGTACACCATTGGGTATTGGTGGTTTTGGTGCTGCACGTGCATTATCAACAAACAATGATAATCCTAAAGCTGCTAGTCGCCCATGGGATAAAGATCGTGATGGTTTTGTGCTTGGTGATGGTGCAGGTATCATGTTCTTAGAAGAATATGAACATGCTAAAAAACGTGGCGCTAAAATTTATGCTGAGATCGTTGGTTTTGGTATGAGTGGCGATGCTTATCATATGACTTCACCTCCAGAAAATGGTAGTGGCGCAGCATTAGCTATGAAATGTGCTATTCGTGATGCAGGTATAACGGCTGAACAAGTTGGATATATTAATGCGCATGGTACGTCAACTCCGGCTGGCGATAAAGCAGAAACGCAAGCAGTTAAAAGTATTTTCCAAGAAAATGCTAATAAAGTAATGGTAAGTTCAACTAAATCAATGATTGGGCATTTATTAGGTGCTGCTGGTGCTGTTGAATCTATCTTTACGGTGCTTGCATTACGTGATCAAGCTGTTCCACCAACAATTAATCTTGATAACCCTGATGAGGGTTGTGATCTGGATTATGTTCCACATACAGCTCGTCAAGTGAAAAACTTAGAATATGCGCTTTGTAATTCATTTGGTTTTGGTGGTACTAACGGTTCAGTTTTATTCAAGAAGATCTAATCTTTTTCTTCCCATCACAATTAAGTGATGGGAATCACTTATTCTATTATCTTTTTTTTGATAATACACTTCACAGATTAAAAAATGTGGCATATACCTCATTTTTAAAAATATTTAGTAGCTTAATATTAATAAAAGCGTATGTTTTAACTTAATACATGGATAAAAAATATTTTGCTGAATAATGGTAATAAGATTTATCTATGCAGGATTTTTTAATTTTTAGGAGCTGTTATTATGATTACTACTGCACTTTTCCCCAATCGATACATTCAAGGCTTTAATGCAATTGAAAATAGTTTAGGCGAAGAATTAGCGAGACTTGGAAAAAAAGCGTTATTGCTTGAAAGTCCATCTGCCCACAAAAATTTATCTAAAACTATCGAAAAATCACTATCAGATAAGATTGAAAGTGTCGTTGATATTTTTAACCGAGAATGTAGTGATGAAGAAATTACAAGAATAATTGAGTTAGCCAAATCTCAAAACATTGATGTGATTGTTGGTATAGGTGGAGGGAAGGTTATTGATACAGCGAAAGCTGTAGCCGCAACTATTCATTATCCTTGTGTTGTTGTGCCAACGCTTGCCTCAACAGATGCACCTTGCAGTGCTTTATCAGTAATTTACACTTCAACAGGTGAATTTAAACGCTATTTTGTGTTACCAAGAAATCCTGATGTTGTTTTAGTTGATTCAAAAGTTATCGCTAATGCTCCTGCAAGATTTTTAGTTGCAGGTATGGGCGATGCTTTAGCAACTTGGTTTGAAGCCGAAGATTGTAGGCAATCAAAAGCAGGGAATATGAGTGGGCGACCTGGCCCAATGACCGCATTTGCGCTAGCAAAATTTTGTTTTGAAATATTGTTAAAATATGGTGTACAAGCTAAAAATGCCTGTGAACAAAAAGTAGTAACCTCAGCACTGGAACATGTGATCGAAGCTAATACGTTACTTTCTGGATTAGGATTTGAAAGTGGTGGCCTTTCAGCTGCACATGCCATTCATAATGGATTTACTGCATTAGAAGCGACACATGATTACTGGCATGGTGAAAAAGTGGCGTTTGGTACACTTGCTATGTTAATGTTAATTGATAGTGATCCACAAATGATTGAAACCGTTTATGATTTCTGTCAGTCCGTTGGGTTGCCAATCACATTAGCAGAAATTGGCTTAGCTAATGTTAGTGATGATGACTTAATGCAAGTGGCAATTTTAGCTTGTGCGCAAGGTGAGTCAATTTATAATTCTCCTGCTGAAATCAATCCCGACACAGTATTTGCAGCAATAAAAGCTGCAAATGCTGAAGGTTTACGACGCAAATAACATTTCGCATTTATCTACACTAATTTGATTAACGTCCGTTGTTTTATAACGGACGTTTTTGTAATTGATTAGTTGGTATATTTAGTGATAAATAAAGACAATAAGAATATTCATATGGTTTATGCTATAATTGTGGCTAATTTTCTGGGTAATTATTTTTGGTAAATATGACTGAACCTAAGTTTATTCATCTTCATTTACATAGCGATTTTTCAATGATTGATGGCATAGCTAAAGTAGGTACTTTAGTTAATGAAGTAAGCAAGTTGCAAATGCCTGCTTTTGCCATTACTGATTTTACCAATCTGTGTGGACTGGTGAAGTTTTATGGTTCAGCAATGGGTAAGGGCATCAAACCGATTATTGGTGCCGATTTAGCCGTTAAAAATTCACAATTAAGTGATGATGTTTATCGATTAACATTGTTAGCAGCAAACAATGAAGGCTATCAAAATCTTACATTATTAATCTCTAAAGCTTACCAGCGTGGCTATATTGGAGATATGCCGGTTGTTGATCAGGAATGGTTAAGGTCACATCGCGATGGTTTAATTATATTAGCTGGTCGTGACAGTGATATAGGTATTGGTATTATTCGCGATAATCAGGAAATTATTGAAGATGCAATTAACTTTTATCGAGAAAATTTTAATCAACACTTTTATTTTGAATTAGTTCGCACTAATCGGCTTAATGAAGAATTATTTATTCATAGCGCCATTCAGCTAGCTGAACAATATTCCTTACCTGTTGTGGCGACTAATGATGTGCGATTTTTGAAATCTTCGGATTTTGAAGCTCATGAAATTCGAGTTGCTATTCATGATGGTAATACACTTGACGATCCTAATAGACCGAAAAATTATTCTGCTGAACAGTATTTGCGTACTGAACAAGAGATGTGTGATTTATTTTCAGATATTCCAGAGGCATTAGAAAACAGCGTAGAAATAGCTAAGCGATGTAATGTTACTATAAGGCTTGGTGAATATTTCCTACCGCAATTTCCTACTGGTGATATGTCGACGGAAGATTTTTTGGTACATAAATCTCGAGAAGGTTTAGAGGAGAGATTAGAATTTCTTTTTCCTGATCCGGAAGAACGAAAACAAAAACGTTCACAATATGATGAGCGATTAGAAACAGAATTAAACGTAATAAATCAGATGGGGTTTCCGGGTTACTTTTTGATCGTAATGGAATTTATTCAATGGTCGAAAGATAACGATATTCCCGTTGGTCCTGGACGTGGTTCAGGGGCAGGATCACTGGTTGCGTATGCTTTAAAAATAACTGATTTAGATCCATTAGCATTTGATTTACTGTTTGAACGTTTTTTGAATCCAGAACGGGTTTCTATGCCGGATTTTGATGTCGACTTTTGTATGGAAAAGCGTGATATGGTTATTGATCACGTTGCTGATATGTATGGTCGGGATGCGGTATCTCAGATTATTACCTTTGGTACTATGGCTGCTAAAGCGGTTATTCGTGATGTAGGGCGAGTACTTGGCCATCCTTATGGATTTGTTGATCGTATATCAAAATTAATTCCTCTTGATCCTGGTATGACCTTAGCTAAAGCATTTGAAGCTGAACCACAATTGCAAGAGCTTTATGATAATAATGAAGAAGTTAAGTCTCTTATTGATATCGCAAGACAGTTGGAAGGTGTTACTCGAAATGCGGGTAAACATGCTGGAGGTGTCGTAATATCACCAACTAAGATTACTGATTTTTCTCCTATTTATTGTGATCCCGAGGGGCTCCATCCTGTAACTCAATTTGATAAAAATGATGTTGAATATGCAGGACTGGTTAAATTTGACTTCTTAGGATTACGCACCTTAACCATTATTGACTGGGCGATTAAAATGATTAATGAGCGCCAGTTAAGGGATGGTAAGCCAACAGTTGATATTACTCGTATTCCATTAGATGATGAAGAATCTTTCCAATTATTATTAAAGGCTGAAACAACTGCGGTCTTCCAATTGGAATCGCGTGGTATGAAAGATTTAATCAGGCGGTTAAAGCCCGACTGTTTTGAAGATATGATCGCTTTAGTTGCTTTATTTCGACCGGGGCCGTTACAGTCAGGGATGGTGGATAATTTTATTGACCGTAAGCATGGACGAGAAGAAGTATCTTATCCAGATATCAATCACCAACATGAATCTCTTAAACCAATATTAGAACCAACTTATGGCATAATTTTATATCAAGAACAAGTTATGCAAATTGCCCAAACACTATCTGGTTATACTCTAGGTGGCGCAGACTTGTTACGACGAGCGATGGGTAAGAAAAAACCAGAAGAGATGGCTAAGCAGCGTTCTGTTTTTAAAGAAGGTGCGGAAAAGCAAGGCGTTGATGGTGAACTTTCAATGCATATTTTTGATCTGGTTGAAAAATTTGCTGGTTATGGCTTTAATAAATCTCACTCTGCTGCTTATGCACTTGTTTCCTATCAGACTTTATGGTTAAAGACACATTATCCGGCTGAATTTATGGCTGCAGTAATGACTGCTGATATGGACAATACTGATAAAATTGTTGGTTTAGTTGACGAATGTCTACGAATGGGGTTGCAAGTTAATCCTCCTGATATTAATAGTGGTCTTTACCATTTTCATGTGAATGATAAAGGTGAAATTGTTTACGGTATTGGTGCTATAAAGGGAGTAGGGGAAGGCCCAATAGAAGCTATTGTTGAAGCTCGTAATAGCGGTGGTTATTTTAAAAATATCTTCGAGCTTTGTGCTCGAACGGATATGAAAAAAATTAATCGTCGAGTGTTAGAAAAATTAACTATGGCTGGTGCTTTTGATAAACTAGGACCACATAGAGCGGCTATTTTACATAGTATCAATGATGCCATGCAAGCGGCAGATCAATATGCTAAAGCGCAGAATATTGGTCAAGAAGATATGTTTGGCGTCCTTGCTGAAGAGCCAGAACAAGTTGAGCACGCATATGCCGCTGTACCTGAATTACCAGCACAAGTTTTACTTGATGGTGAACGTGAAGCATTAGGACTTTATTTAACCGGACATCCGGTTACCCAATATTTAAAAGAACTCAATCGATATTCTGGAGGTGTTCGTATTAGTGAGGCAGCACCTACTGGATGGGGAAAAATGGCTACTTTTGCCGGTATAGTTGTTGATGCCCGAGTTCGGATTACCAAAAAAGGTAATAAAATTGGATTATTCACTTTAGATGATAGGTCAGGACGAATTGATGGCATGCTTTTCTCTGAAGCATTAGATAAATTTGGGCATTTACTTGTAAAAGATAAAATTTTAATTGTTTCTGGTCAAGTAAGTCATGATGATTTCAATGGTGGCTTTAAATTATCTGTGCGAGACATTGTTGACTTAAAAGATGCTCGGGCTAAATATGTTAAGGGGTTAGCTATTACATTAACTGATATTGAGGTTAATCGGACAATCCTACAAAGGCTTCAACAAATTATAGAACCTTATCGACATGGTAGTGTGCCTGTTAATTTATATTATCAAAGAGAAGACTCCATCGTACGCCTGCAATTTGGTACCACTTGGCGTATAGTACCTGAAGATGCATTAATAATAGAACTAAAAACCTTACTAGGTAATGAACGTGTGAATTTTGAATTTGATTAATTAAGTTATATTAATCGAATAAGTAATAAAAAATCTGGGCTATTTAGATGTAAAGATTTAAATAAACATTAAAGGTGCTATTTAACCTGTTTAAGTGTATTAATAATAAATATTGATGACTTCAATGACAATTACATAGTAAAATTGATTTAATTTTATTTTAATAAATAGTCTGTATACTAAATTTAGTGACGTATTTTTTATAAAATACAAATAATACAAGAGGCAATCACAAGCGTTATGAACAATTTTTTGGAATTTGAAAAGCCGATAGCGGAATTAGAAGCAAAAATTAATTCCTTAAAGAATATTGATTCGCAACAAGTTGAATTAGATATTAATTTAGATAAAGAAATTAAGCAATTAAATCAGAAAAGTCGTGAATTGACTAAAAAAATATTTTCTAATCTATCGCCTTGGGATGTGGCTCAGTTAGCTAGGCACCCTAATCGTCCTTACACATTAGACTATATCAATGAAATTTTTACTGATTTTGATGAGTTAGCTGGAGATAGAGCCTATGCTGATGATAAGGCAATTGTTGGTGGTATAGCGCGTATAGATGATCGCCCTGTTATGGTGATTGGCCATCAAAAAGGTCGTGAAACTAAACAGAAAATCTATCGTAACTTTGGTATGCCAGCTCCAGAAGGTTATCGTAAAGCATTGAGATTAATGCAACTGGCTGAGCGGTTTAAGTTACCAATTATTACATTTATTGATACGCCAGGAGCTTATCCTGGAATTGGTGCAGAAGAAAGAGGACAAGCAGAAGCAATTGCGCGTAACCTGCGTGAGATGTCACGATTAAATGTACCAACAATTTGTACTGTCATTGGTGAAGGTGGCTCGGGAGGAGCACTTGCAATTGGTGTCGCAGATAAAGTCAATATGCTACAGTATAGTACTTACTCCGTTATTTCTCCGGAAGGATGTGCATCAATTTTATGGAAAAGTGCTGATAAAGCGCCAGTAGCAGCAGAAGCAATGAATATGACAGCTGACAAATTGATAAAATTGAATCTGATCGATTCTGTCGTACCTGAGCCTCTTGGTGGTGCTCATCGTGATTATACAACTATTGCTAATTCACTTAAAAAACAATTATTAGCTGATCTGGATGAATTACAAGGTTTAACATTACCTGAACTGCTTGAAAGAAGATTTCAACGTCTTATGAACTATGGTTATGTGCGATAATTTAGAATTTGGAATATAAAGATGGAAAAATCGACTGGATTGCAACGTATTATTAATGCGACAAAATATTCTTTAAAAGGATTTAAGTCAGCAATAAAATATGAAACAGCATTTAGACAAGAATTAATTTTGTTAGTTATTGCTTATGTAACGGTAATGCTAATTGATTTTTCAATTTATGAGCGCATTTTATTATTGGGATCAATTGGCGTTGTGATGATTGTTGAGTTACTCAATAGTGCTATTGAATGTGTTGTTGATCGAATTGGTACAGAGCGTCATGAATTATCAGGGCGGGCAAAGGATTATGGTTCGGCAGCAGTTTTTCTTTCCCTGCTTCTAACTGTAATTTTATGGATTTATCTGTTTGCTTGTCATTTCTTTCCTTAATTTTAAATGTTTAGTTGTTGTTTAAATATTATTTATAAAAAATGCGAGAGATTCTCGCATTTTTGATCTATAACCATTAGAAATCATTCTGGAACTAATTCCTTAATAAGATAATTCCCTGTTTTTTCTGTATCAAGGGTGTTTTTCAACCACGGCATAATGGTTTGCATTTGTTGCTGTAATTTCCATGGCGGATTAATAACGATCATACCTGAAGCCGTCATACCTTTCTGGTTATTATCTGGTTTGATTGCAAATTCAAATTGAGAAATTTTCTTAATACCTAAGTTAACTATTTCATCTATCATCTTTTGCGTTTGAGTTCGAGAAACAACCGGATACCAAATTAAATAAATGCCAGTTGCGAAACGTTTATATGCTTCTAATAATGCTTTAGGGATTTTTTGATAATCATCTTTTATTTCATATGAAGGATCAATCAAAACAATTCCTCGACGAGATTCGGGAGGTAGTTTTGATTTTAATTGTGAAAATCCATCTTCTCTTAAAACTCGGGCCCGTTTATCTTTACTGAATTCTTGTCGCAATAATGGATAATCTGTAGGATGAAGTTCTGTAAGATTGATTTTGTCTTGTTCTCTTAGTAATTGTTTAGCTATTAAAGGGGAGCCTAAATAATATTTTAAATTATCGAAAGGGTTATAACGTTTTAAAACCGATAAATAAGTATTAAGTAATTCAGGTGTTTCGGATTGTTGCCAAATTAAATTGATACCAGATAAATATTCCCCTGTTTTTTCAGAATGTTCACTTTGTAGTAAATAACGACCAGCTCCCGAATGAGTATCTAAGTATAAAAATGGTTTTTCTTTTTCTTTTAATGAGTTAATACATAATGTTAATACAATATGTTTTAAAACATCGGCATGATTGCCTGCGTGATAGCTATGACGATAGCTTAACATGACTTATTTAACCTCTTTTTTTCATTTTTTTGCATATAAAAAGTAGTTAAAGCTAGACTTAACAGGCAGGGTATTTCCATTAACTCCTCAATTAAATCTTTGCGCTGTGGATCTAACACCAAAAATTGGTAACCTAAACGACGGTGTTCAGCAGTATCGGCGATACCTAAGAATAAAAAGGCGAAAAATAGATGCCAGACCGGAATTGTTTCATATTTATATCGACGAATTATTTCTTGGCGAATAGTTGGCAAAAATGTAGTTAGTAATGGAATTGCCATGATAATACCAGCAATAATTTTATAATAAAAACGAGGAACATCTGGGAAAAAATCTCGTCCCCAGCTGATACCTCTACCAAACAGCATAAACCACCAAAATATTGTCCAAATCCAAAATTTATACAGGTTTGAATGATTTTTAACACTTTTCGCATAAAAATAGCTATAACCGCACATAAATAATAAAAATAATGACTGGAGATGTTCGACTAAACTTACGGTTAGTTTGCCATATAATGGCAGACAAAAGTTACCTACGATATATAAAAAAAAGCTTAAGAGTACAATAAATATAGAACTTTTGTAAAAGTGGGTATCAAAATTAGGCATAATTTATTTTAAAATTAACTAATGTTTTTAAGTTTTAGTATAGTACCGCATTTACGACATTGATAACTAGTTTTATTATTTATAATTTTTTTATGTCGTATTGGTGATAAATAATGCTCTTGGCAGTCACAAAAATATATATATTCGTTGCGTTTAATTTTGAAATTATGGGTCACTTTTGGTTCTTTTTTCATTATTTCAGACATGACATATTGCCATTCTTTGCCATGTGGTTTTACTTTACCAAAATATTGAAAAGTAATGAGATGAGCTAATTCATGAGGCACAACTTCATTAATAAAATCTTCCCTATTCTCATAGAGCATTGTGCTATTAAGTTGTATTTCCCAACGGGTTAATAATGCGCAGCCAGCAATAGTTCCTTTTGGTTTGTAACTGATTTTAGGCTCTTTATAATTGGTTGTTAATATTTGATTGGCTTGAATTAAGTGTGTTCTTAAACAAGCCAATACTTGATTTTGGAGATAAATTGGTACGCGTTTATAATCCTGCTGCATCGCGAAGAATAGCTGCCTTATCGGTTTTTTCCCATGGGAAGATATCTCGACCAAAATGGCCATAGCTTGCTGTTTTTTGATAAATTGGCTGGATAAGATCAAGCATTTGAATTAATCCATAAGGACGTAAATCAAAAAATTCTTTTATTAATGATATAATTTTATCTTGAGCAATTTTTTCAGTGCCAAAAGTATTAACATAAATAGAAGTTGGGTGAGCAACACCGATAGCGTAAGAAATTTGTAATTCACATTTATCAGCAAGTCCTGCGGCTACAATATTTTTGGCAACATATCTTGCAGCGTAAGCTGCTGAACGATCCACTTTTGAAGGATCTTTCCCTGAAAATGCTCCACCACCATGTCGTGCGGCACCACCATAAGTATCAACAATAATTTTTCGACCAGTTAAACCACAATCTCCCATAGGACCACCAATAACAAAACGTCCAGTAGGATTGATAAAATATTTTGTTCTTGAAGTTAACCACTCGCTTGGTAGGGTTGGTTTAATGATCTCTTCCATTACCGCTTCATGCAACGCTTTTTGTTCAATGTCTTCTGAATGTTGGGTCGATAAAACTATAGTATCAACGCCTTGAATTTTTCCATCTTGGTAAATTAATGTGACTTGGCTTTTGGCATCAGGTCTTAACCATGGGAGACAACCATTTTTTCTTACTTCAGCTTGACGACGCATAAGATCATGAGCATAACTAATTGCTGCTGGCATTAAGTTAGGCATTTCATTGGTAGCATAGCCAAACATAATACCTTGGTCACCAGCACCTTGTTCCAGTGGATTTTTACGATCAACACCTTGGTTAATATCCGGCGATTGCTTACCAATTGCATTGAGAACTGCACAAGAATTGGCATCAAAGCCCATTTCTGAACTAGTATAACCAATATCATTAATGGTTTTTCTGGTTAATTCTTCAATATCAACCCAAGCCGAAGTTGTAATTTCTCCACCGACTAATGCCATACCGGTTTTTACGTAAGTTTCGCAAGCAACTCGTGCTTTAGGATCTTGTTCTAAAATAGCATCTAATACTGCATCAGATATTTGATCGGCTATTTTATCTGGATGACCTTCTGATACAGATTCTGAAGTAAATAGAAATTCTGACATGTTTTACCTTCTTTAACTTATTTAGTGCAATTCTCTAAATATAAAATAACTATGAAAGATGCTTATGTTTAGCAGTTTTACCATCTAGACGTCCATTTTAATGATTTATTCTAAAAAAAGCCAGCATTACCGCAAACAAAATTACTTGCATAAAATTTTAATCAATTTAGGATATGGCTCGTTTATTTTTTTAACCTTCATTAACTATATATGAATATTGTAAAACAATCTCCCACAGTATTAGTTTTTGATTCGGGTATCGGTGGATTATCTATTTATAATGAAATCTATAATAAAATACCGAATCTACATTATATTTATGCTTTTGATAATGAAGGTTTTCCCTATGGTGATAAATCATCTGAATATTTAATCACTAGAGTGAATCGTATCATTGCTACCATTTTACAATCATACTCTATTGATTTAGCAGTCATTGCATGTAATACCGCTAGCACTATTTGTTTACCCAGTTTACGAACAAACTTTACCTTTCCAATTGTTGGTGTTGTACCTGCAATTAAGCCTGCCAGCAAAGTTACTAAAAATAAATGCATAGGTTTATTGGCAACAAAGGCAACAATACAACGGGCATATACAAATAATTTGATCCAAGAATTTGCGCCAGATTGTAGTGTAAAGTTACTTGGTTTATCAGAATTAGCTCATATCGCTGAAAATAAGCTACAAGGGATTGCTGTTGATATGCAGCAACTTGAAACATTATTGCAGCCATGGCTTAATTTATCTACTATCCCCGATACTATTGTGCTTGGCTGCACTCATTATCCATTTATTAAAGATGAGTTAAAAATACTTTTTCCTAATACAACTTTCATCGATTCAGGATATGCAATTGCTTCAAGAGTCAATACATTGCTTAATGATCAGTATGATCTAAATAGTTTAAGCGAACTATCCACTCTAGATAATATTGTGATAAGTACATTACATAATCAGCAGGTTGAAAAATTAACTAAAAAATTCACTGAATATAATCTTAATAAATATCATTGTATTAGCGTTCATGCTGATTAAAGCTTATTCGAACAAATAAATAATTGCAATTTTTCACTTGCCAAAAAAAATGAAGTGCCTATAATGCGCATCCACTGACACGGCGTCAGCGACAAGCAGACAAAACCAGTGTTAGTGAGCAAGATCAAAAATTTTAAAAAAAGATCTTGACGAATGAAAAGGTGTAGCGTAGTATACGCAGCCCTTGAGACAGCAAACTGAAACAAGAAATTGTGAAGTAAATTAAAAAGCTGTCAGCTCTTTAAAAAGAAGAAACAGACAATCTGTGTGGGCACTTGCGAGACGAAAAATTAAAAGTCTACGGACTGAAAAAAATTAAGTCTTGATAAGTGACACTGAAGATTCATTTGAATAATGTCAGAGACAGTTATTGAGCATCAAACTTTAAATTGAAGAGTTTGATCATGGCTCAGATTGAACGCTGGCGGCAGGCTTAACACATGCAAGTCGAACGGTAACATGAGTGCTTGCACTTGATGACGAGTGGCGGACGGGTGAGTAAAGTATGGGGATCTGCCGAATGGAGGGGGACAACAGTTGGAAACGACTGCTAATACCGCATAATGTTGAGAGACCAAAGCATGGGACCTTCGGGCCATGCGCCATTTGATGAACCCATATGGGATTAGCTAGTTGGTAGGGTAAAGGCTTACCAAGGCGACGATCTCTAGCTGGTCTGAGAGGATGACCAGCCACACTGGAACTGAGACACGGTCCAGACTCCTACGGGAGGCAGCAGTGGGGAATATTGCACAATGGGGGAAACCCTGATGCAGCCATGCCGCGTGTATGAAGAAGGCCTTCGGGTTGTAAAGTACTTTCGGTAATGAGGAAGGTGGTGTATCTAATAGGTGCATCAATTGACGTTAATTACAGAAGAAGCACCGGCTAACTCCGTGCCAGCAGCCGCGGTAATACGGAGGGTGCGAGCGTTAATCGGAATGACTGGGCGTAAAGGGCATGTAGGCGGATAATTAAGTTAGGTGTGAAAGCCCTGGGCTCAACCTAGGAATTGCACTTAAAACTGGTTAACTAGAGTATTGTAGAGGAAGGTAGAATTCCACGTGTAGCGGTGAAATGCGTAGAGATGTGGAGGAATACCGGTGGCGAAGGCGGCCTTCTGGACAGATACTGACGCTGAGATGCGAAAGCGTGGGGAGCAAACAGGATTAGATACCCTGGTAGTCCACGCTGTAAACGATGTCGATTTGGAGTTTGTTGCCCTGAGTGATGGGCTCCGAAGCTAACGCGATAAATCGACCGCCTGGGGAGTACGGCCGCAAGGTTAAAACTCAAATGAATTGACGGGGGCCCGCACAAGCGGTGGAGCATGTGGTTTAATTCGATGCAACGCGAAGAACCTTACCTGGTCTTGACATCCACAGAATCTTGCAGAGATGCGAGAGTGCCTTCGGGAACTGTGAGACAGGTGCTGCATGGCTGTCGTCAGCTCGTGTTGTGAAATGTTGGGTTAAGTCCCGCAACGAGCGCAACCCTTATCCTTTGTTGCCAGCGATTAGGTCGGGAACTCAAAGGAGACTGCCGTTGATAAAGCGGAGGAAGGTGGGGACGACGTCAAGTCATCATGGCCCTTACGACCAGGGCTACACACGTGCTACAATGGCGTATACAAAGGGAGGCGACCTCGCGAGAGCAAGCGGACCTCATAAAGTACGTCTAAGTCCGGATTGGAGTCTGCAACTCGACTCCATGAAGTCGGAATCGCTAGTAATCGTGAATCAGAATGTCACGGTGAATACGTTCCCGGGCCTTGTACACACCGCCCGTCACACCATGGGAGTGGGTTGCACCAGAAGTAGATAGCTTAACCGCAAGGGGGGCGTTTACCACGGTGTGGTCCATGACTGGGGTGAAGTCGTAACAAGGTAACCGTAGGGGAACCTGCGGTTGGATCACCTCCTTACGAAGCGCTCGTAAGTGTTCACACAGATTGTTTGTTTAGAAAGAGTCACTTTATTGGGTCTGTAGCTCAGGTGGTTAGAGCGCACCCCTGATAAGGGTGAGGTCGGTGGTTCAAGTCCACTCAGACCCACCAATTCGACTGCTTAAGCTGATGGTTAGCTTGATTGGTTGATGAAGTGAGACAATGGGGCTATAGCTCAGCTGGGAGAGCGCCTGCCTTGCACGCAGGAGGCCAGCGGTTCGATCCCGCTTAGCTCCACCATTAAAGAAATCTCTTTTATCTATAAAAAATTATGTTTGTATTTATTTGATATTCGAATGAATAGAAAGATAAAGCTCTTTAACAATTAGGAACAAGCTGAAAGAAACGAGTTCTCGTTTTTATGGCAAGCTGATGTATGAGAATATGTTGGATTGAGATAAGAAAGAGAAAAAAGCGTAATTGAAACCAAGACAACTGTGAGTTGTAAGGTTAAGAAATTAAGCGTACACGGTGGATGCCTAGGCAATCAGAGGCGATGAAGGACGTGTTAATCTGCGAAAAGCGACGGTGAGCCGATAAAAGGCGCTATAGCCGTTGATGTCCGAATGGGGAAACCCAGTGTAGGTGACTACACTATCATCTGATGAATCCATAGTCAGATGAGGCGAACCGGGAGAACTGAAACATCTAAGTACCCCGAGGAAAAGAAATCAACCGAGATTCCCTAAGTAGCGGCGAGCGAAAGGGGAGGAGCCCAAGCGGGTAGCATAATGTGTTAGTGGAAGCGTCTGGAAAGTCGCACGATAGAGGGTGAAAGTCCCGTACACGAAGATGCATTGTGTGGAAGCTTATAGAGTAGGGCGGGACACGTGATATCCTGTCTGAAGATGGGGGGACCATCCTCCAAGGCTAAATACTCCTGATTGACCGATAGTGAACCAGTACCGTGAGGGAAAGGCGAAAAGAACCCCGGGAGGGGAGTGAAATAGACCCTGAAACCGTGTACGTACAATCAGTGGGAGCTTTACCATTAGGTAATAGTGACTGCGTACCTTTTGTATAATGGGTCAGCGACTTATATTCTGTAGCAAGGTTAACCGAATAGGGGAGCCGAAGGGAAACCGAGTATTAACTGTGCGTTAAGTTGCAGGGTATAGACCCGAAACCCGGTGATCTAGCCATGGGCAGGTTGAAGGTTGGTTAACACTAACTGGAGGACCGAACCGACTAATGTTGAAAAATTAGCGGATGACCTGTGGCTGGGGGTGAAAGGCCAATCAAACCGGGAGATAGCTGGTTCTCCCCGAAAGCTATTTAGGTAGCGCCTCATGAGTAACTGTTGGGGGTAGAGCACTGTTTCGGCTAGGGGGCCATCCCGGCTTACCAACCCGATGCAAACTCCGAATACTGACAAGTTTAATCATGGGAGACACACGGCGGGTGCTAACGTTCGTCGTGAAGAGGGAAACAACCCAGACCGCCAGCTAAGGTCCCAAAGTCATAGTTAAGTGGGAAACGAAGTGGGAAGGCTTAGACAGCTAGGATGTTGGCTTAGAAGCAGCCATCATTTAAAGAAAGCGTAATAGCTCACTAGTCGAGTCGGCCTGCGCGGAAGATGTAACGGGGCTAAAACTATGCACCGAAGCTGCGGCAGCGTATTTAGATACGTTGGGTAGGGGAGCGTTCTGTAAGCCGTAGAAGGTGTATTGTGAGGTATGCTGGAGGTATCAGAAGTGCGAATGCTGACATAAGTAACGATAAAGCGGGTGAAAAGCCCGCTCGCCGGAAGACCAAGGGTTCCTGTCCAACGTTAATCGGGGCAGGGTGAGTCGACCCCTAAGGAGAGGCCGAAGGGCGTATCTGATGGGAAACGGGTTAATATTCCCGTACTGGCTATAACTGCGATGGGGGGACGAAGAAGGCTAGGTTTACCACCTATTGGATGGTGGGTTAAGCGTGTAGGGGTGTGATTAGGCAAATCCGGTCACTGATACTCTGAGGCGTGATGACGAGGCACTAAGGTGCTGAAGTAATTGATGCCCTGCTTCCAGGAAAATCCTCTAAGCTTCAGGTTATAGTCAATCGTACCCGAAACCGACACAGGTGGTCAGGTAGAGAATACTAAGGCGCTTGAGAGAACTCGGGTGAAGGAACTAGGCAAAATGGTGCCGTAACTTCGGGAGAAGGCACGCTGATGGTAATTGAAGTCCCATGCGGATGGAGGTGAAATCAGTCGAAGATACCAGCTGGCTGCAACTGTTTAATAAAAACACAGCACTGTGCAAACACGAAAGTGGACGTATACGGTGTGACGCCTGCCCGGTGCTGGAAGGTTAATTGATGGGGTTATGCGTAAGCAGAAGCTCTTGATCGAAGCCCCAGTAAACGGCGGCCGTAACTATAACGGTCCTAAGGTAGCGAAATTCCTTGTCGGGTAAGTTCCGACCTGCACGAATGGCGTAATGATGGCCAGGCTGTCTCCACCCGAGACTCAGTGAAATTGAAATTGCCGTGAAGATGCGGTGTACCCGTGGCAAGACGGAAAGACCCCGTGAACCTTTACTATAGCTTGACAGTGAACATTGAGCCTTAATGTGTAGGATAGGTGGGAGACTAAGAAGTGTGTACGCCAGTATGCATGGAGTCGACCTTGAAATACCACCCTTTAATGTTTGATGTTCTAACCTATACTTCTGAATCGAGGTAAGGGACACTGTCTGGTGGGTAGTTTGACTGGGGCGGTCTCCTCCCAAAGAGTAACGGAGGAGCACGAAGGTTAGCTAATCCTGGTCGGACATCAGGAGGTTAGTGCAATGGCAAAAGCTAGCTTGACTGCGAGAGTGACGGCTCGAGCAGGTACGAAAGTAGGTCATAGTGATCCGGTGGTTCTGAATGGAAGGGCCATCGCTCAACGGATAAAAGGTACTCCGGGGATAACAGGCTGATACCGCCCAAGAGTTCATATCGACGGCGGTGTTTGGCACCTCGATGTCGGCTCATCACATCCTGGGGCTGAAGTAGGTCCCAAGGGTACGGCTGTTCGCCGTTTAAAGTGGTACGCGAGCTGGGTTTAGAACGTCGTGAGACAGTTCGGTCCCTATCTGCCATGGGCGTAGGAAAATTGAGAGGGTTTGCTTCTAGTACGAGAGGACCGAAGTGAACGCACCGCTGGTGTTCGGGTTGTGATGCCAATTGCATTGCCCGGTAGCTACGTGCGGAATAGATAAGTGCTGAAAGCATCTAAGTACGAAACTAGCCTTGAGATGAGTTTTCCCTGATGAGAATCAGTAAGGTCCGTTTGAGACTAAGACGTAGATAGGTCAGGTGTGTAAGTGTAGTGATACATTGAGCTAACTGATACTAATGAACCGAGAGTCTTAACCTTACAACTCGGAGTTGTTTTGGGTACGCGAAGGTAGAGATAGATTAATAGATAATCGAACAGTTTGTTCCGGATTGAGTGATTGTTGTGGATATGAGATAATGCACAGCAATAGAGATAAGAGAAGACAGAATATGTCTGGCGGTAATAGCGCGGTGGTCCCACCTGACCCCATGCCGAACTCAGAAGTGAAACGCCGTAGTGCCGATGGTAGTGTGGGTATTACCCATGTGAGAGTAGGGTGCCGCCAGACTTTTAAATATACGAGCCCAGCAGCGATGCTGGGCTTTTTTGCGTTCTAGGATCAATGTATTTTTTGTTAGTTATTTATCAGAGCCATTTGTCTAAGGAGTAAACAGTGGATAATCTAAACTTTTTATACCAGTTTTTTAGCTCTGATTTTATTGAAAAATACACAACAATTCCGCAATTAATTGGTATTTTAGGTTATCTTGTTGGAGTTAGTGCTTTTTTACAACGTAATGATAATGCTTTTCGATGGCAATTAACCATTGTTAATATTATTATGACTGTGCATTTTTATTTATTAGGACCAGAATCCTATCCTGCGGCTATACTTAATATAGTAAATATTTTTAGAAACATCACATCAACTTATACCAAGAATTTTTTAGCCATGATGTTTTTTATAGGATTGATGTGGATATTTTACTTTTTCACAACGCCTGATTGGCGACAATGTATACATTATTTCTCAGTTATTGGTACTACATTAGTAACAATTGCATTATTTAGATTTGAACAACAAAAGATGCGATTACTGATATTGTTAAGTAGTATTTTATGGATAATATATAGCTTATGGATAGGCTCTTTAGGTAGTTTAGCTATAGAGGTTACCTTTGCGATAATTAATATTATAACGATTATTAAATTATCACCAAAATCCGCTGTATAATATTATATTTACTCTATTAGTGTCATTTTCCTATTTATTTATTGTTGTATGTGTGAAACAATTTAACAATATAAAAAATAAATTTTTGAGGTAGTCAGTGATCGATAATGATGGCTACCGTCCAAATGTAGGAATAGTTATTTGTAACAGGTATGGTCAAGTGCTTTGGGCTCGGCGTTATGGACAAAACTCTTGGCAATTTCCTCAGGGCGGAATAAAACTTAATGAAACGCCAGAACAGGCAATGTTTCGTGAACTAAATGAAGAAGTAGGATTACTACCTAAAGATGTTAAAATATTATCGGTGACCAATGGTTGGCTAAGGTATAAATTACCAAAACGCATGATTCGTTGGGATAATCAGCCGGTATGTATTGGTCAGAAACAAAAGTGGTTTTTATTAGAATTGATTTCTGATACTTCAGTGATTAATTTGAATATGTCTTCAACTCCTGAGTTTGATGATTGGAAGTGGGTAAGTTATTGGTATCCTATACGACAGGTTATTGCTTTTAAGCGTGATGTATATCGCAAAGCAATGAAGGAGTTTTCTTTGCCTGCATTTACTATACAATTTGAAGTAGAAGAACCTGTAACAAATCTTTCTAAGAAAAAACGGTTTAACTTCTTTGCTCACAAACGAAAAAATAAACAGCGTGTTAAAAAATGAATCAATTTTTACTATTTCCCAATTTTAATCCAATAGCTTTCTCAATCGGCCCTATTTCATTACATTGGTATGGTGCCATGTACCTATTTGGTGTGCTTGGCGCCTTGTTTTTAGCTAAACGTCGTGCTAATAAACCCAATAGCAATTGGACATCACAACAAGTTGAAAACTTATTATTCTGGGGGTTTTTGGGCCTCTTTATTGGCGGACGTTTAGGTTATGTATTATTTTATAATTTTGATGCATTTCTTGAAGAGCCTACTATTCTATTCAGAGTTTGGGAAGGGGGGATGTCTTTCCATGGCGGTTTGATTGGTGCCATTTGTGTTATTGCTATCTTTGCTAAAAAAACACAAAAGACCTTTATGCAAGTAGCTGATTTTGTGGCTCCATTAGTACCACTCGGTTTAATGTTTGGCCGATTTGGTAATTTTATTAACGGTGAATTGTGGGGCCGAGTAACTAACTCTTCAATCGGTATGTTATTTCCTACTTCATCACATGCTGATTTTATGTTTGTCCAAGCAAATCCAGAATGGTTTTCTTTATACAGCCAATTAAACGGCGTTTTGCCTCGTCACCCTTCACAACTTTATGAGATGGTATTTGAAGGTATAGTATTATTTATTATTTTAAATTTATTTATTCGCAAACCTCGTCCAGTTGGTGCAGCCTCAGGACTGTTTTTAGTTTGTTATGGCATATTTAGGTTTATAATTGAGTTCTTTAGACAACCCGATGAACAATTAGGATTATTTTTAAATATAATCAGTATGGGACAAATTCTCTGTCTCCCTATGATCATTGGTGGTATCTTGATGCTTTTATATGCATATAGATTTAACAATAAGGCTATTAAAAAATGAAACAGTATTTATCACTAATGCAAAAAATTTTAAACGAAGGAACGGCTAAATCGGATAGAACTGGTACAGGGACTCTATCTATCTTTGGTCATCAAATGCGATTTAATTTGCAAGATGGTTTTCCATTAGTGACTACAAAAAAATGTCATTTACGTTCAATTATCTATGAGTTACTTTGGTTTCTTAAAGGTGATACTAATATTAATTATTTAAAAGATAATAAAGTAACGATTTGGGATGAATGGGCCGATGAAAATGGTGATCTTGGTCCTGTTTATGGCAAACAATGGCGCGCTTGGGGTGCTGCGGATGGTCGACAAATAGATCAAATTTCGCAACTAATCGAACAAATTAAAAATGATCCAGACTCTAGAAGAATGATAGTTTCAGCATGGAATGTTGGTGAGCTTGATCAAATGGCGTTAGCACCATGTCATGCTCTGTTTCAATTTTATGTCGCTCAAGGTAAGCTGTCATGTCAACTTTATCAACGTTCATGTGACGTATTCTTAGGATTACCATTTAATATTGCTAGTTATTCGTTATTAGTTCATATGATTGCTCAACAATGCGATTTAGAAGTCGGTGATTTTGTTTGGACAGGTGGCGATACCCATTTGTATTCCAATCATATGGAACAAACACATTTACAATTAAGCCGTGAGCCAAAAACTTTGCCTAAACTTGTTATTAAACGCAGACCACCTACAATTTTTGATTATGAATTTGAAGATTTTGAAATTGTTGATTACGATCCTTATCCAGCAATAAAAGCGCCAGTAGCAATTTAAAGCTTAACAAATTTTGAGGAACGCTATTTTAGGGTATATTTTTTCTAAATTATAAGTAGAAATTGATTATTAGGGATTAATTAATTTAATCCTTAATATGTGTTTTTTATGTAATCTTTTCAAACAACTTCATGATAAGCACTTTAGTTATCTTTGATTATTTTATTTTTCTGCCGCATAACAGAAGATATTGGTATATAATGACTAACTTTGTTTAAATGGTTATTTAATCTTAATATGAGTCAAAATCAAGAAATTCATCCTATTTTTACAAAACGATTATTACATCCTCGCTATTGGTTAACCTGGTTTGGCATTTCTATTTTATATTTGATCGTTTTACTGCCATATCCGGTTATTTATCAATTAGGAAAAGGTTTAGGATTACTTTCGATGAAATTAATTGGTAAGCGTAAAGAGACCGCAAGGCAAAACTTAAAATTATGCTTTCCTGAAAAATCTGAACAAGAACGAGATAAAATATTAAGAGATAATTTTATTTCTACAGGACTTGCTATATTTGAAACTGGTATGGCATGGTTCTGGTCTGACAAAAGACTTAAAAAACACTCTTCAATTGAAGGTGATTCACATATCACTCAGATACAACAGTCTGGACAAGGTGTTTTGTTAATTGGTATTCACTTTTTAACGCTAGAACTCGGTGCACGTATTTTAGGTATGAGTCATCCTGGTGTAGGTGTTTATCGACCAAACGACAACCCTGTTATGGATTATGTACAATTAAAAGGGCGTTTAAAATCGAATAAATATATGTTAGATCGCTATAATACTAAAGGCATGATAAGAGCCTTAAAGAATGGTGAATTGCTTTGGTATGCGCCAGATCATGATTATGGTCCTAAAAATAGTGTTTTTGCGCCACTCTTTGCGGTAGAAAAAGCAGCAACAACCGTTGGAACTCGAATTTTAGTCAAATTAAGTCAGCCTGCAATTATTCCTTTCACGCCTAAACGAGAAAAGAATGGGCACTATACTGTTTACGTTACACCTGAGCTTAAAGGCTATCCTATAGATGATGATGTGCTAGCAGCTACTTTTATGAACAAAGCGATTGAACAAGAAATATTAAAAGCACCAGAACAATATATGTGGTTACATCGACGCTTTAAAACTCGTCCTAAAGGTGAGGCACCTTTATATACAAATAAAGTCCAATCAGATTAATTTAATGACTTTATAACATTTTCAAATAATTGAAAGAAAGAATATGCAAAAACTGAACAAAATAATTTTGTATTGTCGACCAGGGTTTGAAAAAGAATGTGCAGCAGAAATAACGGATAGAGCCGCACAAAAAGAAATATTTGGTTTTGCCAAGGTTAAAGAAAATAGTGGTTATGTAATATTTGAGTGTTACCAAGACGAACAAGCTGAATTATTAATTAAACAAATTCCATTTCGAACGTTGATTTTTGCAAGGCAAATGTTTGTTGCTGGTGATTTATTAGCTGATTTATCAACTGAAGATCGTATTACGCCAATAATTAATGTTTTATCGGCTACTGTTGATAAAGCTGGTGATTTACGTGTTGAAGTTGCAGATACTAATGAAGGTAAGCAATTAGCAGGATTTTGTCGCAAATTTACTGTTCCACTTCGTCAGGCATTACGCAACAAACGTATTTTGTTGAAGGTACAAAATCCATCACGACCAGTTATTCATTTATTATTTATCAATAATAATAGTTGTTATGTTGGCTATTCCTTGAGTCAAAATAATTCTCCTTTTTATATGGGAATACCAAGGTTAAAATTTCCAGCTGATGCACCAAGTCGTTCAACATTAAAATTGGAAGAAGCTTTTCATATTTTTATTCCTTATGAAGAATGGGATGAACGACTTAAAGGTGGTTTAAATGCTGTTGACTTAGGGGCTTGTCCTGGCGGTTGGACTTATCAATTAGTCAAAAGAAGTATGATGGTATATGCTATAGATAATGGTCCTATGAATGAAAAATTAATGGAAACAGGACAAGTTAAACATTATCGTGAAGATGGCTTTAAATTTATGCCTAAAAAGCATAATATTTATTGGCTGGTGTGTGATATGGTTGAAAAACCAGCCAAAGTAACAGAGTTAATAGCTAAATGGCTAATTAATGGTTGGTGTCGAGAGGCAATTTTTAATCTCAAACTACCAATGAAAAAACGTTATGAAGAAGTAAAACAAAATTTACAATTACTAATAGAAGAACTAAATAACAACCAAATAAATGTACAAATTCAGGCTAAGCAACTTTTTCATGATCGTGAAGAAGTCACTGTACATGTACAGCGAATTTGGGGATGAGAAATTATAAGAGAATGTGTATGAAATTAAAACAATCCTTTTATGCTATTGTTATTTTAGCATTATTTTCACTTTTAGTTGGATGTCATCTTAACTCATCAAAGAGTGCTAAATATGATGAAACTAAAGATTCCAATTATTATTTGTCGCAGGTAGATACTAGCTCTGGAAGTGCTAAAATCGATTGGCAGTTATTGGCGATAAGAGCATTAATAAATGAGAATAAACTTTCTCAAGCAAATAAATTATTATCTCAACTACCGGCTAATCTTAATGCAGAACAACAAAAAGACCAATTGTTATCTCAAGGTGAAATAGCAATTAGAAAAGGACAACCATTTAATCTTAGTCAATTAACTATCGAAAAACTAAATGATTCACAAGCATATCGTTATTATTCAATCAAATTAGCCTTAGATAGAAAATCTAAAAAACTTAATGAGCAAGCGTATGATTACTTATCTTTACAAAAATTTGCACCAGAAAAATTAAAAAAACAAACCTTAAATAATACCTGAAATTTTTTTAGTAAATTATCGTCAAATCAACTAAGTAAAATTTCTGTACCTGAAAATGACTTAACATTGAAAGGGTGGATTGATTTAAGTTACACATATCAACGTAATAATAAGAAAGCGCCTGTTCAAGATGGTGATAGTCCAGAAGTCCTTGAAGCAAAAAATACCAATCGCAAAAATCAACTAAAACAAGCTATTTTAGATTGGGCTGCAAAATATCCTAATCATCCTGCACAAGATATTGTTGCTATTATAACTGGTGAACAAACGCTTGCTGTTGATAATGTAAATTCCAAAAAAGTAGCTTTATTATTACCACTGAGTGGGTCTTCTCGAATATTTGGTAACACTATTCGTCAAGGATATGTTGATGCGGCTAAGTTTTATCCACAAGAGCCACAACAAAATGTTATTGTTTTAGATACAACATCAGTACCAATGGATAATTTAATACAGCAAGCGCAAGAGCAAAATGTTGATTTAATCGTTGGTCCATTATTGAAGTCTGAAGTGAGCCAAATAAAGCAGTTAGCGCCATCTATTCCTGTGTTAGCATTAAATAAAGTTGATGATGGAACTGTTTCCGCTAACAAAATGTGCTTTTTTGCGTTATCTCCTGAAGATGAAGCAAAGGATGCTGCTGATCATATTTTTGCACAAAACAAACAAAAGCCATTGTTAGTTATACCACAAAATGAGTTGGGCAGAAGAGTAGCTCAAAGTTTTGCTAAACAATGGTCGCAAATTTCTAATGGTTCACAAGCTTATGTGCAATATGTTGGTAATTTAAATACGCTACGTGCCAATATTAATCATAGTAGCGGTATAAGTTTAACCGGTAGTCCGATTGCATTTAATAATGATGATGGCTCGGCTTCAATGTCCTCAAATGGTTCTTCTTCTGGATTTGATGCAATTTATGTTTATGCATCTTATGATGAATTAACCTTGATAAAACCAATGCTAGATATGGGAGCAGGAAAGACAATCGGTAATGGCTCTTCATCCATAGCGCTTTATTCAAGTTCTAAAAGTCATGTGGCAAATGCTTCGAATGACTTTAATTATGATATGAATCAAACTGAATATTCTGACATTCCGTTGATTATTAATTCATCAGAAAAAACAACGGCAATGATTCCTAGCAATATTCAAAAAGACTATTCTTTAACTCGATTATACGCTATGGGAATTGATGCTTGGCGATTGGCTAATCGCTTTAATCAATTAGACTCTTATCAGCCTAATTTTTTAGCTGGAATGACTGGTAAATTATCAACCAGTAATCAATGTGAAGTGACTCGATCTCTTGCATGGCAACAATATGCCTATGTTACATCCCAATCGTCCTCAGAACAGAACGAAAAATAAAGATATCGGCAAGCATTATGAACATATTGCTTGCCAATTCTTAGCCAATCAAGGGCTGGTGTTGCTTGATAAAAATAGTCTATATCAAATTGGTGAAATTGATTTAGTCATGCGAGATAAGAGTTGTTTGGTTTTTGTTGAAGTTAGATATCGCAAAAATGCTAACTTTGGCGAGGCTGAAATGACTATTTCGCTCACTAAGCAAAACAAAATTAAACAGGCAGCTCAACTTTGGATGTTAAATAATAACTTAAATATTGAAGATACAGAGTTTAGGTTTGATGTTTTTGCCATAACGGGAAAAAGTCAAAAATGGATAATTAATGCGTTTTAATGATCAGGTGAAAAACGTGCAAGATTTAATAAAAAATTATTTTACTGAAAGTATTCAAACTCAAATTGTTATGGCTGAATCTCTAGGCTCTTCAATTGAAAAAGCGGCTAATATTATCGTTGGAGGATTACTTAATGGTAATAAAATTATGGGATGTGGTAATGGCTCAGCTGCTGCAAATATACAAAGTTTTACCTCTCGGTTAATTACCAGTCTTGATATTGAAAGACCGAGTATTCCGGCTATTGCATTAGTTTCTGATAATGTATTGTTAAGTGCGATATCTAATCACGAAGAAATTTATGCTCGACAAATTCAAGCTTTAGGTCAACAAGGTGATATCTTAGTTATTTCAACTTGTGAAGGGAATAGCCGTTCGATTATTCGTGCTGTTCAAGAAGCCGTAATTAAAGATATGAAAATTGTTGCCTTAACTGCATTTGATGGTGGAGAAGTGATCGGATTACTTGGGCAAAATGATATTGAAATTAGAATTCCATCTTATAAAAAGGTGATGGCTTATGAAATGCATGCAATGATTTTAAACTGCTTAAGCCAATTAATTGAAAATACATTGTTTATTCATACAGAATAAGTTGAAATAAAAACAGTTTTGTTCTGCATTAATAGCGATTTTTATGCTATAATTATGAACTATTTTAAGATTTAAGTTAATAAGAGAACCTGGTGTTATGACCGAACTAGCCAAAGAAATAACCCCCGTCAATATTGAAGACGAATTAAAATCCTCTTATCTTGATTATGCGATGTCTGTTATTGTTGGGCGAGCTTTACCTGATGTCCGCGACGGACTTAAACCTGTTCACAGACGGGTTTTATTCGCAATGCATGAAGCTGGATACGATTGGAATAAACCTTACCGAAAATCTGCTCGTGTTGTTGGGGACGTAATCGGTAAATATCATCCACATGGTGATTCAGCCGTTTATGATACCATTGTTCGTATGGCACAACCATTTTCATTACGTTATATGCTTGTTGATGGCCAAGGAAACTTTGGTTCTGTCGATGGTGACTCTGCGGCGGCAATGCGTTATACCGAAATTCGCATGCAAAAGTTTGCCGGTGCATTATTAACTGATTTAGATAAAGAAACAGTAGATTTTTCACCAAACTACGATGGATCAGAAATGATTCCTGACGTGTTGCCAACTCGCATTCCTAATTTATTAATTAATGGTTCGTCAGGTATTGCTGTTGGTATGGCAACCAACATCCCTCCTCATAATCTAGCAGAAGTTATCAATGGTTGCTTAGCATTTATTGAGGATGAAAATATTTCTGTTGATGGATTAATGGAATATATTCATGGTCCAGATTTTCCTACTGCTGCTTTAATTAATGGCCGTAAAGGTATTGAAAATGCTTATCGAACTGGCCGTGGTATTATTTATATTCGTTCAAAGGCGACGATTGAAGTAGATGATCATAGTGGTCGTGAAACGATCATTGTTAATGAGATCCCTTATCAAGTTAATAAGAAAAAACTGATCGAAAAAATAGCTGAACTAGTTAAAGACAAAAAAGTTGAAGGTATTTCAGCATTGCGTGATGAATCAGATAAAGATGGTATGCGCATTGTTATTGAAATCAAACGTGATGCAGTTGGCGAAGTCGTTTTAAATAATCTTTTCTCATTAACTCAACTACAGGTTTCTTTCGGGATTAATATGGTTGCCTTACATAAAGGTCAACCGAAACTATTAAACTTACGAGAAATGATCGAGGCGTTTGTTCTTCACCGCCGTGAAGTCGTAACGCGTCGAACTATCTATGAACTTCGCAAAGCTCGTGAACGAGCGCATGTGTTGGAAGGTTTAGCGATAGCATTGGCTAATATCGATCCTGTTATTGAATTAATTCGTGCTGCGGCGACTCCTTCTGAAGCGAAAGCTAAATTATTATCGCAAGCTTGGCAACTAGGTAATGTTGCGGCAATGCTTGAAAAAGCGGGTAATGATGCCGCTCGTCCTGAAGATTTAGCACCTGAATTTGGTATTCGTGATGGCCATTATTATCTTTCTGAAGCTCAAGCCCAAGCAATTTTAGATCTTCGATTACATCGTTTAACAGGACTGGAACACGAAAAAATTCTTGATGAATATAAAGAACTATTAGTTCAAATTGCTGGTTTGTTACATATTCTAGCGAGTCCAGAAAGACTAATGGAAGTTATTCGCGAAGAGCTTGAAGCTGTTCGCGATCAATTCCAAGATGCAAGACGAACTGAAATTACAGCAAGTAGTGCGGATATCAATATTGAAGATCTTATTGCTCAAGAAGATGTTGTAGTTACGCTTTCTCATCAAGGTTATGTAAAATACCAACCGTTATCTGATTATGAAGCTCAGCGTCGGGGCGGTAAGGGCAAGTCGGCAACGAAAATTAAAGAAGAAGATTTTGTCGAAAAACTACTGGTTGCAAATACTCATGACACGATTCTTTGTTTCTCAAGTCGTGGCAGATTATATTGGATGAAAGTTTATCAATTACCTGAAGCCAGTCGAGGCTCCCGTGGTCGTCCAATTATTAATTTATTACCATTGGAAGCAGATGAACGTATTACAGCGATTCTACCTGTTCGTGAATTTGATGATGAGCATTGTGTGTTTATGGCGACAGCTCAAGGTACGGTTAAGAAAACTTCATTAATTGAATTTAGTCGTCCGAGAAGTGGTGGCATTATTGCTATTAACTTACGTGATGATGATGAGTTAATTGGTGTTGATTTAACTAGTAACGAAACAGCAGATGCTGTTGATGATGAAGAACTCAATGATGATGTTATTGTTGATGAGCTTGACGATGGTGATGAGGTCTCGCAAATTTCCAATACTGAAGATATTATGTTATTCTCAGCCAATGGTAAAGTTGTACGATTCCCGGCCAATAAAGTCCGTTGTATGGGTAGAACAGCAACAGGTGTTCGAGGTATTAAATTAGAAGGTGATGATAAAGTTGTCTCACTTATTGTCCCTCGTGGTAATGGGGCAATTTTAACCGCAACTCGAAATGGTTATGGTAAACGTACTGAACAAGAGTTATATCCAACAAAATCACGAGCAACGAAAGGCGTAATCTCTATTAAAGTGAGTGAGCGAAATGGTGCTGTAGTTGGTGCAGTACAGGTTGAAGAAACCGACCAAATCATGCTGATTACTGATGCCGGAACCTTAGTACGAACTCGAGTATCAGAAGTTAGTGTTGTTGGACGAAACACGCAAGGGGTTACGTTGATTCGAACAGCTGAAAATGAGAAGGTTGTCGGATTACAGCGAATTGCTGAAACAGAGGATGATGTTGAATCGGAACTATCGCCACAGAGTGAGGATAATAATGATTCAACCCAAGAATCCGAGCAATAATTTTAATTATAAAAAAGGATTAGCCACACAGACTAATCCTTTTTTATTTTCTAAAACAGTGATAAGGAATAGAATTACATGTCTTTCTTAATAAAAAAAATCTTAACTAATCTTGCATGGCAAATATTAATTGCCTTGATTTTAGGTGTAGCTGTTGGTGCTTTTCTATATGAACTAGCGGATCCTAATCATGCGTTACATTCATATTACCAATTTTCAATTGTTAATATTTTTCAACCAGCAGGTGATATCTTTATTCGTTTAATTAAGATGATTGTTTTACCAATTATTCTTAGTACACTGACATTAGGTATTGCTGGAATTGGTGGATCTAAACGTTTAGGAACATTAGGATTTAAAACCATTCTTTATTTCGAAATCATTACAACAATTGCTATTTTATTAGGCCTTTTATGGGGTAATGTTTTTGCACCGGGTGCAGGTATTGACTCTTCAACTTTGGCTACAACTGATATTAGTAAATATACTAAAGCAGCCGAAGAGTTAAGTGGCAAACCTCACGGTTTGATTGTCATGATCTTAGATATGATTCCAGCAAATATATTTAAAGCAATGACTGATGGTGCAGTTTTACCGGTTATTTTCTTCTGTGTATTTTTTGGTTTAGGTTTAATGTCTTTACCAGATAAACAACGCGAACCATTTGTGTTCTTCTTGAAAGTAGTTTCAGATACTATGTTTAAAGTGACCAATATGATTATGCGTTATGCTCCAATTGGTGTATTTGCATTAATTACCGTAACCGTTGCTAAATATGGCTTTGCTTCTTTACTACCGCTATTAAAACTGATTTTAACTGTATATTCTGCAATGATCATTTTTACATTATTGATATTAGGTGCAGTTTGTAAACTATGTAAGTTCAATATCTTTACCTTATTAAAAATATTGAAGGAAGAATTAGTTATTGCTTTTTCTACAGCAAGTTCAGAAACAGCATTACCAAAAATCATTGAAAAGATGGAGGCCTATGGAGCACCAAAAGCGATCACAAGCTTTGTTATTCCTACTGGATATTCATTTAATCTTGATGGTTCAACATTATACCAAAGTATCACGGTCATCTTCTTAGCACAGCTATTTGGTATGGATTTAAGTATCTTAGATCAAATTATCATTGTAATAACATTAATGATTGCATCAAAAGGAATTGCTGGAGTGCCAGGCGCTTCAATTTTAGTATTATCAGCAACACTTGGTAGTGTTGGTATTCCACTTGAAGGTATCGGTTATATTATGGGGGTTGAACGAATTTTAGATATGGGTAGAACAGTTGTTAATGTTGTGGGTAACGCATTAGCGGCAATTGTTATTGCGCGTTGGGAACATGTCTTTGATGATAAAAAGGCAAGAGCCTATGAGCAAGAATATTTAAAATAGAAATTTACTCTAAAAAGCTTCAGGTAAATGAAGCTTTTTTATACATCTAATTTAATAAATTTAATGGTGAGATTATTCAAAATATAAAAAAACCCAGCTTAAGCTGGGTTTTTTATTGCTAGATAAAACTATTTAATTTTAGCTTCTTTATAAACAACATGCTGACGAACAACAGGATCATATTTTTTGATCTCCATTTTTTCAGGCATGGTTCTTTTGTTTTTGCTAGTGGTATAAAAATGACCGGTACCAGCAGAAGAAACTAATCTAATTTTTTCACGTACACCTTTAGCCATGATATGGTTTCCTTATTAGTACTTTTCACCACGGGCACGAAGTTCAGCTAAAACTGCATCAATACCCTTTTTATCGATAGTACGCATACCTTTAGCTGATACACGCAATTTTACAAAACGTTTTTCACTCTCAATCCAGAAACGGTGAGTTTGAAGGTTTGGTAGAAAACGACGTTTAGTAGCATTCATCGCATGAGAACGATTATTTCCCACTAAAGGACCTTTTCCTGTTACTTGGCATACTCGTGACATGTCAATAATTCTCCAAAATTTCTATGCTTAAGCCTAGGGCGTAATATGTTAATGGAATTAACCTCGTCAGGCTTTTAGTTCGCTGCAGTTCTTTTGAGAAGCAGTCTCACCTCTCACACTACACCCATAATAATGAGGTAGCGAAGTATACGCTTTTACTGGCAAATTCTCAAGCATTATCTTATTTATGCTTAAAAATAAGTTTCTAATTGAAAAAAATAAATATACCGAGAGTTGTTATTATTAATAAAACTATTATATCGTAGCTTATGTTGAGTTGTGCAATATAAAACTATTTAATTTTATAATAAATATGTTTTAATACTATTGAATTCAGATATTATCTGTTAGGCCTAATTTTCTTACTTTCAAGGAGATAGTATGAGTCAGTTCACGCCATACAGTATCTATGGCATTATCGGTTATCCATTAGGGCATAGTATGAGCCCACTTATTCATACAACATCATTCCAAGATTATGGTATTCCTGCCGTATTGGTACCATTTCCTACGCCACCCGAAGATATTGCTACTTTATTTAAATCAGTAAGATTACTTAATATTCGTGGTTTATGTGTCACTATTCCACATAAGCAAACTATTATTCCTTATTTAGATGAAGTTACCGAACACGTTAAAAAAGCGGGAGCAGCTAACTTAGTTTATTGGGATGGTGACAAACTTTGCGGTGATAACACTGATATTATTGGTTTTATGCAACCATTAGCACAAAAAAAACTACCTGCTGAGTATAAGAAGGTTTTACTACTTGGCGCTGGTGGTGCGGCTAGGGCTGCGGTTGTTGGTTTACAAGACCTTGGTTATCACGACATTACAGTAACGGATATTGTTACTGATCTTCCAGAGGCATTGGCTAAAGAATTTAATCTTAAAACGGTTGCATGGGAAGATAGAGATAAAGTTGAAGCGCAAATTATTATCAATTCTACCCCATTAGGTATGCAAGGCAAATTTGAAGATCAGACACCTTACGAACAAGCTTGGTTTAAAGGTAAAGGGATTGCATACGATATAGTATATACACCATACAATACCAAATTTAGACAAGAAGCAGAAAAAGCCGGATGGGAATCGATTTCTGGTCGAGAAATGTTTATTGGTCAAGCAAATGCCCAATTTAAAATTTGGACCGGCAAAGATCTTTCTGAGAAAGCAAAACAAGCTGTAATTGATGCCTTAGCAGGAAAATAAAATTATAAATAGCCTCGCTCTCATTTTATGAGAGCGATATTTTAAGATTTTAGGTATTTAATCATCATTTTAAATATTTATGGAAGCAATAAAGTAACCATGTTTAATAAATTTAAAATTGATTAAAAAGGAGTAGTTATGACTAATTTAGAATTACAAGCGTATCGCCGATTTTTAATGTTAAAAGTGTCAGAAGCCAGTGAATACATTGGTAAGACTGATGTCGAAACATGGCGTGAGTGGGAAAACGGTTCATTGCCTATTCCTGAAAATGTGGCAATAGCTATGAAAGAATTAAAATCTTTTCGCAACGAGAAAATAAAACTGATTATAAACAGCATTAATGACCGTGTAGGTAGTAACACCATTCGTTATTTTATGAGTTATCCAGAATTCAAAAAAGTTAACCCTGACTTAGATGTTTTGCAATGGCGATTACATCAATCGATTGCCACTGAACTCTATTTTAGAGGGTTAGAAAAATTGTGTTAATGACTATATTTGACACATAGGCTATGATTAAAATTGAATGTGTAATAAATTATTTACAGTTATTTTTTTATTATATTTATTTAAATCATATTGTTACGATGGTGTTAAATTAGACTGTAAAAAAATATTGCAAAAAGTTAAATGAATCTCTAGCATAGATAACTTATTTCCAGATCTGTATATTTAAAAGGACCCACAATGAAGAAAACAATTTTTTTAGTTGGTGCAAGAGCCGCTGGCAAAACAACAATGGGTAAAATGTTAGCCAATAAGTTATCATTTTCTTTTATTGATACAGATTGTCATTTACTCGAAACAACGCAAAAAACTGTAGCGGAAATTGTCGAAAAAGAAGGCTGGGAAGGGTTTCGAGCTAGAGAAAGCCAAGTGCTTATTGAGACAGCTAAACCCAATAGAGTTATTGCAACTGGTGGTGGTATGGTACTGGCTGAGCAAAATCGTCAGTTTATGAAACAACACGGCACAGTTATTTTTCTTTCAGCTCCTGCAGCGACATTAGCGGCTCGTTTGATGAAAGATCCAAATGTAGCTCAGAGACCATCATTGACGGGTATGTCGATATCCGATGAGATGGAGAAAGTGCTTGCTGAACGCTTACCTCTATATCACGATGCCGCTCATCATGTTGTTAATGTTGACCAAGACGAAAATTTAATTCTTACTGACATATTGGAAAAACTGCAAAATAATTAATCAAATAACCATTTTTTTATTTAAATATAAATTATTTGCCTCGGCATAATGTTAGTACATCAATTTGTAATTTAAACAATCTAAATATCATAAATTTAATAATTGTGAAGATTCTTGAATTACAGCAAATAAAATAGTCTATTAACAGTAAGTAATTGATATATATTACTTTCAGATAGTAGTGAACACTTGTATATTAATTGCGATTACGTTTCTTAAGTCGCTAAACTAGTTAAATTAATATTGGAGTTTTACATATGGATAATCAAAGAGTCAATTCTTATGGGATTGCTGGCTCTATATATGCTAATTACATAATACAAAGTATTGCTTTAATTGTTATTATGCAGTTCGCAGAAAGCATTTCAAAACAGCTTAATACCGATGTAAATGTCGGTCTTGGCTATGTTGCATCAGGAATTGGTATTGGAAAAATTTTATTAATGTTTGTCGGTGGAATGCTATCTGATAAATTTGGACGAAAATTATTTATCTATTTAGGTATGGCTTGTTATATTGTCTTTTTCGTCAGTATGCCATTTTGTCATAATATAGATATTGCGTTTTGTTTAGCTATTGCCATCGGTATAGGTAACTCTTTCTTAGATACAGGGTCTATGCCTGCATTAACTGAATGTTTTCCTCGCTCGTCTGGTTCGGCAAGTGTTTTGATTAAAGCTTTTATCTCAATGGGAAGTTTTATTCTGCCACTAATTGTTGGATTATTTTATAAATACGATATTTGGTATGGATGGGCATTTTTAGGTTTTACTGCCTATCTAATTATTAATGCAATTAATTTGCTACCAAAAAAATTTCCACCTAAAGATACCAGAATTAAAGGTAACCAAGGTTCTGATGATTACTTTATTCGTAAACCAAATTTTGCTTTTGAAGGCTTTTTATTGATAATTATGGGATTCACAACCACCGCAACCTTTGTGATCATTTGGCAATGGCTACCGGCGATTGCGATTAAAGCGGTTAATATGCCAACAATTGAAGCTAAACAGCTTATTAGCTTTTATAGTTCTGCTTCAATCGTTTCTGTCTTTATCACTGCTTTTATAGTGAAAAAATTCTTGAAACCAATTTATTGTATTTTTATCTTACCTGCAATGTCATCATTGGTTTTACTATTATTTTATTTTGACCTATCGCCATTAATGTGTTTAATCACCGCAATCGGGATGGGATTTTTTGCTGCCGGAGGTGTTTTACAATTAACCTTAGTTGTGATGCAACAAATGTTCCCAACACGTAAAGGGCTTGCTGTGGGTTGTATGTATACTTTAAGTGGCCTATCTTTCTTTATTATCCCGAGAGTTATCCCTGAATTGGCTGAAATTAATGTTAGTTATGCTATCTTAGCTGATTTAATAATGGCCGTAATGAGTACCTTACTAGGACTGATTGTTTACTGCAGATTTATTAAAGTTATTGATATGAAGAAAATTTAAATGTGAATCACTCGAATAACTAAAATGATTACTGAGCCGTCTTAATGACGGCTCTTGTCTATAAGCATTGTTAATAAATTAATGTTTTGTCAATTCCTAGCTAATTTAACAAAAGTTTTTTCCTACGTCAGTATCGAACTTTAGCTTGTTGAACTTATCAAAAAAGACTTGCTATTAACTAAAAAATAAATAAAAATACAAAAAATATGAATAAATATTCATTTTGGTGGTGATAAGATGAAAGAAAGAACAACTGAATTGGTTGATGGTTTAAGGCATTCGGTACCTTATATTAATGCTCATCAAGGAAAAACTTTCGTTATTTTATTAACAGGTGCAGTGCTAAAGAGTCATAATTATGCAAGTATTATTAGTGACATTGGTTTATTGCATAGTTTAGGCATTAAATTGGTTATTGTGAATGGTGCTCGTAACCAAATAGATGAATCACTCAAAAGTCATAATATCCAACCTAGATATCATAAAAATACTCGAATTACTGATGCAGCAACTTTAGACATTGTTAAACAGGTGACCGGATTATTACAGCTCAATATAACAGCAAGTTTATCAATGAGCTTAAATAATACGCCGTTACAAGGTGCACATATCAATGTTGTTAGCGGTAATTTTGTTATTGCACAGCCATTAGGTGTTGATGACGGAGTGGATTATTGTCACACTGGGAAAATTCGGAGAATTAACAATGAGGCAATTGATGAACAATTGAACCGAGGATCAATTGTATTATTAGGGCCTGTAGGGGTATCAGTTACTGGTGAAAGTTTTAACTTATCGTCCGAAGATGTTGCCGCTGAAGTTGCTATTCGCCTTAAAGCTGAGAAATTAGTAAGCTTTTGTGCTGAGCAAGGTGTGCTTGATGAAAACAATCATGTTATTACCGATCTGTTTCCGATTGATGCCGATAATTACGTTAATAACAAAGAGCAAAGTGGTAAGCATTTATCTAGTGAAGCGCGTTTTTTACGTGCTGCATCAAAAGCATGTCGCAATGGTGTGCGTCGTAGCCATTTAGTCAGTTATCTAGTGGATGGTTCTATTCTGCAAGAACTATTTTCTCGTGATGGTATTGGAACTCAAGTGTCAATGGAACATTCAGAACAAGTCCGTACCGCAACGATAAATGATATCGGTGGTATTTTAGAATTAATCCGTCCACTTGAAGAACAAGGTATTTTGGTTAAACGCTCAAGAGAACAGTTAGAAATTGAAATTGATAAATTTACCATTATTGAGCGTGATAATATGACGATTGGCTGTGCAGCTCTTTATCCATATCCGGAAGAAAAAATGGGCGAAATGGCTTGTGTAGCTATTCATCCTCAATACCGAAACTCGTCACGCGGTGATCTATTATTAGAAAAAATTGCAGAAACGGCTCACAATTTGGGGTTAGAAAAGATCTTTGTGTTGACTACTCGTAGTATTCACTGGTTTCGTGAAAAAGGCTTTAATCCAGCTGAAGTCGATGACCTGCCTATTAAAAAGAAACAACTTTATAATTATCAAAGAAATTCGAAAATTTTAATGTTTGATTTAGTTTAACTATATCAAGTTTAAAAAGTCCAATTTATTCAAGTTGGACTTTTTTATTTTGACTAAATATAAGATGGCCTAATTATTAATTTGAGATAAACGATAGCTATATCAATATCAATATCAATATGATTATATGCAGAAGATAAAAAATTGCTTATTGTTTATGGAAGAAATAGCATTATTGAAAATAGAAAAGATAAGCAAGATTAAAGGGGGATGAATACTATTGTTGACCCACTTTAAATATAACAATTCGCATTTTGCAAAATTTGTAACGTAAATGATTTTTTTAAATAAAATCCTCGTGGACGCGTTAATATAATTTGGCCGTTTTCACCAATAGCTTCAGTTAAAGCTTTTCCATTAGCAGCTTTAGGACGGATCTGTAAATAAGTACCATAACAGGCAGTAATCTTTTCAATCTGACCAAGTACAATCATATCCATCAACTCTTGCCAATCTTGTTTAAGTTGTTGCTCTTGTTGTTCAGTTGGTGTCCATAATATGGGGTGTCCAACTTTTCTCTGGGCTAATGGTATACTTCGTTCTCCTTCAATAGGGATCCACAGAACTTTACTTAGTTTATATTTCACATGGCTTGTTTCCCAAATTACACCATGATTAGCCATTAAAGGGAGGACACTGACAAAAGTGGTTTCGAGTGGTTTACCTTGTTTGTTAACTGGAATGGTTTTTAATTCGATACCTAAATTAGCAAAATCACGTTCGGCTTTACTACCAGCATTAGCACCTAAAAAAGTTTCAATTAAATTACCTACCCATCCTTTTTGTTTATTAAGATTAGCTGGAATAGCAATATTTAAATAGTTAGCGATCTCACCGAAACTATAACCTGCAGCGAGTCTGGCTCGGTTTAATAATTCTTGTTCATTGCAAGGTTGGAAATTTTTCATTTAATCTGTTTTAAATAACTTTAATCATATCCACAACTCATTATATTGGCTGTGGATATTAAAATAAATCATTATTAACTTAGTTTTTCAACCCAATTAGTATAACTATTAATGATCAATGAAAGAAATGCTTTAGTTTTTTCACTAATATCATCATTTTCATCAAAAGCACTGTTAATATTACCAATATAAGCTTCTGGTTGTTGTAGTGTTGGCATATCAAGAAAAACGAATGATTGTCGTAATTGATGGTTTGCACCAAAACCACCAATAGCACCTTGAGAGACAGAAACTACCGCAGCTGGTTTTTGCGACCAAACACTTTTACCATAAGGGCGAGAACCCACATCTAAAGCATTTTTAATCACTGCCGGCAAGCCTCGATTATACTCTGGTGTCACAAATATAACACCATCACAATTGGCAATTTGTTGACGAAAACGTTCATAAGATTTGGGTGGTGAATCTACATCAATATCTTCGTTATAAAACGGTAAATCACCAATCTCAATAATATTTAAAGAAAGTGATTGTGGCGCTATCTGTTGTAATACTTTTGCGACTTTTAAATTGTAGGAATCTTTACGTAAACTACCAACAAGTACAGCAATTTTTTTACTCATTTGTAATTCTCCCTTATTCAAAAGATAAAGAGACACAATATGTGTCTCTTATTCGGGATGAGCACTCCTAGCCACTAGATTTTAGTGACCAGAAGAGTCCAATTTACGGCCTGTTTCAAATAAGAACCATGCGCGTTTTTCAGTTTGATCTATCCATTCTTCAATTAAACTTGCTGTTGCCGAGTCATTATATTTATCACAAATATCATGGGCTACACGCATACGAGTAGTAAGTTTAATATTATCTTGGCAGAGTTCAGCTATCATATCCGATGGTTCAACAAAATCAGCATCGTTATCAGAGATACTCTGTAATTTTGAAATATGACCAATTGAACGTAGAGTTGTACCGCCTAATTTCCGGACACGTTCAGCAATTGGATCAGTCATTGCAAATAACTCTTCTCCATGATCATCTAACATTAAATGATAATCACGAAAATGAGGACCACTTACATGCCAATGAAAGTTTTTGGTTTTTAAATATAAAGCAAATACATCTGCTAATACAGAGTTCATGGCACCGGAAATATCTTTTGATGCCTTTTGACCTAAATCAGTTGGAAACAAAATAGCTGCTTGTTGTAGCTTTTTTGCCGAAGTCGTACTTTTAGCCATATTAGATTCTCCTGTTAATTGAAAAGTAAAATAACTTTGTAATATCAAATTACGCCAACTCATCAGTAAAAAACAGTCATTATTAACTATTGCTGTTATATTAATAGTCTATGGATAAATTAATCAAAAAAATATTTACTAAATCGTTAAAAATCAATTTCAAAATAATAATTAATTTTGCAAATTATGATCAAATTAAAGCCATTTTAAATCATTTATAGCATCAATATTTTTATAAATTAGATAATTAAATTTATTTGTTAAACTAATATTTGTTGACTTACTTTAACTCTGAATGACAATCTTGACTGATGCTATTTACTATTTTTAAAAATCTAAAATCATGAGATAAGCAAAATAATTATAAATATATAAATCAAAAAAATTGAGGAAAGGGGTTTTTTAGCCTGAAATTATTGGTTAAATTTGGTAACAAACGCTACATTTTTACTATTATATTAAAATTGTTCTAAATTGTTACCAGTTTTTTACTGAATAGCGTTATGGAATTTTCGAGTATATGTTTTTTGGAAAGTCGTTATTATTTAATCTCTTAAATAATAACGACCCAAATCATTTTTAATGATAAAAATTAAAACAATAATCTTGCTCGAATTGTACCTGTAACACTTTTCAGCTTAATTAATAACTCTTCGGCTTTATTTTGTTCAACTCTATCAATATCAATAACGACATAACCTATTTTAGCATCAGTTTGTAGATATTGGGCAGAAATATTTAGACCTTGTTCAGCAAATAATGTATTGATAGCCGTTAATACCCAGGTTGATTATGGTGAATATTGATAAAACGGCTTGAACCTTTTGCTGGAATCGGTAATGAAGCTTCAGGGAAGTTAACCGCTGAAAGGGTTGCACCAGTATCGGAATATTTCGCTAATTTAGTTGCAACCTCAATACCGATATTTTCTTGTGCTTCACTGGTTGAACCGCCAATATGAGGAGTAATAATAACATTATCAAATTTACATAAAGGTGATTCAAAAGGATCATTATTGGTAGCAGGTTCCGTTGGGAAAACGTCAATTGCAGCACCGCTTAGTTTATTGGTTTCTAAAGCTTGTGTTAGCGCTTCGATATCAATCACGCTACCACGTGATGCATTGAGCAATATTGCACCTGTTTTCATCATATCAATTTCAGGCTGGCTAATCATTTTAATTGTGGTTGGATTTTCTGGAACATGCATACTGACAATATCACTGATAGCAAGTAATTCTCGCATTGTTGGAATTTGTTTGGCATTTCCTAGTGATAATTTGGTTTCAATATCATAAAAAAAGACATTCATTCCTAATGATTCAGCTAATACACTCAATTGGCTACCAATATGACCATAACCAATGATACCTAAATTTTTACCTCGAGCTTCGTGCGAACCTGTGGCTAGTTTATTCCATTTACCCTGATGGGCTTTAGCGTTAGCTTCAGGTACTCGGCGAAGTAATAATATTGCTTCAGCTAATACCAGCTCTGCTACAGAGCGAGTATTTGAAAATGGCGCATTAAAAACCGGAATACCTTTAACCGTCGCTGCGTCAAGTTCAACTTGATTAGTACCAATACAAAAACAACCAATACCGGCTAATTTTGGCGCTGCATCGATAATCTCTTTAGTTAAATGGGTTCTGGAACGAATACCAATAAATCTGGCATCTTTTAAAGCTGTTTCAAGCTCAGATTTCGATAGTGCGCCCTTATGATACTCAATGTTGTTAAAGCCCGCCGATTTAAGTGTTTCAACTGCACTAGGGTGGATACCTTCAAGTAATAGAAACTTGTTTTCGTCTTTCGTTAATGCCTGAACAGCCATTTATTCCTCTCTATGCTTAATATTTTAATTAATTGTAAACACAAAATTATCCATTAAAAATGCAATCTTTTATTTTGTTAATTCTTTTACACCAGAACTAGTACCGACTAAGGCAATATCAGCCCCTTTATTGGCAAATAATCCAACAGTAACTACTCCAGCAATGCTGTTAATACGATTTTCCAGTTCTATTGGCTTGGCAATAACAAGATCATGAACATCTAAAATGACATTACCATTATCGGTAATAACACCTTGGCGATAAATTGGTTTTCCACCAAGTTTGAACAATTCTCTAGCAACATAAGAACGAGCCATAGGAATGACTTCTACTGGTAAAGGAAATTTGCCAAGGACATCGACAACTTTAGATTCATCAACGATACAAATAAACTGCTTAGCTAAAGCTGATACGATTTTTTCACGGGTTAGTGCTGCTCCACCACCTTTAATCATTTGCATATGATGATTAATTTCGTCGGCACCATCGACATAAATATCTAAGCTATCTACTTCATTACAGTCTAATACGGGAATTCCATAGCTTTTTAATTTTTTAGTTGATGCTTCTGAGCTAGAGACAGTTCCTTTTATCTGATCTTTTATTGTCGCAAGTGCATCAATAAAGTGCGCCGCAGTAGACCCAGTTCCTACGCCAACCAATGAATCAGGCTTAACATATTTTAGCGCTGACCAGCCTACAGCCTTTTTTAGTTCATCTTGTGTCATGATATCACCGTATGTAAATATGATTTTGATCAAAAAAATTTTAAAATTTTAAAAGCAAAATTGTTCAATATATGGCATAGTAACCAATTGGAAAGCAAAAATCATTAGTATTTTAAGAAAATCTATAAAGTTTTAGATCGATTTCAAATTTTTTGCAAAATAAAAATAGCTTGAATGACCAAGCAAAGATCAAATCATTAGTAAAGAGATTATGAAGCGTCCAGATTATAGAGCACTACAAGCATTAGATGCAGTGATAAAAGAACGAGGATTTGAACGAGCGGCCGATAAACTGTGTATTACACAACCAGCGGTTTCGCAACGTATTAAGCAATTGGAAAGCTTTTTTGGTCAGCAACTATTAGTACGAACTATTCCTCCAAAAGCGACCAAACAAGGCGAGCATCTTCTCGGATTATTGCATCAAGTTGAATTATTAGAGCAGCAATGGTTAGGTGATAATGAACAAAATACTACCCCATTGTCACTATCAATTGCTATTAATGCTGATTCGTTAGCAACATGGTTTTTACCAGCATTAAAACCAGTTCTTGATAAAAATATTTTACGTTTTGATATTCAAGTTAAAGATGAAGAGCATACCTTAGAACTTTTACGTTTAGGTACTGTTGTTGCGGCAATTAGTATTCAACCAAATCCTTTACCAGGATGTTTATCAGATTTATTAGGCGCATTAGATTATATCTTTGTTGCTTCGCCCGAATTTGCAAAAAAATATTTTCCGAATGGGGTAACCCGTTCATCACTTTTAAAAGCACCAGCGGTCGCTTTTGATCACTTAGACGATATGCATCAAGCCTTTTTACAGGAAAATTTTAATTTGACACCAGGCAGTGTAATTTGCCATATCACTAGTTCGTCAGAAGCTTTTGTTCAGTTAGCTAAACAAGGTTCTGCATGTTGTATGATTCCTATGTTACAAGTAGAGCAAGAGTTAAAAACAGGGGAATTAGTTAATTTAACTGAAGGTTTATTCCAAAGACGGATGCTGTATTGGCATCGCTTTGCTCCTGAAAGTAGTGTAATGCAAAATATTTCCGAAACGTTAATTCGTTATGCGCAGCGTATATTATCTCAGCCTGCGGAACGAAAATAACTGTCGCATAAACTATTTTTTAGCTAACTAAAATGTCGCTTTAACTATTTTATTACCAACTAGCAAATTTATAGAACTAAAAGATGAGCCAATTGAAAAACGATCGTTACTTACGCGCATTACAGTGTTTGCCGGTAGATTACACGCCAGTTTGGATGATGCGTCAAGCTGGTCGCTATTTGCCTGAATATCGACAGCTTAGAGCAAAAGCCGGCGATTTTATGACAATGTGTCAAACGCCAGAACTCGCATGTGAAGTGACTTTACAACCGTTGCGACGCTTTGAACTTGATGCCGCAATTATCTTTTCTGATATCTTAACCATTCCCGATGCTATGGGACTTGGATTGTATTTTGAAGCTGGTGAAGGCCCCAAATTCGAAAAAACAATTTCTAGTTTGGTAGATATAGAACAATTGCCAATACCCGATCCAGAACAATCACTTAAATATGTGATGGATGCCATTCGTTTAACTAAGCAAGAGTTGGCCGGTAAAGTACCCTTAATCGGCT
This sequence comes from Gilliamella apis, assembly GCF_030758615.1. NCBI lineage: Bacteria > Pseudomonadati > Pseudomonadota > Gammaproteobacteria > Orbales > Orbaceae > Gilliamella > Gilliamella apis. The sequence continues at coordinate 644,526 of NZ_CP132381.1, forward strand.
TTTCAGGTAGTCCATGGACATTAGCTACTTATATGATTGAAGGTGGCAGTAGTAAAGCTTTTACAAAAATAAAGAAAATGCTTTATTGCGAACCAAAAGCGTTACATCTATTATTGGAAAAATTGGCTAATAGTGTGGCACTGTATCTAAATGCACAAATTGATGCCGGAGCGCAAGCGATTATGATATTTGATACTTGGGGCGGAGTACTTAGCCATCAGAGTTATCGTGAATTTTCTTTGCATTATATGCAATTAATTCTTTCGCAATTAAAGCGTGGTAAGAAAAGTAACAATATTACTTCTTATGTCCCTGTTACGCTATTTACCAAAGGGGGGGGATTATGGTTGGATACAATTTGTAAATCAGGAAGTGATGCAATAGGTGTTGATTGGACTGTAGATTTGAATCTAATTGCTCAAAAGGGTAATATTGCTGTACAAGGTAATTTAGATCCTTCAATATTGTACGCAAATGAAGAAACCATAGAGTCTCAAGTTGAATCGGTACTAACTGATTTTGGTCACTATAATGGCCATATTTTTAATTTGGGGCATGGTATTCATCAAGATACACCCATTGAACATGTACAATATTTAGTAAAAGCAGTACATCAACAGTCCAAAAGGTTCCACTTATGATTAAAAATCCAGTTCAATTAAGAATAGCAAAGTTAGCTGTTTGGCAACAGCGTTTATTCATGGTTTGCTTATGTGAACGAATGTATCCAAACTTTGTTTATTATTGCCATTTACAACAAGATGAACAATCAGCTGTTGGTTTTAAAAAAATTCTTGATTTAATTTGGGAGTCATTATTAGTAGAAAATGTTAAAATCAATTTCGATTTACAACTCGAAAAACTGGAATTGATAATTCCAATCCTCAATGAAGATAGTCCGTATATGGTTTATCCGGCTATTGATGCTTGTCAGGCGCTGAGTGAGATTTTACATTCTTATATCAGTGGTGAAATAGTCGAACATTCGGCTAAAGTGAGTAGTATCTCGGCAACAACGGTAGCTGAATTTGAAATGACAAGGGACAATATTGAACTTTCGGAGCAAGAACAATCGCAATTACCTAGTGTTATTGAAGAGTTTGACTTACAATGGGATATTTTTCGATTATTAAGTAATGAAAACAATGAAATGATTGATCTAATTAAAGGCTTAAAGGAGGATATAAGATCTACTAAAACGAGTAATATTGGTGTTTTTTTGAGCGATTAAATCGCTTACGGAGTGATTTTTTTAATTTTTATTAAATTTTTCTTTAACATTACACAAATATAGACTACATTTAACAGCAATGTAATCTGAATGATGTTTACAGAAGCAAAATTAAGTGATTAAATTTTGCTAAAAATGTTAACTTTAACAATAAAATAAATATGTAAGGATATATCCATGAATAAAACAGAACTTGTAGATGCTATCGCTAGTAAAGCTGATATTACTAAAGTTGCCGCTAAAACAGCGTTAGAAGCAACTCTTGCTGCTATCACTGAATCACTAAAAGCTGGTGAGCCGGTTCAACTAGTTGGTTTTGGTACATTTAAAGTTAATGCTCGTAAAGCTCGTACTGGTCGTAATCCAAAAACTGGTAAAGAAATTAAAATTGCAGCAAGCAAAGTACCAGCATTTGTTTCTGGTAAAAGCTTAAAAGAAGCAATCAAATAATATTATTGTTTGCTTTTTTCCTATCATTATTGATAGGGTAGCATCAAAGGCCATACATGGATAAGTTATGGCCTTGTTGTTAATATATCAAATTCTCTTCTTTTTTATTCTTCAGTCTATTAATTTTTCATAATTATTATCAATCTTTATCAATATCAATTGTTATTTAAGTGGTTAATTTGCTAAATTTGGCATTCAATAGATTGGCTAAATCATATGGGGATATTTCGATTTCTAATCCTCGTTTGCCACCTGAAACTAACATTGTTTGGTACTGTTTAGCACTAATATCAATCAGTGTCGGTAATAATTTTTTTTGACCCAATGGGCTGATTCCACCCACTACATAACCAGTCGTTTTTTGTGCTAAATGTGGATCAGCCAACTCAATTTTTTTACAATCTAGTATTTTAGCAACTTGTTTTAGATCTAAAGAACAATCAACAGGCAGAACACAAACTGCCAATGTCTTATTATCACCATTGATGCTCACGATTAAGGTTTTAAATATTTGACCGGTAACAATATTAAGTTCTAATCCAAGTTTATTGGCAGCTTCTTGACCATAACGAGTCTGATCGGCATCGTGCTGATATTGATGAATATTAAATTTTATTTTCTGATTTTTTAGTAATCTAATGGCTGGCGTCATAATAATAACCGTAACATAAAGATTTTCGGTGAGAATTAGAAATTAATAATCCCTATTAAATTTTATTAATAGGGATTAATGATAATTAAGAAATTATTAGTTTGTCATTATCATCTAATTTTGTCGATTCAATACTATTATTTACGCTGTATAAACGATAAAAGAAGCTAAATATAAAGAAATCAGCAAACACAGCTAGTGAGGTAGATATAACATCAATAACAATATTTTTTCCTAATAAAGAACTTATACCACTCAGTATTCCAGTAAAAATAACGCTGATTAAAATCATTAAAACAGGCGCTTTCCAATTTTGGAAGAAAAACTTGTGGCAGGCACTAAATCTTTGAAAAAAAGGCATCGAGTTAGGTTGTGCTGCTGAAACGAGAAAATAATTAAAAATCGACTTATAAATTACTAAAGCGGTGCAACCTATCATCAATATTAATAGTAATGATACCATTTGGGGTAGAAGCAATCCTATTATGCTAAGGACCAGTAAGAATACAATAACGATAGGAATACAAATTAACATATATAAAACAGAAAAACCAAGTATATTCAGGCATATTGATAGTATTCGCGAGAATATTAAACTTGGATTAAGTTTGTTACTCATTGATAAATTACTGATAATGCTCAATATGATTGAAACCAAAACTACATTCACCAAATATAGAACTAGGAGGGATTGCATAACATAATTGGTGACCATACCGAATTGATTAAATAATTCTAAATCTACCAATAGGCGTTCGAGATCAATTACACAATTTATAATTAGGGTATTAATTAACCCAAGTACAATACTTGATATCGCTATTAGGGAAAATCGATTACGGATAAAGTTAATCGTTTGTTGAAAAATAGCTGTAAATGAAAGGTTTCTTTGTGAATCCATCATGTTTCCTTCTATGTGGTAATACAAGTATTACCACGGAGTATAAATTCAATTTAATAATTATGATTGTAATAATGAAATATCGGCAACTTTTAAAAATAAATTTTGTAATTTCTTTAAAAGAGCCAATCGGTTTAGTTTAATTTTATCATCATCAATCATTACCATAACTTTCTCAAAAAAGGTATCTATAGGTGCTTTAAGTGATGCTAATTCAACTAAAGCCTCTTGATATTGTCCCTTAGTAAAATAAGGAGCTAACTTATCTGTTAATACCGCTATTTGCATCGCTAATTCGCCTTCAGCACCAGCTTCGAGCAATGAAGCGTTAATATTTTCAGGAATAGTATCTGCGGTCTTCGATAAAATATTTGATACTCGCTTATTAGCTTCAGCTAATGAAGAAGCTTCTGGCAACGTTCTAAAATGTGTTACTGCATTGACACGGGCATCAAAATCAGCTGGTCTGGTTGGATTGATGGCGAGTACAGCTTGAATCGTATCGATAGCAAATCCTTTTTCTTGATACCAAGCTCGGAATCGACCTTGCATAAAGTTGACAATGTCCTCAACAACATTTTGGTTAGTTAATTTATCGCCATATAATGATGTGGCAAAATTAGCTAATTCGACTAAATCAATAGGTAAATCTTTTTCAACAATAATGCGTAATACGCCAATAGCTGCACGACGAAGCGCAAAAGGATCTTTATCTCCTTTTGGATGTTGGCCAATACCAAAAATACCCGCTAATGTATCCATTTTTTCAGCAATTGAGACTGCGCTGGCAACTGCTGTACTTGGTAACTCATCACCAGAAAAACGTGGTTTGTATTGTTCTTCAATAGCTGTGGCAACTTCAATACTTTCACCATCTTTAATCGCTAAGTATCGTCCCATAATGCCTTGCGTTTCAGGAAATTCAAATACAGTATTGGTGACTAAATCGCATTTAGTTAATTTTCCTGCTCGTTTGGCTTGTTCAACATTAGCTCCAGTTTTTTCAGCAATAAAACCGGATAAGGCTTCAATGCGGAGTGCTTTATCTTTAACTGTACCTAGTTGTTGTTGGAACAAAACCGTTTCAAGGCGAGGAAGACAATCTTCTAGGCTTTGTTTCAAGTCTGTTTTATAAAAGAATTCAGCATCTGCTAAACGTGGACGAACGACTTTTTCATTCCCAGAAATAACAACTTGCGGGTCTTTGGATTCAATATTGGCAACAAAAATGAAATTTGGTAACAATTTTCCTTGTTTGTCATAAACAGGGAAATATTTTTGATCACCTTTCATAGTGTATACCAATGATTCAGCTGGAACCGCTAAAAATCTTTCTTCAAATTTAGCAGTCAATACCACCGGCCATTCAACTAATGATGAAACTTCTTCAAGTAAGCTTTCAGTTAAATCTGCTTTACCATTTAGTTTAGCAGCTGCTTCTTCAGCTTGCTGTTTGATGATTGATTTTCGCTTGTCATAATCAGCGACAACTTTTCCACGTTGCTCAAGAATTTCTGGATATTGGTCAGCATTATCAATAGTAAATTGTTGCTCGCCCATAAAGCGGTGACCACGAATGATTCGGTTTGATTCAATATCTAAAATGATACCAGGTACTAGTTCATCGCCATATAACATCGTGACTGTATGACTAGGTCGAATAAATTCAACTTGACGAGCTGCCCAGCGCATCGGTTTAGGAATCGGCAATTTATTTAAGGCATTTTTAACCATATCACAAAGTAAATTGACAACAGGTTGACCTTTTTGATTGTGAGTATAAGATAGCCATTCGCCTTTATCGGTTTGAATTCGTTCTGCTTGTGATATATCAATTCCACAACCACGAGCCCAACCTTCGGCTGCTTTTGTCGGGTTACCATTTGCATCAAATGCTGCACTGACTGCGGGGCCTCTTTTAACGATTTGGCTATCTGGTTGAGTATCATTTAAATTCAAAACTTTTAACGCTAAACGTCGTGGTGATGCATACCAAAGTACTTCACCGTGTTCTAAATTAGCATTACCAAGTTGTTCAATAAAATTAGCTGCAAAGCTTTCAGCTAAAGAACGGAGTGATTTTGGTGGTAATTCTTCAGTACCGATTTCCACTAAAAATGTTTTTTGCATAATATATCAACTCCTACTTTGCTGCATTTTGGTTAGAACTTGAATTTTGGCACATTGGAAATCCTAGTGCTTCACGAGATGCGTAATATGCTTCAGCCACCATTTTGGTTAATGTCCTGATTCGTAATATATAACGTTGGCGTTCAGTTACCGAAATCGCTTTACGAGCATCTAATAAATTAAAACAGTGCGCCGCTTTTAAAATACGTTCGTAAGCTGGTAATGGCAGCGGTTTTTCTAATTCAAGTAATAATTTTGCTTCTTTTTCATGTTGTTCAAAACAATAAAATAAGAAATCAGTATTAGCGTATTCGAAATTATAGGTTGATTGTTCGACTTCATTTTGATGAAAAACATCACCATAAGTAGTTTTACCGAATGCTCCATCGCTCCAAACTAAGTCGTAAACACTATCTACACCTTGGATATACATTGCTAGTCGTTCTAATCCATAGGTAATTTCACCGGTGACTGGTTTACATTCAAGCCCACCGACTTGTTGGAAGTAAGTAAATTGAGTTACTTCCATGCCATTTAGCCATACTTCCCAACCTAATCCCCATGCACCTAATGTTGGGTTTTCCCAGTTATCTTCTACAAAACGAATATCGTTGATAGTTGGATCAAGACCAAGTTCCTTTAACGATCCTAGATAGAGTTCTTGAATGTTGTCTGGTGATGGTTTTAAGATAACTTGAAATTGATAATAATGCTGTAACCTATTCGGATTTTCACCATAACGACCATCAGTTGGGCGGCGAGATGGTTGAACATAAGCAGCATTAATTGGTTCCGGACCAAGTGCTCGTAAACACGTCATTGGATGAGAAGTACCGGCACCTACTTCCATATCTAATGGCTGAATCACTGTACAACCTTGATTAGCCCAGTAATCTTGTAACGTAAGTATTAACCCTTGAAAGGTTTTGACATTAAACTTTTGCATGATGTTATCTTTATGGTTGAATTAATTTTTTCTACAAATTAAATAGTGCTACATTTTATACTTTTTATTAGTGCTTGTGAAATGCCTAATTACTTTATATTGATTAAGCTACACAAGATAGTTTTCATTTTGCATCTTTAGCCATTTATCGGTATAGTGAAGTCATCTATATTGCTTGGTAAAAAATCAAAAATAAAAAGGCCATGTCTATTTATCATAAACTGTTGATTATATTTTTTATTGGATTAATAAATACACATTTTGTGTATGCTGATGATAATCAACAATTACAATCTTTACGTCGTTCAATCGAAGAACAAGAGAAACGTTTAGCAGAGCAAAAAAAAGAGCGAACTCAATTAATGAGTGATCTTAAAGAGCAAGAAACAGAAATAGCAAAATTACTAACATCAATTGAGAAAAATAGTCTTACACTTAAAAAGCTAGATAGTGAAATCATTTCTTTAATTAAGCAAATCGATGATTTAAAAATTAAACAACAACAACAACGCAATGAGTTAGCAAAACAGTTAGAAAGTGCATTCAAGCTAGGAAAAAACACCAACTTTAAACTCATTTTTGCTAGCGAACAAAGTGAGCGTAATGAGCGTCTTATTACTTATTTTCGTTATATTAATGAAGCACGACAACAGCAAATAAATATGCTTCGCGAAACACAAGTACAACTTAGTGAAAAGAAAACGGCTTTGAAAAAGACACAGAGCACGCAAAAAACATTGAATACTAAGCAGAAACAAGAACAGTTAGCCCTAGAAAAAAATCACCAAAATCGTAAAAAAACTATCAATCTACTTGAATCCTCAATGCAGAAAAATCAACAAAAATTAGACGAGCTAAAAGATAATGAAGCAAAATTACAGGCTAGAATTGCCCAGGCGGAACGAGAAAGCAGAAAAATAGCCGAAGAAGAGGCTAGGCAAGCAAAAAATATAGAAGAAAAACAACAAAAGAATACCAATTACACACTTAATGCTAATGAGCGGGCATTAATGGCTCGAGTCAGTGGTATTGGTAAACCGCAACACCAATTTAATTGGCCTGTAAATGGTAATATTATTCATCGATTTGGCGAAGCATTACAAGGTGAACTCCGTTGGAAAGGGATGGTCATCGATGCTAGAGATGGCACTCAAGTTAAAGCCATTGCTGATGGACGAGTTATCTTAGCCAGTTGGTTACAAGGATATGGATTTGTTGTTGCACTTGAACATGGTAAAGGCGATATGAGTTTATATGGTTATAACCAACGAGTGTTAGTTGAAGTAGGTGAAAAAGTTCGAGCTCAACAGCCAATTGCTATTGTTGGCTCCAGTGGTGGTCAAAATATCTCTGGCCTTTATTTTGAAATTCGTCGAGATGGTAAAGCATTAGATCCAAATGGTTGGTTAAAATGATAAAACATCTATTAAAAGTAGGAGTATTATTTTTATTATTTAATGCTAATAATGTATTAGCAGCAAAATTAGCATTAGTTATAGATGATTTTGGTTATCGCCAGCACAATGAAGAACAGATTATTTCATTCTCCGACAACATCACAATTGCCGTTCTTCCTCATTCACCGAATGCTAGACGGATTGCGACCATTGCTCATGAACATGGTAATGATGTTATTATTCACTTACCCATGGCTCCTTTGGGGAAACAACCTCTAGAGAAAGATACTCTATTTCCCTATATGAGTGAGTTAGAAGTAAAAAGAATCGTTGATGATGCGGTCTCGCGTGTACCGTATGCGATTGGTGTGAATAATCATATGGGCAGTTTAATGACTGCAAATTTAAATGGTATGCATAACGTCATGAAGGCGTTAAGTCACTATTCAATGTTTTTTTTAGATAGTAAAACGATAGGTAAGACTCAAGTTAAAAATGCTGCAAGTGAATACAATATAGCGGTTATTGGACGCGATGTATTTTTAGATGATCAACAAAAAGAATATGCTATTGCTCGGCAGTTTGATTTGGCAATAAAAATGGCTCAAAAAAATGGACATGCCATTGCTATTGGTCACCCTCATCCACAAACCGTGAATGTCTTACGTACAAAATTAGCTAATTTACCTGACGATATTGAACTAGTAAAAGTTAGTCAGTTGATCACAACACCACGAACTAAATCTAAACTCAAACCGACAATTAAAGATATATTTGAAAAATATAAAAAACGATTTACAGATATATCAAATCTTAATTCTCTCGAATAACAACAGTTATTGCTTTTCAAGCGTACGATGACGAATTTGAACTTGTTTATTTTGCGCTTTAAAAAACTCGGCTAATTGTTCAGCGATAAATACAGAGCGGTGTTGTCCACCAGTACAACCAATGGCAATAGTCAGGTAGCTACGGTTATTTTTTTCTAACATTGGCAACCATTGTTGTAGATAATTGGCGGTTTGATAAATGAAATTCGCTACCTCATCATGTTTTAATAAATAGTTTTTAACTGGTTCATCTAAGCCGGTTAATGGACGTAAATTGATATCCCAATGGGGATTCGGTAAAAATCTAACGTCAAACACAAAATCAGCATCGACGGGTAAACCATGTTTAAATCCAAATGATTCAAAGATCATGGTTAATTCTCGTTCTTTTTTACCTAAAACTCTGGTTCTAAGAATAGTTGATAACTCATGAACAGAAAGGTTGTCGGTATTTATCATCAAACTCGCATGTGATTTTAAAGGCTCTAAATAGGTTTCTTCTCGATCGATGGCTTCTTCTAATGAATATTTTTGATTGGTAAGTGGATGTATTCGTCTGGTTTCGCTATAACGTCGAATCAGTGTATTACGACTACAATCAAAAAAGATTATTTCAGGTGTGACAGAAGAAGGTAAACGTTGGAGAATATCATGATTAAAATCAAAATGATCAGGCAAATTTCGAATATCTAGACTGACCGCAACAGGGGTATTATTATCTTTTAATGATTCAGCCAGTTGGGGCAATAATGCAATAGGAATATTATCAACACAATAAAATCCCATATCTTCTAGTGCACGTAATGCAATTGATTTACCCGAACCTGAACGGCCACTAACTATCAATAATATCACAATATCAACTCCAAAATAATTGGTGTTCTAGTATATACTGTTTAGTTCAAAATGTTAAATTATTGAAAATAAACAGCGATCTGAAAAGCCAGATTATCTGGCTAGTACTCAGTTTTTATTTTGGCAATTAATTGTTTAAGTGCTTGTCCACGATGAGAAATTTGGCTTTTATGCTCTTTGGTGAGTTCTGCTGCACTACAATTAAGTTCTGGAATAAAAAATAATGGATCATAACCAAATCCACCATTGCCATGTGGTTCATTCAAAATTAATCCGTTCCATTTTCCTAAACAAATAATAGGCGTTGGATCATTTTCGTGTCGCATAAAAGCAAGTGCACAATAAAAGTATGCGGTTCTTTTTTCTTTTGCTACATCTTTTAATGCAAGTAATAATTTCTCATTATTACTTTTATCATTGCCATGTTCTCCAGCATAACGAGCTGAATATATGCCTGGTTGGCCCTTGAGCGCGTCAACAACTAAGCCAGAATCATCAGCAATTGCCGGTAATTGTGTCAGCTTTGCAGTATGTCTAGCTTTTAAGATAGCATTTTCAATAAATGTTAAACCGGTTTCTTCTACATCAGGAACATTGAATGCACTTTGGGCTACAACATCAAAGCCTGCATTGGCTAAAAGCTGTTGTAATTCGTTGACTTTTCCTTGATTGTTGGTAGCTAAAACAATTTTTTGCATTTTATGACTCCATAACTAATTTGTGTTATATCGCTATTAGTAAATTGAATATTACTGATAGAAATATTGCTTAAAATTTAAAAATCAGGCTCACAGCAAAATGTCATACTCTCCCCAGTTTTAGGGTGATTTATTGTGAGTAGTTGTGCATGTAACAATAATCGTTTTGACATCGAAAATGCTTCAGGATGAGCATAAAATTTATCCCCTAATATTGGATGTCCGATTGCTTGCATATGAACTCGTAATTGATGGGAGCGTCCTGTGAACGGAAATAGTGCAACTCTAGTGGTATTATCATCATTACGAGCAATAACTTGATAATGGGTTAATGCATATTTGCCATTTTCGTGGTCAACCATTTGCCGTGGGCGATTAGGCCAATCACAAATTAATGGTAATTCGACTTGGCCAATATCATTTTCAAGATGGCCATGAACTACGGCAATATAATTTTTTTTCGGTATTCGTTCGCGGAATTGTTTTTTAATTTCTCTATCAGCCAATTTTGATAAAGCTGCAACCATGATACCACTGGTTGCCATATCGAGACGATGGACTGATTCAACATAACTATATTTTTGTTGTAAACGATGGATAATACTATCTATAAATTGTGGCTTATTGCCTGAAACAGATAATATACCGGGTTGTTTATTAACAACAACAATATGATCATCTTGATATAAAATAGTTAGCCACGGATCAATGGGGGGATGATATTCCAAAAGCATGAATGTGTGATAATTTGTAAAATTAAATTGCCACACATTCTAACAAACTTACCAAAAAGTGCTAGTCGAAAAGTTTATTTACTCCAGATTGACTTTTTATTCGGTGAAAAGAGTTGAGAAAAGAGTATCACCAAACTCACCAAAAGGTAACAAGCAAAAATAATGATCATCCATTGCGACATTTCAATAGTTAAAAAAGACCAAATTTTGTCTGCACATGAGCCATAAGCATTAAACATGCTTGGCAACCATTCATTTAATGCTAACCAAGAAGGAAATTGCACATTAATAGCACAGGTATCACCTAAATTTGGTTCAAACTGTAAATGGGCATGAAACATTGCTAAGTTAAAACCTTTAATGGCACTAAATAACCACACCAAAATACCCGCTAAACGAAAAATTAGTTTGCTAGGCGCAATCAGCCCAATTAAGCTACCAAGCATAATGCCGTAAATTGCACAACGTTGATAAATACATAATGTACAAGGGGCTAGACCTAAGCCATGTTGAAAATAGAGAGCGGTTATTTCAAAAATAAAGGTGGAAAGAAATAATAAAAACCAAGCAACTCTACCGCGAGAGTATTGATTGAGCAGAGATAACATACTGTTTTATTCCTCCGGATTCCGTTATAATCGTGTTAAATTCATTTTATTGAAATTAATCGATATTAATTTTTAGCCAGTAGTAGTGTAGTTTATTTTTTAATAATGTGAAACGACTTTTATTTATAAACGGTGGATTAATCTTTTCTTATGGACTCAAAAGTTCAACAAACAAAACAACAAGTCTCATTTGTCACAATTAGTGAAGAAAATGAGGCTCAACGCATTGATAATTTTCTCATTACATATCTTAAAGGTGTGCCTAAAAGTATGATTTATCGCATACTTAGAAAAGGTGAAGTCCGTGTTAACAAAAAAAGAATAAAACCAGAATACAAGTTAGCTATTGGTGACCAAGTGCGTATCCCTCCTATACGCGTTTCTGAAAAAACGGTGCCTGAGATTTCCACAAAACTAAATAAAGTTGCTGATTTGGAGAAAGCGATCATTTATGAAGATGATGTTATTCTGGCCATTAATAAACCATCCGGAATTGCCGTACATGGTGGTAGTGGTCTAAGTTTTGGTGTTATTGAAGGATTAAGAGCCTTACGACCAGAAGCAAAATTTTTAGAATTAGTGCATCGAATTGACCGCGAAACATCAGGTATTTTATTGATTGCGAAAAAACGTTCTGCGTTAAAGTCACTGCACGAACAATTACGTTTGAAACAGATGCAAAAAAATTATTTAGCTTTAGTGAAAGGTAATTGGCCTTCTGAATGTAAAGTTGTACAAGCACCATTACTAAAAAATGTTCTTAAAAGTGGTGAACGAGTGGTTAAGGTCAATGCCGAAGGTAAACCTTCAGAAACGAGATTTAAAGTAGAAGAACGTTTCGGTTTTGCAACCTTAGTTAAGGCAAGCCCAGTAACTGGTCGTACGCACCAAATTCGTGTGCATACTCAATATGCTAATCATCCAATTGCATTTGATGATCGCTATGGTGATAGTCAATTTGATGCATTATTAACTGATAGTAAACTTAATCGATTATTTTTACATGCCGCTAATGTAAAATTTATTCATCCGAAAACTTTACAAGAGATGCAATTAAATGCTCCGTTGGATGATGTATTGCAAAATTGTTTGACAAAGATTAGAGATGACAAATATCAACAAACAGAATGATTAAAATGAGAAGGTAATTAATAAGCATGAAAGATCTTAATTTATACTTAATTAGACATGGTCAAACAGAATGGAATATTAAAGATCAGATGCAGGGGTCACAAAATTCGCCTCTTACTGAAAATGGCATTTTAGGTGCCAAAATAACCGGAAAGCATCTAAAAAATACGCCATTTATACAAGCCTATTCTAGCCCTCAACAACGAGCAATGGAAACTCGGGACTATATTATTAATGAAAATGATAATGTAATTCCTACTTTTGAACTGGAAGGTTTGCGAGAAATGGATTTTGGGCTTTGGGAGGGGAGACATGTACCTTCACTAAAAAAAGAATTCCCAGAATTTAATACCTATTTAACTGAACCAGAAAAGTTTGATGCATCTATTAATCAAGGTGAAAATTATCTTGATGTCCTTTCTCGTATGAAAAATGCTTTAAATGAAATTGTCAAAAATGCGCCACAAGATAAGGGTAATATTTTAGTTGTATCGCATGGTACGGTGTTACGAATATTACTTTGTGTTTTAAATGGTGGTGATTGGCGTCAACATCGTGATGAAAACTATTTCCCTCGAATGTTAAATACCAGTATTAGCGTGGTTAATTATAAACAGAACAACGATCAACAAGATGGCGAATATTCAGTTAAATTTTATAATAATGTTGATCATTTAGACGATTAATTACTATTATTCTTTGACATTTTCAGGCTAATGCTATTAGTAACATTAGCCTGAAATGTGAGTCTACCTTCTACTATAAACAGCATAACGTTTTTGTAACTGTTTTAATTGACTAATTCTGGCATCAATTTTTGCAATTAAGGTTTGATTACCTTTTGCTTGAGTTTTAGCATTAGTTAATAATCGAATCGCGTCAGTAAAATTTCCTTCTAGAGCGATTGACTCAGCCCGTGCACTCATCTCTTGAGCTCTTGACTTTAATCCACCATAAGCGGTTATTAGCAAATCCCAACCGTTAGTATCATCATTATGATCAAAAGTATAACGATGTAATAAACTTACTGCTTGTTGGTAATTGCGTGCTTTTACATAGGCATTAGCTAAATTTAATTGCAATGCGGAACTATTAGGTGATTTTTTTAATGCTGATTGAAGACGACTAATCGCAGCACTACTATTATTAAGCGCTAAGTCAATATCCGTCATTAGATCAATATACCAAATATTATTTGGATCATTATCTAATAATGGTTGTAATTGTTGTTTGGCTTTTGGGTAATTATTATTATTGTAATCAACTAAAGCATTAGCATAAATTACCGCTATTTTACTTTGTTCATTATTCAGTTTACGATAACCTTCAATCAATAATCTTGCATTAGTTTTGTTACTCATCAATATTGCTATTCTAGCTTTGGCTAAATAATAATTTAAAGATGGCGTAACATTCTTTTTTGAGTATTGTAATGAACGATTACGAATATCTGATAAACGGCTATTAGGTAAAGGGTGAGTCATTAAGATTTCAGGTGGCTTACTGCTAAAGCGACTTTGATCGGCAAGTTTTTGTAGAAACTCAGAAGAAGCATAAGGATCAAATCCAGCTTTAGTTAATGTTCTAAGCCCAACTCTATCCGCTTCTTGTTCATTTGATTGGGTAAAACTAATCATACTTTGTGTTGAACTAGCCATAGTAGTTGTCATTGCCGCCATACCCGCTTCTGGATTGGCTAAAGTTAGTAATAACGAGCCAAGTGTTGCCCCCCAAACGTATGGACTATTACTATTTTGAGCCTCCATTGCTCGAGCCAAATGGCGTTGTGTCACGTGCCCGATTTCATGAGCCATTACCGATGCTAATTGACTTTCATTATCGGTATCTAATATTAATCTTGAATGAACGACGACATTGCCACCAAAAAAAGCAAAGGCATTAAGTACATTACTTCTCATAACATAAAAGTGAAAAGGCGTCTGTACTGATTCAGATTTGGAAACTAATTTTTTTCCTAAATCATTGATGTATTGATTTAAAACCGGATCATTAATAATCGGAGCACTACCACGTAACAAGCGCATATAATAATCGCCCATCTCTTTTTCTTGCCCGATGCTTAATGTAGCTGCAGCTGCGGTGCCCATATCGGGTAGCTTAATGTTATCTGCATAAACGATCGATGCATTTTGCAATAATAACGACGTAGATACTATTAATGCGATTGCTTTTTTTAACATACTTTTAACTCATAAAAAAGATTGATAATTAAGTATTCTAGCTTAAAAAAAAGACAATATCACTTTGAATATTTTATCAATTTGAGCTATTACTTCTATATTATTTTATTTACTCGATTTAATAATCTTAAATAATGAATGTTATTCAAATACTGCGTGGCGAATTTGTTCTACATCAACATTTTCAATATAGTTTTTGATATTGGGATAAATATTATAATGATGTCCAAACTCAGGTTGCATTAATTCATCAATAACTTGATGTTTACTCCAGTTTTGAAAAATTAAGCGATACATAGCAACAACTACGCCTGTGCGGTCACTGCCATGCCAACAATGAATCAATATCGGTTTAGGTGAATTTTTGATTGTTTTAAGGATTTGAATTATTTTTTTATCAGAAATATTTCCTGCTCGCATATTGATCCAAACCTCAGTGATGCCTGTATTGACAACTTTATCTCGATCACTATGCCATAATCGCAGATTAATTATGGTTTTAATGCCGAGTTTATCAAGCTGTTTTATCTGTTTTAACGAGGGTTGTTCAGAACGATATACATCGTTAGATACTTGATAAAAGTTATTTGGAATGAGGTCGGAATTAATATTTGACTGGCAACTGCTAATAAAAAAAATCAAGCAACACAACAATATAATGTTCACTCTTTTGGCGATTTGCAAACCAAAGTGAGCTATTACTTGTTGTGTTCTATTTATCATTACTACAATTGTCTATTGTTATGTTTATTGTTGACGGCTTTTAATAAATTCAAGGATTTGATCTACTTTTACCAATTCTTTATCCCCACCAGCACGATGTTTATATTCTACATCACCATTATCAAGGTTACGATCACCAATAACAATAGTGTGTGGAATACCAATTAATTCAGCATCAGCAAACATTACACCAGGGCGTTCTTTACGGTCGTCAAATAGTACTTCAATACCGGCAGCTTGTAGATCGGCATAGAGTTTTTCTGCAGTCGCCTGTACTCTTTCTGATTTGTGCATATTCATTGGAATAATAACAACGCTAAATGGTGCTATGGCTTCTGGCCAAATAATTCCACGTTCGTCATGGCATTGTTCGATTGCAGCGGCAACTATTCGGCTAACGCCGATACCATAACAACCCATGATCATCACATGATTTTGTCCATCTTCACCTTGCACTGTTGCTTTCATTGCTTCTGAATATTTAGTACCAAGTTGGAAAATATGTCCAACTTCAATACCACGTTTAATTTGCAATGTACCTTTGCCGTCAGGGCTAACATCGCCTTCGACTACATTGCGGATATCTTCGATGCGAGGTAAAGCAACATCGCGTTCCCAATTGATATTGAAATAATGTTTATGGTCAATATTGGCACCAGCACCAAAATCACTCATTACAGCAACATCACGGTCAATAATCATTGGCATATTTAGGTTTATTGGTCCTAGAGAGCCCGGTCCTGCATTGACTAATGCGCGAATTTCATCTTCGGTTGCAAATTCAAGTGGAGACGCCACAATATCGATTTTTTCTGCTTTGATTTCGTTTAAGGTATGATCACCTCGAACTAATAAAGCTACTAGTTGGTGACCACTCTCTTTAGTGGCTTTAACCATTAATGTTTTAACGGTTTTTTCAATTGGTAAATTGAATTGTGCTACTAGTTCATCAATAGTTTTGGCATCTGGAGTATCAACTAATTGCATCTCCTTGGTTGGAAATTGGCGAGTTTGAGTTGGTGCTTGTGCTTGTGCCATTTCGATATTTGCCGCATAATCAGACTCAGTTGAAAAAACAATATCATCTTCGCCACTATCCGCTAATACTTGGAATTCATGTGACCAGTTACCACCAATTGAGCCAGTATCAGCTCGTACTGCTCTAAAATTTAAGCCTGCACGAGTAAATACTGCACTGTAAGCTTTATACATATCATCATAAGTTTCTTGTAATGATTCTTGCGATGTGTGAAATGAGTATGCATCTTTCATAATAAATTCACGCGAACGCATAACACCAAAACGTGGGCGTACTTCATCGCGGAATTTGGTTTGAATTTGATATACATTAAGCGGTAATTGCTTATAAGAGCTCACTTCATTACGAAGTAAGTCAGTGATCACTTCTTCATGAGTTGGGCCTAAGACGAAATCACGATCACCACGATCTTTAATGCGTAATAATTCGGGACCATATTGTTCCCAACGCCCACTTTCTTGCCATATATCGGCAGGTTGTACCACAGGCATTAATACTTCAATTGCACCTGCTTTATTCATCTCTTCACGAACAATATTTTCGACTTTTTTTAGTACACGATAACCTGTGGGTAGCCATGTATATAATCCGGCAGCAACTTTACGGATCATGCCGGCACGTAACATTAATTGATGACTAATTACTTCAGCATCTGCTGGCGTTTCTTTTAATGTAGATAGAAGATATTTACTGGTTCGCATACATTTATCCCGAAAAATAATTTATATATAAATATAATAAAAATGTTAGCTAGTTTAGCAGTACCAAGCGCAACACAAAAGTAATTTTATTAATAATTATGGTTATAGATGTTTATTAATGATAAATTATCGTTTATTGAGAATAAGTTACTAATCAATATGGACAAATGGAAATTGAACATACATAAATTAATAGAGCGTTTATTCTTTCTCTTTTTAATAGGTCTTATTTTATATTGGCCGATTAAATTTGCTAAATATCATTTGTTTGATTTAAGTTATCAAGAGGTATTAGAGTTTTCTTGGCGAACTGATGGTTGTCAATTGTCATATCCAGAGGTATGCCCATGCCCTAGTTTTATTGAGCCAGATGATCATTTCACAATTACTGATGATGGCGATTTATATTTTGAAAATAAACTTTATGGTAAATTGATATTAAAAGACAAACCTAGTTTTTTTCATGACCCCTCTGAAATATTGTCTGGTGGCTTCATGGAAATTATACGGTCAGATTCAGGTGTTATTTGCTACTATGATTCGATATAAAAATTTTGAGAATTTTTTAGCTAAAATTAGCTGTCAAAAACCCCGTTCTTCAAAAATTTTTTATGCTAATAATTTAATCTTAATTAATGGCTTGATTCGACAATTGTTATCACCATAATATAGCACTAAATATAAGTCATTTTTAACTATAATTACGAGCAAGTCATTGATTACAAAAAGGGATAAAATGGGTTCGGTTTTTGATATATTCAAAATTGGTATAGGTCCTTCTAGTTCACATACCGTTGGTCCAATGAGAGCAGGTAAGGCATTTATTGATCTACTTATTAATAATGAGCAAATGCCGTTAGTGACTAAAATTGTTGCTGATATTTATGGCTCTTTGTCACTGACAGGTAAAGGTCACCATACTGATGTGGCAATTATTCTCGGATTATCAGGTGAAAAACCTGATACTGTTAATATTGATCAGATCCCCCACATTATTCAAACCATGAATCAATGCTGTCGGCTACCAATATATAATGGTCAATACCAAGTCGATTTTTCCAGTCAAAGCATTATATTTCATTCTACTTTTCTACCATTACACGAAAATGGAATGACGTTAAGTGCTTATCATCATGACAAACTAATTGTGCAAAAGACTTATTATTCAGTGGGTGGTGGTAAAATTGTTGAAGAGGAATTGTTCGGTTTACAAGATCAGAATGCAATAGATGTACCTTACCCTTTTGCAACCGCCGCACAATTATTGCAGCATTGTGATGATAACTCATTGTCGGTATCTAGTATTGTTTTAAAAAATGAGTTACAACATCATACTCATGAGGAAATCATAAATTATTTTTCTTTAGTTGGACAAACAATGCTTGATTGTATTAAGCGAGGCATGAATACCGAAGGATTATTACCTGGTGCTCTTAAGGTTTCTCGTCGAGCAAATGCGTTGTATCGTCAATTATTAACAAGTAAAAGTAATAATGATCCAATGATTATTATCGATTGGGTAAATATGTTTGCACTAGCTGTTAGTGAAGAGAATGCCGCTGGCGGTAGGGTCGTGACAGCACCGACTAATGGGGCTTGCGGTATCATCCCTGCTGTACTGGCATATTACGATAAATTTATTGATCCTGTATCACCTGATATTTTTATTCGTTACTTTTTAACCTGTGGAGCTATTGGATTACTTTATCAAAAAAATGCCTCCATTTCTGGTGCAGAAGTTGGCTGTCAAGGTGAGGTTGGTGTAGCTTGTTCTATGGCGGCAGCAGGATTAGCTGAATTGTTAGGGGGGAATCCTCAACAGGTGTGTATGGCTGCCGAAATTGGTATGGAACATAACTTAGGTTTGACTTGTGATCCCGTTGATGGTCAAGTACAAGTTCCTTGTATTGAACGTAATGCGATTGCAGCAGTGAAAGCCATTAATGCCACTCGGATGGCATTAAGACGTACGACCGCGGCGATTGTTTCGCTTGATAAAGTGATTGAAACTATGTACGAAACAGGCAAAGACATGAATGCTAAATATCGAGAGACTTCTCGTGGCGGGCTAGCTATTACGGTTCATTGTAGTTAATAGTGAATCGTATGAGATGTGACGATTTATCATCAGTAATATTATGATTAAATCATAGCTGTGATTTCATTTATGAAATATTTTTGCAGAGTACTAAAATTGTCCATATTTTTATAGCTAAACGGATAGTACCTCGTTTAGACTATCAATTATATCACTAGCTAATAAACTGTATTTATTTAGTTTTTTAGAAGCAACATCGCCAGCTAAACCATGTAAGTAAACACTTACTGGAGCAGCTTTGGATGGCGGTAGATGTTGAGCTATAAGTCCAGCCATTATTCCTGTTAAAACATCACCAGCACCGCCGGTAGCCATACCACAATTACCAGATTGGTTAATATAAGTGGTTTGTCCAGGTATTGTGACGATGGTTTTTGCATCTTTTAATACGCAGATTACGTTATAGTCTTGCGCAAATTTTTTAGCCGTGTCGACTAAATTATTTTTAATAGCTTCAATTGGTTGTTTAACTAGCCTTGCCATTTCTCCCAAATGAGGGGTAACAATAATAGTTGACTGTGCTTGTTTCAATAATCTTAAATTAGGTACTAACGTATTAAGCCCATCAGCATCGATGATTACTGGAATCCTTGCATGCTGTAATACATACGATAAGATTTTATGAGTATCATCGGATACCCCCATGCCAGGTCCAATAACAATGACTGAAGCCCGATTTATTAGTTCATCAAGTTTTTTTATATCAATTTTATTGGTAATAAATGGGGTTAATAGAACTTCGGGAATTTGGGTTAATAAAATATCACGATTGCACATGGGGGTGTAAATATGTACTAATCCAGCTCCAGTTTTATATGCTGCTTTAGCTGAAAAGTACGCAGCTCCAGACATATTTTCGGAACCAGCGATAACTAATACTTTGCCATAACTACCTTTATGACTATTGTTTGATCTTTGCGGCAATAATTTACTCAACTCATTAGATTGATAAGTATAATGACTGGCTGGAGTATCTGCATAGATGCCGATATCGGCAATAGTGATTTCACCTGCTAATTCAGCCCCTGGATAAAGCGATAAACCAATTTTTGCGTAGGCAAAAGTGACAGTTTGTTTAGCCTTGACCGCAACACCAAGGATTTTTCCTGTATTGCTGCAAAGTCCCGAAGGAATATCAATAGCAAGAACATCGGCACAGCACTGATTTATCCGCTCAATGGCATGAACAAAATTGCCGCTCACTATACGATTAAGCCCTATACCAAAAATAGCATCAACGATAGTAGTATATTCGGTAAAGCATTTTGGGAGTGAAGTGATAAAGTTGATATTATAATGCTGTGCTATTTTAATTTGTTGTAGTGTTTCCTTTGATGCATGTTCTACTTGACCAATTAAATACACATCAACATCAATATGTTGTAATTTGAGTAAGCGAGCTACAGCAATACCATCACCGCCATTATTGCCATATCCACACACTACCGCAATTTTGTTTAAATTATAGTTGTTTTCATTAAGTTGATTTACAACGGCTAATGCTGCTCGTTCCATTAATACTAGTGAAGGTAAGCCAATTTTATTTGCGGTATAAGCATCATAATGCTTCATTTCAGATGAGGTGACTAAGTATTGCATGAGATTACCTCTCTCTGTATATGATATGCCACGTTGCGTGGCAAAATCATATCGGTAGATTAATCAATTATTAGATTAAGGTTTGTTCATCTAATTGATCTTTTAATTGTTGTTTTTTTAAGTTTTCTAAAATTTTATTATGAATGCCATTAAAACCACCATTACTCATAATCAAGATTGCATCAGTTGGTTTAGCTGATTTAGTAATCATCTCAACTAATAAATCAATATCTCCAGACCAATAAGCCGGTTGAATACAAGCATCGACCACATCAGCAACTAACCAAGGTAGTTGTTCTGGTTGAAACATATATATTTCATCTGCACGACCTAATGATGGCGCCAGTTCATCTTTGGATATGCCTAGTTTCATGGTATTCGAACGAGGCTCTAATACTGCCAATATTCGTCGATTTGCACCAATTTTGCTGCGTAATGCTTCTAAAGTCGCTAATATTGCAGTTGGGTGATGGGCAAAATCATCATAAATCTCGATATCATTAACTTCGCCGTATAACTCTAAACGTCTTTTGGCATTCAAAAACGATCCCAGTGCTAAACAAGCATCAGCTGGTTTAATACCTACATTATGTGCCGCGGCAATAGCCATTAAGGCATTATGCATATTGTGTTCACCAACAAGAGAATAGTTAACTTCACCAACCTGTTCATTGTTAAAGTAAACGGCAAACTGGCTAGCATCATTAGCGATTTTTTTCGCCATCCAACCATTTTCTGATTCAGTGAATGATTGTTCACTCCAACAACCTTTTGCTAAAACTTGTTTTAAATTGACATCTTCTTGCGGTGAAATTATCAACCCTTTACTTGGCACTAAACGAACTAAATGATGGAATTGTTTTTGAATTGAACTAAGGTCATCAAAAATATCTGCATGATCAAATTCCAAATTATTCATAATTAACGTTTTTGGGCAATAATGCATAAATTTAGAACGTTTATCAAAAAATGAACAATCATATTCATCGGCTTCAATAACGAAAAAGTTACCTTCACCTAGTCTTGCTGATACTTCAAAATTACCAGGTACGCCACCAATGACAAAACCTTGGTTATAACCTTGTTTCTCTAAAATCCAGTTAACCATACCGGCAGTGGTTGTTTTACCATGTGTTCCAGCAACCGCAATCACCCAGCGTTCGCGTAAAACATTGTCATGTAACCATTGAGGTGCAGAAACATAAGGAATATTTTTGTCTAAAATATATTCAACACAAGGATTTCCTCTTGATAACGCATTACCAATAATCACCAGATCAGGAGTAGGGTTTAATTGTGAAGGGTCATCTCCTTCAATAATATTAATATGTTCTTTTTGTAGCAGCGTACTCATTGGTGGGTAAACATTTTTGTCTGAACCCGTGACTTTATGACCCAATGAGCGAGCGATTAATGCAATGCCTCCCATGAATGTGCCACAAATCCCAAGAATATGAATATGCATTTTTTGGTCCTTAATGTTGTATAAAATATTGTACTGATGATAAAACTTATCTGTTGCCAGTATTTTTAGTTAACTGATTTGATTTTTGTAGAAAATTATAATTATAGTCGATTTTAATCGCTTATGCGATAGGCCAAATATGCCTAATCATCAATTTTGCCGTCTGATTTCCTCGAAAGTCATCAACATCTAATTGATAGACAATTTTTACATTTTTTATTGTATTATCTGGCCATTGCGTTAAATTTACATTGAAACATATGCCTTCAATAATAGGGCCACCGTTTTTCGGTTCTAATACTAATCTAAGATGTTTTTCAGCAAATAAACGTTGTTGATGGACAATAAAATCGCCATCGAATGTCGGTTCTGTAAATCCTTCGCCCCATGGACCCGATTCTTTTAATTGTTTAGCCATCGCATAATTAAAATCTTGGCTGTCTACCTCACCATCGGTTTCTATTATTTGTTCAAGCGTATTTGCATTTAAACGTTTATCTATTAGTGTTTCAAAATGTTTTCGAAATCGTTCTAAATCGTTTTCGCGAATGCTTAATCCGACCGCCATGGCATGTCCACCAAAACTCACCAGAAGATCGGGATGGTTTTGATCCAGTTCATCAAGTAAATCTCGTAAGTGAATACCGGCTATTGAGCGTCCTGAACCTTTTAGTATCCCTTCTTCAGTAGATGCAAAGCAAATAACTGGCCGATAATGTTTATCTTTTAAACGAGCTGATAAGATGCCAATGATACCTTGGTGCCATTCAGGATGATAGACAACTAATAAGTTTGGGAAAGAGGATTGTTGTTGCTCTAACCCTTGGATATAGGATAATGCTTCTTTATACATCGTTTGTTCAATTAACTTACGATCATTATTTAGCATATCTAAATCACTAGCTTGTTTAAGAGCACTATCGTAGTCGTCACATAACAATAATTCAACACTAAGAGACATGTTATCCATTCGCCCTGCAGCATTAAGCCGTGGGGCAATATAATAAGCTAGATCGGTTGAGGTAAAGGATACCGGATCTTTTCGAGCAATATGTAATAGTGCTTTTATTCCTGCACAGCAATAACCAGATCGGATTCGATTAATACCTTGATGAACCAATATTCGGTTATTGTGATCAAGTTTTACCACATCAGCAATAGTACCTAACGCGACTAAATCTAACAAACTAGCGATGTTGTATTCTTCTAAATTATGTGTTCTGAACCAGTTTTCTTGGCGTAATTTTGCTCGTAAAGCTGACATAAAATAAAATGCAACACCGACACCAGCTAAGTGCTTAGATGGAAAAGAGCAGTTTGGTAAGTTAGGATTAATGATTGCATCAGCTGCGGGTAATTGCTCAGGACATAAGTGATGGTCAGTAATGATTACAGTTAAGTTTGATTGTTTTGCAAATTCAACCGCTTCAATAGCGGAAACACCATTATCAACAGTAATAATTAGATCGGCTTTTTTTAACAGTGCTCTTTTTATAACACTTATACTTAAACCATATCCATCATCAAATCGATTCGGAATGATATAATCGACATGTTGGCATCCCATCTTTTTTAACGCTTTCACCGTTAGTGCAGTACTGGTTGCACCATCAGTATCAAAATCACCGACAATCATAATCCGCTTGTTATTCTGCATAGCTGAATAAACAATTTCGACAGCGGTTTGGGTACCATCTAAGTTGTCATAATTACATAAGTTACGCGTTGTATAATCTAACTCTTGCATAGATGTTATTCCACGTAATGCATAGACTCGTTGCAATAAGAGTGGGATATCCGGTGACAATTCAGGTAACGCTTCAGGTAATTGGCGGTGTGTTAATTTATTTTTCATATTTTAAATGTTAGCGCACGTGCGCTAACATACTTTTCTTATTTTATATTTAAATTTTAATTGCTATAAATTATAACTTATTAATTTTTTGCTTTCTTTTTTAAAATTTCGATTAATTTATCAGCAGGGACATAGCCTGAAACTAATTGTCCATCAGGTAGTACTAATGCAGGCGTACCACTGATACCTAATTTTTTACCAACGTTAAATTGTTGTGTTACATAAGGTACCATGCTATTTGCTGGAGAAATTGAATTACCCTTATAGGCATTATCAAAAGCAGCTTTACGATCGGCAACACTCCAAATAGATTGCATATTTTTACCTACATCACTATTAGCACCGGCTCGAGGAAAGGCAAAATAGTGCACAGAGATACCCGCATCTAAGTATTGATTTATATTTTCATGAAGTAATTTACAATAGTGACAAGTGTAATCGGTGAAAACCGAAATAATATATTTTTCTTTTGGTGCTTTATAAACAATGGCATCTTTTTCAATTGATTTCATTAATTTTAAGTTATTACTGTTAGCAATATTTACTGGTTCACCGCCTTCAAGACTATAGATTGGTCCTTGAGTTAAAAATTTACCATCATCTGTGACATAGAAAATGCCCTCAGGAGTTATAACACTTTTTAAACCTTGTACTGGGTTATTTTCGATAGTAATTTCTTTATTAGAAAAACCTAATTTTTCCATCGATTTGGTTATATCGGCGTTATTGGCTAATACTGAAGTTGAGATTAATGCTAAACCTAAACTTATGACTAATTTTTTCATTCAGTTATCCTTAGTTATCTAAACTGTTATGCACGAGGATGATGTTTGCTGTGCAATTGTTTTAATCTTTCTGTTGCAACATGTGTATAAATTTGTGTAGTTGATAAACTACTGTGCCCTAGTAACATTTGTACTACTCGTAAATCGGCGCCATGATTAAGCAGATGCGTTGCAAAGGCGTGCCTAAGTACATGAGGTGAAAGGGCTTCGATATTAATGCCGGTTAGTATGGCATAATATTTGATTCTATGCCAGAATGTCTGTCGTGTCATTTTCTTGCCTAAACGACTTGGAAAAAGCACATCAACTGGGCCATTTTTTAGTAGATTATTGCGCGCATATTTGAAATAGTATTCAAGCCAATAGATTGCTTCTTCACCTAAAGGAACTAAACGTTCTTTATTGCCTTTGCCTACAACTCGTACTACTCCTTGCCTTAGGCTGACGTCACTAATTTCTAAGTTAACTAATTCTGAAACTCGTAATCCTGTAGCATAAAGCACCTCTAACATAGCTTTATCTCTCAGCTCAATTGGATCATCAATACTTGGTGATTCTAGTAGGGCATCAACCTGTAATTCAGTTAAGTCTTTAGGTAACTTTTTGGGTAATTTGGGTGATGACAATATAGCTGATGGATCATCGGTACGATAGTTTTCTTGATATAGATATTGGAAGAAACGTTTAGTCGCACTCAATAAACGTGCCGAACTACTCGCTTTATAACCATCTTTAACTCGTTGTAGTAAAAATTCTTGTAAGTTAATGGATTGTGCTGTGAGAAAATTAACTTGTTGTAATTGTAGTGATTGGCTTAGTGCAAGAAGATCAAGTTTGTAAGATTCAATCGTGTTTTCAGCAAGATTTCGTTCTAACCAAATTGAGTCTAGAAATTGTTCAATTAATATTTTATTTTGTGATGATATATCTTTATCAGACATTAAAAGCCAACTCATTTTTAATAGTTGTTAACATTATATACTAACTGTCAATAACTTGAAGTTGTCACATTATTATTGTGTTTGGAATGCATAAAAAACGAAACGTTTAATTAATGAAAAAATTAACTTTAGTTGATATTGAAATAATATTTTGTATCTTTTCTATAGCCTACTATATACTGAATTATCTGTTATTTTTTATAATAAGTTATGTTAAAACGAAATATTAATCTTTTTATTGCGTTATATGCTTTTTTTATTATTGGTCTTGAAACTTATATTTATTGGCATACAAAGCTGAGACCGTGGCAACCAAGTACTCCAACTGGGCGAATAATATTTTACTACAGTTTTTTTACAGTACTTTCTAATCTAATGTTGGCATTTAGTTGCCTATGCTTAACTTTCAATCCTAACTGTAATCGATATAGTTTCAAGGTGATACGCTTGAATGGTTTAGTCGGGGTGATTATAACCGCGATAGTTTATAACTTAATTTTAAGGGGAATACATAAACCACCTAATACGTTATTACAATTTGCCAATGAAAGTTTACATGTGATTCTGCCGATTATTGGCGTATTAAGTTGGTTAGTTTGGGGACCATTTCGACGTATTCAATTTAATGTCATTGTTGGCTCGTTTTTGTCGATGTTAGTTTATGGTATTTATATTTTTATACGAGGTTATCTTACTAATCAATATCCATATCCTTTTATTAATGTGGTTAGGGTTGGATATATTAAAGCGCTATATGCTGCAGGATCGGTTTTTGTGCTGTTTTTAGGGCTGGCTCTTTTGTTATGGGCCATTGATTGTTTTAGGAGAAGAATATGAAATTGTATATTTATGAACATTGTCCTTTTTGTGTACGGGCAAGAATGATTTTTGGTTTAAAAAATATTTCAGTTGAACAGCATGTCTTTCTCAGTGATGACGTTAAATCACCAACAAGTATGATTGGTGAAAAAATGGTGCCGATCTTACAAAAGGAAGATGGCAGCTATATGCCAGAAAGTCTTGATATTGTTGCTTATGTTGATAGTAATTACGGTGAAAGCCATGTCTTAATTGGAGCTAAAAATCCAGAAATAGAAGTATTAATTAAACAATTTCAACAATATGATTATAAGTTAGAGTGTCCTCGATATGTAAAATTAGGCTTGGCTGAATTTGCCACTCAAGCTGCTATTGATAATTTTATTACTAATAAGAGTAAAAAATTGGGTTCGTTTGCTGATTGTCTTGCAGAAACTGAAACATTAATTGCTAAGATATCTGATTTATTAAATCAGCTTGAACCATTAATTGTGACGTCGAATGCATGTAATGGCACATTATCTTGGGATGATATATGTTTATTCCCGATATTACGTAATCTAACCTGTGTTAAGGGTCTTATTTTTCCTACTAAAATTAAAGCCTATTTAGAGTCAATGTCTGAGCTAAGTAAGGTAAATCTGTTTTTTGATCAGGCGGTTTAATAAAAAGTAGAATTCAATTGCATGTGGGGCTGATGATTAGCTGATATGCAAATTGTTCATTAATAAGAAGAGTACAAGAAAAATAGGATAAAACTTGTACTCTTATCTGTTATTAAAGTTATTTATATAAATCTCTACAAAAACGATTAATTACTTAATTTAAGATCAATAATTTCAAGCTTGTCTTTTCCACCATATACATCGTACCAAGGGGTTGCATATTGTTTTAAAATCTTATTAAGTTGTTCAACATTTTCACGTCCGATGGTATCAAGCCAATGTTTTAAACCGTCTTTACCATTTTTTGCATATGCCTCAATCCCTTCAAACCAAGTGGCTCGACCACCCAGAATACCGCTATATTTGGCACCATGTTCACCGGCAAAAATGAGTTCTTCATGGAAAGTTTTGGTTGGTACGCCTGCACTTAAATAGATGAAAGGACGAGTGGCAACATCACTTGCTTGTTTGAAATAATCGGCTGCTTCTTGTTGTGAATAAACTACTGGATTACTATCGTTAAATCCTGCAACGTTTTTGAATAATACTGGCACTTCAACTTTAAGTATATCAATGTAATAGTGATCTTTAGTAAATTCTTCAATTGTCTTGATAACTTTTTGGGGTTTTATTTTTGCGAATTCTGGGCTTTTATCATCAGTTACCACGTTATCATAAACAATAGGTTCAACAAATACCGGAATATCGGCCGCCCTCGCTTCATTGCCTAAACGTTCTAAAAAGGCGTGTTTTTTATCTAAAATATCTTGCGGATCGTCAGGATTATAATAGACCAGTACTTTCGCTGCATCAGCACCTTTTTGAATTAGGCGTTGAAGTGAATCTTCCGGTAAAATATCTGGTAAACGTCCTGGTGTATTGGCATCGTATCCAGTTTTTTCATAAGACATAATTAAACCAGCATTTTTATTTTTTGCTGCCATGCCTTTAAAACCGAGTTCTTCATCCAGTAAAATGGCACTAACATATTTGGTTAATTCCTGAGAAACAAGCTCTTTAAATTCATACACCATATCAATATTATAATGTTCTTGACCTACAGCATTTTGCATCATTTTTACCATTGAACCACGTTGATCGATTGCTAATGCTGCAATTACGCCATCCTGGTTAGATAATTGTTGCATACGGTTGAATTTTCCACGAGAAATGCGTTTTGTTGCCATTTTAAAACTCTCCATTTAATAAGATTTTTTCATTGTAGGTTTTTATTTGGCCAATTATTAATCATTTAGTGCTAGTTTTAATTTTGTGTGAACTTTTTGATATTTTCTTTTAAATGGCAATTTGTTACGGTATATTGGTACAGATTAATAGACTGTGTGTAAAAAAATATTTACAGGGATGATTATGCCAGATTCAGCAATAGTTACAAATATGCGAACATTAAATAATCAAGATTATAAAACGTTAGCCCTATCAGCATTAGGTGGTGCATTAGAATTTTATGATTTTATTATATTTGTCTTTTTTTCAATTACGATAAGCCATCTATTTTTTCCGGATGATATGCCTGCATGGTTAAGTCAAGTTCAAACTTTTGGCATATTTGCTGCTGGTTATTTGATTCGTCCTTTTGGTGGTATTGTGATGGCTCACTTTGGTGATATGTTTGGTCGCAAAAGAATGTTTACACTTAGTATTCTATTAATGGCGTTACCAACATTATTTATTGGTTGTTTGCCTACTTATGCCAATATCGGTATTTTTGCACCATTATTACT
The DNA here is from genome assembly GCF_030758615.1 of Gilliamella apis. Lineage (NCBI taxonomy): Bacteria > Pseudomonadati > Pseudomonadota > Gammaproteobacteria > Orbales > Orbaceae > Gilliamella > Gilliamella apis. The sequence goes on from NZ_CP132381.1 coordinate 673,725, forward strand.
CTTAATGATGCGATTATGCCAGGGGCTCGCGGTAGGTGGTGAAGTGCCTGGGGCGTGGACATTTGTTGCTGAACATGTACCTAAAAACAAAATTGGCCTAGCCTGTGGTATTTTAACTAGTGGTTTAAGTTTAGGTATTTTGCTGGGGTCATTAGTATCAACCATAATGAGTAAAAGTGTATCAATAGAACAAATGAATGATTGGGGCTGGCGAATTCCATTCATTATTGGTGGTATCTTTGGTTTAATTGCCATGTATCTTCGCCGTTGGTTAAAAGAGACACCTATTTTTCTAGAAATTCAAAAACGTAAGAATGAAGAATTATCTAAAAAATTACCTGTGATAACCGTTTTAACTCAGTATTTACCACAAACTATTTTATCAATGTTACTAACTTGGGTGTTATCTGCCGGTATTATGGTGATAATGTTAATGACTCCAATTTTATTACAAAAGCAATTTGGTTTTTCGGCAATTGACGCTTTACAAGGTAATATATTAGCTATCATTGGACTTATCATTAGTTGTACGTTTTATGGCATGATGATGGATAAATTTGCAATGGGCAAAGTGCTGGTTATTGGTTGTAGTATTGCTGCTATCATGATTGCTATATTTTATTTATCATTAGAAAACGCGAATCTTCTCTTTATCACTTATTTCTTAGCCGGTTTTAGTGTCGGAATTGTTGGCTCTTTTGCTTATTTTATGGTTAAGGTATTCCCAACTCAGGTTCGCTATAGTGGTGTATCTTTTTCATTTAATATGGCTTACGCTATTGCTGGTGGTTTAACCCCATTACTGATCTCATTTTTTAGTGATTTTGTTAGTAAAATGGCACCGGCCATTTATGTGGTTGGATTATTTGTATTAGGCGCATTAATCGGACTGTTCTTATTAGTTAATAACAATAGCCAAAAATATGTGGCAAAAGATATTGCTTAACTTCTGATAGGAAAAGAAAAATTTTGAGGAACAGTTTTTTTATGTTCCTCAAAAATCATATTTAGACTATTTCACTGATTTTTGCCAAGCTCAACTGTTCGTATTACACCAGCTTTAACACTGCGCTGTAATCCTGCTGCGAAGTCACTGTTATTAAGTTCATACAAACTGTGTATACCCACCCCAGCAGGTGAATTATTTATATCGAGCAATTGTCTTGGATGTTTTTGACTCAATTGCAGCATTGAGGCTGCACCGTGCAAATTTTCAAGAGCAATTCGTTTGGCCATGTCTCGGGGTAAGCCCACTAAAACACCTGCATCAACAAGAGATTCGTAAAAATAATATATATAATTAGGTCCTGCAACCGCATAACCAGTAAAAATATCTAGTAGTGATTCATCAATATATTCTAGTTTCCCAAAGCTATTGAAAAATTGAGTAACAGATTTCTGTTTTGCAACTGCCTGCTCATTAACATCGGTAGCAATACCGGAATAACCAAAACCGGTATCGGTGAGTGTGTTGGGAATCGTTCTAATAACAGGGATATCGACTTTTAATGATGCTTTTATTTGCGCAATTGTGACTCCAGCAATAATTGAAATGATAATGGTATTTCTGTTATTAGTACCAAATTGTTGAACAATGTCACTCCACGAATCTTGAGGTCGCACCCCTAACACAATAATATCTGTATTGACTATTTTGCTAGTAGGTGTAACTCCATAAGTTAATTGTAAATAGTCTAAACGAGATTTAACAATATCGTTCACTAAGATATTTTTTGGCTCATACGCTTTATTTTTTATTAATGCTCTAATAATCGCTTCCGACATATGGCCACTGCCTATAAATAAAATTTTACTCATATTTATCGGTTCCTGTTTATAATTGGCTAAAAATCATAACAACACCATATGTTTCACTAGCTGGTACGACAATAGTGTTATTTTGTAAATCAAATTTTATTTTCCCACTCTCAAGGGCTTGTTGAGTTTGTGATAATGATTTGGTTGTAAAACATAAAGCAACTTTACGATCTTGGTCATTGTTCGCTTTGCTTAAGGATGAGCCAAAAAGACGCTGTGTTGCGCTTGGTGTAAGGTAATCGATATATTTGTCATCCGCTTTTAGCCGAACGCCTCCGTCGACATCGATAATTTTTACCGACGGAAATGTTTTTTCAAGTAACTTAATTGAGGAAAGGGGATTTTTAGCTTCAATGATAACTTGATTAATATTGATTACCCCATTTGGATGGTTTTGCCATTCTTTACGCCACACTAATTCTGGTGTTAATTGGTCACAAAAAAAGATTTGTCCATTTGGTGTATAATTAGGATCAAGTCTGACAGTTTTGAAACAAGCATCAGCTAATGTGCCATCATTTAATTCGACTGGTCTATAAAAGGATCGCGGTTCTTCACCTTCAACTTTTATACCATTATTAACGAGTTGTTGATAAAGCTCATCGGCATTTGAGGTTTTAAAGACCAAGCCAGTTAGTCCATTAGCAAACCGCCAACTTTTATCAACTTTATTGGCATTTTGCGGTTCAAAACCTAAAAGTTCAAGATAGGTAGTCGAAAAAATGGCTAAATTGTTACTGGTGCCTAACGAATGGTGTCCTCGTGGGGTGATGGTAAAACCCAGCTTTTGATATTGAAAATTTGCTTTATTAAGCTGATCTGATACGGTGATTACAACATGATCAATTTGTGGGGTAAGTGTTGTCATTATATTCACTCCTTAAATATGAATAGCAGGGGACATATCAATTAGTCGAGGTGGATTCCAACCTTTTCCTGGTACCGCAGCCAATAAATTTTTGGTGTAAGGTTGCGATGGATTTAAAAAGACTTGTGATGCGATACCTTGCTCAACAATTTTGCCTGATTTCATTACCAGAATATGATCACAAATTTGTGCAGCAACTCGCAGATCATGGGTAATAAATAGCACTGTTAAGCCAAGTTTTTTACGTAATTCGCTTAATAGTTCCAGTACTTGTGCTTGTACTGAAACATCAAGTGCTGACACAGGTTCATCGGCAATCAATATTTTAGGTTCCAATGCGAGTGCTCGAGCAAGTCCTATTCGTTGTCGTTGTCCTCCTGAAAACTCATGAGGGTAACGGTTTAACGCTTCACTTTCTAAGCCAACCATGTTGAATAACTCTTTTGCTTTCTTTATTGCGTCTTGTTTGGTTATTCCGTGCAGTATTGGCCCAATAGTAACTTGGTCACCGACTTTTCGACGAGGATTTAATGATGCATAAGGATCTTGAAATACCATCTGGATATGACGTGCATAGTGTTTAAGTTTATTACCTTTTAAGTTACTAATATCTTCTTTTTCAAAGTGGATTTGACCACTATCTATTTCCAATAATTTAATGATACATCTGGCTAATGTTGATTTACCTGAACCACTCTCGCCAACAATTCCCAACGTACTACCTTTATGTAACTTAAAACTCACATCATTCACAGCATAGGTTGTGCGCCGATTTTTTTTGAAAAAACTACTTTTGTGATAAACCTTTGAAAGATTATTTACTTCTAGAATAATTTCCTTGTTAATAAGACGAACATCTCCTGGCGTAAGTGGTGGAACTGCAGCAATTAATCCTTGTGTATAATGATGGTTGGGATGATTTAATAGTTCCTCCGCAACGCCTTGCTCAACAATCTGTCCTTGTTGCATAACCGCAACGCGAGTTGCAATATCGGCGACTACACCAAAATCATGAGTAATAAATAAGACCGCTGTTCCTTTACGTGATTGTAATTCGCTAATCAGTTTTAAAATGCAAGCTTGAGTTGTAACATCTAAAGCAGTTGTTGGTTCATCGGCAATTAAAATAGCCGGTTCTAATGCTAAGGCCATGGCAATCATAGTTCGTTGACGTTGTCCTCCAGAAAGCTGGTGAGGATAAGCATTAGCAACCGATATAGGATTTGGCATTTGCACATCTGTTAACAAGGATATAACTTTCTGATTAATATCTTTTTTACTTAAATTAGTATGTATGGTAAACATTTCACTAATTTGGTTAGCGATGGTTTTTAATGGATTTAATGCTGTCATGGGATCTTGAAATACCATGCCGATATGTGCACCACGGATTTTACGCATTTGTTCGTCATTATAGGTGAGTAAATTATTGCCATCGAAATCGATTTTACCTTGAGAAGCCGTAACCCCATCAGGTAATAGTCCCATGATTGCATTAGATAATAAAGATTTACCCGATCCACTTTCACCGACGATACAGAGTATTTCATTAGCATAAAGATCTAGTGATACATCATTAACAGCATATTTTCGATCCGAACCTTGAGGTAAAGTTATGGTTAAATTTTTAATAGATAGTTTTTTTTGATTCATCTCTTTTTTAACCTCGGGTTGAGTGCATCATTTATTCCTTGTCCTACTAATGACGTCGATAAAACAGTTAATAATATTGCTATTCCCGGAATAGCTGAAACATACCATTGTTGACGTAATACCAGACGCCCATTCCCAACTAGATTTCCCCATGAGGAAATATTCGGATCAGAAAGATTTAAAAAGGCAAGTGCACTTTCCATTAATATCGAAGTAGATAAAATAACACTGGCATACATAATTACCGGTGGTAATGCATTAGGTAAGATTTCTTTAAACATAAGTCTAGTTGAACTCATACCAATAGTTTTGCCTGCTTGGACAAATTCACGATTGCGTAATGATAAAAATTCGGCTCGAGTTAGTCTTGCAACAGGTGGCCAAGAAACCACGCCAATTGCAATCACTACAATATTTATGGTTGAACCAAATATCGCCACTGCAACTAACAAAAGTAAAAAATTTGGTAAAATTTGGAATGCTTCTGTCAGGCGCATAAGTATGTCATCAACCCATCGGCCATAGAACCCAGCGATGGCGCCAATGATCACCCCGATAACCATTGCTATCAATGTAGAGATAAGCCCAATAATAAGCGATACCTTAGCACCATGAAAAAGTTGTGCGGCAATATTGCGTCCAGCTTGATCGGTTCCTAGGATAAATTTAGGATTGGAAAATGGCCATTGTAAAGGACGGCCAGCTAAACGAAGTGGGTTACCCGGGAAAATCCAATCAGCAGTTAAGGCAATGATAATAATTAATACCAGTAAAATTGTGCCAATTCTAGCGATTGGACTGCGGAAATAATCTTTTAATATCGCCATTATTAATGTCCTGTAATTCGTGGATCAAGTTTGGCATAAAGCATATCGACAATAAAATTAATAAAAATAACTAATATTGCAGAAATAAATACTACGCCGAGTAACGTATTTAGATCTCGTTGTACAACAGAATCATAGGCTAGGCGGCCTAATCCTGGGATGGCAAAAATTGTCTCAATGACAACTGAACCACCTAACATGGTTCCAGCTTGTAAGCCGATTAAGGTTATCATTGGTAACATTGCATTACGTAAAACGTGATTGACTAATATTTTGCGACTGCTTAATCCTTTGGCTTTAGCCGTTTTAACAAAATCTAGAGTAGATACCTCAAGTAGGGATGCACGCATGATACGCAAATAGATTGATAGATAAACTAAAGCTAAAGTTATTGTTGGTAGAATTAAATACCATGCAATATCAAGTATTGCTGAAAATCCAGTTAAGGATTGCTCTATACTGCCAAATCCACTAGGAGGTAACCAATTTAAATAAATTGAAAAGAAAACTATTCCCATTAATGCTAACCAAAAGGATGGAGTGGAATAAAAAATCAGTCCTAATATAGAAATCAAAGTATCAGGCCAACGATTGACTTTTTGGGCAGATAAAATGCCAAGAATTGTGCCACAGGTAAACGCTAATGACATTGCGCTGATCATTAATAATAATGTAGCAGGTAAGCGTTCTAAAATCATATGGCTTACCGGCTTGTTATAGATTGCAGATTGACCTAAATCTAAATGAACTAATCGCCATAAATAGTTTAGCAATCGAGAGCTTGTGGATTGATCTAGTTCATAATAATGACGCATTTCGTCAATTACACTCGATTCGGCGCCACCAATTTGGGCTAACAATGCATCGACTGTATCACCAGGTGCTAATTGCAATAACAAAAATAGTGTGATTAGAATGATAATCAATGCTGGTATAGTGGTTATCAGTCGTCTAAGTGCAAGAGTAAGTATATGCGTCATCATTTCACCTCAATTTAATGTTCTATCCATACATCAAACCAGCTACTTGATGGCCAACGTGCGGTATTGTGATGATTGTGTACTTTAGTATTCACAACCGAGATGAATTCTCGTTCAGTAGCAAACCACAGAGGCAGTTCAGCATTTATGATATCGACCAACTGAGTATAAAGCGCTTTACGTTTGGTTGGATCTATTTCAGTTGCAGCATTATCAATTAATTGGTCGACGGTATCAGATTTCCAACCATATTGATTGGTCCAAGGTGCACCATCAGGGCTACCTGAACGCAGCCAAACTGTTGTTGATACTGCAGGATCACCTCTATATTGATGCCAACCCGTTGCAATATCAAAATCGTGGAGTTTATAAACAGCATTTAAAGCACCTGCGGTATCGAGATTGACGATAACCACGTTAATGCCAATTTCAGCTAAAGATTGTTGAATGAAAGTTGCAAAAAGTGGGACATCTTCACCATTATTGATATGTACTAATTTTAAAGTAAAACGATTACCATCAGATTTTCGTTTATAGCCGGCTTCATCTAATAATTGTTCGGCTTTCTCTCTATCAAAAGGGTAAACGATTTTACTGTTTATAGGATAAAAGGTATTTGATGAAGGAATAATTCCTGTTGCTGGTTTTCCAAAACCATATAAGAAATCTTCAGTAAAAAAAGAGATATCAAGCGATTGGACAATTGCTTTGCGAACATTTAAGTTAGCAATGATAGGATTACGGAAGTTAAATTCCAAAGTGTTATTAAAAATATTAGCTTGTGAGCCCTTAGTTAGTACTGCAAATTTTTCGTTTTGCTTGAATCGATTAATATCGGCAAGACTTAGTTTTGAGTAGGCACTTAAATCAATTTGTCCACTTTCTAATGCAGCAGATGCTGAAGAATTATCATCAATAATACGCCAAATTATCTTGTCTAAATAAGGATAACCTTTTCGCCAGTAGTCCGTATTACGTTCAACAATAATATGTTGGCCTCGCTGATATTCAACAAATTTAAAAGGTCCTGTCCCAATTGGTGCCGTATTATAAGGATTATTTAGGACGTCAGTTCCTTCATATAAATGTTTGGGTACCACATAGCCAAGATCGACGAGTGCTCTTAATAGTAAATCTAACGGCATTGGACGAGAATAATTGAAGACTACAGTATAGTTATCTGGGGTATCGACAGAAGTTAAATTAAGTTGTAATGCAGTTGAAAAATTTAATCTTTTCTTCCAAAATTCCAGCGCATTATATTTTACATCCTGTGATGTAAATGATTTGCCGTCGTGCCATTTAACGCCTTCACGTAATTTAAATGTTATTGTTTTTCCATCCGGCGATGATGTCCATGATGTAGCAAGGACGGGAATAATTTGCCCATTTTGATCAAGATCTACCAGTGATTCAACTACTTTTCCTGATACTTCATATACACCAGTTGAAGCGCGTAGAGCTGGATTGAGAATCCTTTGTTCACCTGAGTAATGAACAACTAGTGTTCCACCATATTGTGGTGTTTTTTCATCAGCCAGTGAATAAAATGGTAACAAAATTGAGAATAAACCTATAAAAAAAGTTTTTTTAATATTAAATAAATCCATGTGTGCTCCTTACAATAGTTGCTACCATATTTTGAATATTTCAAAGTATGAAAAATTTCTAGAATTCCACTATAAAAATTTTCAGGAAAGATGAGAAATGCCGATATCGAATATTTATATTACTTTTAGTTATATATTTAGATTATCTGTTTAATATATTTAATTTTTTTTACTATTGAATGCTGGTATCTGATTTGATTATTGAGATTTAGTCCCTATTTATATAGACATGAAAAATTAATTTTTATTTTTAGTTATAAATGTGAAATAGCGCATATTTTTTCTAAATAAATGGTTTAAAATGTAATCAATGATTTTTTAAAATTGTAATTATTCTAGGAGAAATAAATGAAAGCTGCAGTTATTAAACAAGAATGCGATGGTCAAGTCGAAATTAAAGACATTCCGGTTCGCCCATTAGAGGCTGGAGAAGCTTTAGTTGAGGTTGAGTATTGTGGGCTTTGTCATACTGATCTTCATGTCGCTGCTGGCGATTTCGGTAAAAAACCTGGTCGAGTAATTGGCCATGAAGGTGTGGGTATTGTGACTAAAATTGCACCTGATGTAAAAAGTTTGAAGATTGGAGATCGTGTTAGTATTGCATGGTTCCATGCAGGTTGTGGTACCTGTGAATATTGTATCTCGGGTAACGAAACATTTTGCCGAAGTGCTTTAAACTCAGGTTATAGTGTCGATGGTGGTATGGCTGAACAATGTATTGTCAAAGCTGATTATGCGGTAAAAGTCCCCGATGGACTTGATCCAGCCCAAGCAACTAGTGTGACTTGTGCTGGGGTGACTACTTATAAAGGCATAAAAGTAGCCGATACTAAACCGGGTCAATGGTTGGCTGTATTTGGTATTGGTGGGCTTGGTACTTTGGCTATCGAATATGGTAAAAATGTTTTCAACAATAAAGTTGTAGCGATTAGTAACAGTGATAGTCAGCTAGAGTTGTGTAAGAAACTTGGCGCTGATTTAGTGGTTAATCCTAAAAAAGTGGCTGATGTTGGTGCTTACATAAAAGAACATACCGATGGTGGTGTGCATGGTGCGGTGGTCACTTCAGTTACTAAAACAGCATTTAATCAGGCTATTGGTTCTGTACGTCCATTAGGACGAGTTGTTGCATTGGGTCTACCTTCTGAAACAATGGATTTAAGTATTCCTAAGACAGTTCTAGATGGTATTCAAGTGCTCGGCTCATTAGTTGGTACTCGTGAAGATTTAGCGGAAGCATTTCGTTTTAGTGCTGAAGGTAAAGTTGTACCAATTGTAGAAAAACGTCCTCTTGAAGATATTAATGATATGATTGACGAAATGAAAGCAGGTAAAATTCGTGGTCGTATGGTTATTGATATGAAAATGAAGAAAAAATAGTAATTATTGCATCATTAACTTATTGAAAGTCAGCTTTATGCTGACTTTTTTATTGACAGTAACTTCTGATCTGGAAAGCTTTTTTTCTATTAAAATTAATCTTGCTTGTTTTTTATAAATAAAGTCCTATTATAGGCAAATTTTGCTTTATTGATCAGTTTAAGAGGTTATTTATGTCTGAACACAATTTAGAGAATAATTTGCGGAAAGATCTTGGTTTAGTTTCTGCATTATCACTCGTTGTTGGAATGGTTTTAGGCGCTGGTGCATTTATGAAACCACCTGCTGTATTGGAAGTCGCTGGCGATTATAATTTTGCTTTGTTAGCGTGGATTATTGGTGGAGTTTTTTCAATTTGTGGTGGTTTAACGTTATGTGAGCTAGGGGTTATGTTCCCGAAAACTGGGGGCATGCTGGTTTATTTAGAAAAAATTTATGGTGCTAAAGTTTCTCATTTATATGGTTGGATGATCACTGTACTTTTTGCTCCATCATTAGTTGGGGCTTTGGTTGGTTATTTTAGTTCTGTATTTTGTTTATTATTTGGGATCAATGATGCCTATCGTATGGCGGTAAGCGCTGGTGTTTTGGGGCTTATTGCATGCATTAATTCAATTGGTGTAAAACAGGCTGGCTATCTACAAACGATTGCTACCTTTTGTAAGCTTGTTCCAATTTTGTTGCTAGCCATATTTGGATTATGGAAAGGTAATGGTCAAGTTGCATTATTTAGTGCTAGTGGACAAGGTATTGAAACTTACGCACCATTTGCAGTGGCAATATTGGCAACACTATTTGCTTATGATGGATGGGCGCAGGTTGCATCTGTTGCTGGTGAAATTCGTAATCCATCAAAAGTATTACCTAAAGCAATTATTCTCGGCATAATATTTTTAGTGATTGTTTATGCTTGTATCAATATTGCGTTATTTAAGATATTTCCGGTACAAGAAATGGTTACGCTTGGGCATGACGCTTCAGCAGTTGCTTCACAACGCATGTTTGGACATTTAGGCGGTAATTTAGTTGCTGTTGGTATAATGGTTTCAATTCTTGGTGGTATTAATGGTTATATCATGACTTTATCTCGAACTATTTTTAGTATGGGAGAGCGAGGAACCATCATTGGAGCAAAATTTTTAAGTACCATTGATGACGATAGCCGTTCACCAGTGAATGCAATTATTATATTGGTTGTTTTTTCATTCCTTTATTCAACCCTGCTTGATGCTGATCGTTTATCTGAAATCTCAATGTTCTCTATTTGGGTTTTTTATCTATTGACATTTATTGGGGTAATTATCGCCAGGAAAAATTTGCTGATATCCCAAGACCTTATAAAGTCATTGGTTACCCAGTTATTCCTCTTATCGCTATTTTAGGCGCTGGCTATGTTATATATGGTATGTTAATTCACCAAACAGTAAATGGGATTGCTTCAATTGTGTTAACTTTAATTGGTTTGCCTCTTTATTACTATTTTGATAATAAAAATAAACATATTGAACTTTCACTTGGTGAAGTAAAGAAATACCAATTTAAAACTAAGTATATGATTGCAATATCTTCAATTATTATTGTTTTAGGTTTAATCGCTTACGGTTATTTTGTAATCAAATAATCGTTAAGCATATTTATTCAACAATTGTTAATTAAAACCGACAGATGTCGGTTTTTTTATAACCAAATAATTAAACCTAATTAGCAATCAAACCATAAATATTTTGGTCGTGAAAAGTTCCATTAATATATTCAGCTTGTTTTAGGGTTCCTTCGTAACTAAAACCACAACGTTTGGCTATAGCATTACTTTTCTCGTTATTAACTGCGCATTTAATGACAAATCGTCTAATTATTTTTTGCATAGCGTAATGCTTTATTAATGCATTGATTGCGACGGTCATAATTCCATTGCCCTGTTTTGAGCTATCTAGCCAATAACCGATATAAGCTGTTTTATTATTTTTATCAATCTGATTAAAAGATAGTAATCCAATAGCTTGACCTTTTAATAAAATGACATAGGTTTTGCTTTCATTCTGTTGATGTTTTAACCAACAAGAATCTAAAAACAGCGCTGTATCCGTTTGGTTTTTCACAAATTTAGGCCATGCCATAAATTGACTAAAGTACTCTCTATTGTTAGTGATAATGTTATAAATATCTGATGCATATTGATTATTTGCTGGTGCTAAACAAAGATGTTTATCAACATCAATCATATCTTTTTGATTATTGGTCATTATTAACTTTTTTAAAATACCGAACGAAGTTATTTAAACATTTTAAACAAATTATGTTGTCATGTATATTAAATAAACTATGTTGTCGAAAGTTGATAGGATAAGTTGTAGTACGATGAAGTGGTATAAAATTGCCAGACTAGCAAGTCTGGCATCATATTATTACTTAATGAAAAGATAAAAATCTATTTTTCATTGTTACTTTTTTTAGGTTTTGTTAATGTATTATGTACAACTAACAAAGCAAAAATAGCGACAAAGATTCCCATAATAATATCTTTATTGAACCAATTTGCCATATTGCCCAGAATAATGCCTACACCACAGAAGTCTACATCAGAGAAAGTTGTGTTAGAAAAGCCAAGTGACCCTAAAACTGGTAATAAAAGTACTGGTAAGAATGTAACTAATAAGCCATTGGCAAATGCACCAAGCATTGCTCCTCGACGGCCACCCATAGCATTACCAAACACCCCTGCAGTTGCACCACAGAAGAAATGAGGGACAACACCAGGTAAAATAAGCACAGCATTTAGTTGTCCTAATACAAATAATCCAACTAATCCACCAAGAAAACTAAATAAAAAGCCAATTAATACTGCATTTGGTGCATAAGGGAAAACAACCGGACAGTCTAAAGCTGGTTTTGCATTTGGCACTAATTTTTCTGAGAAGCCAGTAAATGCAGGAACAATTTCGGCTAAAATCAGTCTAACCCCTTGAAGGATAATGAATACACCTGCTGCAAATGTGATGGCTTCAATAATGGCATAAACTAAATAATTATCTCCCTTACTTAAGTTTTCTTGAATATAATCAGGGCCAGCAAATATCGCTAAAATTAAATAGATAATCATCATCGTTAATGAAATAGAGATTGAACTATCACGTAAAAAACTTAAGTTTTTCGGTAAATTCATTTCTTCAGTTGAACGAGATCCTTTACCAAAAGCTGAACCAAGCCAACCCGCTAATACATAACCTAAGGTACCGAAATGACCGAATGCAACATCATCATTGCCAGTTATTTTTCGCATTTGTGGTTGGGCTAAAGCTGGGAAGAATGCCATGATCAAGCCGAGAACTAATGAACCAGTAAATACTAATTGCCAACCTTCAAATCCAGCAACGGTCAAAATAATACTGATCATACATGCCATATAAAAAGTATGATGGCCTGTTAGAAAAATATATTTTAAACATGTGAACCTAGCAACCATAATATTGGCCACCATGCCGAATGCCATAATTAATGCTGTTGCCGTACCATATTCATTTAAAGCCATTGAAACGATAGCTTCATTATTAGGGATGATACCTTGAAGTTTAAACGCTTCTTCAAACATTAATCCTAATGGAGTAATTGCGCTGATTAAAACTGTTGCACCACCACCTAATACTAAAAATCCTAAAATTGTTTTAACCGTTCCTTTAACTGTATCCGCAAATGATTTTCGTTGCGCTAATAGCCCAACCATGGCAATTAGACCAACGAGTATTGCTGGTACTTTTAAAATATCAACAACGAATTTAATTACTTCTTGAATCATAGCAATACCTCATAATTAGGCTTTATTAAAGTGCTCAACGAGTTTCTGTTCTAAATCGTTGATATCAATAATATTATTTAAAACCACTAATTTATCTTGTGGAATGCCAGAGCTTGCAGCTAGATCTTTAGTCATCACAAAAAGATCCGCTTGTTCTGGTGTGGCGGAGGCGAGATCTGCATGTGTTACTTCTGCATCAATGTTTAATTTTTTGAGTACTTTTTTGATATTCATTTCAACCATGAAGCTACTACCAAGCCCAGAACCACAAACTGCCATAATTTTCATATTATTTATCCTTCTATTAATTGATTTGAATTTAATAACGATCAATTATTGTTAAAATTTCATCGCTATTTTTAGCATTAAAAATTGAATTAACATCATCTGATTCAGCGAATAATGATGCTAACTGAGTTAACATTTCGATGTGACTAGTGCTATCACTAGCGGCCAGCAAAGTAATTAAATAAACAGGGTCATTTTCTTCTGAATTAAAATTAACGCCATTTTTAACTAATAGCATTGATAAACCTAAATTATTTACCCCTTGTTCGGGTCTGGCATGAGGCATTGCAATTCCCGGTGCTAATACATAGTAAGGACCAATAGATTCATGCAATTGAAAGATAGCATCAATATAGTTTGGTGTTATTGATTTGTTCTCTAATAATGGAGCAGCACAAAGCTTAATTGCTTCTTTCCAATCTTTCACCGAATCAACAATCTTTACAGTTTGACCCGTTAGCCATTGATTTAACATTTTACCTCCGAAAAACTGATTTATTATTTGTTAATATTACGATAATAGAAAATTAACACATTGGCTAACAATAATAATTTAAAAAGAACAAAAATGTGATAGCGCTATCATTTTTTCGTGAATAATTTTTCTATTTTGTGATTTAGATAGCATTTTTAATATATATTTGAAAAAAAATGGTCATAGCATAATATTATAATAATCTCATTATTTTGATTAAACATTTAAATTAATTAATTAACATATTGTAATTGTTAATGTTTTTAGGATTTGGAGTATACATTTAACTACTGGTTAGCTCTAGTTGAGATCGAATATGCAAGATACCAAAAAACGCAGAAGTACAGGTCAAACTACTTTATTTGATGTCGCTAAATATGCTGGTGTTGGTACGATGACTGTTTCACGAGCATTGCGAACGCCAGATAAGGTATCGGATAAACTGCGCCAAAAAATCCAATTAGCTGTTGAGACATTAGGCTATAAACCTAATATTGCAGCTAGCTTGCTAGCATCCGCTTCTGCCAATAAAGTTATTGCTGTTATTACTACAAAAATTTATGAAGATTCAACCCGCATAGCCCTTAATTCACTGCAAGCATATTTACTTAAAGAAGGTTATACCACAGTTATATTTGAATCTTATTATTTTTATAAACGAGAATCACAACTATTAGATACTCTCTATAGTAATAATCTTGAAGCGATATTACTTTTTTATATTGAACATGATGATTTTATTGAAAAAATATTAAACAATAAAACAATTCCTACTTTCAATATTGGTAAGCAGTATGATGAATTGGCTAATATACATATAGAAGTAGATGATAGTTTGGCAATGAGTATGTTGACGGAACAGGTAATAAAAAAAGGCTATCGCAATATTGGTTTACTTTGTGCTAACCACCAATGCCATGTTTTTCAACAGCGGTTACATGGTTGGCATAAAGCTATGTTAAACAATCACTTGCCAACCCATAGAATAATTAATCCTGCTAAACCAGCTAATTTTAGTACTGGTAGTGAATTACTGCCAGATATTTTATTGAATTGGCCTGAATTAGATGCGTTAGTTTGTACTACTGATGAGCTGGCATGTGGTGTGCTTTATGAATGTCAAAGACGGCATATTCGAGTTCCTTATCAATTAGCTGTTTGTGGATTTGGTAATAGTGAATTTAGTCAGGTAAGTATTCCAACGCTCACAACAGTTTCTCTACCTTCAAAGAAAAAAGGTGAGTATATTGGTAATTTATTATTGAATGAATTAACAGATAAAAGTGGTCATTCAAATTTTGAAATCTCAACTCTAACACCAACAATTTGCTTAAGAGATAGTTTGTAATTTAACCAGAAAGTTAATTGTTTAAAGAAATACTCTAAGTTTGAATTAATCTAATAGCGACGTGAATAAAAAGAACGACGAGAGCTAGGATTGACTCGCCTTACGGGTAGTTGCTAAAGCAACGCAGTCTCGTGCTACTTGGCTTGAACCTTTTATCGGTTCGAATCAAATGCATCGGTGTAATAATAAAAAAGCCCACTCATTTGAGTAGGCTTTTTTATTAAATTGGTCGGCGAGAGAGGATTCGAACCTCCGACCCACTGGTCCCAAACCAGTTGCGCTACCAAGCTGCGCTACTCGCCGTTAGGAAGCGCATAATACTGCGCTAACTATAATGTGTCAATAGTTGATATATAAAATTTATCAACTTTGTTTGGTTTGGTTACCTAATGGTGCAGGTGTTTTACCAATTCGTTGATAGAATTCAGTAACAAACGCTTCATATCGTTTATTTGCTACTGCTTCGCGTATTTCAGCCATTAAACGTTGATAATAACGTAAATTGTGAATAGTATTTAAGCGAGCACCCAATATTTCACCGCATTTATCTAAATGATGAAGATAAGATTTAGTGTAGTTTTTACAGGTATAACAATCACAATGCGGATCTAATGGTGTCGTATCGTCTTTATATTTGGCATTACGAATTTTTATAACCCCATTGGTAACAAATAAATGACCATTACGAGCGTTTCGAGTTGGCATAACGCAGTCGAACATATCGATACCGCGACGCACGCCTTCAACTAAATCTTCTGGTTTTCCTACTCCCATTAAATAACGTGGTTTATCGGCTGGTAATTGTGGGCAGGTTCCTTCAAGTATGCGGTGCATATCTTCTTTTGGTTCACCAACAGCAAGTCCACCAACAGCGTAACCATCAAAACCAATTTCGGTTAATCCTTTAATTGAAATATCACGTAATTCTTGATGTATACCACCTTGTACAATACCAAATAATGCATTTTTGTTATTTAGTTCATCAAAACGTTGTCGGCTACGTTTTGCCCAACGTAAAGACATCTCCATTGATTTTTTGACATAGTCCCATTCAGCAGGAAAGGGAGCACATTCATCAAAAATCATTACAATATCCGAACCAAGATCATATTGGATTTCCATTGAGATTTCAGGCGATAAGAAAATGGAATCCCCATTAATTGGATTACGAAAATAAACACCTTCTTCTTTTATTTTACGAATATCACCAAGACTAAAAACTTGAAATCCACCTGAATCGGTTAAGATTGGTCCTGACCACTGCATGAAATCATGAAGATCTCCGTGTTTGCGCATAATTTCCTGTCCAGGTCTTAACCATAGATGGAAAGTATTACCTAATAAGATTTGTGCTCCTGTTGCTTTTACTTCTTCGGGTGTCATACCTTTTACTGTACCATAGGTACCAACCGGCATAAAAGCAGGAGTCTCAACGGTATATTCCACTCCTCGACGATCAAACTTCATACGGCCACGACGAGCTAAGCCGTCAGTATTGTCTAACTCAAATTTCATTTTTATATTAACCTCTTGCGACCAAATAAACAGTTTGGCGCCAATTATTGCTATAATACATACTTGTATCATTAAGTAGTGTTGCTTAGTTTATCGTGCTAAGCTTAAATAGACAATATTTGTAAGGATTTTCGAACCATTGAAATCTATTATTTTATTTATCGCATGTGTTGTAATGCTAATGTTGGTTGGATGTCAGAACCAAACTAGAATAACACCCACGATAGTCTCATCTGAAGGAATTAAAACCTTATCGGAACATGATATATTGGCAATTAGTCAACAAGCTTGTATTGAAAATGACAATAGAGCGATTATTCCTCCTAATTATCATCATCTTAATAGTCGATTATCTAAAATAGCCCAAAGTTTACCGCAAAAAATAAATAATATTGAGTTAAACTATAAGGTTTATATTGATACTGAACCGAATGCTTGGTCAACCGCGAATGGTTGTATTCGAGTCAATAGTGGTTTAATGAAATTACTTGAAGATAATGAGTTACAAGCAGTACTGGCGCATGAACAGGCTCATATAGTCCTAAAACATGGAATAAATTTGTTTCGACAAGCTCCTTATATTGAAATTACAGATAAAGCCCATGAGCTTGTGATTATTGTAAAAGAAGCAACCTCACACCAATATGAGGTTGAAGCGGATAGTTATGCTTTTGACTTATTAGTAGGGGAAAATATAGATCCAATTGGTTTGCTCAATATGTTAACAAAAATGCCAATTCATTCTGAAAATCAACCAACCTCGCATCCATCAAGAATAAAACGAATATCCAATATTGTTGATAGATTGAATCGTCACTAACTATTTTTAATTTATTGAATATAAATGCTTTACTTTAGCTATAAATCATTTGTTATTAGTAATTAGCATTGCATCACCATAGCTAAAGAATTGATATTTTTCTTTTACGGCATACTGATAAGCATTCATAGTGTTCTCATAGCCAGCAAATGCTGAAACCAGCATAATCAATGTTGATTCAGGTAAATGAAAGTTAGTGATCAGAGAATCAATGACTTTAAATTGATAGCCCGGGTAAATAAATATTCGGGTATCGGCAAAAAAAGGTGCAATAGTTCCAGTTAGTTGTGCTGCACTTTCTAATGCTCTGACTGATGTTGTTCCTACGGCAATAACTTTATTTCCGCGAGCTTTACAGTCTAAAACTGCTTTTACAACTGATTCGGGGACTTCTGCATATTCGGCATGCATAATATGAGTTTCAATATTTTCAACTCTTACAGGCTGAAATGTACCAGCGCCAACATGTAAGGTAACAAATTCCATCTCAACACCTTTTTGTTTAAGTTTGTCTAATAAAGGTTTATCAAAATGAAGACCAGCCGTTGGGGCTGCGACAGCGCCGGGAACTTTGCTATAAACGGTTTGGTATACTTCACGATCTTGAGCATCATCAGGGCGATCTATATAAGGTGGTAATGGAATATGGCCTATTTCATTTAAAATGCTAAGCACATCGTTAGGAAATTGTAGCTCAAATAATGCATCATGACGTGCAACCATGGTAACTTGGATATTATCATTTTCACCTAAAATGAGTTCTGCTCCTATTTTAGGTGATTTTGAGGCTTTAATATGTGCAAGTGCTCGATTTCCCTCTAACAATCGTTCAATCAATACCTCAATTTTTCCACCTGATGCTTTTTTTCCATATAACCGTGCAGGAATTACTTTAGTATTATTGAAAATGAGTAAATCACCAGCATTAATACAATCAATAATATCCGTAAATACTTTATCTTCAATTTTACCTGAATGGCCATCAAGAGCTAATAATCGACAAGAACTTCTTGTTTCTGAAGGGTATTTTGCAATCAGTTCTTTAGGAAGAGTAAAATCGAAATCAGACAGTTGCATAATTATGTTCCTCAAAAAAAGAGGCACTAGTCTAAATGGCTAATTATTACGAAGCAAGTAATTATTTGTTGATTATTATTAAAGTTGCGTTAAAATTTCACACATCTAACATGAATGTTAGAAGAAAGAAAAGTCTGTTAATATAAGGAAAATGATATGAAAAAACATCAAAAAACATTGCTTGTTGCACTACCTTTAGTTGCAGCTATGTCTTTAGCCGGCTGTAAAAATATGAGTGCTAGTGATTTAACTAGTCTTGGTATGAAAGGTTTACAAGCAGCAACACTCAGTGATAATGATGTGAAAGCATTAAGCCAAAAATCTTGTGCTCAAATGGATGCTCAGTCAAAAATTGCTCCAGCTAAAAGTGCATATACTAAACGCTTAAATAAAATTGCTAAAGCTCTTGGTAATAATATCAATGGAACTCCAGTTAACTATAAAGTGTATATCACTAAAGATGTTAACGCTTGGGCAATGGCTAATGGCTGTGTTCGTGTTTACAGTGGTTTAATGGATATGATGACTGATAATGAAATTCAAGGCGTTTTAGGTCATGAATTAGGTCACGTTGCTTTAGGTCATAGTAAAAAAGCAATCCAAGTTGCTTATGCAACAGAAATTGCTCGTGATGCAGCGGCAGCATCAGGTAACAAAACAGTTGCTTCATTATCTAAATCTTCTTTAGGTGCTTTAGCTGAAGCTGTTATCAATGCTCAATTCTCTCAATCACAAGAACAAGACGCTGATAATTTCTCTTTTGATTATTTAGTTAAGAAAAAAATCAATCCAGCAGGTCTTGCAACTGCATTTGATAAATTAGGTGGTGGTGATGCATCAATTTTAAGTAGCCATCCATCTTCAGCAAAACGTGCTGAAAATATTCGTAATAAATTAGCTGAATTAAAAAGATAATTCATTTAAATAATTTATTAGAAAAAAGCGCCTTTTTGGCGCTTTTTTATTAGTTACTGTTAATCAATTATTAATTGATAATCATAATTAATGAGTTTAAGTAGAGATTAAGTAAATTAATTTAAATAATTTATTGAAATATTAAAATAGATTATTTTAATGTTTGAATATCCCTCTATTATAATTAGAGGGATATATAGAAATTAAATTATACTTGTTTATAGTTAGATAAAAAGTGTGCAAATCGAGCTATAGCATCTTGTAGTTCACCTGTATGAGGTAAAGCAACAATCCTAACATGATCTGGTTTATGCCAATTAAATCCACTTCCTTGTACTAACAGTACTTTTTCTTGTAACAAAAAGTCTAAAACTAATTTTTGATCGTTATGAATATTAAATTTTTTCTGATCCAGTTTTGGAAATAGATATAAAGCACCTTGTGGTTTAGTACAAGAAACGCCAGGAATATCATTTAATAAACGCCATGCCAACATACATTGATCATAGAGTCGACCGCCAGGCACAATAAATTCGTTAATACTTTGATAACCACCCAATGCGCCTTGAATTGCGTGTTGCAGTGGTACATTGGCACATAAACGCATTGAAGCTAACATATTTAGACCTTCAATATAACCTTTAACATGATGTTTTGGTCCACATAGTGCCATCCAACCTTGTCTAAAACCAGCAACTCGATAAGTTTTTGATAAACCGCTCATGGTAATAACAAATAGATCTGGAGCTAAAGCCGCAATCGAATGATGTACAGCATCATCATATAAAATTTTATCGTAAATTTCGTCAGCAAAAATAATTAAATTATTTTGACGTGCGATTTCGGCTATTTCGAGTAAAACTTCTTTACTATAAACCGCTCCAGTCGGATTATTTGGATTAATAATCACAATCCCTTTGGTTTTAGGGGTAATTTTTTGTTTGATATCTTGTAAATCAGGTGACCAATTAGCTTCTTCATCACAAACATAGTGAACTGCATTGCCACCAGATAAACTAACAGCAGCTGTCCAAAGTGGATAATCAGGCATTGGTACTAATATTTCATCACCACTATTAAGTAATGCTTGCATGGATTGAACGATTAACTCTGAAACACCATTACCAATATAGATATCTTCTACATCTAAATTAGTAATTCCTCTGGATTGATAGTGCTGCATAATCGCTTTACGAGCAGAATAAAGACCTTTTGAGTCACAATACCCTTGTGATGTAGGTAGATTACGAATGACATCAACTAATAATTCATCAGGTGCGTTAAAACCGAAAGGGGCTGGATTTCCAATATTGAGTTTAAGAATAGTTTGACCCTCTTCTTCCAGCCTTTTGGCATGCTCAAGAATTGGCCCACGAATGTCATAACAAACATGGTCCAATTTATTGGATTTTTGAAAATTTATCATAATAATGCCCTTTCATTTTATCTTATTGCTTTTTATTTTGCGTAAAAAAAACAATCTACTCCTATTTAGATAATTTTTGAAGGTGTTATTATAAACAACCCAATAAATATTTTTTAAGTGTATAAAATTTGTGCGGAGAGTGTGATGAAAACAATTTTAACGGTAATTGGTAAGGACCAAACAGGAATTATTGCAGGGATAAGCCAAAAGTTATATGAATTAAATATTAATATATTAGATGTTAGCCAAACTATTATGGATGAGTATTTTACCATGATTATGTTATTAGATTTATCTAACATTAACGTCACTTTTGATGAGGTCAAAAATACTTTGGTGCATACTGGTGAGCAGTTAAAAGTTAAAGTGAATATACAACGAGAAGAAATTTTTGATGCAATGCATCGTTTATAAGCTCAATTTCATATTTTTACGAAAGGATAGAACTAATGGAAACAAAACAGATCCTCGAAACAATTAAAATGATAGAGGAAGAAAAACTTGATATCCGCACAATAACCATGGGTATATCTCTTCTTGATTGTATTGATAGTGATGGTGCAAAAGCGCGTCAAAAAATCTACGATAAAATTACGCGATTAGCGAAAGATTTAGTTAAAGTTGGTGATCAAATTACTTCTGAATTTGGTATCCCTATTATTAATAAACGTATTTCAGTTACTCCTATATCATTGATTGCAGGCGCAAGTAACGATAAAGACTATGTTGCCTTTGCTAAAACACTCGATGAAGCAGCCAAAGCGGTTGGTGTTAATTTTATAGGCGGATTTTCTGCATTAGTGCAAAAAGGTTACCATAAAGGCGATGAAATTCTTATTAAATCAATTCCACAAGCATTAGCACAAACCGAACGAGTTTGTTCTTCAGTTAATGTCGGCTCTACTCAAACTGGTATTAATATGGATGCAGTAAAGCAAATGGGACAAATTATTAAAGAAGCGGCCGCATTAACCGCCGACAATAGTAGTATGGCTTGTGCAAAATTAGTGGTATTTGCTAATGCAGTTGAAGATAATCCATTTATGGCTGGTGCTTTTCATGGTGTTGGTGAAGCTGACTGTGTGATTAATGTCGGTGTGAGTGGGCCGGGTGTAGTTAAGCGAGCATTGGAAAAAGTTAAAGGTCAGCCTTTTGATGTTGTTGCTGAAACAATTAAAAAAACTGCCTTTAAAATAACTCGTATGGGTCAACTGGTAGGTAAAGAAGCGTCAGAACGTTTAGGCGTTAAATTTGGGATTGTTGATTTATCTTTGGCACCAACTCCAGCTATCGGTGACTCAGTAGCACATATTTTAGAAGAAATGGGACTAGAAGTTGTTGGAACACATGGAACTACCGCTGCACTAGCGATGCTTAATGATGCCGTGAAAAAAGGTGGCGTAATGGCTTGTGGCCATGTAGGTGGATTAAGTGGTGCATTTATTCCTGTATCAGAAGATGCGGGTATGATTGATGCAGTAAACAATGGGGCTCTAAATCTTGAAAAATTAGAAGCCATGACCTGTGTTTGCTCTGTAGGGCTTGATATGATTGCTATTCCTGGCGATACGCCAGCTGAAACTATTTCAGCAATTATTGCTGATGAAGCAGCAATTGGAGTAATTAATCATAAAACGACGGCGGTCAGAATTATCCCAGCTGTAGGTTTGAAAGTAGGCGATAATATTGAATTTGGTGGTTTACTTGGCCATGCTCCTGTAATGCCAGTAAATAAATTTAGTTCATGCGATTTTATTAGTCGTGGTGGGCGTATTCCTGCTCCAATTCACTCCTTTAAAAATTAATTTATTGTGACTCTGTTGATAATACTTCTTTATGGCAGAGTCGCAAATTATTTCTCATTATAAAGCATATCGATGACATAGATTCATTGTTTAGTGTGCTTATTCTAAATTGTTCATATATGCAATATTATTTACTAATCAATTCTTGCTCTTTATTTATATTAAAAACAATTGGTTAAACTAAATATTATCAGGTTAATTGTCAATTATAGGGATGCCAATCAATATCAATAATTCTAAACAAATTTAATGTTTCACTCTTGAAAAGGTATAATAGGAATAATATTAATGAATAAGTTATCAATAAAAGAGAAGAGATATTCTCATCTAAAAAGGTTTGAGGAGTATATGGTGTTTAAACATAAACACTATCAATAAATAATGATGAAAACAGAACTTTATTTTCAACGCTTTAGTGGTATCGCTAGACTTTATGGTGAGCAGGCATTACAACGTTTCTCTCAAGCTCATGTCTGTGTCATCGGTATTGGTGGTGTGGGGTCGTGGGTCGCTGAAGCGCTTGCTCGAAGTGGCATTGGACAAATTACTTTGATAGATATGGATGATGTCTGTATTACCAATACTAATCGTCAAATTCACGCTTTAAAATCTAATATAGGTAAAGCAAAAACTTCGGTTATGGCAGATCGAATTTTACAGATTAATCCGGAATGTGTTGTTAATGATATAGATGATTTTATTAATGCCGATAACGTTAATGATTATTTGGGTTCTAAACAACATCCTCGTTATGACTATATTATTGACGCAATTGACAGCGTCAAAGATAAAGCTGCTGTTTTGGCTTATTGTAAGCGACAAAAATTAAAGGTCATTACAATCGGGGGAGCGGGGGACAAAAAGATCCTACGCAAATTAAAATCGCTGACTTAGCGAAAACAATTCAAGATCCTTTAGCGGCTAAATTGCGCGAGCGATTAAAAAATGATTATAAACTTAATAAAGATAGTAAAGGTAAATTTGCTATTCCATGTGTGTTTTCTACTGAACAATTGACTTATCCGGCATCTAATGGCCAAACTTGCTTAATGAAAAGCCAAGCGCAAGGTGCAAAAAAAATGGATTGTGAATCAGGTTTTGGGGCAATCACTACTGTTACGGCAACATTTGGTTTTGTAGCGGTTAGTTATGTATTAAATAAGTTGAGCATTGTATAATTTTTATCATTTATTTACGTTAAAAATATATTTTTTACCTTATCGTAAATTGTTCATTTCTTGAAATGCTCTGATAATAAAGTAATAAAATTTTGAATTTTAATCAGCAAAAACCAGCAAAATTATTTGCTCTTTTAAATAACATTCATTTTTTATAAATATCTTATTGTGTAAAGTAAAAAACTGATTTACGATATCCGACAATTTCGTTTTGCTATTATAAATATGCTTTAAATATGTTCAAGGAAGACGCCAAACGATCCAAGTTTATTTTTTAATTTTCAAGGAGAAATCTATGGCAGTAACCAATATGAATGAGTTAAATGAGTTAATGACTCGAGTTAAAAAAGCTCAGGAAACTTATTCTACTTATACTCAAGAGCAAGTTGATAAAATCTTCGTGGCAGCAGCAACAGCCGCAGCTGCAGCTCGAATCCCTCTTGCACAGCAAGCTGTTGCTGAATCAGGAATGGGGATTGTAGAAGATAAAGTTATTAAAAACTTATTTGCTGCAGAGTATATTCTTAATAAATATCGCAATGACAAAACTTGTGGTGTTGTTGCTGAAAATGAGTCTTATGGTACCATTACAATAGCGGAGCCATTAGGGATTATTTGTGGAATCGTGCCGACTACAAACCCGACTTCAACCGCAATTTTTAAATCATTAATCAGTTTAAAAACTCGTAATGCTATTGTCTTTTCACCACATCCACGTGCTAAAAAATCAACTATTGAAGCTGCCCGTATTGTATTAGATGCGGCAATTAAAGCTGGTGCGCCAAAAGATATTATTGGTTGGATTGATGAACCATCTATCGAATTATCAAATGCTTTAATGCATCATGATGATGTTGCTGCAATCTTAGCAACTGGTGGACCAGGTATGGTTAAAGCCGCTTATAGTTCTGGTAAACCAGCATTAGGTGTTGGTGCAGGTAATACCCCTGTAATTATCGATGAAACTGCTGATTTAAAACGTGCTGTTGCATCAGTACTTATGTCTAAAACTTTTGATAATGGTATGATCTGTGCTTCTGAGCAAGCTATTGTTGTCGTTGATTCAGTTTATGATGAAGTACGTGATTTATTGACTCAATATGGCGCTTATGTTTTAAATGCTAAAGAAACAAAAGCTGTTCAAGGTATCATCTTAAATGATAAAGGCGCTTTAAATGCTAATATCGTAGGCCAACCAGCAACTAAGATTGCAGAAATGGCTGGTATTAAAGTTCCTGCAGGTTCTAAAGTACTTGTTGGTGA
This sequence comes from Gilliamella apis, assembly GCF_030758615.1. Taxonomy (NCBI): domain Bacteria; kingdom Pseudomonadati; phylum Pseudomonadota; class Gammaproteobacteria; order Orbales; family Orbaceae; genus Gilliamella; species Gilliamella apis. Next base: position 698,764 of record NZ_CP132381.1, read on the forward strand.
AGTAAGTAAAGTAGATTTATCTGAACCATTTGCTCACGAAAAACTTTCACCAACATTAGCTATGTTTAAAGCTAAAGATTTTAATGAAGCGGTAGATAAAGCTGAAAAACTTGTTGAAATGGGTGGTATGGGACATACTTCAGTACTTTATACTGATCAAGATAGTAATCGTGATCGTGTTGCTTATTTTGGCAGTAAAATGAAAACATGTCGTATTTTAATCAACCAACCAGCTGCTCATGGTGGTATCGGTGATTTGTATAACTTTGATTTAGCGCCATCTTTAACATTAGGATGTGGTTCTTGGGGTGGTAACTCGGTCTCAGAAAATGTCGGTCCGAAACACTTAATCAACAAGAAAACAATCGCTAAGAGAGCAGAAAACATGTTATGGCACAAATTACCAAGTTCTATCTATTTTAAACGTGGCTCGCTTCCAGTTGCTTTAAATGAAGTGATTGAGCAAGGTGCCAAACGAGTATTTTTAGTAACCGATAAATTCTTATTTAATAATGGTTACTCAAAACAAATTACTGATCAACTTGAAGCACAAGGCGTGATTTGTGAAACCTTCTTTGATGTTGAAGCTGACCCAACATTAAGTGTCGTCCGTAAAGGTACTGATTCAATGACAGCATTCCAACCGGATACTGTTATTGCTTTAGGTGGTGGTTCACCAATGGATGCGGCGAAAATTATGTGGGTTCTTTATGAACACCCAGAAACTAAATTTGATGAATTAGCATTGCGTTTCATGGATATTCGTAAACGTACTTGTCATTTCCCTAACATGGGTAAAAAAGCAAAATTAATTTGTGTGACAACTACATCTGGTACTGGTTCTGAAGTGACTCCTTTTGCGGTGGTTACTGATGATGCAACTGGTCAAAAATATCCATTAGCTGATTATGCAATTACACCAAACATGGCAATTGTCGATGCTAACTTAGTTATGAATATGCCAAAATCACTTTGTGCTGCTGGTGGTTATGATGCGGTAACTCATGCTTTAGAAGCTTATGTGTCAATTATGGCAAGCGAGTTTTCTGATGGTCAAGCATTACAAGCATTAAGCTTATTAAAAGCTTACTTGCCAACAAGCTACAAAGAAGGAGCAAAAAATCCTATCGCTCGTGAAAAAGTGCATAATGCTGCAACTTTAGCTGGTGTTGCGTTTGCTCAATCATTCTTAGGTGTTTGCCACTCAATTGCTCATAAAATTGGTGCGGCATTCCACATTCCTCATGGTGTAGCTAATGCGATGCTAATTAGTAATGTTGTTCGCTTTAATGCAACGGATAAACCGACTAAACAAGGTACATTTAGCCAATATGGTTATCCTCAAGCTGTAAGACGTTATGCAGAGATTGCTGAACATCTTGGCTTAACTGTAGCAACAGATAAAGACGAGAAGAAAGTTGAGAAATTAATTGGCTGGTTAGATCAATTAAGAAAAGATCTAGATATTCCTTTCTCTATCAAAGAGTTTGGTGTAGATGAGAAAACTTTCTTAGCCCAAGTCGATCAACTTGCAGTTGATGCATTTGATGACCAATGTACTGGTGCTAACCCTCGTTATCCTTTAATTGCAGAATTAAAACAAATTCTACTTGATACTTACTATGGTCGTGCGTATCAAGATAAAGGTGACATTAGTGAAGATGTAGCTGTTAACACTGCAGCTAAAGGTGTAGCTGCAACTACAACTAAGAAAAAAGCACCTAAAAAGAAATAATTTAAAAGATTATTCTTGATTAGCAAAAGCCTGAGATAATTTATATCTCGGGCTTTTTTATTTTTTAATTTTGCGAAACAAATAAATTCTACTTTAAATTTACTATAGTCATATGTATCAAGATAAGAGTGATATTAGCGAAAATGCATCTATTTACATCATAGCTAAAGATGTCTTCAATCATAATTAAGAAAAAAACGCCTAAAAAGAGATAATTTGAAAAATTATTCTTGATTAGCAAAAATCCAAGATAGTTTATGTCTTAATTTTTTATTCTTTAATTTTATTAAATGAACAAATTTTACTCGAAACTCGCTATGGTATTGCCTCTAGATTAGGGTGATATTCATAGAAATATTGCTACTCATATCGCTTTTAAAGCGGGTTCAGCTACTAAAACCACGAAAAAGGCGTAAAAAAGGAAATAATTTAACATGTTATTTTTGATTAAAAAAAACCCTGAAATAGTTTACATATCAATCTTTTTTGGTTTTTTTGATTTTTTTTTAATCAAACAATAAAAAAAATGTTTTTTTTGCTTGCAAGCTTAAATGTTCTAGTACATAATGCGCAGCACTTAGGCCGGCTTAGCTCAGTAGGTAGAGCAACTGACTTGTAATCAGTAGGTCGCCAGTTCGATTCCGGCAGCCGGCACCATTTTCCTAAGTAAACAGTTTATAATGATTCGGGGTGGGGTTCCCGAGCGGCCAAAGGGAGCAGACTGTAAATCTGCCGTGTCACACTTCGAAGGTTCGAATCCTTCCCCCACCACCATTATCTAACATTAGCAATTGCTAATTGAAGCATTTAGGTAGCCGAGTTTGAACATGCGGGCATCGTATAATGGCTATTACCTCAGCCTTCCAAGCTGATGATGCGGGTTCGATTCCCGCTGCCCGCTCCAATTGCTGATATAGCTCAGTTGGTAGAGCGCACCCTTGGTAAGGGTGAGGTCGGCAGTTCAAATCTGCCTATCAGCACCATTCTTGTTAATTTCCTAAACCTTCTAAAAAAATTAGATTTAACTGCTTTAGAGCTTGTCACTTGACGGCTTTATCTGGTATCATTCAGAGCTAATTTTAAGTTAGTATTATGTTAAAATTAAATATGATACTTGGTTAATGTGGTGAATCACCACCGATTTGTATTACATTGAGGGACGATAAATGTCTAAAGAAAAATTTGAACGTACAAAACCCCACGTTAACGTTGGTACAATCGGCCACGTTGACCATGGTAAAACAACTTTAACTGCAGCGATCACATCAGTATTATCTAAAAAATACGGTGGTCAAGCTCGTGCATTCGATCAAATCGATAACGCACCAGAAGAAAAAGCACGTGGTATCACCATCAATACTTCACACGTTGAATACGATACACCAACTCGTCACTACGCACACGTAGACTGCCCAGGCCATGCCGACTATGTTAAAAACATGATCACTGGTGCGGCACAAATGGACGGCGCTATCTTAGTAGTAGCAGCAACTGATGGTCCAATGCCACAAACTCGTGAGCACATTCTTTTAGGTCGTCAAGTAGGTGTTCCTTACATCATCGTATTCTTAAACAAATGTGATATGGTTGATGATGAAGAATTATTAGAATTAGTTGAAATGGAAGTACGTGAACTTCTATCTCAATACGATTTCCCAGGTGACGATACACCAGTAATTCGTGGTTCAGCGCTTAAAGCGTTAGAAGGCGATGCAGCATGGGAAGACAAAATTGTAGAATTAGCAGAAGCATTAGACAGCTACATTCCAGAACCAGAGCGTGACATTGATAAACCATTCTTATTACCAATCGAAGACGTATTCTCAATCTCAGGCCGTGGTACAGTAGTAACAGGTCGTGTAGAGCGCGGTGTAATCAAAGTTGGTGAAGAAGTTGAAATCGTTGGTATCAAACCGACTACTAAAACAACTTGTACTGGTGTTGAAATGTTCCGTAAATTACTAGACGAAGGTCGTGCTGGTGAGAACGTAGGTGTATTATTACGTGGTACAAAACGTGAAGAAATCGAACGTGGTCAAGTATTAGCAAAACCAGGTTCAATCACTCCACATACAGATTTCGAATCAGAAGTGTATATTCTAAGTAAAGATGAAGGTGGTCGTCATACGCCATTCTTCAAAGGTTACCGTCCACAGTTCTACTTCCGTACAACAGACGTAACAGGTACTATTGAATTACCAGAAGGCGTAGAAATGGTAATGCCAGGTGATAACATCAAAATGACAGTATCATTAATTCACCCAATCGCAATGGCAGACGGCTTACGTTTCGCTATCCGTGAAGGTGGTCGTACTGTTGGTGCTGGTGTTGTTGCTAAGGTTATTAAATAATTTCAGCAATCGCGATCATAGAAAGGGTATCTTTTGATACCCTTTCTTACCTAGTCTGTTTAGCAAAATGTTTTTAGAGAAAGAGCATTTTGGAAAATGGATAATATTATAAATAACATAATCATAGGTTTTATATGCTAGTAAGTAACGAGAGTCAAGATACAAGTACTGTTCTAGACAAATTTAAATGGGTTTTGGTTCTAGTATTAATTGCGTTAATTGTTTGGGGAAATTCTTATTTCTCTTTACCTAATGATATATATCAACCAAATGCGATCGTTCGAATTATTGCAGTTGTTGTGGTTTCGCTTTTAACCTTATTTATTGCATTTACAACCGCTAAAGGGAAATCGTTTATAGCTTTTCTGCAAGAATCACGAAAAGAACTCAGAAAGGTTGTATGGCCTACTCGTAAAGAAGCTGTACAAACAACTTTATTAATCGCTGTTATTACCGTTATTGTTGGTACTGCGCTTTGGGGAATGGATTCTTTGTTCCGTTCAATCATCTTTTATTTAACTTCAATAGGGCGTTAATATGAGTGAAACACAACAAAAACGCTGGTATGTGATCCAAGCTTATTCTGGCTATGAAGCACGTGTTGCACAATCATTACGTGAATATATTAAATTACATAATATGGAAGATTCTTTTGGGGAAGTTTTAGTACCAACCGAAGAAGTTGTTGAAATGAAAGGTGGACAGCGCCGTAAAAGCGAACGTAAATTTTTCCCAGGTTATGTTTTAGTTGAAATGATGATGAACGATGCAACTTGGCATTTAGTTAAAAGTGTACCAAGAACAATGGGATTCATTGGTGGGACATCAGATAGACCAGCGCCAATTAGCCAACGTGAAGTTGATGCAATTATGAATCGTCTACAGCAAGTTGGTGATAAACCGCGTCCTAAAACATTATTTGAACCAGGTGAACTTGTTCGTGTTAACGAAGGTCCATTTGCTGACTTTAATGGTGTAGTTGAAGAAGTAGATTACGAAAAAAGTCGCTTAAAAGTGTCGGTTTCTATTTTTGGTCGTTCTACTCCAGTTGAACTTGATTTTAGCCAAGTAGAAAAAAGCTAAAAACTTAACTGTTTTACTGCACGATATTTATAGAAAAACACAGAGCATAAGCTCTGTGTTTTTTGTTTTAAACAAATAAATTTTATTGGAGTTATGATTACTCAGCTTCAAATTCTTCTAACTGTTGTTGTAAATCAAACCAACTTGACTCTGCTTTATCTAATTCTATTTTTAAATTACTTTGATTGAGCAGCAATTGCGTCAGTTCTGTTTTTTTATCTGAACCGTAAAGATCGGGATCCGCTAATTGCTCTTCAATAATTTTTAATTGATCATTTAATCGAGCAATAATTTTCTCTTCTTTTTGTAACTGCTTTTTAAGTGGCTGTAATTGTGCACGAGCCTCAGCATCTTTGCGTTTCTGCTCTTTACGTTCTTGCGCTGAAACTTTAGGTAAACTTTCCTTTTTTATTGGTTTATTTGTTTCTTCCGGTTGGTTTTCTGCTTTCTGTTCTTCCGTAAGCCATTTATGATAATCATCAAGATCACCATTAAAAGGTTCGACTTTATGATCATGAACTAAGTAAAACTCATCAGTAGTAGAACGCAATAAATGCCTATCATGCGAGACCACAACTAACGCCCCCTCAAAATCGATTAATGCTTCAGTCAAGGCTTGTCGCATATCTAAATCTAAGTGGTTTGTTGGTTCATCGAGCAACAGTAAATTTGGTTTTTGCCAAACAATTAACGCTAAAACTAATCGAGCCTTTTCACCACCAGAGAATGTTTTTACTGGTTCACTAACTTTATCACCATGAAAATCAAAACCTCCCAAATAATTACGTAATTCTTGTTCGGTATTTTTCGGCTCCGCAAGTTGTTTTAAATGCCATAAAGCTGATTCATCTGCCCGTAAATATTCTAATTGGTGTTGAGCAAAATAGCCAAGTTGTACCCCTTTAGCTAAGCTAACCTGACCTTGCATTGGCAGTAATTCACCTGCTAATAACTTGATGAGTGTTGATTTACCAGCACCATTACGACCTAATAAACCTATGCGAGAACCTGGAACTAAATTAAGTTTAATCTGTTCTAATACAATTTTATCACCATAGCCGGCAACGATATTTTCCATCGTTAATAAAGGACTTGGTAAGAATTCAGATTGTCTAAATTTAAAGTGAAATGGATTATCAACATGTGCTGGTGCAATTAATTCCATTCTTTCTAACATTTTTATTCGGCTTTGAGCTTGTTTAGCTTTAGTTGCTTTAGCCCTAAAACGATCAATATAGCTTTGTAAATGTGCAACTTTAAGTTGCTGGCTTTCATACATTGATTGTTGCTGAGCCAGTTTTGCTGAGCGTTGTGTCTCAAATGATGAATAATTACCGGTATACTCAAATAGTTTTTTTTGTTCAATGTGAATAATTTTATTAACCAATGGATCTAAGAAATCACGGTCATGTGAAATTAAAATAAGTGTACCTTGATAATTACTTAACCATTTTTCTAACCACATCACAGCATCTAAATCAAGATGGTTGGTTGGTTCATCAAGAAGAAGTAAATCAGAACGGCACATTAACGCTTGCGCTAGATTAAGTCGCATACGCCAACCACCAGAGTAGGATTTAACCGGTAATGTTAATTGTTCATTGGAAAAACCTAAACCATGCAGTAACGTTGCCGCTCGAGAGCGGATAGTCCACGCATCAATGTTATCAAGTTTTTCATGAATAAGCGCAATTTGCTCACCATTATTTTTTTCGTAAGCAATCTCTAAATCTTGTTCTAATTTTCGAAACTCACGATCACCATCAATAACATATTCGATAGCGGCTGTATCTAATGCTGGTGTTTCTTGATTTACCCATGCTAATTGCCATTGAGCAGGAATAGAAACACTACCGGCATCAGTTTGAATTTCACCTTTAATTAATGAAAAAAGTGTGGACTTACCACAGCCATTTTTACCGACTAATCCAACTTTCTGTTTAGGATTTATTGTTGCTGATGCATTATCTAAAAGTAGATTAATGCCTCTACGAATTTGGATAGAATCAAACACTATCATGACGGAGTCACCTATGATTCAATATAAAATGTGTTATGCTAACAAAAAATAAAGCGTATGCAAAATCATAATAGGAAATTTAACATGGTAATGAATTCTTATTGCCTAAATTTGAAAAGTTATTGTTAATAAACTGTCAATTTGATGATATTGTTAAGAAAGCCTGAGAGATTGAATACGTTAGATTGTGAGGCTGAATCAAAACTATTGTAAGTTTTGTAATTTATGACGGTAATTGTTATTGTTGGCAGTTTGGGCAATAAAGCTGAAACCATTTATCCTTATGGTATTAATGCCATGTTCAGTATTTTAAGTAAAGTTGCGACTTTGGCGGAAGTATTAGAAGCAACAAAGGCAAAAGAATATTGCCTTAACACTTAAATTAGTCCGTAACCTTAAATAGTCATAAATACCCTTTATCAGTATTCTGATAAAGGGCATCATAATTATATTATCGTTTAAGTGCTGACAAAGATCTGCGAATAATAAGACAACAGATCGTAATGAAAACAAATAATCCTAAATATTGAGACACATCGCCTAAGTCAGGGAATATTGCCAGAGGTGCATCTCCACCACCATTAGTGACGCTAATGACAATCACAATGGCAAGTATAACACCAACTAAACTTTCACCGACGATTAAGCCTGATGCAATTAAAGACGCTTTACGATCTACTTTTTTGAACTCACTTTCTGGATCTAAATTTAGTTTTTGTGCTTTTGCATATGCCTGACGTTTTACTATCCATGATAATAATGAACCAGTAAATATAGCCAATGTAATACTTGGTGGTAAGTAAATACCTAATCCGATAGCTAAAGCAGGTAGACGGAATTTAGTTTTCTTTTTGGCTAAAATTAGGTCAATGATGATAACTGTTGCGCCTACAGCTAAACCTATCAAGATCATTGTCCAATCTAGATTATGAGAAAAAATTCCTTTAGCAATGGTTGTCATCAAAGTTGCTTGAGGCGCGGCTAATACTTGGGTAGGATCCATATTTGTACGAGGAACCGCACCAGTAAAACCATAAGCGTTATAGAGTATTTCAAGAATAGGGGCAATGACAATAGCACCGACAACACAACCAATTAAAAGGGCTACTTGTTGTCGCCATGGCGTGGCATGAACTAAATAACCTGTTTTCAAATCTTGTAAATTATCATTTGAAATACATGCAATTGATAGCACAACACTAGTTGTAAATAGGGCTAATGCAGTGATAAAGTCAGTTCCTTCGACAGAGGATAACATACCGTGTGTTTCACTTAAGCCAAGTAATATTAGTGAAATAGCTATAGCGGCAACAATGGCAATACCTGATATAGGACTGGCTGAAGAACCAACTAAACCAGCCATATAACCACAGGCAGCTGCAACTAAAAATCCCATAATAAATGCAAATAAAACAGCACAAATTACTAGTAACCAAGCAATACCAGTTGATAAACCACTATCAGAAATAAAAGAGTGAAAGGTTGCAACTAAGATAATTAGCATGCCAGCCATAATGATAAAAATTGTTTTTGGTGACAAGTCTCTATCTGTTCGCTCAATATCATTTACAGAAATATCAGAGCGAAGTGTTTTTAACGATGTTTTTAAACCCTCAATAACCGGTTTGATTAAAGTCAGTAATGTCCAGACTGCGGCAATTGCTATGGTACCTGCACCGATAAAACGAATATCTGTGGCCCACATTCCCATTGCGATTTTAGATAAAGGTTGCGAGGTATCATAATCTGTTAGGGCACTTAGGATTGGAATACCAAATCCCCAAGCTATAATGGTTCCGATTAATACCGCAATTCCTGAAATAATACCAATTAGGTAGCCAGCGCTGAGTAATGCTAATGAAAATCCCATTGGGATCTGAAATATCGATTTACCACCTGTAAACCAATAAGCAGTGCTATCAGACAATAAACGAAATCCATTAGTAAATAAGCTCACTATAGAGGCGATAATACCGCCAAATACGATATCCTTTAATCCATCATTTGCTTCTTTATCGTCAGTTTTCGAACCAGCTTTTAATATTTCAGCCGCAGCGACACCTTCTGGATAAGGTAAATCACTTTTTACTACCATAACATGACGTAATGGAATAGAAAATAATACCCCTAACATGCCACCAGCAGCGCAAACCGCAAAGGTTAACCAGAAAGGAAAATTACTCCAATATCCCATCATTAATAAACCTGGCATAACGAAAATAACAGATGATAAAGTTCCAGCAGCGGAAGCTTGAGTTTGCACCATATTATTTTCTAAAATTGTCGATCCTGAAAATAATCGTAAAATAGCCATGGAAATGACGGCGGCAGGAATGGCTGATGAAAAAGTTAATCCGACTTTCAAACCTAAATAGACATTGGAGGCTGTAAAGACGATAGTAATTAAAGCACCAAGAATGGTACCGCGTAGTGTAAGTTCTCGTAAATTATTCATACTACCTATATATTAAAGTTAAATTGATAGCCTGTTATTATATACTTAATTATGCTTTATCTGCCATAAAATCTACGATTAAGCTCAGATTTAGCTTCTTTTCATCGGTTTATTCACTGCAAGCTACTTTTATTTTAAACATTAAAATTTAAGCAAAATATCCATATTAAAGATTAGTAACTGAATAATTATGCTATGCTGGTTATATTCTTAATCATTAATCAATTGTGAGAAAAATGTTAAGCGAATTAAAACGATTGCAGGATATTACTAAAAAGTTGCGCAACCCTATTGATGGTTGTGAATGGGACAGCAAACAAACTTTTGACTCGTTAAAATCCTATACTTTAGAAGAGACCTATGAAGTCTTAGATGCAATTGATAGACAAGATATGGTTGAACTTAAAAGTGAACTGGGTGACCTACTGTTTCAGATTGTGTTTTATGCGGATTTAGCCAACGAACAGGGTTTGTTTAATTTTGATGATATTTGTCAATCAGTGGCTGATAAATTGATAAGCCGTCATCCGCATATTTTTTCAAATAATACGAGTAAACCAAATTGGGAACAGCTTAAACAACAAGAACGTGATAAGCGTGCGCAATATTCGCTGTTAGATGATATTCCCAACGCTATTCCAGCATTAATGAAGGCTGAAAAAATCCAAAAACGTTGTGCGTCAGTTGGATTTGATTGGACTGAACTACAACCAGTTATAGCTAAAGTTAAAGAAGAACTTAATGAAGTTGAACAAGAATTAGCACAATCAACTATTGAGCAATCAAAAGTTGCAGAAGAAATGGGCGATCTGTTGTTTGCTACCGTCAATTTGGCAAGACATCTAAAAGTTAAATCAGAGTTATGCTTACAAAATGCTAATAACAAGTTTATTAGGCGATTTAAACAAGTTGAATTGTTACTAAAGCAAAAAAATCGCAATTTAGTTGATGCAACACTTGAAGAAATGGAAGATGCATGGCAAATTGTCAAGCAAACAGAAAAATCAACTAGCGAAGTAAATAAAAATGACTGAACAAAAAAATGAATTATATCAAGAAATAGAAGCTTGGTCTCAAAATGCTATTTTACATAGCCCAACTTGGAGTATTAATCAATTAGATTACTCGGAAAAGAGTATTACTGTTGTTGAAATGATTATTGGTGAAATGGCAGATAAAAGCTTTGGTCTTCCTGAAGAACAACTCAATATGATTTCACAAGAATATGGCTGTTATTTATTATTAACTGCACATAAATTATATGGTGGTCAGTTTTATTGGAATCAAGAATTAGAACAACCAATGTTAATTTGCTGTGAACCCGATTCGACCATAGCATTATTAACATGGAATAAAGTAAAAGGGCGTTTATTAGGCGATAAAACTGATCATATCGCTTATTTTCTAGATGAATTTGGCAAAGCAGTTTTCCAACCAGAAAAAGGTACCAATTTAGTTTATCTATAAATCATATTTGCAATAAATATAATTAAAAAAAAGTTGCTAAACAGATAAGTTTTCCAACTTTAATAAATTTTGTTAAAAGGAGTTCTAAGTATGAACTATACACTTTATATTGGTAATAAAAACTACTCAACATGGTCTATGCGACCTTGGGTTGTATTGAAATATTTTGATATTCCTTTTAATGAAAAGCTAATTAAATTTGATAGTTTTGCTGATGATTCTTTGTTTAAAAGAACGATGCTCTCAGTTTCAAAATATGGCACGGTACCAATTCTGATTGATGATGATCTGGTAATAAGTGATTCTTTAGCTATTTGTGAATATTTGGCTGAAAAGCACAATGATTTAGCATTATGGCCGACTGATAGCAAAAAGAGGGCAATTGCACGAAGTTTAGTGGCAAAGATGCATTCTGGATTTCAAGCTATTCGACATTATTTGCCAATGAATATTGAAGCAGAATTACCGGAAATAGGACAAATAATTTTACGAGATCATCAAGATGTAAAAAATGAAATCATGTTTTTAGATGAGTTATTATCTTCGTTATTAACTTCAAAAAATTCAGATGGTGACTATTTGTTTGGTAATTTTAGTATAGCCGATGGATTTTATGCCCCTTTATGTCTAAGACTAAAAAATTATCATATAGCAACAAGTTCAGTTCTCAGCGATTATATTGATACTATTTGTAACACTAAAGGTGTGAAAGATTGGATAGCAGATGCATTGCAAGAACAATCTTTTGTAGCCATGGATGAACCTTATCGTATACACAGATAATTAAGCATTGCTGGAAATAATATGAAAATACCATCCCATCTAACTCAATATGCTATGGACATTATCGAAGATGAGTCCAATGGGGTAACATCTTTTTCTCTTCAGTCATCAACTAAAGAGCAATGGTTTGACATCTATTATTATGGTGAATTAGAAAATGGTGATATTACAGGGGTAGAACCGTCTTTCGCAAATATTAAAATTGTTGCAAAATCTACTAACAGTAAAGAAGAAATATTACTATTTGATGAAACTGAACATGGTTATAACGCAATGTTTTGTGATAGTCATTCTGATGAAGAAAAAGCGAATAGATTACTTGAAAAATTTAATGTTCCATCGTCAAAAATAAAATTAACAATTGGTTATAGTATTGACTATGATTCAGAAAAAGAACTTTATGAGTTTGATGAACAAGGTAATGTAATATTGCTTGATGGGCGAAAAATAGCTTGGCAACAACTACTTTGTGACGGCATTGACTGGTTATCAATTATATTAATTGACGAAACTGGCAATGAACAAGTGATAGTGGATGCAGAGCTGTCTTAACAGTGATATCTATTTTATTGTCGAAACTGAACTATCACTGAAATAAATTTCTTTGCCATTAAAAAACCCGCTTGTATTGAAGCGGGTTTGATTTTTTAAACAATGATTAGTGATTACACTTCTAAGTAATCCAAGATTCCTTCAGCAGCTTTACGCCCTTCACTAATTGCCGTAACGACTAAATCAGAACCGCGTACCGCATCACCACCAGCAAAGATTTTGGCATTGGTAGTTTGGTATCCTTTGATTTCTGGTGCGATTATTCTACCTCTATCATCAAAATCAACACCATGCTCAGCTAACCATGGCATAGCATGTGGTTTAAAACCAAATGCCATAACTACCGCATCAGCCGGAAGCACAAATTCTGAACCTTCGACAATCACTGGCGAACGACGGCCTTTTGCATCTGGTTCACCAAGCTCGGTTCTGACCATTTTTACCCCAGTAACTTGCCCGCTATTATTGACCTCAATACTAAGAGGTTGCACATTAAACTGGAATTGTACGCCTTCTTCTTTGGCATTTTTTACTTCACGTTTAGAGCCCGGCATGTTAGCTTCGTCACGACGATAGGCGCAAGTTACTTCAGTTGCACCTTGACGGATAGAAGTTCGAACACAATCCATCGCGGTATCACCACCACCTAAGACAACGACACGTTTATTTTTCATGTCTATATATGGAGTATCTTCGGTTTGTTGATGTTGCATAATATGCTTAGTATTGGCAATTAAGAATGGTAATGCATCATAAACGCCATTAGCATCTTCATTTTCAAGCCCTGCACGCATTGATTGATAAGTACCAGCACCGACAAAGACAGCATCAAATTCATTGATAAGATCAGCTAATTGAACGGTTTTGCCGACTTCAGTATTTAAACGGAATTCAACCCCCATTTCGGTAAAGATGCGTCTACGATTAATTAAGACTTCTTTATCTAATTTGAAGGCAGGGATACCGAAAGTTAATAAACCACCAATTTCTGGATGGCGATCGAAAACGACTGGTGTTATACCATTACGGACTAATACATCAGCACAAGCAAGACCTGCTGGACCAGCGCCGATTATTGCGACTCTTAAGCCAGTTTTTTCAACATTAGATAAGTTTGGTTTCCAGCCCATTTTGAATGCTTCATCAGTAATATAACGTTCAATATTACCGATAGTTACTGCACCAAATTCAGCATTTAAAGTACAAGATCCTTCACACAGACGATCTTGTGGACAAACTCGACCACATACCTCAGGTAAACTATTAGTTTGGTGAGATAATTCAACTGCTTCTAAAATTTTACCTTCATTGACCAATTTTAACCAATTTGGAATGTAATTGTGGACTGGACAGCGCCATTCACAATAAGGGTTACCACAAGCAAGGCAACGATCTGCCTGTGCTTGAGATTGCGAAGCTGAAAAGCCTTCATAAATTTCTACAAATTCGATTTTACGAATGTTTAGCGATTTTTTAGGCGGATCGACACGTTGTAAATCGATAAACTGATAAACATTTTGACTCATATCGTGTTTTCTCCTTACTGTGCCTGAACACGTAGTTCAGCTGTTGAGCGACTACGGTGACCTAATAATGCTTTAACATCGCTAGATTTTGGTTTAACTAATACAAATTGTTTAGCAAAATCTTCCCAATTAGCTAATATCTCTTCAGCCCAAGTTGAGTGGGTGAGTTGTGCGTGCTCCATAATTAAACCACGTAAGTGTTCTTCATGAATTGAATAGTCAGCAACATCTAACATTTCGACCAACTCTTTATTGATTCGCTTATGTAAATCGCCATCAGTATCTAAAATATAAGCAAAACCACCGGTCATACCAGCACCAAAGTTAACACCTGTTTTACCTAAAACACAGACAATACCGCCAGTCATATATTCACAGCCATTATCACCAATGCCTTCAACCACACTTATAGCGCCTGAGTTACGTACTGCAAAACGTTCACCTGCTCGGCCAGCAGCAAATAATTTACCACCAGTGGCACCATATAAACAGGTATTACCTGCAATGGTCGCTTCATGGCTTAAAAATGCCGAACCTTGTGGTGGACGGATGACAATACGACCGCCAGCCATGCCTTTACCAACATAGTCGTTGGCATCACCTGTCAGCGTTAAATCAACACCGCCTGCATTCCATACACCAAAGCTTTGTCCGGCAGTACCGTTGAAATTCAAGGAAATAGGGGATGTGACTAAGCCTTGATCGCCATATTTTTTAGCAATATAACCAGATAAAGTTGTACCAACAGAACGATCAGTATTTTGAATGTCAAAGTAGAAACTTTTACTTTGACGATTATCCACTGCTTGTTGTGCTTGAGTTATAATTTCTTTATTCAGCACACCTTTATCAAATGGTTTATTGTCTTCAATACAGTGAACCGGTTTACCTTCTATTGGGGTTGCCGTTTCAAGCAAGCTTGATAAATCCAATTTCTGTTGTTTTGCAGTAATGCCATCAAGTTCAAGAAGTAAATCTGTACGACCGATTAAATCAACGATTCGACTAACGCCTAGTTCGGCCATAACTTCACGAGTATTACGTGCAATAAAACGGAAATAGTTCATAGCTTTTTCTGGTAGACCATGATAATGATCACTACGTAACTTCTCATCTTGAGTTGCAACACCGGTTGCACAGTTATTAAGATGACAAATACGGAGGTATTTACAACCCAATGCAACCATTGGTCCAGTACCAAAACCAAAGCTTTCAGCACCTAAAATTGCCGCTTTAACAATATCTGCGCCAGTTTTTAGGCCACCGTCAACTTGTAAGCGTATTTTGTGACGTAAACCATTAGCAACTAATGATTGTTGGGTCTCAACTAAACCTAGTTCCCATGGTGATCCTGCATATTTAACCGAAGTTAACGGACTGGCTCCAGTACCGCCATCGTAACCTGAAATAGTGATTAAATCAGCATAGGCTTTGGCAACACCGGTTGCGATAGTACCTACTCCTGGTTCAGAAACCAACTTAACCGAAATCATTGCGGTTGGATTAATCTGTTTTAAGTCAAAAATCAATTGCGCCAAGTCTTCAATTGAATAGATATCATGATGTGGTGGCGGTGAAATTAATGTTACACCCGGTACAGAAAAACGTAATTTTGCAATATAAGGGGTGACTTTATCGCCAGGTAATTGACCACCTTCGCCCGGTTTTGCACCTTGAGCGACTTTAATTTGAATAACATCAGCACTCATTAAATAACCTGGTGTTACACCAAATCGGCCAGAGGCAACTTGTTTAATACGTGATACTTTGATTGTGTTATAACGAGCTGGATCTTCTCCGCCTTCACCTGAGTTAGAAAAGCCACCTAAGGTGTTCATGGCTTCGGCTAATGATTCATGCGCTTCTGGACTTAATGCACCAATTGACATAGCTGCCGAGTCAAATCGTTTAAATAATGACTCTTCTGGTTCCACCTGATCAAGTGCGATAGCTGCGTTTTCAGGTGGATTGAGTTTTAACAGATCTCGCAAGGTTGCAGCTGGTCGATTATTTACGATATCTACATAGCGCTTATAATCTTCATAATTACCATTATTTACCGCTTTTTGTAGTGATTGTACTACATCAGGATTATAAGCATGGTATTCACCGCCATGCACAAATTTCAACAAGCCACCTTGTTCTAATGGTTTACGCCGTAGCCATGCTTTCTTAGAAAGATTGAACTGATCTTGAGCGAAATCATCAAAATTGGCACCACTAATACGGCTAGTTACTCCTTGGAAGCAAAGTTCAACCACTTCTTCATTTAGACCTACGGCCTCAAATAGTTTAGAACAGCGGTAAGAGGCAACTGTTGAAATGCCCATTTTGGACATGATTTTGTATAAGCCTTTATTAATACCATTGCGATAATTAAGAATTGCTTCTCGATAAGACTTATTCACAGTTCCATTATCTACCATTTTAGCTAGGGTTTCATAGGCTAAATATGGATAGATTGCTGTTGCACCAAAGCCAAGTAACACGGCAAATTGATGTGGATCTCGACAACTTGCTGTTTCAACAATGATATTGGCATCACAGCGCAAGTTCTTTTCAACTAAACGTTGTTGTACGGCACCGACCGCCATTGGCGCAGGGATCGGTAAACGGTCAGGGGCAATATTTCTATCTGATAAAATTAGTAATACTGTTCCTGCACGTACTTTTGCTTCGGCATCACCACATAATTGTTCAATTGCGTCACGTAAACTACCGTCAATTTCATATGTGATATCAAGCGTTTCTGATTTGTAATAACGTGATTCTAAAGTAGTTAATTGTTTAAAATCAGAATGAACCAATACTGGATATTTAAATGCAACCCGATGTGCCTGACCTTCTGCTTCGGCAAATACATTCATCTCACGACCGATACTAGTCGACAGCGACATGACATGTGCTTCGCGTAATGGATCTATTGGTGGATTGGTTACCTGAGCAAATTTTTGTCGGAAGTAGTCATAAATTAATCGGGGACGACTTGATAACACGGCAAATGGTGTATCATCGCCCATTGAGCCAGTTGCTTCTTGACCGTTTTCACCTAGAACTCGAATACATTGGTCGAGCTCTTCGGCACTATAACCAAATTGTTTTTGGTAAGTTACAAGTAATGTATCATCATAATCACGAGAACCGATATCATCATCAGGAAGATCTTCAAATGGGATCAAACGTTTTACATTTTTAGTCATCCATTCTTTATATGGATGACGTTTTTGTAAATCATTATCGGTTTCTGAAGATTGTAAAATGCGACCTTCTTCAGTATCAATTACCAGTAATTCGCCCGGACCCACTCGCCCTTTGGTGACGACTTCATCTGGTTGATAGTCCCAAATACCGATTTCTGAAGCACAAGTGATGAGTTTATCTGTAGTAATAACATAACGAGCGGGACGTAAACCATTACGGTCTAAGTTACACGCAGCATAACGACCATCTGACATAACGATACCAGCAGGACCGTCCCATGGTTCCATATGCATGGAGTTAAAATCAAAGAAAGCTCGTAAATCCTCATTCATATCTGGATTGTTTTGCCATGCTGGTGGCACGAGTAAACGCATCGCACGGACAATATCCATACCACCAACTAAAAATAGTTCCAGCATATTATCTAGTGAGCTTGAATCAGAACCGGTGACATTAACAAACGGTGCCGCATCTTGTAGATCTGGAATCAATGGTGTTTTAAATTTGTAAGATCGCGCTTTTGCCCATTGCCGATTACCTTCAATAGTATTGATCTCACCATTATGGGCTAAATGTCTAAATGGTTGTGCAAGTGGCCAACGCGGTACAGTATTGGTTGAGAAACGTTGATGGAATAAACAGATTGCTGTTTCCATACGAATATCAGCTAAATCTAAATAGAATCGAGGTAAATCTTTCGGCATACATAAGCCTTTATAGATATTAACCTGATTTGAAAAGCTACAGACATAAAACGTATCATCTTGCACTCGTTTTTCAATACGACGGCGAACCATATATAAGCGACGTTCTAAATCAATCTTAGTCCAGCCAGCAGGTGCATTGACAAATACTTGTTCAATTCTTGGTAGTGATGAGAGTGCGATTTCACCAAGCACACTTTTATCAATTGGTACTTCACGCCAACCTAAAACATATAAGGTTTCTTCTGCTAGCTCTTCTTCGACAATTTTACGGCTAGCTTGAGCTTCTGTTTCATCTTGACTTAAAAATAGCATGCCAACGGCATAATTAGCGGCTAAGCGCCAACCTGCGTCCTCGGCGACTAATCGGAAAAATCGATCTGGTTTTTGCATTAAAAGACCACAGCCATCACCGGTTTTACCATCCGATAATATGGCACCACGGTGTTGCATGCGAGCAAGTCCGTGAATTGCGGTACGCACCACTTTGTGACTTGGTTGCCCTTCAATGTGAGCAATTAAACCAAATCCGCAGTTATCTTTTTCATGATGCTGGTTATATAACATATCATTGCCTCAAATTCATCGTTATTATTTTTTGTGAAGGTATAGGCATTAATCCCATATTAGGTGTGAAGGTAATTAAAAATAAGTTTTAGGTCAAATAAATATTATTTATAAGTCAATATTTTAATCACTTAACACATATATATTAATGAAGCTTATATCTTGTGTTAAATAATTGTTTTTATTGATTTTAAATTTTTTTTAAGATTAAAGTTCTTTAATTTAAAAATTTTTTCATAATAAGAATTAATATCTGATTAAAAAAAGTTTGAGGAAAGGGGTTTTTTAGCTATAAAAATTGACTATATTTGCTGATTTTTCCAAAATCAGGGAGTTATAATCACCAGATTTATGCTGTTATAATAGATTATCGATTATTGCTTATAGATGAAATATGCAAACTAAAATAACAATTATAGGTGCTGGCGCTGCAGGGCTTTTTTGTGCTGGTCTGTTGGGACAACAAGGTCATGATGTTACTGTCATTGATAACGGTAAAAAATTAGGTCGTAAAATCTTAATGTCTGGTGGTGGTAAATGTAATTTTACCAATCTTAATGTCGAAGCAAATCATTATATTTCTGAAAATCGTCACTTTTGTAAATCTGCTCTAAAACGGTTTAGCCAATGGGATTTTATCCAATTGGTTAATCAATATGGTATTGCCTATCATGAAAAAGATCATGGTCAGCTATTTTGTGATAATTCAGCGCAAGATATTGTCGATATATTGGTCAAAGAGTGCCAAAAAGGACAAGTTAAATTTATGTTAAAAACACAACTTGAAGATGTTAATGAAGAGCAACAAGGATTTAAGTTATCTACTTCACAGGGTTGTGTTTATACTGATAAATTAATTGTGGCAACGGGTGGACAATCGATGCCTGCACTTGGTATGACCGCTATTGGTTATAAAATTGCTGAAAAATTTTCTATCCCAGTGGTGCCTGTAAAAGCAGGGCTAGTGCCGTTTACCTTACATAAACCTTTGTTAGCTGTATTATCGACGTTAGCAGGAATTGCGTTATCAGTTGAAGTATCGAATGAACGCATTAGTTTTAAAGAGAATCTATTATTTACCCATCGAGGATTATCTGGACCAGCTATTTTACAAATATCCAGTTATTGGCAAGCAGGAGAAGCCATCACGATCAATTTATTGCCTGACTTTAACTTTGAGGATGATTTTAAACCTCTGTTAGATAATAATCGTAATCAAAGTCTCAAAAATTGTTTAGCACAAATATTACCTAAGCGGTTAATTGAAGCATTAATACAACTAAATTTGATTGTTGATTTAACTGTTAAACAGTTAACACCTACTCAGCAACAAGCGCTGTATCAGACATTAACAACATGGAATGTAATACCAAATGGAACGGAAGGTTATCGTACCGCAGAAGTAACTTTAGGCGGAGTGAGTTGCGATGCGTTATCTTCAAAAACCATGGTAGCACAAAAACAGCCTAATCTTTATTTTATTGGTGAGGTTGTTGATGTAGCTGGTTGGCTTGGTGGTTATAATTTCCAATGGGCTTGGAGCAGTGCATTTGCCTGCGCCCAAGCCTTGAGTCAAGTATAATCAATTATCAATAACACCCATTTGGATATGATATTTTTTCACTTTATATTGTAATGTCGTTCGTGAGATATTGAGTAATTTTGCTGCAGTAATAATTTTACCATTGGCTTGATTTAATGCATCAATGATAAGTTGCTTTTCATAATGTTCAACTTGTTCGATTAGATTATGATTACCCGTTAACTCGTTAATACTTGGTTTTTCTATCTTATTTTCAAGTTGATCTTGTGGATAAGGACTATGAATATCAAATAGTTCTTCATCGAGAATAATTTTTTGTAATTCACCAGGTTCATTTTGTAATACCATACTACGGACAATCGCATTTTCCAGCATTCGTACATTGCCTGGCCACGGTGCTGACATTAATTGCTGCAACGCATGTTCACTGATACCGGTGATCACTATATTGACATCAGTTTTATGTTTATCGATAAAATATCGTGCCAATACAGGGATATCTTCTTGTCTTTCCCGTAAGGCTGGAAGTTTGATTAAACCAACATTTAATCGATAAAATAAGTCACTGCGCATTTTACCGCTTTTTAACAATTCCGCTGGAGACTCATTCATCGCCGCTACAATTCGTACATCAGCATATTTCTCTTTATTTCCACCTAAAGACCAATAGGTTTTTTCTTGCAAAAAGCGTAATAGTTTGCTTTGCATTTCAAGAGGCATAGCGTTGAGTTCATCAAGAAATAAGGTTCCGCCATTGGCCAGTTCGAGATAACCTTGACGATTTTCAGCACCGGTAAAGGCTCCTTTAACCGTCCCAAATAAAGTACTTTCAATCAATGTGGTTGGTAAAGCGCTACAGTTTAGTGAAATGAATGCTTTATCTCGGCGTTGACTGGTTTGATGAATTAAGCGAGCAAATAGCTCTTTCCCTGTACCAGTTTCACCAACAATTAATACCGGAACATCATTACTACCTAAAATATTAGTTTGATCGATAACCTCTTGCATTTTTTTCGACGCAAAAACAATTTCCGGTAGCGGTTGTTCTTTATTGTGATATAACTTTCTATTAAGGCGAAAAACCTGATCTTGCAACTGCCGAACATTGGATATATTTCGACCTATTTCAACTGCGCCGATAATTTCTTTATTATGATTATAAAGCGGTACAGTTGTGTGTTGATAATCAACTAATTTACCCACATGATTATAGTAAGTTTGATAGGTATCTTGATATTCTTTACCTTGTAAAGCTTGTAGCATAGTACTATCTTCTTTTTTCAAATTAGGGTAAACTTTAAGCATTGGTTTACCGATGGCTTGCTCCATTGTATAGCCATCAAGTTCTGCGCTTTCCTGATTGTAGTAAATATATTTACCTTCTTTATCAATAATAGCCATTGGCTGATGTATTAAATCAAAAAAATGTTTAAATATTTCCAATGCTTGTAATAATTCAGGATCAATTATCATGATTCTAAAAACCTTTTTAAAATTGGATTATTGCTAAGTATAGCTAGCGTTGATTTAAATATCTTTCAAGTATTAATAAAAATAGTGACAAATTTTCGTCAGAAAACCATATTTCTTACTAAATGACTAGTATTTTATTTGTAATTATTTCGTTAAGATCTTGATTATTTGTGTTTTTATAAGTTGGCACGTTGATTGCATTGTAAGTGAGTAATCTTTTTACTTACCTTTTTTATGTACTAATTAACTGGAGGTCATATGTCCGACACAATTATGTCAAATTATAACAAATTACGTACCGATCTAATAACAAAAGATCGTCGTTTTAGTGCGCAAAACGGCAAACTTTGTTTTGATGGTGTGAATTTGGAAGAATTAGCAAAGAAATATCCAACACCTTTCTATGTATTTTCTGAAAAAGAAATCGATCGTAATATTCAGGAAATCAAAGATTCGTTTAAAGCTCATCCAAACACAAAAATTTTCTATGCGTCAAAAACATGTTCAGTAATGGGGGTACTTAAAGCGATTAAAGATGCGGGTATCTATGCAGAAGCGAACTCAATGTTTGAAGTGCGTAAATGTTTAGAAATTGGTTTCCCTGGTAGCCAAATTGTTTTCAATGGTGTAGTTAAAAAACCGGTAGATTTAGAATTTGCTATTCAAAATGATCTTTATATCATCAACGTTGATAGCTTATATGAATTAGATATCATCGATGAAATTTCTCGTCGTTTGAAAAAAATGGCTAATGTTTGTGTGCGTGTTGAGCCAAATGTTCCATCTGCTACTCATGCAGAATTAGTTACTGCTTATCATGCTAAATCAGGTATTGATTTAGAACAAGCTGAAGAAACTTGTCGTCGTATTCTTGAAATGCCTTATGTACATTTACGTGGTTTACATATGCACGTGGGTGACCAAGTGCCAGAAGCAGAACCATTTGCTAAAGCGACTAAAGTATTAGTTGATGAATCACGCCGTTTAGAAGAAGTTTTAGGCATTAAATTTGATTTAATCAACGTTGGTGGTGGTATTCCTGTTCCTTATAAATATGATGATGAAAATGGTAACCCATTACAAGACAACATGTATGCAGGTATTACAGCACAAGATTTCGCTGATGCAGTAATTAGTGAAGTTCATAAATGGCGTAAAGACGTTGAAATCTGCATCGAACCAGGCCGTAAAGTTACCGGTTCAGCAGGTGTACTTTTAACTGAAGTTGCTTGTGAAAAACGTAAAACTAACTACGATTTAGATGGTAACATCGAAGAACATGTTGAATGGAAATTTGTTGACGCAGGTTATAGCGTGTTATCTGATAGTCAACATTTTGATTGGTTCTTCTATGTATATGATGCATCAAAAATTACTGAACAACATGATGAATACATTAAATTAGCTGGTCCATTATGTGATGGTGGTGACTATTTCCATGTCGGTGTTAAAGGTGAAGAATTCTTATTACCTAAAGACACTGAGATTGGCGATATCATTGCTTTCCTTGACGCTGGTGCTTATACCATCGAAAGCCAAACGGTTTATAACAATCGCCCACGTACGGCTGTTGTTATGATTGATAAAGAAGGCAAAGACCGATTGATTCGCCGTGAAGATACTTACGAGGATATGGTTGGATACGACGTGTATTAATCATGAGCTATCTGGGGCACTCAGTGCTCCAGATATAATAATGTGAGGTTATTTTATGAGTGATTCTAAAGATTCAAGTTTACTTGGCATTAAAGACATTGTGTTTATGAATGTCATTGCGATTCTAAGTTTACGTCAAATTCCTAATGTTGCTCCTTATGGAGCGTCAGCAATGGTGCTTTGGCTACTTGCTGCATTTTGTCTGTTTTTCCCATTAGCTATGGTTTGTGGTGAACTTTCTACTGGTTGGCCTAAAGATGGTGGGATATTTGTCTGGGTAAAAGAAGCGTTTGGTAAACGAATTGGCTGGATAGTAGTCGTTTGTTTCCTATTCTCATGCGTGCTTTTCTTCCCACTCATGTTGCAATTTGGTTTTACTGCAATTGGTTACATGTTTAGTCCTGAATTAGCACAGAATCAGGTATTTATTGGTGTTGGTTCCATGGTGGTATTCTGGATCTTAACATTAATGAATATCAAAGGGATGAAATGGACTAAAATTATTAACAGTGTTAGTGCATGGTTAGGGGTATTTATTCCTGCTGGTATTATCGTGTTATTAGCTATTGTATGGTTAATGACTGGTCATCCAATGGCAACTGATTATAGTCATGTTAGTGATTGGATTCCGGATTTAAGTAGCTGGGATACTATTGTATTTTTATCAAGTATGATGTTCGCTTTTGCTGGACTTGAAGTTGCACCAATGATTGCTGGTCGTACTCGTGATCCACAACGAGACTTCCCTAAAGCAATGGCAGTATCTGCAATTGTTATTGTAGGTATCTATATGATCGGTACTTGGGCAATTAATACTTTATTACCTGCTGCTGATACTGATATTGTTGCCGGTGTAATGCAAGCGATGGAAGCTGCCGCTGAAGAATTAAATATGCCTTGGTTATTACCTGTAATGGCAATTTGTTTATTTTTTGGTGCATTAGGTCAAATTAACTCATGGTTAGTTGGTCCTATCTATATGTTACAAGAAGCATCAAAAGAAGATAACTTACTTGGTGAACGTATTGGTCGTTTACATCCAGTATATCAAACACCAGCATTTGCTTTAGTTATCCAAGCGATAATTGTAACGGTACTTTGCTTCTCAACATTTGTATCACCAAGTATTGCTGCTGCATATTGGATGTTAACCGCATTAACAACCATTTGTTATTTTATTCCTTACTTAGTAATGTTTATTGCCTATTATCGTTTACGTATTACTCAACCTGATGTACCACGTAGCTTTAAGATCCCAGGTAAAGTATTACCAATTGTTTTACCAGGTTTAGGATTCTTATCTACATTATTTGCGGTGATCTTAGTCTTTATTCCACCAGCACAAATTGATATGGGTGGATATGTTGAGTATATCGCTAAAATTGTTGGTGGTGCAGTGCTTGCAATTGTGTTAGCTGAATGGATATACCATCGCGCACAAAAACGTAATCGCTTGCAACAACAATAAGATATAGAGGAGTAATTTATGTACAAACCTATATTAGAAATTGATTTAGGTAAATTAAAAGACAATGCTCGTGTTGAAAAAGAGCTATTAGCTAAACACGGCATTGAAGTTATGGCTGTAAATAAAGTTTTTGATGGTTGCGTTGAAACTGCCAAAGCAGTGCTTGATGGTGGTATTGATGTTATTGCTGAATCAAGAACCTACAATTTGAAGAAACTTAAAGATGCATTAAATTGTAAAACTTGTCTATTACGCAGCCCTTGTTTAAGTGAAATCAGTGAAGTTGTTAAGTATGCTGATATCAGTTTAAACAGTGAAAAACAAGTTATTCAAGCACTTTCTGATGAAGCGGTAAAACAGCAAAAAGTCCATCAAGTTTTATTAATGGTGGATATGGGGGATTTACGCGAAGGGATTTGGTTTGAACATGTAGACGATATTATTGAAACGGTCAAACTGATCCTTTCTTTACCCGGTGTTGAGCTTTATGGGCTTGGTACTAACTTTAACTGCTATGGAACTGTGCTACCGACAGTGAAAAATGGCGTAGATTTTTTACACATAGCACGCAAAGTTGAAGAAGCTTGTAATATCAAGATCAAATATCTATCTGCTGGTAACTGTACTAGTTACCATCTGCTTGATAAAGGGATCTGGCCAGAAGGACTTAATCACATCCGTATTGGTGGTTTACATGAGTTTGGTATTGAGTATGTCGATATGAAATATCTTGATGAGTTTCATCACTCAAACAAACCGGTCGAGAAAGCTTGTAGTGACATGTATAAATTATATGCACAAGTTATCGAACTTAATAGTAAACCTACCGTGCCTGTTGGTGAATTAGGTGTTGATGCCTTTTTGAACAGCAAAACTTTTGTTGATCACGGTACTCGTAAACGAGCTTTGCTTGCTTTTGGTCGTCAAGATGTGCCGGCGGAAAACTGTGTACCGGTTAATGATAACATTACGGTATTAGGTCAAACGAGTGATCATACTATCGTTGATATTGAAGATGTTTCTGAAACATTGCGAGTTGGCGATATGATCGTTTTTGAGCTTGATTACACAGCTCTGCTTATGGCTTGCCAAACCAACGGCGTAGAAAAACGATTTGTTTATTAATATATAACTGCTGCTGGGCAACCAGCAGCTATTATTGATTACTAGGCGGTTTACATGGCAACATCAGAACCTCAAGAAAGTCCTTATCCCAGTACTTTAAAGAAAAACTTAAAGAATCGTCATTTATTGATGATTTCATTAGGTGGTTCAATTGGTACAGGATTATTTATTGGTATTGCAGCGCCACTTAGCACTGTTGGGCCTTTAGGGACCATTATCGCTTATCTACTTGCCGGCAGTATTATGCTGTCTACCATGCTTTGCTTAGGTGAACTTTCTTGCGCATTCCCTCATGCAGGGTCTTTCCAGCATTATGCATTAATGTTTATTCCACATCCTATTTGGAGTTATACTATTGGCTGGTTATATTGGTTAAGTTGGGTACTATCTATGGCTGCTGACTTAACAGCGGCGTCTATGATTGCTCATCAAGTTTTTTCCTCTATTCCTATCTACATTCTTAGTCTAATTATTCTAACCGTTATCACTTGTGTTCATTTAACCTCTGTTCGAGCTTTTGGTGAAAGTGAATATTGGTTTTCAACAATCAAGGTATTAGCCATTATTACGTTTATAGCAGTTGGTATATATCTACTTTATCAACAATATAATCAAACACATGTGTTACCAACTTTTAAGACAGAGCAGGGCTGGTTTCCTAATGGATTTTTATCAATCTTTGTTTGTATGACTATTGTGACTTATTCATTTCAGGGGGTTGAATTAATTGGTAGTGCCGCAGGTGAAGCGCAATCACCCCAAACTGTTTTGCCTAAAATTATCACCGGTGTGGCGTTTCGGATAATTTTGTTTTATGTGTTAGCAATAGCCGTGTTAGCACTGGTATATCCCTATGGTACAACACATGATGAAATTAGCCCATTTGTTTGGGTATTCAATAAAGCGGGGATAACCTTTGCATCGTATGCAATGCTGTTCGTTATATTTTGTGCTGCGATTTCGGCTGCTAATTCGGCAGTTTATGCTAGTTCTAGAATGTTATGGTCGATGGCTCAGGATAATTTAGCACCAAAATATTTCTCAGAAGTGAATAAACGTGGCGTGCCAACCAAAGGAATATTGTTTATTGCTATTATTGCTTTAGTTTCGCTATTTTCTAAGTATATCGCAGCTGAAAAATTATACCTCTATTTAGTAGCAAGTACTGGGCAAGTTGGTTGTTTTGCTTGGATTATTATTGCTTGGTGTCAGTATCAATTTCGGAAAGGAGTAAATGAAGGTAAATATAGTAAAGATATGATTAAATTTAAATCCCCACTATTTCCTTGGTTAGCGATAATATCTATTACCGTTAACATTGTTATTATTGTTGGGGTCTGGTTTGGTGAATCAGGACATTTTATTTTATTATCTGAGGTAATCTTAATTTTTGTTATCTTGAGTACGTACTACTTTTTTAAAAAACGAAAAGTTAAGTTGGATAACCAAATAGATTAATCATATTCATTATATATGTAATCACCTAATGATTAATTATCGGTGATTACATACAATCAAATATTAATATTTGCTGACAATACACAAATTCTATTTCTAACCTATTGTTAGCCAAATTATTTTAAGAATGCGGAGACACCTGTAAATACCACTTGCGCTGCAATAGCCGATATTAATAACCCCGTTAGTTTTGATAGAATAGCAATACCTGTATTTTTTAATACTTTAGCAATGCTTTTAGCGCATAATAGCATGGCATAAATACCACTAGAGGCAATTAGTAGAGAAATTGCACCAATCAAATTTTGCATAATACCAACTGAACTTGTGCCCATTACAATAATTGTACCGATTGATGCCGGCCCCATACATAATGGTATTGCTAGTGGTACGACACTAATATCATCATCGTCACTATGAATTTTATTTTTTTCCGGTGAATCATTCATTAAAGCAACAGCGGTAATAAATAATAATGCTCCCGAGCCAATTCTAAACGCATCAAGTGTAAAACCGAACACACTAAACATGGCATTACCAAAAAAGAATAGCACAATACCAATAATAAATACTGCACAAGATGTTTTTAATGCTATTTTGCGACGTTGTGCTTCATCATATTGTTTGGTGCCACTTAAAAATGCACTTAACACTGCTGGTGGCGTCATCAATGCGAATAACTTGGTTGTGGTGGCAAGAATCTCAACAAGATAGTTATCCATTATGTTACCTTTTATATCATTTAGATATTACTTGAATTGTGTCAACGATTGTTGGCGGGAATGAACATTTACTATACACATAAAAACGGTCACCATAAAGGTGACCATTTTAATTGGATATATTTTAATTAGTTTATTAAATATGAACCAATTGGAATTAGTTAAGGCGCTCTTTGATACGAGCTGCTTTACCACGAAGTTCGCGTAAGTAGTAAAGTTTAGCTTGACGTACTTGACCACGACGTTTCACAGTAATTGAATCAACAATTGGTGAGTGAGTTTGGAATACTCGTTCAACACCTTCGCCATTCGAAATTTTACGTACTGTAAATGCAGAATGTAAACCACGATTACGAATTGCTACAACTACACCTTCATATGCTTGAAGACGTTTTTTGTTACCTTCAACAACCCATACTTTAACTTCTACCGTATCACCCGGGCGAAAAGACGGGATGTCTTTTTTCATTTGTTCTTGTTCTAATTGCTGAATAATTGCATTTTTCATAATTTTGTCTCTTACTAGTTATACTGAAATATTATTGGCTCGGTTTATCATTATATTCCTGTTGGAATTCAGTGAGTAAACGTTGCTCTTCATCAGTCAGAGCTAGATTTTCAAGAAGATCTTCTCTTCTCAACCAAGTTCGTCCTAGTGATTGTTTTAATCGCCAACGACGAATCGCTTCATGGTGACCAGACATTAATACATCGGGCACCGCCATTCCATCTAACACCTCTGGACGAGTATAGTGTGGGCAATCAAGTAAACCGTTAGCAAAAGAGTCTTCTTCTGCTGATGATTCATGATTTAACACTCCAGGGATAAACCTTGCTAATGCATCAATCATTGTCATCGCCGGTAATTCACCGCCACTTAACACGTAATCCCCAATTGACCATTCTTCATCAATTTCGGTTTGGATAACGCGTTCATCTATACCTTCGTATCGTCCACAAATCAAAATCAATTTTTGATATTGTGACAACTCGCAAACTCCCTGTTGGTTTAATTTGCGCCCTTGTGGAGAAAGATAGATTACTTTAGTATCTTCACCTGCTACAGCTTTGGCTGCATGAATCGCATCTCTAAGTGGTTGTACCATCATTAACATGCCTGGACCTCCACCATAAGGCCTATCATCGACAGTCTTATGCTTATCATGCGCAAAATCGCGCGGGTTCCAATAATCTACTGTTAACAGCCCATTTTTAACGGCTCGACCAGTTACGCCATAACAGGTAATAGCTTGGAACATTTCGGGAAAAAGGCTAATTACGCCAATCCACATATTCTTACCTTACCAATTAAAATGCAGGATCCCAATCGACCACAATCATTTTTGTTGTTAAATCAACTTGTTTAATAAATTGTTCTTCAACAAAAGGGATTAAACGTTCTGTTGCTCCAAATGCATCTTTTAGATTTGCTTTAACAACCAATACATCATTAGAACCGGTTTCCATTAAATCAGTTACCTGACCTAAGTCATAACCATTAACTGTTTTTACTCGACAGCCAATCAAATCTTTCCAATAAAAATCACCTTGATTTAGTTCAGGCAATTTCTCAGCATCAACAAATACTTCAGCATTCGTTAACGCATTAGCTTGGTCGCGATCATCAACGCCTTTGAGTTTAACAATCATGTCCTGATTATGAGGTTTAAAGCTCTCAACGACTACTTCTTGCCATTTACCAGCACGCTGGATATACCAAGGTTTGTAATCAAAAATACTATCTGGAAATTCTGTAAACGAAAAAATCCTGAGCCATCCACGAATGCCGTAGCTTGAACCAAGTTTACCCACAACAATTAGATTCTCAGTATTCATCATCACAGTTACTATTACTTAATTAAGCAGCTTTTTGTGCTTGTTTGATCAATGCATTAACACGATCAGAAACAGTTGCACCTAAACCAACCCAATGATTTACGCGATCAAGATCTAAACGTAATTCTTCTGCTTTACCTTGTGCAATTGGATTAAAAAAGCCAACGCGTTCAATAAAACGACCATCACGTGGGTTACGGCTATCAGTGACAACTACTTGATAAAAAGGGCGCTTTTTAGAGCCACCACGAGCTAAACGAATAGTTACCATAACATCCTCTTAAATTAAAAAATAATCTTTCTTTTGCCCAACATGGACAAAATCAAAGCCCCAGAATTATACTCTTTCTAGCAAAAAGTGCAATGATTGATTGAGTGTGAAAAAGCGTGGTGGATTTGGTTATTGGCAAGTTTTGTTATGAATGAATATAAATTAATCTTTTAACCAATTTATATTATAGATAATAAGCTTAAGTTATGTTGGCTAATTAGCTGAATTATAATATTGCGATAGTTAGCCTTTTAAATAGCTGTGTGCCCAATAATTAAGGCTTTTTACGCCTAAATGCGCGAATTAACACATCAAAAAAACCTAATGATTTAACCATTCTCTGACTATCAACATATACTCGGATAGCTCTTAATACTTGTTTGGGATCTTTAGATGCAAATGCAAATGTACCATCTTTTTTGGTTTGTATAGAGTAACGTGATATCCATCTTCCTTTAAAAAATACCGATGCGATGACATAATCGACTTCTTCCCAAGGTATTTGAATATATTTGCGAGGATCTCGCTGATGATAAAATTCGAACGCTTTATCGCCAATCATAATATGACCGTATTCTGAAAGTCCTGAAAAAGCTGTCGCTTTTACTGTTAAATCTATTTTGCTATTTAATGACTGAACCATTTAGTTGTTTGTATCCCTTATGCAAATTTGAGTTACTCATTACACCCTTTTTCGATTATTTTGAAAAAAGGGTGATTAATGTTTGAGGAAAGCGACAATTTTTGCTTTAAAAAGTACTCTCCTCAATTTTTTTAGTCAAAACGATTATTTTTATAAAAGACCGACAACGTGACCCAAAATACCGACTAAAAATAGTCCAAGAATAATTAAAATTGGCGATACTTTTTTACGAAGTAACCACATACATAAGAAAGTTAATAATAATGGCACCAGTCCAGGTATTAACTGATCTAAGTTATTTTGTAAGGTGGTGACTTTTTCTTGGTTAAGCGCCAATCCACTTTGCATTTGAATCAATGCTTGGTGAATACCTTCGGCACCAGCTGGAAGGGAATTCCAATCGATAAATGCACCATTATCTAATTTAACCGTTGATACAATTGGTTGGAATTTTATTGAAACCCATCTTTGCACTAATGCTGCTAGTACAAACATCCCCAAGATAGATGCACCTTTGGTGATTTTTTGTAGCAAACCACCACCTAAATTATCGGTAATTTTTGAACCAGTACGGTACCCGAATTCCTGGGTAAACCACATAAAGCTCCCACGAATAATATTCCAAAATAAGAAGAATAAAATTGGTCCTAAAATGTTACCGCTTAGGGCGAGTGATGCACCAAGTGCGCCTAGCATTGGACGAACAGTAAACCAGAACACAGGATCACCTACACCGGCTAAAGGTCCCATCATTCCCACTTTTACCCCTTGAATTGCAACATCATCAACTGGTGCACCATTAGCTCGTTCTTCTTCTAAGGCTAGAGTTACACCTAGTACTGGTGATGCTAAATAAGGGTGAGTATTAAAAAATTCTAAATGGCGTTTCAAAGCCGCTGAACGGTCTTCTTTTGTAGTATATAATTTTTTGATAGCGGGAATCATTGAATAGGCCCAACCACCATTTTGCATACGTTCATAATTCCAAAAACCTTGGAGGAAAGTTGAACGCCAAGCTACCGCTAAACGGTCTTTTTTGCTTAATTGAATTCGATCTGTCATGTTCTTCTCCAAGTTCCTAGTAATCATTCAAAATATCATCAAGTGGATCGCCTTTACTTCCACCGCTTGATGAATTACCACGTTCAGAAAGGTTTATATAAATCAGTGCTAAAGCGATACCTAAGGCACCGAGTGCAATCAACGTTAATTGTGATATTGCTGCAACCACAAAACCGATAATGAAAAATGGCCAAACTTCGCGGTTTGCCATCATATTGATTACCATGGCATAACCAACGGCAACAACCATTCCACCACCAATAGCCATACCAGTTGTTAACCATTCAGGCATTGCGTTTAATGCTTCTTTGACGGCTTCAGCAGGAATAAATAATAGTGCAGCAGCTGGAATAGCAATACGTAGACCTTGTAAACAAACACCTAACATTTGTAGCCATTCTATTTTGCGAATATTACCTTCTTCAGCTGCGGCATCCATTAAGTGTACTAAAGGTACGGCAATCGTTCGCACAATCATAGTTAAAAATAGGCCGGCAACAGCAAGCGGAATGGCAACGGCAATCGCAGTTGATACACCTGCAACACCTTGACCACCAAGCACTAAGATAATTGATGAAGCGACAGCAGCAAGAGCGGCATCAGGTGCTACAGCGGCACCAATATTTGCCCAACCTAATGCAATCATCTGTAATGATCCACCTAGTACGACACCAGCTTCTAGATTACCTGTTACCAGACCAATTAAGGAACAAGCAACCAATGGTTGGTGGAATTGGAATTGATCCAAAATACCTTCCATCCCGGCTAAAAAAGCAATAACTATCACTAGAATGATAGCAACAATTGATAAAGTCATAATAATAACCCCTTAATTAAACTATTTTTGTTCAGCTAATTCTTGTTTCGCTTTTTTTAATAATTCATTCATATTATCGTTTGAATCATTAGGCACTTTGCGAACGTCAAATTTCACATTTTTCGCTTTCAATTTTTCGAATGCATCAACATCTTCAGCGCTCATTGATAACACTTTATTGACCATTACTTTGCCAACTGAATGTGCCATTGAACCCACATTTAATGTTTCAATATCGACACCACCGTCTAAAGCACGCAGTACATCTTCAGGGTTTTCGAACAGTAATAAGGCTTTGGTATTGCCAAAACGCGGATCATGGGCAACTTGAATAATCTTTTTAATTGGCACGACATTGGCTTTAACTTCAGGAGGAGCCGCCTCTTCAATTAGTTTTTTCCGTAATTCATCTTTGGCTACTGAATCGGAAACCACGATAATACGATTAGGATTTGTGGCTTTAGTCCAAGACGTCGCCACCTGACCATGTAATAAGCGCGAATCAACACGAGCTAATACTATTTTCAACTTACCATCACCTAACACGGTACCTTCTGGGATAGTATTTGATTGTTGGTTGTTTACTTGTGGTTTAGCCGCAATTTCAACAGTTGTTCGAATTCCTTCCTGAGCTGACTCTATAATTGCTGTAGCCACTTGTTTGGCACTATCCATGGATAAACGTGATGAATAGGCTTCGATTAGCATAGGAAGATTCAAACCAGCAACGATAGCCCAATTAGGGTGTTCGCCACAAAGTGTATTGGCTTGATTAAATGGCGTTCCACCCCATAAATCAACTAAAAACAGTACTTCATTTTGGTTATCGAAAGTAGCTATTGCTGCTAGCATCCGTTCTTTTAAACTTTCAGGACTATCACTTGGGTGCAAGGTAACGGCTTTAACGTTTTCTTGCTCGCCAAATATCATCGTCCCTGATTGTAAAATACCTTCAGCAAACTCACCATGAGTTGCTAGGATAATTCCAACCATAACGTACCTCCTAGGTTTTTATATTATTGCTAATATAAAGTTAATAAAATAAAGCAAAGTGATTTTATTTTAGTTAACAACATAAGTTATTACCTTGATCTGTATCAAAGATTAATAACAATAATTGTTAACTGATTAAATAATCTTCATTTAACTAACATATAAAAATTATGTCATGCTTTCTAAGACTACTGCTCAATAAGAGAATAAATTAGATATTATTTTGTACTAATGTTTTACGAATGAAACCATTATTTTGTTCGAGTTTTGTTTTGGCTTGCTGAGCGGTTAGTCCGGCAAGAATCATTAAAATAGCTGTTTTACAATGTTGATTACATTGATTTAACGTTGTTATAGCTATATCTCGGTTGCAATCGGTGGCTTGCATAACAATTGATATTTGTCGTTCAACAAGCTTAGCATTAGTGGCTTCAACATCAACCATTAAATTACCATAAACTTTGCCGATTTTTATCATACTGGCTGTTGTTAACATATTGAGGATCATCTTTTGTGCAGTGCCTGCTTTCATTCTTGATGAACCGGTAATGACTTCGGCTCCGACAATAGGAGTAATAGCAATATTAGCCAAATTAATCATAGGTGCATTAGGGTTGCAACATAAACTTACCACTGTAGCGCCAAGTGATTTTGCATATTGCATGCCGCCAATAACATAAGGTGTGCGCCCACTAGCAGCGATACCAACTAAAATATCTTTAGCACTAAAATTAATACGTTTTAGATCATTAATTGCTAATTGGGGTGAATCTTCTGCATTTTCGACAGCTTTAAATATGGCAGGTTTACCGCCAGCAATTAGGCCAATGACTTGTTCTGGCAGTGTTCCATAAGTGGGTGGGCATTCGCTAGCATCTAAAATACCTAATCTCCCCGAGGTCCCAGCTCCAAGGTAGATTAAACGGCCATGATTTAGGAATGCATTGCTGATTGCATCCACGGCATTAGCGATGTAGGTAAGTTGTTTTTCGACTGCGAGTGCCACTTGTTTATCTTCATTATTGATAATTTGCAGAATTTCAATTGTGGATGCGCAGTCAATATTTTCGCTCGCATTGTTGCGATTTTCGGTGACCATAGCAGATAAATTAATGTTTGGCATGTGATTTTAACCCTAACCATACAAAAGCAATAAGAATAGCAAATAGCATACCAAAACCGACGCCAATTGTAATGACTGATAATCCACAAGCGACAGCTAAGGTATAAGCACTTAACATAATCATCATTGCGCTATACTCGCTTAAGTTCTGTATTGAAATAACACTTCCGGCACCGACAAGCTCTTTACCAATTTTTTGAATTAGTGCATTTAATGGCACTAAAAAATAACCGCCTAATGCACCAATCACAACTAATAATATATAAGAGCTAATCATATTACTTTGTAACGTGAATGCGATGACGGCAAATCCCATTAATATCCCAGCTGGAATACAACGTAATGTATTCGAAATTGAAACCAAAGCACTAGCCAATGCCGCACCAATAACAATACCTATTGCTACAACAGCATTTAGATTCGTTGGAGTTGAATTGTCGGTAATACCTAAAACAATTGGTACCCAGCTGATTAATAAGAAACGCAGAGTAATGCCTGCCCCCCAAAATAGACTGGTACCAAGTAAAGTATAAAGGGCTTGTTTATTATTGAAGATGATTTTGATGGTTTTAGCGAAATCTTTTATCATACTTATCAACTTCCACTCAATATCTTGTCGAGCAGCAGGTAATTTGGGAATAAAAATATTTGCTATTACCGCTAGTCCATACATAACAACACAAGTAAGCAACGCTAAAGTAATATCTAAATCAGCAATATGGCCACCGGCAAGTGAACCAAGCAAAATAGCTGCAATGGTTGACGCTTCTATTAAGCCATTCGCTTTAACTAAATTATCGCCGGAAGTGAGTTCTCCTAAAATACCATATTTTGCTGGTGAGTAACCGGCTGCGCCAACACCGACTAAAAAATAGCCTAAAAATGGATTGATATTTAAGCAGATAATCGCTGCACCTAATAATTTAACCCCATTTGCAATCATCATCGCTTTGCCTTTCGACATACTGTCAGCAAATTGACCAACAAAAGGAGAAAGAAGGATAAAAGGAATTACAAAACCGATTTGCAATGCTGATTGGCTCCATTCTGGATAATGGAGCTGCTTAATAAAAGCAAGAATAGCAAAAAAAATTGCATTGTCAGCAAAGGCTGAAAAAAACTGAGCTAGCATGGTCGCTGCCATGCCAACTGATAACAATGGTTGTTTAGACATATCGAATCCTTGCTGTTATTGATTCTCATCGGCCATTTTGCGTAAGGTAATAAAATCGATTTTACCTGTACCCAATAATGGTAACTCTTTAACAACACGAATATCTCGAGGGATCGCTAATGCAGGGATACCTAAATCCTGCGCAGCCTGATTCAGCTGTTCCCTAGTTAATTTAGTCGAGGTAGTAAATAGCACAATAGCTTCTCCTTTGGCTGCATCGGCTTTTACTGTTGCACCATGCATGGCATCAACATCGACCTTTTTAGCTAAAGCTTCAACATTTTCAAGTGAGACCATTTCGCCAGCAATTTTTGCGAAGCGTTTTAATCGTCCTTTGATAGTTAAAAACTCATCTTTATCAATCGCAACGATATCACCGGTATCATACCAACCTTTATCCACATTACCGTTTTCATCAATAGCAACTGGCTCTTCAAGTATCCCCGGTTTCTCAACACGTAAGTAACCCTTCATTACGTTAGGTCCTTTAAGTTGTAGCTCTCCGCCATTGCTAATGCCTGGAACGGGTATTAATCTTGATTCCATTCCCGGTAATAAACGACCAACAGTACCAGCTTTAAATGCCATCGGCACATTAAGAGCAACAACGGGTGCACATTCGGTTACACCATAACCTTCTAAGATTCGAATACCGTATTTATCTTTCCATTGTTCACGCACCGCATCAGAAAGTTTTTCAGCACCAGCAACTACGTAGCGTAAACGCATAAAATCGTATGGATGTGCATAACGGGCGTAGTTGGCTAAAAATGTTGGTGTTCCGAATAACACCGTACAGTTTTGGTCATAAATGATTTCCGGTACCATACGATAATGTAATGGATTTGGATATAAAAACGTACGACTGCCAGAGAACAACGGTAAAAATAAGCCTGCAGTAATGCCAAAAGCGTGGAAAAGGGGTAACGCTGACATAAAACGGTCTGCAGGCGTTGGATCGATAACAGTACGAATTTGTTCGACATTAGCCAATAAACTGCCATGGCTATGGACGACCCCTTTCGGATTACCTTCTGAGCCTGAAGTAAATAGAACTAAAGCCTCGTCTTGACTTGATTGTCGTCGTTTAACTAATCGAGGAATGTATTGATGAACGGCAACGTATAGTTTATCAAAAAAGTTCAAACTGCTACGCAAATCTTCAAGGAAATACCAATTTACATCGTTAATTTCTTCTAATAGGTAATCAAGCTTCCCTTTTTTAATAAATTTACGTGAAGTAATAATGGTTTTTATTTCAGCAGCAGTAACTGCACAGGTTAATCCTTTCGTACCTGCCGTGTAGTTGAGCATTGCGGGAATACGATTTTTAACTGATAAACCAAAAATAGTGGCAACAGTAATTGTTGCATTGGGTAGTAATAGGCCAACTCGTTCTTTCGGTTTGGTAATTTTAGAAATAATACAACTTACACCGATGATCTGCTTAAGTAAGTTTCGATAGGAGGCTTCATGAGTGGTAGGGTCTTGAACCATTCGTGATTTTACGCCATAACGAACTTGAGCTTCAAGTAGCGCCTCAAAAAGGGTTAATTTAGGGCGACTTGCCATTCTGGCATTCATCATAATTTGATGTAATTTTTCACCAGCAATATATCTTCGATCACTTGCTTTTGCTGCGTCAGGCATTGGGATTGATTTTGGTTCCAATACATGAATAGTAATTTTTGGAAATAGACGACGTTTAAATAAGCCTTTTAAGCGACTGGTTAAGGTAAATTCGGCACCTTCTATCCAAACAGGTACAATGGTCGCCTGAGAACGTGCTGCAACAAATGCCGCACCGTCATAAATCTTCATTAATGATCCGGTTATGGTAATTCGACCTTCCGGGAAAATAACAATTGGTCGGCCTTTTTCAATTTCACGGACCAATTTTTTTATTGCCATAGGACTTAATGGATCCATTGGCACAAAATCGACATAGCGTTTGGCTAAACGAACTAGCCAGTGATTAATATATCCTGCGTAGATAGCAAATACTGGTTTTACTGGTAAAAATACGCCGATTAAAACGCCATCTAGAAAGGAAACATGATTAGGAGTGATAAGAAGTCTGTCTTGTTTTAGGTTATCAAGATTACCTTGAATCTTGACATGGAATAAAATCTTTAAAAAAAATTTTAATATTTTAAATAACATCTGATTTCTCAATTTCCGTGCAAAATTGCACTCTGTCATAATAGTGAAAATTATTGCAATATACAAGAAGCTAAATTTCAATTGAATTTAATTGATATTAAACAATTTGTTATGCGAATTCTTTCAGTTTGAAATATTAATTAATAGACAATAAAGAGTAAAAAAGTAAAATAAAAGTTAAATAACAGTAAGGAATGAAAATGTTAATTTTAACAGCTCAAGATATCCAACAATTTTATACCATGAAAGATGCTGTAGCAGCAGATAAACAAGCATTAAAAATTTATACTAAGGGTAATAGTGAAGTGCCTTTACGTATCAACTTTGATATGCAAAAAGGACAATGCCTAGTTATGCCAGCTCATATTAAAGAAAACGATGTTGTTGGTTTAAAGATTGTCTCGGTTTTTCCTGATAATCCTAAATTGGGCAAACCATCGGTTCCGGCGCAAGTGTTTATGATCGATCCTCAAACTGGCGAAGTTTGTGCGATATTAGATGGCACGTTTGTTACGCAATTGCGAACCGGTGCGGTACAAGGTGCTGCTACCGATTTATTAGCAAAAAAGGATGCTAAACGAGCAGTATTAATTGGTACTGGAGGGCAAGCAGCGGCACAATTAGAAGCTATGTTAACGGTACGGCAGTTAACAGATGTAGCTATTTATGGGCTTGATGCCAAAAAAGGCAAGCAATTTACCGAAGAGATGAAAAAACGATTTGGCCATTTTTCGGCTAACCTCTATTTTTCACAAAATTTGGATGAAGATATTCGCCATGCTGATATTATTACTTCAGTGACTACATCAAAAGAAGTGACTTTCAATGGTGAGCTAGTTAAACCCGGAACTCATATCAATGGTGTAGGTGCTTACACACCTGAGATGCACGAAATCCCAAGTAATATAGTGGCAAAAGCAGATCTTCGTGTACTTGATACTAAAGATGGTGTATTTGCTGAAGCTGGTGATATTATCGACCCAATTAATCAAAATTTAGTCACAAAACAAGATTTTTATGAATTGGGAGATTTAGTTATCGATCCGCAAAAATGTCGTCAAAACGATCAGCAAATCACGTTATTTAAAACTGTGGGAACGGCAGTTTTAGATGTCTATGTCGGTTATGATATTTATCAGAAAGCTAAACAAAAGGGTATTGGAACGACTATCTAATAATTCTTTTTAACCCCAAATCACCCCTTAACCAAAAATTTGAGGAAAGGGGTTTTTTAATGTCTAAAATTGGCATTAATAGTGCTTATTATTAGTATTAACAATAAGTTAGTTCTATAAAATAAAAAATTATAGGAAAGTGTTTTTAGCGCTTAAAATTGTCGTTAATGGTATTACTTATTAACATCAACAATAGATTAGCCATTATCAATAAAATAATGCGAGGTAAGGGCGGTTCTAAGATCGAAACTTAGCTTTTCAGCTCTTCTTTTTGTGAACGACCTAATAATGACATGGCAGCCTGTTTTGGATCTTTATGTTCGTAAAGTACTTTATAGATTTGTTCAGTAATAGGCATATCGACGTGATATTTTTGTGCTAATGACCAAACTTCTTTAGTATTTCTACAGCCTTCAACCACTTGAGCAATGATCTCTTGTGCTTCTTGAATTGATTTGTTTTGACCCAGTAAAATACCAAAACGGCGATTTCGAGATTGATTATCGGTACAGGTTAGTACCAAATCACCTAATCCTGCCATCCCCATAAAAGTGGCGGGATCGGCACCAAGTGCTTCGCCTAATCGCATCATTTCAGCCAATCCACGAGTGATTAATGCTGTTCTGGCATTAGCACCAAAACCAAGCCCATCCGACAATCCAGCACCAATGGCGATCACATTTTTGACTGCTCCGCCAAGTTGAACTCCGATAAAATCTTTACTGCTGTAGACTCGAAACGATTTACTACAGTGGAATAAATTTTGTAGTTCTGTTAAAAATTGTTCATCAGTTGAGGCAACAGTCACTGCAGTGGGTAAACCAGATGCCACTTCTTTAGCAAATGTAGGACCAGAAATAACCGCTAATGGAATTTTGTCACCTAAAACTTCGCGTGCAACATCTTGTAATAATCGTCCAGTATCAACTTCAAGGCCTTTCGTTGCCCAAACAATTTTACTATCCTTTCTTAACAATGGTTTTATTTGTTTAAGAATACTACCAAACGCATGGCTAGGTACAACAATAAGTAAAATAGGTGCAGCAGCAACAGCAGTGGCTAAATTAGCTTCAATTTGCAGTTGCTCTGGGAAAGGGATATCAGGCAAAAACTGTCTATTTTGTCTATCATGCTGCAAAATAGCCATCTTATCTGGGTTATGTCCCCACAATAAGGTTTCATGGCCATTACGTGCTAGTAATATTGCTAGTGAGGTTCCATAAGAACCTGCGCCAATTACAGTCACTGCAGCATCTTTACTCATATATAATCCAATAGACTTTATTAATTAACTTAACAATTACGATTATTGTAAGGTTTCAGTTACACTATTTTGCGCTTGTTGTTCTTGTTGTTGTAAATAGTTAATGAACAATGCTTCAAAATTTACTGGCTCTAAATTAAGTTGTGGGAATGTCCCTTTATTCACTAGGCTTGAAATAACCTCACGCGCATAAGGGAATAAAATGTTTGGACAATAAGCACCAACACAATGTTGAATTTGTGCATCATCAAAACCAATAAGAGAGAAAATTCCTGATTGGGTAACTTCACAAATATACACAACTTCTTCTTGTTGTTTTACCGTTACGGTAACACGTAAAGAAACTTCATGCACTTCATCACTTAATGCTTGTGATGCTGAATTTAGCTCTAAATTCATTTCTGGTTGCCACTGCTTAGTAAAAATTTCAGGGACATTATTGGTTTCAAAAGAAACATCTTTAGTGTAAATACGTTGAATTGCAAATTGTGTTTCTGGTTGTTGTGTATTGTTTTGTTCTGTCATGATAAAACCTTATTTTAAAATTATATTATTTTCTAACTAATGGTAAGTTTTCGCCGTTCCAACCAGCAATACCATCTTTTAATGTAAATACATGTAAAAAACCTTGTTTGACTAATACTTCACCAATGCCTGCTGATGTTAAGCCATTTTCATCAATCACAATAATGATATTTTCTTTAAATTTTTCTATAGTTTTAGCACTAGCATTCTTTATATCAACAGGTAAGATGTTGTGTGATTCAGTGATATGCCCTTTTTTGAAGCTATCTGCTGAACGAATATCAACAATAACTGCATTTTGTTTATTGATCATATTAATTGCTTGCGCGTTATTAATTATTTTTACTTTTGACAATTTACTTTTTACGGTTAATACAATGATTGCAACAAATAACACAACCCAACCTAATGAAAGTAAAAGATGATTTTTGACAAAAGGTATAATTTCGAGCGTAACAAAGTCCATACTTTTATGATTACCTAATTTTTATTAAAAATAAGATAAGATTATAACGATATTGTCTACTGAAATACAAATCTAAAGGGAGAAATCTTATTTTAAGCTAATAAGAACTAAAGAATTCTAAGGTGAGAATTAATGTTATTTAGATGATTTATCTTAGTGGTTTTGCTTTTAGTTACTATAATCTCGTCTGTTTTAGCCGAACAAAATAATTGTGCTACAAATAAAACCGTAAACTTAGATCAAAACATGCAAATAACCGATGAGCCATTACTATTTGACCCAAATTTAACCTGTCGAAATTTTTTTCTGGAAATTGATGCTAATGCACCTGATTATTTTCAATATTATGATTGTCAAATACAAGATGAAGGTCAAACATGGCGGATAACTGTAGTTTATAAAGTTGACGGTAAATATGCTAAGCAAGCCCATTAATATTTGATTAAAACTATGAGGATGGGTGAACTGAAACATTTATGCAGTGTAGCCAATCAACCACTTTGTCATGGAGCAAAACAGTGACATAAATGGCTTTATGTGACATTTTGGTGCATTGTTTTGGTGCTTTATGCATTATTATGGTGCATTCATGCTTTTTCTGCTATTATTTAATCATTAAAAACCGTCTAAAATGGTTAATGAAAAACTGGCATCATATTTGCATACAATCTAATAAATAGGCAAAATGCCTTTAAACTGAACAATTATTATATGTCCTCAATGGAGAAGCTACATGTCTACACAAAAAGTTTTAACGCTAATAAAAGAAAACGATGTTAAGTTTGTTGATTTACGTTTTACTGATACTAAAGGTAAAGAACAACACGTTACAATTCCTGTAAGTCAAATCGACGCTGATTTTTTTGAAGATGGTAAAATGTTTGATGGCTCTTCCATTGCTGGTTGGAAAGGCATTAACGAATCAGATATGGTTTTAATGCCAGATGCATCAAGCGCAGTAATTGATCCGTTTTTTGAAGACGTAACATTAAATATTCGTTGTGACGTTTTAGAACCAGCGACTTTACAAGGTTATGACCGTGATCCTCGTTCAATTGCTAAACGTGCTGAAGAGTTTTTAAAATCATCAGGTATTGCAGATACCGTTATTTTTGGACCAGAACCTGAGTTTTTCTTATTTGATGATGTTCGTTTTGGATCGCCAATGTCTGGTAGCTTTGTTCATATTGATGATATCGAGGCCGCTTGGAACTCTGGTACTAAATACGAAGAAGGTAATAAGGGGCATCGTCCTGGCGTTAAAGGTGGTTATTTCCCACTTCCTCCGGTTGACTCGTCACAAGATATTCGTTCTGAAATGTGTTTAATCATGGAACAACTAGGTTTAGTTGTTGAAGCTCATCACCATGAAGTTGCAACTGCAGGCCAAAATGAGATTGCTTGTCGTTTCAATACATTAACTAAAAAAGCTGATGAAGTTCAAATTTATAAATATGTTGTACAAAATGTTGCTCATGCTTATGGTAAAACCGCAACATTTATGCCAAAACCTATGTTTGGCGATAACGGTTCAGGTATGCATTGTCACCAATCTCTTGCTAAAGATGGCGTAAACCTTTTTGCTGGTGATAAATATGCTGGCCTTTCTGAAATGGCGTTATTCTATATTGGTGGTATTATCAAACATGCTAAAGCGATTAATGCTTTTGCTAACCCAGCGACTAACTCTTATAAACGTTTAGTACCAGGTTATGAAGCACCAGTTATGCTTGCATATTCTGCGCGTAATCGTTCTGCATCAATTCGTATTCCAGTGGTTACTAGCCCTAAAGCGCGTCGTATTGAAGTTCGCTTCCCTGATCCAGCAGGTAACCCATACTTATCATTTGCAGCGCAATTAATGGCTGGTTTAGATGGTATTATCAATAAGATTCATCCGGGTGATGCGATGGATAAAAACTTATATGACTTACCACCAGAAGAGTCTAAATTAATTCCACAAGTTGCTGGTTCACTTGAAGAAGCTCTTGACGCGTTAGATGCGGATCGTGAATTCTTAACTCGTGGTAATGTATTTACTAATGACACTATTGATGCTTATATTGACTTAAAACGTCAAGATGTTGATCGTGTTCGTATGACACCACATCCGGTTGAATTTGAACTCTACTACAGTCTATAAGTCATTATTGTATTATTTAAAGCTTTAACCACCGCTGAAGGGCGGTGGTATGTAATGAGAACGGAGAGCCAACGATGACATTTGATAATGAATCTGATGCAAATCTTGTTCTCGACTCAATGATTACCAATATTTTATTACTCGATAAAAAACTCAATATTCTTTATGCCAATACCGCGGCACAGCAGTTACTTGCTCAAAGTTCGAAAAAAATATTAGATAGTTATTTTCCTGACTTATTAGGTTATTTTTCCCTCGATCTTGAGTTGATGCAAAATGCATTAGATCAGAATCAAGGATTTACCGATAGCGAAGTTAATTTAGTCATAAACAATGAATTACATATTTTATCGTTAACCGCACAATTGCTGGCTAATGGTCATGTACTTATCGAAATGGCACCATTAAATAGTCATAAAAAGTTGAGTCAAGAACAACTACAACAAGCTCAACAAAATGCTGCCCGCGAATTAGTGCGCGGACTTGCTCATGAAATTAAAAATCCGCTTGGTGGACTAAGAGGAGCGGCGCAATTATTGTCACGAGAGCTACCTAACAATGAGTTGCAAGATTATACAAAAATTATCATTGAGCAGGCTGATAGGTTAAGAAATTTAGTTGATAGATTATTAGGTCCTCAACAGCGGTTACAACAGAAACAACAGAATATACATCAAGCTATCGAACGGATCTATGCGCTTTTATGTTTAGAAAAACAGCTAAATGTTGAGATTATCCGTGATTATGATCCTAGTTTGCCTGAATTCACTCACGATTCAGAACAGATTGAACAAGTGGTTTTAAATATTGTTCGTAATGCTTTACAGGCAATTGGTACGAAATCTGGTTGTATTAAGATCAGGACTCGAACAGCATTTCAAGTTACCTTGCATGGTCAACGTTACCGACTTTGTGCGCGTATCGATATTGAAGATAATGGCCCTGGAGTGCCCGTGCATATTCAAGATACATTATTTTACCCAATGGTTAGTGGTTATGA
The DNA here is from genome assembly GCF_030758615.1 of Gilliamella apis. NCBI lineage: Bacteria > Pseudomonadati > Pseudomonadota > Gammaproteobacteria > Orbales > Orbaceae > Gilliamella > Gilliamella apis. The sequence continues at coordinate 743,308 of NZ_CP132381.1, forward strand.
AGGAGGTACCGGCATTGGCTTGTCGATTGCCCATAATATTATTGACCAGCATAATGGAAAGATTGAATTTAATAGTTGGCCAGGTCATACTGAGTTTTCTATCTATTTACCAATCAAACAATGAGGTTAATGACGATGAATGTTTGGATTGTTGATGATGATAGTTCGATTAGATGGGTTTTAGAGAAAGCGCTTACTAATGCTCATTTTAACTGCATCAGTTTTTCGAGCGGTCAAGAAGTGATTGATGCTTTAGTTAATCATCCACAGAAGCCAGCAGTATTATTATCCGATATTAAAATGCCAGGTATTGATGGGTTATCTTTGCTTAATTATATCAAAGAGCAAATGCCTAATTTACCGGTGATTATTATGACTGCTCATTCAGACCTTGATGCTGCAGTGAATGCTTATCAAAAGGGAGCTTATGATTATATTCCTAAACCTTTTGATGTCGATGAAGTCATTCAATTGGTTGAACGGGCTATTTTACAAAGTCAAAGTAATAAACCTAATAATTCCTCTACTAGCAAAGCTTCTACGGGTATTATTGGTGAAGCTCCCGCCATGCAGGAAGTGTTTCGTATTATTGGACGACTATCTAAATCATCTATCAGCGTACTTATTAATGGTGAATCAGGAACGGGTAAGGAGTTAGTGGCTAAAGCTTTACATACTCATAGCCCACGCTCACAGTCACCATTTATTGCACTAAATATGGCTGCTATTCCTAAAGATCTGATTGAATCGGAACTATTTGGGCATGAAAAAGGGGCATTTACTGGAGCTGCTCAAATAAGGCATGGTCGATTCGAACAAGCTAATGGTGGAACGCTATTTTTAGATGAAATTGGTGATATGCCATTGGATGTGCAAACTCGATTATTAAGAGTTCTTGCTGATGGTCAATTTTATCGGATAGGTGGTTATTCACCTGTAAAAGTTGATGTACGTATAATTGCCGCTACGCATCAAGATTTACAAGCTAGAGTAAAGGAAGGTAAATTTAGAGAAGATTTGTTTCATCGGCTAAATGTGATTCGAATTTTATTACCACCATTACGTGATAGAGCGCAAGATATACCTAAATTAGCTGAACATTTTTTACGGACCACAGCCAAAGAATTAGGTGTTGAAAGTAAAGTGCTAAGCCTTGATGCTCTCAATCTTTTATGTCTGTTCAATTGGCCGGGTAATGTAAGGCAACTAGAAAATGTTTGTCGTTGGGTAACAGTAATGTCGTCCAATAATGAAGTTTATGTACAAGATTTACCACCAGAACTATTACAATTATCTGCTTCTGATGCCTCAGCTAATTATGAGGTTACTACCAATGTAACCAATCAGATATTACCAGAAACCGATTGGAAAAAACTGTTAGAACAGTGGGCTAAACAAGCCTTATTAGCTGGTCAAACCGGAATTTTGACGCAAACAGTGATTGATGTCGAAAGAATTTTATTGAGGTGTGCGCTTAATTTTACTCGCGGACATAAGCAAGATGCGGCTAATCTGCTTGGCTGGGGACGAAATACTTTAACGAGAAAACTCAAAGAATTATCAGATGATAATTGATTATGATAGCATGCCGATTTTTTCGGCAATAAGTCATAATGTTAATGTTATCATCTAATGTTTTTACCAATTTATTTATTATTATTTTACTGTTTGCTTAAAGTTCATTGAACACTTATTTATTTTTAGTTACAATCGAATGTAAATGATAATTATTCTATTTATCATCCATTCGCTTTTGGACTAAGCTAATAACTAGGAGTTACAATGTATTCATCTATCAAAGTTAAATTTTTAGTATTACTAGCCGCTTTATTTGTATTAGCTGGCTGTGACGATAAAAAACAACAAGCACCAGTAGCTAATAAAACTATAGCTGTTGAACATGCTCAAGGTAAAACAGATGTTCCTGAAAACCCGAAAAAAGTGGTAGTTTATAACACAGCGACACTGGATATTATTGATGCATTAAATATTCCTGTAACTGGTGTTCCGCAATCAGATGTACATTTCCCTGAATTCTTATCAAAGTATGCTGATAAAGCTTATACCAATGTTGGTACTCTATTTGAACCAAATTATGAAGTGTTAAGTTCATTACAACCTGATGTGATTATCGCTGGTGGCCGTGCCAATGATGTTTATAAAAAATTAAGTGATATTGCACCAACTATTTCGCTTGATATTGATCCTAATAATTTTGTAGCTAGCTTAACCGAGCGTACTGAACAGTTAGGCGATATTTTTGGTAAACAAGCAGAAGCTAAAAAATTAATTGCTGATTTTAACCAAAAAATTGAAACACTAAAACCTAAAACAGATACAGCAGGAACTGCCTTAGTGATTATGGTTAATGGTGGTAAAATGTCTGCTTATGGCCCTAAATCCCGTTTTGGTTTTATCTTTGATGTATTAGGTTTCAAACCTGCAACAACCTTCCAAGAAGCTGGCCGTCATGGTAATGCAGTAACTTCTGAATTTGTGTTAAGTGTTAATCCACAATGGTTATTTGTATTAGATAGAGACAATGCAATTGGTAATAAAGAAGCTCAATCAGCACAACAAGTTCTAAATAACGAATTAATTCAAAAAACTGATGCATGGCAACAAAATCATATTGTTTATTTAGATTCAACTTCAATGTATATCTCTGGCGGTATTCAAACTTATAGTCAATTAATCGACCAAATAAGTGATGTTTTACAAAAAACATCAGCCAACTAATCATAAGTTATGACAAAAACGGTTTATTTTATTGCAGGCATTGCTCTTTTAATAGCAATGGCTGCATTAAGTCTGTTTATTGGTGCTGGGCATGTGACGTTGGCCGATCTTTGGTCAGATAGTAATATGCGACAAATCTTTTTTGTTAGCCGTGTTCCTAGAACGGTTGCATTAATATTAGCTGGTAGTGCTATGAGTGTTGCCGGCTTAATTATGCAGTTACTTACGCAAAATCGGTTTGTTGAACCTTCATTAGTGGGGACAACCCAGTCTGCTAGTCTTGGACTATTAGTTATGATGGTATTTGCTCCTGGCGCAACTGTAATGACGAAAATGGTAGTGGCAAGTTTATTTGCAATGGCTGGCACGATGTTGTTTATGTTTATCTCACGTAAAATCATCTTTAAATCTGCCTTAATGGTACCACTTATTGGGATTATGCTTGGTGCAGTAATCAGTGCAATTTGTACTTTTTTTGCCATGTATTTTGATTTATTACAATCACTAGGTGGTTGGGAATCAGGTGATTTTTCTGGCATTTTGCAAGGTCGCTATGAACTATTGTGGTTAGTTGGTGGTATTACCTTACTTGCCTGTTGGAGCGCCGATCGTTTCACTGTCGCTGGATTAGGGCGGGACTTTTCCGTCAATGTCGGACTTAATTATAATAGAGTAATGTTAACTGGCCTGATTGTCATTGCACTTATTGGTGGAATTGTCGTTGTGGTGGTAGGTGTACTGCCATTTTTGGGCTTAATTGTTCCTAATATTGTGAGTTTATTGTTTGGCGATAATGTTCGTAAAACTATTCCGTGGATCTGTCTACTAGGCAGTGGTTTGGTTTTACTCTGTGATATTATTGGACGAGTTATTCGCTACCCCTTCGAAATTCCAGTTAGTGTAATCCTTGGTGTAGTCGGAGCTGTCATATTTTTAGTATTGTTGAGTAAAAAACGTCATGCTGGTTAATCAAAAACGCTTTATTTCAAGTCGAAATACTGTACTGATATTACTAGGTATTGCGCTATTTTGTGTCATTTTTTTCATGACATTCAATTTAAAAGGCAATATTAGTTATATATTGACTCATCGTGCTTGGATTGTTTTAACGATGATTTTAGTCGCTTTTTCAGCTGCAACGTCGACTTTGCTTTTTCAGACTGTTACTAATAATCGAATTTTAACCCCTTCGATAATGGGATTTGAATCTTTGTTTGTATTGATTCAAACAGTTGTAATATTTTTTATTGATGCGCAAGGTATTCCTTATATTGGTATTGTGGGTAAATTTATCTTCGAATCATCATTATTAATTTTATTTTCTCTATTTCTGTATCGAGGATTATTTACCAAACTTAAACAAAACCTTCATTTGGTTTTATTAATTGGCATTATTTTAGGAACACTATTTCGTAGTTTCTCCAATTTATTACAACGATTAATGACGCCAACGGAATTCGCTGTTTTGCAAAGTCGTATTTTTGCAACATTTACCCGAGCAGAACCTGTCTTAATCGTATTTTCATTAGTCATTGCCTCAATTATTGGCCTGTTTTTATGGCGAATGCGCTTTCGATTTGATGTATTAGCTTTAGGACGGGATAATGCCATTAATCTTGGGGTCGATTATCAGAAAAGTGTCACTATCATTCTATTACTCGTTTCGGTATTAGTTTCAATATCAACCGCGTTAGTTGGGCCTTTCACATTCCTAGGTCTACTTATTGCTAATTTAGCTTATAGTATTAGTGGCTCTAGCCAGCATCGTTTTTTATTACCGACAGCGTTTTTATTAGGCGTGATTTTTCTTGTTGGTGGACAGATGTTTTTAGAACGGGTCCTAAATATGGTGGGCGCATTATCGATAGTCATTGAGTTTATTGGTGGTTCATTGTTTATCTTCTTATTATTGAAAAAGGTTCCGATGTGATAGAAATTGATAATATTAGTAAAAAGTATCAAACCATACCTGTATTAAAAAATGTGAAAGCAACCATACCTCAAGGTGGTATTACGGCGATCATTGGTCCAAATGGTGCAGGCAAATCAACCTTATTATCAATTATTAGCCGTCTATTACTTGCCGATGAGGGACAAGTAAAAATTCAGAATATGGATGTGGTTAATACGCCTAGTGATAAACTTGCGACCTATTTATCTGTGTTAAGACAAGAGAACCGTTTTACCAGTCGATTGACTGTGTTTGAATTGGTTGGATTTGGCCGTTATCCTTATTCAAAAGGCCGATTAAATAAAGATGATTTAGTCCATATTAATCGTGCCCTAGAATTTTTAAATCTAACTGAATATAAAGATAGATTTTTAGATGAACTGTCAGGCGGGCAACGGCAGCGTGCTTATGTGGCAATGGTACTTTGCCAGGATACTGAATATGTATTACTGGATGAACCATTAAATAACCTTGATATGAAACATGCGGTTGCTATGATGAAACAGCTAAGACGAGCAGCTGATGAACTGGGGAAAACCATTGTGATTGTTATTCATGACATTAACTTTGCTTCAGTCTATTCCGATTATATTTTAGCGATGAAAGATGGCCAACTGGTTTATCAAGGTAGCCCTAAACAAATTATGGATTCAACGATATTAGAGGAAATTTTTGATACACCAGTCAAAATAGAAAATATTCATAATCAAAATATTGCTATTTATTATTAGTATCTAATTTTCCTTAACTACAAGGATTTAGAAAATAGCTAAATCCTTTTTTTATTTCTAGCATTTAATTATTTAACTTATTTATAAATAGTATAACTTTTGTTTACATTTAATTTATGTTCTTGTTAAATAATCATTAGTTTTTTTTGAGATTTAGTCATGAAATTAGAGCAGATTGCATTGTTAGCTGGCGTATCGAGAACCACAGCGAGTTATGTGGTTAATGGTAAAGCCAAACAATATCGGGTTAGTGATAAAACCATTGCAAAGGTGATGGCGGTGGTAAATGAATACAATTATCAACCCAACGCAGTAGCTGCCGGATTAAGAGCGGGTAAAACTCGCACTATTGGTATCATTATTCCTGATTTCGAAAATATCAGTTATACCCGAATTGCTAGTTATTTAGAGCAATTAGTAAAAAAAGAAGGTTATCAATTACTCCTCTCTTGTTCTGAAGATGATCCGAAAATTGAAAAAGAGTGTGTTCGGCATTTAAAACAGCGACGAGTGGATGCGTTGGTGATCTCTTCGTCATTTGTTGCTGAATCAGATTATGCATTTTATGATGGTTGGCGAAATAGTGATATCCCTCTGTTCGCATTAGATAGAACATTATCTGTATCAGAGTTTAGGAATGTTGTTGGTGCGGATAAAGAAGATTCAAAAATGCTAGCTGAAGCATTTGATCAGTTAGTCAATGGCACAGTAGTTTATATTGGTGCCTTACCCAATCTATCCGTTAGCCAGCAACGTATGGAAGGCTTTAAGGAAATTGCATTAAATAGTAGCAATAAAGTTGATTTTTTATGTGCAAATAATTATAGTCGTCGCGACGCTGAGGCTACCTTTAGTCAATGGTTAGAATATAATGATTTACCAGATGGTATTTTTTCTACTTCTTTTTCTTTGTTACAAGGCACAATTGATGCAATTTTGAAAAAGTTTGATCATCTGCCAGAAAATCTAACTATAGCCACTTTTGGTGATAATGAGTTACTTAATTTTTTACCTTGCAAAATGATTGCGTTATCACAAGATCATAAAGCGATATCAGAAGTAACCATTAAACTATTATTTGATAGTTTACATAATAAAAACTATCAGCCAGGAACTACAGTTATTCCTCGACGCTTAATTTATCGAGGTAGCCTGAGTCGAAAAAGTATTGCTAAAAAGTCAATTTAAGTCGTCATATCGACAATTATTTTCCTCAAAAAAACGATCTAGATCACACTTTAGGAATTAATAGATATAATTTATTTGATAATTAGCCAGTTTATATTCATTATTGCTGAAACGATTCAATATGATTCAATAACGAACTATTGTGGGATTGCTGAGTTGTTTTTAGTTGACCCAACATTATAACCCAGAGGTATTTATTTTATGTTTCATTTAGTTAAAGAAGATATTCATTTAAATGAACAAGCAACCAATAAAACGGAAGCAATTAAGAAAATTGCAGCTGCATTAACTAGTGCCGGCTTTGTCGGTGAAGGATATGTTGATGGTATGCTTGAGCGTGAAGGTCAGGCGGCAACTTATTTAGGTATTGGTATTGCTATACCTCATGGTACGCCTAAAACTCGTCACTTAGTTAAAAAAACGGGTGTTCAAGTTTTCTGTTTCCCTGAAGGTGTAGAATGGGGAGATGATGGTGAAAAAGCCTATCTTGCCATCGGTATTGCGGCAAGTTCTGATGAACACTTAGAATTACTTCGTCAATTAACTCACGTACTTGGTGCTGATGGTGTTGAAGAAAGAATCAAGAATATTCAATCAGCCGATGAAGCTCTCGCTATTTTAACTGGTAAAGAGAGTTTAGAAGATAGTCAATTTGTTATTAATGAATCTACATTATTATTAAATATTCAAGCTGACAGTTTGGCTACTTTACAAGCTTTAAATGCATCACGATTAAAACAACAAAATGCTGTTAATGCTAGCTTTATTACTAACGTCCTTGATAATACACCGAATTATTTGGGTGACGGCGTATGGTTAAATGACAGCCGTGAAGGTAATTTAAAAAATGCAATTGCGATTAGTCGTACAGTAAGTGAGCTAAATCAAGACGGTAAGCCAGTTAAACTTCTAATCACTATTTCAGCGGTTGATGATAATGTTACAGCTATTGTAAATAACATTGCTACCTTAGCTTACAATCAAAAATTAAACTTACTAATCGCTGCAAATAGCGATGATTTCAGCAATATTTTATTATCAGGTTCGCAGTCAGTTTCATCTCAACGAGCAGAAACTCAATCTACAACATCAAGTGCTTCGTCAGAAAGTGTTGGATCTAATGGTGAGCTAAGCAGAGAATTTGTCATTCCTAATGAAAATGGATTGCATACTCGCCCTTCATCGGTGCTAGTTAAATTAGTAAAAGAATTTAATAGCAAAGTCACCGTTGCCAATATCGATGGTAAAAATGAACCTGTAAGTGCTACCAGTTTAATGAAAATTGTGGCATTAGGTGCTAAAAAAGGCAGTCGATTACGCTTTACTGCTGTAGGTGATGATGCAGAGCAAGTATTAGATGCAATAGGTAAAGCTATTGAAAGTGGCTTAGGTGAGGGTGTTTAATCATGACTTATCGTGTTGCGACTATTACCTTAAATCCTGCTTATGATCTATTAGGTTTTTGCCCTAAAGTTGAGTTAGGTGATGTTAATTTAGTGCAAACTAATGCTTTACTGCCAGCAGGTAAAGGTATCAATGTTGCTAAAGTTTTATCTGACTTAGGTATTAAATTAACCGTTGGTGGTTTTTTAGGTAAAGAAAATCGAGATGGTTTTAATTTACTGTTTGAATCATTAAATGTTACTGATAAATTCCAAACAGTCGAAGGCCGTACTCGTATTAATGTTAAATTAACCGAAGAAAACAGTGAAGTTACTGATCTTAATTTTTCTGGTTTTACTATTAGCGAGCAAGATTGGCAAACATTTGTGACTACTTCATTGGAATGGTTGAAAGAGATTGATATGGTTGCCATTAGTGGCAGTTTACCTGCAGGCGTATCTCTTGAAAAATTTACTGAGTGGATGAAACAAGTAAAAGCAATTTGTCCTAAAGTTGTGTTTGACAGTAGCCGTGATGCTTTAGATGCTGGGCTTAAAGCTAATCCATGGTTAATTAAACCGAATGATAAAGAACTCGAAATGTGGGTTGGTAGAAAACTAACTACATTATCAGAAATCAAAACTGCTGCTATGGAGCTTATCGATGGTGGCGTAGAAAACGTAGTAATTTCACTAGGAAGTAAAGGTGCTTTATGGGTTACTAAACATGAAGCATGGTTAGCCAAGCCGCCTAAATGTAAGGTGGTTAGCACGGTTGGTGCTGGTGATTCAATGGTCGGTGGTTTAATGTATGGTTTACTAACTAACCAATCAATTAAAGACACCTTAGTATTTGCATCAAGTGTTGCCGCTTTATCAGTTGAACAAGCCGGTGTTGGGGTATCAGACCGTCAAGCGGTTACCAACATGTCGGAAAGAATTGAAATAATTGCGGGATAGGAGTATTCATGAATATATATATTGTTGAAGGTAGCAATTCAGGCCCAGTTAATGGCCGTTTAGCTAAAGCGGAATTAGCGTTAGCTGCTAATTCATTAAATTTCAAAGTTGTTGATAATGCGACATCAGCCGATACGATTATTTCGGTTGGTGATGGTAATATCAATGATAAATCTGTGATTGGCAAAAAAGTTTATGTGGTAAGTGATCTCAATGAAATTTTTGCTGATCCTAAAAAAATCTTAAATAATGCAAAACTTAAAGCAACTATTTATGAACAATCTGCTAGTTCTGCACCTGTATCAGCAGCAAATAACGGACAAAAACGTATTGTTGCGGTAACAGCTTGTCCAACTGGTGTTGCTCATACATTTATGGCTGCTGAAGCGATTGAAGAAGAAGCAAAAAAACGTGGCTGGTGGTGTAAAGTTGAAACCCGCGGTTCGGTTGGTGTTGGTAATGAATTAACACCAGAAGAAATCGCTGCAGCTGATGTAGTGATTGTAGCATGTGATATTGATGTTGATTTAAGTAAGTTTGCAGGTAAAAAAATGTACCGAACTAAAACCGGTCCAGCCCTTAAAAAAACTGCACAAGAATTAGACAGAGCTTTTAACGAAGCTACAATCTATCAACCAACTAGTTCTGCTTCAACAACAAAATCAAGTAACGAAAAGAAAGGTGTCTATAAGCATCTATTAACTGGTGTATCTTACATGTTACCAATGGTGGTTGCAGGTGGATTAATCATTGCTTTATCGTTTGCTTTTGGTTCATTTGAAATGGTTGATGGCGTACAAAAACTGGTAGGTGAATCTCATTTAGCACAAATAGGTGGGCTTGCATTCTCACTCATGGTACCTTTACTTGCTGGTTATATTTCTTACTCAATTGCCGATAGACCAGGTTTAGCTCCAGGGCTTGTTGGTGGTTTACTTGCCGTTTCAACTGGTGCAGGTTTCTTAGGTGGTATTATTATTGGTTACTTTGCCGGTTACTTAGCAATGTTAATCACTAAATATTTACCATTACCAAAAACACTTGAAGCATTAAAACCAATTCTTATTGTGCCATTACTTGCTACATTAGCGACTGGCTTAGTTATGCAGTTTATTGTTGGTACGCCGATAGCATGGCTAATGGAAGCTTTAACTGAATGGTTGAAATCGATGGGAACAGCAAACGCTGTTCTGTTAGGTGCACTTTTAGGTGGTATGATGTGTACTGATATGGGGGGACCAATCAATAAAGTTGCTTATGCATTTGGTACAGGCTTAATTTCGGCTCAAGTATATGCACCAATGGCAGCGGTTATGGCTGGTGGTATGGTTCCACCTTTAGCAATGGGATTAGCAACTTTAATCGCTCGCAAAAAATTTGCTAAAGCAGAACAAGAAAGTGGCAAAGCTTCATTAGTATTAGGCTTATGTTTCATTTCTGAAGGGGCAATTCCTTTCGCTGCTCGTGATCCATTACGTGTTATTCCTTGCTGTATTATTGGTGGGGCAATCACGGGTGGTTTATCATTAGCATTTGGTTCTGAGCTTATGACACCACATGGCGGTCTATTTGCTTTAGCAATCCCTGGCGTAGTTAAACCAGTTGGTGGTTATTTACTATCAATTGTTGTTGGTTCGGTTATTGCTGGTGTTGCTTACGCATTGATTAAAAAACCTGAAGCACAGACTTCTGAATTAGTTAGCGCATAATACATTATGCAACTAAAAACGCCATCAGATGATGGCGTTTTTTTATTCTTGTCTTAATCTATTTTTTTACCCAACGCTGTAAATCTTTTGGGATAAAATTATCCATCTTTTCTAACATTTCATCAGCAACATCTGCTACGATCAATGTCCGATAAAAACTGTCTCGTATAAAGCCTTCTTGTACTGCGTGTTCTAAAAAATTGAGCATAGGTTGCCAAAATTGGCTATTTAATAAGGCAACTGGTTTTTCATGATAACCAATTTGCATGCCAGTCCATACCTCAAACAGCTCTTCTAATGTTCCTGTGCCTCCAGGCATAGCAATAAAACCATCAGCTAGCTCAGTTAATCTTGCTTTGCGTTGATGCATATTTTCAACAACTTCCAAACGCGTAATACCATGGTGTGCAGTTTCAGCTTTAACTAACCGCTCAGGAATAATGCCAATAACTTCACCACCATGAGCGAGAACGGCATTAGCAATAACACCCATTAGTCCTTTATTGCCTCCACCATAGATTAATCGTCTATTATGTTTGGCAATGGTCATACCTAATTGCTCTGCTGCCATACGATATTCTGGACGATTACCTTCACTTGCGCCACAAAACACACAAATATTTTTTTTCATCAATTTTACTCTATTGGTTATGCTAATTTCTCGCTATTTTAGCATAGTTTTCCCTCGATTTGCTTACAAGCTGAGCAGTTAAACCTAATTAGTGTTTTAGAGATTGACAGAATCGTCATAGATGGTTAATATCTTGTCCGTTAAGTGTTCCTCCATAGTTCAGTCGGTAGAACGGCGGACTGTTAATCCGTATGTCACAGGTTCAAGTCCTGTTGGAGGAGCCAATTTCAGTTTTTAAGAACCTGCTTATATAGCAGGTTTTTTTATATCTACCATTCAATAGATACTTCAAGATCACTTTTATCTGCATAAACATTATTAATTCGCCGTTTAACCATGTTTGAACAGCGATATATAATTATTTTTTATAAGGCGTGTTTTAGCTGGAAAGCCTTATTCTTGCAGGGTATAATTCAGCCTCCCTCCAATTAATACCAAAGTGTGAAATCAACATGAAACATAACGTAGTAATTGCAGTATTAATGGCAACTAGCTTATCTTGTGCCGCTTCAGGACATTCATCTCATTGGGGATATGAAGGTCAAGAAAAACCAGAAAACTGGGGTAAATTATCACCAGAGTATTCTACCTGTGAGAATGGTAAAAATCAGTCACCGATCAATATTGATCATGCATTAAAAACAGAGCATGAAAACTTAAAGTTCTCATTTAAACCTAGTAAACAGGAAATTATTAATAACGGACACACTATTCAGGTTAATGTTACTGGGGATAATCAGTTAATATTAGATGAGCAAACCTTTACGTTACAACAATTCCATTTTCATAGTCCAAGTGAAAATACTATTAAAGGTAAAAGTTATCCAATGGAAGCCCACTTTGTTTACAAAAATAAAGCTGGTGCGCTTACTGTCGTTGCATTAATGTTTAATAATGGTGAAGCGAATTCTGAAATTGCAAAAGCTTGGCAGCAAATGCCTGAAGAAGTGGATAACAAAGCAATTTTAGACAAAACTGTTGATATCAATACATTATTTCCTAAAACACTCGATTATTATCGCTTTAGTGGATCATTAACAACACCACCGTGTACTGAAGGTGTAAGATGGATTGTGTTAGAACAACCTGTGACAGCCTCAGAACAACAAATTGAAAAATTCCACTCAATCATGCATCACAACAACAACCGCCCAGTACAGCCATTAAATGGAAGAGTTATTGTTGATTAATAAATGAGTTTTGATTGGCTTTATTAATATTTATTATAAAGCCAATTTCGATTGTTATATTGATTAAAAAAATATCAATTAACGATAGCTAATCACAATGAGGATAACTTTTTAGTGTCTCTTTTTAGTGATTTTTTTATTTAAGTATTAGTATAATCCCAATCAAAAACTTTTATTTCACCAGTTTGATAAAACTGCTTAACTAACTTAATATAATTATTAAAATCTTTATTTTCTCTAGCAAGACGACTGCAAGAGTCCCAATCAATAATAGTTTTTTCTTGAGCAGGAATTAGAATTTGACTTTCTGATGGATTATCTACATCTAATTTAATAACGCCAATACCGTGTGCTGCGCACAATACTCTGAGTTCTTTTAATGTATCACTACCAGTAATTTGTGAAGCCACCAAATAACCAAAATTAGCCCATGAAGAATTAGATACAGCTTGAAAAAATGATTCTCTAACATTTGACATATTAAGTAATATTTTAACTTCAAATGACCATAGTTTACTTTGTTGATCGGCATAGAGTTTAACGCAATCTTTGACTAAGCTATCCCAATCGGAGCTGAGATCTTCTAAGCCAACAATATCAGGATGTAGCCATATATTGCCATTTTTACCCATTCTATTTGATGATGTTTTTTCATCAATACGTTTAGAGTACACATTAAGTTCATCATAAAGATATTTACTTAATAATGGATAGAGAGAGTGTTCACTATGACCATTCTTCTCTGTTTGGGCTTGTGTGGGCAGTTTCTTTGTAGATAAATACTCGGCGTCTAGTACTTCTGCTTCATCAGATTTTTGCGAAAAGTAATACTTTTTAGGACGCCCCTCTGTGGTTTTTATTTCTGGATGTTTTTTTTGTAAAAGTGGTCGCTGGGCACCAATTTCAGCTGCAATTTGGGCAATAACATCATCATCAGTCATTAAACGCTCACTAGCTTGTTTTTTTTCAGCACAGGCTTGCGGATTATGTATAAATATCAACTGAGCCAATTGTCTAGCGGTAAACTGTTTTTGCGGTTGCTGTTTAAGGAGATTAAATATTGTCTTCCTGAGATTTAATGACATAATGTTTAATAACTCTTTGTAATAATGATTAATATACACGTAATATATAATTTAATTAGCTAGTGCTGTCAATTCAATGTTAACTTTAATAGTTATAAGAAATCGTATAATCATTATTGATAGTTATATATAAAAATGAATAAAAAAATAGATATTAATGGATAATGTACTGTTTTTTTATGTGTTTTAGCGTATTAAAAGAGTGTTACTGAGTAGTGAATTTGTATACTGGCGGAATCTTAACCTTTTCATGAAAATGCTTGTCAATAAAGGTTTTTTTATTTCAATAAACTAAATCGTATACCTAAAACGAAAAGTGACCCTTAAAATTGGGTATTTTTGATACTCACTTATTTTAGAGTTTTTTTACCAGCATTGATTAACTTTTATAATTTAATGTTTTTTAGCTGTATAAGCTTTTACTTCAATTTTTATGACGCTAATTGGTCTAACATCGCTTTCGGTAAAAGAGAATGTTTTATTAGGAGCAAATTTATTCATCATTACTTGTAACGTCGCTATTTTTGCGGTGGGTTCTTCAATAAAGGTTGCACATCCATTGCCAATAACACTGGCATAATCAAAGGAATATTTGCAGGCTTTTTCATTAGTAATTAACTGGTGCCCTGTATCTAGCTCAAAGCTAAGTAAAGGATTTTGTCTGAGTAGTTCAACTTTAGTACCCACTTTTGCGCCATGAATATAAAAAATAAGTTGATTATTTGTTGTTAGTTCATAACAAAAATTGACAGGAACAATATAGGGAAAATCGCCATTATTCATCGCTAAACGAATAACATCAGTATGTTCTAAAATATTGATCACTTCATCAAGATTAGTTATTTCTTTATCTTTGCGTCTCATAAATATCCTTTTTTATATTATAGATAACTTAGATTTAAGTAATAATAGATTGATATGTTTTTATTATTAATACCAAACTGATATTAAACCTAAATTGGAATTTCTGCAAAATTTGCAACAGCCTTAAAACTTAGATTAGATGGTAAGTAATATTACTATAGGCGCAATTTATTTTGCACTTTGGGATATATATTTCCAAATACAGGTTAATGTTATCTTTTGGTTTGATATGTTTTAAAGGATTTAAAAGGAAGTCATTAAATAGTAAATTATTGGCATGAAATTCAGTGGGTTAGTTCGAATGAAAATAACGGCATGCATAAATTATGTGCATTTCTGGGCGTTAATATAGTTCGTGTGTAGTCGATTTATATATAGAAACAGCGCGTTAATTTTTAATCATTTGATTTTATATGGTTTTTGTTGGTGGAGCTGGCGGGAGTTGAACCCGCGTCCGAAATCTCTACATCCTTGGTACTACATGCGTAGTTTGTCTTTAAATTTCGCTTACCCGCTGCGGACAAACACGCCACTGATAAACTAGCTTGATTAAATTTAATGCTTCCGCCCCAAGCAAGGCTTCCACACGATCTCGTTTAGGTTTGACTCCTCTTGATCCCCGTCCTACGAGCGGAGGCTAGGGAGAGAAGGCTCTATACAGGTTATTAAGCTGCTAGTGCGTAGTTTTCGTCGTTTGCGACTATTTTTTTGCGGTTTATTTACGAGGCCTACCGCACCTCGGCATGCACCTTGGGTTTCGCAAATCCCGTCGAATCCAGAATCAGCCCCAATTGTGATTGTTGTTTATAGACAATATTGGGGCATTATAGGTGAATTCAAGCAGTAATACAAGTTACCCGACTTCTGGATTAACCCAATTTTCAGTTGGTTGTTCTGGTTTTAACGCAGAAATAATGTTATCAACAGCGCATTTGGCCATGGCATACCGAGTTTCAGTGGTTGCTGAACCGACATGTGGTGATAATAAAACATTATCAAGTTTTAATAATGGCGAATCTTTGGCTAATGGTTCAACTTCAAAAACGTCTAAGCCAGCAGCCTTAATTGTTTTGTTTTTTAATGCTTCATAGAGCGCTTGTTCATCAATTATCGCACCTCGAGCGCCATTGATAAGGATAGCTGATGATTTCATTAACGCTAATTTTTGTTTAGTAATAAGTCGTTTTGTTTGATCGGTTAGCGGTAAAATGATAACAACAAAGTCAGCTTGTTTAAGGACATCATCTAGTTCAAGACGTTTAGCATGATAGGCTTGTTCAACATGGGTATTGGCTGAACGATTATAATATATGATGTTCATATCAAAACCACAATGTGCTCGTTTAGCTATGGCTTGACCAATACGGCCCATGCCTAAAATACCAATGGTTTTACCATAAATATCTGTACCAAAGTATTCAGGTGTGATGCTTTTATTCCAACCTCCATTATGAATAAGATTAGATAATTCAACGGTTCGACGAGCGGTAGCCATGAGTAGGGTAAAAATGAGATCAGCGGTACTTTCAGTGAGAACTTTCGGAGTATTCATTAATCGGACGCCATGTTTTTTCAAAGCAAGCAAATCATAATTATCAAAACCGACTGAAATTGTCGCCGCCGCTTTTAATTTAGGCGTTTGTTGCAAAAAACTATCATCAATTCGAGTTGGAATATTAGATCCAATCATACCGTCAGCATTGGCTAATATTTGGATAAATTCACTAATATCGGTTTTGGGATCACCTTGAAATAGTGTTAGATTGAAAGCTTGCGCTAGTCTTTCTTGCTGATCAGCTGGAATTTTACTAAATAAAACAACATTCTTTTTCATAAATACTCCTATATAGCTATATAGACTATTTTTAGCGCAGTATAGCGTTAGCTTATTTAAATTTGCAATGAAATTAAGTTTTAAGCAAATTAGTTTTTATGTGCTGAAAAATGAGAAATATTTATATTTTTTTAAATATTTTTTAAAATAATTATTTATATAAATCAATATAATAGAATGTTTTTTAGAAAAATATTAAATTTTTTTGAAATTAATTGGAACTTTTTGTGATTTAGTCTGTCTATATATTCAGATTACGTTAATTCATTTTTTTGCCCTCCACTCATTTTTGAGTGGATTTTTTTTGCCTACAATTTTTATTAGTGCTAACTAGTCCTGCTATAGAATTATATAATCTACATAAATAATCGATATATGAAAATATATTGAACAATTATTAACAGCAAGTTAATATCTAGCGATTTTCATTATTCTAATAAATAGTGTTATTTTTATTATTATCAAGCCTTTTATCTATTCTCAATTTATTTGGTATATTTAGTCTGGTAACTAAGTAATAAGGTAATGGATGGTGCTTAAATACTAATAAGTGAGCAGAGAGAATTTTTATGTTATTTTCATCAAGGACAAAAGGCCACCTAATAGCACTCATGACAGTGTTTATTTGGGGAATCACTTATATTGCCACCAAAGTTTTACTGACAGATTTTAAACCTATTGAAATTCTCTTTTTCCGATTTACCTTAGGCTATATCACGCTTTGGTTATTAGCCCCTCGCTTTTTCGCCTGGCAGGGGATTAAACAAGAGTTGATGTTCCTTGGCGCTGGATTTTGTGGTGTCACTTGTTATTTTCTTTGTGAAAATATTGCTTTAACCTATACTACCGCATCAAATGTTGGTGTGATCACCACACTAGCTCCAGTCTTTACTGCTATATTGGCCATCTTCTTCCTTAAGGCTGAAAAACCAGCGAAAGTATTTTATATTGGCTGTCTATTCGGCATGATAGGTATAGCCTTAATTAGCTTCAATGGTCAGTTTGTATTATCGGTTAATCCGCTTGGTGATTTACTGGCGGTGTTTGCTTGCCTATTTTGGGCGTGTTATTCAATTTTAACTAAAAAAAGTAGTAACTATGGTTACAATATTATTTTATTGACGCGAAGATTCTTTTTTTACGGTCTAATGTTTATGTTACCCGCACTGTATTTATTTGGTTTTGAATGGAATTTTTCTCGATTTGAGCAACCAATAAACTTAATGAATATCTTATTTTTAGGCGTCGGAGCTTCAGCTATCTGCTTTGCTTCTTGGAACTATGCTGTAAAATTAGTGGGGGCGGTCAAAATTAGCATCTATATCTATTTAGTGCCAATTTTGACAATTATTAATGCAGTATTAATTTTAGATGAACCTTTTACATGGATTGCGGCAATAGGTACCTTATTTACACTTGGTGGCGTATTCTTATCAGAAGGTAAAATCAAACTTAAAAAGCATTAATATTTTTATAATTTTTTATTAATGCTTTTATTTTAAAAATAATACCTAAAGTGCCACATTTATTGCATACGTTTGTCGATAGCTTGCATAATAATTTGCCCTAAGTGCGGATAATTTTCATCAAAATGATGCCCACCCGGTAGTTGAAATGCTTCGCCTTTCATCTCTGGTTGTAGGCAACCGCTATCGTCTTTCTCTTCTGCACCATAGATACAGAATAATTTCTTTTCCGGAATCTGCGCAACCTCTGGTGCTGTTTTCATTTCATCACCAGATTGCCCCAGCCAACCACTAACTTCTATTTCAAAATTAGCATCTTTAGAAAAAGCAATCATAATCAATGCTTGAACGCTTTGTTGATCTGCTTTGGATAAGCGATTATATAGTGCTGGTAAGATGTCACCCCCAAAAGAATAACCCGCTAGTACAAATTTATTCACCCCCCATTTATCACGGTATTCCTGCATTAAATAAGTAAGATCTTTAGCACTACGTTCAACCGAGCGATGTTGCCAAAAAAGTTTTAATGCATCGACACCAACCACCGAGTAACCATGTGCAGCCATATATTCTGCTGAAACTTTATCTAAATCTCGCCAACCACCATCACCTGAATAATAAAAGGTAACACTATTCGGATGTTGTGGATTACCTTTAGCTGGCAATTCAATCACAGGTAATGGTTCATGTTCACCAAATAAAATAGATGATAAATGTAAACTTAATAGTTCGGTTGGTGACGCTTGATACTCACCAATTGAGGTGGTTACTTTAATCTGTTTTTGTTGGCGAGGGAAAATAGCCACTTGTTCATCAGGTGGATTGTTCCAAATAACCTGCCATGTTCCATGGCTGGCCTGTGCAGGTAAAGGTGCGTCGCAATCTTTATGATCTAAAGTAAACTCAATGGATAAAGCTTTAGCATCATCATCTTGTTGTTTGCTTAACCAACGATAAGCGAAAGCTGCACCTTCTTGCATGCCGGCAACAGTAAATTTATCCTCATTTAAGATCTTCTTCGCTTGTTCAAAGCGTGTTTGTTGTTCGGCACAACTTCCTTGTGGTTGTAATTCAAATTGCACCAATTTAGCACCCATTGATTCAGATAAGGTTAATAATTGATTAGCGGTAAAGTGATTATCTTGTGTCGCAACAATTATTGCTGAAGCTTCTGCTGACTGTCTAGGGCTAGCAGATAAGATAGTAAAGTTTTGATTAATTGTAAAAGTATTAACCGAAGCAGTTCGTTGGTTTTTATAACTGTACCAACCTTTAGCAATACAAAATGTAATGAATACTAAAATAATGAATAATAAAACATAAAGTATGATTTTTTTCATTTGATTAGTTCTTCTGGTTAGTTAATGTTGTTTTGCCACCTGAAATTAACATGGTAGTATCAATTAAAGCAACTAAGGGGTCGAGTCCGGCAGGAACCGCCATATAACGGGGTTGCCAATGCGTTGCAAATTTTTCTTTAAACTGGCGTAGGCCTTGGAAGTTATAAAATCGGCCACCTCGGCGAAAGACTAATGCGCCTAAACGTTGGATCATTGGTGCACCACGTCTTCTTTGCATGCCGGCAAGTGGTACCATTCCCAAACTAAAATACTGATAACCTTTTTCTTTATAATGTAAAATTAAACCAACCATTAAAAACTCCATGGTCGATTTTGGAATATCTTGTAAAACTCGCATTAGATCAATACTAGCACTATAGTTTTGCTTGGTTTCTAATAAATTCACAAAAGCAATAATTTTCCCCTGATATTCAATTGCGGCAACCGTGAAATTATCTAAATAGGATTTAGAAAAAGCCCCTAATGAGAATTTTTTCTCTTTGGTATGTTTATTTTTTAACCATGAATCGGAGACGGCTTTCAATTCATCAATTGGTGCAGTACCCGGTGGATAAAATCTTAAACTAAGCCCATCCCGTAGCCCACGGTTCCAAGTATATCGAAGATCTTTATATCCCTTAGAGGTTAAATCAAACTCTTTTAAATTAACTAAGGCTTCTTCACCAAGTTTGACAATTCGAAGACCAATATCCATATAAAATGGTAAATTGTTTGCTTTAACTTGGTAGAAAACCGGACGTAAATGGTGTTGATCACAAAGATCTCTAAATGCCCAGATTAAATCAGCCCGAGCAGCGCTATCATTGCCAATAGGATCATATAGCGCAACCATGCTTCTTCCTCGCCTTGCATACATAATGAAAGCAGTATGTGATTGATTGAAGAGCAGTGACTTATCACCACTCATCGCTAATCCGCCTTCAGGTTGTTTTGAGTTAAGCATGATTTGATAGGCTTCACTTAATTCCTCTTCAGTAGGAATCGTTAAGATAGGTAATGCTGGTTTAAATGACCAAAATAACATTACGCTACTCAATAAGATAAAACTACCTAATGCTGCACGTAATGCTCGGGGAACTCGGCTATCTAACTCAAATTGCCACCATAAATCATGGCTGTAAGGAATATCTTGATAAATAAATAAGATTAGCCAAACAAATAAGGCAATTAAACCAAAACTGACTACAAAGGATTTTAGTGAGAAAGGTAAAATACTTAATCGGCTTTTACGATAAAAAGCATGTCTAAAATTGATTAATAGTATGGCTATTACTAATAATGTCGCTGCTTCGATCCAGTGTAAACCTCTTAGCAACGAGCAGATACTGCCTAATATCAACAAAATAACCGATACTCCCCATGCCGAATAAAGTCTGCGACGTAATCCTACCGCCATTAGTAGGCATAAAATTCCGATTAAACTTGCGGTTAAATGAGCAAAATTGACAATTTTTTTCGGAAAAAAAGTGCTGACGAAATCATGATTAAAGCCAGGTGTAACACTTGAAAACATCATGACTGCTCCGGCAAAAAATACCGTGGTGGCCATAATCGTTGCCGCAATACCGGTATCGGTTTCCTTAACTTGTGGCGCGGTTAACAAGTGTTTTCCTTCGTTAATTAGCAGTAAAATTCCGGCAGGAATCAATGGTAATATGATATAAATTAGACGGTAAATGACCAAAGCAACCGTTAATGATGCAGTATCAATTTGTGATGAAAATGCCGCTAATATAACCGCTTCAAATATGCCAACTCCACCAGGAACATGACTAAGTATCCCAGCAACTAATGCCAAGATATAAATCATAATAAAGGTAATAAAGTTTGGTTGATTCGGGAGTAAAAAATAGAGAATAGCACCGGCTAAAATGGCATCGATTAAGGTAATTAAAAATTGTCCACTGGCTAATTGCCAGTTAGGTAAACGGATCTGCCAATGGAAAATTTGATATAGCCAAGTATCTTTATTGGGTTTTTCTGCTAATCGGTGCGCATGTAAAAATAACAATACACCAGCATAAATGATCAATACTGCACTAGCGATTAATTCAATAGTGATTACCGAGATATGTAGCGCTAGCATGGTATTTTGTATATGTATTAATGCAGCAATTGTGGCAATTAAAGGTAATGTAAGGCCTAACGAAAGGCTAACAAAAATCGACATGCGAGCAACATCTATGGTGGTTAATCCATATTTAAAGTAGAGCCGACAACGAATTGCACCGCCGGATAGGGCGGATAACCCGACTGCATTACCAATGGCGGAGGCACAAATTGCACCAGTAGCTATTGTCGATGGTTTTAAATCAACGCCTGCATATCGTGCGGCTGACCATTCATAACCCATCAACATAATATAACTCGCTATCGCCGATAGACATGCTAGTAAAATTGCATGGTAAGGCAGTTTATGCAGAGCTGATTGTAAATCGCTAAGGTTAATTGATTGTAATAAATGCCAACACACAACCAGTGCGATACAAAAAATAGTGAGTCCAAATAGTAGAGCGATAAATTGACGATATCGAGTGAAACATTCTATAAGTTGCCAAGGCAAAACTTTGCGTGCTGATATTTTCACTTAATCAACTCCAGTTATTTGCATTGATAATAAATTGTGATTGGAGCATTCTACCTTTCGTAATTAGTGAAAACAATCGAAAGAAATTAAAAAAAATATAAAAAAAACATTAAATGCAAGGAATTTTTGGCAAATCAGTCTAAATAATCATCAATAATGATATTAAATATAATTTTTAACTCATTTTAAATTGATTTTTCTGGTTTTATGCAAGAATAAATGACTGATTGATAAAGTATTAACTAAAACCATCAATAGCGATTAGATTTTAACTGCGGTAATATACATAATATCTCGATCAAATATAATCTATCATTACTATTTTTAATTAAGCTAATAAAATGACCAACCGAATAACTGCCCAACAACAACTAATTCTTAATTCGATTAAACTATTTGTTCGACAAAAGCTTTCGCATGATTTTTCGGGTCATGATATGGCGCATATTGAACGAGTTGTAAAATTAGCCGAAAAAATCCTTAATGATCAGCCACAAGCAGATGCATTTATTGTATTGATGAGTGCTTACTTGCATGATGTCATTGATGAGAAAGTGGTTGAGGATGTTGATAAAGCAATAATTGAATTGCGTGATTATCTGCAATTATTAAAGATAACCACTAACGAGATTAACGCTATTTTTGCTATTATCGAAAATATGTCTTATCGGAAAAATCTTTTGCAAAAAAACGAGTTATCGTTGGAAGGACAAATAGTTCAAGATGCTGACCGTCTTGATGCTATTGGCGCAATAGGTATTGGCCGTACTTTTTATTATGGTGGTAATAAACATAATATTATGCACGATCCAAACATTCCACCGCGAACGAAACTTAATGAAGACAATTACAAACAGCCCAATACAGTAATTAATCACTTCTATGAAAAACTATTTTTACTCAAAGATATAATGAATACTGACACAGCTAAACGGATTGCTGAACAACGGCATAAAATTTTAGTTGAATTTGTTAATCAATTTGAGCAAGAGTGGCTGAATAACGATTAAATTTTATCAAAACTAAATCCTGACGATTAATCAGGATTTAGCTAGCTGATTTTCAAACTCTTTAAGGCATCGCTTCTATTTAAAAGGGAATTGGTGCACCAACTAAAGAGAGTACGATTGGTAATGTAATTAAACTCAATAAAGTACTGACTAAAGTAGCACTTGATACCAGTGCTGGGTTAGTATCAAATTGAACTGACATTAATGTGGTATTGGCCGCACTTGGCATTGCCGCTAGAACAATAAGGATTTGTTTTGCCATTGGGGTAATAGGCATAAAATAGACCATGGCAAAAGCGACCAGCGGAGATATAACCATCCTCGTTACTAAAGCAAAAGAAAGTTTTGGATAATCAAGTTGTTTAATTTTGATTTTGGCCAATTGCATGCCCAAAATAATCATAATTATCACAATGGAAGAATCACCGATCATACTAATTGAAGTCATAATCGATTTTGATAATGGTATTTGACACAGTTGGAAAAGAATACCAGCAAAGGCACCATAGGCAACCGGCATTCTAATTACTTTGTTAATGACATCTTTTTGACTGACAATATCACTATGTGTGCTGCCCTTGGCTGCATAATAGATGCCAACAGTGCTCATAACAAATTGTTGTAACACCATCATTATGACACCTAGATCAAAACCGATCGTGCCAAAAAAAACCAGTAGTACTGGTGTACCATAATTACCATTGTTCATAAAACACGAACTCAAAATCATTGCACAGCGTTGTTTGACCGAATACTTCATTATCATTGACCAGATGCTGACAATAAGAACCAAGGAAAAACAGAGTCCAATGAGATAAGCAATATAGATTAAATAATCGCTGGTTAAGGTATGTGTATAAAATGTTTTAAATGCCAAAAAGGGTGATAACACATATAGCGACATTTTTGAGAGATTAGCAACATCAAAATTAAGAATCTTTTGACCAATAAATCCAACAATAAAAATACAAAAAATAGGAAACAAAATAAGGAAAAATTGCATAATTTTAACTTTAAACTTTTTGGTTAATTAATTTATTGAATCAATAGTTTCAACTATCGATTCGGTTAGTTTTTGACAGGTGTTATCATCAAGGGCTTTATTGTGTTTATCGGTTAGAATAAACAGATCTTCAATATGTTCGCCAATTGTGGCTATTTTAGCACTGCTTAGCGATAAGTCTAATTTTGCAAACACTTCACCAACACAAGCAAGTAAACCCGGTTTATCAAGCGCAATGAGTTCCATATAAGTTTGGTTTTCGTTAAATGACGAAATAAAGTTGACTTGTGTTGGTACAGAAAACGAACGTAGTCGCTGTTTAGCCGGTTTTATTGTCACGCCTTTGTAGACTGATTGATGTAGTACTTTATGTAGCGCTTGGATAATATCTTGATGTCGATTTTCTGGCACAATTTGCCCATTAGGTTCAAGCACAATAAAGGTATCTAATGCAAATCCATTTTTATTAGTAATAATCAATGCATCATGAATACTCAAATTTAACATACTTAACGCATTACATGCTGCGGCAAATAAAAAAGGTCTATCAGATGAGTAGATGATGATTTCGCTGCCACCATGATATGGATTGGAATTAATCGAAACTAATGTTTGATTCAAATCATGATTTAATAATAGTTGAGCGTGCCAAACGATCTGTTCAGCGCTATAGCGCAAAAAGTAATCGACACGATAATCTTGCCAAAGGTTTTTTATCATTTGCTCGTCGTAATTTTGTGCCAGCAATTCAGTTAGTGCTTGTTGTTTATGTTGACGAGCAACACTTCGTTGTTCTGGTATTTGATGAATGCCCGAATCAAATGATCGTTTAGCGGTTAAGTAGAGCTCACGCATTAAGCTCTGCTTCCAACTATTCCATAAGGTTTCATTAGTAGCACAAACATCGGCAACCGTTAAACAGAGTAAATAATGTAAACGGCGTTTGCTTTTTACTAATTGAATAAATTCGCGAATAACATCGGGATCTTGGAGATCTCGACTTTGCGCAGTTACCGACATCAATAAATGATAACGAACTAACCAAACAATCAAATCGGTATCTTTCGCATCGAGTTCATGTAATTGACAAAAAGATTCGACTAATTTAGCGCCTATTTCCGAGTGATCACCATGTCGACCTTTGCCAATATCATGGAATAATCCCGTTATTACCAGTAATTCAGGTTTAGATAGTTTGGCAAATACAGTTGAACTATTAGGATGTTTTTCTTTACCCACTTCGGTTTTTAAACGATCGAGTTCTAGCAATAAGCGGATAGTATGTTCGTCGACCGTATAAGCATGAAACAGATCAAATTGCATCATGCCTGAGATTTGCTGCCAACCAGGTATATACACCGCCAAAATACCATATTGATGCATTGGCAAAATGGCTTTTTTAATTGCATCTGGATGTTTGATGATTTTCATAAACAATGTTCTTGCTTCTGGCGTTTCACTAAGTAAATAATTGAGTCTTCGTCTTGCAGAACGAAGTTGCCTAATCGTATTAGAATATAATCCTGTAATTTGCGGATTAAGCAAAATTGTATAAAACAGATTGAGGATCATCAGCGGGTTATCAGTAAACACGCTGTTATGTTTAACATCAATTAGGTTGCCTCTGACTTGAAAATGTTGATCAATATCATAGGTCTTTTGTGATGAGTAACGTTTTAATAATGACTCATCAAATAGTTGTAAAAGCATTTGGTTGAGTTCGGTAATATTATGCGCAACACGATAATAATCATGCATCATATTTTCAACCGGTGTATTGCCTTCACCACTATAGCCCAACATTTTAGCGATACTTAGTTGACGATCGAATAATAAACGATTGTCATAGCGGTTGATCACGCAGTGAAGCGCAAAGCGCATGCGCCATAAAAATTTGCGGCAAGTCTTAAATTCGGCCACTTCTTCTGGCGTTAAATAGTCAAACTGGGCAATTTTTTTTAAAAACTCTCCGCCAAAATGTCGGATTGCAACCCATTGGATGATTTGCATATCACGTAAACCACCTGGACTATTTTTTAGATCTGGCTCTAAATTATAGGTAGTGCTGTGATATTGTTGGTGTCTTTCTTGTTGCTCTTGCATTTTGGCTTGATAAAAAGCTGGAGAAGGCCAGATTTTATCGCTAAAAATTTCACTGCGGAGCTTATTAAGTAATGACTCACTTCCGGCAATTAATCTTGATTCAATTAAGTTTGTCATGATAGTGATATCATTTTTAGCTTCTTGCAAGCAGGTTTTTAACGTTCTAACGCTGTGGCCAATATCAAAATGCAGATCCCAAAGTAGACGGACTAAATCACCAATTTGTTTTTCCAGTTGTTTGGTTAGTGAGTTATCACTTAGTATCAAAATATCAATATCGGATAATGGATGAAGTTCGGTTCGACCATAACCACCAACTGCAATCAGTGCAATGCGATTTTGTTTAAACAGCGATGAAACTTGTTCGGGAATTCGATAATAATGCCATAATCGTTGAAGTAGCTGATCAATAAACTGACTGCGCAGATGAACTAAGTCATCAATATCGGCGTTATTTTTAAATTGGGTCACTGACCATTGTTGAAACGCATTTAGTTGCTGTTTTAGATAGGGGACAGTTATTTGCTCATCACTAAAATCAAGCGGAGAGATAGAATAAAACAAATGCGCATCAGTCATAGTCATCATATCAAATTAGCAAAATCGAATTGTTATATCGTCCACCGATTTTAAAGCAGTGTCAAGCTGGAATGACAACAGTTTTCATACAATAACATTAAGCAATAACGTTTATTCAATCCATTCGCGACTTTTAAAATTGATGAGTAAATATTTTTTGTAAAAATAATTGAGGAGTCTATACCGTCAAATAGTGTTTATTTAGGAAAAATAGTAAGTTAAATAACTTAATGTGAATGTTCCATGACACAATTTATTTAGAATTATTAACAATAAAAACGAGTTGATAAAAATAGTTATGCCACATGCTTATAAAATGTATTATTTAAGATTTTGTAAAAATAATTGAGAAGTCTATACCATCAAATATGATTTATTGCGGGTAAATAAGAGTATTAAATCAGTTAAGCTTGATTTTTTATTCTATTAGCTTACTGAGTGGTTTAGCTAGTAGATAAAGGTCGATTATCTGTTGTTTAAATAACATTTTCCGTTCTGGCAATAATAACATCCGAGTATTGGGTGATCGGGCAATAAAGAACATTCCATAATCAGTAGTACGAAAAAAAATCACGATATAGACATTATATTGTTGTATATCAATTAGAAACGATTAAAATGGCTAAAAAACAAAGGATAAATAATAAATATTTTTAATAATTTCAAATCAAAAAGAGACATTAGGAATGGGAATACAATGAGGTAAGTTAAGTGAATAAAAAAATACTATTTTTAATTATGTTGTTTATCAGTCACTTTGCACAAAGTGCTGAAGTCACTTGGGATTTAAATTTTGATGACAAATATAATTTACCTTTAATCATGATGGATTTTCAAGGTGAAAAAATTGCCATGACATTGGATACGGGTTCGAAAATAGCTTTACATCTACCCATGGATTTAATTAATAAGATTCCTAATAAAACCGAAAAACCTGAAAAAATCAGAAATACTGATCTTTCTGGTAATGTCACAGAACTGCGAGCATTTATCATCGATAAGTTAGTGTTAAATTCTTTTATCTTTAATAATGTGCAAGTGGTTGAATATAAAGACTGGGGGTTATTTATTTCGAGTGATCCGATGGATAATGATAATAGTGAGGATAGCAATGCATTTAAAGCTGTTATTGGCCTTAAATTGTTTGATAATTATGTATTAACTATCAATTATCCGGAAAGTAATTTAACAATATCCGATGATACTTCAACCGACTTAAATCCAAACTGGGTTGCTATCCCCTTCGATTTAAATGGTGAAGGTTTGGTTGTTAATCTGTCCGATGGTATAAAGAATTATAAAATGGTTTTAGATACAGGGGCGACAGTATCACTCATCAAAGAACAATCCCTGTCATCGGAATCAATTAAAATAAGCGATCCTGAAGATAATTTTAAATCTATATCACTTGATGTAAATAATGTCGCGAATGATAGCGTTCTGCCAATAATAATTGATTCATTTCCTAATGAATTTCAATCTGACGGATTATTAGGCGCTGACTTTTTAAGTAAAAACAGAGTTAAAATTGATTTTAAAAATAAGCAAATGTGGGTCCAACCTGTTGAGCAAAAATAATTTTTCCTAATTAATAGAATTAATAAAATCATTAAAAAAGACCTACATTAGTAGGTCTTTGCTTTAGGAGGTTTTATGAGTTATTTTTCAATTAAATCTCATGTTCAGTTCAAGCAATAATATCATCTTGAGTAACAAGTGTTGTAATAGTTTGGCTACCAAATGATACATTGACGACATGCTTTGACGCGCGTGTTTACTATCAAAGTGGCTTAAAAATTATGGCAGATGAATTGATGTCATTAAAGGCTTTAAATATAGTTAAATTATGCTTTGATAGTTTAATGTAGAAGCAATGATTGTTGTGCATAATGGATTAATAATATTAAAGGAACCGATAAGGTTCCTTTAATAAAAAATTTGAGGAAAGGGGTTTTTGCGATTAATAATTATAAGGTAAAATCGCTTAAATCATCTTCACTAATTTCTGAATCGATTTGTCCAACTAAATATGAGCTCATTTCAGCTTCTTGTGGCGCAACCTGTACGTTATCAGAAACAAGCCAGTTATTGATCCATGGAATTGGATTCGATTTTACTTCAAATGGTAATTTGAGACCAACCGCTTGCATACGAATATTAGTAATATACTCAACGTATTGGCATAGAATATCTTTGTTTAAACCAATCATTGAACCACCTTCAAATAGATATTCAGCCCATTCTTTTTCTTGATTAGCAGCTTGTAAGAAGAGGTCGTAACAATCTTGTTCACACTCTTTAGCGATTTCGGCCATTTCTGGATCATCTTCACCGCTTCTTAGGGTATTAATCATGAACTGTGTACCGGTTAGATGTAATGCTTCATCACGAGCAATCAGTTTGATTATTTTGGCATTACCTTCCATTAATTCACGTTCTGCAAAGGCAAATGAGCAAGCAAAACTCACATAAAAACGAATCGCTTCAAGCGCATTAACGCTCATTAGGCATAAGTAAAGTCGTCTTTTTAACTCTCGTAGATCAATAGTGATAGTTCGATTATTGACAGTGTGTTTACCTTCACCTAACAAATTATAATAACTAGCATAACTAATTAATTCATCGTAGTAGCCTGCAATATCACCAGCCCGTTTTTGAATTTCTTTATTAGTCACAATATCGTCAAATACAACCGATGGATCATTAACGATATTACGAATAATGTGGGTGTATGAACGTGAATGAATCGTTTCTGAAAATGACCAAGTTTCTATCCATGTTTCAAGTTCAGGAATAGAAATTAAAGGTAATAACGCCACATTTGGACTTCGACCTTGAATGGAATCGAGCAGAGTTTGATATTTTAAGTTACTAATAAATATATGTTTTTCATGTTCTGGGAGCGCTGCATAGTCAATACGATCTTGCGATACGTCGACCTCTTCAGGACGCCAAAAGAAAGAAAGTTGTTTTTCAATTAACTTTTCGAACATTTCATATTTTTGTTGATCGTAACGAGCAACATTTACCGGTTGACCAAGAAACATTGGCTCTTTAAGTTGATCATTATGGACGTGTGAGAAGGTGCTGTAATTCATGCTCATAATCGAACTCCTAACAGAAATTTGTTAAGCTTTTTACTGTGCAGATAAGTAAAAAGTCGGAATAGTAGGGATAACTCAGTTGTTATCCGCTACTTTTATTTTTAGGGCTAAGCAGAACAATTAAATTTTGCATGCTCCGCCTTCACAACCATCATCACTTGATGAGACTTCAATATCACCTTGAATATCTTCAGCACCATCTCGTGTATTATGATAATAAAGGGTTTTTACACCATATTTATAAGCTGTTAATAAATCAGCTAATAGCTGTTTCATTGGTACTTTATCATTAGGGAATTTAGTTGGATCATAATTAGTATTGGCTGAAATTGATTGATCAATAAACTTCTGCATAATACCGACTAAATGCAAATAACCTGTATTATTTGGGATTTGCCAAAGTAACTCATATAAATCTTTTAATTTTTTATATTCAGGTACCACTTGTTTTAAAATACCATCTTTTGACGCCTTTATGCTGACATATCCTCGTGGTGGCTCAATACCATTAGTGGCATTTGATATTTGCGAGGAAGTTTCAGATGGCATCAATGCTGATAAAGTAGAATTACGTAAACCATAAGTTTTGATTGATTGACGTAAAGATTCCCAATCATAATGTAATGGTTCTTTAGTAAGTGTATCGATATCTTGTTTATAAGTATCGATAGGTAAGATACCTTGAGCATAGGTTGTTTCACTAAATAGTGGGCAGGCACCTTTTTCTTTAGCTAAATTATTTGATGCTTTTAATAAATAATATTGCATTGCTTCAAATGTGCGATGGGTTAAGTTATTGGCACTACCATCAGAATATTTAACTCCATGTTTAGCTAAATAATAGGCATAGTTAATTACACCAATACCTAATGTGCGGCGGTTTATTGATGACGTTTTAGCTGCCGGAACCGGATAATCTTGATAATCAAGCAATGCGTCTAGTGCACGAACGGTTAAATCAGCTAGCTCTTCAAAATCGTCAAGAGATTCAATTTTACCTAAATTAAAAGCAGATAACGTACAAAGTGCAATTTCACCTTTATCATCATTAACATTATTAAGTGGTTTAGTTGGTAGGGCAATTTCCATACATAAATTGGATTGATGTACTGGTGCCAGTTGAGCATTAAATGGGCTATGAGTATTACAATGATCAACATTTTGAATATAAATTCGGCCAGTTGATGCTCGTTCTTGCATTAATAATGAAAATAATTCAACTGCTTTAACTACGCGTTTACGAATATTAACATCTTGTTCATATTGATGATAAAGTGCTTCAAATTTGTTTTGGTCGGCAAAGAAAGCATCGTAAAGACCCGGCACATCTGATGGACTGAATAAAGAGATGTTTTCATTTTTAATTAGACGTTGGTACATTAATTTATTGATTTGTACACCATAATCTAAATGTCTTACTCGGTTTTCTTCAACGCCACGGTTATTACGTAGGACTAATAAACTTTCAACTTCTAAATGCCAGAGTGGATAAAATACTGTAGCTGCGCCACCACGAACACCACCTTGTGAACATGATTTAACTGCAGTTTGGAAATATTTATAAAATGGGATACAACCAGTATGGAAGGCTTCACCACCACGAATTGAGCTACCTAATGCTCGTATACGACCCGCATTAACGCCAATTCCAGCTCGTTGTGAAACATATTTTACAATCGCACCAGCTGTGGCATTGATAGAATCTAAGCTGTCATCACATTCAATTAATACACACGAGCTAAACTGGCGAGTTGGTGTACGAACCCCAGCCATTATTGGTGTCGGCAATGAAATTTTAAATGTCGAAACGGCATCATAGAAACGTTTGATATAATCTAAACGACTCTCTTTTGGATAGTTAGCAAATAAACACGCGGCAACTAAGATATATAAGAATTGAGCACTTTCATAAATTTCACCGGTTACGCGATTTTGAACCAAATATTTACCTTCAAGTTGTTTGACGGCTGCATAGGAAAAATTCATATCGCGCCAGTGGTCGATCATTTTATCCATTTGTTCAAATTCTTCTTGAGTATAATCTTCAAGAAGGTGTTTGTCATAGCGTTCGCTGGCAACAAGTTTTTTTACATGTTCATAAAGTGACGGAGGTGTAAATTGATTGTAGGCTTTTTTACGTAAATGAAAGATAGCTAAACGGGCTGCTAAATATTGATAATCAGGCGCATCTTGAGAGATAAGATCAGCTGCTGCACGGATAATAGTTTCATGAATGTCCGAAGTACGAATACCATCATAAAATTGAATATGTGAACGTAATTCAACTTGAGAAACAGATACATTATCTAATCCTTCCGCTGCCCAAGTGATTACTTTGTGGATTTTATCAAGATCGATAGGTTCTTTTTTTCCATCACGTTTAGTTACTAGCATTGATTTGTTCATTATTCATTTATCATCCATTTTTATGTTTTAATGGAGCGTATGATAATTGATAATTGTCAAAATATACAATATATAGTACCTATTAATCATTTTATTACTATATGTAGTATGCTTAATAAACAGTGATTGGTAATTTATTAACGAAAATCAATGATTACGGATAATATTTTTTGAATTGGTTTTTAATAGTAAAAACGATAATGATAGGTGCTATCAAAGAAAAATAAAAATTGCCAATGATAAGCTCTACCTATGAATAGATAGAGCTCTAAATATAAAATGACAAATTTAATTAGTATCGACCGCTATACATAAGCCATTTTTATCTTGGCTCTCTTTTTTGCAGTGATATTTACCATCATATGGATGTAAGTCACAAAATTTGTTCATTGTCGGATCATAGACCCAAATTCTTTTTCGTTTATTATTTTCTTTTAATGCAGGAGCCCATGAGTCTGGGTATGATTCTTGTGTTGGATAACCCCATTCACTCATTAATGAACCTATTTCACGAGTAAATATTGCTTCTTTTCCTGCATTGAAATCTGCGTTACTCAGTTCATCTGCATTAGCAATACGATAATTACCTGGTAACTGCTCACATGCTTCGGCAATTTGTAATGCTTTTCCTATTGAACTAACACCCGTTCCTATGGTAGCTAGATCCCATCCAGAATACCATTGTGTTATAGTGAATCCATAACGGATTTTGTAACCATTAGTTTTATGAGTGCCTTCTAAAATGACTTCATAACCGGTATTGTTACCCATGATGTAATTCCAAGCTATCAAGGTATTTTTTGCATTATCAGTACCAAATCTTAGTGTGACAAAGTCGTTGCTCGCACTGATTATTGGTTCACTGACAAGTTCTTTCCCTTTTAACAGTTGCCAATCATATTGGTCGGCCATGCCTTTTTGAGCAAGCGTTAGGTCAAATTGCGCACCATAAAAAGCAGTAGTTGGAAAATTGCTTGATTCTGTATTTGATTGAATTAAGAAACCATAATTTTTATTCCATTGGTTTTTTTTGCCACTTTGGGCTTCATTTGGTTGTAACGAAGGTCGTGCATAACAAAATCCATTATCTTCCAATAAGGTATACATTTTAGATGGGCTATCAATAATGTTTTCATTAGGGTATTGATTTGAATTAGGTAGTCCATATTGAGTATATAATAGTACACCATCTGCTTCTAGTTTGATCTTATAAGGCGCATACCACCCTTTTTCTGATAATGAGCAAAATGTATCGCTATCTTCTGGTTCAAATTCAATAAGTTGATTTTTAGCATTGGTATAATACCATTTCATGGTAATTGCACTACTGGTATCGATTGCAGATAGTTGATCACCATCCTCATCAACAAATTGGCTATTATCAGGAAGTTTTATAGGAGCGACTTTGATGTTATTTTTAAATGGATAACTTGTTGAATATGGCATTTTTTTGACTTCATCACCGTAATAGTTCTTACCATCGGTATTTAGGCCAAAAAGATCAAAGTCTTTCATATTACTTTCTAATTTTGCTGATAATAATGGCTTATTACCATGAATAGCTTCAACGGTTTTTGAATCGAGCGAACCATAGCTAGAGGAAGATACTAGTAATAAAAGTAGCATTGACGATATTATCTTTACAGACATCTCGATAATTTGATTCACTGTTAAATTCCTTTTTATTCATGTTTTATCATTCTAATTTAGTAATTTATAAGTATTTGATAAAATGATATTTTTATTTTTTTTATGTTTTTGTGGCGCTGATTATAAAGCAAACAATCTCTTTAGTCGATCTCAAAGACAACTAATCATTATTTTACTTATAAATAAATATTCATGTTTTTAACATATATTTGATAAATAACAATATTTAAGATTTTGTCTTTCAATATTTGATAATTTATACAATTTAGTGATAATAATTACATGAACAATAAATAACCTTCATCTTATTGAGGTTATTTTCACCAATAGATTGCAAACTAATAAGTTATTTGTTAGTACTAATTATCCAAAATCATAAAAAACTATTATTGGATAGTTGGTTAATAGTTATTAAGCAGTCGTATCAAAAATTGCTAGTTATATTCAGCTACTGCTGTGCATAAGCCATTTTTTAAATCACTTTCAGCGACACAGTGATAAACTGCTTGATAAGTATGTAAATCACAGTATTTTTTTTGGTCCGGATCATATAACCAAATTCTTTTGTGTCTAAGATCTTGTTTATCATTGGCCGCCCAAGAGTTTGGGTATGCTTTTTGACTAGGGTCTCCCCATTCACTGAAAAGCGTGCCTATCTCTCGAGTATATTTAGCTTTAGCCGCCTGTAAGCTGGAATTAACCACTTCGTTAGTATAACTTATGCGATATTTTCCTCCACCAGCTAAGGCGCTACAGCTTTCATCCACTTTAGGCCCCGTTGTAACAGAGGCACCAGGTTCACCAATTTTATTTTCATCCCAACCGGTAAACCATTTAACGAGGGTAAATGAATATTGAATAGTGGTATTTTTTTGGGGATTTTTTCCTTCTACAATAACCGTATATCCATCACCAGATCCCATTATATATTGCCAAGCTTTTGCTGGATCTTTAGCATCTGGCATATCAAATGACACTGTGACCTCTTGAGTTTTATCGTCTTTGTTAACTTGTACCAACTCACTACCTTGTTTAATTGACCACTCATAATCTTTAGCCAATTGTGCATTAGTCAAATTTAACTGAAATCGCGCACCATAAAAACCGGTTGTAGGAAAGTTTTTGCTAGGATCATTTCTCGATTGTGGTAAAAAGCCATTATCTCGATCCCATTGTGATATTCCATTAGCTTTGGATTCTTTTGGTTTTATTTCTGGTTTAGCATAACAAATTCCGACATCATCCATAATGGTATAAGTTTTTGACGGTGGTGTTGTTACATCGTCATTAGGATAGACAAAGTAGTCAGGATGCCCATGAGTAGTTACTAATAATAAAGAATCAGCTGTCAATTTTACTTTGAACGGAGCATTTATATTTTTTTTGGCTAAAGAACAAAATGTGTCATTATCTTTTGGAACAAACGAAACTAATTTATTTTTTGAATTGGTATAAAACCATTCCATTTTAATATTGCCGTTTGCTTCAAATCCAATTAATTCATCACCATCAGCATCATGGAACTCATTTTCATTTGGATATTTCATTGGAGCAATTGCAACTTTATCTTTGAAAGGATAGTTACTCATGAGAGGTAAATGATCGACCTCCTCACCATAATAATTTTGATTGTAGACTTTTAAACCAAATAAGTCTAAATCGTCCATATTCATCTCTAACGGTAGTGATAAATGTGGTGGTGATCCTACTATCGTTTTAACCGTCGTTTGCGAAAGGCTAGCTTCTGAGGACTGGATTGATTGGAATAACAATACTAAATAAAACCATAGTGCTAAATATCTACTGCTCGTTAAGTAACTCACGGTATATTTCCTATATTTCATTTTTCTTTAATTATTTCTTAGAAAGGCTTTTTTTGCGTGCAAGATTTCACGAATGATTATAGGTTAAACGATAGTTTATAGCGAATGATTTATTGTAAATGATTGTTAATTTCTAAAATTAATATTGATTTTTTTTGCATTAACACTTTGTTAAATAATATTTTTTGTTTTTTATTTCTATCAATTCTACTTTAATTGTTGTTTGTTCTTTATGTGGATTAATACGCTTTGATTATTGCTAATTTAGGTTTTGACGAATAATCAATGCAATTTTATTTGGTAAAATATATTAAAATTATATGTTAATTTTATTTCGATTTATAGCGTTGAATGCTACTCGCTTTATTTTGATCTTCTAACCACGCTAATTTTTCAGCGTAACTTTTTTCAGCTCCTCGTTGGCTGGGATAATAGTATTTAGTTGTCGCCATTTCTGGAGGAAAATAGTTTTCACCAGCAGCAAAGGCATTAGGTTCATCATGGGCATAACGATATTGAGCTCCATAACCTAAATTCTTCATTAATTGGGTTGGTGCGTTGCGTAGATGTTCTGGTACATCATAATCTGGCTGAGATGCGGCATCTTTCATTGCTTGGTTAAATGCAAGATAAACAGCATTACTTTTGGGTGCACAAGCAAGATAAACGATTGCTTGGGCGATAGCGCGTTCGCCTTCAGCTGGCCCCACTCGGGTAAAACAGTCCCAAGCAGCTAGTGCTACTTGCATTGCTCTTGGATCGGCATTACCAACATCTTCTGAAGCTATTGCTAATAATCGACGGGCAACATAGAGTGGATCACCACCAGCTGAAATGATTCTGGCATACCAATAAAGCGCTGCATCAGGTGCAGAGCCTCTAATTGATTTATGTACTGCGGATATCAGATCATAAAAACGATCGCCTTGATTATCAAATCTTGCACTACGCTCGCCAATGACTTCTTTTAGTAATTCTGGTGTAAGGGCTTGGCCATCGGACATATCGACCAATAATTCAAGTGTATTTAGTGCTCGCCTTGCATCACCACCAACAAATTCGGCAATCTGTTGTTTAGTTTGTTCCGGTAATTTGATATTTAAGTTACCATAACCCCGATCAGTATCATCCATAGCTTGTTGTAAAATTTGCTCAATATCATTATTGGTCAGTGATTTTAGTAGATATACTCTCGCACGAGATAAAAGTGCTGAATTTAATTCGAATGATGGGTTTTCAGTTGTTGCGCCGATAAAGGTTACCGTACCATTTTCGACATAAGGTAGGAATGCATCTTGTTGACTTTTATTAAAACGATGGACTTCATCAACAAATAAGATGGTTCTAACACCAGATTGCTGGTTTATTTTTGCCCTCTCTATTGCCTCTCGAATATCTTTTATACCAGAAGTAACCGCTGAAATACGTTCAACTTTAGCGTTGGCATGATGGGCAATAATTTCTGCTAAGGTGGTTTTACCTGTACCAGGCGGTCCCCACAGAATCATTGAGTGCAGATGACCCGCCTCAATAGCCTTGGGTAGCGGTTTATCTTTACCCAGTAGCTGGCTTTGACCAATGTATTCCGATAAATTGCGTGGACGCATCCTTGCAGCTAAAGGTTTAAATTCATCTGAACCAAATTCAAAAGAGAGACTAGGCATGGTGTACTATATACCTGTAATTACAAAATATGGTTATTATATACCGCTTCATTAATAATAGTGAAAAAGAAAAGAAAATATCTTCCACAGCTAACGGAAAAACGGTAATATTTTGAACTAAATTAGTTATTAAAATAAATGATTATTGAATATATTTTATTATACAAAATACATAAGGATTGGTAATGAAGAAGTTTTTAATGTTAATTGGGTTACTTACAAGTCTTTCTGCATGGGCAGGCGATAAAGAGGTGTTACAAGAACGATTAGCTAAAATTGATGGATTTTATGCACGATTTTCACAAGATGTCAAAACAGCTGATAAGCAACCAGTTCAACAAGGAAAAGGTGATTTATGGGTGACAAGACCCTATTATTTTAATTGGACAATGACTGAACCTGATGAAACTTCGATTATTTCTGATGGCACTAATATGTGGGTCTACACTCCAGCCGTTGAACAAGTGAGTGTAATGAGTTTGAAAAAAGCGGTAGATAATCGTTTAATGTTGCTAATTACTGATAGCCATAATCCAATTTGGAATGCCTATAATGTTACACGTAAACAAGATTCTTTTACCTTAAAACCGACTGATGGCTCTAATCAAGATTTTGTTATTTCGGTTTTACCAACCGGCATGATTTCGAATTTTACGATTATTGAAGAAGATGGTCAGCGCAGCTTTTATGATTTATCTCGTCAAACTTTAGGCAAAGTTGCGATGGATAAGTTCAAGTTTACACCACCTGCTGGGGTGACAATTGACGATCAACGCTAATTATTTTAGCAATATCTAATTTTTTTCTATTCACGAATTGATACACTTTGCCTACTAATGCAAAGTGTTTTAATTTGCTTTTAAGCTATTTTTGAGTTTTGCTGTTAAATTGGCTATTTACTCTCTCTCAATGCTCCATTTCATTAATACTGATAACTGGGTTATCAGAAAAGAGGTAGTGATCGCGTTTGGTTTCGAAATCTTCGCTAGCTGCATCAAATAACATTTTTTTTGTATTTTCTAAATGTTGCCACATGGCTAATTTAGCTGCTTTGGGATCTCGATTAATTAGCGCTTCTAAAATTTTATCATGTTCATCCCACCAACTTTCAATATCTTGTTGTTGTACATGTTCATGAAGTTTTTTCCATAAAGGATTTAATGTCCGTTGTTGCCATGCTTCTTGAACAATGGTGATCAAAGCAGTGTTGCGGGTAATCATTGCAATTTGAGTATGGAATTTTAAATCCCAATCAGAATCTCGATAATGATCTTCTTTTTTGGCGTTATGCTGAATTTCTAAAAGTTTAACAATATCATCTTTAGTAATTTGAGTGGCGGCAAATTCAGCGATATTACTTTCAATAAGTTGCCGAGCTTGTAGTAACTCAAAAGGGCCTGTAGTCGAAAAATTTAAACCTTGTGAGGCGGTAATAATATTATTTTGCAAACTATTGGCAATTACATGGATGCCAGACCCTTTACGTGCATCAACATAACCTTCAACTTCAAGCATGATAATGGCTTCTCTGACTACTGATCGGCTAACTTTTAACTCTTCACAAATTAATCTTTCGGAAGGTAGTTTACTGCCAACTGGATAAATACCATTAATAATTCGATTCTTAAGTTCAGTTGCGATGACTTGATAAAGTCGTTGATATTCGTTCTGTTCTTGGGTCATGGTGAAGTTGGCATAAATCCTTTAAGTTTTCTCAGACTTTTAAAATAACATCTAATTGCTCTAAGTTAAATAATATTGCTGCAATTTTTTCAAATAAACATACTTGTCAGCTAACTTTTAATAAAAAATAACCCTTTATATATTATGGGTATGAGTTAATTCTGTGATGTATGTCAACTTTTTAAGTTGTCTTATATGTTAATATAAGACAAAATATTGACATCTAAACCTACTAGTTAATCACTGCTTTTTGGAGAATAAAATGAGTTTTTTAACTGAAAACTTTTTGCTTGATACTGAATTTTCTCGTCAACTTTATCATGATTATGCTGCTGAACAACCAATTTTTGATTATCACTGCCATTTACCACCAGAACAAATTGCCAACGATTATCAATTTAAAAATTTGTATGACATATGGCTAAAAGGGGATCATTATAAATGGCGGGCAATGCGTACCAATGGTGTTGCTGAAAAATTCTGTACTGGTACTGATGTTAATGATTTTGAAAAATTCAAAGCTTGGGCTGAAACTGTACCTCATACGATTGGTAACCCTTTATATCATTGGACTCATTTAGAACTTCGTCGTCCTTTCGGAATTGATAATATTTTATTATCACCATCAACCGCCGAGAAAATTTGGAATAGTTGTAATGAGATGTTAGCCACTCCGGAATTTTCAGCTCGCAGTATTATGAAAAAAATGAAAGTTAAAATGGTAGGAACGACAGATGATCCAATCGATGATTTAACGCATCATAAAACTATTGCTCAAGACAGTTCATTTGACGTTAAAGTTTTACCAAGCTGGCGTCCAGATAAAGCATTCAATATTGATTCTGAATTTTTTGCTGATTATATGCAAAAACTAGCTATGGTTGCCGATCTTGAAATTTCTAATTTCCAGACTCTTTGTCAAGCTTTATCAAAACGTATGGACCATTTTGCTGCTCATGGCTGTAAGATTTCCGATCATGCATTAGATACAGTGGTTTATGAAGAAGCAACAGAAAAGGAATTAGATACTATTTTCAGTAAGCGATTATCTGGTCAAGTGTTGACCACAAAAGAAGTTGCTCAATTTAAAACTGCGGTACTTATCTTTTTAGGTGTTGAATACAACAAACGTCAATGGGTCCAACAATACCATATTGGCGCATTACGTAATAATAATTCCAGAATGTTTAATTTAATGGGGCCTGATGTTGGATTCGATTCTATTAATGATTCACCGATTGCCCAGCCTCTATCTCGTTTATTAGATGCACAAGCTAAACAAGATGCGCTACCTAAAACGATTTTATACTGTTTAAATCCTTCTGATAATGAAATTCTAGGCACGATGATTGGTAACTTCCAAGGTGCAGGTATTCAAGGAAAAATGCAATTTGGTTCAGGTTGGTGGTTTAATGATCAAAAAGACGGCATGATTCGTCAAATGACACAGCTTGCCCAACTTGGCTTATTAAGTCGTTTTGTTGGTATGTTAACTGATAGCCGTAGCTTCTTATCTTATACTCGCCATGAATATTTTAGACGTATTTTATGTCGCATGATTGGACGTTGGGTTGAAGATGGCGAAGCGCCTCGTGATATCCAATTATTGGGACAAATGGTTAAAAATATTAGTTTTGATAATGCTAAAAATTATTTTGGTATTGAATTAAGTTAAGAGTATTAAGCCGTTGTAATTAGAGTAATTAAATAAGAGTTAAAGTAATGAAAACATTAAATAGAAATGATTTTCCGGGAGCAAAATATACGACGCGTGTTGTTCAGTTTGGCGAAGGTAATTTTTTACGTGCATTTTTAGATTGGCAATTAGATATTCTTAACGAGAAAACCGATCTTGATGCCGGTGTGGTTGTGGTGCGTCCATTGAATACCGATTTCCCACCATCATTGAGTATTCAAGATGGTTTATATACCACATTAGTTCGTGGGTTAAATGAACAAAATGAAGCCGTAAAAGAGTTTAGACTGATTCGTTCAGTGAATAATGAAATCAATGTGTATACTCAATATGATGAGTATCTTGAGTTAGCAAAAGATCCAAATATTCAATTTATCTTTTCAAATACGACTGAAGCAGGAATTAGTTATGTTGAAAGTGACAAATTAACCGATAAACCTGCAACTAGCTATCCAGCTAAATTAACCGCTTTTTTATATGAAAGATTTGTTCATTTTGCTGGTAGTAAAGAGAGTGGTTTAATTATTATTCCTTGTGAATTAATTGATTATAACGGTGATGCACTCAAACAATTAGTACTTAAGTATGCTAATCAATGGGACTTGTCTGACAAATTTGTTGATTGGCTGGAGAATGATAATTTATTTTGTTCAACTCTAGTCGATAGAATTGTTCCTGGTTACCCGAAAGCACAAATTGCCGAACTTGAAACAGAATTAGATTATAAAGATAACTTTATTGATTCAGCTGAATATTTTTATCTGTTTGTTATTCAAGGACCACAATGGTTAGCAGAAAAGCTATGCCTTGATAAATGCGATATGAATATCAAAATTGTTGATGATATTAAACCATATAAAGAGCGTAAAGTAGCGATTTTAAATGGAGCACATACCGCTCTGGTGCCAGTTGCTTATTTAGCTGGTATTGATACTGTTGGTGAATCAATGAATGATGCACAGATCTTATCTTATATAAAAGAGACTATCTTCGATGAAATTATCCCTGTTTTGGATCTACCTCATCAAGAGTTGGTTGATTTTGCTGACTCAGTGATTAGCCGTTTTAAAAATCCATTTATTGAACATCAACTAATGTCGATTGCCTTAAATAGTATGACAAAGTTTAAAACCCGTATTCTTCCTCAATTAATCAATTATCAAAAAGCGAACGGGGTATTACCTAAACATTTAGTATTCTCTTTTGCGGCATTAATTGCTTTTTATCGTGGAGTGCGTAATGAGCAAAGTTACCCATTACAAGATGATGCAATTTGGTTACAACGCTTTAATAGTAGTTGGACAGCGATTGCTGAGGGTAAAAGTTCATTAGAAGATTTAGTTCATGTTGTATTAGGTGATATAGCCCATTGGCAGCACGATCTACTAAGTATCCCACAATTAGCACAAACATTAACACAGTATTTAACGATCATAATTGACGATGGTATGCGTCAAGCAATTGAAAAATGTATTGCTGGCAGCAAATAGTATGAGTGATTCAATGATTAAATTTATAAAAATTAATAATAAAGATAATGTTGGGGTAGCATTATCTGATTTAGAAGCACATGAAGAAAATATTGTCGTAGATGGTTTGGTCATTGACCTAAAAGAACCAGTTAAACAAG
The DNA here is from genome assembly GCF_030758615.1 of Gilliamella apis. Taxonomy (NCBI): domain Bacteria; kingdom Pseudomonadati; phylum Pseudomonadota; class Gammaproteobacteria; order Orbales; family Orbaceae; genus Gilliamella; species Gilliamella apis. Next base: position 785,337 of record NZ_CP132381.1, read on the forward strand.
GGCATAAATTTGCCCTTAACGATATTGAGCAAAATGATAATATTATTAAATATGGCTTACCAATTGGTCACGCTACTCGCTTTATTAAGGCTGGTGAGCATATTCATTCACATAATTTGAAAACCAATTTAAGTGATATTAATGATTATCAATATCAACCTCGTTTATCTAAAAACGATCTGTTACATGAGATAGCTGATAAAGAAGTACAGATCTATCGACGTAACAATGGTGAAGTAGGTATCCGTAATGAACTTTGGATTATTCCAACTGTCACTTGTATTAATGGTATCGCCGAACAAATTGTTAAACAATTTTGTGATGAGTTAAATAATCAATTAGATATCGACGGTATTACAGTACTTGAACATCCTTATGGTTGCTCTCAATTAGGACAAGATCATCAAAATACTAAAACTATATTACAAAATTTAGTTAAACATCCTAATGCGGGCGCTGTATTGGTAATAGGGCTTGGTTGTGAAAATAACCAAGTTTCTGAGTTTAAGGCAGATTTAGGTGAGTATGATCAATCTCGAGTTAGATTTTTAATTGCTCAGCAAGAAACCGATGAAGTGGAAGCTGCATTGGTTCACTTAAGAGATCTTTATGCGATTATGAAACAAGATAAACGCCAAATAGGGCGCTTAAGTGAATTGAAATTTGGTTTGGAGTGCGGTGGTTCAGATGGTTTTTCTGGCATTACAGCCAATCCAATGCTCGGTCTTTTTTCTGACTATATTGTTGCTCATGGTGGTACTAGTGTACTAACGGAAGTGCCAGAAATGTTTGGTGCTGAAAATATCTTGATGTCACATTGTGTTGATGAATCTACTTTCGATAAAACCGTCGATATGATAAATGACTTTAAACAGTATTTTATTTCAAATAATCAACCTATCTATGAAAATCCTTCGCCTGGTAACAAGGCTGGTGGGATTACAACCTTAGAAGAAAAGTCTCTGGGATGTACCCAAAAAGCGGGCGGCAGTGAAGTTATAGATGTCCTTAAATATGGTCAAATGTTAACTAAACATGGCCTGAATTTACTAAGTGCACCAGGTAATGACGCTGTAGCTACTGGGGCTTTATCGGCTGCTGGATGTCATATGGTTCTTTTCACTACGGGAAGAGGTACGCCTTATGGTGGAATTGTGCCAACAGTGAAAATTGCAACTAATACCCAATTGGCCGACAAGAAAACCAATTGGATTGATTTTAATGCCGGTAAGCTTATACAAGGCGTGTCCATGCAATCTTTGTTGCTAGAGTTTATTGAGCATATTGCTCTGATCGCTAGTGGCGAAAAAACTCGAAACGAAATCAATAATTTCAGGAATTTAGCCATCTTAAAAAGCGGCGTAACTCTCTAGGCATAAATTCAATAGTTAATACCTATGACATTAAGTCCTTCGGGACTTAATGCGGGGCCCCTTTTTTTTAAAATAATATAGGTATCTTTTATGAACGAAAAAAAAGAGAATAAAATTACATGGTTAGTAAGATTCTCATATGGTAGTGGTAATTTAATAGGTAGTGGAGCATTAGCGATTAGCGGTGCTTGGTTACTCTATTTTTATACCACTTTTTGTGGATTAAGTGTGGTACAAGCTGCACTAATTTTTTCAATTGCCACTTATCTTGATGTCATTCTCAATCCATTGATGGGCTTTATTACTGATAATTTTTATCAAACTAAAATAGGTCAACGATTTGGACGACGTCGATTCTTTATTTTGATAGGCATTCCTCTAATGGTTATTTATCCTATGCTATGGATCGATGGTATGGGATTTTGGTATTACCTCATAACGTATATTTTATTTGAGATTATTTATACCAGTATTATGATTCCATTTAATACATTACCGGTTGAAATGACCGCTAACTTTTCGGAGCGTACTTATTTAACTGGTTCGAAAGCGATGTTTGGTAAAGTAGCGAACTTCTTGGGGGCGGCAATTCCCGGTGTATTTTTTTATTTTTATAGTAAAGAATCGGCAACCCCATTTTTATTAACCGGAATCACCTATGCAACTATTATGATGTTAGCGTTAATTTTGTTGTATTGTAATAGCTGGGAAAAACCTAAAGATGAAGTAAAAGATGAGTCAGTTCATAGCTTTTTTGAGGCTATCAAAAAGCTGTTTATTGATATTCTATCCACCTTCCGTATTAAAACATTTAGAACGCATTTAGGCATGTATCTATTTGGTTTTGGTGCTGAATGGTTATTTACAGCGGTATTTACCTATTTCATTGTTTTTAGTCTCGGTGAACCACGTTCATTTGTTGCTTCAATGAATTCATTAAGTAGTATTTGCCAGTTAGTTTCCACTGCCTTTTTTATGATGTATTGTGCCAAAAAAGGCTTTAAAAAACCTTTTATTATCGCTCTATTAATTGTTGTCTCATCAATGATAGGTTATGTCGGTATCTATTACTTTAATCTACCACATATTACTTGGCTTGTAGTGGGTATTACCATTTGGTTTGGTTTAGGAACCGGCGGTGTTTACTATATTCCTTGGAGTGTATATGTATTTTTGGCGGATGTAGATGAGGTTGTAACCAATAGACGTCGAGAAGGGGTTTATGCTGGAGCGATGACCATGGCGGGTAAATTAGTTAGAGCTTCAATTGTGTTTGTTCTTGGCATGATATTAAGTGCATATGGGTTTGAATCGAAATCTCATATTCAGCCACAAAGTGCGATTGATGCAATTAATGGCATTATTTTGTATGGTGTTATTGGCATGGCTTTAATTGGTGCATTCTTTGCATGGCGAATGAAACTTGATCATGCTACTCATTCTATCATTATTAATGAAGTTGCCCGTATCCGACAAGGAGGCAAAATGGAAGATGTTAGTCCTGAAACTCGCAAAGTGGTTGAGGAATTATCTGGCATCAATTATGAAAAATGTTTTGGTAATAATAATATTGGTTTCAAACAAAAAACGACTAAAACGGAATAAATTCTTAATCAGGATCAGCTGTGCTGATCCTAAAGTTTAAAGTAACAAAGCAAATATTTAAGCCACATTAAATGGGGTATATTTGCCAAAATATCTAGGACAAACTTATGACGATTCTCTCTATAACAGATTTTGGTGCTATTGGTGATGGAAAATCAATAAATACCTTAGCGTTTGAAAAAGCAATTCAACATATTGACCAATTAGGCGGTGGAACATTAGTTATTCCAGTTGGTATCTATTTTACTGGTGCAATCAGACTTTGTAGCAACTTAACCTTAGTTGTTGAACAAGGGGCAACTTTATTATTTTCTGATGATGAAAAAGATTATCCGGTGGTTAATTCTCGTTGGGAAGGGGTTAAGCAAGATGTGTATATGCCTTGTATTTACGGACACAATATCAAAAATGTGGTTATCACCGGAAATGGTAAGATCGATGGTAATGGACAAAAATGGTGGCATACATTCCGTCATGAACGAAGCAATCTCAAATATCCACGACCTTATTTAATTGGTTTTGATTTTTGTGAACGAGTGACTATTGAGAAAGTATTTCTGACTCAATCACCTAGTTGGACCGTTCATCCAATGGAATCGAATAATGTTGTTGTCGATAATATTTCGATTCTTAACCCTGCTGATTCACCTAATACCGATGGAATTAATCCTGAATCTTGTCGTAATGTGAGAATTTCTAATTGTTATATTGATGTTGGCGATGATTGTATTGCGATAAAGGCTGGTACCGAAGAAACAGCAGAAAAAAGTCCATGTGAAAATATTTTAATTACTAATTGTAATATGATTCATGGTCATGGTGCGGTGGTTCTTGGCAGTGAAATGAGTGGTTGTATTCGTAATGTTACGATTACCAATTGTGTATTCCAAAAAACAGATCGTGGAGTAAGGTTTAAAACTCGACGAGGTCGAGGTGGAACTATTTCTGACATCACATTTAGTAATATCGTCATGGACGAAGTTCTCTCTGCGTTTGTGATGAACTATTACTATTATTGTGGCCCTAAAGGGAATGACCCAATTGTCTGGAATAAACAAGCTCTACCTGTCGATGTATCAACGCCGGCATGTCACAATATTAGTTTCTCAAACATTATTGCTAAAAATGTTCGTGCCTACGCCGGTTTTTTATATGGCATCCCTGAATCGCCAATTTCTAATATCTCTTTTGATAATATTCGGGTTTCAATGCAATTAAATGCACAAGCTGGTGAAGTCGATATGTTTAAAGATGTAAAACCAGAAGCAGGTAAAGGATTCTTTATTGAGAATGCTCAAAGTGTTTTGTTTAATAACGTTATTATTGATAATGTAGTCAGTGAGCCACTATGTATTAAAAATAGTCAAGATGTTCATGTTAATCAATCTTTTGTTAAGCAAGATGGTAAATTAATTAGCTTAAATGCTTAACCATGATATTTGAAATAACCGCTAGTTTATTATTAGCGGTTATTTTTTTATTTATTGGCTAATTGCATTTTTAGCTATTTTTTTAAGTCTTAAATCGAGATGTTTGACTCTTTTAATTAAATTGTAATTTTTATTCACCTCTCAGTAATTTAAATAACATACTGTTTATTAATGTTATTTCTACTTATTGCCAATTAAACCGTTTACTAAAAATAAAATTACTTTGAAGTTGATCACATTTATCCAATAAAGCCGTTAAAGCTAAATTTTTAGCTATTCATACTCAAATTAGTGCTTAACTCTTTATAGGATAAATTATGACAAGTGCATTTTATAAAAAACCAACTTATTGGTTTGCTTCGTTTTATAGCATTATGTATTACGCAGCTGGTAGTTTTGTTTTTTCTTTTTATGCAATATGGCTTAGTAAAGAGATTGGTTTAACTGCAAAGCAAACCGGTATCATCTATTCATTTAACTATTTTATTTCATTGATCATCATGATCATTTATGGTGTTTATCAAGACAAACTTGTGCTTAAGAAACACCTTATTTGGTTTCAAAGTATCATTATAACTTGTGCTGCACCTGCGCTAATTTATGTTTATGAACCACTATTGCGACATAATTTTTATGCTGGTGTTATTTTTGGTAGTTTCTTTCTTGGCTTTGGTTGGATTGCTGGTATGGGGTTAATCGACTCATACTGTGAAAAAATAAGCCGAGCATTTGATTTTGAATTTGGTCAATGTCGTACATGGGGATGTATTGCTTATGCAGCTGGTACGTTTGTCGCTGGTATTTTAATTAGTATTAATCCTCATCTTAATTTTTGGGCCGCCTCAGTTGTAGGTATCTGTTTTATGATACTCAATCTTAATTTCAAACCTGATTTAAGCAAATCATCTTCGCTAGTATTTCAAAAGAAAGAAAAGTTAAGTTTTAACGAAATTGTTTCAGTATTTGCATTGAAAAAGTTTTGGATATTTGTTGTTTATGTTCTCGGAACTTATAGCTTGTACAACATTTACGATCAACAGTTATTCCCAGTCTATTTTACTCAGCAATTTGAAGATGTGAATGATGGTTATCGCTTATACGGTATTTTAAATTCATTTCAGGTCTTTTTAGAAGCTGCGGTTATGTTTTGTGTGCCATTTGTGGTTAACAAAGTAGGGGCAAAAAATGCGTTAATCTTTGCTGCTTTTATTTCCGCTACGCGAATCTTCTTAACTGGGCATGTCGAAAGTATTGCTATTATTTCAGTAATAAAATTGATGCACTGCTTAGAAATCTCAACCATTTTAGTGTCAGTGTTTAAATATATTGATAATAATTTTAACGCTCGTCTCTCTGCTACCGTATTTTTAATAGGTTATCAAGTTGCTGGTTCTGTCGGCGTGATTTTGTTCTCTACCTTCGTTGGTAATTTCTATGATACTCATGGTTCAGCAACCACCTTTAATAACTTAGGTTTGGTGGTTTTAGCCTTTATGATTTTTGCAGTGTTCTTCTTAAGCCGTGATAAAAAGTCAGATAGTCCTAAGCTTGAAGACAACATTAAATCATAAAACAGGTTTTAGTAATTTAATAAATAGTATTTGATAAAAAATATTGAGGATACAAAATGAATATATTTAATTCAGTAACACAGTTTAACTTTGAACAAACCAGAACAATTTCTCCAGAAAATATGACTGGCGAAAAAGGTAAATCGTGTATGAAAGCTAGTGCTTTAGGGCCAGGTCGAAAAGGACAAGGCTGTATTTCAATTGCAGCGGGTGAAAGAGTAACTATTGCTGAAATTACTGGTCCTGCTGAGATTCGTCATATGTGGTTTACTTTAACCGATAGAACGCATCGAGGTAGTTTTGTATTACGTGATGTGGTTATTCGTATCTATTGGGATGACGAAACAGTTCCTTCAGTAGAAAGTCCAATTGGTGACTTTTTCTGTAATGGTTTTGGTGCTAGATGTGATATAAATTCAATGCCAATCGTGGTTAATCCAACCGGTGGTTTTAATAGTTACTTTAGAATGCCATTTAATAAAAAAGCGCGAATTGAAATTCATAATGAACATGAAGCTGATTTACAGCATTTCTTCTTTACCATTAACTATGCGTTAATGCCAAAACCGTTTGAAAATCCACTTTATTTCCATGCACAATGGCGTCGTCAACGTGTAACTAATTATGCACAAGATTATGTTATATTAGATAATGTTCAAGGTTACGGTTATTATGTCGGTACCTACTTAGCACTGACAGCATTAGAGCGTTATTGGTGGGGTGAAGGTGAATTTAAATTCTATCTTGATAATGACAGTGAATATCCAACCCAACATTCAACCGGTTCAGAAGACTACTTTGGTGGTGCATGGGCATTTCATAATCGAGATAGCCAAGGACGTCCAAAAGCAAAATGTTTCCAAACGATGTTTATGGGTTACCCTTATCAAACAAACCGTGATGCGACGCGTGACTTTTTCCAAACAGGTGATTCCAATCCTGTACATGGCTTTGGTGACGATGGTTTACCAATGCATGGTTTATACCGTTGGCATCTTCCAGATCCAATTGCATTTCACAAAAATATCAAACTGGCGTTTCAACAAATAGGTAATGATGATATAAGATTGTATGAACGTTGTGATGATATCGCCAGTGTTGCTTATTGGTATCAAAGTCCATCGGTGAATAACAACCCAGTATTCCCAAATAAACAACAACGCACCCCACGTTAATATTAAGGTGATTAGTATATGGCGAGTAATAAACTGAAAATTAATGATATTGCTCGTTTGGCTGGCGTGTCGGCAACGACCGTCAGTCATATATTTAATAAACGAGATAAAAAATATCGCATTTCTCCGCAAACTCGACAAAGAGTTTTATCTATTGCGGAAAAATACCGGGATCAATCGCATATTCATCAATATTTAGTTAAAGCTAACAGTACCAATACTATTGGTGTTATTGTTCCGGATATGTCAAATTCATTTTTTTCAATGTTTTTACATCATTTAGAAGATTGCTTTCGGCAAAAGAATATTCAACTATTAATTACCTGTAGTCATTATAATAAAGAAGTTGAGCTTAAAGTTGCGCAAAATTTAGTTGAACGTAAAGTTGACGCAATGATTGTGGTAACGTCATTAGATAGTGACCAATTTTATGTCGATATTAATCAAAATACGCCCGTATTGCTTTTTGACCGTTATCTAAAAGATACGACATTACCTTTTATTACTAGTGAAGCATTGCAATCTGTCGCTGATTTAATCAAACCTTATGCCGAAAAGTTAGATGAATTTTATTTTATTGGCTGTGATATTCAGTTAACGTCAATTCAAGCTAGACTTAAGGGATTTAAGCAAGGTTTAGAAAGTGTTGGATTAAAAGTTGATAGTGATTGGCTGGTGAGTGATGATTATTGTCCAAATAAAGGTTACCAATTGTTGAAAAGTGTTCATCAAAAATTGGGTAGGGTACCAAAAGCTATTTTTACGCCATCAGGTAACTTACTGCAAGAGGTACTGAGTTATTTGGTCGAAGCTAAAATTGATCCAAAGCAGATCTATTTATGTTCTTATGATTACAATAGTTATCTTGATTATTGTTACTATCCGATAGATGCAATTGAGCAGGATTTTGAGAAGATGGCGCTGACTTGTGTGAATGTCATTGATGATTTATTAAGTTTTAAAGAATTAAAACATCAGGCATTTTTTATTCAGCCAAAAATTATACGCCATCGTTAGTTTAAGATTTGCTACTGTTGTAAGTAAGATTAGCGGTTAGCATTTTTCATTATGCGAGCTTTGTCAACTTGCCACTGTCTTTCTTTTATATCGGTGCGTTTGTCGTACTCTTTTTTACCTTTTGCGACACCAATTTTGACTTTAGCCCAAGCATTTTTCCAATACAATGATAATGCCACAACGGTATAACCTTGGCGGTTAATTTGGCCAAATAACGAGTTCAATTCACGTTCATTAAGCAATAATTTTCGAGTACGCATAGGCTCGCATACGACATGTGTAGACGCAACGTTTAATGGGGTTATTGTTGCACCAAATAGCCATGCTTCACCATTTTTTAGTAACACATAACTGTCACTAATATTCGCTTTACCTGCTCGCAGAGATTTTACTTCCCAACCTTGAAGTGATAACCCTGCTTCAATTTCCTCTTCAATAAAGTACTCATGGCGTGCACGTTTATTTAATGCAATAGTCGCCGAACCCGGCTTATGTGATTTTTTCTTAGTCATAATGTGCGTTATTATAGAGTTACATGATACTATATGCCACTAATTTTAACTTTTAATTTTATTATTATGGCACATGTTTTTCATGAGGTGATCGAGCCTTATTCAACCGAGCAAATGTTTGCATTGGTTAACGATATAGCGAGATACCCCGAATTTGTCCCTGATTGTATCGCAACTGGGATTATTAGCAAGCAAGATAACATTTTAACTGCTTTTATTGAAGTTGAGAAATTAGGCTTTAAAAAATCATTTACTACCATAAATAAGATTAATGAACCTAATTCAATTGATATGGCATTGTTAGATGGTCCATTTAAACATCTAAAAGGACGATGGCAATTTACTCAACTGGATAACCAAAACAGTAAAATTAGTTTTAGTTTAGATTTTGAATTTAATAATAAATTAATGGGCGCTGTTTTTTCTCCTATTTTTAAAGAAGTGATGACCAATATGGTTAGAGCATTTTCGCAAAGAGCAAGGCAGATATATTAAGATGATAAATATTCAAGTTGTATATGCGCTACCTAATCAGCCGACTATTATTGATTGTGCGGTTGATGAACAAACGAATGTCTTGCAAGCAATTGCAAAATCCAATATCTTATCATTATGCAATATTCAATTAGATGGTCATTTTGTTGGTATTTATGGCAAACGTTGTGAGCTTAATGAACAAGTAAAAGATGGTGATCGTATTGAAATATATCGAGCTTTAATCAATGATCCGAAAGAGATACGACGAAAGAAAGCGGCATTGAAAAAGAAATAAATAGATAGATTGAAGGGAACTGAATGCATAACTTGCTGATTGAAAAAGTTGAAACTTTATGCAAAAAACGTGGTATTAAGCTGACCAATCAGCGTAAAACCGTTTTAAATATTATGCTTAAAGCCAATAGAGCAATGAGCGCATATGATCTTTTAGATCTTTTAAAAGTCAGTGAACCACAAGCTAAACCACCAACAATTTATCGTGCTCTGGAATTTTTACTTGAGCAAGGTTTTATTCATAAGGTGGAGTCAACTAACTGTTATATTATTTGTCCGCATTTTCATGAACCGCAACATATATCAATTTTATTTATTTGTGATAATTGTCATCAGATTATTGAAAAGCATTCTGAAAATATTGAAAGTCAACTGAAGTTATTAGCAACACAAAGTGAATTTTTAATAAAACATAGTGTGCTTGAAATTCATGGAATTTGTCATTCATGTCAACCTTAATTATTTTATTATGGTTAGTTAATATTATTTGTGACACAGTAGGGCAAATTGCTTTTAAATATGCCGCTGTGACCTCTAATGATAAAGACGGCCGTTATTGGCAGAAATTATTCGGTAACATATGGCTGTGGTTAGGATTCGGTTCTTATTTCATTGGTTTTGTGTTTTGGTTAGCATTTTTAAGTGAAGTTCCATTATCACAAGGGATCTTATTAGGCTCTTTTAATATGATAACCGTGATGCTTGCTGGGCGCATCTTATTTAAAGAACATCTAACCCCCTTTCGATTACTAGGAATATTTTTTATAACTACCGGCGTGATATTAGTAGGATTAACTTAATGAAAAAGTTTTATATCATCGGTTTTGTCTTGTTACTCTTTTTTGATACTTTTGGGCAAACTTTTTTTAAACTCACGGCTATTTCGGCCTTGCCATTTGAAGCAAATATAAGTTGGTTGTTAAGGATTTTTAGTCATGGGTGGGCATATTTAGTTATGGTTGGATATGCTGGAGCATTTATCACTTGGATGGTATTATTAAAAAAAGCGCCAGTTGGCCCAGCTTTTGCTGCATCGCATTTGCAACTTGTTACTGTGATGTTAGTGTCTGTTGTTGCATTTAATGAGCAAATTACACTTACGCGCCTACTAGGGGCATTGTCTATTATTGTTGGGATTGTTTTTCTCGCCTTGGCTGAGCAGAGGTTACATCGTAAATCAGTAAAATAAACAATATTGAGATAATCACCTTTTTAATAGGAACCAATATAGTTAATTTACATTGATTCCTACTATTAAAATAGAAAAGATTTTATTCTATTTTAATTAGCTACGATCTCGTTCCATTACAACTAAGTAAGCTTCTCGTCGCCAGAATAAAAATAAACGGCGCATATCTTTTTGCATTGTTATAACGCGCCAACCTTGTTGTGCATTATCATTTAAAAAAGCACCAAATTTTTCAGGATTTGAATTAGCTGCGCCTAAGAGCATTGAAGACAAAGCGCCTTCTTGATAAATTACTACTTTATATTCTTTCATTGTTTCTATACCTTCTTAAAATAAACACGATAATCTCTAATAATTGTCAAAATTAAGAGAAAATCGTGTTAATAATACGCATATTGGCGATTTTAATCTAGAGGCAATAAAGCGAGAGGTTAAATTTTAAACAGAATGGGTGAGGGATAGTAGATAATATCACAACAAAATTTTTAGAAAAGCTTTAGTTAAGAATAGCTGATAAGCCAAATTCTTAACTAATATTAGTGATAAATTAAATTTGCTTATCTAAATTTTTAAGCATTTCAATAATTAGCCTATTAGCATCTGGAAATTCATCTGCATTCAGATCTTCTTGATCAATCCAACGGCTTGGTTGTCCTTCTTTCGCAAAAGGTACGCCATCCCATTCTTCTACTAAGTAGGCATGAATGGTGATATCGCGATCTTCATAACTGTGTTCAAAGGTTTTTAAAAATTGAGCCTGATGAATGTGAATGTCGACTTCTTCGGCTATTTCACGTTCTAATGTTTGATAAGGTGTTTCACCAGTTTCGATTTTTCCGCCAGGGAACTCCCAAAAACCAGCAAGATGAGAATCTTCACCGCGTTGGGTGATAAAAATTTGACAATCTTGTGAACGAATTATACCTACAGCAATTTCAGTATGTTTTTTCATGATCCTGTCTGTTTACGATTAAAGTTAGGGAAAGCCTATGCTTTCCCTTTTGATTTTTAAGTAACAAAATTCGTTGATTTAAACATCAATATTGTTTAATCATACTAAATTTTTGGCTTAATTAACAGCTCCATGACAATGTTTATATTTTTTGCCAGATCCACATGGACAAGGATCATTACGTCCTACTTTTGCTTGCGTGCGGACAATCGGTTGTGGTGAATTTGATGATTGCCCATCATTTTCACCATCAATAGTCGTCATTGACTCGTGGTTAGCTTGTTGTTTTGCCATCAATCTTTCGATTTCAGCTTGACGTTGGCGTTCAGCTTCGTCAACTTCTTCTTGTGAACGAATTTGCACGCGGCTTAAAATACCAATTACATCATATTTTAATGATTCTAACATATTGGCAAACATATTGAATGATTCACGTTTGTATTCTTGTTTAGGATCTTTTTGTGCATATCCTCGTAAATGAATTCCTTGACGTAAATAATCCATAGCGGCTAAATGCTCTTTCCATAATGTATCAAGCGTTTGTAACATAACGCTTTTTTCGAATTGTCTAAAGGCATCAGCACCAGCTGCATTTTCTTTTTCAAGATATTTATCTTGAGCAAGTTGTAAGATACGTTCACGTAAATTTTCTTCATGAAGATTTTGCTCTTCATCAAGCCATTTAGCGATAGGTAAATCTAAATCAAAATCATTTTTTAAGGCGGCTTCTAATCCAGCAACATCCCACATTTCTTCAATCGATTGTGGTGGAATATATTGATCAATAACCGTTGTAAATACATCCCCACGTATTGAATCAATTGTCTCTTTGATATCTACGTTATCTAATAAATCATTACGTTGGCTATAAATAGCTTTACGTTGATCATTGGCGACATCATCATATTCGAGTAATTGTTTACGAATATCAAAATTGCGACTTTCAACTTTTTTCTGAGCATTAGCGATAGCTTTAGTAATCCATGGGTGTTCAATTGCTTCACCTTCTTTCATACCAAATTTACGCATCATATTACCGACACGATCTGATGCGAAAATACGCATTAATGGATCTTCTAATGATAGATAAAAGCGAGAAGCACCAGGATCCCCCTGACGACCAGCACGACCACGTAATTGATTATCAATTCGACGTGATTCATGACGTTCAGTACCAAGAATATATAATCCACCAAGTGCAATCACTTCTTCATGTTTAGCTTGCCATGCTTGTTTCGCTTTTTCGATATCTGCTTCAGTTGGATTTTCTAATTTTGCAACTTCACTTTGCCAGTTACCACCAAGCATAATATCTGTACCACGACCAGCCATATTAGTTGCGATTGTCACGGCTCCTTTACTACCTGCATCAGCGATAATTTCGGCTTCTTGCGCATGGAATTTGGCGTTAAGAACATTATGTTTGATACCTGCTTTTTTAAAGGCATGTGAGACAAGCTCTGATTTTTCGATAGATGCAGTACCGACTAATACCGGTTGTCCTCGTTTAACACAAGCTTGTACATCAGCCACGATAGCATCAATTTTTTCTTTTTCAGTCATATAGACAAGATCAGGCTGATCTTTTCTTACCATCGGTCGGTTGGTTGGAATAACAATGGTATCCAAACCATAAATTTGGTTAAATTCGAAAGCTTCGGTATCAGCAGTACCTGTCATACCGGCTAATTTTTCATAGAGACGGAAATAGTTTTGGAAAGTAATAGAGGCTAATGTTTGATTCTCATTTTGAATTTTAACATGTTCTTTAGCTTCCACTGCTTGGTGTAAACCGTCAGACCAACGACGACCATCCATCGTACGGCCTGTATGTTCATCAACAATAACGATTTCATTGTCTCTAACAATATAATCAACGTCACGATGGAATAAGTGATGAGCACGAAGTGCAGCATTAACATGGTGCATTAGTACAATATTACTAGGTGCATAAAGGGATTCATCACCTTTCATAATGCCTTGTTTTATTAGTAGTTCTTCAACCTTAATTAAACCTCGTTCGGTTAAGTTAACTTGACGTGATTTTTCATCAATCGAAAAGTCACCATCGCCTTGGAACTGATCCGAATCTTCTTTTTCCTGACGGGTTAAGTGTGGAATGATTTTATCGATACTAACATATCTATCTGAGCTGTCTTCTGCTTGACCAGAAATAATTAGTGGTGTTCTTGCTTCATCAATTAAAATTGAATCGACCTCATCCACTAAAGCATAATGAAGTGGGCGTTGCACTCTGGCCTCTTTACTAAAGACCATATTGTCACGCAAATAGTCAAACCCATATTCGTTGTTAGTACCATAAGTGATATCAGCATTGTAAGCATCACGTTTTAAATGCGGTGGCATATTAGGTAAGTTAATGCCCACTGTTAAGCCTAAAAATTCAAATAAAGGACGATTATTTTCAGCATCACGTTGCGCTAAATAATCATTAACGGTGACAACATGTACCCCTTTACCGGTTAACGCATTTAAATAAGCAGGCAACGTTGCGGTTAATGTTTTACCTTCACCGGTACGCATTTCAGCTATGCAACGTTCATTTAGAACCATACCACCAATTAATTGCACATCAAAATGACGCATACCAAATACACGCTTACTTGCTTCACGGACTACGGCAAAAGCTTCTTCTAATATATCGTCTAATTTTGTACCGTCGGCAATTTTTTGTTTAAATTCGTTAGTTTTTGCCTTAAGTTCTTCATCGCTTAATGCTTCCATTGCTGGCTCAAGTGCATTGATCGTTTCAACACGCTTACGCATAGATTTTAATACGCGTTCATTACGGCTACCGAATACTTTAGTTAATAATTTTAATAACATAACTTTTCTCTTATTGTTTTTTTATAATGGGAGATATAAGGATTAAACCTTATTAAATAAATTAATTAATTTGATTATGTAAAATCTATTAGGCGGTAGCGTTTGGACCGGCTCTTATTCCATTATAGGGAGATAATCGAATAACAGTATTTGGATTAACTTCGTCATAATTTCGCGCGATAATTTGCTTATCGTAATGCTGCTTTGGTGACAAAGATAAGATTTGCGAGGTTTTTTTAGTTGGAATTTGCTGATCTTGAACTATTTCAGTAATCGCAATAATACCAACTTGACTTGTAAATGATTGAACTGGTAACGCATTTTGTTGGTAAAAACCGAACCCAGTAGCAATTACACCTAATAATAAGTGCGATAATGCAGTTTTAATAATAAGGCGTTTACTTATATGTTGCCAGTAATTAATCGTAGTCATAACCGCAGTATCTTAGCATTTTTTGCCAAAATGAAAAACTATTATTATTGATTAATAAACTGTCTGAATATTCGAATTTTTATGATAATAGTAATTAAAAATACCCACCATTTTTTATAGTGGGTATATAGTTATCTAATCCTTAACCATTAATTGTCCCATCATACCGAGTGTTTCATGTTCAACAATATGGCAATGGTACATGCGCAATCCTGGCATATTTTGTTGAATTTTTATGGTGATTTTTTCGTGAGGACGTAAATTGATGGTATCTTTTAATGCCACATATTCTGGTGGATATTTTTTACCATCAAATTCATGCGATACAATCGTGAATTGAGTACCATGAATATGGAAATTATGATCCATATGTGAATTATTAAATATTGTCCACTCTTCAACATCGTGGATTTTGCTTTCTAGATCAATTCGTTTCATATCATGGCGTTTGCCATTAATTAAAAACAGCATGCCACCTCTTGGTTCGCTCTTGTCCATGACCTCTGTATATTCAAGTGTTTTATGCGCTTTTGCTTCACCAATTTTAGGTAGAGTTCGTAATGGCGAAGGTAAAACAATTGAATTCGCTTGTTGTAGCTCTAATTCAGCAAGTATTATATCTTGTTCTGGTGGTACATTTCCCATCTTACCGCGATCATAACCAATTGATTGTAAGTAAACCGTACCGGTTTGTTTGGGTAAAATTACCAATTCTGCGCGTTCGGCAGGTGATAATAATAGTGGCTTTTCAAGGGAAATTGGTTCAGGCATCAATCCACCATCACTACCCACTAAAAAGACATCACAACCTGGAATTGAAAGGTTAAGATAACGTCCAGAACAGGCATTCCAAACTCGAACACGTGTTGCAGTATTAACTTTCATTTTTGGACGATAACCACCATTAATTAATACAAATTGTCCTTCTCGACCATTCATCCAATCAGTCATTGAGTTATCGGCAATTTCTCCTTTGTCTGTCAGTTTTAGATCTGAGAAAAACCAATTTAGTTCTGGTAAAGATTCTAAAGGGTCTTTTTTGCTACGAACAATAAATACCCCCGCTAATCCTCTCGCTATTTGTTCGGCAACGGTGTTGTGACCATGAGGATGATACCAATAGGTACCAGCACTCCCTTCAGGGATGGTAAATTCGTAAATACGTTCACTGCCAGCCGGTATTTCATCTTGTGGATTGCCATCTTGATTTGATGGCACAAGTAAACCATGCCAGTGCACCGTTGTTGATTGTGACAGTCTATTTTTTACTGTCAATTTGACTTTATCACCTTCATAAACTTCAATAAGCGGCCCAGGTATTGAATTATTGTAAGCCCAAAATTCGGTAGTGATATCAGGCGTTAATGCAATTTTTACTGGTTTGGCTTCAATAGTAGCTTCAAATATACCTGATTGATGACTACTATTTTTTAACAGTTGGAATTTGGGTAAATCATGACCTTTTGGTAATGCTGAAGTAGATAATAGTTTTTGTGGTTGTTTGTTGTTCATATTCATATTCATATTCATATGATCGTGCATGTTGTCCCCCTTATCACAATTATCAGATTTAACATCACAAACCATGTCAGACATTGATGAATGATCTAATTTGGCAATGGCTTTTGTTGCAATTAAACCACCAACGGCAGCAGTAATATTCATTATAAAATTTCGGCGTTTCATAGTATTCCTATAATCATTTATTTAGTTAAATAATAACCAGCAGTTTGCTTTCCAAACTCGTCTAGTCGTTTAGCAAGCTAATGTGTTATTGATTTCCAGTATTTATTACTAATATTTAACAGAGCGTAAATTAGCTAATTTTTGGTGGTTTTAACTCAGGAATAAATTCTTTATATTCAGGAATAAAATTTGTTGGTAGATATTGTTCACGGTAAATCGGATAATCAATATTAACGCTATAATTAGCAATAGCCATGCCACAAGCAAAACAATGATTAACTGATTCACTAATAAAAGGTTTTGTTGATTTAGAAGTCGACAAATCAATTACTGGAGAGTGATGATTTGCGTTCACCCTTAAAGATTGTAAGCTAGGTGAATGATGAACAGTACAAGGTTTGGAAATAATGAGTGGAACATGCCAAATAGAAGAAAAAAACAAAAAGATTGTTGATATAATTAAAATATTCACTCGCTTTTTGTTTATGGCTAATGACATTGTTTATCACGCAATTAATCTAACAAACCTTGTAGTTATTTTACTAGAGAAAACATTAAATTTATACCACTTTAACAGATGGAAGTTTTATTCAATTTCAATTGCTAATAATCACTAATTTTTCAATCTGTAACATCAAAATTAATTGGTCTATTAATGGTTACCTAGTACAAGATAATCATAAAAATATATAAGCCAAATATAATTGGTTCTGGTATCATATTCACATAAAAAACATTATGAATAATAACGATATGAAAATTCTTTTTGGAGTACAAGGAACAGGAAATGGCCATATCAGTCGTTGTCGAACATTAGCCAAAGCTTTAAAAAAGGTTGGAGCGGATGTTGACTATATTTTAAGTGGTCGTGATCCTAAAGATTATTTTGACATGCAAGCTTTTGGCAACTACCGAACGTTTGGTGGCCTTTCATTTGCTACGCTTAATGGCAAAATCAATTTTCGTAAAACCATCCAAAGAATTCGGGCTTTTAGATTAATTAAAGATGTTCGCGATTTAGATTTATCTGCATATGACTGTATTATTAGTGATTTTGAACCAGTTAGTGCTTGGGCTGCACATCATCAGAATCGCGAATGTTTAGGTATCAGTAATCAGTCTGTTTGCCAATATCTCAAGCCTAAAGAATATGGCACGATAGCAAATGTGATTATGAAATACTATGCTCCAGTTACACAACCTATTGGTTTACATTGGTTCCATTTTGGTCATAAACTGATTCCGCCAATGATTGATTCATTTGCTACACCACCAACTGAAGATGGTAAAATTATCGTTTATTTGCCTTTTGAAGATTTAACTGAAATTACCGAATTATTAAGCCAATTTCCGCAATATCAATTTAGTTGTTTTCACCCTGAAATAAAACAATCTTCTGCACGCGGTAATATTTTATTACAACCGCTAAGTCGAGATAATTTTACTCAAGCTCTACTAAGTTGTTCTGGTATTATTTCAAATACCGGATTTGCTTTAATTTCAGAAGCGTTATCTTTGGGTAAAAAGATTTTAACTAAACCAGTCGCGGGTCAATTTGAACAAGTTTACAATGCCCAATGTTTGCAGTCTTTGGATATGGCAACCGTTATGGAACATTTAAATAGTATGAAGTTGAAATATTGGTTAGGTCTACCGTCACCTAAACCTACTATTTATCCTGATGTAGCGACTGAATTAGCGAATTGGATAGTTTCAGGTCAAAAAGAGACATTACTTTCTTTAAGCCAAAGACTGTGGTCGCAGACTAAATTTCCGAGTAATGTAAGTGAGCGCATCAAATCTTTAGGTTATGTATAAAGGAACTACAATGATATTAAGTATAATTGTTGCAATGGCGGATAATCGTGTAATTGGTATGAACAATCAAATGCCATGGCACATGCCTGCAGATTTAGCGTGGTTTAAAAAAAATACATTAAATAAACCTGTGATTATGGGGCGTAAAACGTTTGAATCTATTGGTAGACCATTGCCTAATCGCCACAATATTGTCATCAGTCGACAGGCTGAAAGTAATACGTCAATTAATCCTAATGTTAGTTGGGTTAAATCGATTGATGAGGCAATATCAATTATTAATCAGCAACAAGTAGAAGAAGCCTTTATTATAGGCGGTGGTAATATTTATCAACAGGTATTACCTTTAGTTAATCGACTTTATTTAACTCATATTGATGCCAAATTGACTGGCGATACTTATTTTCCTGATTATTTGCAAACATCATGGCAACAAATTTATTTAGAAAATCATAAAGCGGATGATAAAAATTGTTATGATTACCAATTTGAGATTTTACAGCGAAGTTAATCAATAGATAAGGTTGCCACTCACATACTAGTGGCAACCGAATTATTATCCTTGTAAGCGTTTTGCTTCCAGCACGTCAGAAAGTTGTTTTATTTTATTCATAACTCGTTCAAGAGAGTCCTGATCAAAAATTTGCATATCCATATCAATCGTTGCAATTTGTTGTTTCATATCTATGCGACTCGAAACTCCTAAGACGTTTACTTTCTCATTAGCTAAAATTGTTGTTATGTCACGCAATAATCCACTTCTATCACTAGCTATGATGCGAATGACCATGGTATAACTTGCGTTATGATTACCACTCCACACTGCACTGGTGATTCGTTCTGGTGCGTGATTTTTTAGCTCTTGCAGCTGTTCACAGTCTGAGCGATGGATTGAAATACCACGTCCTTGGGTAACAAAACCGACAATTGGATCACCGGGGATAGGGCGACAACAATTAGCAATGGTATAGAGTAAATTATCTACTCCTTCAATAATAATTTCACCACCTTTTATCGATGATGTTTTATTGGTATTTTTGGCTTGAGAGGTTGATTTTTGGGTGATCTGTTTAAGAACAGCTTCATCTTCCTCTTCAGCAGTTGGTTTATTAAATTGGGCATTAATAAAATTAACTAGTTGGTTAATTCTAACATCCCCACTACCTATCCCAGCTAATACTTCGTCAAACGAATGAGCGTTATATTTACTAATCAGAATCTTTTCGACACTTTTTAGACTAATATTTAACGGTTCTAATTCATTGTCTAAAATTTGTTGACCAGCAGCTATATTTTTATCTCGATCTTGTTTTTTAAACCAAGCTTGTATTTTTGCTCGTGCTCGGCTGCTATTTACAAATCCAGTATTTGGATTTAGCCAATCGCGACTTGGATTAGGTTGTTTTTGGGTAATAATTTCAACTTGATCACCCGTTTTTAATATATAGGTAAACGGTACTATGCGCCCCGCAACTTTAGCACCGATACAACGGTGACCAACATCACTATGAATATGATAAGCAAAATCTAATGGGGTTGAACCGGCAGGCAAGTCAACAACATCCCCTTTTGGTGTAAATACATAAACGCGATCATCAAAAATTTGACTACGGACAGTTTCCTGAATTTCACCACTTTCTGACATCTCTTGTTGCCACGTTAATAATTTACGTAGCCAAGAAATGCGCTGATCGTAGGCAGTCATTTTATCTGTACTGCCTTCTTTGTATTTCCAATGTGCTGCTACACCTAATTCAGCATCATTGTGCATTTGTTCGGTACGTATTTGAATTTCAATAGTTTTATTATTTGGGCCATAAACCACAGTATGAATTGATTGATATCCATTGGGTTTTGGATTGGCGACATAGTCATCAAATTCTTTTGCAATATGTTTATAATGGCTATGTACGATACCTAAGGCATTATAGCAGTCTTCGATTCGATCACAGATGATGCGTACCGCTCGAATATCATATAAATCTTCAAATTGTAGATGTTTACGTTCCATTTTTCGCCATATGCTATAGATATGTTTAGGGCGACCGTAAACTTCGGCACGAATATGATCTTTATTCATCATATCCTGTAAATTTTTAACAAATTGATTGATATATGATTCGCGATCTAGACGTTTCTCATGTAATTTATGGGCAATAAAACGATATTGGTCAGGATGTAAATAACGGAAACAAAAATCTTCAAGCTCCCATTTTAATTGACCAATACCGAGTCGATTAGCTAAGGGGGCATAAATATTAAAGCACTCCTTAGCAGCTAGCACTTGATCTTCTTTTGGCGCATGCATCAAATTTCGTAAATAAGTAATACGCTCAGCTAGTTTAATGACTACACTACGGAAATCATTAACCATCGCAAGTAACATACGACGAATACTATCAATTTGTTCGTTTGTTGCATGACCATTACGGATAGCACGTAGTTGCCTAATGTCTTTCATTTTGACAACACTAGAAAGAATATGAATTATTTCTCGATCAAAATTTTCCGGTAGATCTTCACGGCAGATAATTTTAGTATCAAAGAAAGGTAGTAAAAGAGCGGTTGCTAAACTATTAATATCCATATTTAAGGTTGATAAAATTTCAACCATTTCAATGGCATTTTCGAAGCAATAGATTTGCTCTGGTTCACCAGCACTATGCTCAAAACAAAAATCCCAAATATCTTTAAATTTTTGATAAGATTCAATATTGGTTAATAACAGTTCTTGTTTTGCCCATCGTTCAACATCAAATTGTGCGAGCGTGTAATGTTCGTCATTTTGTTGATGGGCGCCTCTAATTGATACCATAATTATTATCCTGATTTAGTTAACATCAACATTGATTCAATGTGCTTAGTTTGTGGAAACATATCCAAAATAGCTACTTTTACAATGTTGTATCCTTCCTCAATAAATAGCTTGCAGTCCCTAGCCAATGTAGCAGGATTGCATGAAATATAAACTATTTTTGTCGGTGATATCTTAACAATTTCTGCTGTAGCATTATAAGCACCGGCTCTAGCTGGATCTAATAATACTTTGTCAAATTTTGACTGATTCCATATTGAAAATTGCTGTTTATCTTCTAAATTACAGGTGAAAAACTGAGTTTTAGCACCAATTTTAGCTTTATTTAGTTTAGCATTGATTTTGGCTTTTTCAACCAGAGCATCTACACCTTCAATACCTGTGACTGATTGACTTTTTATTGCCATAGGTAATGAGAAATTACCCATACCACAAAATAGGTCGAGTATTTTATCATCTGAAGTTATATCTAACCATTCTAAGGCTTTATCAATCATCTTTTGATTAATTTGACTATTAACTTGTATAAAATCGAGTGGACTGAAAGTTAATTTTAGATGATTAATCAGATAATAATGTTCAGTGGTGCCACTGATATGAATCAGGTCATGACCATGAAAATAGAGTGAAATATTGTGAGCTTCAGCGAATTGTTTTAATAAAATGCTATCTTGCTCTGTTAGTGGCATGGTGTGTCTTAACACAAGAATAATGCCACTATCGACGGCAATTAATTCAATATGTCCAAGCGATTTTTTTTGTTTAATTTGTCTTAAACAAGACTGTAATGGCATTAATAATTTATCTAATTGTTCAACTAATACCGGACAGTGTTCTATATTTATAATTTGGTTTGATTCTGCCTGCCTAAAGCCGATTAATAATTCACCTTTAACTAAATTAATTGATAATCTAGCTCTCCTACGATAATGATATGGTTGGTCGGCAATGATATTAGGTGAATTGTCTTTATAGTCCAACTCCGCCCCAGCTTCTTTCTGTAAAAGTTTGATCAAGGCTTCATATTTAGCTTGTTGCTGTAAATTTGATGAAATATGTTGTAATTCACAGCCTCCACATTTTGTATAGTATTTACATTTTGGTGTGACTCGCTGTTGGCTATAATTGTGATATTTTATAACTTTTGCTTTAGCATAATTTTTTTTATCATCAGTTAATTGGATATCAACTATTTCATCAGGTAAAGCTGATTTTACAAAAATTGTTTTACCTTTATGATTTGCCACGCCTTGACCAAAGGCATCTAAATTAGTGATAGTAACTGTCAATTTTTGTGCAGTAAGCTTTTTTTTTGTCGGGGTGTAAAAATTAACCATATTAATAAATTGAAGTTATGTTAACCGTTTTAGTAACTCTGTTTTGACATGTAAAGGTACTAAATTAGAGATGTCTCCACCATGCAAAGCAACATCTTTAACAATGGTTGATGAAATAAATCCCATCGCAATCGATGGCATTAAAAAGATAGTATCTAAATCAGGGTTTAATGCTCGGTTCATTTCAGCTAATTGTCTTTCGTATTCAAAATCGTGAGTTGTTCTCACTCCTCTGACTATCACTGTCGCCGCATGTTTTTGGGCGAAATCAGCCATAAGATTGTCAAAGCCAATCACTTCCACATTCAATAAGTGTTCAACCGATGTTGAGGCTAAGTTTACTCGTTCTTCTAAAGTAAACAGCGTTTTTTTATTTGGATTTTGCGCTATAGCTACAATTAAACGGGGAAACAATTGCGATGCGCGGGTAATTAGGTCGATATGACCATTGGTGATTGGATCAAATGTTCCCGGAAAAATTGCTGTGAGCGCTTTGCTTTTCATTTATCTTAATATCCATTAGTGAATAGGGGAATATCATACCTAATTTTAACCTAGATTGTTAGTAAACTAGCCAAAAATCTTGTTTAAATTTAGCGGTAATCTAAAATAAAGTAATTGAATATTGTTAACTTTAGAAGTTATTGATTGAAATAAAGGATATTGAAGTGATTAGACTAATTAAAAGGAGTATGATAATTCTTTTGTTAATTTTACCCTATACAGGTAGTGCTAGTATGATCGAAAAAAGAGACCATTTGATCGGTTCTTGCTATTTAGATGAAAATATTTTTATCAGAGAAGTTAAATTAAAGAATAATAAACATAAACAAGAACCATTGTTATTAGTTCATGGTGCTCGAGTCCCAGGTACTGGTTCGTTTGATTTACCTGTTCAAGGAGGATCGTTAGCAGAAGATTTGGCTCAGGCTGGGTTTGATGTCTATATTATTGATTTGCGAGGCTATGGTAAATCAAGTCGTCCTAAAGAGATGTCTCGACCTGCGAGTGAATCTAAACCATTAGTCCGTACGCCCGCCGCAATTGATGATTTAAAGTGCGCTGTGAATCAAATATTAAAATGGACAGATTCCCAAAAAATAAATATTTTGGGTTGGGCTACAGGTGGGCATTGGGCTGCCGCCTATGCTGAGCAACATAATGACAGTGTTAATAAGTTGATTATTTATAATTCATTATATGGTGCTGTTGACGATCATAAATTATTAGGTAAAGGCTCAGTATTTGAAGATAAATTAAATCCAAAACAATTCAGTCACAGTATTGGTGGTTATCAATTAAATACTAAAGAAAGTTTGTTTCAGGCTTGGGATTTAAGTATCCCTTTGGTTGAAAAAGATTTATGGCGGGATCCTTTAGTTGCTAATGCTTATGCTCAAGAGGCGATGAATTCTGATCCTGAATCTTTTTCTCATACACCTCCTCAATTTCGCTCACCAACAGGGGCAATGGCAGATAGTTTTGAATTAGCTATTGGCCAAAAGCAGTGGCAAGCTAAACATTTATTGATGCCGATATTAGTTATTTTCTCGCAAAACGACTTTTGGAGCCGTAAAGCGGATGCTTTAGCTATTGTTAATGAAGCTAAGCAAGCACATTTGGTAGAAATACCCGATGGCACACATTTTGTGCATTTAGATCGTGCTGAAAAAGGGCGAAGTTTATTTGTTTCTTCTGTAGTTGATTTTCTAAATTCAGATAAATAGTTTTAATAAGTTTATTTTTGCGAGCTGATTAAGGCAATTTAATTATTATTTATATTGTTTTTTAGCCTAAAAAATCCCTTTCCTCAAATTTTTTGTAGTGATAAAAAATATTGAGGATAACGTAAATGTTAGCTGTTTTATGTCCAATTTTTAACTATAAAATATTCGTTATTCGTTATTCGTTATTCGTTAGATTTATTTTTATAGTGTACATCACTAAGATTGCGCAATCTTTCTGCTGCTTGTTCTGGCGTTAGATCTCGTTGCGCTTCTGCCAGCATTTCATAACCGACCATAAATTTTTTAATACTGGCTGAACGTAATAATGGGGGATAGAAATGAGCATGTACTTGCCAATAATCGGTATTATCATTAATAAATGGTGCACTATGCCACCCCATAGAATAAGGAAAAGAGCAATTAAACAAATTATCGTAGCGACAAGTTAATTTTTTTAAAGCTATAGCTAAATCTTTTTGTTCTGATTGATTTAAATCAGTCAATCTAGGAATATGTTTTTTCGGTAACAATAGTGTCTCAAATGGCCAGACAGCCCAAAATGGAACTACAGCTAACCAATGTTCAGTTTCAACAACAATACGCTGTTGATTGATTAACTCTTTTTGTACATAATCAACTAGCAAATTTCGCCCATACTTTTGAAAATAGTTACACATATTAAAATCTTCTCGTGCAATTTCATTCGGTATAAAACTATTTGCCCAAACTTGCCCGTGAGGATGCGGATTGGAACAGCCCATAGCAGCCCCTTTATTTTCAAAAATTTGTACCCATGGATAATTTTTTCCTAATTCTTGTTGTAAGGTGATCCAAGTTTTTATCACTTCTTCAATGGCAGATAAATTTAGTTCGGGTAACGTTTTACTATGGTCGGGAGAAAAACAGATAACTCGGCTTGTACCTTTAGCACTTTGCATTTGGAATAACGGGTCATGACTAATAGGTGAGTCAGGTATATCTTGCATTAACGCGGCAAAATCATTAGTAAAGACAAATGTTCCCGTATAATTAGGATTGATATCACCGGTTACACGTTTATTTCCCGGACATAAAAAACAATCTGCATCATAATAAGGTTTTTGTTCCTCATTTATTGTCTCTTGTTGACCTTGCCAAGGGCGTTTTGCCCTATGCGGCGAAACTAATACCCATTGATCGGTTAATGGGTTATATCGACGATGTGGATGGTCTACTGGGTTAAAAATATCCATTTATGTCTCTTATTGGTTATTTTCCTATTATTTGCCAAACATTAATTAATCAGGATAGCCTTGAGGATTGCTAGATTGCCAATTCCATGAATCTTTGACCATATCATCAAGGGTTAATTTAGTTTTCCAGCCCAATTGTTGTTCTGCTTTCTTTGTATCTGCCCAAAACGCAGCTAAATCACCAGCACGTCTTGGTGCAAAATGCCAATTAAGTGGTTTTCCTGAAGCTTTTTCAAAGGCTTTTATTACTTGTAGGACACTAAAACCAATTCCTGAACCTAAATTATAGATATGTACTCCAGCTTTATTTTGATCGGCTTTGAGTGCTGCAATATGACCATCAGCCAAATCGACGACATGAATAAAGTCACGAACACAGGTTCCATCAGCTGTTGGATAATCATTACCAAAAACAGATAAAGAGTCTCGTTTTCCAATCGCAACTTGGGTAATATATGGCATTAAATTATTAGGGATACCGAGTGGATCTTCTCCCATTAAACCACTAGGGTGGGCGCCAACAGGGTTAAAGTAACGTAATAAGGTAAGAGACCAATCAGGTTCAGCAACCGCTAAGTCCATCATACATTGTTCGACCATTAGCTTGCTTTTACCATATGGGCTAGTCGGTAATCCTTGCGGTAATGTTTCGACATAAGGAACGGGAGCTAATTCACCATAAACGGTAGCTGAGGAGCTAAACACTAATTGTTTAACACCAGCCTTACGCATCGCTTTCATTAAAACAATAGAACCATAGACATTATTCTCATAGTATTCAAGCGGTTTATATACTGATTCACCCACGGCTTTTAAGCCAGCAAAATGAATAACAGCTTTGATGTCATGTTCATTAAAGATTTTTGTCAGTAACTTAGCATCACAAACATCGCCATGATAGAACTCAACTGATTGTCCAGTGATAGTTTTAATTCTTTCTAAAACCGAAACTTTACTATTGAATAAATTATCAACCACAATCGGAGTATAACCAGAAAGAATTAATTGAACGCAAGTATGACTGCCAATATATCCACAACCACCAGTGACTAATATTTTCATCTTGATACCTAAATTTATGCTAATTACGTTTATTGAATTTAGATTAATTATCGAATTTATTAATTATATTCAGTTTAAAAAGCACCTAATGACCTTAACCATATTATTAAGGATGATTTCAATGCAAAACTAAAGTTGATTTAGCTTAGTACTAATTAAGCTCCTTCTAGACCAATATTAACAAAATACTAAAATTAGTCGAATTAAACATCATAGACATTTGTTTTGCAATAAAAATTTTATCAAATATACAGTTATTGATAAGTGTAAAGAGAAAAGATAAATGAGTAATTATGTATTTTGATGTCCAGAAACGTAATAATAAATAATCATAATTTTTTCACCATAGGTATTTTTTACTATAATGACTTCTATGACGAACTTGACAAAGTAGGCATGTTATTTTGATGAAGCTAATAGCTTTAGCAAGTGATAAGCATATTTGCTATCAATTAACATAAAACTAACTGAAGAAAAAACTAATAGCAATATTAAGAGTGATATTTAGTTTTAATAACAAGCTGATAGATAAAATAGATGAAATAATCAAATAAAAGTGAATGATATCCAAATTTACTTTATGAAATTAATTAAAATGTATTAGTAATATAGAGGAGATATTTAGATTGTCTAATCGTTTAAACTTTAAACATTTATAGACAATCTAATTTATTTATTTTTTAAATTCTTTTAGGCGAGTTTCAAAGTCTTGCCACTGATAAAAACCGTCACTATTTGCTACGGCATTTTTTAGCTGAAGTTGGTAATGTTGTGGTGGATGATTGATATCAAGTGGTTGCGCGGTGTAAAGTTGTTCAAAACTTTGATAAACGTATTCAGCTTTAAACAAGTATTCCCCCGATGCTTTATTACGATAACGTTGTAATATAACCATACCACCAATTGGTGTATTTTCACATTGATTAGGAAGTTGGTATTCGGCGAAATCCAAGGCACCAAGTAGTGCAGCAATGGTACTATCATGGCCAACGAGTAAATTTATCTTGTTATTCTTTTGGTGTAACAGATCATCTATCATATTAATTAATAATGCACTATTTTTTCTAGCTATAGATCTGGAATGAAAAACTAAATTAATATAGTGGTTACGAATTTGTATAAGTTGTTGCCATTGTTCTTGGCTGGTTATTTTTCCCCATGCAATTTGTTCTTTAGGAAAAGCTGAATAATACTGTAATAAGAAAGCATCAACAGCACAAATGCCAATTGCTAGAGGCCCTAATAATTCTGGCTCTTCATCTTTTACAAAATGAAGATCATAAGGAATATCAGCAAAATCACATTGATATTCAGCATATAATTGTGAATTTTTATAGTCCAAAATATCCGATAGCATCGCATAAGCTGGCGCTAAATTTTTGAAAATTGATTCAGCTTTATCTGCATCATCAATATCTTTTAATAATGCTTGTTTAGATTCTGGTGAATCATCTTGTACACTTGGATCAAATATAGGGTCCATTTTTTCAATGGTATATTTGTGGTTAACCGGGATATCATAACCCGCAAAAGCCCCTGTAACTAAGAATTGCGCGGTGGCAACTGTTCTTTGAAGACTATTAGCATAAACATATATATCAGGATTTTCCGGTGTAAGGCGAATGTTTTGTTGTTCAAGCCATTGCGATAGATAATGTCCAAAATAAGATTCTAAAACCCCTCCTCTGGTAGTTAAATAACCATAAGCATGATCCCAACTTGGCCATTTTAATGGGCTAGCTTTTTCTAAAAACTCTATGGTGTTTGCTAATGGAGTGCGTATTCCATGACGACTTAGTATTACAACTTTATCTAATTGGTATTGATCTTTTTTCATTTAGTTATCCATCCTTGTTTATGCAAATAATTTAAAACGAAATCTCGTTGCCCTTTGCTAATTGTTTCTGCAATTTTATCACTCCAACCATTTGTTTTTTGATTAATTTCTCTGTGACCATAATAGTCACGCATTTGGCTATCATATTGTGCTAATAATTGATGATTAATTGGTTGATAATGATTTTCAAAGAAAACCAATTGTTTTGGTAATCGTGGTTTAATATCAGGATTTTGGTCAGGATAACCGATACAAAGTCCAAATAAAGGAAGAACATATTTAGGTAGCGCAAGTAACTCGGTCACTTTAGCAATATTATTGCGTAAACCGCCAATGTACACCGTACCTAAACCTAATGACTGTGCTGCAATAACCGCGTTTTGAGCCATAAGTGTGGTATCAATACAACCCACTAAAAGTTGCTCGGCTTTTTCAAGTGGAATAGTAGCATCAATTTGAAAATGGCGGTTAAAATCGGCACAAAATACCCAAAACTCTGGCGCTTGAACGATATAACTCTGATCGCCTGAATAATGAGCTAATTCTGATCTTTTCTCACTATCAGTGATTCTAATGATGGTTGCGCATTGTAAAAAGTTTGAACTTGGAGCCGATTGTGCTGCTTGAATAATTTCATTAATCTGTTCACTTGTTAATGGTGTTGATTTATAAGATCGAATTGAACGACGCTGGCAAATTAAATCAATTGTCTTATTTGTCATAACGGCTCCTTAATATCACTGTTTTTTTATAAATTGCAAATCCCAAACACCATGCCCCAGATTTTGACCGCGTTTTTCGAATTTGGTAATAGGGCGATCTTCAGGTCTTGGAATATAGTCATTAGTGGCAGATAAATTTTTAAACCCCTCCGCTTGATTTAATACTTCAAGCATATGCTCTGCATAGTGTTGCCAATCGGTAGCTAAATGTAAAATACCATCAGTCTTTAATTTTCTATGAATTAAAGCAACAAAATTAGGTTGAATGATTCGACGTTTATTGTGTCTTGCTTTATGCCATGGATCGGGGAAGAAAATTTGCACCTTATCTAATGAGTTATCAGGTATCATGTTTTCTAACACTTCAACGGCATCATGGCACATAACTTTTAAATTAGATAATTGATTTTCCTCAATTGCCATTAAACAAGCTCCAACGCCCGGTTTATGGACTTCAATACCTAAAAAGTTCTTGGATGGGGCATTTTTTGCCATTTCAATTAATGAAGCGCCCATACCAAAACCGATTTCAAACACCACTGGTTTATTATCTTCAAAAACAATTGGTGAGATAGCATTGTACTCAACACCATAGATAGGCCATAAATGCGTTAAAGCCTGTTGTTGTCCTTTAGTTAAACGGCCTTGTCTTAATACAAAACTTCGTATTGTTCGTTTAGATTCTATTACTTGGTTATTTGTGTCTAATTGTTCACTCATTGCGTATCTGCTGTTAGGTTAAATAGGTTATTAGGATAATTGAGCATCTTAGCTATATAGTAGTTTACCTGATTTTTTATTCACTTCAAAAAAACATCTTATTAACTTAGTTTTTTATATATTAATGTGATGAATGTAAAATATTTTTAATAAATTTTTATAATGTGGTTGAGCATAATCTGTAAATGATTATATAATTGTGATCCCGATTTAACCGATTACGTTTTATGTAATCATGATTACATGCTTGAGGATTTCTCGTGCCTGATATGAAGCTTTTTGCTGGTAACGCCACACCCGAACTAGCAAAACGTATAGCTAATCGTCTTTATACTTCTCTTGGTGATATTATTGTTAGCCGTTTTAGTGACGGTGAAGTAAATGTCCAAATTAATGAAAATGTCCGTGGTGAAGATGTTTTTATTATCCAATCAACTTGTGCGCCTACCAATGACAATTTAATGGAATTATTAGTGATGATTGATGCGATGCGTCGAGCATCTGCTGGTCGTATTACTGCTGTTATTCCTTATTTTGGTTATGCAAGACAAGATCGTCGCGTACGTTCAGCCCGTGTGCCTATTACAGCCAAAGTTGTTGCTGACTTTTTATCGACTGTAGGTGTTGATAGGGTTTTAACCGTTGATCTTCATGCTGAACAGATTCAAGGTTTCTTTGATGTACCCGTTGATAATGTGTTTGGTAGCCCTGTTATTTTAGAAGATATGTTGCAACGTGATTTTGAACGCCCAATCGTGGTATCTCCAGATATTGGTGGTGTGGTTCGTGCTCGTGCTATTGCTAAACTTTTAAATGACACTGATATGGCTATTATCGATAAACGTCGTCAACGAGCTAACGAAGCAGAAGTGATGAATATTATCGGTGATGTTGCTGATAGAGATTGTATTTTAGTTGATGACATGATCGATACGGCAGGAACACTTTGTAAAGCGGCTGATGCATTAAAAGCTCGTGGCGCAAAACGTGTCTTTGCTTATGCAACTCACCCAATTTTCTCAGGAAAAGCTGTAAGTAACATTAAAGACTCTGCTATTGATGAAATTGTAGTTTGTGACACAATTCCATTAACAGCGGAAGTTAAAGCATTGAAAAATGTGCGTCAACTTACATTATCAGGTATGCTTGCTGAAGCAATTCGACGTATTAGTAACGAAGAATCGATTTCAGCAATGTTCCATCAATAATCTTTTCTTCTGAATTAGATAAATGCCCCTATTAGGGGCTTTTTTGTAATAACAGGATAATTAACGATTAAACTATTATGTCAACAATCAAACTAATTGTAGGGTTAGCCAATCCGGGTAATGAATATGCCGCAACTCGCCATAATGCGGGAGCTTGGTATGTTGATTTACTTGCTGAACGTTATAATCAACCATTAAAAAATGATCCTAAATTTTTTGGATATAGTTCTCGAATTAACATCAATGGGCATGATGTTCGTTTGTTAGTACCAACTACCTTTATGAATTTAAGTGGTAAAGCAGTGCAAGCAATGGCTTCTTTTTATCAAATTAAGCCTGATGAGATATTAATTGCTCATGATGAGTTAGATCTTAATCCAGGGATTGCCAAATTAAAATTTGGCGGTAGTCATGGTGGCCATAATGGCTTAAAAGACATTGCCAGTAAACTTGGCAATAATCTGAATTTCTATCGATTAAGAATTGGCATTGGCCATCCAGGCGATAAAAATAAAGTAGTTGGTTATGTCTTAAATAAACCCTCTAAACCGGAGCAAGAATTAATTGATAAAGCTATTGATGAATCAGTCTATTGTACTAATATTTTATTAACTGATGGAATTGAAAGTGCGATGAATCGTTTGCATGCATTTAAAGCTTAAAGTTGTTAACAATAGCGTGTTTTAATTAATTGACTATAAAAAAATCCACCTGATAAACAGGTGGATAACAAATCACGTATCAATTCTGATTAAGAAAATAAATGAGAAACATTACCACCTTTTTCAGCTATTTTCTTCATTACTTCTTTTATTAACCATGTATTCATCGATGCGGTATCGTCAGTACTGCCGGTATAATCAAGTTCGGCGGCGAGTTTTTTACGTGCATCTAAACTACTATCGATACCTAATAATTTCAATAAATCAACAATAGATGTTTTCCAATTAAGTTTTTCTGGAAATTTTTTAGCCAAATTATCCAAAATTGACATGACATCGATCTCAGATATCGGCGCTTTGTTGTCCGATGTGTTTTGTTGATTTTGATCGGAATTACTATTATTTGTGTTATTACTTGAAGTATTATCTGAAGTTTTGTCTTTTACTGTGTCAGTGATTTTATCAACTTGCTCTTTCACTGCATCTTTAGCATGACCTACAGCGGCTTGTGCGCTTGGAAATATTTTTGAAAAAATATTATTTAAGATACCCATATTACACCCCTTATGTTTAAACTGCTTATTAAAAAACTGCTTAACGATATAGATGTAGAAAATATCCCTTTAAGTATAGCGGTTAAGTATAAATTATGTCAAAACCACAATCCTTTAATAGCATTTTTTGTAATATTGCTTATAAACGCAAAAATATTGACTGCTTTTATTAGGTATTCTTGTTTAGGCTATTTAACTATTAATTTAAACAGGTTTATCTTTTGGCTCTATAAATTTATTGTACCAATTATATAAATATGTGTGATATGTATCGCGATTTTTTAAATATTTTTAATATATTGGTTAAAAATACTAGCATATTTGGTTTACCAATTGTAATATGGATTTTATTAATTCACTTTAAACAATAGAAAACAGGTATAGACTAAGAAATTGGCTTGCAAATTTAATTCTTTAATTTGATTAAAAATGTTTCAATTAGTAGATATCAATGATAATTCTGAAAAATAATTATTTATAGTAAAAACATCCTAACTATATAAGGAAAATAGCGTGTATATCACGCTATTTTTATATGTAAATTATGGAAAATAAAAAAAGCCCATAATCAGGGCTTTCAATACAGAAAAATTATTTTTTATTCGAAAAATGCACGTTTAATTGCGTATTCAACCCCCCGGATTTCAGCTAAACCTCTTAAGCGTCCTATTGCCGAATAACCTGGATTAGTTTTCTTTTTAAGATCATCAAGCATCTGGTGACCATGATCAGGACGAACGGGTATTAAACGGTTTATGCCAGCCTTTTTGCGACGTTCTTCTTCCGCAATAAGTACTTTTATTACGCCATACATATCAACGTCTCCAGCTAGGTGATCGCCTTCGTGGAAAGATAATGGATTATCTTCACGTACTGTTGCACGTAGATGAATAAAATAAACTCGATCGGCAAATTTTTCAGCCATAGTAACTAAATCATTATCACTACGAACACCATAAGAGCCAGTACAAAAGCAAAAACCATTATGGATACTATCAACAGTCTCTTTTATCCATTGCATATCTTCAATCGTTGAAACAATGCGAGGTAGACCTAAAATCGGTCTAGGAGGATCATCTGGATGAACAGTTAATACAACGCCAACTTCTTCTGCAACAGGTACAATAGCTTTTAAGAAATAAGCATAGTTTTCGCGTAATTTAGCTTTATCAATACCATCATAAGTTGCAAGATGAGCTCGAAACTGATCAAGTGAATAACCTTCTTCAGCGCCAGGTAAACCA
This sequence comes from Gilliamella apis, assembly GCF_030758615.1. Taxonomy (NCBI): domain Bacteria; kingdom Pseudomonadati; phylum Pseudomonadota; class Gammaproteobacteria; order Orbales; family Orbaceae; genus Gilliamella; species Gilliamella apis. The sequence goes on from NZ_CP132381.1 coordinate 818,836, forward strand.
GCAATAATGTTTGCGACCAGTTTATCTTTATCGGCTTGTGTCATTTGTTCAAAGTAAGTTTTTGCTGAAAGGATATCTTCTTGACTATAATCTTTTTCGGCATTAGGTCGTTGTAAAATATGGATATCAAATGCTGCAAAGGCAATTTGATCAAAGCGAAGAGCTCTTGAACCATCTGGTAATTGATAACCAAGATCGGTGCGAGTCCAGTCTAATACCGGCATAAAATTGTAACAAACAGTATCAATACCACAAGCGGCTAAATTACGAATAGATTGTTGATAATTAGCAATATGTTGTTCAACGTTACCTGAATGGGTTTTTATCTCTTCATGAACTGGAATACTTTCGACAACTGACCAATTGAGGCCCTTATCTTCGATTATTTTTTTTCGCTTTTGAATTTCATCAATAGTCCATACTTCACCATTAGGTATATGGTGCAATGCTGTAACAATTCCGGTTGCTCCGGATTGTCTAATATCATCCAATGATACTGGGTCGCTAGGTCCAAACCAACGCATTGTTTGTTCCATCTAAAATCTCCTCAATGATTCTTTATTTAATAAGTCATTCTTAAATGAAGATCCATTAACAATGCATATTTTCAGCTATTGGTTAACAATAGTGACCGGAATAGAGTCAAATAAATAACCATCAAAATTTGGATCTTCACTGTCAGAAACAGTCATTAATGTTTGTTTAACATTTTCTAAGTGTTGCCACATAGCATGGCGTGCAGCCATAGCATCTTTTAACTGTAAAGCTTGTAGAATTTTTTCATGATCATATAGCCACTTTTTACGGTAACTATGATCGGTAATTCTACTTTGTAGCTGGTCCCACATTTTACTTGTAGATCGTTTAGCCCATAGATCTGTCAATAAACGTTCAAGTACAGAATTTTTGGTAGCTCGTGCTATAGCAATATGAAACATTTCATCAGCACTATAGTCATCAAGAACTTCTTGTTCTAATATTTTCCGTTCTTGTTCCAATATTGCTCTTAATTCAACAATATCTGCTTTGACAATCTGTGAAGCAGCAAAAGCGGCAATATTGCTTTCAATTAATTGTCTAGCTTGTAATAATTCAAATGGACCTAAATCTTCTTCTTCAATTTTTCTATCTTTTTCAGATAAGACTTCATCAGGTAAACCAATTACATAAACACCGGAGCCTTTTTTTACTGCAACTAAATTTTCAAGTTCTAGCATAATCAACGCTTCACGAACTACTGTTCTACTGACATTAAAAGTTTCAGCAATGTCTCTTTCTGGTGGGAGCCGATCACCAATTTTAAAAGTTCCACTTTTTAATAATGATTTCAACTCATTACCAATTTCTTGATAAAGTCGATTGACCCTTGGCATAATCTATAGTCCTTAGAATACTTTAAAGTTTAATGTAGATAATTATACGCTAATTATTACAACTCCTCTAAGCCTATAATAACAGAAAGTCGTTTCAGTTTTTATATTGGTTTACCAATATTTTTCGGTATTATAGTGTTTTTTTGCAAAATAACTCATAATATAAACCAAAAAATGTGATGCTCGTCACAAAAATAAAAAAATAAAGGTGAAAATTTTATCAACAAATGAAAATATGTCTAACCAATAAATACTGTCAACTAGTTAATAATGGTGTGTTACATGTTAAATTTATCAAATACTCCCCAATCAATCGAACACAAACCTTTATATGATCGAGAAAAAATGGTAGCGCGGATTGTACATATAGGTTTTGGGGCTTTTCATCGAGCTCATCAGGCATTATTTACTGATCGTCTGTTAAATAAAGGTAACAGTGATTGGGCCATTTGTGAGGTGAATATTGTTGGCGGTGAAGAGCTTATTAATGATATTCGAAAACAAGATCATCTCTATACGGTTTTAGAAAAAGGTGCAACGTCTAAACAAGCCTATATTATTGGCAGTGTGAAAGAATCATTATTAGCGCCAATAGATGGTATTGAAGCTATTTTAGAAAAAATGGCTGATCCGGTAATCGAGATTGTTTCATTGACGGTAACCGAAAAAGGTTATTGTATGTTACCAGGTGGTGCTGGCTTGGATTTAAATAATCAATTAATTAAATCTGATCTGAGTTCGCCAACTAAACCTATGTCAGCTCCTGGCGTGATTGTTGAGGCCTTATATAGACGGATGCAACGAGGTTTAAAATCATTTACTGCTTTATCATGTGATAATATGCCTGAAAATGGTTTGGTATTAAAAAAAGCGATTCTAGACTTAGCAAATGCACGTGATCCAGAGTTAGCCCAATGGATTGAAACCAACACCACTTTCCCTTGTACCATGGTTGATCGTATTGTACCAGCTGCGACAGCCGAAACATTAACAGAAATTCAAGATGTACTAGGCGGTATGTTTGATCCTTGTGGTATAGCTTGTGAACCATTTATTCAATGGGTTATTGAAGATAATTTTGTTACTACTCGACCTAATTGGAATGAAGTTGGCGCTGAATTTGTTGATAATGTTGTCCCATATGAAGAAATGAAACTTCGAATGTTAAATGGTAGCCATTCATTCTTAGCATATTTAGGTTATTTAGCTGGTTATGAGAATATTAATGATTGTATGAATGATGAGGCTTATAAACAGGCAACTTTATCATTAATGCTACAACAACAAGCTCCAACTTTAAATGTTCCACCACAGGTTAATTTACAGCAATATGCTGAAAAATTGATTGAAAGATTTAGTAATCCATCACTAAAACATCGAACATGGCAAATAGCCATGGATGGAACGCAAAAACTACCACAACGTTTACTTGATTCAATTCGTTGGCATATCAAACATAATTCTGATTTTTCTTTACTTGCTTTAGGTGTGGCTGGCTGGATTCGTTATGTTGGTGGTATTGATGATCATAAACAAATAATCGATCTTCGTGACCCAATGGTGGATGAGTTAAAAAAACTAGTAACCGCCAGTGATGATGGTATTGGGCGAGTCAATGCTTTATTAACTTTAGACGCTGTTTTTGGATCTGATCTACCAAATAATTCATTATTTAAAGATAAAGTAACTCAACATTATCTTTGTTTAATGGAGAAAGGTGCAAAACAAACTATTCAGGATTTATTTTTTTAAATTGGACTTTAGAGTATGAAAAAATTTTTAGATGATAACTTTTTGTTACAAACTGATGCAGCACAAAAGCTTTATTTTGATTATGCTAAAGATCAACCTATATATGATTATCATTGCCATTTACCACCAAAAGATATCGCTGAGAATAAAAATTTCGGTAATTTAACTGAAATTTGGTTAGCTGGCGACCATTATAAATGGCGAGTATTGCGAACAGCTGGTGTCGATGAAAAATTTATAACTGGTACTGCATCTGATTATGAAAAATATCTTACATGGGCAAAAGTTGTTCCTTTAACACTAGGAAATCCTATTTATCATTGGACCCATTTAGAGTTAAAGAGACCATTTGGTATAAAAAATATTATTCTTAATGAAAAAACAGCTGATCAAATATGGGCTGAAGCTAATGCTAAATTAGCAACAGCTGAGTTTTCTACTCGCGGTATTTTAACTCAAATGAATGTTAAAGCCGTTGGTACAACTGATGATCCCATCGATTCACTTGAATATCATAAACAAATTGCATTAGATACCTCATTTCAGACTAAAGTAAGGCCTAGCTGGAGGCCAGATAAAGTCTTCAAAATAGAATTGGCTGGTTTTGTTGAGTACATTACTGAATTAGGCAAAGTTACGGATATTGAAATTGATAATTTTGACAAACTACTTTGTGCATTAACCAAACGCCTAGATCATTTTGAACAGCATGGCTGTGAAGCATCAGATCACGGTATAGAAATTTTACGTTATGCCGACATTCCTACCGGAAAACAGCTTGATCAAATAATAACAAAACGCCTTGCTAATCAATCCCTTTCTGAATTAGAAATTGCTCAATTTAGTACTGCGGTATTGGTTTGGTTAGGTAAGCAATATCATAAACGCAATTGGGTAATGCAATTACACTTAGGTGCGCTACGTAATAATAATCAAAGAATGTTTAAATTACTAGGCCCTGATGCTGGATTTGATTCGATTGGCGATAGACCAATTGCCGAACCACTCTCTTCATTATTAGGTATTTTAGACTTAACTGATGAATTACCGAAAACTATTTTATATTGCCTAAACCCTCGTGACAATGAAGTGTTAGCTACTATGGCTGGTAACTTTCAAGGTTCAGGCATTGCAGGAAAAATTCAATTTGGATCTGGTTGGTGGTTCAATGACCAGAAAGATGGCATGGAACGCCAAATTATGCAACTTTCTCAAATGGGATTATTAAGTCAATTTGTTGGTATGTTAACTGATTCTCGTAGTTTCTTATCCTTTACCAGACATGAATATTTTAGGCGAATCCTTTGCAATATGGTGGGACATTGGATGGAAAATGGCGAAATTCCTGCTGATTTTGATTTAGTTGGCAATATGATTAGAAATATTTGTTTTAACAATGCAAGTCATTATTTTTCTAAATAGCAATAATTCAAATTAACATTAAATAGGATGAAGGAAATAAAATGAGAAAAATACCAAAGTTTAGATGGTGCATGATTTTACTTGTTTGTGCTATTACTATTATCAATTATCTAGATCGAACTGCATTAGGTGTTGCTGCACCGACAATTTTAGAAACCACTGGTATTACTAAAGAGCAATATTCTTGGATAGTGAGTGCATTCCAGTTGGCCTATACTATTGGTCAACCTATTATGGGCTTTTTTATTGATACAATTGGTCTAAGACTTGGATTTGCTATCTGTGCAGTAATTTGGGGACTAGCAACTATGGGCCATGCTTTAACTGGTACATGGCAAGGTTTAGCTTTCATGCGCGGAGTAATGGGCTTTAGTGAAGCATCGGCTATTCCTGCAGGAATAAAAACCGCATCTATATGGTTTCCAGCAAAAGAACGAGGCATTGCGTCAGGTGTGTTTAATATGGGGACCTCATTTGGTGCGATGCTTGCTCCACCATTGATTGCTTGGTGTATTTTATTCCAAGGTTGGGAATTTGCTTTTGTTGTTTCAGGATCATTAGCATTAATTGCTGCTCTAGCATGGTTTATTTTTTATCGTGATCCTAAAGATTCAAAAAGACTATCTGCAGAAGAAAGAGAGTATATTGAGGCTGGACAAGAGAAATATTTAGACAGCGATAACAAACAGGAAAAAGCATCCCTTAAAACAATCCTTACTCAGCGTAATTTTTGGGGTATTGGTATTGCTCGTTTTCTTGCTGATCCAGCGTGGGGAACAATCAATTTTTGGGTACCAATCTTCTTTGTTGAAACATTGCATTTTAGTTTAAAAGAAATTGCCATGTTTGTTTGGTTACCATTTTTGATGGCTGATCTCGGCTGTTTAGCTAGTGGTTTTGTAGCGAAGTTCTTTAATGACCGTGGAATATCATTAATCAATTCGAGATTGATTACCTTTACGATCGGTGCAGTATTAATGATGACAATCGGTTTTGTTAGTATTGTTGAAAATCCATACTTAGCTGTATTCTTAATTAGTCTTGGTGGTTTCTCTCATCAATTATTATCTACTGTTGCATCAACTTTAGGTGGTGATTTATTTAAGAAAAATCAAGTTGCTACAGCAGTTGGAATGGCTGGCGCTTGTGCTTGGACAGGACAGTTAATATTTAACCTTTTCATCGGTGCATTTGTTGGCATAATTGGTTTTGGTCCATTCTTTATTGCGTTAGCTTTCTTTGATGTAATTGGAGCAATTGTGCTTTGGATATTTATTCGAGAAAATAAAGTTTATAATTAATTATTAATTAGATAATTAATCAATAATCAGTAAACTAGAATAGGTAGAATCAAAATTTTTGATTCTACCTATTTATTATTCGAGCGAGTTCAATTATTTGGTTTAGTCTTTCTATTGTTTTCTGATAATACAAAAAAACTGTAAATATTATTTTTTTACAGGACATTTTTAATTAGATAAGGTAAATTATTTGGCATAAAAATGTTTATGGTTGAGTTAGTTGCTATTAATTTTAGCAAGAAGTAAGGATAGCCTGAATTATGCGTGATAATGAACCAAAAGTGTTGACCTCTTTGTTGTCACAAGGGGCATTATTATCAAAATTAAAGGAAAGAGCTGTCGCTTTAAGTCAATTGACCAAAGTTATTGATGAATTACTTCCAACGCCATTAAATCAGCAATATCGGGTTGCTAATTATCGTCAAGGTGTGCTTATTCTTGAAGTCAGTTCGGCCAGTTGGTTGACAAGACTGAAGTACGAACAAGGTAACTTATTATCTGGGATACGCCAAAAAATTTTACCATCTTTATCTTCTATCCAATATAAAATTAATCCGACTATAGCAACTAATTATTCGCAATCAGTAATTTTGTCAGCCAAGAATGTTAAAATTAGTAATGTGATTAGTAAGCAAACAGCAATATATTTAAATGCAGTTGCAGAACAAGCACCAGATAAATTGAAAAAACAATTGATTAAACTTGCGAACCATGCAAAATAAACCAAATAATATGTTTAAGTTATATAATTAAAAGCTATAAGGAGTGAAATATGGATAATAACATGATGACTTATATCATCATTGGCCTAGTAATTGGATTTATTTTAGGCATGATTTTCATGAATTTTATTTCGCCAAAAGGGCGTAAATATATCAAAGCTCAACGCGAATTAGAGCAAGCTCAAGAAGAGTTAGCTTCACAGAAACAAATGATGGTTAAGCATTTTTCACATAGTGCTGAGATTTTAGATAATATGGCTAAAGAATTTCGTCGATTATATCAACACATTGCTGAAAGTTCAGGTCAATTTGTAAATAACGAGAATATGCCTATTATTGATTTAGAGTCAAATAATGACATCAGCGTTAAACAAGAATTAACGCTTGAAAAACAGCCCAAAGATTATTCAGATAACCCATCTGGATTATTCAAAAGTGAAGATATTAAACCATGATTAATTTTAAATACTTTTTGATAAGATAATATTAATCAGATTTATATTGTAAATATTAAATCCGTTAAATAAGAGAGTTTTATAATGAGTCATTCTTTATGTAAACCAAAAAATTTATTAAGTATTATTGCCTTAAGTTTAGGTTTAAGTTTAGCTACATTACCGAATGCTTATGCTGCTTTTCCATTTATTCCTACAGATAATAATTCACAACCGCAACAGCCTACATTGGCACCAATGTTAGAAACAGTATTACCTTCGGTTGTAAGTATAAAAGTTGAAGGCACAGCAAAAATGCAAAGTAATATGCCAGAAGAGTTTAGACGCTTTTTTGGTTATCCTGATAGTCAGTCTAGATCATTTTCGGGATTAGGCTCTGGTGTAATTATTGATGCCGAAAAAGGGTATATTGTTACTAATAATCATGTTATTGATAATGCAGATAAAATTACTGTTTCGTTAAATGACGGTCATGAATATCAAGCTAAATTAATCGGTAGGGATCCACAAAGTGATATTGCATTGTTAAAAGTTGATGATGCTAGCAGATTAACTGCAATTAAAATTGCTGATTCAGATAAAACTAGAGTAGGTGATTATGTTGTTGCGATTGGTAATCCATTTGGAATTGGTCAAACAGTAACATCAGGTATTATTTCAGCACTAGCTCGTAGTGGGCTAAACATGAATGGATTTGAGAACTTTATCCAAACTGATGCTTCCATTAACCAAGGTAATTCTGGTGGCGCTTTAGTTAATTTGAATGGTGAACTCGTTGGCATTAACACTGCTATTATTGCGCCAAGTGGTGGTAATGTAGGTATTGGTTTTGCGATACCGAGCAATATGGTTAAAAGTTTAACTTCTCAACTTATTGAATATGGTGAAGTCAAACGAGGGGTTTTAGGTATCAAAGGTAACGAATTAACTTCCGATATCGCGAAAGCTTTTGATCTTGAAGTACAGAAAGGTGCTTTTGTTAGTGAAGTTATTGCTGATTCAGCAGCCCAAGAAGCTGGTATAAAATCAGGAGATATAATCATCTCAATGGATGGTAAACCCGTTGAGAGCTTTGCTGAGTTACGCGCTAAAATTGCCACAACGGGCGCTGGTCGTACTGTTAAGTTAGGTATTATTCGAGATGGAAAAGAAATTTCTGTTGAGGTGAAATTAAAAAACAGTGATGAATCAACTACTCAAGCAAAATCTCTTTATCCAGCTCTAGATGGTGCAACTTTAGCTAATGGTGAGGTAAAAGGCCAAAAAGGTGTGCTGATTGAAAGTATTGCTAAAAATTCACCTGCATCTCGATTAAGTTTACAAGAAGGTGATTTAATCACTGGTGTAAATAAAGCGAGAGTGAATAGTATTTCTGATTTACGTACAATTATTGATAGCAATCCTTCTGCTATTGCTTTAAATATTGTTAGAGGCGATAGTCGTCTTTATCTCATTTTACGTTAATTATTTAGCTAGATATCGTCGGTGCTTAGCATCGACGAAAACGCCTTTTTAACCCTTCGTTATATATGATAAAATCCTATTAATCATTCTCATCCTACTAGTGACCATTATGCTTAAAAAAATTCTATGGCCAATATTAATTGGTGCTGTTTTAGCGATAGTGTTACTCATTATTTTTCCTTCTTTAAGAAATGGAACGCAATCTGATTTTTCAAGATCTATTTTTAATGATGAACCTATGAGTTATTCAAATGCAGTAAAGATAGCCGCACCAGCCGTGGTAAATATTTATAGTCGCTCAATTAATTCTGTACCTAAACAATCACAAGATAGTCCAATAACACCGTTGGGTTCTGGTGTTATTATGAGTGAGCTTGGTTATATCGTTACCAATTATCATGTTGTTGATGGAGCAGAACAAATTATTGTTGCTTTGCAAGATGGGCGGATTTTTGCTGCATTACCTGTTGGTTCCGATAAATTAGTTGATATTGCTGTATTAAAAATCGAAGCATCTAATCTTCCAAGAATACCGATTAATTCTTCCCGCGATCCGAAAATTGGTGATGTCGTCTTAGCCATTGGCAACCCTTATAACATCGGGCAAACTATTACTCAAGGTATCATTAGTGCTACTGGTCGTGATGGACTCAGTCCATATCGTCGACAAAATTTTATCCAAACAGATGCTTCCATCAATCATGGTAATTCTGGAGGTGCTTTAGTTAACACTAAAGGTGAATTGATGGGTATTAACACTCTGACATTTGCCAAAAATCTAGGTAATGATGTGCCGGAAGGTATTGGTTTTGCCATTCCAACTGCATTAGCTGTTAAAATAATGAATAAATTAATTCAAGATGGCAAAGTGATTCGAGGCTATATTGGCATTGATGGTTTAGAATTTGCACCAACACAAAATACAAGTGATCTGCCGAAAGTGTTAGGTATTTTAGTCACTAATGCTGAAGGGCCTTCTTTGCAGGCTGGTGTACAAGCTAATGATATTTTAATAATGGTTGATAATAAGCCAGTAAAATCGATTGTTGAAACCATGGATCAAATTGCTGAGTTGAAACCGGGAACAATCGTCCCCATAATTGTCTTACGCAATGGTGAAAAGATTCAGTTGCAAATCACTATTGGTCAATTGCCGGTTTAGATTGGCCTTTTATTACTTGATTATCTTTGATATAGGACGTATAATTCGCACCCTTATCATGTTATTTAACACTCGTATGGTGTATAGATTTTGCGATTAAGCCATTTATATAGCGATACGAACAAACTTTAGAGGTTTATTATGAAAGAAGGTATCCATCCAGAATACACTGCAATTACAGCAACTTGTTCTTGTGGTAACAAAATTGAAACTCATTCAACTGTTGGTCATGATATTCATCTTGACGTATGTGGTGAATGTCACCCGTTCTATACAGGTAAACAACGTGATGTAGCAACTGGCGGACGTGTTGATAAATTTAAACAACGTTTTGCAATGGTTGGTGGTAAAAAATAGTTTTACTAATTTTTACGTTGTAAAAAAGGCGCTTTAGGCGCCTTTTTTGTATCTATGATTAAATCATTCATCAATTAAATCAGGATCTATACCTAAAGCTCGCATCATTTTCTGCGCTTGTAACGGAATGCCATCTTCATGATCTTTCTGTAAATCTTCATCACAAGGCAATGGTTGACCAGTATAAGCGTGTAGAAAAGCTTCACATAAAAGTTCACTATTCGTTGCATGACGTAAATTATTGACTTGTCGTCTAGTTCGCTCATCAGTTAATATTTTTAATACTTTTAACGGAATTGAGACTGTAATTTTTTTTACTTGTTCGCTTTTTTTACCATGCTCAGCATAAGGGCTAATATAATCGCCGTTCCATTCCATCATTTATTCACCAAATCAATTACATCACAAATAATGTGGATAATTTTAGCGTTTTTTTTGCTTAGCTGCAATCTATACACCAAGATAGTTAGACGTCTAGACATGTTGACGTCTTTTTTTATTGTGTTATTCTTATACAACTAAAATCTAAAAATAAATAAAATGGTTTGTAGGAAGGTTATTATGGCTCATAAATCTAAAAATCTTAGCCAAGATACTATTGCTGTTCGTGGTGGATTAAATACAGATGACCAATTTGGTAGCGTAGTTCCTGTTATTACGCCTTCAACGTGTTATCGCTATCAATCATTTGCAACACCAAGGAAATTTGATTATGGTCGCAAATCTAATCCAAGTAGACGATTAGTTGAGGAAACGGTAGCGAAATTAGAAGGTGGTGCCGATGCCATTTTAACTAATTGCGGTATGTCAGCAATACATCTAGTCAGTGTAGCCTTACTTGGCCCAAATGATACCGTTGTTGCTCCTCATGATTGTTATGGCGGTAGTTATCGATTATTTAACAGCTTGAGTCAAAAAGGTTATTTTAAAACCAAATTTGTAGACCAATCCGATCCTATCGCTTTAAAAGAAGTGCTGAATTTAAAACCTAAATTAGTATTGATTGAATCGCCAAGTAATCCATTATTAAGAGTCGTTGATATTGCTGATATTGCACGTCAGGCGCATGAGGTTGGTGCGTTAGTTCTGGTTGATAATACCTTTATGACACCAATTTTACAAAAACCACTGGAATTAGGGGCTGATATTGTTAGTCACTCTTGTACTAAATTTCTAAATGGCCACTCAGATCTATTAGCCGGAATAGTAGTATTTAAAGATCAACAATTAGCTACAGATGTATTGTGGTGGGCAAATAATATCGGAACATCAACTTCATCATTTGATAGTTATTTATTATTACGTGGTTTAAGAACCCTCACTGCAAGAGTTAGATTACAACAAGAAAATGCAGAAAAAGTCGTTGAATTTTTAGTTAATCATCCTAAAATTGCTAAAGTTTTTCATCCTTCGTTACCAACAAATTTAGGTCATGACATTGCCAAAAAACAACAAAAAGGCTTTGGTTCACTGTTGAGTTTTGAATTAGCTTGTGCTGCCGATGATATGCCTAAATTCCTAGATGCGCTGAATATTTTTACCTTAGCGCAATCACTTGGTGGCGTAGAAAGTTTAATATGTCATCCAGCTACAATGACCCATTCAGGAATTAGTGCTGAAGCACGTAAAACAGCGGGTATATCCGATCAATTATTACGTATTTCTGTGGGTCTCGAGGATATCGATGATCTGATTGGTGATTTAGAGCAAGCGTTAGCAAATATTTAACCGTCATCAATTTATCAATAGAGTTGGAAAATAGTTTATTTTTCGACTCTATTAATATAGATAGCTATATATTTAAGCTCGTTTAATTATTTCGATAATCATTGACTTTATTGGCAATGGCACTGAGGATTTCTTTAATGGAATGCCTTTTACTACGACCACAAATTTTAGCATTATCATGGCAAACTAAACATTGTCGAGAATGATGTTCGAATTTAGACCGAGAAATACTTTTTTGTGTAATAGGGTCAATGACATCAATATCCCATAATCGTCCTAAAAAATGCCTCTCCTCAATTTTTATACACAGTTGTTTAAGTATATCAACGTTATAATCAATTGATAATAATGCTTCATCACCAGTTATGCTTTCATAAAATTTTTCATGGATAATAGAAATATTATGTTGGTTTAACATCTGATGGATAGCTTGTACAGCTTCATTAAATAAGAATACAGTGCCACTACTTTTCTTGATTGGTCCAGGTATTACTAAACTTAATGATATTAGCGGATAAGGGTATTGCTCAAAAACTTGTTGCTGATTGTTTACACGGTTTTCTTTGGCTATTAACATTTGCTCAAGCGTTATGTTAATACCATCGTCGAATCTTAATGTTGGATTATTCATAATGATGTTGAGTAATAGCATAACTAAGAATTTTGTTATGCTATTACTATTACAAAGTTAATTAGTCTTTGACTTGACGAACAACATCAATAATTGAGCCATCACGGAAGTGAACAATCCCAACAATTTTATCGTTAAATTCAATTGGTTTTGGTTCACCTGTTAATGCAATAGCACGTTGATAAAGTTCTTCAATAGTCATTACGGGTAAATTAGCCGCTTTTAATCGTTCTGCGATTTCAGGACGAGCAGGATTTACCGCTATACCATGGTCAGTGACTAACACATCTACACTTTCTCCTGGTGTGACAATTGTCGTTACTTTTCTTATTACCGTTGGAATTCGGCTACGAATTAGTGGCGCAACGATAATAGTTAGATTTGCTCCAGCGGCTGTATCACAGTGACCACCGGATGCACCACGCATAACACCATCAGATCCTGTTAGTACATTAACGTTGAAATCTAAATCTACTTCGAGTGCGCTAAGAATGACAATATCTAATTCATCAACACTTGCTCCTTTTGAGGCTGGATTAGCGTAAACGTTGGTTGAAACTTCAATATGATCTTTATTCTTACCTAAAGATTGTCCTGCAGCTCCATCAAAACTTTGTGTATCAAGTAAACGTTTTACTAAGCCTTTTTCATGAAGATCGACGATACTGGCTGTGATACCACCTAGAGCAAATGATGCTGTGATATTTTTCGCTCGCATCCGATTTTCTAGAAAGCGTGTCGCTGCAGTTGATGATGCGCCAGAACCAGTCTGAATTGAGAATCCATCTTTAAAATAACCTGAATTTTCGATAACATCAGCGGCATAGCGTGCAATCATTAATTCTCTAGGGTTACTGGTAATACGTGCTGCACCAACGCTAATTTTAGTTGGATCACCAACTTCGTCAACTTTAACAATATAGTCAACTTGATCTTGGCGGATACTTGCTGGATGGTTAGGATAACCAACAATATCTTCAGTAAGTAAAACCACTTTCTTAGCAAATTGAGCATCAACCATAGCATAACCAAGGGCGCCACATTGTGATTTACCTGAGACGCCATTAGCATTACCTTGTTCGTCAGCAGTTGATACAGCTAAGAATGCGATATCAATATTAATTTCTCCGCTTTGGATTAATTTGACTCGACCACCGTGAGAATGGATATGTACCGGATTTTCCATCAGGCCGTGTGAAATCGCATCAGCTAATTTTCCTCGTAATCCTGAGGTATAGATTTTAGTAATTACACCAGACTCAATGTGAGGAATCAATGCTGCGTTACAGCTTAATAATGAGCTTGAAGCTAATGTAAGGTTCTTAATACCTAATTTACTAATGGTTTCAACAACTTTGTTGATAACTTTATCGCCTTCACGAAATGCGTGGTGAAAAGAGATAGTCATTCCATCACGAAGTTCACACTTTTCTATTGCTTGCTCAATTGACTCACACAATTTACGGGTATATTTAGACTCATCTTTTAGATAAGGTGTGGTTGCATTAGCATCAATAAATGGTGTGATATTTTTAAGATCAGGATGCTGTTTTAATAAATCAGCAATTTTTTGGTTTATAGAAGTTGTCATGTTTCAATCCTATCAAATTTCTTTACGTACACCGGAGTATTTAGCTAGTTCAATGATTTTTTGCGCACGAGCAATAATTGGTGCATCAATCATTTTGCCATTTAAAGAAACAACTCCAAGCCCTTTTCTTTCACCTTCTTCAGCGGCTTCAACGACTTTTTTAGCATTTTCTACTTCACTAGCAGTAGGTGCATAAGCATTATGTAATAGCTCAATTTGTCGTGGATTAATCAATGATTTACCGTTGTATCCTAATTTTTTAATTAGGCTGACTTCTTTTAAAAAGCCTTCATCATCATTAACATTTGAATAAACAACATCAAAAGCATCAATACCGGCTACACGAGCAGCATGTAAAACAGCACAGCGTGCATAAAATAGTTCAGTACCATCCCCGCGTTCTGTTTGCATATCTACTAGATAATCAAATGCTGCAAGAGCGATACCAATTAAACGTGGCGATGATTTGGCAATGGATACTGCATTAACTACTGCTTGAGCTGATTCAATAGCAGCCATTAATTTAGTGCTACCCACTTCTCGGCCACACTCTTTTTCAATTCGTTCAACATGCGCTTCAAGTTCATGAATATCTTCAGCACTATTGGTCATTGGTAAGCGAACAACATCAACACCAGCTCGCACAACGGCTTCTAAGTCTTTAAGACCAAATGGTGTATTTAATGCATTAATTCTAACTACAGTTTCAATGCCATGTTCTTTATAAACAGGTAATTTTAATGTTTGCGCGACGAGTAGACGTGCTGAATCTTTTTCTTTGATAGACACAGCATCTTCAAGATCAAACATAATTGAGTCTGGTTTATAGACAAAAGATGTAGATAACATTGCTGCATTTGCACCTGGAAGAAACAGCATACTGCGACGTAATTTTTTCATAGTAATTTACTCCAATCTAATTCAGTTTCTTCTGCACCGCGTAACACAGCACATTGTACCCGTGCTTTTATTGCACAATCTAAAGCACCTTTATCGTCAATAATGATTAAACCATCAGTTAAGTTAAGTTCATTTAATGTGTTATTAACCACAGCGCGAATTTGATCGCCAAATTGTTTATTTACATCACTATTAATAACAATTTCGATGCCAGTATTTGGCATGACTTTAACTAACAAATCGCTGGATTCGAGAGTTCCTGCCATGGCTTCTTTTTGTATTTTCATGTTTTTACCTTTTGAAAAGAATTAAATATTTAATTTATCCAAATTAGCTGAAATATAATTCCAAGTTGTTGAAGGAACTAATTTCTTAACCTGCTCATAATTTTTTAATGCCAGTGAATTTCGCACTAATGATGCTGATATAATGTTTGATTCTTCGAGTTTTCGAGCAACCTCAATGACAGTAATCTTGGATGACGAACTAACTTTGTCATCTTCTAACCAATATTTCATCGCTTTGTTATAAGCATTAGTTACTTCACTATGTGGCTCAGTACCAACAAAACGGTGAGTGATATTTAATGCTGGAGCAATATAGTTCCGGAAGATTAACAGATCGATTCCCATATAAGCATAGTCAATTTTGCTTTTATCTTTTAAAAAATAAGTAGGGAAGGTTGCTTTAGAAATAATGTATGACGAACTGGCATGAACCGTAACATTTTTAATATCTTTTGTGCCATCTTTTACTAACTGTAAACGTACCTGAAACGGAAACAGTGATACATCTTCATTAACCACAAATACATGTACCCAATCACATTGATTGGCTGCAAATTCAATAAGATATTGATGACCTTTAGTAAAAGGATTGGCATTCATCACAATACTGCCAATTTTGTTACCAGACTTTTGGTATTGCGATAATTGTTTACAATATTGTTTAATCCCAACCGGTGTGTTTTCCATCAATACGACTAAATCAGAAATTTCAACAATAGGATAAAAACCGCATGCTTTAAAAAAAGCGGTATTTTCAGGTTTAGTATATAAAAATAGATGAAAATAGCCGTTGTCATTGGCATATTTCATCGTATAGTCGATTAAAGTTAGATTTAGTTGGTTGCCGCGATAATCAGGATCAATGGCTACACACTTAATAATATTGTGATCAAGACCGGCACAAGCGATACAATTATTATTCAGTTTTGCAACAATGAAAGTTGTTACTTGTGGATCTAAATCGAGGTCAGATTGCAATAGTAATTGCTTAATTGCTTGATAATCTTGTTCAGATTTAGATATATCAACAACACTGTAATCAACTAAATCGTACATATAACTACCTTTTTTCTTCAACGATAAAGTTAGTTAGACGACCAATATTGGTAATTTCAACTTCAATGGTATCACCATCGTGCATAAATATTGGTGGATTTCGTTTTTTTCCAACACCGCCTGGTGATCCAGTAAGAATAACGTCACCCGGTGATAATTTAGTAAATGTACTAATATACGAGATTAAATCAGGTACAGTATGTACTAAATTCTTGATGCTATCATGTTGCATCTCTTTTCCATTCAGATAAGTTGCTATTGATAGCGCTTTAGGATCGGGTATTTCATCTGTAGTTGTTAAACATGGTCCAAAAGCCCCGGTATTTGGCCAATTTTTACCAGCTGTGTACCAAGTATATTGCCAGTCACGAATCGAACCATCCATATAACAGCTATAGCCTGCGATATAAGATAAGGCTTCTTCTGATTTTATGCGGAAGGCCTCTTTACCAATAATAATGGCTAATTCGCCTTCATAATCCAGTTCATCGCTGATAGTTGGTTTAATGATATTTGTCTTATGTCCTGTTTGAGAATCAGGAAAACGAACAAATAAAGTTGGGGCAGAACTAGTTTCATTAAATTCTGCTCGTTTTTCCGCATAATTCATTCCTACACACAAAATTTTGTTTGGATTTGGAATTACCGGTAAATAAGTTATTGCTTGTTCATCGATATCACTAGGTGAGTCTAAAAAGTTTTTTGCGTTAGCTAATCCATCTTTATCAGAAAGAAGGGATTTTAGATCTTGATATTTATCGCCTAGTTTTTGGCCTAAATCTACGATGCCATGATCAGTATATAAACCAAAACTTGGTCGACCAGAAACAAGGTAACTGACAAGCTTCATGAATACTCCTTAAAAGCTGTTTATTGAAACTACATAAGAAAATAGAACAACCCTAGTAATAACTAAGGTTGCTCTTGAAAAAAACTATACTAAAAAATTGCCTAGAATGAGTAAGGATACTGATACGTTAATTGCACCACCAATACGAGTAGCAATTTGGGCAAATGGCATCAACTCCATACGTTCTGCTGCTGTCAGGATTGCAACGTCACCAGTTCCACCTTGACCACTTTGACAGCAAGAGATAACTGCCGCATCAACTGGATACATACCTAGTTTTTTAGCAACAAAGAAACCAGTTGTGACTAAACTCACTACTGTACAAACAATAACTATTAGGTTGATAACGGTGAAAGCTGCAACGATTTTATCCCACGGTGTGATTGCCACGCCCACAGCGAATAAAATAGGATAGGTTACAGATGTTTGGAAGAACTTGTAAACTACTTGCGAACCACTTAGTACTTTTGGTGAAACACCTGATACTAGTTTAACAAATACTGCGGCAAATAGCATCCCTACAGGTGCTGGAATACCGGTTACTTTGTGGCCAATCATACCGACCATATAAAGGATAGCGGCTAATAATACACCAGATGCAAAAGTTGTCACATCAATAACCGACTCTGTTTTAGCCGTTTTGTTGATAATTTGTTCATCTTCTGATGCTGGTAACAAGCGACCATTACCAGTTAAATGAGGATAAGCTTTACCAATACGGTTAAGGATACCACCACAAATAATACCGGTTAAACCACCTAACATAACAATTGGTAATACTCGACCTAGTGCTTCACCTTGTTCCATACCTAAAATAGATGCATATCCGATTGATAATGGAATTGCGCCTTCACCAACACCACCAGCCATGATCGGTAATACTAAGAAGAAGAATGTTTCAAATGGTGATAAGCCTAATAAATAACCCACACCAACACCAACTAGCATACCAACAATTTCACCACATACCATTGGTCCGAAGATTTTTAAGAAACCTTGAATAAGCGTTTTCTTATCCATGTTCATAATACTACCAACGATGATACAGCAGATATAAAGATATAAAATGTGAGTATCTTTATAGAATTTGGTTGTTGCTTGTACCACAGGAGTAGGCAGAATGCCATAATAGACTAGAGCTGATGGAATAAAGGTTGCACAAATTGCTGCTGCCCCCATTTTTCCAACAATTGGTAAACGTTTACCTATTTCACCACAAAGAAAACCAAAGAAAGCACATGTGACTACCATAACAACTATTTCACTTGGTAATTTACCTGTTACTAATACTTCAGCAAAGATAAGAATACCCGCGATAATAAATAATGGTAAAGGAATTACACCGATTTTATAATCATCCATAAGTTTCCACCATCCGTATGGCCAAAACTTTTTCGTTTGATCTTCGTGTTTTATCTCATGTTTTTCATTGTTGTTGTGCGTTTTTTCAACTGAATTGAAATCCACCATATTTTTTTTATCTCCAAAATAAATTTGCTTTGTTTTAATGGCGCATATGGTGACAAAATATTAATATCAATTTTGTGATATAAATCATAAATTAAGTGTGGTTTTTATGGTTTTAAAGGCTCTAAGTTTTTTTATGCTGTGTTACACTCCTCAGCAGATACAGCAATTATTTATTAAGTATAAAAATGCGAAAACGAATACATCTGTCATTTACGACAAAATTATTTTTATCTCTTTTAATCTTTTCATTGGTGGTTTTAGCATTGCTGCAAAGCTACATATGGAATGTGACAGAAAATGCCTTATATCGTAGTTTAGGCGAAAAAGCTCAAATTCAGGCGAAAGAGTTAGCTGTGATTCCTAGCTTAATAAAATATGTAGAAGATAAAGATACTGAACAAATCGCTAAACTTGTTTCAGATATTTTTGAACAAAGTGATGCGAGTTATATTGTTATAGGTGATGCTAAAGCTTATCGGTTATTTCATACGGCTAATAATTCAATATATTTACCCATGGTTGGTGATGACAATCAGGAGGTGTTAAGTGGTATTAGTAGCACCACAATAAGTCAAGGATCTTTAGGTTTAGCCCTAAGAGGTAAAGCGCCGATTATTAGCAATGGAAAAGTAATTGGTATTGTTTCGGTTGGTTATATGGTAGATGATATTTATGCGTCACATATAAAACAATTTATTCCATTCATTATTTTTTGTTCATTTTTATTCTTTGCGCTGTTTATATTTTCTTTATGCTTTGCTAGAGCTATCAAAAAACAGATGTTTAATTTAGAACCTCAAGCAATTGCACTATTGGTAAAGAGTCAGAAATCAATAATGGAATCAATATTTGAAGGTATTATTGCCATTGATCTTGATTATAAGATTATCAATATCAACCAATCAGCAAGGCGTATGTTAAATATTGATATCGATGATAATAGTCTGCTTAATCATGATTTATCTAATTTTATTAAATCAACGGATTTTCTTTATGGTAGTACCAATCAGACTAAAGATGTTCATGACCATATTTGCTATTTCAATAATATTATCGTTATTGCTAATCGTATTCGCGTAATTGTTGATGATGAAATTCAAGGATGGGTGATCACCTTCCGAAATTATGATGATATTAATTTATTAAGTATGCAATTAACTCAAGTTACGCAGTATGTGGATAATTTGCGCGCCTTAAGACATGAACACCTTAACTGGATGGCAACGTTATCAGGTTTAATTTATATGAAACGATATGAAGAAGCGGAATCATTTATTGCGCTACATTCTGCTGATAATCAACAAAATCTAGATTTCATTACCAGCCATTTTCAGGTTCCGGCTATTTGTGGTTTATTAATTGGTAAATATTCTAAGTCGCATGAAATTGGCTTAAAATTGTTTTTTGATCCCGCCTGCTATTTAGAAGCATTGCCTTCCAAGATAACTGAAGCCGAATTTATGTCGATATTAGGTAATTTATTGGACAATGCCTTTAATGCGTGTTTAAAAAATAATCAAGGTGATAAATCTATCCATCTATTTTTAAGTGATAGAACCGATGAAATTGTTTTAGAAGTCAGTGATCAGGGTTGTGGTATAGACGATAAAATCCGCAATTCAATTTTCCAACCGGGGGTAACCTCACAAAATTCGAACGAACATGGTATAGGTTTACATTTAGTTTCTACATATGTGAAAAAAGCTAACGGATATATCACATTTGAAGATAATGAACCTTATGGAACGATTTTTTCTGTTTTTATACCAAAGTAGTTAACAGAGGTGAATAAAGTATGTATGAAATAAAAGAAGATACAATTAAAGTTCTTATTGTTGAAGATGAGCCCATTTTAGCTGAATTAAATGCCGAATTTATTCAACGAGACACCAAAGTAGAAGTTATTGGAATCGCTGCAACTTTGGAAGAAGCGAAAGTGATGGTTGAAAAATTAAAACCAACATTAATTTTATTAGATAATTACCTACCTGATGGAAAAGGAATTGAATTATTTGAATATATTATTAATAATAATTTAGATTGTTATGTTATTTTTATTACTGCTGCGAGTGATATGGATACCTGTAGTAAAGCGATACGTTTTGGCGCTTTTGATTATTTAATCAAACCGGTATCTTATCAGCGCTTAAAACATTCACTTGAACGTTTTGAACTGTTTTTATATCGTCAAAGTTTGCAAAAACATGTGAATCAAAGACGTATTGATGAACTTTTTAATCTACAAACTAAAGACTTTGTTGATATTAATCGCCACTCCAAAGGTATTGAAGAAATTACCTTACAAAAAGTTAAAGATCTATTTATGCAAACAAATGAACCGCAAACAGTAGATCAAATTGTCGAAAAAGCCAATATTAGTAAAACCACCGCTAGACGATATTTAGAATATTGTGTGCAAACTAAATTATTAACGGTTGAGCTTAACCATGGCAAAATAGGTCGTCCTGAAAGGCTTTATAAAAGATTAGGAAAGTAATTTTTTTCGCAAAGTTGGTTATTAATCCTACGTTATATAATTTATGATTATATAAATATGCTTATTGATTATTTTATTGCCTAAATATTTGATGCTAGATTGAATTAATCCAATTGTTGGATGATTTAAATTGCAGTATCAAAGAATAGGAGTAAGCGTATGTCTATAGGAAAAGTAGTAACGACTGAAAATAATGAAATCAGTAAAGATGGTGCTTTTGTCCGTCAAACTAACCGATTTGACACTCCCTTTGGTAATGAACCTGGCTTGTTACCTGTTGAAGCAGGTCGTTATCGACTGATTTGGGCTGCAATTTGCCCTTGGGCCCATCGCCAAATGATAGCCATCAAGTTATTGGGTTTAGAGGATGTTATTAGTGTAGGTAAGGTTTCTCCTATAAGAACACCACATGGTTGGGAGTTTTCACTTGATCCCAATGGCGTTGATCCGGTGTTAGGGATTCGTTATTTACCGGAACTTTATGCTAAAACCGATCCAGAATATAATGGGCGAGCAACAGTTCCTACCGTAGTAGACGTAAAAACTGGCAAAGTTGTTAACAACGATTATTTTAGATTAACTAACTATTGGGAAACTGTTTTTAAGCCGTTTCATAAAGCTGGTGCACCAGATCTCTATCCAGAACATTTACGTACTGAAATTGATAAATTGAATGATGTGATATTTCATGAAGTTAACAATGGCGTTTATAAAGCAGGCTTTGCTCGATCACAACCAGCTTATGAGCATGCTTACCATCTCGTTTTTAACCAGTTAGATAAATTAGAACAACGATTAAGCAAATCTCGTTATCTTTTTGGTGATAACATCACTGATTCAGATATCCGTTTATATGTCACTTTGGCTAGGTTTGATGTTGCCTATTACGCTGCATTCAACACTAATCGAAATCGAATTATCGATTATCCTAATTTGTGGGGTTATGCCCGAGATCTCTATCAAATTCCCGCTTTTGGCAATACGACTGATTTTGAGGCGATTAAAAAAGGTTATTTTTTGAGTAATAACGCCCATAATCCTTATGATATTTTGCCGTTAGGACCTGATGTTAGTAATTGGCAAACACCACATAATCGAGATAAACAATTTAGTTAATTAATTTTAATATTGGGATAATGCAGATGCCAAATATTATTGATTTTGGATTGATTTTCACCCAAATACCGACGTTATTGGCTTATTTGCCAGTAACACTCTTTATCACCATCTTTTCGATGTTACTTGGCGTAATATTAGGTCTAGTTATTGCAATAATTAAAATGAATAAAATACCGATATTAACGCAAATAGCAGCGGTATTTGTTTCATTTATAAGAGGAACCCCATTATTGGTACAACTTTATTTAAGTTTTTATGGCCTACCAATTTTATTACGTTATGTTAATTACTTTTTTGATACAGATTTTAATATTAATGGGCTTCCGGCAATATTGTTTGTATTGATAGCCTTTTCTTTTAATGAAGCAGCTTATAACTCTGAAACAATTCGTGCCGCATTACAATCTGTAAATAAGGGGCAAATCGAAGCTGCACAATCGTTAGGTATGACATATAGTCAAGTTTTACGTCGTATTGTTATTCCTGAAGCATTTATAGTTGCACTGCCTAACTTAGGTAATACTTTAATCGGATTACTAAAAGGAACTTCATTGGCATTTGTTTGTTCGGTAACTGAAATGACTGGTAGAGGTAAAACTTTAGCTGGTCATAGCTATCGTTATTTTGAAGTTTATATTTCACTGGCTCTAATTTATTGGGCATTAACCATATTAATTGAATTATTAGTCAAATATTTAGAGAACCGATTAACGATTAGTGAAGATAAAAATACTCCAAGTTACCGAAGAGGGAAATGGCTATGATTCATGTTAATAATCTCACTTTATCTTTTCATGGTAATTGCATTTTAAATCAAATTAATTTTGCTATTAAAGCACATGAAATCGTTGCAATTATTGGCGCATCGGGAGCAGGAAAATCGACCCTTTTACGTTGTTTAAATTTATTGGAAAAACCTCAAGCTGGTAATATCACTATTGATAACATGTCGTTTGATGTCAGTAAATCTAAACGAGATCAAATTGTTAAATTTCGTCAACAAACAGCGATGGTTTTTCAACAGTTTAATCTTTTTCCACAAAAGAATGCTTTAGAAAATGTTATGGAAGGGTTACTGATTGTAAAAAAATACTCTCGAGAGAAAGCTGAAAAAATTGCTTACGACAAACTAGTTGAAGTTGGTCTTGCTGATAGAGTAAACCACTATCCAAAACAACTATCAGGTGGTCAACAACAAAGGGTTGCTATTGCGAGAGCGTTAGCCATGAATCCTAAGGTTTTATTACTTGATGAACCTACCTCTGCATTAGATCCTGAGTTAGTCGGCGAAGTATTGGCAACGATAAAAATGGCGGCAAAATCGGGTATTACGATGATATTAGTTTCTCATGAAATGAGTTTTGTGCATGATATAGCCAGCCGAGTTTTGTTCTTAGATAAAGGGCAAATTATTGAAGATGGATCGCCTAAACAAGTTTTTTTAAATCCTGTTCATCAAAGAACAAAAGATTTTTTATCTAGATATTATTCAGCAATGCAAATGGATTATGAGATTTAATCAGTAAATGAGGTACTAATGGGGATTATTATTCAACAACACTGTGATGATATTAATTGGCAAGAAGTTGCTGATTTACTGGCATTTTATGGCTTAAGTTCGTTCGATGCGATAACTCAAGAACAAGTCTTTAAAAGAAGCTATGCGGTAGTTTTTTTATTGGAGAATAATCATGTGGTGGGGGTTGGTAGAGCGTTATCAGATGGTATTTGTCAGGCAGCGATTTATAACATTGCTTTGGCTAAACACTTACATGGTCAGCAATATGGTAGGCTAATTGTCGATAAGCTTATTGAACAAGTAAAGGATTGTAATATTATTCTTTATACACATCCTCAAACGGTTGAATTTTATAAGAACTTAGGTTTTGATTTAATGAAAACTGGTATGGCCATATATCAAACAGATCATCGGCAGCAAATGAAAGAAATGGGATTCATTTAGATAGCCTAATTGACTAGCATTTTAATAATATTAACTAATTTTAACTACAGAGGATCGGCGTTATGAATCTAAAAAAATGGTATAGCTTTTTGATCTTGGCTGTTTTATCACTGATTGGATGTGATAATCAAAATAAAAACACCCAAAGTACTAAAGTAGAAAAAATCGTTATTGCAACATCAGGCGCACCAAGTCCTTTTACGACAGTCAATGATAAAGGAGAGCTGACTGGCTATGATATCGATGTGGTTAAAGCCATATTTGCCAAACAACCACAATATGAAATTAATTTTGAAATTACAGAATTTCCATCGGTACTTGCAGGACTTGATTCTCAAAGGTATCAAGTTGGTGCTAATAATTATGCAATGAATGAAAAACGTAAGGAGAAGTATTTTTATTCCGATCCAATCTTTAAAAATCAATATGTAATCGCAGTAGCTAAAAATAATAATAATATAAATCGTTTTAGTGATCTTAATGGAAAATCGACAGAAGTATCACCGGGACTAAACTATGCTACAGCTTTAGAAACCTATAATCAGCAAAACCCTAATAATCCTGTCAAGATTGTTTATAGTGAAGCTGATTTATTACCTGTTTTACAACATGTTGAAAGCGGTCAATATGATTTTCAGTTAATTGATAAAGTAATGTTATCGCAATATACTAGCGAACATCATCTCAATTTAAAAATAATTGAACTAAGTAAGGAAGATGAAGATCGTATTGCTTCACCATTTAGTTATCTTTTAATTAGTAAAAGTAGTAGAGGGGAACAATTAACCAAAGATATCAATGAAGGTATCAAAAAAATTATTAGTAGTGGTGAACTAGCACAAATTAGTCAGCGTTATTTTGCTGCTGATTATTCACCTAAATAATGAATATCAATGGTCTAACAGCGGTAAATAAACATCCGTTATCATCTGTTCTAGTTTAATGGTCGGACCAACATTGACATAATGAAAAATTGGGGGGAAATCTCCCAGTTTTTCTCCGCTATTTGGTAACCATTGTTTGAGTAAATAAATAATAGCTTGATTATGATATCTCGAACCAATATCTCTGGTTTTTGCACAGCGGAGTTGGGGAATCGTTTTATTTATTACTCCATAAATGTTAGTAGTAATAGGTTCATCAATAGCGATACCTAAATCGACATGATGTTGTTTCGGTGGCGTTGTTTTTGGATTGGTATAATGAATGCCGTAGTTTCTATATTTATTATCTAAAAGCTGATTTTCTTGTCGCCATTTTATGAGTTTATTCACTGATTCATGTTCTAACTCAGGCGAGCCATAATGCTCAATAACGGCTAACTGTGTCATCGGAAATAATACGATTTCGACATCCATATAAACCTCAAAATTTATCAATGATAATGATCTTGTCGAATCTTAATACTGATTAAATATATAAAAAAATCCAATTTCACTTGACAATAGATCTGCTGAAAAAGATAATGGCGCCGTTTTTTTAATCTAATATTTATATTTTTTGTGAGGTGGCAAAATGCCTGTATTTAACACTTTATCTTAATGCCGACATGGTATCTTCTATTTTATTGTCTTTTAGCTTTTTCTAAAGCGTCTACGTTGCAGTTCAATCTATAGATCTTCGCCTTGTCGGTTTTCCCTAATTTTTTGGAGAAAACAAAATGACAATGGAAACTTATATTCAAAACTTAGAATTAATTAAATACCCACGAACTCCACATTTGCAAAGTTCACGTTTACAATTTGGCGATAGTGAGCATGGACAGCTACCTTACGATCAGTTAGCAGGGCAATATATTGTGGTTGAAGAAAAACTTGATGGGGCCAACTGTGCAATCAGTTTTTCAGAAAGTGGTGAACTATTACTACAATCACGTGGCCATTACTTAATAGGAGGGAGTCGCGAACGTCAATTTAATCTATTTAAACATTGGGCAACGGTCCATGAAGGCTGGTTAATTGAACGTTTAGAAGATCGCTATATTATGTATGGTGAGTGGCTACATAAAAAACACGCTATTTTTTATGATGCATTACCACATTATTTTTGTGAATTTGATGTTTGGGATAGGCATAATAATTGTTTCTTATCGACTCGAAAGCGTCATGAATTATTGGCCGATGGTCCTATTTTATCTGTTCCTGTATTGTTTATGGGAATTGCACCAGAAAAATTAAGTGATTTATTAGCACTCGTGAAAAATTCTTTAGCTAAAACAATTGACTGGCGAAGTTGTTTTGAAAAAATTGTCACACAAGAAAAGCTTGATTTAATCAAAGCTTGGCAACAGTGTGATAACTCTGATTTGATGGAAGGATTATATTTAAAAATCGAATCAGCAAATACTACAACTGGTCGTTTGAAGTGGGTTAGGCAGGATTTTGTGCAAGCTATATTAGATGCTGGGCAACATCATTTACAACAACCATTTATTCCTAATCAATTAGCTAACAATGTTGAGCTTTATTCGCCACAACTAACAATAAATTGGAATAGTGGCTTAGTATTTGGAGGTGATTTATGAGTTATTCACAGTTACAACAAGAGATCGCCTACAGTATCAGCCAAGATAACTTTGACCAGTGGTTAGACTGTATTCCTGAGTTGAATAAATTGACTATTACACCACAAGATCCGATTTATCATGGTGAAGGAAATGTTTGGATTCATACTCAAATGGTATTAAGGGCTTTAATTGCTCAAGATGATTTTGCAGCATCTTCTGATGAAGATAAGTTTGTACTGTTTATGACTGCTTTATTACATGATATTGCCAAACCAGAAACGACAATTATTGATGAAATAAGTGGTCGAATTTCACAACCACGACATTCGCAAAAAGGCGAGATAAGTAGTCGAATATTATTATGGCGAAATGGCGTTCCTTTTGAATTACGGGAAAAAATTTGTCGAATTATCCGAGTGCATCAAATACCATTTTATGCTTTAAGTGATGATAATAACTATAAATCACCGCAATGGTTAATTCATCGGCTTTCATGGCAACTTCCTGTTTGGATGTTATGTATGCAAGCTAAAGCAGATATACTGGGTCGTATTAGTGCTGATAAAGCTCGAATGGTTGATGAAGTTGAACTCTTCAAACAATTAGCTTTAGAAGAACAGTGTTTATATCAACCACGGCAATTTATTGATGATTATACGCGAATACAATATTTTCGAGGTAGCAATGTGTTACCTGATTATGCGTTATATCCTCAAAAAGGGCCTAAAGTCATCTTACTATCGGGGTTGCCTGCATCAGGTAAAAATAGCTGGATAAGTAAATACTATCCAAATTTACCGGTTGCATCATATGATGATGCTCGTAATCAACTTAAATTGAAGCATGGTCAAAATGAAGGTTTAGTGATTCAATTTGTATTAGCAAAGGTAAAACAATACTTAAGAGAGAATCAGTCATTTATTTGGAATGCTACTCACTTATCACGAGATATGCGAGAAAAAGCATTGGATTTACTTTATGCTTACCATGCCGAAGTTGAAATTGTTTATCTTGAGCAGTCAGAAACAACATTATATCAACGTAATTCAAGTCGAGATACTAGCTTGCCAAACAAGAAAATTACTCAAATGCTTTCTAAATGGCAAGTACCGTTACCGACAGAGGCACATAAGGTAACTTATCTAGTCAATTAGCAGTATTTAAATAAATTATGATGGGCCTTTTAGCGCCCATCATGTTTAGTTTTGCATTATTATTTAATACCGTTATCTTTGATGACTTGCTGATACCAATAAAAACTATCTTTTTTAATTCGATTAATTGTTTTTAAATCATGATCATCTCGATCGACATAGACAAAGCCATAACGTTTTTTGAAACCTTGATGTGAACTTAGTAAATCGATAACTGACCATGGACAATATCCAAATAACTCAACACCATCTTCAATCGCATCATGACAAGCTAAGATATGCGATTTTATATAATCAATGCGATAATCATCATGTACTTTATTGTCAGCAGTTAAAATATCTGGTGTACCTAAGCCATTTTCTGTAATGATCAGTGGTAAACGATATTGGCGATAATATTCATTTAATACCAGTCTTAGACCCATAGGGTCAATTTGTGCACCATAAGTTGAGGTGACCAAATTTGGATTTTTCTCGATCTTGAAATAACCATAAAGATCAAAATCGATATCTTTTTCTTTGCTACCAAACGGATGGCTATCATCTTCTGGTAGGTAACTAGCCACTAACGTCCGATAATAATTTACGGCGATAAAATCTGGCTTAGCTTGTTTTAAAATTTGCGCATCTTCTGGTTGAGTAATAGGATAGATACCACAACGATTTAAGTAATTTTTATAATACCCAGGATAGTCACCAAAGCAGTACATTTCAAGTGCATAGTTGGTTTTGAAATTGTCATTCATTTTGGCTGCCCAAACATCCATGGGTTTGTTACTTGCAGGGTAGGTCATGGTTGATGATATCGCTGGCCCAACTTTACTACCTGAAATTAGTTCATGACAGTCATTGGTTGCCATTGCATGAGCAACAAACATATGATAATCCATTTGAGCTCTCACTTTTTCAACCTCATGAGCCGCAACTTTATACATGTTCATTCTTTCGTTAACACGGATCATCAGATTTTGTTCGTTATTAATCTGCCAATGTTTTACTCGATCGCCGAATGCTTGATAACATATTTGCGCATAACGTCTAAATGCATCAACACAACGACGATCTTGCCAACCATTATATTTATCAACTAAGGCGAATGGTAAATCAAAATGATAAAGAGTAATAAACGGAATGATATCGTTCTTGATTAATTCATTGATGACTTTGTTGTAGAAATTAATGCCTGCTTGATTTATTTCACCATCACCATCGGGGATAATACGCGCCCATGATATAGAAAAACGATAAGTTTTTAGTCCTAACTCTTTAAATAAAGCAATGTCACTTTCAACATGATGATAGAAATCACTGGCTACTTTACTATCGGCTTGTATTGCAGAGCGTTGAAATGAATTGTAATCGGCAACGGTCATTCCTTTCCCATCCGCATCCCACCCACCTTCAATTTGAAATGCAGAAGATGATGCTCCCCACCAAAAATCCTTAGCAAAAGCTTTCATAACTAAACCTCTAAACTTGAATAAATAATAAATTGTCATTATTACTAACATGAGTTAGTTGACAATAATCTATATGTTTATATTGATCTGAATTAACCACAATAATCGAAGTTGTTAAATCAAATTGTTGTTCGATTTTTTCGATATTAAAGGAAACAATTTTGCTTCCTTTAGTAATATGTTGACCAGTTTCTACATAAGACTGAAAATATTTACCTTGTAAGTTAACTGTGTCAATACCAATATGGATCAGTAGCTCAATACCGTTATCTAATTTTAGGCCAATTGCATGTAAAGTAGGGTAGAGTACGGTAATGGTACAATCTGCTGGGGCAAAGATTTCACCAGCTTTAGGGTAAATTGCTACTCCTTTGCCCATCGATCCTGAAGCAAATACTTCATCTTTAACTTGATTTAGCGCAATAACTTCGCCGGCAACTGGCGATAGAATGGTTGTATCATTTGTTAATGGTTGGCTAGATGAGGTTTGAATTGTCTTTGACTCTTCTTCATTTGCGATATCGTTAAAGCCAACAAGCATCGTCATAATGCATGAGCCAAAAAAAGCGAAACCTATACCAATTAAGTAACATAAGAAAGCTTTGGTTCCGGCTTCAGCATAAACTGGTATTGTCAGTACGCCTTGATTGGCAAAAGCGGTTCCATAAGAACCTCCCCAGCCCATTAAACCACCAGCGAGTGCACCACATATAACTGCACAAACCATTGGTCTTTTCAATCTAAGATTTGCTCCATAAATAGCCGGTTCGGAAATACCGAATAAGGCGGTTATTGTCGCTGAAGCAGCAACTGTTTTTAGATTCTTATTTTTAGTTTTAAAAAATACACCTAAAGCAGCGCCGGCTTGTGAAAAATTAGCTGCACCAGCAAAAGCAAGTAAACTTTGATGTCCTGTTTGGGCGACATCATTAATGCCGATTGGTACGATAGCGCGGTGGGCACCAAAGATAACTAAAATACACCATACACCACCAATAAATGCACCTAATAAGATAGGACTAACTCCCATAATGTAGTAATAGACCCAGTTTATAAATTCGCCGATATAGATACCAATTGGGCCGAAAATAAGTAATGTAGCTGGAATCATGACGAGCAATGAAAATGTAGGCACCATGATGATTTTTAACACTTCTGGAATAATATAATCTAGAAATCTTTGTACATAACTTAAAATGAACACCGCTAATATAATAGGTATAACACTTGATGTGTAACTAGCTTTGGTGAGTTCGATTGCAAACAGCGTTACCTCGGTGTTACTGGTCATTAAATTGACGATTGATGGATAACATAAAGTCGCACCAATAATCATGGAAATAAATTCATGAGCTTTGAAGACTCTAGCCGCAGTGTAACCTAATATAATTGGCATAAAATAGAAAACTGCATCTGATGCCGCATGCAAAATAGTATAGGTGTTATAGCTTTTAATATCAGTCTGATAGTAATAGTTACCAATCATAACGGCAATAGCTAGAATTCCTTTTAGCATTCCTGATGCTGCGATAGCCGGAATAATTGGTGTGAAAATAGCGGCAAAAGCATTAAGTATTTTTACAGCTAAAGATAGTTTAGGTTCTGTTTGATTATTTCGTTTTACATCACCGACGAATGAGACTAATTGCTCATAAACTTTAGTGACTTTATTACCTAAAACCACTTGATATTGTCCACTCCCTTCAACAACAGAAATTACACCTTCTGTTTGTAATAATTTTTCACGATTAGCGGTTTGGTTATCGTGTAATTGGAAGCGTAATCGAGTAAAGCAGTGGGTAAAATTAATAATATTTTCTTTACCGCCCACCAATTGTAAAATTTGTTGGGCTATTTGGGGATAGTCCATTATTTTCTCCATTACTTAAAGAATGGTTATACGTTGAAAAAAACTAAACACACTAAAAATTATCACCTTAATATCAATTAAAAATAAAATTAATTGATAATATTAATTTTTTTCAATTAAACTTAATTTTTGTCAATTTTATTGAGTGTTGCAAGCTAGCATAGTTTATAAGTTTAGACAAGTTTGTCTTAACTATTGCCAAATAATTTAATGAGAAATGTTGGTAAATAGGATAATTGTTGGTATATAAAAGTGCATAAATCAAATAAGCTAAGAGAAATTTTAATAACTTTTTTCTTTTTCTGTGTATGCGCAATATATCTATTATTCTTTATTAAATACTTTATTTTATAGTAATAAATTTATTGATAATTATTACTTATATATTGGTTAGCGCTTACTTTTTTAATCATTATTAAGATTATGTTGGTTGTTTTTTAATTATCACCTTTTGTTTCCTAGCTTAATTCGATCAGAAATATAGCTATCAACTACAATACTTTTATCGATCCAATAATGAGTACTCTAGTTATAATTATTTAATTTTTTATTTTTTCTGTTATTAAAATGTTCTCGTCGTAGTTAGTAATTAAATAAAGTGTGAGATAGACTGAAGTATGAAGTGCTTTAATTTAGATTATCTTAGGATATTTACACAATGAATGACTACATTATTAATTTTGGGTTAGTGAATGAACCTGAAATGATGCTTAATAACGGCCGTTTATTTTACTTTAGCTGGCGTGACAATCGTCACGGTGCTTTTATCAATAATTTATTGGTTACCGCTTAACCATCAATTTTTATTAGAACTTTTATAAGCAAAATTAGTTAATTTTGAGCTGCATAATGAGATAAAAACCATGTAACTGCGATAAGATCCGCTGAGCCACCAGGACTTAGGTGGCGTTTTATCAGTTCATCATCTAACTTAGCAATCATTTCTAGTCCATTTGGATGCAAAACGCCACCTTGCTGGATTAAATATCTTGCTTCATTTTGCACGAATTCTAATCCGGCCAGTCCTCCTCTAGAAACTAGGTTTGTGTCTTGATTGTAAGCTAATAAGTATAGCATTGCTTGTAATAGGGCTGATTCTTCATCATAGCCACTATTCAACATGTCTTGATAAATTGGTAATGATATCTCACGTGCGGTTGTATATCCTGATTCAGCTTCGCCTCTTGCACCAGTAAGATTATGTTGTTTATAAAGTCGTTCTCCTACTGAATGACTGCAATTATTTTGTGATAATTCTTTATTAACCATACCGTGGCAAATATTGGCTACCTCATTACAGATCATCGGAGTAGTAGTTTTTAATTTAAGTTGCTCTAATTTACCGATGGCACTTAGTAATAGACCAAAGGCAAATATTCCACCTTTATGCGTATTAATCTGTTTAGTTGCACTAAACATTGCTGTTTCACATTCAAGGCCAATTGGTCGAATATTTGCTAAAAAATCAGGTGCTGCAACGTTGGCATTATGTTTTCCATAATGATAAAAACGTTCAAACCAATTTGAAATGGCATTAATACTTGTTATGAATGTTTGAAAACTCATATCGTGATGTGCGCCATTATTGTTCATATCAACCAATCCAGGTTTGGGTGATAAGCAGATCTCTCTAATTAATGCTTGTACCGCTAATATTGTCGGTGAGCTCAGAAAATTTTCACTTATCAATTTCGATTCTAAGCTAATTACTTGCGATAAATAATTACTCATGGAATAGGCTGCCTTTACAATTAAGCTTAATAATCATTATGAGATGCTTGAGCAAGTACTTCTCGATTACCATTATGGGCAGGTGCACTTATAATGCCTTCCATTTCCATTTGTTCCACAATTCGTGCGGCTCGGTTATAACCAATTCTAAATTTACGTTGGACACTGGATATTGATGCTCTACGTGTTTCAATGACGAAAGAAACCACTTGATCAAATAGTGGATCGAGTTCTTCATCAATAGTATCAAAGCTACCACTTTCACTATCATCAGTTGAGACTGTTACATTTTCAATATATTTAGGTTTACCACGGGCTTTCCAATCTTGTACGACGGCATGAACTTCTTCATCACGGACAAAAGCGCCATGAACACGAACAGGAATAGAGCTATTAGGTGCTAAATAGAGCATATCCCCCATACCAAGCAGAGATTCCGCACCCATTTGATCTAAAATGGTTCGTGAGTCAATTTTACTTGAAACTGTAAATGCAATACGGGTTGGTATGTTAGCTTTAATTAAACCGGTAATAACATCAACAGAAGGTCTTTGAGTTGCTAGTACCAAATGAATACCTGCAGCTCGGGCTTTTTGTGCTAGTCGAGCAATTAACTCTTCAACTTTTTTACCAACAGCCATAATTAAATCGGCAAATTCATCAACCATAACCACAATATATGGAAGTTTTTCAAGCGTCGGCATTTCTAGATCCATACTATCGGTTGGTTTCCAAAGTGGATCAGGAATTGGTCGCCCCATCTCTTCAGCGAGCTTGATTTTCTCATTAAAACCAGCAATGTTACGCACCCCTAACGCTGACATTAATCGATAGCGTTTTTCCATTTCATTCACACACCAGTTAAGCGCATTTGCCGCATCTTTCATATCGGTGACGACTTGAGTTAATAGGTGTGGTATTCCTTCATAGATAGAGAGCTCTAACATTTTAGGATCAATCATGATGAACCTAACATCTTCCGGTTGTGATTTGTATAAAATGCTTAATATCATGGCATTAACACCAACCGATTTTCCTGAACCTGTTGTCCCTGCGACTAATAAGTGAGGCATTTTTGCTAAATCAGCAACCACCGATTGTCCAGCAATGTCTTTTCCTAAAACGACAGTAAGTGGAGATTGAGCGTTTTTGAATTGTGGACTATCTAATACTTCTCTGAAATAAACGGTTTGTCGATTTTGATTAGGTAATTCAATACCGACATAAGGTTTACCAGGTATTACTTCTACAACCCTCACTGATGGCATAGATAAGGAACGAGCTAAATCTCGATCCAGTGTTGATATTCTGGCTGCTTTAATACCCGGAGCTAGTTCAATTTCAAACCGCGTAATCACTGGGCCTGGTAAATAATCAACAACGCGTGCTTTTACTCGATAATCCGATAAACTTTTTTCAATTTGCTGTGACATTGCATTTAAGGCAACATGATCAACTTCAATTCGTGTCGTTGGTGGTGGCGTTAATAAACTTAACGACGGTAATGGGGTAGTTGGCTTGGGTAAAGGTTTATCATTACGTTGTAATAACGGATGAATTAAGCTTTCTCCCTCATCTTCATTATCTTCTTCGGTATTTTCATCGATAATCGGTGCCGTTTGAGTTAAAGAGATTAGTGGTTGTGTCGTTTCTTCGATAGCAACATCATTTAAATAAATATCGTCTATAGTAGGATTTTCTTGTTTAAGAAGTGAGATATCAACATCCTCAGGTATCTCAAAGTTGTCTGGAATATCATTGGTTTGATAATGATTATATTCTGGGGTAATGCTTAGTGATATTTCATCCTCAACTGGTTTTATTACAGTTGGTTCTATCACACTCTCGTTATTAAAAGTAGGATGATTTATATCTATTTCAGGTTCATGATGTTCCATAGTAAATAACGGTTTACTTGGCGCATCGGCAATCGTGTATTTATCTTCTTCGAATGGTTGAATGATATCTTGACTATCCTTTTGCTCATTAGATTCCGCCAAATTAGTAGAATTAACTGTACCACCTTCATTCATATTTTTTAAAATGGTTTCCATTCGCGCTAATATTGCGTCAGGATCAAGGTCTTTTTTGTTTACCTTTTCAGTTACATCATGAGTTTCGTCTGTAGTTGTAGTGTTAGCTTCGATCGTTTGTAATAATTGTGCTGCCGTTTTTATGAATTTTTCATCATTTTGTAATGAAATCGGATCTGGATCTATTGTTGATTCGGCTTTTTCCGTATCTATTTTAGCGGCTATTTCTGCAGTATTCGTAGCCAAGTTGGTTAGTTCAAGACTATCTTGGCTACTACCATCCATATCAAGATGTAAATCAATCTGTGGTTCTTTTTCTTCTATAGATGCTTCATCATTTTGATTTTGCTCAACTGATTGTGTCACTTTATCTGGCGTAAATAACCATTTTATTGGCGATAGTATTAACATAACTAACGCCCCGATTTTTTCAAATAGATAAAGCCAAGAAAAGCCAGTCAATAATGTAACACAAGCTAAGGTTGTTGCTAGTAAAGCTAAAGAGGTTACTAAGCTGCTCATAACTGGTAACAAACTTTCAATAACTATTGAGCCTAGATAACCACCGGCTTGGAATTGTTCTGGGTCACGAATATTTAAGGTAAAAAAACCACAACAACTAAGTACAAAAGCTAATATACCAATAATTCGAAATGAAACACTGAAATAGTTAATTGGTCCATTACTATGACGATAAAAATAGCCCATTAACTGTAAGCAAAAGAAAATAATAATAATAGGTAAACTATAAGCAATCAGTCCAAAAAATTGAAATACGATATCAGCAGCATATGCACCAATATAACCACCAAAATTGCTAATAGAATTATGCCAAGCCGTACGTGACCAACCCGGATCCGAGGGGTTGTAAGTAAAAAGTGATAAAAATAAACAAACAGACAATCCTATTAATGTTAATAGAATTAATTGAATAATAATCTGTCTTCTAGTAATTTTAAATTTTTTCAAACACGTACCTAAAAGCTATTTTAATTAAAATTTTAGCTATTTTATCATAAATTAAACCCACTTATAGCGTGAATGAGAGATAAAAAGTAATTTATTGATATGAATTCAATTCGATCAAGGTTTGATTAAATCTTTGCGCATTTAATACATAGTGTTGAGCATTTGTAATGTTGGCTAGAATTTCTTTCTCAGTCAATTTACGAATAATTTTAGCTGGAGATCCCATAATTAGGCAACCTTCTTCATATGGTAAGCTGTGAGTAACCAGCGAGTTAGCGCCTACTAAGCAATTTTTGGCAATTTTAGCATTATTTAAAATTGTGCTACCCATACCAATTAATACATTATCTTCGACCGTGCAGCTATGTAAAATGACGTTATGGCCAATTGTCACGTTTTCACCAATAATACATGGGACATCAGTTTCAATATGAATAGTAGTGTTATCTTGGACATTACTATTTTTACCAACATGTATCTTGGCGATATCACCACGTAAAACTGCATTAAACCAGATAGATACATTTTCATCTAAAACCACATCACCAATAATATCGGCAGATTTAGCAATAAAGCAAGTTGGATTAATTTGTGGTTTCAAGTTACCTAGTTGATAAATCATATTTTTTTCCTTGTTATATTTCTAACACTCAAAAATAAACCGACGGCTAAGAAGTTACAGATCACCATTGAACCAACCATCAACCATTCAGTTAAATTATTCGTAACTGAGGTTGTAGTCTGTGTTGAAACGAGTGTAGAAAGTAAAACACCAATAGCGCCGGCAACCGCAAAGCGAATCGTGCCTGCAAGTGAGGATGCGGTTCCGGCGATATGAGAATAACAATCAAGAATTACCGCCATGCAATTCCCTCCTATGGTTGAAATACAACCGATATAACCAGCAATAAATATGACTAAAAAGAAAAATCCTAAGTAAAATATACTGGTAATTGCCATACCAATTGTCATTACAAACTGAATTAATAATCCTAATTGTATCATTTTTATCGAGCCAACTCGTCGTACCAGACGGCTATTTAGGGTGTTCATAAATATCATAACTAAAATATTTATAGCAAAGTAATAACCAAAATTGATTGAAGCAACACCATGTAAATTAATATAAACAAATGGCCCCAGACTGAGAAATGAGAATAGTCCTGCTCCAGAAAATGCGCCAATCATCATATAAGTAAATACTTGCCTATGTCTAAATAATGCAATGAAATTACTTAAAATTCTAATGATGCTAAATTTATCACGTTTCGATTTGGCTAAGGTTTCTGGGATATTGATTGTTACCAAGCCTAGGCAGATGATAGCCATTAAACTAAGAACATAAAAGTTTGCTTGCCAGTCAAACCAAAATAGAATAAAACCGCCAATAATTGGTGCAAGTAGTGGGGCAATATTGGAGATGAGCATGACAAAAGACATCATTTTTGAAAACTCATCACGATCACGATAAATATCTTTCATTAATGCATTAATGACAATGGTAGTTGCCGATGCCGCTATGCCATGAAAAAAGCGGGCAGTAATTAATTGATTTATATTAGCAGCTAGACCACAACATAATGCAGCAATGATGAAGATAATTAGCCCAAAAGTTAAAACTTTTCGTCGTCCATAGCTATCGGTTAGGGGGCCAAATAAAAGTTGGCCTAGTGAAAATCCTAATAAATAACAACTTATCGTTAATTGTACAGTGGAGTCAGCAACATTAAATTTTTCGGCAATAGTTGGCATACTTGGCAAATACATATCAATGGATAATGGCATCAACATTGAAATCAAACCAAGAATAAAAATGAGTGCTTGTTTAGAAACTTTGATTTCTATTTGCGGATCTTGTGTTTGCACGTCGTCATTCCTTTGGAGCTAAAATTTAGCAAAAAAATCATTATTTATTCAATCTAATCAAAAATACTAATTAAACGAATTGATCTCGTCCTGAGTAAGTGGCCGATATTCACCTTCAGGTATATCAAGAACAATATTGCCGATCTGTTTGCGATGTAATTGGGTGACATGGTTATTTACCGCTGCGAACATTCGTTTTACTTGGTGATATCGCCCTTCGCTTATAGTGAGTTCTGCATGATAATCGTCAATGATAATCAATTTAGCTGGTTCGGTCAGAGTTTTTTCACTTTTTAACTGAATGCCTTGTTTAAAGATATCAATAAGATTAGCGGTAAGTGGTTGTTCAACCGTCACTTGATAAACTTTTTCACAATGATGTTTAGGTGATGTTATACGATGTGACCACTTACCATCATCGGTTAATAAAACCAAACCAGTGGTATCAAGATCCAGTCTGCCTGCTGAATGCAGTTTTTCTGCCATAGGTTCATCAATAAAATAGAGGATAGTTGGATGATCTGGATCATCAGTAGAGCAGACATAACCTTGTGGTTTATTGAGCATAAAGTAGCGATTTTCGGTAATAGGTACGATTTCGAAACCATCATATTCTACAATTTGATCTGGTGAGATATGATAAGCCCCTGATTTGACAATATCACCATTAACGGTAACTTTTTGGGCTTTAAGTTCTTTACTGACTATTGTTCGACTCACACCTAAATGGTGAGCAAGAAATTTATCCAGTCGCATATTTAAATACTGTTCCTATATACAATCTAATGGTGTATAAATATCAAAACGATGATTTTTAGTTTTAATTTCAGCCGTTGGTTTTTGATTGGCTAAAAATGGTGCATAATCAGGCCGTTTGACAACAACTCGTTTTTTGGCTAATCGCCTTGCCGGTTCGAGCAAACTTTCGGCATCAAGATCACTACCGACTAATTGTTGAAAAATACGCATCTCTTTTTTGACTAATGCACTTTTTTGTCGATGTGGAAACATCGGATCAAGATACACAACATCAGGTTGATCGTGATATAAGCTGAGTCCATGTAAACTTGAATTATAAATTAAACATAACTGTTTTTGTAATAGTTGACCAATAGTCGGATCTTGATAAGCACGATCAAGTCCATCAGCGAGTAACGCTGCGACTACCGGATGACGCTCAAACATTGTAACCTGACAGCCAATAGAAGCTAATACGAAGGCATCTCGTCCTAATCCTGCAGTGGCATCTATAACGGTTGGTAAGTAATTACCTTTTACGCCAACGGCTTTAGCGATTGCTTCACCACGACCACCACCAAATTGACGACGATGTGCCATTGTGCCTGACACAAAATTAACTGCGACTGCACCTAATTTTGGCTCATCGGTTTTTTGTAACTCAAGTTGATGAGCTTGACTAACTAAAACAAATGGAAGTTCGATATGATCAGATAACCACTGCTCAGCTAATTGTTTCAGCTGAGCAGTATTGACATTAGTGGATTCCATAGTGACGAAGTAATGCCTCAAGTTGTGGCTCACGACCACGGAAATTTTTAAACAATGTCATAGGTTCATCACTGCCACCCTGAGACAAAATATGATCAAGAAATGCATTACCGGTTGATTCATTAAAAATCCCTTCTTCTTCAAAACGAGAAAATGCATCTGCTGATAAAACTTCCGCCCAAAGATAACTATAATAACCTGCCGCATAACCACCGGCAAAAATATGGCTAAACGCATGTGGGAAGCGTCCCCAATCAACAGTAGGTACCACTGCAACTTGTTGTCTGACCTGTTTTAATGTCTCTAAAATATCCGGTGTTTTGTTACTATGTAATTTAAAATCAAATAAACCAAATTCTAATTGACGTAAAATAAATAATGCTGCTTGGAAGTTTTTGGCATCTAGCATTTTATCTAACATCTCTTTAGGTAAAGGTTCTCCAGTTTGATAATGACCGGAGATAAATTCTAAAGCCTCAGGTTGCCAGCACCAATTCTCTAAAAATTGACTTGGTAATTCAACGGCATCCCATGGAACTCCATTAATACCTGCTACCGATGACACCTCAATTTCAGTCAACATATGATGTAATCCATGACCAAATTCATGGAACAACGTGGTGACTTCATTGTGGGTGAATAATGCTGGTTTGTCACCAATTGGGCGATTAAAGTTACAGGTTAAATAAGCTACAGGTTTTTGCAAGTGACCATCGGCAAAACGCATTTGGCCAATACAATCATCCATCCAAGCTCCACCACGTTTATGCTCACGAGCATATAAGTCGAGATAAAAACTACCTTTTAATTCTCCATTGGCAGCATAAAGATCATAAAATTTTACCTCTGGCGCCCAAACTTCTACGTCATTGCGTTGTTTAGCGGTAATACCGAAAATACGACGCACGACTTCAAATAATCCACTAACGACACGTTGTTCAGGGAAATAGGGACGAAGCTCTTCATCATTGATAGTATATAGATGTTGTTTTTGTTTTTCGCTGTAATAAGCGATATCCCAAGGTTTAATATCACTAGCTCCAAAGAACTCATAAGCATATCTTTTTAAATCGGCTAACTCTTTTTCACCTTGCGGTTTGGCCTTGCTAGCTAAATCAGTTAAAAAGACAGTAACTTGAGCAGTAGTTTCAGCCATTTTGGTCGCTAATGATTTGTCAGCATAAGTTTCAAAACCGAGTAATTTAGCGAGTTCATCACGAAGTGATAAAATTTGTTTAATAATATCGGTATTATCCCATTTACCTGCATTAGGCCCTTGATCGGATGCGCGAGTATTATATGCTTGATAAAGTTCAAAGCGTAAGTCTCGATTATCACAGTAAGTCATAATCGGTAAATAACTTGGCATATCTAAAGTCAGTAACCAACCTTCTTGATTTTTAGCTTTTGCCTGTTCTTTTGCTGCTGCTAAGGCACTTTCAGGTAATCCAGACAAGTCGTCAACATTAGTAATTAGTTTGGACCATCCCATTGTTGCATCTAATACATTGTTACTATATTGCGATGATAATTCTGAAAGTTTAGCAACAATTTCACCGTAACGTTTTTGTTTATCATCTGATAAGCCGATTCCAGATAATTCAAAATCACGTAAGGCATTGTCGATCACCTTTTTCTGTGCCTTACTTAAATTTTCATAATGCTTGCTATTTTTAAGTTGTTTGTAAGCTTGATATAATGGTTTATATTGTCCAACCCAAGTGCTGTATTCCGAGAGTAGTGGTAAACAAGCTTCATAAGCTTCACGTAATTCAGGACTATTTTTTACTGAATTAAGATGACTAACTGGTGACCACGCTCGGCTAAATTTTTCATCCATTTCATCAATGGGTTGTATTAGGTTATCCCAAGTGTATTCACTATTTTGTTCCAATACTGATTCGATTGTTTTACGACAGTTGTTTAATGTCTCTTGAATAGCAGGCAGAACATGCTCAGGTTTAATTTTTGAAAATTGGGGTAATGATGAATTGCTTAATAGTGGGTTAGTCATACTGCGATACCTTATGCGAATGATTATGGTTCTTAATAAAACATTATGTTGTGGCTAAAAACCTTAATTCAAGTCAAAATGCTGATTGGGTTTAATTATAAACCCATTAATTTACGCTCACGTTGCCATTCAGTCGGTGTATATGTTTTGATTGATAATGCATGGATCCGATTATCATTAATAAATTCGGCTAAAGGTGCATATATAGCTTGTTGTTTTTTTACTCGACTTAATTCGGCAAAGATTTCACTAACTGCAATAACTTGAAAGTGGCTGCCATCATCTGTCATTACATGAACATCATCGAGGTCGAGTGAACTTTTTAATTTAGCTATAATTTCTTGCTTATCCATTATTTAAACTCTTATTATCTATTTTTTGTTTATTAAAAAAATTTTGAGGAAAGGGGTTTTTTATTATGAACTTGCATTAACAGTTACTGATTAATAACCGTTTGCAAATCATAAAGTTCAATTAATGTTTGTAACTGGGGGCTGATCCCAGTTAATTTGATATTATATTGGTTACAAAAATAGACCAGTGTCGCGAGCCCAGAAGAGTCAACTCGGGTAACTTGAGTTACATTAATATCCGTTACACCATTTAAAAGTGTATTTTGTATTGACCATAAATCATTTAATGAGTGAGCATCAAGCTCACCGATTAAATTAAGTGTATTTTGTTGTTTTTCTGCTTGGATTCGCGACATGATGAACTAACCTTTTTGTTTAGCGTTTGGATCAATATTGCGATTAGATAGATCATTTAACTGTTTAGTTAATGCATCAATTCCATCTTGGCGTAAAATTGTTGACCATTCATTTTGTTTGGTTGTAATCATACTTACGCCTTCAGCTATTAAATCATAAGCTTTCCATTCACCAGTTACGGTATTTTTTCGCCATTGGAAATCAATTCGTAACGGTTGTTGATTTTTATCTGGTTGATTTAGTAATACGCGGATAGAAATTAACGATTTACCGGTTAAATCTTTTGAGGTTTCAACTTGATAAGATTGACCGTTATACATTGAAAGTGCCTGGGCAAAGGCTTGAACTAGATAGTTTTCGAAAGCTTTGAAATAAGCCGTACGTTGTGTGTCAGTTGCCGTTTTATACGCATTACCTAAAATGAGTGCACCAGCATATTTAACTTGTACATAAGGTAGTAAGTCAGCTCTGACAATATCTTTAAGTTTATTTGGATTTGATTTAAGCGTCGCTGATTGCGCTTTCATAGTGCTAAAAATTTTGTCTGCTGCAACTTGCATATCTTTATATGGGTCATTTTCTGCAAACGCTGCTGTACTTATCATTAATGCAAGTATTAAAAATAAACTTTGTTTCAATCTGGTTAACATAATTACTCCTTACTTTCGTTAGTATCTTGTTTTTTGTCTTTATCTGACGATCCACCAGCACTATATAAAAACTGTCCAATTAAATCTTCAATAACCATTGCTGGTTTAGTATTGTTAATCACATAACCGTCTATAAGATAAACAGGCTTCTTGTTGACATTATTATTGGTTGGTGCAGTGGCATCTTCTGCATCTAAAGCATCTAATTCCTGTTCAATGTTTTGATCTAACCCAAAATTAATATCAATGAATTGTTCACCTAATA
Organism: Gilliamella apis; assembly: GCF_030758615.1. Taxonomy (NCBI): domain Bacteria; kingdom Pseudomonadati; phylum Pseudomonadota; class Gammaproteobacteria; order Orbales; family Orbaceae; genus Gilliamella; species Gilliamella apis. Next base: position 861,673 of record NZ_CP132381.1, read on the forward strand.
GGCCTGAAGTTTTGATAGAAAGTGAACTAGAACTCGGAATTTTATCGTATTGGGAATCGAGATCCATAGTAACATAAGGTTTATAAACATCACCATTATCTGATTTTAAACTAATATTACTGACACGACCAATTACTACCCCACCAATTTTAATTGGTGATCTTACCTTTAATCCACCAATATTATCAAATACTGCATAAACACGGTAAGAATTATGACTAGCAAAAGATGTTGGATCAGTAACTCTAAAGCATAAAAAGAGTACTGAGCAGATCACCAGTACCATAAATAATCCTACTGTAATTTCAACTTTACGACTCATGTTTAATGACCTCAATTACTAAACATTAATGCGGTTAAAATAAAATCTAACCCCAAAATAACTAATGATGAATAGACAACAGTGTTGGTTGTTGCCCGACTGATTCCTTCTGATGTTGGTACGCAATCATAACCATTAAATAATGCAATCCATGTACTAGCGATTGCAAAAGCAAAGCTTTTTATAAAACAATTGCCTAAATCGTGCCACCAATCGACATTACTTTGAATAGAAGACCAAAAAAATCCAGCATCAATACCTTTCCAATCAACACCGACTAATACACCGCCTAAAATACCAACAGCGACAAAAATTGCGGTTAAAAAAGGCATACAGAAAAATCCTGCCCAAAACCGTGGAGCAATAATTCTTCTTAATGGATCGATCGCCATCATCTCCATACTTGACAATTGTTCAGTGGCCTTCATCAATCCAATTTCGGCAGTTAGGGCTGAACCAGCTCGGCCGGCAAAAAGTAATCCAGCAACTACAGGACCAAGCTCTCGTAATAGCGCAAGGGCAACTAGCATCCCTAAACTTGCTTCGGCACCAAAGGTAGTTAAAATAAAATAACCTTGTAATGCCAGTACCATACCTATAAATAGACCTGATACGATAATAATGGAAAGCGATTGTACACCGACAAAATAAAATTGTTTAACAAGTAATGGAAATTGTTTGCTAAATTGAGGTTTACCGATAAGTGCACCAAATAGCATAACTCCTGAGCGGCCTAACATAGCAATAATATTAATTATTGATTGCCCAAGTTTTGCAATTAAGTTCAACATTAGTTTGCACCTCTACTTAGGTCTAATTTGTAATCAACAGCCGGATAATGAAATGGTACTGGACCATCGGCTAAACCTTCAAGGAATTGTTTAACGCGTAGATCATCATTATTACGCAATTCTTGAGACGTTCCACCAGCAATAATATGTTGTTCAGCAACAATGTATGCATAGTCAGCAATACTTAACACTTCATTAACATCATGGCTAACTACAATACAGGTTAAGCCAAGCGATTGATTGAGTTCAGCAATAAGCTTAACGATCACTCCCATTGATATCGGATCCTGTCCAGCGAATGGTTCATCAAACATAATGAGATCCGGATCGAGAGCGATAGCTCTGGCTAACGCGGCACGCCGAGCCATACCTCCAGATAATTCGGAAGGCATCATATTGGCAGCGCCACGAAGGCCTACTGATTGTAGTTTCATCAAGACTAAATTATGTAAAACTGGCTCAGGTAAATTTAGATGCTCACGTAATGGATAAGCAACATTATCAAATACCGATAAGTCAGTGAATAATGCACCTGATTGAAATAGCATGCTCATGCGTTTACGGACTTCATATAGCCGTGAGCGTGTCATACTAGGAACATCTTCACCATCAAATAAAATTTGACCAGCTTGTGGTTTTAATTGCCCACCAATAAGTCTTAATAGCGTAGTTTTACCTATGCCTGATGGCCCCATGATAGCGGTGACTTTGCCTTTGGGTACCGTTAGGTTCATATTTTTGTAAATAGGCCGAGTACCACGATAAAAAGACATATCGTGAATTTCGACCAAATTTTGCTGTAATGTGTCAGTCACAATGAGTTCCTACACTACTATAATTGAATTTTGAGTATTCTACTTGATTATTGTAAATAAACAAATGCGTTAAATGAATTGGTAATTTTAGCAATAATAAGTATAAAACATAAGGAATTTTATTGTTCATCTTTTTATGCTAATACTTTATCTTAAAAACTTAATGTTAGTTTACGTAATTGGAGCTTTATTTAAATTTCATAGTGGTACTGTTATTAGAGTACCCACTATTATCAATTTATTATTGGTTGTTGTTATTACTCATGTCGAGCTTTACGAGCCAAATAATTACCAGTACTTTGTACAAACTGAATTGCAATAACTAAAATCACGACACAAATGTAGGTAACCGTTGTATCGAATCGTTGATAACCGTATGAAACGGCTAGATCACCAATACCACCAGCACCGATGGCTCCAGCCATCGCAGTTGCACCAATTAAACCAATTGTCGCAGTAGTTAGGGTTAAAATTAAAGAGCTAAATGCCTCTGGTAGCATAAAATGCCAAATAATTTGTATTGGCGTTGCGCCCATTGATTCAGCTGCTTCAATAATACCACTATTTACATCGAGCAATGAGTTTTCGACTAATCGAGAAATATATGGTGCGACATAGAAGGTTAATGGCACAATTGCTGCTGTTGTGCCTATTGAACTACCAACTATTAATTTGGTTAATGGTAGAATTGCTACTAGTAAGATAATAAAAGGTAATGAGCGAACAAGATTGATAATTGGATTAATTATCTGATAAATCTTTTTATTTTCAAGCAATCCAGACGGTCGAGTAGTGACTAAACAAATACCTAATGGAACGCCAATTAATGATCCTAATGTTAAAGCAAAAACTACCATATACAAAGTTTCATAAGATGCTTGAGCAAATTGTGCACTAGTTACGTTGGTTGCAAAAGTTGTGCTTAAATAATTTATAATATCATTTACTATTTCCATTAGTTGCTCTCCCAATGTTGGATTTCTGTAACGTTTACCCCATGTTCACGAAGAAAATGTACCGATTGTTCGATATTACTATCACTACCTTTTAGTTGAACAAACATGCTGCCCAATACAGTTTTTTCAATTTCTGACATATGGGCAAACAAAATATTGACGACAATTTTTTGTTGTAATATTAACGAATTCATAACAGGTTCTGAGGCTGAACGACCCAGAAATTCAAGCTTAAACAATTTTATATTATTTTTATCTCCCTCTATCTCTAAGAGATTTTCAACCACTCCCGCTGGGATTTGATCATTAATTACTGAGCTAACAAAATTTTGTGTGGTTTTATGTTTGGGATGACCAAACACATCAAGTACATTGCCATGTTCGATAATTTTACCTTTTTCCATCACCGCGACTTTATGACAAACCTGTTCTATAACATGCATTTCATGGGTAATTAATACCACTGTAATTTTATATTGATCATTAATTTTTTTGATTAACTCCAAAATCGATTGCGTGGTTTGCGGATCGAGTGCTGATGTAGCTTCATCACAAAGTAAAATATCGGGATCATTGGCCAAAGCTCGGGCAATGCCAATACGTTGTTTTTGGCCTCCTGATAACTCTTTAGGGTAGCTATGAGCTTTATCACTTAAGCCAACAAACTCAAGCAGTTCGTAGACTTTTTGTTTAATCGCTTGTTTGTCTTTTTTGATTAATACTAAAGGGATAGCAATGTTTTCATATACAGTTTTCGATTCAAGTAGATTGAAATGCTGAAAAATCATACCAATTTTACGACGTACTTGCCGTAGTTGTGGATTTGATAATTGATTTAATGATTGGTTTTGAATAATAACATTGCCTTGTGTCGGTTTTTCCAGAAAATTTATAAGACGTACTAATGTACTTTTTCCTGCGCCACTATAACCAATAATGCCGTAAATATCGCCTTTTTGGATGGTTAAATTGATGTTTTGTAATGCTTGAGTCGTAATTCCATTGCGTTCATATTGTTTCGATACATTTTCAAATTTTATCATTATGTTATACCTATCAATGTTTGGCTAATTCAATCAATCCGAGTTGCGCAAGATTTGCGAGATAATTAGCTGCTGGCATTATCATATTGCGATTAACTAAAAATTTAGGATGGTGTAGTGCATAGGGGCTTTGCGAGCCAAGATTGATAAATGCACCGGGAACATGATGTAAGTAGTGAGCAAAATCTTCACCGCCGAGTTGTGGTTGAAAGTCAACAACCTCATAACCTTCTTGTTTAGCAATGTTTTGGCAAAAATCGACCCATTTAGCCACGTTTATAATTGATGGTGGTCCATCAAACCATCTTAACTCGGCTTCAGCACCCATACTAAAGGCAATATTTTCGACAATGTTGGTTAGTTGTTGCTTGACCTTTAGCCTTATATCGGGGGTAAGTGTCCTTACGGTACCTTCCATTTCAACTATTTCAGGGATCACATTCCAAGTGTTTCCACCTAAGAATTTGGTAATGCTAACCACTACTGGGTCGAGCCCACTTATGGTACGACTGGAAATTGTTTGTATCGCATTAACAATCTGTGCACCAATGACAATTGGATCAATACCTGATTCAGGTCTTGCAGCGTGTGCTCCAATTCCCTTTACCGTAATTTCAATACGATCTACATTAGCCGAAAATGGGCCTGCTCGTGAAGCCATTTGGTTAATGGTTAAGTTAGGATTATTATGCATACCAAAAATAGCATCAACACCATTGAGTGCACCAATTTCGATAAAATGTAACGCGCCACTAAAATTTTCTTCGGCTGGCTGAAAAAGAAACCGAACTGTTCCTTTTAGTTGCTGTTCATTGGCTTTTAATAAATAAGCAGCTCCCATTAACACAGATGTATGCAAGTCATGACCACAAGCATGCATAATGCCTTGTTTGGTTGAACGGTATTGACAGTCAGATTGTTCATCTATGGGTAGGGCGTCAATATCTGCTCGTAAGGCAACAACTGGGCTTCCTGAGCCAATTTCGGCGATAACACCAGTTTTTGCCCCCAGTTCTAAAATACGAATGTTAGCTTGTTCTAGGCAAGTTCTTAACTTTTTTGTTGTTTCAAATTCTTGATTGGAAAGTTCTGGATTTTTATGTAAATCAAGAAAAAGTTGCTCAACAATAGGGGCAATCGTGTCAGTCATGGCATATCCAATAGCTATCAATTTTTGATACTTTTACGGTAGCACAGCTGACTTTTTTGCTCTAATAATCGTTTTTTATAACTTATTCCAAAAAGTTATAAGATAGAAGTACATGGAATAAATGAATTGTTATTTGTATGTTAGAGTGTTTGTTAAATTTACATTTCACTGAGGATAGTTCAAATGAAAATAAGTTTTATCAAACAAAAATTTGTTAACAATGTTGCACTATTGGCATTATTTAGTTCTATTTTTTTAATTAGCGCATGTGATAACTCATCATCTAAGGTTGATAATCAAACTAAAAAAGAAATCAGTATGGGCGTATCACCAGGGCCATATAATGATCTGTTCAAAGATGCTGTTAAACCAATACTTGAAGCTGAAGGTTATAAAGTTAAATTAGTTAATTTTCCGCATTTATTAGAATCTGATGTAGCATTAAGCGAAGGAAGTATTGATTTAACTGTTGCTCAACATACTGCTTATATGGATGTCTTTAATAGTCAACGTAAAGCTAATTTAAAACCGGTAGTGCATGTACCTTCAGTACCTGCAGCAATATTTTCGAATAAATATACTTCAATCAAAAATGTCTTTTCTGGTGCTAAAATTGGTATTCCTCAAGATGCCTCAAATGCGGCTCGCTCATATAATTTATTGGAAAAAGCCGGTTGGATTAAGTTAAAACCAAATACTAATCCAATTATTGTTAGCAAAAATGATATTGCCGAAAATATTGCTGGTGTAGATATTATTGAAATGGATTCTGCCAATATTCCTAGAGTCTTAAATGAGTTAGACTTTGCCGTTATTCCTGGAAGTATTGTTTATTCTGCCAATATAGATTCGAAAAAAGCGCTGTTATCAGAAACAATTATCCCTGATTTAGAAATTATGGTGGTGGTTAATGGTGGTAATGAAAATAGCCAGTGGGCAAAAGATATAAAACGTATTTATCAGTCGCAGCAATTTAAAGAATATATGAAAGAACACAACCAAAATGGTTATTGGGTCATGCCACAAGAATAATAAGTTTGCCCGTTTAAATACGGGCTATTTAATATTTAGGCATACTGGTATCAATGAGTTGTGCCCATGCGTCAATGCCACCAGTTAAATTATATAGAAAATCACTATCAAAACCATTTTCGACCAAATAGTTAGCTACATTGAGGCTTCTTACGCCATGATGGCAATAAATCACAATATCTACTTCGTCAGGAATTTTATCTAAATAAAGTGGTATTAAATTCATTGGAATATGATTGGCGCCGTCAAGCATACAAATGGCGACTTCATTAGCTTCTCGGACATCAAGTAAATAGAGTGGTGCTTTACTCTCAATTTTTTGTTTTAGTTGTAATGGGCTAATTTCTTTTATCATTGTCATTTTTTAAACTCATTTTAATTTCAGCAAAAATTTTGAGGAACAGGGTTTTTGGCAGCAAATTTACTGTTGTTTAATTAAAAATCCCACCTTAACTGAATCTTATTGATCAATGACAAGGTGGGATTTTGCTCCTTATAATGCTGTTAATTTATTATGCAGCTAACGCTTTAGTGATTTTTTCATAGAGATCTTTAGATAAGTTATCTAATTTTAATAAGCTTTCTAAAGCAGCTGTCATTTTTTTCTGACGATTTTCGTCATAACGTTTTAATCGAATAAGTGGATCAATAAGTCTTGATGCCACTTGTGGATTTTTCTGGTTTAGTTCCATTAATATTTCAACTAAGAAATGGTAGCCACTGCCATCTTCAGCATGAAAAGCAACAGGGTTATTGTTAACAAAAGCACCAATTAGACTTCTTATTCGATTTGGATTATTGAGTGAAAAAGAGCGATGATTAAGCAATTTTTTCACTGTTGATAATACATTTTGCTCTGGACTTGTCGCATTTAAAGCCAACCACTTATCCATTACTAAACCATCTTGATACCATTTATCATCGAAATCGGAGAGTAATGTATGTCGACATGTTAATTGCGCTTTTACTGCTGTGGTAAGCGCCGCTAATGAATCTGTCATATTATTGGCTTGTTGATATTGTTGTTCAACTAAAGTATTCGCTAGCGATTTATCGTCAGCATAAGCTAATAATGATAAACAGCAGTTTTTCAACATGCGTTTACCAATGTCAGCATGTTCAATCTGATATTGTGCAGTTTGATTATGATGATAAACCGCAGTTAGTTCATCATAGAGTTCATTAGCAAAGATACCTAATAAGAATTGACGAACTTGATAAATAGCCATCGGATCAACGATATCAAATAGATTTGCCAATTCATTTTCCGAAGGTAAAGTCAGTATTTGTGCGATAAGTGCTGGTTCAGCGGTATCTGATAGTAATATTCCTCTAAAAGCATCTAATACTGGCTCAGGAATTGTCATTGATAAATTCTGATGATAATTATTTACATTCATACGCACATATTTTGCTAATAACATTTGCGCTGCATCGTAACGACTAAAAGCATTGCTGGCATGTTGCATTAAGAATATAAGATCGTGATCTTGATAATTGTAATTGAGTTTTACTGGAGCTGAAAAATCTCTTAATAGTGAAACAATTGGTTTTTCTGAAACATGATCAAAAACAAATTCTTGTCTGGATTGGGTTACATTTAGTACGTGATGAATAGGTTTATTTTGATATTGCAATGCAATTACATCACCATTTTGCTGATAAAGTTCGATATCTAATGGAATATGTAGTGCCTGTTTTTGACTTTGATCTTGCGTTGCTGGCGTATGTTGCTCAACTGTTAAGGTATATTGTTGATTTTGTGGATTATAGCTGTCCGTTACTGTTAATACTGGTGTACCTGATTGACTGTACCATAATTTAAACTGAGTTAAATCAATTCCCGATGCATCTTGCATAGCTGCAACAAAGTCATCACAGGTTGCTGCACTACCATCATGGCGTTCGAAATAAAGTTTCATACCAGCCTGAAAGTTAGCTTCACCTAATAATGTATGCATCATACGAATCACTTCTGCACCTTTTTCGTATACGGTAACTGTGTAGAAATTATTCATTTCAATCACTTGTTCGGGACGAATAGGATGAGACATCGGGCTTGCATCTTCAGCAAATTGTACGGTGCGTAACAGTTTGACATCAGCAATCCGTTTGACCGATCTGAGTCCTTGATCAGAAGTGAATTCTTGATCTCTAAATACTGTTAATCCTTCTTTTAGGCTAAGTTGGAACCAATCACGACAAGTGACTCGGTTACCGGTCCAATTATGAAAATATTCGTGACCAATTACTGATTCAATACCGATATAATCATCATCAGTGGCAGTTTGTGGTTTAGCAAGGACATATTTAGAATTGAAAATGTTAAGGCCTTTATTTTCCATTGCTCCCATATTGAAAAAATCAACTGCTACAATCATAAAGATATCTAAATCATATTCTAAATCAAAACGGCTTTCATCCCAGCGCATGGCATTTTTTAAACTGGTCATCGCCCATTGTGAACGATCTAAATTGCCTTTATCGACATAAATTTCAAGATCAATTTTTCGATTAGAACGAGTGATAAAGTGATCTTTTAAAATATCAAAATCACCAGCTACTAATGCGAATAAATAAGCTGGTTTAGGAAATGGATCTTGCCATTGCACCCAGTGTCTACCGTCGGAAAGTTCCCCTTGTGCAATGCGATTACCATTAGATAATAAGTAAGGATATTGTTGTTTGTTAGCGGTAATTCTAGTTGAAAATCGTGCTAGAACATCTGGTCTATCGAGGTAGTAAGTAATGTGGCGGAAACCTTCAGCTTCACATTGCGTGCATAGTGCATCACCAGAAACATATAATCCTTCAAGTGCTGTATTATCGATAGGCTTAATTTGATTAACAATAGTTAAGGTAAATTCAGAAGGAACATTATTAACCGTTAATCCCGTTTTTGTGATTTGATAATCAGACCATGGTTGTTCATCAATATTTACTGAAACTAATTTAAGTTCTTCGCCATCTAATACTAAATCGTTAGCTTGAGAATTTTTTTTGATAATATGACTACGGGCGATAACTGTCGTTGTTTCTGCCGCTAAATCGAAATCAAGATCGATGTCAGTAATAGTAAAGTCTGGTGTTTTATAGTCATGACGATATTTAGCAGTCGGTTGTATATCAGTTGTCGTTGTACTCATGTTTATATACCTTTGTAAGTGGTGTGCTAATTATGTATTCAAATTAATCAAAACGGGGTTAATACCCATCAGTATCTATGATTATTCTTCTAAAATAGAATGAATTATATTTATTTATCATTTTGGAATGAATTTCGATTAATTTTACCAAAATGTCTATATGAACTATTATAGCCTATTAAAAATAATCTTATTAGATAATTAATTTATATCTTAATTATTATTCTGCTATAATCATCAGAATTTTCTTTAAAGAACTGATAATAGATAGACATGTTACCCGCAATAATTACATCAATATTAGATACTGATGCTTATAAGTTGCATATGCAGCAGGCCGTTTTTCATCATTATCCTGACGCGACTGTCGTTGCTCAGTTTCGCTGTCGTAGTGATGATCTACTTGGTCAATATGCCGATCAAATTGCTCATCAAGTTAAATTAATGGAGTCTTTAACACTTACCGATGATGAGTTCGCCTATTTATCTGGTATTACCTTTTTTAAATCTGATTATTTAAACTGGTTAAAAAACTGGCGTTTTAATAGTCAGTTGTTAACCATTAAAAACGAAGATGGTTTGCTGGTGATTCAAATTGAAGGCAAATGGGTTGATGTTATTTTGTGGGAAGTGCCATTGCTGGCGGTTATTAGCGAAATAGTTCATAAAGATCGTTCGCCAAATATTGGTGTTGAACAAGCATTAGCAAGACTTAAAGATAAATTAGCCAGATTTGATGAGCAAACTAATGATCTTGATATGTCTGGTTTTAATTTGCTAGATTTTGGTACACGAAGACGTTACTCTTTTGCTGTCCAAGAGGCTGTTGTAAGTTATTTGCAAAACCATTTCCGCAATTTTCATAGTACTAGTAATTATTTATTGGCATATCGTCTAGGGTTAACTCCAGTTGGCACTCAAGCCCATGAATGGTTCCAAGCCCATCAGCGTTTAAGCCCTAACTTGCATGATTGCCAAAAAACGGCCTTGCAAGTTTGGTTAGACGAATACCCTGATGATCTGGGCGTTGCGTTGACAGATTGTATTACTATGGATGCTTTTTTACGTGATTTTGACTACTATTTTGCATCTCATTATCAAGGACTACGCCATGATTCGGGCGATCCGATTGAATGGGGTGAAAAAGCGATTAGCCATTATCAGCAATTAGGAATTGATCCTAAAACAAAATTACTGGTGTTCTCTGATAGTCTAAACTTTGATAAAGCGCTGAAAATTTATCGACACTTTAATCATCGAGTGAAATTATCCTTTGGTATCGGTGGTTTTCTTGCTTGTGATATTCCGTCTACAGAAGTAAATACCAAATCGTTAAACATTGTATTAAAACTAACGGAATGTAATAATCAAGCTGTAGCTAAATTATCTGATAGTCCTGGTAAAACAATTTCACAAGATTTGGCTTTTATTGATGAATTAAAAAGAACGTTTAAAGTCAATCATTAATAGTCATATTGATGATTAATATTAATAATTAAACAAAGTGATATAGTCTTATAAATAATCTGTATTATCAATTTTTGATAATACTTTAATGAGTATTAAAATTCAGCTTATATATTACTTTTAATATTACTTACTATATAAATAATAAATAGAGATGGATAATTAAAATGAATTCTGTTGCTCCTATTGTTGACGTGCTACAAGGTAAAATTGCTGTTGGTAGCACCATTTCAGTTCAAGGTTGGGTAAGAACTCGCCGTGATTCTAAGGCCGGTATCTCTTTTTTGGCTGTGTATGATGGTTCTTGTTTTGATCCAATTCAAGCGGTAATTGAAAAAGAGTTACCAAATTATGATCAAGATATTTTGCGTTTAACTGCTGGTTGTTCAGTAAAAGTGACGGGTAAAGTTGTTGAATCTCCAGGTCAAGGACAAAAATATGAACTACAAGCAACGCAAGTCGAAGTTTATGGTTTTGTTGATGATCCTGAAACTTATCCAATGGCGGCTAAACGTCACTCAATAGAATATCTTCGTGAAGTTGCTCATTTACGCGCAAGAACTAATATTGTTGGTGCGATTACTCGTGTACGACACACCTTAGCGCAAGCTATTCACCAGTTTTTTGATGAACGAGGTTTTTTCTGGCTTTCAACACCAATTATTACTGCCTCTGATACAGAAGGTGCCGGTGAAATGTTCCGAGTTTCAACACTGGATATGTTAAATCTACCTAAAACAGATAATGGTAAGGTTGATTTTGATAAAGACTTTTTTGGTAAAGAAGCTTTTTTAACTGTTTCTGGGCAACTTAATGCAGAAACTTATGCATGTGCACTTTCAAAAGTCTATACCTTTGGTCCTACTTTTAGAGCTGAAAACTCAAATACTACACGCCATTTAGCTGAATTTTGGATGATGGAGCCAGAAGTGGCGTTTGCTGATCTTAACGATAATGCCAAACTTGCTGAAGATATGTTGAAGTATGTCTTTAAAACAGTACTTGAAAAACGAGCTGATGATATGCAGTTTTTCGCACAGCATATTGATAAAGATGCTATTAATCGTCTTGAAAGCTTTATTAATGCTGATTTTGCCCAATTGGACTACACTGATGCTATTACTATCTTACAAAACTGTGATGCTAAATTTGAAAATCCAGTAAGTTGGGGTATTGATTTGGCATCTGAACATGAACGTTATTTAGCTGAACAATATTTTAAAGCGCCAGTTGTTGTTAAAAATTATCCTAAAGATATTAAAGCGTTTTATATGCGTATGAATGATGATGGTAAAACTGTTGCGGCAATGGATGTATTAGCCCCAGGGATTGGTGAAATCATAGGTGGTTCACAACGTGAAGAACGTTTGGATATGTTAGATAAACGTATGGATGAATTAGGCCTTAAAAAAGAGGATTATTGGTGGTACCGTGATTTACGTCGTTATGGTACTGTACCTCACTCAGGTTTTGGATTAGGTTTTGAACGTCTAATTGTTTACGTTACTGGTGTTCAGAATGTTCGTGATGTTATTCCTTTCCCTAGAACTCCACGTAACGCAAATTTCTAAAATTTGAGCATATTATCAACTGACTTTTAGTCAGTTGATAGCAAATCTAATATTAACAAAACTTTACAAACGATTAAAAAATAATCAAACAGACGTTATTTTAAGCTTAGACATCACGTTTAACGAAAAGTTCACTTGATTTTAATAAATTTTTATACATAATTTACAGTACTGTAAAAAGTAAGATGAAAATAATAGTTAAAAACGTTAGTTATAAACATTATTTTTGGATGAATAATCATTGTAAAAATTGACACAACCAAAAGGCGTGTCTTTTTATAGAAATAACCATGAGGGTAAGAAATGAAACGTAATCTATTAGCAATCGCTATCCCTGCTCTTTTAGTAGCAGCTGGTGCAAATGCTTCTATCGAAGTATGGAACAAAGACGGTAATAAAGTTGATTTTAACGGTCGAGTTAAAGCAGCTAACAATATTACTAATCGTGGAAATACTGAAGAAGGTGATGATACATCAGCTCGTTTTGGTATGTCTGGTCAAACTCAAATCACTGACAGCATTACTGGTTATGGCCGTTGGGAATATGAAGCAAAAGCAGGTAAAGACTCTAAAAATGAAGTTCGTTATGCATTTGCAGGTTTAAACTTTGGTGATTTAGGTTCATTTGATTATGGTCGTAATGATGGTGTATTAAAAACAATCACTGCTTATACAGACGTTTTACCACAATTTGGTGGTGATGCTGGAAATAATGCTTGGAACGTGTTAACTGAACGTACTAAAGCTGTTGCAACTTATCGTAACAACAACTTCTTTGGTTTAAGTGATGATTTAAGCTTTGCTATCCAATATGCTGACAACGGTGATAATTCAGCAACTAAAGATCGTGTTAAAGAATCTAAAACAAAAGAAGCCTATGGTGCAGTTGCTCAATGGAAAATCTTTGATACAGGCTTAACTGTTGGTGGTGGTTATGCACAAACTGCAGGTTCAAATTCTAGATCAGACTCTAATGATTATGATAGTTGGGCGTTTGAGGCTCCAGGCAAAACTAAAACTTGGGCTACTGGTATCAAATATGATAACTATAACCTTTATTTAGCTGCTAGCTACTTCCAATCTAAACATAAAAGTCAATTTAAAGATGTTTATGATGACAAAACCAAAGGTTTTGAGTTAGTTGCTCAGTATGGTTTTGATTTAGAAGTTGGTCGTTTAACTCCATCTTTAGCATATGTTCAACATAAAGTAAGTGGTAGAAACTTCCACCATAATGATGACGATTTTGGTAGAAATTTAGTTAAATATGTATCTTTAGGTGCTGAGTATGCTGTAAATAAAAACTTTAGTGCTATTGTAGAATATAAATTCAATCTTCTTAAGAAGAAAGATATCGGTGCTGAAAACTTTACTACAGATAGCTACTACGATAAACATGAAGATCATAACGCATCTAAACCAGGTACTAAAGATGTGTTAGGTGTTGGTTTAATTTACCAATTCTAATCTCTTTATATCTTAAATATCGATAAAAGGCACTTAGGTGCCTTTTTTTTCATCTCTTGAACCTCATGTTATCTAAAAAAACATTTTATGCTTAAAAAAATATTATTTTAAGTCATAGAATAGACTCAATTCGCAGAATAATATCTTACAAACGTTATTAATCCATAATTTTTGCAAAAAAATCTAGTATTTAACAATAATAATAGATATCCCAGTAATAACTTAGTTGCTAATTAACAGCAGCTATTTATTAAATCAAGAACAAAATATTTTGTATCTTTAATAATAAAATACCTAAGAGGGTAACTAAATGAAACGTAATCTATTAGCAATCGCTATTCCTGCTCTATTAGTTGCAGGTACAGCAAGCGCTTCAATTGAAGTGTGGAACAAAGATGGTAATAAAGTTGACTTTTATGGTCGAGTTTATGCCTTGAACTATATTACTGATCGTGATAATCAAACTGGCGAAGGTGACAAAACCACTGCTCGTTTAGGGATGTCAGGACAAACACAAATCACTGATGGTTTGAGTGGTTATGGTCGTTGGGAATATGAAGCTAAAACTGGAGAAAAAGCTGATAACGAAACTCGTTATGCTTATGCAGGTCTGAATTTTGGAGATTTTGGTTCATTTGATTATGGCCGTAACGACGGTGTGTTAAAAACCTTAACTTCATATACTGATGTTCTACCTGAGTTTGGTGGCGATGCATCAAATAATGATATCTATGCATTAACAGCAAGAACCAAAGCAGTGGCTACTTATCGTAACTCAGATTTCTTTGGTTTAGTTAACGGTTTACGTTTTGCTGTGCAATATGCCGATAATGGTGATAATAGTTCAACTCAATATCTAAATAATCACGATCGTACTGGCCATGATAGTGCTGAAGCTTGGGGTTCAGTAATTGATTGGGACGTGCTTGATACAGGTTTATCAATTGGTGCCGGCTATGCACAAACAGGTGGTCATAAAGATGCTAAAGCATGGTCAGCTGGTGTTAAATATGATAATGATAATCTATATTTAGCTGCGCTTTATATTCAAGGTAAACAAAAATACGGTTGGGAAAAAGCATCAACTACAGATAATACCTCTGATTTGAAAACTAAAGGGTTTGAATTAGTTGCTCAATACGGTATTGACTTTGAAGTGGGTCGTTTAACTCCTTCTGTTGCTTATATTCAACATAAAGTACAAGATGCATCAAACTTCTCAAGAAGTGGTGATGCGGGTCTTAAAGGTAATGATTTAGCTAAATATGTCGATGTTGGTTTAACCTATGACTTTAATAAAAATTTATCAGCAATTGTTGATTATAAAATTAACTTGTTAGATAAAGATGATATTGGTGCACGTCGAGCTTTATACGAAGATGGTACATTCACTAAATCACAAATTAAAGCAACAGCTAAAGATACTGTAGCATTAGGATTAATTTATCAGTTCTAATTATCTTTATCTTTAGATTTAGATTAAATAAAAGGCACTTAGGTGCCTTTTTTGTTATCTATTTTTCAATAAATACCGCTTGCGCTTTAATAAATAGTCTGATAAAAATAATGAAATAATAATCAATTAGGACTATATTGATGCAGTACATTACTCGAAAATTACCTGCAAAAAAAAATATTGCTTTAGTGGCACATGATCACTTAAAAGAAGCATTATTAAATTGGTGCAAAAAAAATCGACAAGAACTTTCGCATCACAACCTGTGTGGTACAGGAACAACCGGAACATTAATTAAGAAAGAAACGGGATTAACTATAACGCCTATGCTCAGTGGTACAATGGGTGGGGATCAACAAATCGGAGCTTTAATTGCTGAAGGTAAAATTGATATTCTGATCTTTTTCTGGGATCCACTTAATGCTGTACCACATGATCCAGATGTAAAAGCTCTATTACGCTTATCAACAGTTTGGAATATTCCAGTAGCCACTAATCAAGCTACCGCTAACGCTTTAATACAATCCTCAATATTTACTCAAGAAGTGGAAATTGAAATTCCTGATTATCAAGGTTATTTAAACGAAAGAGTAAAATAGATGCCAATTCCTTCACAAGTTCGTAAAACAGGTCGATACATATTATTGTTAGATAATTTGTTTATTGTGTTGGGATTTTATGTAGTATTTCCATTGGTCTCTACTCACTTTGTTAGTCAAGTTGGGTGGAGTGCGTTATTTGTTGGTTTTGCTTTAGGTTTTCGTCAATTTGTTCAGCAAGGATTTGGTTTGATTGGTGGGGCAATCGCAGATCGCTTTGGTGCTAAACCAATGATAATAACTGGTATGTTTTTGCGATCAATTGGATTTATCTCAATGGCACTAGCAACAGAACATTGGTTATTATTAATATCTTGTTTACTTTCGGCATTGGGCGGTTTGCTATTTGATCCCCCTAGAATGGGATTAACTATCAAATTTACTCGTCCTCATGAACGAGGCAAGTTTATTTCTCTACTAATGATACAAGATAATGCAGGCGCAGTTATTGGCGCTCTTATCGGTGGCATTCTAATCGATTACGATTTTCAATTAGTGTGTTGGTGTGGTGCTTTTATCTTTTTTTTATGTGGTATTTTTAATCTGATGTACTTACCGGCCTATCATATCGCAATTGGTAAAGCTCCGATCATTAACGGCATGAAAATGGTTCTTAAAGATAGAAAATTTACTCATTATGTACTTACTTTAACTGGTTATTACGTGCTGTGGGTGCAAATCATGCTGATGTTACCTTTAACCATTACCAATGTGTCAGGAAGTCCTAGCTATGTAAAATGGATGTATGCTATCCAAGCAACAATATCACTATGTTTACTTTATCCTCTTGCTCGAATAAGTGAAAAATATTTTAGATTAGATCAACGCCTTAAATTTGGATTATTGTTGATGTCTTTTGCTTTTATTATTATTGGCTTTACATCACAATTATCGATTTTACTTTCTCTTATAGCGTTGTTTTATTTTGGGGCTATTATTGCTGAACCAGCTAGAGAAACATTAGCAACTGTTTTAACAAACCCTAAAGCTAAAGGTAGCTATATGGGGTTTAGTCGGTTGGGATTGGCATTAGGTGGTTTTATTGGTTATACCGGTGCTGGCTGGCTTTATGATGTGGCCATCCAAATCGGTTTAGCTCATTTACCATGGGTAATCTTAACTTTAGTCGGTCTATTAACTTTTGGATATTTAGAATATTTATTTAAAAACGAGCCACCTATGACTAAGGTCAAGATGAGAAAGATTGGCTAATTTCGCCATTTTTAAATAAAATTGCTTCACCACTAGCTAATTTAGTCCATATTTCGTTCGAAGTTAACGGCATGGTTGAAATTATTGTTACAACATCATTTGGTGTCGTATG
This sequence comes from Gilliamella apis, assembly GCF_030758615.1. Classification (NCBI taxonomy): domain Bacteria; kingdom Pseudomonadati; phylum Pseudomonadota; class Gammaproteobacteria; order Orbales; family Orbaceae; genus Gilliamella; species Gilliamella apis. Next base: position 878,812 of record NZ_CP132381.1, read on the forward strand.
TTTTTGAAAATCTATCTCAACATCTTCGTCAATTAACTTGGCCTTTCCAAATGGTGCTTTTCGGGTGATCCAGTGTAGATTGGTTGAACAGTAGGCAAACACATATTCACCATCTGACAGTAGCATATTAAAAATACCTAATTGGGTTAATTTAATCGCACACTCTCTAATATATTCAAAAAGTTCAATATTATTGGTTGGTTGCTGTGGGTATTTTTTATGTAATTCATTTATTAAATAGCAAAAAGCATATTCACTATCAGTTAATCCAACCGGTTGAAATATTCCTGTATCTAATTTTTCATAATCAGTTAATTGTCCATTGTGTGCAAAAGTCCAATTTTTACCCCATAGTTCTCGAGTAAAAGGATGAGTGTTTTCTAGTGCAACACCACCGCGATTAGCTTGGCGAATATGAGCAATAACAGCAGTTGATTTTATTGGGTATTGTTGAACCAATTTAGCAATGGGTGAAAAACTACATGGTTGCGGATCTTTAAACGTTCGACATCCTTTACCTTCATAGAAGGTTATGCCCCAGCCATCTTTATGAGGACCTTTATCACCACCACGTTTAATCAAACTGGTAAAACTAAAACAAATATCGGTCGGCACATTGGCACTCATACCCAATAATTCGCACATATTAAGCCATCTCTTTTTCAATAAGTAGAATCAAAATATGAATTACTTTGATATGGATTTCTTGAACACGATCTGCATAGCCAAAATGTGGTACTCGAATATCAACATCAGCTAATCCATTCATTTTCCCGCCATCTTTACCTGTCAGTGTGATAATTTTCATACCTTTTTGTTTAGCGGCTTCAATTGCTTTAAGTACATTAGCTGAATTCCCTGAAGTTGAAATGCCTAATAATACATCACCTTTTTGTCCAACGCCTTCAACGTAACGAGAAAATATGTAATCAAAACCATAATCATTGCCCACGCACGAGATGTGACTAACATCAGATATGGCAATTGCTGGATATGAAGGACGATTATCACGGAAACGTCCGGTTAATTCTTCAGCAAAATGCATCGCATCACAATGCGATCCACCATTACCGCATGAAAGTACTTTTCCACCTTGTTTAAATGAGTCTGCAATTAAAACGGCTGCTTGCTGGATTTTTTTTAAATTTTCATCGTTTGCAACGAAATTGGCCAATACGTCAATTGCCTGATTTAATTCATCACGAATGGTGTTAATGTACATTAATAATACCTCTTTAATAAAAAGCCTTTCCATAACCATTGTAATTCGTTAATAACAGCTTGCAAGCAATAACAATAAATTTTTTATAATATGTAAAATATTTCAATTTTCTACAAACAAATAATAGGATAGTTATCTAAAAAATAATTATGGATAAATGCAAAAATAACCTTTGATAAATTAACTATTTTCATACAATAAATAGTTAATAACTATTTTAATTAAAGCTATTATTAAAAAGATTAAATCCTCTTTTGCTAATAGGATAAGCCTTTAATTTGTGGTATAATTGCCTGATAATTTAATCTCTGAAAGAGATTATAAAATTGCATCTAGAATCAATCGGTAAGGAATGAATATGCAAACAATTAAAGGTAAAGTTGCTGCACCTGAAGCCAAAGTAGCGATTATCGTGGCGCGTTTTAACCAATTTATTAATGAAAGTTTAGTTAATGGTGCCGTAGATGCACTCACTCGTATCGGTGAAGTAGACGATAACAATATTACCGTTATTTGGGTACCGGGCGCTTATGAAATTCCTTTAGCAGCTAAAGTTGCTGCACAGTCAAAAAAATATGATGCAATTGTTGCATTGGGTACGGTTATCCGTGGTAGTACCGCTCATTTTGATTTTGTCGCTGGCGAATCAAGTTCAGGGCTATTAAATGCGAGTTTAGACTTTTCGATACCAGTTGGCTTTGGTATTTTAACAACTGAAAGTATCGAACAAGCCATTGAACGAGCAGGAACTAAAGCGGGCAATAAAGGTGCTGAAGCGGCACTAACCGCACTTGAAATGTTAAATGTGATTAAAACAATTAAGGAGTAATTTAGTGGCGTTAGTTAATCCTCGTCGTCGAGCAAGAGAGTGTGCAGTTCAAGCTATTTACTCTTGGCAAATTTCTAGAAATGATCTTGCTGATGTTGAGAGCAGCTTCATGGCTGAACAAGATATGAAAGGTGTCGACACCAAATATTTTAGAGAATTACTGCATGGTGTTGCCAAAAATACCGCAGAATTAGATGAGAAAATGACTCCTTATTTAACAGAAAGAACAGTTGATGAGCTCGGTCAAATTGAATTAGCCGTATTAAGAATTGCTCTATATGAATTAATGAAGCGACATGATGTCCCTTATAAAGTTGTTATCAATGAAGCTATCGATCTTACTAAAACCTTTGGCGCAGAAGATAGCCATAAATTTGTTAATGGTGTATTAGATAAAGTTGCACCAACCATTCGTACACGATAAGTGTCTTTAATTGGGAATAATATGAACGATACTAGTGAAAAAAGTAAGCCCACTATTTTTTATGCTAAAAATAGCGAAGCAAGAGTAAAAAACCGTTCAGCCAAAGAACGTGGTGGTGATTATAAAAATAAACGTAATAATGATGGTTTTCAGTCTAATTCGAAAGCAAAACATGACCGGATCGAAACCTTTAAACCAAAAAAATTTAATAAAACGGTAAAACCAGCTAAAGCACAGTTTGATTTAGCTGATGAGCATGATTCCCCATGGCAAAAAAAAGTTCGAGATAATGAACAAGTACCTACATTCGGTTATGATGGCTATCGTCAAAAAAAGGAAGAGACATTAGTTTACAGCGAAAACAGTTGTAAAGCGGTATTTAAGCATCGACGCTTGGCTATTGTTAAATTATTTATTACCCAAGAAATGACTTATCAATTTAAAGAATTAATTAATTGGTTAGTCAAACAACGTCTTGGTTATGATGTTGTCTCAACAGAACAAATTACTAAAATCACACAAACTCCCCATCATGGTGGTGTTTGTTTAATTGTTAAAAAACGTATTCCACTCACTTTGCTTGATTATTTAGATGAATATGATGATCAGGTTCAGGATTGCATTATAGCTGTTGATGATGTGAATAATCCGCATAACTTAGGTGGGTTAATGCGTAGTGCAGCTTTTTTTGGCGTTAATGGCGTAATTTTACGGCAAACAAACTTACTCGATAGTGGTGCCGCAATGCGTGTTGCTGAAGGTGGTATTGAAGCAATTGAATCTATTAAAAGTGATGATTTTATAGCATCTATTGATCTGTTAAAACAACATGGTTATCAAGTTATTGCGTTATTACCATGTCAATTAAAATCGATTTCATCAACAGAGTTATCAAAACTCAAATTTACCAAGAAAATTGCCTTAGTTATATTTCAACAAATTAATAACAAATTAATTAACTGTGCTGATAACATTGTCCATTTGCAAGGCAATGATAATATGTCGGCTTTAAATATTTCTGTAGCAACAGGGATTGTGTTATCAGCTATAAAATATCAATCTTAATTGGTATGAATCTAACAATTGATGAATTTAATTGATGAAGTTAACACTTTTGTAATTTTATTATATTAAATAGCATCAATTGGTTAGAAAATGGTTGTTTTTTCTGTACATTAGTATTCAGTTTTGAAATTGATTGGTAATGATTATGTCATCTAAACACCGAGTTGGTTTAATTTTTGGTAAGTTCTATCCGTTACATAGTGGTCATATTTATCTTATTGAAAAAGCATTGACCCAAGTTGATGAACTGCATGTCATGTTGGGTTGTGAGTCAATACGTGATAAACAACTGTTTGAAAAAAGTCGCCTGCCTAGACAGCCTCAAGTAAGTGATCGCTTCTCATGGTTAAAAGAAACCTTTAAAGATAGACATAATATTCACATTCATATCTCTGATGAAGCTGGTATTAACTATTATCCCAATGGTTGGCAAGATTGGAGTGATAGTATAAAACGTATTTTATTGGAACATAAAATCGAACCTACTGTGGTATTTACTAGCGAGTCACAAGATGTAAAACAGCATGAACGCTATTTTGGTTGCCCTGTGGTTATTGTTGATGCTGATCGTGATTTTGTTAATATAAGTGCGACACAAATTCGCGAAAAACCTTATCAAAATTGGTCTTATATTGCTAAGGCAGCGAAACCTTTTTTTGTAAAAAAAGTAGCGATTATAGGACATGATAAATTTAATGAATTGCCGGTACAATTAGCTAATATTTATAACACACAATATGTTTCAAATGGTTATATTAACTACATTAAACGAGAAATATCAACAACAGAAAATAAACGTTATTTAAGTGAAAATGATTATCTTAGGATAGCCATGTTGCAAGTAGAACGTATGTCCAAAGCTGTTGAAGATGCTAATAAATTAATCTTTACATCGATTGATTTTGATACATTGGCTAATTACTATAATCAAATTTTTACTAAATCTAATGAAGTATTAAATGGTTTAAAAAATAGTTATCAGTTTGATTTGGTCATTCACGAAAAAGACTTGCCAGCAAACTCCACACCATTACAACATTTCGAAATTGTTTCTCAAATGGTTGAATCGTTATTAATTTAGTCCATCACATTTAGGTTAGCTTATGCTAAAATAAGCTAACTATTTATGATAGGTAAATTTTTATGTCTCAATCATCTTCACAGCAAAATGATGAAAATCAAGATAAAATTGATTTTGGTTACACTCAAGTTTTAAAGCAAGATAAAGTAAAACGGGTAGCAGAAGTTTTTCATTCTGTTGCTGATAAATATGATGTTATGAATGACCTTATGTCATTTGGTATTCATCGTATCTGGAAAAAAATCACTATTGAGTATAGTAGTGTTCGTAAGGGTCAAAAAGTTTTGGATCTTGCCGGCGGTACTGGCGATTTGACGGCTAAATTCTCGCAAATTGTCGGTGATGATGGTTTAGTTGTATTAGCTGATATCAATGAATCTATGCTAAAAGTTGGTAGAGATAAGCTTCGAGACAAAGGTCTATTTAATAATATTGAATATGTACAAGCTAATGCAGAAGAACTGCCATTTGCTGATAACTATTTCGATTGTATTACTATCTCATTTGGTTTACGCAATGTCACTGATAAGCAAAAAGCATTGCAATCTATGTGGAGAGTGTTAAAACCTGGTGGTCGTTTATTAATACTTGAGTTTTCTAAACCGCAATACCAGATTTTAAATAAAGCTTATGACTTATACTCTTTTACTATGTTACCGTTGATGGGCAAAATTGTCGCTAATGATGCTGATAGTTACCGATATTTAGCTGAATCTATCAGAATGCATCCAGATCAAAAAACATTGAAAAAAATGATGGAGGATGCTGGATTTGTCGATGTGAAATATCACAATATGACAGGCGGCATTGTGGCTTTACATACTGGTTTTAAATTTTAATGTGATAAAAAAGAATGACATTTCTTCGAATTTATAAAATATTAACGGTATTTCGAGCTTATCGATTAGATGAACTATTACCAAAACATCGAACCTCAACATGGTTTAAATTGTTGTTGATTAGTCTATTTTGGGTTAGATCTAAAGCAAAACAACAAGATATTGGTGAAAGATTGCGTCTAGCCTTACAAGAATTAGGGCCAGTTTGGATAAAGTTTGGACAAATGGTTTCAACAAGGCGAGATGTATTACCGAAACATCTTGCTGATGCATTAGCCAAACTGCAAGATCAAGTAGCTTCTTTTGATGGACAAATTGCCAGACAAATTATTGAATCAGCTCTTGGTTGTTCTATAGATGATTATTTTACCGATTTTGAGGAAAAACCATTAGCTTCTGCTTCTATTGCTCAGGTGCATACTGCAACTTTAAAAAGCAGCCACGCCCAAGTTGTGATTAAAGTCTTACGCCCGAATATTTTACCTATAATTAAATCCGATATTCGCTTGATGTATTGGGCTGCTAATCAATTTACTAAACGGATTAAATTTGGTGAAAAGTTACGTGCGGTTGAAATTGTTAGTGATTATGAAAATACACTTTTGAAAGAGCTTGATCTACAAAAAGAAGCTTATAATACTGCTCGTTTACGGGATAATTTCATAAATAGTGAGATTTTGTATATTCCTTATGTTTATCAAGATCTTTGTCGAACAAATATTTTAGTAGAAGAACGAATTTATGGTACACCAATAGCTAATATTGATGAACTTAAACGAAATAGTGTCAATATGAAATTGCTCGCCGAACGTGGTGTTCAAGCTTTCTTTACACAGGTGTTTCGAGATAATTTTTTCCATGCTGATATGCATCCAGGTAATATCTTTGTTGATATTTCTGAACCACAAAATCCCCGTTATATTGGCATAGACTGTGCAATTGTTGGTGTACTAACTGAAGATGATCAGCGTTATTTAGCTGAAAATTTTCTCGCCTTTTTTAATCAAGATTATCGACGAATTGCACAAATTTATATTGCTTCTGGTTGGGTGCCAGAAACAACGGATGCAACGGCATTAGAAATGGCTATGCGTAGTGTGTGTGAACCTGCATTTGCCAAACCATTAGGTGAAATTTCATTTTCTCAAATTTTATTAGCTTTATTTCAAGTTGCTCGTCAATTTGAAATGGATATTCAGCCGCAATTAACATTACTTGAAAAAACCTTATTTTATATAGAAGGATTAGGACGTCAGCTATATCCAGAACTCGACTTATGGCAAACTGCTAAGCCATTTCTTGAAAAATGGTATGAAGATAAGTACAGCGCTAAAACGTTATTCCAGCAAGTATGGACCTCGTTACCGGAGTGGAAGAACATCCTAGTTGACCTGCCAGTAAGATTAGGTGATCAGGCTCGTATGACTAAACAGATGCGTAACCAATTAAAACAAATTAATCAAGAATTACAACGAAGCCAAAAACGCTATCGTTGGTCGTTGGCCATTCTTAGTCTAGTTTGTGTTTTATCTATTGTAACGCTGCTAGTACATTGAAATAGTTATTTTTGGGAATATCACCATTTAAGTGTATAATTTGACTACCTAACGCTATTGGAGATAGTTATCATATGCCTAGTTTGCCCAAACTACTGATATTTGTTGCTGTTATCGTACTATTATTCGGAACAAAAAAATTGCGTTCATTGGGCTCTGATCTTGGGGCTTCAATTAAAGGTTTTAAAAAAGCCATGAATGACGATGATGACAAAAAAGAGACTGATGATTCACAAAAAGTTGAACATCTTGACTCCTCAGCTAATAACCACGCCGATAAAGAGTAACCTGTGTTCGATATTAGCTTTGGTCAGCTACTATTAGTATTAATTATTGGACTGGTTGTATTAGGACCGGAACGTTTACCTATTGCGATTAAAACTGTTGCCGGATGGATTAAAGTACTCCGTCGCATGTCAGCAACTGTCCAGTTAGAATTGAATAAAGAACTCAAACTGCAGGAATTACAAGATAGCTTAAAAAAAGCCGAACAAAGTGGTTTGAATTCTCTTACCCCAGAACTGCAAGCATCAATTGATGAATTAAAACGGGTAACCGAATCACTGCAAAATGAGATTAATTCAGTTAGTCAAATTGATACAACAATTCATTCAGATAAAGATAAATTATGACAGACGACGCAACCCAACCACTTATTGGACATCTGGTCGAACTTAGAACAAGACTTTTACGCTGTATCATTTGTATATTACTAGTATTAGCAGGTTTGCTTTATTTCTCAAATGATATCTATCATATTGTTGCTAATCCGCTTATCAGTCAATTACCTAAAGGTAGCAGTATGATTGCCACCGATATTGCAGCACCTTTTTTTACACCAATTAAACTGACGGCTGTTGTTGCAATATTTATTTCTATTCCTTATCTTTTATATCAAGTTTGGGGATTTATTGCTCCGGCTCTATATCAACATGAAAAACGGCTGATTATGCCATTAATTATTTCTAGTACGGTACTTTTTTATATCGGTATTGCGTTTGCATATTTTGCCGTGTTTCCTTTGGCATTTTATTTCTTTATTCATACAGCACCAGTTGATGTTGCGATAAATACTGATATTACAAAATATCTTGATTTTGTCATGACACTATTTATTGTATTTGGTTTTGCATTCGAAGTGCCTGTGGCGATTATTTTGCTTTGTTGGACTGGCGTTACTACTCCTAAAAATTTACGTAAAAAAAGACCTTATATTATTGTCGGTGTGTTTGCTGTAGCGATGTTTGTAACCCCACCGGATGTATTTTCTCAAATTTTATTAGCTGTACCTATCTGTTTATTATTTGAAATTGGGACATTTTTTGCCCGTTTCTATCAACCCAGAAAAAAAATCCAACCAGAAGATGAATCTGTTGGGAATTAATAATAAATTGATAAGTGATTTACTGAATAACAAGTAAAGGATATATAACCATAATGAAAACTTCACTTCCTGAGTTTAATCAAGCAAAAGTTCTGGTAGTTGGCGATATTATGTTAGATCGCTATTGGTATGGTGGTACTAACCGTATATCACCAGAAGCACCAGTGCCAATTGTTAAAGTTGATGCTCTAGAAGAACGCGCTGGTGGTGCAGCCAATGTCGCTATGAATATAACCTCTTTAGGGGGGAGCGCAAGATTAATTGGTTTTACCGGTATTGATGAACCAGCCAAAGTGCTTGATGAACAACTGACTAAACGTAATGTCCATTGTGATTTTGTATCAGTCTCAACTCATCCAACAATTACCAAATTAAGAGTTTTATCTAGAAATCAACAACTCATTAGAATTGATTTTGAAGAAGGTTTTAATAATGTTGATCATACACCTATTTTAGAACGTATTGAAACTGCACTTTCAACCTCTAAAGTATTAGTACTATCTGACTATGCCAAAGGTGCTTTAACCGCTGTACAAGCAATGGTTAAACAAGCTCAAAAAGCAAATGTCCCAATATTGGTTGATCCGAAAGGTACTGATTTTGAGCGTTACCGAGGGGTAACATTATTAACGCCAAATATGTCTGAATTTGAAGCAGTTGTTGGTGTTTGCAAAACAGAGCAAGAAATTATCGAAAAGGGCTATCAACTGATTAAACAATACGATTTCAAAGCACTGCTTGTCACTCGTAGTGAAAAAGGGATGACGTTATTACAGTTAGATAAGCCTGTTTATCATCTACCTACGCAAGCCAAAGAGGTATTTGATGTTACTGGTGCTGGTGATACGGTGATAGCGACCTTAGCTGCTTCATTAGCCGCAGGGCAATCTCTTGAGGAGAGCTGTTTTTTAGCAAATGCAGCAGCAGGTGTTGTGGTTGGCAAGTTAGGGACATCTACGGTATCTCAAGTTGAATTAAGTAACGCTATCCGAGCTCGTGCTGATGATGGTTTCGGTGTGATGACTGAAGACACATTAAAAGAAGAAATTCGCAAAGCGCGTCTCCGTGGTGAAAAAATTGTCATGACTAATGGTTGTTTCGATATTTTACATGCTGGGCATGTCTCTTATCTTGCCAATGCTCGTAAACTTGGCGATCGTTTGATTGTGGCGGTAAATAGCGATGCTTCGGTAAAACAGCTTAAAGGACCATCACGCCCAATCAATCCATTAATGCAAAGAATGATTGTTTTAGGTGCGCTTGATTCTGTTGATTGGGTTGTTCCTTTTGAGGAAGAGACACCGCAACGATTAATTGCTAGCATATTACCAGATGTACTAGTTAAAGGTGGCGATTATAAACCAGAAGATATCGCTGGTGGCAAAGAGGTTATTGAAGCTGGTGGTGAGGTTAAAGTACTGAATTTTGAAGATGGTTGTTCAACCACGAATATCATTGATAGGATTAAACAACAAGAATAATGTATTTCGGTAATTGGCTATTTAATTGGGTAGCCAATTACTCAAATATACAATAATTGGTGTTCAAATTTTTCATTATTTGATATTTAATTCACTCAAATAAATAGTTATTTGAGTTTTGAAAAATAAAATCTTAAATAATTAATAAGGAATAGGATAATGAAAACAAAAGTGACTTTATTGTTAATGGGCTTTCTGATTGTCGCTTGTCACCGAGTACCGCAACACAAATATCGTTATGAAGCAAATATCAATGATCCTCAACTTGTTTTCACTACAGAAACTGATTATCCAACCTATTTTTCGTTAAATATTTATGATGGTAAAAGTAACACATGTTCTAATTATCAGAGTCTTGGCTATGTTTTTCGCCATAAAATTGTACCATTTAATATTTATCCTAAATATGTTCCTTCGGTAGAAGTGAAAACTCCTAGTAATCAAATCGTTACTGTTATTGGCAAATCAAGAGATGATAAATTCGTCTGTACAACAAAATATCAGCAGTTCACTCCAGAATTGGGGAAAATATATAGTATTCTTTACAAACTTGAAAATAATAAATGTTATCTTGAGATTAGCGAAAAATTGAATTCTAAACCGGTTAATTCTCAGGCTTTAAATAGATGTTTTTAGTAAGTCAGAAACTATTAAAAAAATCATTAATATGATTATATTAATGAATAAGACCAATCAATAGTTAATAACTATCATTAAATTTCATATTTAATACTTTTTTTATTGTCCGCTTTGTGCAAAGCTATTAATCATTATTTGCTAATTTATTTAAAGGATTTTTTATGACTAAACATTATGACTATATTGCTATCGGTGGTGGTAGTGGTGGTATCGCCTCTATTAATCGTGCTGCATCATATGGTAAAAAATGTGCAATTATTGAAGCTAAGTTACTTGGTGGAACTTGCGTAAATGTTGGCTGTGTACCGAAAAAAATTATGTGGTATGGTGCACAAATTGCTGAAGCAATTAACCATTATGGCCCTGATTATGGTTTTGATACCACTATTAACCATTTTGATTGGGACAAACTTATTGCAAGTCGAACTGCTTATATTGAGCGTGTCCATCAATCTTATGATCGTGTTTTAAACAATAATAATGTCGATGTGATCCATGGTTATGGCAAATTTGTTGATGCAAAAACGATTGAAGTTAATGGCGAACATTATAGTGCCGATCATATACTTATTGCTGTAGGTGGAAAGCCAACGATTCCAAATATACCTGGAGCGCAATATGGTATCACTTCTGATGGATTTTTTGAGTTAAAAGCACTTCCTAAACGAGTAGCAGTAGTTGGAGCTGGTTATATAGCTTGTGAAATAGCCAGCGTGTTACATTCACTTGGCGCAGAAACACATCAATTTGTTCGCCAAGGTACACCTTTACGTGCTTTCGATCCACTTATTGTGGAAACATTAATGGAAGTAATAACTAATGAAGGTCAGCATTTGCACACTTTTGCAATCCCTTCTTCTGTTACTAAAAATGATGATGAATCATTGACGTTAACATTAGAAAATGGTGAGAGTTATACTGTTGATTGCTTAATATGGGCAATCGGTCGTGAACCAGCAACAAAAGAAATGAATTTATCTGCTGCAGGTATTAAAGTTGATAACAATGGATTTATTATTGTGGATGAGTTTCAAAATACTAGTGTTGCCGGCATTTATTCGGTAGGGGATGATACAGGCGCCGCAGCATTAACCCCTGTAGCGGTGGCTGCCGGTCGTCGATTATCGGAACGACTATTTAACAATAAACCAAATGAGCATCTAGATTATTCTAATATTCCAACAGTGGTGTTTACTCACCCACCGATTGGTACGGTTGGTTTAAGTGAACCGCAAGCTATATTGCAATATGGCCCAGAAAACGTCAAAGTTTATAAATCTACTTTTACTGCTATGTATACCGCGGTCACATCGCATCGACAACCTTGCCGAATGAAATTAGTCTGTGTTGGTGAGCAAGAAAAAATTGTTGGTATTCATGGCATTGGTTATGGTATGGACGAAATATTACAAGGGTTTGCTGTAGCATTGAAAATGGGAGCAACCAAAAAAGACTTTGATAATACTATTGCAATTCATCCAACAGCAGCGGAAGAATTTGTTACAATGCGTTAATATTTATCATTTATCTTACTTTTTACCGAAAACAGGGCGATTGCCCTGTTTTTTATTAATAGTCTTTAATGATCTGATTTATTTTGCCAGCCATTTTGGGCTAATGAAGTAAAGCCAACTACAACAGCTAGTAAAGCGACAGCTGAAATATAAATACCTGCGCCAAGATAACTAAATTCGCCTAATAAGTGATCTGGGCTTAACAAATAAATAGTTAACGTTGGGGTAATTGCACTAAATAGTGCGTAGGCCAAATTATAAGAGAACGATAATCCAGAATAACGAATTGCCGGTGGAAACGTTCTAGTGCCGATAATTGGTGTCATGGCTATCGAGCCAATAAACAAACCAAATACAGCCCAAATAGAATAAAGTTTAGTTAATGATATATCTGCAGTTAAAGAACTATAAAAATAGATACTGACTACTGCTAAACCACCCCATGTGATGATAACGGTTTTTGCTGTACCTAATTTATCATCTAACCAACCAGCAATAACACAACCAATAGATAAGGTTAAAGCAGCAATACAACCACCGATACGCCAATCAAGATTTGCAAAATGGTACATACCACCAACAATGCGTCCAGGAGTAATTAAAATACCGACCATAATAGCGGTGGATAAAGACCAAGTTAATAATGCGACAATCAAACATGCCGTTTTGTGTTTTTTTAATACGGTAACCACAGGTATACTTTTTTCTAAAGCTTTACGTGCAGCTAACTCTTTAAAAATTGGCGTTTCAGATAAAAATTTGCGTAAATATACTGAAATAACCCCAAAAATACCGCCAATAATAAAAGGAATACGCCATGCATAATCCAAAATATTTTGGTTAGTAAAATAGAGATCAATAATAATTGTGACGAAAAAGCCAAGTAAGATACCACCAGTAATGCCTGAGGTTAAAGTACCGACACCTAAACCATAACGTTGTTTTGGGGTATGTTCTGCGATAAATACCCATGCGCCAGGCATTTCACCACCGATAGCCGCGCCTTGTAGCATCCGCATCAATAACAATAATAATGGTGCTACAATACCAATTGTTTCATAAGTAGGCAAAATACCAATGATAAAAGTAGGTAAAGCCATCATCGCCACACTTAAGGTAAACATTCTTTTACGACCAACTTTATCACCAAAGTGCGCCATAATAATGCCACCAACAGGGCGAACCAAGTAGCCGGCTGCAAAAATTCCCCAAGCAAATAAATCTAACGTTAACGGCGATAATGTATGGGGTAAAAATAACGGTTTGACAATGGTATCAATGTAGAGTGCATAGATAACAAAATCATAAAATTCTAATGTTCCTCCTAAAGAGGATAATATCAATGTTTTTAAATCTTTGCTGTTCAATGGACGTGCCACTGGTTGCCATTCAGCATTAATCTCGGACTGACTCATGAAAAAACCTTATTGTTATAGTTAAACTGATATAGTCAATTAAAAAAATAATTATATATTGACTAAATCTTAATAGTGAATGGTCATTCTGCCATAAAAAATAGATATTTTTTTAATCATAAAAAAATTTAATCAACAGTAATTATCTGCTGGTTAGATTTATAATCTAAATTTATGGATGATTTAAATAAACACTCAATTTATTTATCAAGTATAATAATCTCAAAATATTAAGTTAGAATAACTATGAAAAATAACCAACCAAAACGTTGTAGTTGGGTTAGCAATGACCCGTTATATATTGATTACCACGATAATGAATGGGGGCATCCACAATATGATAGTTTAAAACTATTTGAAAAAATCTGTCTTGAAGGTCAACAAGCAGGGTTATCGTGGATTACAGTTCTAAAAAAACGAGATGAATATCGTCGATGCTTTTTCAACTTTGAACCGCAAAAGATTATCCAATTAACGACGACTGATATAGAATCATTACTTGAAAATAAAGGCTTAATTCGTAATCGTCTAAAACTTAATAGCATTGTAAAAAATGCTCATGCCTACTTAGCAATGCAAAACAATAATGAGGATTTTTCTCAATTTATTTGGTCCTTTGTTAATGGTAAACCTATAATTAACCACTTTAATGACATAAGTGAAGTTCCAGTTAGCACCGAAATATCAGATAGAATGTCAAAAGCATTAAAAAAGAGAGGATTTTCTTTTGTTGGATCAACGATCTGTTATGCATTTATGCAATCGATGGGATTAGTTGATGACCATTTTGAAACTTGTTTTAAAAAATGAGAGGTATTAGATGATAATCATGAAATTAATTAGATGGTTACTGATATTAATACTATTTTATTTTATTATTTGTAATATTATTATTTTTATTTTTGCTTACCAAAAACCAGCAGCGAATGCTGATACTCTGGTGGTATTAGGTTCACAAGTCGTGGGCACTCCAGCGCAAGCTCCTTTAACGTTACAAATTCGCTTGAATACTGCGATCAATTATTTACAAGCTAATCCCAATACAAAAGTGATTGTATGTGGGGGGCAGGGTAGTGATGAATCGGCGACTGAAGCGAGCGTGATGGCTGATTATTTAATCCAAAAAGGTATTGAACCTTCAAGGGTCTATTTAGAAGATAGATCAAGGCGAACAGCACAACAATTTGTGTATGCTAATCAAGTTTTGCCATTAGGAAAGACCGTTGTGGTAACTAATGATTTCCATATTTTACGTTCAATCATGTTAGCTAAACGATCCAATATTGGTGATATTTCAGGTTTGTCAGCACCATTAAGTTATAGTAATTTTGATAAATATATTGCCATGATAAGAGAACCATTAGCTTTACTTAACTCATGGTTATTTGATCATCCCTTAGATTATGTTGAAACTAAACTTGATAATTAATTGGTCTTATTGCTTCAGACTATTTCACTTTACAGATTTTTAATGGTTGTCGTGGTATGATTAACCATTGCTATTTAAATTAAAATTGATAAATATGAATACAGATACAATTGTTGCACAAGCGACACCGCCAGGTCGTGGTGGTGTCGGAATATTGCGTGTTTCCGGCCCTAAAGTGCAAGATGTTGCTAAAGCCGTTTTAGGTATTTTGCCTAAGCCTCGCTATGCCCATTATTTACCTTTTTTAGCTTCGGATGGTACAACCTTAGATGAAGGGATTGCTTTATTTTTTCCCAATCCACACTCATTTACGGGTGAAGATGTGCTTGAACTACAAGGGCATGGTGGTCCAGTTATTTTAGATTTACTATTAAAACGTATTTTAGATATTCCTGGTGTGCGGATTGCAAGGCCGGGTGAATTTTCAGAGCGAGCTTTCTTAAATGATAAATTGGATCTAGCACAAGCCGAAGCTATCGCAGACTTAATAGATGCCAGCTCAGAGCAAGCAGCAAAATCAGCCTTATCATCTTTACAAGGGGTATTTTCTAAAAAAATTAATACACTGGTTGAATCATTAATTCACCTACGTATTTTTACTGAAGCTGCTATTGATTTTCCAGAGGAAGAGATAGACTTTTTATCTGATGGGAAAATAGCCGCAGAACTTGAGCAAGTCATACAACGATTAAATGAAGTCCGTCAAGAAGCTAAACAAGGTTCATTATTGCGTGAAGGCATGAAAGTCGTCATAGCGGGTAGGCCTAATGCCGGTAAATCAAGTTTACTTAATGCATTAGCTGGACGGGATGCAGCTATCGTAACGGATATAGCTGGAACAACGCGCGATGTTTTACGTGAACATATCCATATTGATGGAATGCCTTTACATATAATCGATACTGCCGGCTTACGTGAAGCTAGTGATGAGGTTGAACGTATTGGTATTGAGCGAGCATGGCAAGAAATTGATCAAGCCGATAGAGTGTTATTTATGGTCGACAGTACAACAACTAATGAGACAAATCCTGAAAAACTCTGGCCAGAATTTATTGAACGTTTACCGAAAAACATGCCAGTCACAGTTATTCGCAACAAAGCTGATTTAACTGGTGAACCATTAGGTTATAGTGAACAAAATGGCTATTGTCTTATTCAATTATCAGCAAGAACAGGTGAAGGTATTACATTATTACGTGATCATCTCAAACAGGTTATGGGTTTTACTAGTAGTACTGAAGGTGGTTTTCTGGCCCGTCGTCGACATCTACAGGCACTTGAGAAAGCAGCAGAGCATTTGAACAATGGTCAATACCAACTTACCACATTCCATGCTGGCGAACTATTGGCAGAAGAACTAAGATTAGCTCAAGAAGCGCTAAGTGAAATTACTGGTGAATTTACGTCTGATGATTTATTAGGACGAATATTCAGTTCATTCTGTATTGGCAAATAAGTTTTATCTACAGATAACTAAATATTTTAAACAGATCTTTCAATTTCAAAACCTATATAATTTTTTAAGTTATATGGGTTTATTTTTCAGTGTTTGTAAAAATTGTTTTATAAAAGTTTTAATTAAAAAACAGGGATAGATGCGAAAAGATTTATCCCTAATTAAAAATGATAAAAAAGTTATGCTAACTTATTTATTCTTGCCGGCATTATTGGGCACTAAAATTAAAATTGAAATAAAACATAACAGACAAAAGCTAACATTAATCCACAGTCCAATTGCCGCCGCTGTGGCGACACTTTGACCGCTGGCAATAACTGCAGCATAGGTTGAGGCTGAAATAGCGACACCAAATGCACCCCCTAATGAGCTTGCCATTTTATATATTCCTGATGCAACACCAACTTTATCTTCCGGAGCACTGGCTATTGCGGTATCAATTGATGGTGTAGCGTAAAAACCTAAGCCAAGACCCAATAAAATATAGCCGGCTAACACCGAAATAATATAAAACATGTCGGGTAAGAAAGTCAGCGTCATCAAGGCAATACCTGAACCGGTAATTAACGGCCCGAGTAACATTGGTTTTTTCGCCCCGACTTTTTGTAAGATCTTTTCACCAACTCGAATCATACATAAAACCGAAACTAAATAACCTATGGTCAATAATCCATTTTCGAAAGGGGTAAAGCCTCTTCCTTGTTGGGTATAAGTACTGGCAACAATTAAAGTACCGGCCACAGAATTAAGTAGAAAGTTAGATAAGGTAGCTCCACGATAAGGGACGTTCTTAAACAGTGAAAAATCTATAAATGCGCCATTAGCTTTACGATTTTCTATAGCAAAAAATAAAATCAGAAAAACCAAACATATCGTAGCGAGTGATAATGTCATTACACTAGTCCAACCAAAAGTAGATCCTTTGGTGATGACAAGGTTTAACGTAACTAAAGTGATCACAAAAACGAATAGCCCAACATAATCAAATTTGGGCAAACTTGATGGATCGTCAATTTTAGTTTCTGGTGTCCCTTTCAATAACAGCATACCTAACACAGCACAGATGATTGAGATAATAAAAATCCATTGCCAACCTAAATAAGTGGCTATTGCTCCACCGGCAAGTACACAAGTTCCTGAACCACCCCAAGAGCCAATTGACCAAAAACTCAATGCTCGTTGACGATCTTTACCTTCATAATAGGTTTTCACTAATGCCAACGTCGATGGCATAATACAAGCAGCAGATAAGCCTTGAATAATCCGACCAATGGTAAAAAGTACTTCACCTCGGGCTAAGATCAAACAAAGACAACCAATAATACTTAAAATAAAACCTAAATAGGTAAAACGAACTCGGCCAAAGCGATCAGCGAGTCCGCCAGCAACGACAATAAAACAACCAGAAAACAGCGCGGTTAAACTGACGGCTAAATTGAACGATGCAGGAGTGATACCAATACTATGTTGAACCGCCGGCCCAACATTGACTATAGACTGAGCAAAAAGCCAAAAAGTGATCACCCCTAATACAATACCTAAAGTTAATCGGTTGTAACTTTTAAACTGCTTTGCTGGAGAATTTTTTGAATTTGACATATTTATTTTTGACATAGCTGCACATTAATCCTTATATGTTTAAATAGTTTTCAGTTAATGCCACCCAATATGATGCAGCGGTAACAATACATTTATCATTAAAATCATAACCAGGATTGTGCACACTACAAAAACCGGGTTCATCGCCATTACCTATAATCATATAGCAGCCATTAGGATTACTTTCTAACATAAAAGCAAAATCTTCACTGCCCATAAAAGGATGACAATTATCATGCACGCGATCTTCACCGACTAATTTTTGTGCGACTTCTAATGCAAATTTGGTTGCATCTGCACCATTATTCAATACCGGACTACCATTCACATGCTCAATTTGTACTGAGGCGCCAAAACTCTCTGCTTGTGCAGTTGCAACTTCGCTAATCCGTTTAAGTAATAAAGCACGAGTATCGTTATCCAGTGCTCTAACCGTTAACTTCATTAGTGCATCGCTATTAACAACATTCGGCGCTTCACCTGATTGAATACAACCAATCGTGATAACGGCTTGCTCAAATGGTGACACATTACGAGAAACAATGCTTTGTAAGGCTGTGCCGATATAACAAGCGACAAGCGTTGCATCAATCCCTCTTTCTGGCATTGCACCATGGGCACCTTTACCTTTAATATGAATATGGATCGTATCGGATGAGGCCATAAGAGCGCCGGCTTTGAAATAAAAATGACCTTCTTTAAAACCTGGCATGTTGTGGATACCGAAAATAACATCACAAGGAAATTGTTTAAATAAACCGTCGTCAACCATTACTTTACCACCATATAACAACTCTTCTGCTGGTTGAAAAATAACATGCAAAGTGCCATCAAAGTGACGGGTTTCGGCAAGATATTTGGCTGCACAAAGCAAAATAGTGGTATGACCATCATGGCCACAACCATGGAATTTGCCATGGGTTTGACTGCTCCATGGTTTTCCCGATGCTTCAATAATAGGTAGCGCATCCATGTCTGCTCTAATACCAATTTTTTTATTACTAGTGCCATTTTTTAAAACACCAACTACACCGGTTTTTGCTAAACCACGATGTACTTCATAGCCCCACTCAGCTAATTTACTTGCCACTAAATCGCTAGTTTTATGTTCTTCAAAACCTAATTCAGGATGTTGATGAATTTGATGGCGAATATCAATAAACTCTTGCTCTGTTTTTCTAATCGTTTCCATAATATGCTGCATTTTAGGCTCCTAATTAACCTGAATATCGTTATGAAAAAAATAAAAAGAAGGGAACTACACATCTAAACTATGATTAACACTATGATTAAATTTAAAACCTGCAAACAACTTAATCAGTAAAACAGCTTAGATGAATAAATATACAATAACCGCTATTCTTGTGAATGTCGATAATTTCTATACGGTAATATTTGAAAACTGTTGTGTTGAACTAGCATTGAGATATGATTTGATCGAAAAAATGAACAAAGAATACGTTAAACTAATCGTATTATTATCGATTTTGAAAAGTAGTTTTAACTAACAGCGATGTTTTCATTAATTTAGTTAATTAATCTGAATGTCAGTAATGCTCAAATTAACTTTTTCACACCATAAACTAAAAATTATTTTTTCAATGATGCAGATTTAATTTAAATAACTTCTAAAAATTGGCTTGGTACATTCTCCGTTAACCAAACGCCATTATCGGCTAAATAAAACTTGATACCTTGTTGATACATAGTTAAAGCACTAACTCTTAATACAACTGGTTTTCCATGACGTTTACCAACGGCTACAGCTGTTTTATTATCAATTGAAAGATGAACATAATGACGTTCTCCTGCAATCAAACCTTGTTGAATGATTGAATCTAGAAAACGGGTTGCTGTACCATGATATAAATATTCAGGTGGGATTTTTTCTACATGTACTATATTTACTTGATTAGTCGAATGTCCTTGAGCTGCTCGTATTTTCAAGCCATCTTCGGACAGAGTAAAGCGTTTTTTATCACTAGTTATCACGACTTGGCTAATTAAATCTTGCGACAGTTGTTGACGATGTTTATTCCCTTGCCGAATTAAAACATCTATTCCAACCCAACCATTACTATCTAATGTGATACCAATAGATTCTGGTTTATGCCTTAAAACATAGCTTAAAAACTTACTAGTGTTCTCTAAATCTTTACTCGTGCGCTTAATATTTGACTTCTTGCTCATGTGCTAAATATTTTTACTATCAAATCATAAGTTAGATGCTATCTTTTATTAAAAGGAATACAAGGTATATTTATAAAAAATGTTAAATAGTAATAAAGAAATGGTCTCTGTAGATTCCATAATTGAATATGAATCTAATTTTAGTTTTGTTGCTTTTGATTAGCTTAATAATGCTACATAATACATTGCAGATAATTTTGACAAGATGGTTTTTTAAGTATTCTTACTTATAATAAATTCCGGATATTTCTTTAACGGTTAAATTGGCATAGTATATTTAATAGAATGTAAACTTATTTTCATAAAATTGAAGTTAAGCGTAATGGTTTATTAAATAATAATTACTATTATTTAATTCCAAAAAGGCAAAACAGATTATTTTAAATGATAAAGATCCTAGCTTTATCATCAATATATCTTCGTCATTTTACTGTTACTCATCTAACCACGCTGTACTAAATATAAACATAAATTTGTCATAACTAATTGATTAATCGAATAAATATATTTAAAGATTTAAGCAAAATCCCCCAAAACATTTATTACTGATGTTTATAAAAAAAGGAGCGGTTAATCGAATAAGTAATTGAAATAAACAATACGAATGATATTGAATATATCATTAAAAGATATTATAAATTGATATATATCAGTTTTACGCGTGGATCTTCCTGTATTTTGTTGTTAGCATGGTTTTTATGTCTATTTTTATGTGATGTTATGTTGTAATTAATATGATAAATTTATCGATTAAAAAACATTTATTTGCCTGGGGTGCTATTATCATACCCTCGTTTGTTGCGTTAGCTGAACCACCGCCAAAAACGCAACAACTGAGTGATCAGCAACTGATCCGCCAACAAGAGCGTGATAGAGCCCTTCAAGATACATTAACGCCTTCGGCACCTGACATCCATTTATTACCACCAACTCATGAAACAAGTGACATCCATTTTCCAACAGAGTCATTTTGTTTCAATATTCATCAGGTGCAATTATTAGAACGAGATAAATTACCTTGGTTTATTCCTATCAATAAACTGGCTCGTCAAGCCGAGCACCGTTGTTTAGGTGTAGAAGGTGTCAATTTATTGATGACCAAAATACAAGACCGCTTAATTAGCTATGGATATATCACCACTCGCGTGGTGGCGCCTGAGCAAGATTTAACGTCAGGCACATTAAAACTATTATTAGTGGAAGGAAAAGTACGAAAACTCTACTACAGTGATGATAGTGATAAATATGCTCAATTGTATAGCGCAATGCCAGTAAGAGAAAATCAACCTCTTAACTTACGTGATATCGAACAAGGTCTGGAAAACCTACAGCGGTTACCGACAGTTTCCAGTCAAATGAAACTGGTACCGGGCGATAAACCAGGGGAAAGTGATGTGGTTATCACGCGAGAGCAAAGCAAAATGTGGCGATTAGGGTTATCGGTTGATGATTCGGGAACAAAAGCGACTGGCCGAGACCAAGCTGGTGCGACTTTATATTTAGACAATCTATTATCCTTAAGCGATGCGTTTTATGTCTCCGGTGGTCACGATATTAATGGTAAAGGGAAATATGGCTCACGTAACTTCCTCTTATCTTATTCTATCCCTTATGGATATTGGTTACTGAGTGCATCATTATCCGGCAATAAATACCATCAAACGATAGCCGGTCAAAATGAGAATTTTGAGTATAGTGGTCGCAGCCGCAATGCTAATGTACAAATCAGCCGAGTAATTCATCGTAATGAATCACAAAAAACAACCTTAAGTTATGGCATTACCCTTCGTGAATCTCATAACTATATTAATGACACTGAAATAGAGAACGAACAACGTAAAACTACGCATTGGCAATTAGGGTTACAACATCGACATTATATTGACGATATAACTTTAGATGTGGGTGTTAGCTATCAAAAAGGGGTTCGTTGGTTTAACGCCAAAAAAGCCCCCGAAGAAAACAATCCTGAAGATACCAGCAGTGCATTGTCAAATATTTTTCTGGTTAATTTCTCCGCCAATGTGCCATTTAAAGTAAAAGAGCAGTCGTTTCGCTATCGTTTAGACTATCAAGGCCAATATACCCGTGGCGATGACTTAACTTCACCAGACCAATTTTCAATTGGTGGCCGTTGGTCTGTACGTGGTTTTGATGGGGAATTAACATTAAAAGCAGACCGTGGATGGTACTTGCGTAATGAACTTTCCTGGCAAGGGCCATTTAATCATGAGCCGTATCTAGGTATCGATACGGGTGAAGTGTCGGGCAATAAAAGTGAGTACCTACTAGGTCGACACTTAACCGGTGGCGTAGTTGGTATTCGTGGAAATAATTATGGTTTTTATTATGATTTCTTTGCCGGTAAACCAATCCGCAAACCAAAAGGTTTTAAAACCAACCCATTAACATTGGGCTTTAATGTTAACTGGAACTATTAAAATTATTATTTAGTCATACGAAGCAATAAATACAAACAAAAGCAAGTCCTAACGTTTTACCGTAGTCAATCTAAAACAAGAATAAGCAGTATTAAGTAAGGAATAGATGATGAATAAGAAGTTATATCGAGTTATTTTTAATAAAAAGCGTGGTTTACAAATGGTGGTAGCGGAAATCGCTAAAACTTCAGGTGGTAAAGAAAAAACAGCTACGGATGAAAAACTACCGGCACTCAAATCACTTTTTTACACACTTAAACCGATAACCTTATTCGTATCTCTCTCGTTAGGTTTTGTCACCCTCTGTTCACCTGTTTATGGTGCCAGCGATATTGTTGCCGATAAACAAGCCGCGAAACATCAACAACCGCAAGTGATTAATACCGCTAACGGTATTACACAAGTCAATATTCAAACGCCAAACAAAAAAGGGGTTTCTCACAATAAATATCAGCAATTTGATGTTGCACAGCAAGGGGCGATATTAAACAACAGCAGTAAAATCAGTCAAACTCAAATTGCGGGTCATGTACAAGGTAATGAATTTTTAAAAAACAGTGGACCGGCTAAAATCATTTTAAATGAGGTCAATTCTCGTAACCCAAGTCAACTTAATGGTGTACTTGAAGTCGCCGGTCAAAAGGCGCAAGTTATCATTGCCAACCCCTCAGGCATTACCTGTAATGGTTGTGGCTTTATTAATGCCAGTCGCTCAACGCTCACGACAGGTAAACCTATTCTACAAAATGGTGACTTAACCGGTTATCAGGTTGAGCAAGGTAAGATTACGGTCACCGGAAAAGGATTAGATAGTTCAGAGCAAAGCTATACCGATTTAATTTCCCATACAGTATCAGTCAACTCAGCTATTTGGGCAAATGAGCTTAATGTGGTAACGGGGAAAAATAAGGTTAGCCAAGACAGCCAAACCGTTGAGCCTTTAGATGATACTAATTCAAGTGAAAGACCTGAGGTATCTATTGATGTCTCGCAATTTGGCGGGATGTATGCTGGCTCAATACGCATGGTGGGCACCGAAAAAGGGGTCGGTGTACATAATGCAGGTGAATTAGGTGCCAGCATCAACAATATTAGCATTAGTGCCGAGGGTAAAATAACTAACCGCGGAGCGATACAGGCGACAAAAGATATTCAAATCAGTAGCCGAGATAATATTGATAATCAAAAACAAATTTACAGTAAACAAAATATTAAACTCAATAGTGGTAAAACCATTAATAATGATGGAACGTTAATTGCACAAAAAGATATAAAACTTAGTGCCAATAACATCCATAGTCAGCAAAAGAGTGCCATCATTGCGGGTATTGATACACAAGGTAAACTGACGCAATCAGGTAATATTAACGCCGATGCTAATGTCATTGCCTTAAACGGTCAAAATAAAGCCGGTGACAAATTATCATTAAAGGCCAAGCAAGCCATTAATCTTGATGATAGCCAAACGTATGCCAATGAGATAAATCTGATTGGTGACCAACTTTCGATTAAATCAGCACATTTACAAACTGAGCAACAACTCAATTTAAATCATACCGTATCAATTGATACCTCCAACGCCACATTGCAAACCAAAAAAGGGATTGCCGTATCAACCGAGACATTAACCAATAACAATGGCACATTCATTGCTGACGAAGATGTTGCAGTGAAGGCAAATCATGTGCAAAGTCAAGCTGCTAACATCTTAACGTATGGCAAATTGACCATTGATGCCGATGATATAGATATGCAAAAAGCCGCGTTAAGTGCTAAAGATGCTATCACTGTTTCCGCTGGCAACATCAATGCTGATGAGCTTGAAATTATCACTGAACAGGACCTAAAGATTAAGGCACAAAATTTATCGGCTAACCAAGCGGATTTACAAGCGAAGAAGTCAATTCATATCAATGCCAATAACCTTTATGCACAATATCTTAAACTACTGACCACTGATGCGTTATCACTAAAGGCGAATCATTTAGTGTTAAATTATTCACAAATCAGTGCATTAGGTTATCTTGATGTTGCCGCTAAAACACTACAGAATAAACAATCACGTTGGATTGCTGACAAGGATATCAATGTTAAAGCTGAGGACATTGACAACCAATCAAGTCAATTAAAAGCAACGGGTTCGATTAATTATCTATTTACGCATTTAAATAACAACGATACCGTCTTAGTCAGTGGTCAAGATTTAATCTTTACTGGTGATAAATTACAAAATATCAACGCAAAATGGCAAAGTGGTCATAACACCACCATCAATATAACAGGTTTATTTGATAATCAATCAAGCCTCATTGTATCAAAAGGTGAATTAGCGATACGGGCGCTAACAATAAATAACAATGATGGCGATTTAATTTCAGGCAAGTCATTAACTATTAATAGCAAACAATTAGCCAGTGAAAATAGCGTATTACAAGCCGAGCAAGCCCTTAAATTAACGGCCAGTGAACAGTTTGATGGCCAATCAGCAACGTTATATTCAGACCAGCAAATTGAAATTAATAGTGATAAAATCGATTTAAATCAGGCCTATGTCGGTTCGAAAGGTGATATTACATTAAAAGGGCAACATCAACAATTAAACGAAAGTGAACTCCTCTCTAATGGCCAAATTGCAATTACTGCTGCCAATATTCATGCGGATGATGCCATTATTAAGTCCGCAAAAGATATAATCATTAATGCATTAGCCTTTGTGGCATTTAATCGAGCACAGCTTGTTACCAATCAACAATTAAAGATTAAAACCGAGCAAGCCGATACGGCAGAATCAAAGATGTATGCAAAATCGGGTATGCATATAGACGTAACAACACTGAATAACCAACATTCAAATTGGTTAAGTGAAAGTACTATCTCACTGTTTGCAAATCAGTTTAATAATCAAAAGTCGATCCTTGAAGCCAAACAAAATATTGATATTGATGCTACACAATTTAATAATCAAGAGACGGTATTATTAACTGATGGTCGTCTGATTATTAATGCAACAGATATTGATAATACCTCAGCGCAGATTCAGACTAAAGACGGCATAACTATTAATGCCAATAATCAATTATTTAATGATAACACCAAACTTATCACTGAAAATGACATTGATATTCATGCTAATGTGATAAGTAATACTCATGCCCAGTTATCCAGTAATCAATCTATCGCTATCAATGCTCAGCATCTTGATAACCAACATAGTACATTTTTTACTGGTGGTAAAATAAACGTTACAAGTAACATTATTAATAATGAAAAGAGTGAAATTAAAGCGAAGCAAGGCATTGATATCCAAACCGATTCATTAGCCAGTGATGAAGCGGATTATCTCACTGAAGGGGATTTCAATCTTAATAGCCAAGATGCCTCGCTTAATAAAGCAAAAATTGCCAGTAAAGGTAACATGCACATTGTCGGTGAACAAACGTTGTCGATGCAAGAGGCACAGCTAACGTCACTAAAAAATATGCAGCTTAATGCCAACACACTTAATAGCTCAGCATCAGACATTTACAGTTTAGGTAATATTGATATTACCGCACAAACCGTAAAGAATGATAAAGCCTCACTCATCAGTGACCAAGACATCACCATACACGCTGACACGATAGATACAACTGAGAGTGAAATAGGCGCAGAGGGGGATATCAACGTCAGCGCCATAACACTTAACAATAATAAAGCTAAATGGATAGCTAAAAAAGCCATCAGCATTAATGCGCAGCAGTTAGCCAATACAGCTGCTCAATTAGCCAGTCATCAATCACTCAATATCCATGCTAAGCAAATTGACAATCAGCATGCCGTGCTTAGTGCAAAAGAAACTATAGCCATTGATGCTGATGATCTAGATAACAGCCAAGCAAAATTATTTAGTGACCAATCTGTTATCATAGCGGCAAATCACTTAATTAACCGTGAAGGGGTGATTAAAGCAGCGGATGAAATTACGATTAACAGTCAAAACATTGATAATAATCAAGCTATTTTTGTTGCTGAAAAGGATATTCAGATCCATGCCAACACACTGAATAATACCAAAGCAGCACTTCAATCCCAATCACAAATAGTGTTAAAAGCCGATCAGCTAAATAATGCGTCAGCATTACTGCTCGCGGGTGATAAAGGGCTTAATATCACCAGCCAAAACCTGAATAATCAGCAAGCGCAGCTTTATTCTAAAGGGGATTTAACAATCGACACCCAGAGCATGGATAATCAACATGCTAAAATGATTGCTGAAAAAGCCTTGAATATTCATACTGACCAGTTAAACAATCAACATGCCGAATTACAGGCTAAAGGCAATATCACGATTGACGCAACTGAGCAAAATAATCAGCAAGCGACAATATTATCGGAAAACGATATCAAACTAAAAGCCACTGAGAGTTTAGATAACCGTGAAGCACAGTTCACCGCAAATGGGTTGATAGATATTCAATCAACCCATCATATCGACAATTCACAGGCTAACTTACTCTCTAATAAGGGTATAGTTTTAAAATCAGCAAATGTGATAAATCAATCGGCGACATTAAAAACCAATGGACTGATAGATATCAAAGCAAACTCACTTGATAATCAAGCATCTGAATATCAGGCCAATAATATCGTGCTTGAAATTGATGATTTAAACAACCAACAAGCCAAATTAACCGCCAATCAAAATCTGATAATCAATGCCCAAGACTTTGATAACACGCAAGGGCAATTACTGGCCAATGATATCTATTTAAAAACTAAAGCATATCGTGGTGATGGCACCATGAAAAGCCAAAATAATTTATCACTGGATTTACAAGACAGTTTTATTAATGAAAGTGAATTGTCTGCAAATGGGCATTTAGCGATTCGCACACAAAAAGATATTGTTAATAAAAATAAAATTACTGCAGGTCAACAAGTTTCCTTAGAAAGCCAGCAGTTAACCAATGAACAACACGCTGAAATTAGTGCTGAGTATCTCTCATTAAAACACCAAAACGTGACCAACCATGGCTTAATTGATGCAACAACGGCGGTGATGCGAACCCATCAATTAGATAATTTAGCCGGTGGCCGAATTTATGCAGATAACTTAGCTATTCATGCCAATATATTAAATAATCTGGCAAACAATAACATGGCTCCGGTCATTGCAGCTCGACAAAATTTCCATTTAGGTGTGGGTACGTTAAATAACTATGCCCATGCCCAATTACTTAGTTTAGGTAATTTTGTGATTGGCGGTGAACTGGATGAAAACTGGAGTGTGACTGGCTCTGCCAAGCAAATTAATAACCACTCAGCCACGATTGAAGCACAGGGTGATTTATATATAGCGACTAATGAACTTAATAATATGAATGATCATATTGTTACTGAAATGCGCCCAACGGATGAGCCACCTGAAACCGAAACCTACTTCCAAACTTCAAACGGGGATGGTCAAGCTAAATATTCACCTAATGAAGTGACATATCGTATCCATAGAAAACGTATGCCCGGTATAGCTTGTCAAAGTGGTGCAAGCCATAAACGATGTTTTTATTGGTGGAATGATATTCCTGAGCATTTACGGCATTCGGGTAGTTTACAACGAATGAGTGTTCCATCAAAAGGGATTAATGGTGTTGCCGACTCATGGGAATTTAATGTCATTAAACATAAATACCGTACCGTTATTTTAGAGACAGATCCAAGTAAAATCAGTGCTGCGGGTAATGTGATTATTCACGGACAAACCATTAATAATCAAGACAGTAAAATAGTTGCGGGTAACACGGTCAATATTAATGCAACCCAACTTAATAATCATGCTCAAGAAGCAGTCTCTAAATATGTGTATTCAGGAAGTATTTATCTACATAAAAGGCATAAGCAGGACAAATATGGCTGTTACTATCAAGGTGAATATAATAAAGCCGATGAAATTTTCGTTGATAATGCATTAAATAAAAATATTGTCGACCATCAAATTGTTGAAAAAACATCATTGACTGAGCAACCACGCAGTGAAGTGAATGTTGAAAACAAACATAACCAAGTTGCGGTGGATAAAACCGTCAATGATACACTGACCCAACAAGCTAAAGTGGTTTCAGCACAAAGTATTGCCATTAATTCAAATCAATCAGATAGAACTCATATCAAAACTGATGCCAACCATCAACCAGGCACCATTACGTCGATTCTGCCAAAACCGACAACAACAATTGAAGAGGATTTACCTCATCAGGAAAATAATCCCCCTGCCGTTGATGAATCGACACTACCTGAAGCCGGCAATGACATAACACCATCGAAAACCATTAGTGTTTATGAGCCGGACTTAACCTTACCAGATAATAGCTTATGGATAGTCAATAAAGAGACTGACAAAAATTATATTGTTGAAACCGATCCGCGTTTTACTAACCGTAAAAAATGGTTAAGTTCTGATTATATGATTAATCGTCTAAGTGGCAACCCAGATTCAGTATTAAAACGGTTAGGAGATGGTTACTATGAACAACAACTTATTCAACAACAAATTGTTGGCTTAACCGGTCACCGTTACTTGCACGGCTATAAATCTGATATGGAACAATATCAGGCATTAATGGATGCGGGTATCAGTTTTGCTAAAGAATTTGGTATTGCAATTGGGGTGGAATTAACCGGCGAGCAAATGCGGGCATTAACCAACGATATCGTCTTGTTAGTGAAAAAAAGCATTATGGTAAATGGTCAACCAACTGAGGTACTTGTACCACAAGTCTATATGGTTAACCGACCTCAATTAGGTACTGATGGCGCATTAATTGCGGGTGACAATATTTTTGTTAAAGGTGAACAACTCAATAACACCGGCTTAATTGCCGCCAAACAAGATGCGTTATTACAAGGCCATGATGTCACTAACAAAGGGACCATCTATGGTGACCGAATTCAAATTGAAGCCGAAAATGATATTACCAATTTGGGTCACCTATTTGGTGACAAATTAGTTTATTTATCAGCCGATAACGATATTAATTTATTATCAAGCACGCGTACCCAAACCCGCGATCGAAATCGGCTGACCAATATTGATCAGGCCAGTACGATTTTGGTGAATAATGGCAATATTGTGATTGATGCCGGTCACGATATTAATGCAAAAGCCGGTTATATTGTCAATAATGGCAACGAAGGTAACACTTGGTTACAAGCTGGCCATAACATAGGCTTTACTACCGCAGAGCTGGAAGAAAAATTTGATATTACCAGTAAAAAAGATTATCGCAGAACAAACGAAAAAAGCGTTGTAGGTACACAAATTACAGCGGCTAATAATGTTCAGTTAACTGCTGGTAACGATATAACAGCTAAAACCGTAGACATTGCTACCGGTAATCACCTTGGTTTACAAGCAGGAAATGATATCAGTATAGAAGCTTCAAAAGAGCACTTTGATTTAGATGAATTTCATAAAAGTAAATCTAAAGGCTTTTTGAGTAAAACAAAAAGTAGTTCACATACAGTAATAGATAATAATACTTCTAAAGGAAGTGAACTAAGTGCCAATAGTGTAACAATAAAAGCAGGGCATGATTTAGATATATCGGGCAGCATGGTAATAGGGGCGCAAGATGTCTACCTCAATGCGGGTAATAATGTAAATATTGAAGCGGCAGAAGAAACTTATTACCGCTATGAGAAACAAAAAACAAAAACATCTGGAGTATCAACAAGTTCAAAAGGAATAAGTGTTGGTTCGCAATCAACCAAGGCTACCTCAACCTCTAATGAAGTTAATCAATCTCAAGCAGGCAGTTTAGTCGGTACCTCCGGTGGTAATGTGATTATCTCGGCCAATAAACAAGTAACCATTAGTGGCAGTGACATTATTGCCGGTCGAGCAGAAGGTGATGATAAACGCGCCACAGGTCATATAGACATCAGTGGTGAAGATATTTCGATTATCCCTGGCCATGATATTGTTGATAGAAAACAGACTTTCAAATCAAAATCTTCGGGTGTTGGTATTTCGTTTAGTAATCCAATAACTGAGAGTGTGCAAAATATTCATGATATTTTCAAATCCTCAGGTAATAAGGTTGAAAAAGCGAAACAATTTACCGGTGAACTGGCTGCATTAGCTATGGATATAGGTAACCCAGCCTCATCCCCAATTTCATACCATAAATCGTCAACGAAAAGTGAATCAAGTTTACACGGTGAATATAGTAACGGTAGCACATTAACTGCAGCTGGCAATATACAACTTCATGCCACTAATAGTCAGGAAAGGGATGCACAAGGACAATTAACGCATGGCGATGTCGTCATTAGTGGAAGTGACTTAACCGCCGGTGAAGCCATCATTATTGATGCTAATCGTCACGTCATTATTGAAACTGCTACCGATAAACAATCGGAATACAGTAAAACTAAAAGTAAAAACTGGAGTGCAACGACGGCTGGACCAACGGCGGGCTCATCAGTACGATTTATCAATGGTAGCCCAAATCATGGTGCAAGCATCTTACCATTTGGTAGTGAAAGCTCAGGGAATCGAAGTAATAGTGATGTAGTGGGTCAAAATGCCTCCACGCTCACGGCAAATAACATTGCCATCAATAGCCATGAAGGCAACATCGACATTAAAGGTAGCCTATTAAATACTCAAGATGATATCAACTTACGTGCGGAAAAAGGCAATATTGATATTGGTGCTAGTACGAATCAATCACATAGTGAAAGTAAAGGTTACAATAAAGTCGTAGGTGAATTAAATGGCAATGGCTACAGTGGTACAGTTGGCTACCAACACTCCCGTTATAAAGAATTAGAAGATAAAGCAACACAAAGCAATATCCGTAGTGGACTAAACAGTGCTAAAGGCAATATCAATGTTATTGCTGGTGATGACGTCAAACTAGCGGGTGTCGATATTACCGCTGGTAAATCAGTAAACTTAACGGGTAAAAATGTCATTATGGAAACCAGTGAGGACAATATTTACCAAAAAGTAGAGACTCAAAATAAACAATATGGAGTAACAGTCTCGGCCTCTGGTTATGCGGTCACCGCAGCACAGTCAATTGAAAAAGCAGCAAAAGCGATTGAAAATAAGGAAGATAAACGTTTAGCCGCTATTTATATGGCACAAGCCGGTGTAAATGCGGCACAAGCTGATTTAAATATGTCCGATGCACCGGTAGAAGTAAATCAACCAACAGCAAACGCGGAGAGTAATGCTAATGGTGGTGGCTCTTCTTTGATTAAAGTCAACGCAAGCATAACCGCTGATAATTCAAAACAAAAAACAGAGTATAACAGTCATACTCAAGCCGGTACGGTTATTCATGCTGGTCAAAATGTGAATATCAATGCAAAAGAAAATATTGAAGGCAAAGGCGTTAAAATTATAGGTAAAGATGTCAATCTCAATGCGGGTAATGATATCAAATTTGACTCAGCAAACAGCACTGAAAAATTGAAAAGCACGGATTCTGGCAGTCACTATGGTGTTGGTGTCGGCTTTGGATTAGTGGGCGGGCAAAATGGTTTTTCAATTGAGTTAGCCGCCAGTCAATCCAAAGGTAAAGAAAACGGTACCAGTGATATCAATCACAACAGCACCATCACCGCCAGTAATACACTTAACATCCAGAGTGGTCGAGATGTTATTTTAACGGGCGCGGAGCTGTCTGGTGAGCAAGTCATTGCCGATATAGGTCGTCACTTAACCATCAGTAGTGAACAAGATAAAGAAAAATATGATGCTAAACACACCAGTGTTGGTGCAAGTGCCAGCATCTGTGTACCGCCATTTTGCTATGGTGCAAGTAGTGCGAGTGCTAATTTTGCTCAAGACCGGATGAAGAGTAATTATGAATCGGTTAACGAGCAATCGGGCATATTTGCTGGTAGTGGTGGTTATGATATTACTGTGGGTGAACATACCCAACTAAATGGTGCGGTGATAGCCTCTGAAGCTGACCGGTCAAAAAATCGCTTAGATACCGGCACTATTGGCTTTACTGATATTAAAAACAAAGCCGAATATGATGTCAGTAGCGCCTCGGGCTCTATTGGGGTAAGTAAAGGACCTGGTAGTGGTGGTTTTTCACCGACTAGTGGCCAACCAACCGTTTATGACCATAACGATGAAGCCTCGAATATTACGCACTCGGCAATCAGTGACGGTGAGTTAATCATTCGTGACCAAGATAAGCAAACACAAGATATTAATGAACTTAGTCGTGATACCGAAAATGCCCATAGTAAGCTCAAACCTATCTTTAATAAAGAGGATGAACAGACCAAACAAAACATTGTCACTAGCTTACAAGAGTTAGCGTCACAGGTTAAAGAGCTTGAACGCACCATTCATAAAGATGCCGGTAAAGACTCAAAAGATGGTAAAATGGGCAATGACTTTAGTAAAGGGGTTGACTCAGCGGTGGCAATTATTACCAGCATTATCACTGGCGATATTGCTGGTGGCCTTGCTGGCGCCAGTGCACCATGGTTAGCTGAGCAGATAAAACTGCACACTGGGCACCTAGACAAGGATGGTGAATGGGTCACTGATAACCTTGCCGGTAACTTAATCTCTCATGCAATACTTGGCGCGGTAGTAGCTGAACTGCAAGGTAATTCGGGGTTAGCCGGTGGTGCTGGAGCGGTAGCTGGTGAACTAGCAAATAAAGCAATTATTGGTATACTTTACGGTGATAAAAAAATAAGTGAGTTAAGCGAAGAGGAAAAGCAAACCGTTAGTGCTTTATCTCAATTAGCGACGGGTCTTGCTGCTGCCGCTACAGGAGGTAATTTTGGTGATGCTAGCGCGGCTATTAGTAGCAGTAAAAATGCGGTTGAGAATAACCGTTTGAGTACGGTTGTAGAACAAAGGCGAATCAATGAACTTGCTAAAGACAATGAACTAGAAAAATTACTTTATCATGCTGCAGCTTGTGCGTTAGTCCATTGTTCAGCTGAATTTGCTGACGATGATCCGATGAAAGTAGCATACCAAAAGCTAGAAGAGTTAGGAAACAGTGATGAGCTGCAAGCTTATAGACAAACACTTGCCTCACAAGAGTACATCAAAACCAATGTTCTCCCTAACGTAAATGGTGTTTATCCGATGACTTATGAAACAGTTGAAAAGCTGTTTGAGTATACAAGTGGGGATGAGTTTGTAGATTCAGTAGCCTATATTAATAATAAATACAGTGTGACAACCCGATTAGGAGGTGTCGTACAAGTTTTAGGTGCATTTGGCGAAGGCGGTTTAGCCGTTGCTTTATCACCAGGATGTGCAACGGTTATGGGTTGTGTTCCAAGTACCTTATTAATTTGGTCTTCCTCTGATAATCTTGTGACGGGTGGAGCTATTATTATTAATGGTAAAAACTATACAACACTAACAGGAAAAGGGCTGGCGAAAGCACTAAATATCTCGGAATCTGATGGTGATTTGTTATTTAATACTATAACCGGTTTATTCTCAGCGAAAAAATTAAGCGATTTAGCTTCTTCAAGTCTTTCTTCTGGTAATAAATTAACGGCAAAAGAGTTAGATGCAATAAAGAGTGAGCTTGATAGTGTTGGCAATAAATTAAAAGTAGATCCACATGCAGAAAAAGGAAATAATATTGCTAAATCTGTAACTACGAAGGAAACAGGCTATATCAAACAAGGCGATAATATAGTTGGACCTAGAGGTGGCGTTTATACAAATACAGGCCAAGTTGATGCTGCGGGAAATCCAATTTATAAAAACAATGGCTCATATTATATTTTTGAAAAAAATGAGAAAATAAATGTTCCATCACCAGGAAATACCGCAACAACGACTAATGGTCGTCCAACTCCAGTGGATTCAGAAAAGGATGTTGGTAAAACGTTAACGCCTGATTTTAATGCTCAGGAAAGCTATCTGAATGGTCAAAAGGTAAAATGGGGAACAGACGGGAGTGTAAGACCAGATTTTTGTAATGGTACTACTTGTTCAATAGAAGTAAAAAATTATGATATACAAAATAATATTAATGGTTTGATTGATAATGTTTCCAAACAAGCCATTGATAGAAAAAAACATCTACCATCAGGAGTACAACAATTAGTTGTAATAGATACTCGCGGTCAAAAAATGACCAATGCACAAGAAACGAAAATAAGGTATGGTATTGAAAGTAAATCAAATGGAATAATTAGCTCAAAACAAATTAGATTTATAACAGATTAGTAATAAGAGGTAAGTAAATGATGTCAATAAAAATTGGTTTTACAGGTGGCGCACGCATAGTTGAATTGGGTACAGATAGTGATATGCAGCTATTTTTTGATTGTATTTCATATTATGTTCCACCTAAATATCCCAATCAAAATTGGTCACTGATTACTGACCGTTTTTATCGTCGTTATTTAAAATTAGAAGAGTTAGATGCCGCCGTAGCATTAATGAAATTGGTAGAAAAAGAGTTTAAACAGTTGGATAGAGAAGCATTTGATTGGAGTAAAATATTATCAGGTCAAGTTAAAAGTGATTTAGATAGAACTAAATCAACTTTATTCGAGATTTTTGTTAGATTTTTTAAAGCATTTTATGAGTGTATTGAATCTGCCATAGTAAATTATGAATGTTTCAAATCAAATTCTAATTATGAATATGAACCTGTAATGGTAACAATTTCTACCATCCCTTATTGTGTAAGCTACAGTCAGATCCCTTTATCTGTTTTCGATAATTTACAACCTGATGAAAAACCAATTTGGTGGACAGGTAAAATTCCTAAAACCACAACTTAGTTACTTTTTAACTTACCTCTAATCCCCTTTTCCTAAAAATTTTAAGGAAAGGGGGGATAGATATTATTACTGATTTTAATTTCATATTAATGTTGTTTTATTTAGTTCGTTTAGTATGTCCAAATCCTGATGTCTAAAATTATTTTCAGTGACTTATTATTGCTTTATTACCTGCCAACTCATACTCAAATATCAATAAGACGGTATAGACTTCTCAATTATTTTTACAAACAATCCTCAATAAACTAAATCAAAATTAACGGAAGGAGATAAGTTTTAGCTCAAGTTCTATTGGATCCGAAACAAAAGTAGTAGGAAGTAATGCCATTCCAGCAAATACAACAGTGAAACTGACTTAAACCAGCTACAGCAATTGGAGCAGTTGATCCATTAAAGTTACTGTATCAAATGGGGTTGTTCCTGCTAAGATAGCCCCTTAATTACAAGCCTATGCTGAAATTAGGGGGATTAGGTTTAAGACTTCATGTGGAAATAGATTAGGTCGTTGTGCAGAGTTTAGAGCTGCTAATGAGTTGTTATTAAACAATCCTAATCTTATTCATTACTGATTTTTATAAAAAGGAAAAGGTAATCAAATAAGTAATATAAATAAAACATTAAAAGATATTATAAATTGATATATATCAACTTTATTCATGGATCTTCCAGTATTTTGTTGTTAACATGGTTTCATATCTTTTTTATGTGATGTTGTCTCGTAGTCAATATGATGAATTTAATGATAAAAAAATATTTATTTGCTTGGGGGGCTATTATCATACCCTCGTTTGTTGCGTTAGCTGAACCATCACCAACGCAACAACTGAGTGACCAACAACTTATCCAGAAAAGAAAAAGTGATAAAGTTCATCAATACCTTCATTGCCTGACATCTATCTATTACCTACTACTTATGAAACGAGAGATATTCATTTCTCATCGGTTTTTTCTATTTGAGTATTAATCAGATGCAATTATTAGAATGAGATAAATTACCTTAGTTTATTCCTATCAATAAACAGTCTCGTCAAGCTGAGCACTGTTGTTTAACTGCATAGGGTTTCAATTTATTAATGACTAAAATGCATGACCGATTGATTAGCTAAGGAGATATCAATACTGAAGTAGTAGCAACAGAGCAAAAGTTAGCATCAACAAAACTAAAACTATTATTTATGTAAACATAAGAACCAGAAGCATATAAAAGTGAAAATAGTAGTAGATCTAGTGCAACTATAGTTTGCGATATAGATGATATTGCTACAACTATTGCTCGCAGTAAAAATGAGAGTGAAAAATAGCTATAAAGATATTAGGAACTATGATGAATATAGAAATATCAGTAGGTTATGGTGATAAACCTGTTTCTAGTTATAATTTGGATTAAAAAGGCAATAGATATTAAACCTAATAAGAGTTAATCAAAATGTTAAAAGCGTAGCTACAGGAGAAGGAATATCAGATGGTTATGTTTATATGTGGAGTAAGGAGTTTTACTCACGGTAAAAGATAATTTGTGTCACAGTAATTTGCACTGTTAGGTAGTGGGTGGATATGTACATTCATTACAATTCAATAAAAAGATCTTTTACCAGCATAATTAGTTGGTAACAAAAGAGATTCACAGTTAGGAACTGGAAAAAGAAATATAGCTGAATAAAACTAGCCTCGTAGTATAGCGCTACACTCGAAAGCATTATTTCTACTTTTGTTGGAAATAGTGTACAAGATAATATTGAGAAAATAATCATGAAAAAAAATAAGAAATATTTAGTATTATTAAATTATTTAATCTTTTTACCTTTCATGGGATTTTTATTAATTATTATAATGCGCTTGCTCATCTCATTAATATTGTTGATTAAATATGATATAGCTTTTGAATTTGGTATTCATGATATATGTTTAGCTGGTAAAGCAGCTTGTATTTGGTTTCCTTTAGCATTAGGTGTTTGGTGTTATGAATGCTTCCATTACGGAATTAAAATTTTTGGCAAATAATATTATCTCAGTTTAACAACTGGGATTTTTTTATTATAACGAGTAATTAATACTATAACTTTCATCCCAATCATGATAATTAGCTGTGTAACATGGATGATGTATTTAACTTAATCTTGGTAAGTCTATTAAAATTAGGTTAATTTATTTTTTAAGTAGGCTTGGTTTTCGTTTGTTTTGGCGTAATATAAGGATCAAATTTTATTTAATTAATGGCAATAGCTAGCAAATTTGTTTTATTTAAAGAATAATCTGATTTTGCTTTTTGTTGGCATTGATAGTTTACCGATAAATGATTAAATAACAAAAGGGGTTAATGATGAAATTAATAGTTGATAATATGAGTTGCCAACATTGTGTTAAAACCATTACTAAAGCAATTAATGATATTGATCCTAAAGCAAAAGTTACTGTTGATTTAGCTAAGCATGAAGTTGATATTGACGGAGGTACTATCTCGCAAGAAGCGGCAATTGCGGCAATTAATGAAGCGGGATTTGAGTTTGTCGGTATTGCTTATTAATAGTATTTAGCGTTATTAAATTTTAGACGATTATGATTATCGGCCTAAAGTTTAGAGAGTATTTTTATCAAATCATCTATTAACAGTTTTTGTATACTTCATCGACTTGGATTGTTGATGAAGTATATCTATGTGTCAATTTAGTATATCCTTCACCTAAAAAACATTTGCTCGTCTTTCGTATTTATAAAAAGTGAATTCAGGTTGATATTTATAGCTTATAAAAAAAAACTATTACCAAACATTTTAGTATTAAGTGGCTCATCAAAATTTAGTTAGTTCACAGTTATATTTAAGCAGCAATTAATCAAAATCTTTATCAAGTTCATTTTCGTTAATACAAAAATTTTTTTCTTTCTGAGAACATTGACGAGAAATTTTAAAAGATTGTCCTTCAACACCTCTAAAAGACTCATATTCTTTATAAGTACAGGTTGAATTCGTTAAAGTATAGTTGCTGTTTTCTGCTTTGAATCGATAAGTTTCATTTAAAATAACTGCAGAATAGTTATTTATTTCGCAAATTTTTTTCCTTTTTGCTATTTTTTTTTGGGGATCAAAATCGATGTAACGACCATCTAAATTGAGATAAATAAACTCTTTTTTCTTCTCATCATAAGAATAGTACCGATAAATGATAGGTCCATCTTCCATATCATCAACGGCTCTGGCGATATAAAAATCATTATAATTACCATCAAAATTGTAGTCTATTTCTATGCCATTGTGATCAAAAAAATCTGGTGCAAAACGATAGCTATCATCTATATGGTTAACTGCACCTACTGAATATTCACCCAAAAAGTCAAATCCTTGCAAATTATCTATAGTCTGAAATAATTGGTCATTTTTTTTACTATAAATATTTAAACCTGTTGGTTTCAATCCTTGACCTTTTTTATAGGAAAGTATCAATTTAAAATAAAAATCATCTGTCGATCTTTTTTGTAATAACTCTATATTGTTAATTTCTTCATTCTTAATAGGAAAAGAGAGATAATCATAATCATGAAAATCTAAATCGACATCATATTTATCAATATTTGCTTTAAAATAGTCAGATTCAATTCCTGATATTAACCAGTCGATTCCTTGTAAATTAGTTATAGTTTGAAGTAATTGACCACTTTTCTTACTATAAATATTTATACTAGTTGGTTTCAATCCTTGACCTTTTTTATAGGAAAGTATCATTTTAAAATAAAAATCATCTGTCGATCTTTTTTGTAATAACTCTATATTGTTAATTTCTTCATTCTCAATAAGAATATCGAGATCACCGCCATCTTTAAAATTTAATTCAACATCATATTTATCAATGTTCGCCTTAAGAACATCTAAGTCAATTGCTAAAACTAAACAAGGGAAAAACAAAACAACTGAGATAAGATATTTTATACAAATCATATTATAACCAACTAATTCCATTTAATGTTTTTAATATTATTTTTTTAATCCTATTTATATCTTAAATTAATTCATATCAAAAATTAATTTAAAATGATTTAAAAATATATTATTTCTTATCAAATATAACTTATTGAGCAATTTTTCTAACCATATTTTTAATTACTATTTTGGATAACCATTTGTAGAAAAATAAATATTTAATTATTCAATGTAAAAATTTGCAGTTACCACCATTGATAAAAATGGTGAGTAGGTCCAATTCCCTTACCAATTTTTAAACTATCTGCATGCTCAATAGCCCCTTGTAGGTAGTTTTTAGCATGTTTTATTGCATCTTCTAAATGATGTTTCGGTAATAAGGCTGCAATTGCCGCAGAGAGGGTACAACCTGTACCATGGGTATTTCTCGTTGCGATCCTTGGTGATGTCATTCTGATGATGTTGTTGCGAGTGATTAAATAATCAGGGCTTTCTTGACTTGGCAAATGTCCGCCTTTCATTAATACTGCCTGACAACCTAATTTAAGTAATTCATACCCCTGTTGTTGCATTTGCTCTTCGTTTTTTGCCTCACTACAATCAAGTAATGCAGCAGCTTCAGGTAGATTTGGGGTAATAATTGTGGCTAATGGTAATAATAGATCTCGAATAGCAGAAATGGCATCAGCTTTTAACAATGGATGTCCGCCTTTAGCAATCATTACGGTATCAAGCACAATATTGGCAATAGGGTTATCGTTTAATAGTTGAGCAACCGAAGTAACAATCTCTTTATTCATTAGCATGCCAATTTTAACACTATCAATGTAGATATCTTGATACAGCGTATTAAACTGTGCTTCAATAAATTGAGAGGGAATGGCATGTACACCATTAACGCCTTGCGTACTTTGTGCGGTTAATGCGGTGATCACTGACATACCATAAGCACCAAGTGCTGAAAATGCTTTTAAGTCAGCTTGAATACCTGCGCCACCACTAGGGTCACTGCCCGCTATTGTTAATGCAACTGTTGTCATGATTTGGTTTCCTATTTTGCTTGTTTTATTTTACTGATTAGGTCTGATGTAGCTTTGGCAAGATTAGCTTGTCCACATATTGCCGACACAACGGCAATACCTTCAATGCCAGTTTGGATTACTTCGGTTAAATTATTCACGCCGATACCACCGATCGCTACGGCAGGGCATTGTTTCGCTTTAACCAGTTCTTTCAATTGAGCAATGCCAGTCGCAGCTGCGGCATCCTTTTTGGTTGCAGTTGGATAGATAGGCCCTATGCCAAGATAATCAACTAAATGCCAAGGAACATTCTCTAGTTGTGATTGATTTGAAACTGAAAGTCCTAACCATTTGTCTGTGCCAATTAAGCGTCGAGTAACGTCGACCGGTAGATCGCTTTGTCCTATATGCACACCATCGGCATCAATGGCTAAAGCAATATCAACATGGTCATTGATAAATAGTGGAACTTGGGTACGACTTAACACTTCTTTGAGCGCTTGTGCGGCGTCATACCAATTTTTACCAGAGTATTCTTGTTCTGAACGTAGTTGCACGGCGGTAACACCATTCTCAACGGCAATTTTGGTGGTAGTGACCATGCCATCGATACCGCCACATAATAACGGATCGAGGACTAAATAGAGAGTTAAATCAAGTTGCTTTTTCATCAAATATCCTTATTGGTAATTTTGCTTAAATAGGGAAAGTTGGTCAATTATTGCCATAGCAAAAGTGCCTAAACCTGATTGTTTGTTAGCGAGTTCACCAGCTTTTTTCATCATAAAACAAGCTGTTGCGGTAGCGGTTAAACGATTACTAGTGGTTGCAATAAATGCTGCTACCATCGCAGATAACGAACAGCCGGTGCCGGTTACTCTAGTTAAAGCGATATCGCCACCGGCAATACTATAAATTTGTTGACCATCTGTGACATAGTCTATCTCACCTGTTATTGCGACAATGGTTTGATATTTTTGTGCTAATAGTATTGCTGCATTTAATGCAGAATCGGTAGAATCAAGTCCATCAGGCCCTTTCGAT
Source organism: Gilliamella apis (assembly GCF_030758615.1). Lineage (NCBI taxonomy): Bacteria > Pseudomonadati > Pseudomonadota > Gammaproteobacteria > Orbales > Orbaceae > Gilliamella > Gilliamella apis. Next base: position 920,135 of record NZ_CP132381.1, read on the forward strand.
GATGATTGTTGACCACTCAATGCGAGAATTTCAGAGGCATTTCCTCGAATAACACTCGGTCTAAAAGTTATCAATTGTTTGGCAATTTCAGTGCGATATTTAAGTGCCGCACCAACCGCTACAGGATCCAGTACCCATGGTGTCTGTGTTTGTTCAGCTTTTGCTGCAGCTAACAACATACTATTTGCGCTGTGCTCATCAATGGTACCAATATTAATTAATAAGCTACTGGCAATAGTTACAAAGTCCTCAACTTCTTGTTTCGCAACGACCATTGCTGGTGAAGCACCAATGGCTAATAAGACATTGGCGGTAAAATTCTGTACAACATCATTGGTAATGCAATGGACTAACGGTCGTTGTTGTTTAACTTGCTCAATAAAGGGAATGGCATCATTGTTTTGGAATAACTGAATGGTAGACATATTCTTTCCTTATTTATTATTGATATTAAGGGAAGAATGTGTCAAAACGAATAATTAAGACGAAGACTTCCCTACGCTGGTATTAGCCAGATCAGGTTCAACGGGTAAAATCTCAGTTTTTTGTAGTAACAAAAAACACCCCGAGTCAAAAAACAATTAATAAAAACAGTTTAATTATGTACTGAGTTTATATTTTATACAAGCTATTGTAATAATCTTTCGATATCGCTAATAGATCGTCTATCTGGTAAGAAGATGATTAAGTGATCACCATCTTCGATCATTAAATCGGTATTAACAATAATCACATCTTCACCACGCACCACAGCACCAATAGTTGCCCCTGAAGGTAATTTTAGACTGTTAATATTTTTACCTACTAGTTTAGAATTTTCAGTATCACCACGAACAATCACTTCGACAATTTCTGATTCACCTTGCCGTAGTGAGACAACTTTTACCACGCCATTTTGTCTTACATGACTGAGTAATTCTGAAATAGTGGCATGTTGTGGTGAAATGGCAATATCAATCACGCTATCGTTAATTAACTCTAAATAAGCTTGTCGTTGAATAAGTACGATGACTTTTTTTGCTCCCATCCTTTTGGCAAGCATTGATGACATAATATTTGATTCATCATCACTCGTCACTGCAACAAAAAGGTCGGTAAGTTCGACTTGTTCTTGCGATAATAGCTCTTGATCCGATGATTCACCATGTAATACGGTAGTATTAACTAACTGCTCGGCAATTAGTTCTGCTTTTTCGGCATTACGTTCAATCAATTTAACTTGATAATCGTTTTCTAATCGCTTAGCTAAAGCAACAGCAATGCCGCCACCGCCACTAATGATTATTCGTTTATAAGGCTTTTCTAACCGTTGTAATTCACTGGTTACCGCTTTGATGTTAAGCGGTGGGGTAATAAAGTAAACCATATCCCCAGCTTCAATCAAGGTTGAACCAATCGGACGAATAAAACGATTTTTACGATAAATAGCTACCACGCGAGCTTCGACATGAGGTAAATGTTCTTTTAGCTCTGATAATTCACTACCCACCAATGCACCACCGTAGTAAGCTGTGACGGCAACTAAGCAGACTCGATTATCATAAAATGAGGCAAATTGTAGTGCGCCAGGAGATTGCACTAGTTGGCTGATATGATTGGTGATTAGATTTTCTGGGGCAATAATATGATCGATGTTAATACAATCTTTATTAAAAAACGAGTATCTTTCATCATTATATTCAGGCGCCCGAATTCGTGCCACTTTTTGAGGGATATTGAACATTACATGCCCAATTTGACAAGCCATCATATTGACTTCATCAGAATTGGTAACAGCGACTAACATGTCGGCAGATTCTGCACCAGCACTTTCTAATACTTGTGGATAAGATGATTTTCCACAAATAACTTGTAAATCAAAACGTTCTTGCAATGATTGCAATTTGTCATGATCTTCATCTACAACTGTCACATCGTTCTGTTTTTCGGTAACCAGATATTCGGCAAGAGCACTACCTGTTTGACCTGCACCAAGAATGATAATTTTCATAACTAACCTATGATAATCAAAAAGGCTTCAACGGCATTTATCATTAATAAAAACGATAATGCTTTTAGTCATTAAAGCCAATTGATATTGTTTAGCGTTAATTGCAATCTAGTTTTACGGTTAACTATACAAAACCGATTGCGTCATAAACTTTTTTCAACGTTGGCTCTGCTTTTGCACGAGCTTTTTGTGCACCTTCTTGCATAATTGTCAGAAGATAATTTTCATCATCACGATACTGATGATATTTCGCTTGTAAACCAGTTAACATATCAATAACTTGATTTGCGACCTCGGTTTTTAGATGGCCATACATTTTACCTTCGAATTCTTTCTCAAGTTCAGCAATAGGTTTACCCGTAATACCGGTTAAGATATCTAACAGATTTGATACCCCCGCTTTGTTTTTTAAATCATAACGTACGACTGGTGGTTCATCAGAATCGGTCATTGCCCGTTTAATTTTCTTCTCGACATCTTTTGGATTTTCAAGTAACCCAATAACATTATTGCGATTTTCATCTGATTTAGACATTTTTTTGCTTGGATCTTGTAACGACATAACCCGTGCGCCAACTTTAGCAATAAATGGTTCAGGAACAGTGAAGATATCGCCATAAAGGGCATTAAAACGCATAGCAATATCGCGAGAAAGTTCAAGATGTTGTTTTTGATCATCACCAACAGGAACTAAATTAGCTTGATATAACAAAATATCGGCAGCCATTAACACTGGATAATCAAAAAGCCCGGCATTTATATTTTCTGAATGACGAGAAGATTTATCTTTAAATTGTGTCATACGACTAAGTTCACCAAAATAGGTATAACAGTTTAATGCCCAACCTAATTCAGCATGTGCAGGCACATGGGATTGCACAAAAATAGTACTTTTTTGTGGATCAATACCACAGGCTAGATAAAGTGCTAATGTATCAAGTGTTGCTTTACGTAACTTATTAGGATCTTGGCGTACCGTGATCGCATGTTGATTGACGATACAATAAACGCAATCATATTCATTTTGTAAAGACACCCAATTCTTTAAAGCACCTAAATAGTTGCCTAATGTTAGTTCTCCTGATGGCTGAGCGCCACTAAATACAATTGGTTTACTCATAATTTATTCCTAATTTTAACTTATTATTTTTTTGCATCAGCTTTTGGCTGAGGTAGTAGGGTTAATATATCTTGAAAATCATCAAATAAAAAATCGGGTTCACTTGTTGCAATTGATTCGCCATAATTATAACCATAACTTAACGCAACAGTAGGGCAATTAGCATTTTTGGCAGCGGTAATATCATTTTTCGAATCACCAACAAATAATAACTGATCATTGTATAATCCAAATGTTGCCATGACTTGATAAAGCGGAGCAGGGTGTGGTTTTAATTTAATTACATCACCACCGCCGAGTACTAATGAAAAATACTCTTTGATACCTAATGAGCTTAGTAATCCCGGTAAAAATTGTGCCGGTTTATTAGTTACAAGAGCTAAAGGGTAATGATTTTCATAAAGAGCTTTTAAGGTCTGTTTTACATGAGGAAACAGTGTTGTCTGTTCATCCATAACCTTATCATAATGCTGACTAAATATTTGTTTAGCTTCAGCAAAATATTCTTTTGACGGATTAATATCAATAGCTTTGAAAACGCGTTCAAGCATCACATCAATACCATTACCTACCCAGTTTTTAACTTGTTCATTGGTAACTGTTGGTAAGTTTAGATCTGCCAACATTTTCTGGGTTGCTAAAGCAAGTCCAGGTACGCTATCTACTAATGTTCCATCTAAATCAAAAGCGATAGCTTGAATATCATCTAATTTAGCCATGTTTTACTCCTGCTAACTCTTTACGCATTGCATCAATTACCGTTTTATAGTCAGGTTGACCAAATATCGCTGAGCCAGCAACAAACATATCGGCTCCTGCCTTGGCAATTTCAGCTATATTATCTACTTTTACACCGCCATCAATTTCTAGGCGAATATTTTTACCTGAATCAATAATGCGTTGTTTAACTTGCTGCAACTTTTTAAGCGTTGCTGGGATGAATGATTGACCACCAAAACCTGGGTTAACACCCATCAATAAAATAATATCAACTTTATCCATCACATAGTCTAAATGGTCAAGTGGTGTTGCCGGATTAAGCACAATACCGGCACTGCAACCATGATCTTTAATTAATTGTAATGAACGATCTAGATGAATTGTCGCTTCAGGATGAATAGATATGTTTGTTGCTCCAGCTTTGGCAAAAGAGGTAATTAGCTCTTCAACTGGAGAAACCATTAGATGGACATCAATTGGCGCACTAATTCCATAGTCTCGCAGTGCCTTACAAAACATACTACCCATGGTTAAATTGGGAACAAAATGATTATCCATCACATCGAAATGGACAACATCCGCTCCTGCATCTAATACTTTTTGGGTATCTTCACCAAGACGAGCGAAATCGGCGGATAGTATTGATGGTGCAATAATAAATTCATTCATAACATACCTCTACTCATAAACACCTTATACTTAAAAATAGCTTAGGATTTTTGGTACAAGGCCAATATTTCATCAATTTTTTTGCGTCCTTCGCCAGCGCAGCTAATTGAGCGCCGCATTTCTGCTCGGTAAAGATGGCGCGCTTTACTATATAACGTTCTGGTATAGTGAGTATCATGATTTGATACCAGAACTGGAATCTCTTTTTTATAGGCAATTTGCTCCGCTAATTGTGACAACCTTTGATGTTCATCAAACCCAAAATTATTAGAATAGTAGGCGGTAAAACCTGCTGTTTCATTAGGTGATAAATAAGGTGGATCACAATAAATAACTGAGTTACGTTTCGCCATTTTCATCGCTTTATGATAAGGCGTACAGACAAACTCAGCATTTTGTGCCTTTTTGGCAAAGAAATAGAGTTCCCTTTCCGGGAAATAAATAGTCTTGTAACGGCCAAATGGCACATTAAATAAACCACTATTATTATAACGACATAGGCCGTTGTAACAGTGACGATTTAAATAGACAAATAAAAGCGATCGCAAATATTGATCTTTACTATAATTAAACACATCACGTAGTTGATAAAATGCTTCAGCCTGATTATTTTGATCATTAAATAGTAATTTAAGATCATTAATGAACTGCTCCGGATTGGATTGTAATAACTTAAATAGTGCAATTAGATCATGATTGATATCAGCTAAAATATAACTTTTGAAGTTAGTATTTAAAAAAACGGAACCAGCGCCTACAAAGGGCTCAATGAGTTGTTCACCTTCCGGTAGATACCGTTTTATAGTGTCTACAAGCTCATATTTTCCTCCAGCCCACTTTAAAAAGGCTCGTCGCTTCTTCAACGGAAACTCCTATTTTGTCATTGGTAGGATATATGAACGATATCCTTTACTATTTTGCCGATTTTTCTTTATTAATCGTTGCGCCAGATTTAACCCAAGGTTTATCTTTTTGTAGTGCATCAGGCAAAGACTTGATTGCTTTTTTAGCTTCAGCAGCAGAATCATACGTACCATTAACTAAAATAAACCATTTGGCATTATTCTTCTTAGTTTCATAAATTTGGTAATTAGTTAGATTATGTTCTTTTACTAATTTTTTTAAACCTTCAAGCGAAGTTGATGCACTAAGTTGAATTGAAAACTGATTACTCTTTATTTTGTCAACTTTAGTCAGGTTATTATTTGCTTTAGATTCAACCTTGTTCGGCGAGGTTGGTCTATTATTCACATTATTATGCGATAAATTATTATCCTGATGAGTATTCTGGTCAATCTGTGACTCAGGTTTACTCTCTGGTAAAGGTTGACTGTTGGCTCCATTACCATTATTACCGGTCAATTCGCTACTGTTTTGTTGTTCATTAACATCGGTAATTGGTGCCGGCGCCATAGGCGCTGGTACCGTACTAGATGCTTGACCTTGAGTTGTATCTGTTGCAACGTCATTGGCTTGCGTTGTTATGGTTGGTTCAGGTTCTTGCGTCGTCGAAACACCGCTAACTTCAGGTGGAGTTAGTGGGGTAGGTGTTTTGGGTTTTGACGAACGCAATAACATTGCGCTAATTAATAAGACAATAATAACAATAGTTAACCCCATAATTATCAATTTCTTTTTCGAATAATGCTGAAAAAAATTGGCAATACTAAATGAGGGCGTAGACGGCTTATTGGATTGTTCTGATATATAACGATCATCTTTATCTACACGCATATTAACTCCTTAACCTATTAATAGGTTTAATGCCTTATAACCAACCATGGTTTATCGATCAATGATTTAAATTTGTTCTATTTTATCAATGATATATCCAGCAACACCTTTAGCACTTTGCTCATCGGTTTTAATTGTGATGTCAGCAATTTCTTCATAAAGAGGATCTCGTTCCTGAGCTAATTCTTCATAAAGTTCGCGAGGGGTATTGCCACCTTGTAATAAAGGACGACGTTTATCTTTTTGTGTTCTTGCCATTTGTTTTTCAATTGTTGTTTCTAAATAAACGACAATACCGCGTGCTGATAAACGATTACGCGTCTCTTTCGATAGTACTGAACCACCACCGGTAGCAAGTACTACACCTTGTTTTTCAGTCAATTCATTAATGACTTTCTCTTCTCTGGCTCGGAATCCGTCTTCACCTTCTAAGTCAAAGATCCATGCAATATCAGCACCTGTACGTTTTTCAATCTCTTGATCAGAGTCAAAAAATTCCATGCCTAACTGTTGTGCAATTTGTCGGCCTATTGTGCTTTTTCCTGCCCCCATTGGGCCAATTAGAAAGATATTTCGCTTTTCTGCCATTGTAGTTTCATCATCTATTAATTTTGGTTAAAATTTACAACACAATATCAATTTTCAATGATTTTTATCATCATTTTACCTTTGAATTGTGTAACTTTCTTGGATCTCCGTCTAACGACAAAAATTTAGGTCGGTAATTATCTCAATAGATAGCCCTATTTTGCAACAGGTATTTACTAATCAGTTAACTTATCCCCGCTTGATGTAGGTCATGAATATTAAGTGCTCCAACTAATTCACCTTGATTATTGACTACTGGCGCAGCTGTAATATTATGATCATTAAATGTTTTTAAGGCTTCGACCGCTTTCCAATTTTCCGGTATTTGATATCCTGGACTGGTCATTACTTCGATAATATTGTCTTGTAGTGTACCATGTTTTAATAGTAATCGACGCAAATCCCCATCAGTAAAAACGCCAACAATTTTATTATCATCTTGGCATATTGCCACTAATCCTACACCCGTTCGACTTAATTCTAACATCGCATCGAGTACCGTTGCTGATTGTGAAACTTTAGGAATTAAATCGCCTTTACGCATAATATCTTTTACGTGATTTAACAATTTAGCGCCTAGACTACCAGCAGGATGTGAACGAGCAAAATCTTCTTCTTTAAAACCACGAGCACGCATAACGGCAATAGCTAATGCATCACCCATTAATAATGTATTGGTTGAACTTGAGGTTGGTGCAAGTCCCATTGGGCATGCTTCTTTCTCAATTGAAATGTCTAATACAGCTTGTGCTGCTGTCGCAAGTGGCGAATCAAGTCCACCAGTAATAGCGATAACCGGAATATTCATGGCTGCAAGGATTGGTAAAATAAATTGAAACTCCTTTGCTCGACCAGAATAAGAGATCAAAATTACTACGTCGTTTTCGGTTACCATGCCTAAATCACCGTGTAAAGCTTCAGAGGGATGCATAAAAAAAGCTGGACTACCAGTACTAGCTAATGAAGCGGCGATTTTTTTTCCAATATGTCCTGATTTACCAATACCTGACACGACAACTTTTCCCTTGGTGGACAAGATGAACTGACAAGCTTTAATAAAGTCTTTGCCAAGCCGTGCTGGTAACTTTTGTGCTTCGTGAAGTTCAAGTTCAAGAAGTTCTCGACCATATTGTAACAATTTATCCATGTTTACTTGCCTATAGAATTAAATTTACACAAAAATTAAATTTATAATCAATTTTATGATTATATTTAATCAGATTATGTTAGATAGTCTAACAATTAACTATTGAATATTCAAAAAGCTTTTAGAATTAAAAAACAAAATTAGTGAAAGAATATTTAAGAAAGTTTTTTCAATAGCAAAAAAATTGAGGAACTGGGTTTTTTAAAGGGTTAAAACTCTATTTTTTAGACTTCAGTCAGTAATAATATTTACAAAATTTAACAATTTAATCGTTAAATAAAGTTGCGTAGATTTTTTTTATTACTATACTTTTTAGATGATTTAAACCGCACTATTCGACGAGGAATTAGGCAGTTTAAATAAAATAAAGTTAAATAAAACATAGGATTACTTGACAATGAGCGTCGAAATGGATTATAATTTACAACACCCAACACCCAACACCCAACCTGCCAAACTTATCCTTTAAATTGGTTTAGTTTTAACAAGCCAAGTTCATTATTTCTGCATAGTCTGTTTTATCAGCAAAATTTCAAATCACTATTAAGATCATTTTTATTCTCGCCGTTTTTGTTAACTTTTCTGTCTATTCTATTCCTGTCATTTTCATTTAATAGTCAAGCATTGTCGGCTCATACGACAAATGTTATTCACGGTACAGCGCCATATTTGACTTTTGATGGTGGACAAACACGGGTCACTGATACTAATAATTTATTAGCTATAACGTTATCGAATGGTGAAAAAATTACTCCAGAAACAAATAATTCTTCGGTAACACCTATTGTGTTACCCAATGCAGGGGAAAGTTTTGCCAATATTGGCATGATGATACCAACTAATAGCAATTCAATTTCGTTAACTTCTCTTATTGGTTCACCGTATAACTATTGGCGAGATGATGATGGTGATGCTAGTATTACGGCTACTGGTGATCTAAGTTTATCTATTGTTGATAAGTTTAATCAATCTGTATCACGTAATACTGTACTAACAATTTGTAACTCACCTTATAAAGTCAAATTAACTAGTACTAAAGGCATATTACAAACCCGTTATGGTGTGCCAAATAGTAGTAATTTTAGTGCCAGTAGTGTGACTTATTACATTAACCCTAAAGCAACACCCGTGGTTTGTTTTGCTAAACCTGATTTAGAATTTGGTAAACTAGAGCATTTTACTGATGGTGATCATGATTTCCGCGGGCCACCCACCATGTGGAATGAAAATAGAGGGTTTATTCCACAGTCTACAGACCCATCGTCTTACCATTTAAACTTCCCGACAACAGGTATGTTGGATATATATTTTGATTTAGAAATTGGTGGTAGTAACCAGGCCTTATCTTGGTCTTCAGTTACTGATGGTGATGGCAGAATTAGCGTTATCTTTTCGAATGTATCAAATACAAATGTTCGCGTTCAATTAAAAGGGCCTCATGCCCGGAGTAGTCAAGAGAGAGAGTCAAAGAATCCTCGTAAGGTAGCTATACCATCATTACCCCAGACTTTTGAACTAGTGGGTAGAGATAGTCGTGGTAATCAGGTTGTTAAATATGGATTTAAGTTAAAGCAGTGGTTTATTGATAGACACACTGTGAGTAGTAATATTCCCTATAATCACATAGATTGGTGTCAAAAAATAGGATATCGTCTTGCAAATGTTAGGGATTTAACTAATGCATCTTGTCAGGGGATTGGTAAATATCTTTGTGACAAATATTCTGCCGGTCGAGTCGGCGCTACGCCTTCATCACCTAATAATTTTTATCAGCGAGTTATTGGTGCCGGATTATTTTCGGAATGGGGCCATTTGTATAACTATGATATTGCAAAGCACGGAGAAGGCTACACGGCAGCAGATATCGACAGAGCATTCCACTATGTAGAATCGAGTTCTGGTTCGATTTTTTCCAGTTTAGATATCAAACACTGGCGTCAGCCAGGTGCTTGTGTTTATCCTTAGTAATGATTTTTGGCTTTATTGTCTATTTGAATAGTAACTTAAAGTAGTTTTATAGTGATGACGATAAAATATTTAGATAATCTATTTCCGCCCTTGGGCGGATTAACTATTGCCGAACGTTATTTTTCAAGAAAAAATTCAGCAATGGTTTTTTGAAGTATTAAAATCCCAACGCTACTTTAACCCCTAGTAAGATCAATATTACACCTAATAATTTATCAATAATAAATTGAAGTTTGAAATAACGTCGCTGGACGATTTGGGTTTGAAAGATAAATACAACCAATGGCCACCAAAGTAAGGCTTCAAGCCAAATAATAAATGCAACGAGCAATTTGTCCATTATAGTTGAATCTGCATTGAGTAGTTGGGTAAATATAGCCAGAAAAAACAGTGTCGCTTTCGGATTTAGTAAGTTACATAATAACCCTTGCATAAATGCCGCTTTTGCGGTGACATTAATTGGCTGAGTTTGTTTGCTGACATAAGTGGTAGCATTACTTTTAGCTAATAACGCTTTAATACCTATCCATAGCAGATAAGTGGCGCCTGCATAACGCAAAGCATTATACAGCCACGGGGTGGCGGTGATTAATACCGCAATACCTGCCACACAATAGCTCATATGAATGGCGATCGCGCTTATCACCCCTAAACAGGTCATTAATGCCATTTTTCGGTTATAACTTAAGCTATTTTTTAAGACCAGAAAAAAATCTGGTCCAGGGGATATCATGCCTAAACAGCTAATAGTGATAACTAAAATTAAGGTATCGACGCTCATTTTTGTACTTGTGCCGCATTGTTTAATGTCGCGATATTCGATTTATGTTGTTCAATAAACTGTTTTTTATCAACGTTCTCACCGCTTAAGTAATCGGTTAAAAATTTTGCATTGGTTTTAATTTGTGCACCATTTAGAATCAATCTCGGTAAATCAATTTGATAAATACTTTGATTGGGTGATTTTTTTAAATCATCAATATTTGCATTGGTTAACAAATAGAGTTTGCGCTCTTTTTCTGATAACTTTTTCACCGTTTCGGTACCTGCCCCCATCATTAAATGGTCAGGGAAGATGTAAAACACAGTGTTGTCTAATATACCTTGCTGTTTTAGGTGGTTAATAAATTCCCCTAAATTATAATCGAGCGAAGCGGCTACAAAAGACATATTATCTGGTTTTGGGCTGATTACTGATGTCATGCGCTCATCATTAAAACCGTTTGGAGCATGAGTTGAGACTGTTGAGATGAATAGCGCAAAGGGTTTATCTGCATTTTGCAACTCTTGTATTTGCTGTTTAGCAATGTCTAATATATCTTTATCATACAATCCAAATGGTGCATTTGGATATTTGCCTACATAATTTTTTTCTGAAACGACTTGCATGCCTATTACTTCGGCGGTGTGGCCAATTCCTGCGAAATCCGGACCAGCCATAACATAGCGAGTTTGATAACCGGCTTGTTTTAGCACATCACCTAAGGTAACTAATTGAGTGGTATTTGCACCTTTTAATGGTGAAGTTGAATGTTCTCCGATTAAAAATGGCACACCAGTCATATAGGTATACATAGAAGCTGTTGTCCATGTACTACCTGCACTCATTGGCATATTAGCGAAGAAAGTGTATTGTTGCTTGAGTTGTCTTAAATTTGGCGTGATATCTGCAAAATCTAAAAAACCTTGTTCGAAAGATTCTAACGACAACACAATAATATTTTTGCCTTTTTGGCTATCAAGTTGTGATTTTTCAACATAATCATTCATATTTAAGTTTTGTAACGCTTGGGCAAAAGTTGCTTTTGGGGCACAAGTAACTTGATAGATTTCATAAGCACGACTAATAGGGCCGTTATGATAACTAATTGAGGCAATGGCAATGACGACTAATAGTAATCGCCAGTGTAATTTATATTTATGGCGAAACCAGTTGGCTAATTTGCTGAGGATAAAGACTAACCCCAAAAATACCACAATCACCAATAGCGCTTGCAGTTTAAAGATGAATAATCCTTCAATAATATCATTCACGTTCAGATTGACGTAAAACTGATAATCAATAAATCCACCACTAAAATAAATTGAGGTAAGCTCCATCACAATAATAACTGTCATTAAAATGATGGTGAATACTTGCCATTTTTTTTGTTTAAAAAACGAAGCTAAACTAATGGTTAAGATAAAAAGTGGTAAAACAACTAAAGTCGATAATGGCATAACAATCAATACTCATTTTTACTTTAAAATTTAAAAATTGTCCCAGTATATACTTAATAAACAGAAAAATAAAAATCGGAATTGATTGGTTAATACCTTAACCAGTCCTTTGCAGTCAATGTCGATTTCTACTTTATCAACTATATCAACTATTTTACTTAAGTTATTTTATCTTAATGATAATAATTATTGTTTGTTGTTGATAATTGAAAGCATTAGCAATAAGATAGCTAACAAATATTTGCAACTATTTTAAGGTCTATGCCATGTTGTGCTGGTTACGCAATGTTACAATTGCTTTATTAATGTCTTTATTTTTTTTATCAATAAGTTATGCTGATATCACTTTACCTTCGCCACAAATGAAAGATGGCATGGGGTTATTTGATAGTCTTAAAAAACGTGCTTCAACTTCAGGCGGTGGGTTTCCAACCGGAATGGTTTCTGATGATGAACTATCAAGCGTGCTTTGGTCGGCAACGGGATTAAATCGAGGTAAAAATGGTTGGACGGTGCCAATGGCTAATGGTAAACAACCTTATGTTCGCCTCTATGTAGCAAGCGATAAAGGTGCCTTTTTATATGAATGGGAAGGACACTATCTTCGTGAGATAACTAAGCAAGATATTCGTGCTGACATTGGCATGCAAAATTTTACTAAGCGAGCACCATATATTCTTATTTTTGTAGCTGATGGTGCGAATCTCAATGATTTTGATGCACAAAAAGCCAATGATTTTAGTCAAATTGCGGTTGGAGCTATGAGTCAAAATGTCTATTTGTCTGCGGCGGCATTAAAACTCAGCACCCGTTACATCCATTCAATTAAGCCTGAGATTATTAGTCAATCGTTACAATTGCCAGAAAACAGCAAACCAATAGGAATAATGTTGTTAGCAAAATAAGGAGTAAGCAGTGAAAAGGTATTTAACTTTAATGTTACTACTGATTGCCAGTTTAGCGATTTTTAGTACCCCTTCTTACGCAACTGAAAAGAAGTATGCAAGCTGGAATGCGATTGTGGATGAGATGGATATCATTTTAAATGATGCTTATAACATCTATTTCATGAAAGACAGCGAGGCTGCCAAAGATCGAGTAAACAATGCTTATTTTGGCTTTTATGAAAAGCATGGTGTTGAACGAGCGGTAATGTCTTACATTTCCGGTAAACGTGGCACTGATACCGAATACCAATTTGCTAAAATTAAACGATTAATGAGTCAAGGCGCGCCTAACAAAGTCGTGCGAACCGAGATTGATGTTATTTTGAAAATGCTCCACGAGGATGCTAACGAGCTGGATGGTAAAAAAGAGAGTGGTTGGAGTGTCTTCTTTGCCTCATTTATTATCATTTTCCGTGAAGGATTAGAGGCGATACTGGTGATTGCGGCAATTTCTGCATATTTAGTTCGTTCAGATAATAAGCCAATGCTTAAAGTCGTCTATCTAAGCAGTTTATTTGCGGTGTTTGCCAGCGTGTTGGCTGCTATCGCCTTGCATACTATTGTTGGTTTAAGTGGTGCCAATCAAGAAATTATGGAAGGCGCCGCCATGTTACTCGCAACAGTGGTGCTGTTTTTTATAAGTAACTGGATGCTATCTAAGTCAGAATCGAAAGCATGGAAAAATTATGTTGAAGGTAAGGTGCAAAGTGCGGTATCAACCGGAAGCAGTTTTGCGTTAGGGTTTGCTGCCTTTTTAGCTGTATTTCGTGAAGGAGCGGAAACGATCATATTTTATCAAGCTATGTTAGCGGATGCTAAAGATCACATGGATATGGTGTGGTATGGACTAGGTGTTGGTACCATCGTGTTGACTTTGGTATTTATTGTTATCCGCTTTGGCAGTGTTAAATTACCGCTTAAACCATTTTTTATTTGTACCAGTGCATTAATGTATCTTATGGCGATAGCCTTTGCCGGTGGTGGTGTGAAAGAGCTACAAGAAGCGGATATTATTTCGGTCACCCCAGTAGATTTTGTCCATTCAGTAGAGGTATTAGGCATCTATCCAACGGTTGAAACATTGGTGCCACAGTTAGTCATGCTAGTTGTCGTGATGCTCTCTATTATGTATTACAAAAAATATCATAAAAATTAAATAATATTATTATTCTTGGTGTAATTTAAACTTGAATAGTAATGAAAACATTGGCAGTAATTTGTAATTGATTAGTCATTAGTTTATTGATTAATTATTAAAGGGTAAAACAAGTTGTTAAAAAAATTAAGGAGTTTTCAATGAAAAAACTAATTATTTCTGCTGGTATTTCGTCAATACTTGCACTTTCTTCAATGGCAAATGCTGCTGCGCCAGCACCAGGTGAAGAAAAAGGTTTTGAAGAGTTTCCAATCGGTGAAGAAGTCACTGTTGGTCCATTACATATTGGTGCGGTTTACTTCCAACCTGTAGATATGGAACCTGCTGGTATGGGTGGTTTACCTGCTTCTAAATCAGATATGCATATCGAAGCCGATATTTCTGCTGCCGAAGGTAATAAATTAGGTTTTGGTGTAGGTGATTTTGTTCCTTACTTAACTGTAAAATATAAAATTCAAAAACAAGGTAGTGACAAAACTATCGAAGGTAATTTTATGCCGATGAATGCATCAGACGGCCCACACTATGGTAACAATATTAAGTTAGATGGTGCTGGTAAATATAAAGTTACATTCACAATCGAAAACCCTGAAAAACAAGGTTATTTATTGCATGTAGATAAAGAAACGGGTGTTGAAGGTCGTTTCTGGTCTAAACCAATCGAGGTTTCTTGGGACTTTGACTACATCCCTCGTGCATGGTAATAATTATTTTTAATTGAGTTAACTCAATAAATAATTAGCTAAACTATTGGCGAGTATAACAACTCGCCAATATACGTTGTAATCTTTAGGCAATCGTTATGCTCCAATATCTTATCAGTATTACCGATAATACTTTTGTACCTGTGATCATATTGGCACTTGTTAGTGCAGTGTTTGTTCAGTCAAACCTATATAGTGGTAAAAAATATCTTATCATTGGTTTTTTATTGGGAATGCTGGCGGCAATCATTTATGCAATCTTAAAGCGTAATACCGGTATTGCTGTTCGAGAGTACTATGACCTTAGTGTGATTATTCCTTGGTGCATCATTGTCATTCCATTGCTTATCTGCTGGTCGCTTAGAAATTCGTTTCAACAACCTATTATTAAGATTCTATTGGCTGTATTAACAGCTGTTGCCATAGGGCTGATTACAGCTCAATGCTTACCGAATATTTTACTCTACCCATTTGGATTTGATGTTGGCATGGAGTCAATATTCAATAATGATTATCTGTTTAAATGGGTTGGTTATGGCTTTGCTCTATTAGTTTGTGGTTTAATTGGCTGGTTGATTTATCGCCTTTGCGCTAGGTTATCAACTCGATTGGTTATGCTGATCGCGACATTTGCCATTATTATCTTTACCATTCAAAACGCCATTAATTTACTACAAATATTAATTGTCAGACGATTTATCTCACCGCAACAGTGGATGATGGATTTGGTGATTTTTATTTTAGCGCATGTCAACTTGTTTACTTTTATCTTTATGGTGTTGGTATTACTACTCACTGTTTTATTATATACCAAAGCAAAAACTACCTCGCTGGTTGGTAATAATCCCGCTCAAATACGCAAACTTAAAGCAAGTTTACGTCGTGATCGTCGTACATCATTGTTGTTAATGGCGGGAGTGGCTATTACTGCCTACACCGTTACTCGTGCTCGTTATATATTTGAAAAAGGGGTCGAACTCACCCCTGCTGAACCGGTTACGCTAAATGCTGATGGTTTAATTGTTATTCCATTAGAACAAGTTAATGATGGCAATTTGCATCGTTATGGTTATCAAACAACCGATGGCACATTAGTAAGATTTATTGTGATTAAGAAAAGCGAAAATGCTTATGGGGTTGGTTTTGATGCTTGTGATATTTGTGGGGCAAGTGGTTATTATCAACGAGGAAATCAAGTTGTTTGTATTTTATGTGATGTCGTGATGAATATTGCGACTATTGGTTTTTCTGGCGGTTGTAATCCCGTTCCACTTAAATATGAGATTTTAGATGGCAATATGATTATTCGACCTACGCATCTTGAAGCTGAAAAAAGTCGTTTTAAGTAAATGGTTTTAAAAGGAAGAAAATATGTTTCGTAGAATGTTACTTAGCGTGTTAGTTCGTCAAAAAAAGAAGCTATTTTTAATCGCCTTAACTGTTGCTTTAGGTGTGTCGCTGGCGACAGCCATGTTAAATGTAATGTTTGATGTCGGTGATAAAGTTAATCAAGAATTAAAGGCCTACGGTGCTAACTTAAATATCGTTCCCAAAGGGGCTGCATTGGTTAATGAGTTATATCAACTGGATAATGCTGATACCCGAGCTGCTATTCAATATATCAAGCAAGATGATTTAGTAAAGATTAAGATGATCTTCTGGGCATATAATATTGTTGATTTTGCACCTTATCTTACTACACAAGTAACAGTTAATGATAAACCAGTTACCCTCGTTGGAACTTGGTTTAATAAACATCTGACTATTCCAACTGGTGATGAGGTTGACACTGGTATGTTAGCCATGAAGTCATGGTGGTCAATTGAAGGCAACACTATGAAGGATGATAATTTGCAAGGTGTCATGGTGGGTGAGACTATTGCCACGCAATTGAATCTGAAACTAGGCGATAGCCTTGAGCTAATTTCACCATTAACAAATAAAAAAGTTACTTTAACTGTAAATAACATCTTCCACAGTGGTGGAATCGAAGATGCAGAGCTTTATGTGTCACTTCCTGTCGCGCAAAATCTGGCTAATAAAGATGGTTTGGTTGAACGGGTAGAGGTGAGTGCATTAACCACGCCCGAGAATGATTTAGCTCGTAAAGCAGCACAAGATCCAAATAGCTTATCACGAACTGAATGGGATACATGGTACTGTACCGCTTATATCAGTTCGATAGCCTATCAATTGGAGGAGTTAATGCCCGATGTTAGAGTTAAAGCAATTATGCAAGTCGCTGAATCAGAAGGATCAATCTTACAAAAAACGCAGTTATTAATGCTATTGTTAACTGTTTTATCCTTAATTTGCTCGGCGCTAGCAATATCCAATTTAGTTACTGCCAATGTGATTGAGCGTAGTACTGAAATTGGTTTATTAAAAGCGTTAGGAGCAACAAATATTTCGGTAGCGATGTTAATCCTTACTGAAATACTGATCATTGCTTTACTCGGGGGGATGGTTGGTTATTTTGTTGGTCTTGGCTTTGCGCAAATTATTGGGCAAACGGTATTTGGTTCGTTTGTTGAACCTAAGATGATAATTATTCCACTGGTGTTAATTATGGTAAGCATGATTACATTATTAGGTAGCTTACCGGCATTACGTATTATGATGTTTTTACGCCCAACCGATGTGTTGCATGGTCGGTAAGTGAGGCTAAATGATGATGAATAAAAATCAACGCTTTATTTTAAAAACGCTGCTTAGTTCGTTAATTCGCCGTCGTTCCCGGATTGCTATTGCGTTACTCGGTGTAGCGATAGGAGCCACGGTTTTACTTGGTATGGTTACACTTTGTTATGATATCCCAAGACAAATGGGACAAGAGTTTCGCTCTTATGGTGCTAATCTGCTGTTGATGCCGGCTAATAATCAACCTACCATGCCAATGGCGGAAGTAAAAAAAGCTGTTAGCTTACTACCGCAAGATAAACTATTAGGAGTTACCCCATTTCGTTATGACTCTATCCGCAGTAATCAACAGCCTTATACCATTGTCGGCACGCAGTTTGATCAAGTTATCAATACTAGTCCTTATTGGAAAATAGAAGGTGATGTGCCGAAAAATCCAAATGAAATTATGATCGGTACCGATATTGCCCATTTTGCTAAGCTTAGCATTGGTAGTACCATACCAATTTCAGGAAAATCTAAACAAAATTCGCGCTTCGATGAAGAATTAACTATTACCGGCATCGTCAAAACCGGTCGAACTGAGGATAACTTTATCTTTATTGAACTCAATGATCTTGAAACGTTACTCGAAGAAAACAATCAAGCCGAAGTGGTCGAAATAAGTATTACGGCAACGCAAGATGAGTTACAGCGCTATATTCAAAACATTAAAGATAATTCCAGCTCGGTCGAACCTCATCTTATAAAATGGGTAACACAATCGGAAGCATCGGTGCTCGGTAAACTGTCATCTTTACTCTATTTAGTCACATTAGTGGTGTTAATTTTGACAATGATCTGTGTCGCCACCACTATGATGACCGTCGTTATGGAGCGCCGTAAAGAGATTGGTCTGAAAAAAGCTATTGGTGCAACCAATAAAAGTATTGCCAAAGAATTTTTAGCCGAAGGATTAATTTTAGGTATTGTCGGTGGCGTGATAGGCGTAATTTGTGGTCTGATTTTTGCCCAAGTAATCAGTGCTAATGTATTTGGGCGGTCAATTGTAATTGAATTTTATTTAATACCAACAACGATTATTATTTCGGCTGTGGTAACCATTATTGCGTGTTTGATTCCAGTAAAACGAGCACTTGAAGTTGAACCAGCATTAGTTTTACGTGGCGAATAGGATAGTAAAGTATGAATATGCTCGAAGTGAATAATGTATCTAAAATCTATGGCTCATTACATGCCTTGTCTGAAATTAACTTAACCGTTGAAGAGGGTAAATGGTTATCTATTATGGGACCATCAGGCAGTGGTAAAACAACCTTAATGAATATTATTGGTTGTATGGATAAACCGTCATTAGGCTCTGTGATTTTAGATGGACAAGATATTACCCAGTTGTCATTACCACAGCTGACGGAAATTCGCCGTGATAAGATTGGTCTAATCTTTCAACAATTCCATCTTGTTTCCTATTTAACTGCATTAGAAAACGTAATGGTGGCGCAATATTATCACAGTATGGTAGATGAAAAAGAAGCCTTACAGGCATTAGAACGAGTTGGACTTGCGGCACGGGCCAAACATTTACCACGCCAATTATCTGGAGGTGAACAGCAAAGGGTCTGTATTGCCAGAGCACTAATTAATTATCCAAAACTGATTTTAGCTGATGAGCCAACTGGTAACTTAGATGAAAGTAATGAAGCAATGGTTATGAACTTACTACATCAACTTCACGAAGAAGGAAGTACAATCATCGTTGTTACGCATTCGCCTGAAGTATCAAAACATGCGCAGACTACGGTGGTTCTTGAACATGGTAAGGTAGCAAGTATTATCAATAATTAATAATTAAAGGGTCTATATTTATGAAAAATCGCATTGTTTCATCTGTATTGTTTATATTCATCGGGGCGCTACTTATTTTATTTCCGCTTTATATTTTACCTGTCTGCCCGTTACCTGATGCGCAAGCTATACCTGCTACAACGATGGCAGGGGATGGGCATATGCATTCAACTCCAGGTAAAATCATGAAATGCTTTTGGACTGCAAGGGCTGAAATTGGTATTGGTAGTTTAGTGATTGCCATTGGTGCGTTAGTACTATTTAGTCGCTCACTATTTGTCCGTATGGGATTGAGTATGGCGTTAGCTTGCACTGCAGTTTTAGCGGCAGCTATTCCAACTATTTTAATCGGTGTCTGTGGCAATGAGATGATGCGTTGTAATATGGGTGCCAAACCTGCTCTGATTTTATTAGCTATCGTTTTAGTAATTGCAGCAATTAGCAATGTGCTCTATTTGAATAAACAAGTAAATAAACAAATAAGATAAACAGTATTAAGTAAGTATCAACAATCAACATTAGTCAATATCAGCCTTAATACAACAAGATATAGAAAACGAGAACTAAAACATGCAAGAAAAACCGATTACTATAGCAAATTTAGCATGGCGAAACATTCAAAGACGACCATTTCGGAGTTGTTGTTTGATTATCATTATTATGCTGTTTTCCGCTACGCTATTTGGCGGTAGCGTGTTAATGAAAAATCTGAGTTTAGGTATTTCCGGTATGGCTAATCGTTTAGGCGCGGATATTCTTGTTGTACCTTACGGTTATGAAAAAAATCTTGAAGTTGCATTGTTACGTGGTGAACCAAGTAGTTTTTATCTAAAAGCGGATTTGATCGATAAAATTAAAGATATTAAGGGAATTACAGCGGTCTCGCCACAATTGTTTATTGCTTCGTTAAGTGCTGGCTGTTGTACCTCTAAAGTACAACTTATTGGTTTTGATCAAGAAAGTGATTTTGTGATCAAACCGTGGTTGCAAACGCAGTTAAGCCAACCGTTGATCGATAATCAGGTAGTTGTTGGTAGCAAAATTACTGCCAATGTAGGTGAAGAAATTAAGTTTTTTAATCATCCATTTAAAGTCGCAGCCAAAATGGATAATACCGGAATGGGCTTTGATACCTCTGTATTTATGACAATTCCTACGGCACAATTACTGATGAAAGAAGCGAACCTAATTGAAGGCGATACTGAACACTTTGCTAACTATGTATCATCGATTTTTGTTAAAGTCGATCCTGATTATCAGCCTAAAGATATTGTTAATCAAATCATGCCGAAATATGCTATTGACTACAATATTGATTTTGTGATGACCAAAGGCTTGTTAAGTAATATTTCCAAATGGCTAACTGGTTTTTCAACTATTGTCTATAGTTTATCGGCAATTTTCTGGGTACTGGCAATTATTGTCATTTTTGTGATATTTTCATCATCACTTAATGAACGTAAACGTGAAATAAGTCTATTACGTATTTTAGGCGCTTCACGTAGTGATCTGGTCAAAATGTTACTGCGAGAATCACTTATTATTAGCGCCTTAGGTGGCATTGCAGGTATTGTGATCGCAGGTGTATTAATTTATGCCTTTAGCTTATTGATTTGCCAGTCGATAGGTTTGCCATGTATGAACATTTCCATTACTGACGGATTAATTTATGCATTAATGGTATTTATGTTGACGTTGATTATTGGTCCACTGTCTAGTATTTATTCGGCATTATCGTTGACTAAATTTGATACTTATCAAACATTAAGAGAGGGTGAATAATGTTATTGGATGTCAAAAACCTTCGCAAAGATTATCAACGTGGTTCGCAACATTTCTCAGCGGTAAATAATGTTAGTTTTTCAATGGCACAAACCGATTTTATCAGTATTATGGGCAAATCAGGCAGTGGTAAAACGACGTTACTTAATATGATTGCTGGGTTATTGACCCCGACTCAAGGTAAAATTACCATTAATGGTACCAACTTATTTGAACTTGATGATAAGCAGGTTTCAGCATTTCGTAATCAAAATATTGGCTACATTCCACAAGGTAGTAGTTTATTACCCAATTTGACTGCACTGGAAAATATTCGATTACCATTTTATTTAACTAAACGGGAAAACCAATCTAGCTTAAATTATGCGCTGGATCTGCTTGAAAAGGCTAAAATCGGCTACTTAAAAGATACTTATCCCGCGAATATGTCGGGAGGAGAAATGCGTCGAATTGCTATTTTACGTGCGCTGATTTGTCGACCACAATTAGTGATTGCCGATGAACCTACCAGCGATCTTGATGAAGAAAGCTCCGCACAAATTATGGCGTTATTAACCGAGATTCACCAACAAGGTACAGGACTATTAATTGTTACTCATGATAATGATGTAGCAAATTATAGCCAAAGAACGTTAAAAATGTCTTCGGGTCGATTAATTGATTAATTAATTTACCTTTATGGCTTTATTATTAATTATAAGAGTAGTGGATTACAGCCCATATCGATCATAATTTTATTTAACTTTATCAGCGGTAATCCAACTAATGAATTAATATCATCACCTTCAAGCTTATCAAAAAGGGTAATACCTAGTTCATCACATTTAAAACTACCAGCACATTGTAGAGGCATCTCTTTAGCGATATAAGCATCAATTTCTGCATCAGTTAACCGGCGAAAAGTAACCTTAAACGGTTCACAAATTGTTTGCGATTGGCGAGTACGAGTATCAATGACGGTCATTCCGGTATAAAAGTAAAACGCTTTGCCACTGCTATTTTTCAATTGTTGTTGGGCATTTTCAACGGTATGTGGTTTGCAAACAATCTGATCATCCAATACACCTACTTGGTCAGAACCAATAATCAAACTATCAGGATAATTAGCCACTAACGACTGTGCTTTGGCATTAGCTAAACGCACCACCAATTGCTGTGCACTTTCATTTACCAAAGGCGTTTCATCACAAATGGGTGGTACACACTCAAACGGAATGGCTAATTTTTCCAATACCTTTTTACGTGATAGCGATGTCGATGCTAAGATAATTCTCATTGCAACTATTCTCTTGAGATTCATGGGGAAAGATGAGCATTAAAACCGATATGACGGTAATAATCAACTGTCTCTTATGTTATAAATTTATTATGCAACGATGGTCAGTGTTATTTTGGGGCTATTGTCTAAAAGGCTTATTAATCACTCTTTTTCGATAAGTTTTATTAACTACTAAATCTGTTAAACTACAAGTAATTGCAACAAATCTTTGTTCATTGAATTTCAGACGTTTTATTGTTTGGTGGCAATTTCAATACCAAGATTATGTCCGAGTAAAGAGGATTTGCGCGCCCCTCTTTACCAACTCCCGTGGCGACCAAGTGGTCACGATGTGACGGCATTCCGCCTTCGTTCGCTGTTAACGCACCGGCTGTATTTGTTCCAGACGAAGAGCAGCTTTGCCAAACATCCCTGTTTGCCATGCTAACCTCACTCAGTTGTCAGCACTTTGCTCATGTCGCTAGATAGAACTCACCGAACTGATTGATAAAAATAAACTTTTATTATTGGCACTAGCTAATATCGTAGCGGGTTTTAGTGATTTATCGGATGGATTTTAAGCTCAAAAAACCCCGTTCCTCAAATTTTTTTATTTGGTGAGTTTCTGACGTTTTATTGTTTGGTGGCAATTTCAATACCAAGATTATGTCCGAGTAAAGAGGATTTGCGCGCCCCTCTTTACCAACTCCCGCGGCGACCACGCAAGTGGTCACGATGTGACGGCATTCCGCCATCGTTCGCTGTTAACGCACCGGCTGTATTTGTTCCAGACGAAGAGCAGCTTTGCCAAACATCCCTGTTTGCCATGCTAATCTTACTCCGTTGTCAGCACTTTGCTAATGCCGCTAGATAGAACTCACCGAACTGATTGATAAAAATAAACTTTTATTATTAGCGCTCGCTGATTTTAGTTTCATAACCGATTTAAGAGAAATATTGTTTTACTGTCGGTTTGAGGTCATGATGATAAATAATGTTCGTTATAGTTGATCTCCATCATGGTTTTGCAAAAAAATTATTTCAATCTTTTAAATTCGCGTTAGGATAGTCATGTAACGACTGGATTTCATTTAAAATTAGTATCATACTGAACCAATACCGTTGGCCTTCACCAATAAAATGGTAAAGCCAAGTTTAAATATTGTGAGGAGGCGTTATGTACAAAAAAATATTAGTTCCGATTGATGTGCTTGAAGATGAACTCACTCAAAAAGTGATCCCTCATGTAGAGTGTTTAGCAAAATTATCTAATGCACAAGTTATCTTCTTTCATACCTTACCGGTTGCATCGGCTATCGTGAATGCTTACTCATTTGGTTTTGATGAGTTTAAAGATCAAGCTACTGTACAAACAGAACAGTGGTTACATCGTTTGATTGATACAATTAATTTACCTCGGGAAAATTTATCTTTTTCAATCGCTTTTGGTAATCCACGAGATGAGATCTTACGTCTGGCCGAAGAAATTGAACCTGATCTTATTATTTTAGGTTCAAGACGTCCTAATATCTCAACACACTTACTGGGATCAAATGCCTCAGGCGTGGTGCGAGGCGCACAAACATCAGTGTTAGTAGTTCGCTAATTCAGTTATAATCAAAGTGCCCTTTAAATGAGGGCATTATGTTGTTATTCATTTAGACACAAAATCTATCGATTTACCTATTATTAACAATTTTCATCTCAACTTAAGGAGAAAAAATGAAAATTAAAAATATCGATCATTTTGTTATTACCAGCCAAGATCTCAGTAAAAGTATCGTATTTTATTAAGATATTTTAGGATTGAAACATGTCGAACGTGACGGACGACATGCCTTTGTTTTTGGCAATCAAAAAATCAATATTCATGCCCCAAAAGGTGAGTTTCAACCAGCGGCATTACACCCAGAATATGGAAGCCAAGATTTTTGTTTAATTGTTGAAGACGATATTGAAACCGTAAAAAAAGAGTTCGAAAAAAAGGGCTATCCCCTTGTAGAAGGGATTGTTGAACGACACGGTGCTAAAGGTAATATCAAAAGCCTATATCTAAGAGATCCAGACGGAAATCTTGTCGAACTAGCTAATTATTGTAATTAAAGTTAATACTGATCGACCAAATTTAAATAATTGGCTATCTAAATATAAAAATTTGAGGAAAGGGGTTTTTAAAGCTTAAAATCAATCCGATAAATCACTAAAACCAGTTATCTCATTAGCTAGGGCCAATAATAAAAGTTTATTTTGATAAATCAGTTTAGTGCTTCTCATTTAGCGACATTAGCAATGTGCTGACAACTGAGAGAGATTAGCATGGCAAACAGGGATGTTTGGCAAGGCTGGTGTTTGTCAGGAACAAATACAGCCGATGCGTTAAGAGCGAACGAAGGCGGAAGGCCGTCACATAGTGACCACTTGCGTGGTCGCCGAGGGAGTCGGTAAAGAGGGTTCGCGCAAACCCTCTTTACTCGGACGTACCCTCGGTATTGAAATAACCACCAAACAACAAAACGTCCGAAACTCATTGAGTAAAAAAATTTGAGGAAAGGGTTTTTTAAAGCCTAAATCTAGTCAATGAATCGCTAAAGTTAGTTATAAAATCAGCTAGTGACAATAATAAAAGTTTATTTTTATCAATCAGTTCGGTAAATTTTATCTAGCGACATGAGCAATGTGCTGACAACTGAGTGAGGTTAGCATGACAAACAGGGATGTTTGGCAAGGCTGTGTTTTGTCAGGAACAAATACAGCCGATGCGTTAACAGCGAACGAAGGCGGAAGGCAGTCACATCGTGACCACTTGCGTGGTCGCCGCGGGAGTTGGTAAAGAGGGTTCGCGTAAACCCTCTTTACTCGGACGTAATCGCCGTATAGGAATAGCCACCAAACAACAAAACGTCCGAAACTCAAAGAATAAAAAAATTTGAGGAAAGGGTTTTTAAAGACTAAATCTAGCAAATAAATTGCTAAAGTAAGTTAGAACATCGGCAAGTGCCAATAATAAAAGTTTATTTTTATCAATCAGTTCGGTAAATTTTATCTAGCGACATGAGCAATGTGCTGACAACTGAGTGAGGTTAGCATGACAAACAGGGATGTTTGGCAAGGCTGTGTTTTGTCAGGAACAAATACAGCCGATGCGTTAACAGCGAACGAAGGCGGAAGGCAGTCACATCGTGACCACTTGCGTAGTCGCCGCGGGAGTTGGTAAAGAGGGTTCGCGTAAACCCTCTTTACTCGGACGTAATCGCCGTATAGGAATAGCCACAAAAGCGCAAAACGTCCGAAACTCAAAGAATAAAAAAATTTGAGGAACGGGGTTTTTGAAGACTAAAATCCATCCCATCACTAACCCTTTTTTTTTACTTAAGATAAAATATTTAAAAATCAATAGGTTGAAAAATGGCTCAAAAAAAGGTTTTTTTTGGTAAAAATAGACTTTGCCTTTTTGCCAACAACATTTATAGTATATCGGGTTCTAGTTCACTGCCGTGTAGGTAGTTTAGAAATGCCCGACTTGCTAATGCAGCAGTTAAACACTGTTCACTGCCGTGTAGGTAGTTTAGAAAAACGAGCACAGATAGAGGTGAATCAGGTGGATGTTCACTGCCGTGTAGGTAGTTTAGAAAACGGTAGCCTTGCCCCATAATGTAGGCATTGAGTTCACTGCCGTGTAGGTAGTTTAGAAAATCACTACAAATGGCTATAACACGCTCTTGTTGTTCACTGCCGTGTAGGTAGATTAAAATTAGTTAAAGTTATAACGCTCGAAATCCACCAAACTAGAAACGTTTATCAAAGGAGTTTTTTTAAGGTGAATAAACTTATCACATGCTATAATTGTTTTCACTCATAATTAAACTTTACACCTATTGTGAATAATAATTCAATTGACAACAAACTAAATGAAAAAATGGTGCTTATTTTCAAAGCACTCTCTGATCCAGTTAGAATTGAAATAATTAAATACTTAAAAAACATAAGAACTGAGGTCATTTGTGGTGAAATAGGCCAAGCGGTTGGTATCAGTAAACCTTCGGGAACTTATCATTTTAGGTTATTACAACAAGCTGAATTAATTAATGTAAGAAAAAGTGCTAGAGAAAAATATATAGGACTGAATAAATCAACATTTGATAAATATGTTACAGGCTTTTTTGATAGTCTTTAATATATTTAAATGTTGATTTAATCTTGAGTTTACTACTGGATGTTTATTAACTATTATAATTTGCGCCTTGTCGTTAATTTGAGTGAAAAAACTATTCCTAATAATGATATCACTCCTGTTGTGATAAGTACCGCATCGAATCCGTGGGCAAAAGCTATCGAATTAGTTATTCCACCAAAAATATTGAATATAATTACTGATATTGTTGTACCTATGGCACCGCCAAATAAGCGAAATATATTGTATATCCCAGATGC
Organism: Gilliamella apis; assembly: GCF_030758615.1. Classification (NCBI taxonomy): domain Bacteria; kingdom Pseudomonadati; phylum Pseudomonadota; class Gammaproteobacteria; order Orbales; family Orbaceae; genus Gilliamella; species Gilliamella apis. The sequence goes on from NZ_CP132381.1 coordinate 947,054, forward strand.
TTTCCCTAAATATATTGGCTCGACAGCACTTAACACTGATTTTTGCAGAGCTGGTCCAGCCATTGAAAGTCCCATACCGGCGATCATTAAAGGTATTGCCATAGCTATATATGAATTAGTTACATTAACTAAAAGAATAATTAGCAAATAACCTATTCCCTGTAAAAATAATCCTAATGTTGCAATAATCTTTTCACCAAATTTATCTACTGCGTTGCCAGCAAATGGTGCTATTACTACTAATGTTGCTGTCCATGGTAATAATTGTAACCCAGCTATCAGTGGATTAGTTTTTTCAAATACTAAGAAATATTGAGGTAAAAAGAATAATACGCCAAACATAGATGCATATAATAAAAAAGTTGCGATATTACCGTTAGTGAATACTTTTGAATGAAATAATATCAACGGAATCATAGGGGTAGTAGTCATTTTTTGTCTAATGATAAATAAAATACCAAGTACTAGACAAGATAAGCCGGTAATAGTCGTTATAACGTGCGAGGTTTGTGTCGTTATCTCTGATAATGACCATATTATTCCCGCTGAAGAGATGGTGATAAGTAGAAGATCAGTAAAGTTCAATTTATCTTCTTTGCCTTTGCTTTCAGGTAATAATATATGGGAAAAATAGATTGTTATTATACCTATAGGTAAATTAATCCAAAATATCCATTGCCAAGATAAAGTAGCGACAATAAACCCACCTAAAACAGGCCCAACAATAAGCGCTAAACCACCAATACCACTCCATATTCCCAACGCTTTTCCACGTATATTTGCGGGTAATGAATGGGTTAAAATAGCCATTGACATTGGTGTCATAACACAAGCACCAACAGCTTGTATCATTCTAGAAATGATTAATTCAATAATATTATTCGATAAAGCACAACATATGGAAGCGATAGTGAAAATAGCGATACCAACAAGATAGACTTTTTTTCTGCCTATTTTTTCGCCTAGTGAGACACCTACAAGTAATAATGCCGCTATGGTTATATTATAACTATTCAACAACCACTGTAATAAATTAACTGATATTTGAAAATTATTCCGTATTGCGGTAGTGGCCGTGGTGACTATCATTGAATCTATCATTGACATGAAAAATCCTAATGAAGTTAAAATAATAATAGCTGATGAATTGACCGTTTTTTCTTGCATTTTATTAACCTTTTGCTTTGCTATACTTAGCTAAAATAGGACTTTCAATGTATATGTTTAATGTATTGGCCTATGTGTAAACTAACTTTTTTTGATTTATAGTTTAATAGTTCATTAGTTATTTAACTATTTTATCATATTAATTAAAACAAGCAGAATAATCAATAGTAGATTGCAAAGATGAATTTGATTTAAATAATAATAAAAATGGTAAGAAGTTACCGCCTTGCGGCGGTATTTTATTTATTATTGATGTTTAACAATAAAACAGCAGTGGATCTGTTTATTGCGTTTAAAATCGAGCGATAAAGTTTTATCGGTGATATCTTGAAAGGTTAGCCCTAGTTTTTGCATACCATCGGCATCCATTTTGAACCCACGTTTATTGTTTGAAAATACTATTACACCATTTGGTCTGAGTAAACGTTTTAAATCATTCATTAATTTTAGATGATCACGCTGAACATCAAAGGTATCGTTCATTCGTTTAGAATTAGAAAATGTCGGTGGGTCGATAAAAATCAGATCAAATTGTTCATCTGCTTGAGATAAATAGAGCAAGCAGTCTGCTTGTATTAATCTATGGTTTTTACCGGTTAAGCCATTTTGTTTTAAATTGCGATCAGCCCACTCTAAATAGGTACGAGACATATCAACAGTTGTCGTCGATTTAGCTTTACCAAGACCAGCATAAACTGTAGCACTACCTGTATAAGCAAATAGATTTAAAAAGTCTTTTCCGGCACTCATTTGGCCAATCATTTTTCTGGCTAAGCGGTGATCCAAAAATAATCCAGTATCTAAATAATCCACTACGTTAACCCAAAACTGTGTTTGTTTATTGTTAATTGGATATTCATGGACTAAAAAATAATCCTGTTTTTGTCCGAGTTTTTGATATTGTTGTTTACCTTTCTGTTTTTCACGAGTTTTTAGTACCAACTGATCAGCGGTTAGTTCTAGTACAGACATAGTCGCATTAATAATATCAAAAAGTCTTTGTCGAGTTTTTTGTGGATCAATATTTTTTGGTGCAACATATTCTTGTACCACAATTTTGTCTTTGTAACGATCGATTGCCACGTTATATTCAGGTAAATCTGCATCATAAAGACGATAACATTCAAGTTGTTCTTGACTAGCCCATTTTTCAAATTTTTGGCAATTTTTACGTAAACGATTGGCAAAATCGGCTGCGGGTAAATTTTGTTTAGTGAGTGGTTGATCAGATTGGCGATCAGCAATTGAGTAATTCTTTTGTACACAATCTAAAGGCCCATTTTTAGCTTTAAATTGTTTATCAGCCCGCATTTGTAAACAATCTAATAGTTGTGGTGTACCACTAAATAACGATAATCGCCACCCCCCAAACTGTTGTTTAATTTGTCGACCTAGGGCTGAGTGCAAAGCAACTAAAGCTGGCTCGCTTTCTAACCGCTCACCATAAGGTGGATTACTAATGATCATACCATGTATGTTACGATCAAGTGGATTGGTTAATTGGGTTACGTCCTGCAAAGTAAAAGTAATTAAATCACCAACACCAGCATAGATAGCATTTTGTTTGGCACGTTCTAATACCATAGGATTATTGTCATAACCGATAAAAGTAGTTTTTGTTTTTTGGACATTATTCTTAGCTTTAAAGAGTAAATCATTCCAAAGTGTTGGGTTGAATCCTTGCCAAGCAAAAAATCCCCACTGTTTACGTAACAGTCCAGGTGGAATATTAGAGGCCATCATCGCAGCTTCAATTAGTAAGGTTCCTGAACCACACATTGGATCGATAAGAGGTTCATTTGTTTGCCAGCCTGAACGGAGAATAATTGCTGCAGCTAAGTTCTCTTTTAACGGTGCTTGACCTGTTTGCTGACGATAACCACGTTGATGTAGGCTTTCACCACTTAAATCTAATGATAAGGTAACTCGATTTTTGTTTAGATAAGCATGTAAACGAATATCTGGATTTTGTTTGGCAACATTTGGGCGTTGATTGGTTTGACGCATAAAATGATCAACAATTGCATCTTTGATCTTTAGCGCTCCATATTGGCTATTACGGATAAAGTCATTAACGCCAACAAAGTTGATAATAAATGAGTTATCAACTGCAAAAATATCGTTCCATTTGATATTCATCACACATGAATAGAGATCTAGGTCACTATAGATATCAAACTCGGCAATGGGTAATAGGATCCGAGAAGCCAAACGCGACCATAATAATGATTGGTACATGGTTGATTGATCAGCGTCAAAGTAGACACCACCTTGCGATACTTTACAATTTACCGTGCCAATATTTTCTAACTCTTTTTTTAATAACTCTTCAAGCCCGCGAGAGGTGCTGGCAAATAGCGTTTTCATGCATAATCCACTTAACAATAAAATTGCAGGCATTATACCGACTAATTGCAATTGTGGGAAATGGTCAAATTAAACAATCTATAAACAAAAATAATAAGAATAAAAAATTTGCAAATAATAGATATAAAGTTAAAACATCGAAAATACTTTTTGCTCATGTTTACGATTCTTAACAAAATCCTCGCGAACAAGGTTTGCTAAATAATGCTTATTTCTTTATAATTTTTTGATTTATAACAAAAAATTTATAATTTTTATAAGTAAAACAAATAGTTAAAATAATTAACTATATTGTTATGTCAAAAGATAGTTGTTCAAATGCTATCTATAATTTAAATTCTTATCAAGAAATCTATTTATGCTAATTTTTAATAAACAACTCTGCAATATTATTGTTATATCATTAATCATTTTGTTTGTTGCTATCACTTTATCATTAACAATAAATGTTAATGATGTTAATGCGTTGAGTTCATCATCAGTAAAATCAATTCATGGACATTTGCCGTATTTAACTTTTGATAATGGAATTACTAAAATTAATGATACAGATTCATTGCTTGGCATAACTCTATCTGATAATACAATTATTAGGCCAAGTAAAGATGTATCTAGTGAAGATAATCCAATAATTTTACCCAATACAGCTGATACATTTGAAAATATACAAACTATCGTACCTTTGGCAAACAAAGGAAATAATAACTATCCAAATGTAAACCTTAATACTCTTATTGATGAACCTTATAACTATTTTATTGATGAAGATGGTGATAGTGGTGCAAAAGTAACCGGAAATATTTCGATTAAATGGAAAAATTATCAATCAAGTCCAATATATCCATATAAAATAGAGGAGCGAGATATCACTGATTTAGTCAAAAATAACCCTAAAATGAAACTTAATCCTTGTAATGGTATCTATAAGCTTATTATAAATACAACCAATGGTTATATTAAAACTAAATATGGGTTACCAAATTATAGTGAATTTAGTGATGGAAACCATACTTATTATATCAAACCTAATGCTGAACAAGCTTTTGTATGTTATGCCCAACCTAATATAGTCTATCATTCAGGTTTTGAACCAGGATTTTATGATGGAACAACCTGGACAAATTACCAAGGTTATAGAGTATTTAGTCCTTCTAATAGTGGAAATTATTCTGGTCAATCAAGTATAACTAAAAATAATTTTCCATCTACTGGTGCTGATGGTCTGTATTTTTATTTGACTTTAGCCGGCATTATCCCTGAAAAAGTGGTAGAGATAAATGGTAATATTATTAGATCTGATGAGAATAGTAACATAAGTCTAGTTCTAAATGCAGGCAAAACAAGTTACTGGTCTGCAAGTAAATGGAGAGCAGGCTCTAAAAACACAAAAGGTAAATTTGTTGGAACTCATTGGAATAAAGGTATTGAGCCAGCTGTAAAGGTAACTTTAAATGGACCAAAATTCGATTCGACAAATAAAGATTTTAAACCTGTTACATTTAAAATTTATGCCGATAAAGCGAAAAGTCAGTTATTATACGAATTTAGATTAATGCGTTGGTACATAGTGCAACCTGAAGTTGAATATGAAAATCAGATGGCAGCGATTAATTATTGTCAAAAATTAGGCGTCAATTATAGATTGCCTGATGTAAATGACTTTACTAATGCTAATGAAACTAATGTTGGTTGGTCGAATGGTTTTCCTGGACAAGGAGATAAGTATGCGCGTCAATTAAGTTATCAAGATAACGCGCGATGGATTGGCGGATTATTTAATGAATGGGGTTGTTTAGCGAATGGAGCTAGTATCATAGGTAAAGATAAATATACAAATGGTTTATGTTCAGGTTATCCTTCTACTAATTGGGACTCTTATTATTACTGGACTAAAAGTACAGCATTAAATTCTAATGATTATGGTAAAGGTTTATTAGTGTTTTCAGGATATGGTCGTCCAGTTTTATATGATGCTAGTCCAAATTATATACGTCGTGTTGCATGTGTCACCCCTTAATACACAAATTTAGACACTATTAGACACTATATGTAAATCATGTAGTGTTAATCAATTATTATATTATTCGCTAGCTTTTTAAACCGTAAATTTACGGTTAATCATCAATGAGTACTTTTAAAAAATATGTGACTTTTAGCATAATTTATATTTTGCATTTGAAACACAATATTTAATTAGGGCAAGTGGAAATGTTTATCTCTATATCATAATTTGTTAATATGCACAGGCTTTGGTTTCAGATTAATTTTATAATAAATTATTTAATTAGTAGATTTAATTAAGCATCTTTTTGAATAGAGGTAAAATGAAAGCACTATCAATTGTTGGATTAATTTTCGCTATAATATCTATTTTTATTCCTATATTTGGTTTACTTATCGCGATGTTATGTAGTTTATTAGCATTAATTACATTCGTTAAGCAACCAACTATTTCTGGTGCTATTTTTGCTATTAATATCTTTAGCACAGCATTTTTGTCTCCAGTATTAGCTTCTGTAGCCGCAAATTCAGGAATTGATACTTATCTATTTTTTGTTAAATATCATGTAGTATTGATGTTTGTTGCATTTATTTTATATTTTATTTTCCGCAAAAAAAACAGTGTGGCATAATCTCAGGTTAGAATGAAAAATCAATTTGCTCAATAACCCTATGAGTTTATAAATTTTATTAAATAATGGTTAGTAAAAGTTAATAGTTACTCTATTTTTATCAATCCAATTTAATAAAACTTAATTAATGTTAATTTATTCCTTATTGAGAATAAATTAACTATTTTATTGATATTTAAAATATTATCTATTATTGCTAACAACATTATAAAAAAGAGTTTAGTCATTTTAGATGAAAGGTGGCAATAAAGTTAAGATAACTATTTAAACAACTAGCAATTCATTAGTAAGAGAAGCTATGCAAATATTTTTATAAACTATAAATGCTTGTTGTGAGGTTTTAATAAGTAAATGTGAGAACTTTGGCTAAACAATTATTAAAGCAAGTCCTCACATTTAATCTGATAAATTACTCCACTGTTACTGATTTTGCTAAGTTACGAGGTTGGTCTACATCGGTACCTTTAATTAGGGCGACATGGTAAGCAAGTAATTGCGTCGGTACTGTGTAGTAGATTGGCGCAGTAAGTTCTTCAATATGGGGTAAGTTGATAATATGCATAGTATCGTCGCTAACAAAACCAGCATCTTGCTCAGCAAACACATAAAGTTGACCACCACGGGCACGCACTTCTTCAATATTGGCTTTGAGTTTTTCAAGTAAGTCATTCGTTGGCGCCATAACAATAACTGGCATATCAGCATCAATCAATGCTAAAGGCCCATGTTTTAATTCACCAGCTGCATAAGCTTCGGCATGAATATAGGAGATCTCTTTTAGCTTTAATGATGCCTCTATAGCGATTGGATATTCATCGCCACGACCTAAAAATAGTGCATGATGTTTATCGACAAAATGACCAGCAAGTTTTTTGATTACAGGTTCGGCCATTAATACTTGTTCTATACGGTTTGGTAAAGTTTGTAATGCATGGACGATTGCTTGTTCAGTGATTTCTGCCATATCATTAAGTCGGCCTAACTTAGCCACTAACAGTAATAATACCGTTAATTGTGTGGTAAATGCTTTGGTTGAGGCGACACCAATTTCAACGCCAGCTTTGGTTAGTAAAACTAAATCAGCTTCTCGAACTAAAGTCGATGCTGCCACATTACATACCGCAAGAGTACTTAGGTAATTGTTCTGTTTAGCTAAGCGTAAAGCAGCAAGGGTATCGGCAGTTTCCCCGGATTGTGATAGGGTGATAAATAAACTGTTTTTGCGACGAGCTGGTTTTCGATAACGAAATTCCGAGGCAATTTCCACATCACAAGGAATGCCGGCTAAGGATTCAAACCAATAACGAGCAACCATGCCTGCATTATAAGCTGTGCCACAGGCAACAATTTGGATGTGTTCAACTTGCTTGAGAATATTTTCTGCATTTGGGCCTAGTTCTGATAAATCTACTTTGCCATGAGCCATGCGACTTTCTAAGGTATTTTTAATCGCATTCGGCTGTTCATAAATCTCTTTTTGCATGTAATGGTTAAAACCAGCTTTGCTGCCAGCATCATATTTTGCATCTGATTCAATGCAAGGGCGATTTATTTGATTAAAATTTTTGTCATAAATCGTTACTGAACGTTGAGTGACAAGCGCTATATCACCTTCTTCTAAGAAGATAAACTGCCGAGTTACCGGTAATAAAGCCAGTTGATCTGAGGCAACAAAGTTTTCGCCAATGCCATAACCAATAACAAGTGGGCTACCAGAACGTGCGGCAACTAGGATATCAGGATTTCGAGTGTCCATAATTACTGTACCATAAGCACCTCGTAAGAGTGGAATGGCTTTTTGCACAGCTTCTAATAAGGAACATTCTTCAGTGCTGATGATGTCATGAATTAAGTGGGCAATGACTTCAGTATCTGTTTCTGAACGGAATTGGTAACCTTTCGCAATAAGTTTTTCACGAAGTGGTTCGAAATTTTCGATAATGCCATTATGCACAACGGCAATAAAGTCGGATATATGTGGGTGTGCATTATGTTCAACTGGTTCACCATGTGTTGCCCAACGAGTGTGGGCTATACCGGTTGAACCGGCAACTGGTTGTTCGTTTACCGCATCTTTAAGCGCTTGTACTTTTCCTACCCGCCTTATTCGCTGCAATTCACCTGTTGGTGAAATAATAGCAAGTCCGGCAGAATCATAACCCCGATATTCTAATCTCTTAAGTCCTTCTAATAAAATATCTGCCACATCACGTTTAGCGATTGCACCTACAATACCACACATCGTCTATCCCTCTTTCGATTTCGTTGGTCTTTTCCAACCCGCAAGTTGTTTCTGTTTTACACGACTAACCACTAATTCATTGTCGTTAACATCGTTAGTAACTGTTGTGCCAGCCGCAATAGTTGCTCCTTTACCTATTTTGACTGGGGCAATAAGTTGGCTGTCAGATCCAACAAAAACATCATCTTCGATAACTGTTTTAAATTTATTAGCACCATCATAATTACAGGTAATTGTGCCAGCGCCAATGTTGACATTACTGCCAATTTCACTGTCACCTAAATAACTTAAATGTCCGGCTTTGGTTGCATGGCCAAGATGAGCTTTTTTTAATTCAACAAAATTACCAACGTGGGCATGATCATCTAGTTTGCTGCCCGGTCTTATTCTGGCAAATGGTCCGATAGTACAGTGCTGAGCAATAATCGAATCTTCAATCACCGAGTATGGACTAATTTCGCTGTTATTGGCGATGGTGCAGTTTTTCAAAATACAGCCTGCACCGATAATGACATTATTTCCTAATGTCACATCACCATGAATAATCACATTTGTATCAATGATGACATCTTTACCATGATTTAATTTTCCACGTAGATCAAAACGGGCTGGATCAAGTAAAGTTACTCCAGCAAGTAACAATTGCTCGGCTTGATACTGTTGATAATGGCGTTCTAAAGTTGCTAACTGCAATCGATTGTTGACGCCTTCAACTTCAAATTGCTTTATTGGATGTGAAGTTAAAATTTCATAACCATCTTGATGTGCAAAGGCAATAATATCGGTTAAGTAATACTCTTTTTGCGCATTGTTATTGGTTAAACGCGCTAACCACTGCTTAAGTAATTTGCCTGTAACTAGCATAATACCAGTATTAATTTCGGTGATTTTTTGTTGTTCGGCATTGGCATCTTTTTGTTCAACGATAGCCACAACTTTACCATCTTTGCGTTCGATTCGACCATAGCCAGTTGGGTCATCTAAAATCACTGTTAATAAGGCAATACCTTGTTTGGGTTTACTAGCAATAAGATTTTGCAAAGTTTCAACTGAGATAAGTGGCGTATCGCCATATAAAATCAAGATATCTTCATCATCTTGAATGTAAGGGATAGCTTGTTGTACCGCATGTCCTGTCCCTAATTGTTCTGCTTGATAAACAAGTTGCACCGGCTGATTTTGTAACGATTTTTCAAGTTCGTTTTTGCCATGCCCATAAACAATATTGATGCGATTAGTATTAAGTTGTTGAACTGTATCAATAACATGTTGTAACATCGGCTTACCGCCGATTTTATGTAAAACTTTAGGTAGGTTGGAATACATCCGTGTGCCTTTTCCTGCCGCCAAAATAATAGCACTACGTTTTGGAGGTGAAATTGCCATAATCAGTTCCGGTCTGGTTAAATAAGGCTAATACTATAATCAAAGTTTTCCATGAAATCACCCCGAAATTGTTAATTTTTATCCTAAAAAAAGAATTATTGATATTTACCAAGAGTTTTAATAAAAGGAAGCATTGTTATGAATAGCATTATCAAGGTTTTATTGCTTTATACCACTCACGAAAAGCAAACCCTTAAAATTATGCAGCGAATAAAAACACAGCTTGCTGGTAAATGCGATTGTGATTTGATTGAGTTATTACCAAATAGCCATATAGATCTTGCTAATTACCAAGCGGTATTGATTGGGGGGTCTATTCGATATGGTTTTTATAGTAAAACCATGAAAAAATTTATTGATGCTAACTATCTGCAATTAAACACACTCAAATCTGGCTTTTTTGGCGTGAATATGGTGGCAAGAAAACCGAATAAAAATACGCCTGAAACGAATATATATACTAAAAAACTCTTAGCTAAAATTGCATGGCAACCAACGATTAAAGCGGTATTTGCTGGAGCACTTTATTATCCAAAATATAATTGGTTTGATCGTAATATGATTCGTTTTATTATGTGGTTAGGTAAAGGTGATACCGATGTGACTAAAGAAGTGATTGAGTACACAAATTGGAACAAAGTAGATGAGTTTGCTCATCAATTTGCGACACTTATCAATGAGTAATCTTAGTTATCCCTATAAAATAAGTCAGTATTCTCGTTATATATCAAGTCTTAAAGTTCTTTTTAAGAAACTTTGTGATATAGATCAACATTTTTACTAAAAAGGTGTACAATATTGCGCCTAAAGAATTTATCTCCTAATTGGGATTTTAATTGTGATTGAAAATTTAAGAAATATAGCCATTATTGCTCACGTTGACCATGGTAAAACAACCTTGGTTGATAAATTATTAAAACAGTCTGGTACGCTTGATAATTTACGTGGCGACGACAATGAAAGAATAATGGACTCTAATGCGCTAGAAAAAGAGCGTGGTATTACTATTTTAGCTAAAAATACGGCTATCGATTGGAATGGTTATCGTATTAATATTGTTGATACTCCGGGACATGCCGATTTTGGTGGTGAAGTTGAACGTGTAATGTCAATGGTTGATTCGGTATTATTGCTGGTTGATGCAATGGATGGACCAATGCCACAAACACGTTTTGTTACTCAAAAGGCGTTTGCTTATGGTTTAAAACCGATTGTTGTTATCAATAAGGTTGACCGTCCAGGGCTCGTCCTGATTGGGTTGTGGATCAAGTATTCGATTTATTTGTAAATCTAGGTGCAACTGATGAACAGCTTGATTTCCCAATTGTTTATGCATCAGCATTAATGGGATTTGCAGGACTTGATCATGAAGATATGGCTGAAGATATGACGCCATTATTTGAAGCAATTGTTGAACATGTTGAGCCACCAGCAGTTGACTTAGATGGTCCTTTCCAAATGCAAATTTCACAACTTGATTATAATAACTATGTTGGTGTTATTGGTATTGGTCGTATTAAACGTGGTCGTGTTAAACCAAATCAACAAGTCACTATTGTTGATAGTGAAGGTAATAAACGCACTGGTAAAGTAGGCCAAGTATTAGGTCATTTAGGTTTACAACGTTATGAAGCTGAAGTTGCTGAAGCAGGTGATATTATTGCGATCACTGGTTTAGGCGAACTCGGTATCTCTGATACGATTTGTGATAATAGTTGCGTTGAAGCATTACCTGCATTAAGTGTTGATGAACCAACTGTTACTATGTTCTTTAATGTTAATAGCTCACCATTTGCTGGCAAAGAAGGTAAATATGTGACTTCACGTCAAATTCTTGAGCGTTTAAACAAAGAACTGGTGCACAATGTGGCTTTACGCGTTGAAGAAACTCCTGACCCAGATGCATTTAAAGTTTCAGGTCGTGGTGAGTTGCACTTATCGGTTCTTATCGAAAATATGCGTCGTGAAGGTTATGAGCTTGGGGTATCACGTCCTAAAGTTATCTATAGAGAAATCGATGGTAAAAAGCAAGAACCTTTCGAACAAGTTACTTTAGATATTGAAGAACAGCACCAAGGTTCAGTGATGGAAGCTTTAGGTTTACGTAAAGGTGATTTAACCAATATGTTACCTGATGGTAAAGGTCGTGTACGTTTAGATTATGTGATCCCAAGCCGTGGTCTTATCGGCTTTAGAACTGAATTTATGACTATGACATCTGGTACTGGTTTACTTTACTCAACATTTAGCCATTATGATGATGTACGTCCAGGTGAAATCGGCCAACGTAATAATGGTGTAATGATTTCGAATGGTACAGGTAAAGCGTTAGCTTATGCACTTTATAGCTTACAAGATCGCGGTAAATTATTCCTTGGTCATGGTGCAGAAGTGTATGAAGGACAAATTATTGGTATTCATACCCGCTCAAATGATTTAACCGTTAACTGCTTAACGGGTAAAAAATTAACTAACATGCGGGCATCGGGTACTGATGAAGCGACTACGCTTTCACCACCGGTTAAAATGACGTTAGAACAAGCATTAGAATTTATTGATGATGATGAATTAGTAGAAGTTACACCATTATCTGTACGTTTGCGTAAACGTCATTTAACTGAAAATGATCGTAAACGAGCATTCAGAAGCAATAAAGAGTAATGTCAGTAAAAAACTAGCAAGTTTAATTTGTTAGTTTAAATTAGAAATGAAAACCTCGCTAATTAGCGAGGTTTTTTTTGGCTTTCACTCTGGCGATAGCATCGGCAATTGATTGTTTGCGATCTTTTTGTGTAGTCGCATTACTATTGCTTATTGGCATCGACCTAGGGAATAAAATTGTTGGCGGTACCAATTGATTGTGACTTAATCGTTGCTGTTTTTTTTGTGTCAACAGTAACTCTTCCTGTTCATTTAAAGCAATACCTAGTGTACTTAAGGTAATACAGTCGGTTGGACAAGTATTAATACAATTACTACAAGATGTACAATATTGTGGCAATATGGTATGTAATACTTGTTTGCTCCCCACAATAGCATCAGTTGGGCAAACGCGTATACATTTGCCACAACCAATACAATTTTCTTCATCAATTAACGCTTTATATTGTTTTTGCATAATAATTTTTTAAATTAACTTAAACCAACAATATTACCATCTTTGTCAATATCGATATTTCGATAAGCCGGATTAGTACCAAGTCCAGGCATTGTCATCACATTACCTGCATAAACTCGAATAAAACCAGCACCGGCAGAAATTGCTAAATGGCTGATATCGACATCAAAATTAGTCGGCACATTCTTTAAATTTGCATCAGCACTGATTGACATTGGTGTTTTCGCGATACAAAGTGGTAAGTGATCTAATTTTAATGCTTCAATTTCTTTAACGTTTTTAAGTGCTGTGTCTGATAAATTAGCTTTATTCGCACCGTATTTTTTTACCATTGTTTGGATTTTATCTATTAATGGCATACTGTCAGGATAAGGTAACTTGATTTCACTTGGCATATCACACGCTTTAATCACATGTTTGGCAAGTTTTTCTGCACCTTTACCACCTTGAGTAAATACTTCACTGACTTCACAAGCAAATGCACCGTGTTCAATGGCGTATTTTTGTAAAAATGCTAATTCTTCTTCACTATCATGTGGGAATCGATTGATTGCGACAATCACTTGTAAACCATAACTTTTAGCATTATTGATATGCCACGCTAAATTAGCTGCACCAATTTCAAGTAATTCTACATTAGATTCTGAAATCTCTTTTGGTATGGCTTGTCCTGGTTTGATATTATATTTACCACTATTGGATTTTAAGCTACGCACAGTTGCAACAAGCACTACACAAGATGCCTTGATACCAGCTTGACGATATTTAATATTAAAGAATTTTTCCATTCCCATGTCTGAGCCGAATCCTGCTTCGGTTATAACATAGTCAGCTAATTGCATAGCAATGCGGTCTGCAATTACAGATGAATTACCATGAGCAATATTGGCAAATGGGCCTGCATGGATTAATACAGGTGTATTTTCCACTGTTTGCATAAGGTTTGGATTAATGGCATTTTTAAGCAGAACGGTCATTGCCCCAGCAACTTCAAGTTGTTCAGCAGTAATTGGTTCACCACTAGTGTTATAGGCTAAAATAATTCGTCCAATTCGTGCGCGCATATCATGTAGATCAGATGCTAACGCTAAAATTGCCATAAGCTCTGATGCAGCGGTAATTTCAAAGCCATCTCGGCGTTCAACACCGTTAACACCACCACCGACACCAACAGTAATATTTCGTAGCGCACGGTCATTGTGATCGATGACTCGTTTCCAGACAATACGGTTTATATCGATATTTAGACGAGGCAAACCTGTTTGTGCTGTAAATTCCTCACCCAGACGTTCTTCATGGTAAAGTCGAGAATCTAATGCTGCTGAAGCCAGATCATGGGCTGCAGTTATAGCGTGGATATCGCCAGTAAGATGAAGATTTAATGTTTCCATTGGTAATACTTCAGCCTGTCCCCCACCTGCTGCACCACCTTTAACGCCAAACACTGGCCCTAAACTAGGTTGACGAATACAAGCGATAGCAGATTTTCCCAAATAATTTAAACCTTCACTTAATCCAATAGTATTTACGGTTTTTCCTTCACCGAGTGGCGTTGGGGTTATTGCTGTCACTAATACTAATTTACCTTGAGCTTTATTTTGATTTGCTTTAATAATAGATAAATCAATTTTAGCGACATATTTACCATGAGGCAGCACATATTCATCAGGGATATTACATTGTTTTGCGATTTCAGTTATTGGACGTAAAGGCATACTCGTTCTCGTATTAAATTAAACAGGTTGTCAGTATAAAGAATTTAAAATGCCGAATAAAGCAACAATTTTATCTTTATTGATTTTCGGCACAATCTTTAATTATATTGTTATAATGGGCAAATTTTTAAACTATAGGATAATTGTCAAATGAATTGGTTTTCACAGTATTCACTTTTCTTGGCTGAAACAGTAACTGTTGTTGTTGCTATTCTAGCAATATTAATATTTATTTTATGTCAGCGTCGAAAATCATCCACAGTTGCTGGGCGAATGTCAGTCAAAGATATAAGTAAAGAGTATGAACAAGCTAAAGATGAAATGTTAATGTCTAGTATGGACGAGACCGAAGCCAAACAATTCACTAAAAATCTGAAAAAACAGAAAAAACTTGAAAAGAAACAGGCTAAACAAACAGCTAAACTAAATAAGAAACAAACCGATAATGCGTCGTCGGACGATACTGTAAAATTATCCGAGACAACATCAACTTTACAGACAAAACCTAAACTGTTTGTTCTATCATTCAATGGTAGTATGGATGCGCATGAAGTAGAAGAGTTGCGCCAAGAAATTACTGCCGTATTAGCTATCATCAAACCAGAAGATGAAGTTGTGGTAAAACTTGAAAGCCCTGGTGGGGTAGTGCATGGTTATGGGTTGGCCGCTTCGCAATTATTACGCTTTAGAACACGAAATATTCCTTTTACTGCGGTGGTAGATAAAGTTGCAGCCAGTGGCGGCTATATGATGGCATGTACAGCCAACAAAATAGTTGCAGCACCATTTGCTATTGTTGGTTCAATTGGGGTAGTTGCGCAAATTCCTAACTTTAATCGATTACTTAAAAAACATGATGTCGATATTGAATTGCAAACAGCAGGTGAATACAAGCGAACTTTAACCATGTTTGGTGAAAACACCGATGAAGGTCGCCAAAAATTTAAACAAGAATTAGAAGAGACTCATCTATTATTTAAAGACTTTGTAAAAGAGTATCGTCCTAATATTGATATTGAACAGATTGCTACAGGAGAACATTGGTTTGCAACACAGGCTAAAGAAAAGGGCTTAGTCGACGAAATTAGTACCAGTGATGATTTTATCTTATCGCATCTAGACACGCATAAAATCATAGCAGTTAACTATCAACGTAAACAAAAGCTATCGGAAAAACTCTCGAAAAATGTTGTAAAAGGTATGGAAAGATTATTCTTTAGACAAGGAAACGGACTATAACAGTCCGTTTTTTTTATAAATCTATCACCCCCAATTTATTGCAAACAAACCATAAAATTTGCAAAATGTACCTTTAGTCAAAAAAGGCCTAGAACAGCTTCTGTTAGCACCAAAAACAGCAAATATCAAGACGAGCATAACGATTTAGTTAGGTGAGCATTCAAATGCATAAATAGTTAACCGATTGCTCTAAATAGGAAAAGTTAATTTTATGTAAAATTTTTTAATCAAAATATTGAGGAATATTTTTTGCATCAATTCTTGCTTACATATCTTAACAATTCATTACGAAACAATATTTGTCAAAATTAATGCATATATTTATACTATTTAAGTCAATAAAATATATTTTTATTGTTATAAAATAATTGGATACATTGACAAGGGATTGAAAAAATGTTAAAATACAGTTGTTTAGAGGCCAGCCAGCCAGCCAGCCAGCCAGCCAGCCAGCCAGCCAGCCAGCCAGCCAGCCAGCCAGCCAGCCAGCCAGCCAGCCAGCCAGCCAGCCAGCCAGCCAGCCAGCCAGCCAGCCATATAGGCTAAATAGTATTCTAGCCATCTTTCAGGCTAAACAAACTTCGCAAGTAAAATCTGCTATAAACTCATCTTTCCATAATCTAAAAACTTACATAGCAAAAATTGTATTAAATATCCATCAACATAAAAATAAACAAAAAGCGATAAATTTAACTAGATATCAAACACTATTTGCACAAATAATTTTTATTCTAAGTAGTCTATCATTGGTAAATAATGTATGGGCATTATCTTCATATTCTGCTCAAACTGAAAAAATGATAACCGGTAATACGCCGTATATTTTATTAACTGATGGCGTAACACCACTAACTGATTTACGTCAAATTATGGGGGTTAATTTTCCAAATCGTAATGGACAAGGCGGTACTGAATGGATCAGTGCCTGGGATAGAGATCTTATCTTGCGAGCCCCTAAAGGAATGCATTTCAATGATGTGTGGACATTTGCAACTCCAACGGATGGTGAAGCACATAATCCATCAACACTTAATGTTGATGACATTGATGGTGATGAAGTTGGTGGTTATGTCTCTGGTACAATTAGAGCAACTTGGTTTGAAAATGACATTCAAATACCTAATGATAAGCTAAGTTGGGAGCTTTGGAATTGTGGCGGACCTTATAAATTACGCGTAGAAGTTTCGAATATTCAGGCCAATACTCAATATGGTTTACCTAGAAATCGTTACTATGGCAGTAGTTCGGTAGAGTATAGGATAATTCCAAATGGTCAAATATGTTATTTACGACCGAATGAAATGACTCAGTTTGGTGATCATGATCCCAATGTCTTTAATAATACCTATGGTTTTTCACGAAATAGTGGTTTTCCAACTACCGGTTTTCAGAATGCGGCCTTTACTTTAGTCGGTAGTGGTTCAGACCAAAGTCTTTATCGTTGTTATACGTCTAATGGTGGTGGAAAGATAAGCTTATCGACAATTGGTGGTTATGGTTCGAATTGTACGGTAAATTATATTGTAGGGCAAAGAAGTCAATTTATTAAAAATGGCACACCAACAATAACAATGGAATTTTATAATGGTCGTTATTGGGAATGGATAGATAATTTTACTATTCCAGTTCCTAATAAATGGCCTAGTAAAGGCTCTGGTAAAGCAATGGTTTTTGGTGATGGTTATTGGTTTTACGATATCAAGAATTATTATGCATTGACTTTTTGTAGTAATATAGAAAAAATCAGTTATATTCAAGCGCATAGCCTAGGTTTTCGGGCACAATATTTGTATAAAGCTGATGAACTGAGTAATAATCAGTCTCATTTTATAAGGGCTGTAGGTACGTTTATGGGTGAGTGGGGTATTACAAAAAGATATGGTGGAGTTTGGCGCCCTGATGGTGATCTCTGGACAGCTGACATAACAAGTGATGATAGAAGGATTTATCGTGTAATGGGAATGACAGGTCGAATTGAAGCTCAGTCGCCAAGATATCAAAGTACAACAACTGTTTGCCGAGGTGATTAATATATATTTAATAACAATCAGCAACATTTTAGGTATACTGTAAAGAAAAATTGTTCCAGTTAAGTGGAGCGTACTGGAACAATTTTTTGATCAAAAAACAATCAAATAAAGCTCAATAAATAAGTATAAATTATACTTATACTTTATTTAGTTAAATTACCTTATCAGCATCTCCTATTTATTAATCATGAATCTTAACAATTCATTACGAAACAATATTTGTCAAAATTAATGCATATATTTATACTATTTAAGTCAATAAAATATATTTTTATTGTTATAAAATAATTGGATACATTGACAAAGGATTGAAAAAATGTTAAAATACAGTTGTTTAGAGGCCAGCCAGCCAGCCAGCCAGCCAGCCAGCCAGCCAGCCAGCCAGCCAGCCAGCCAGCCAGCCAGCCAGCCAGCCAGCCAAAGGCTAATAGTATTCTAGCCATCTTTCAGGCTAAACAAACTTCGCAAGTAAAATCTGCTATAAACTCATCTTTCCATAATCTAAAAACTTATATAGCAAAAATTGTATTAAATATCCATCAACATAAAAATAAACAAAAAGCGATAAATTTAACTAGATATCAAACACTATTTGTACAAGTAATTTTTATTCTAAGTAGTCTATCATTGGTAAATAATGTATGGGCATTATCTTCATATTCTGCTCAAACTGAAAAAATGATAACCGGTAATACGCCGTATATTTTATTAACTGATGGCGTAACACCACTAACTGATTTACGTCAAATCCTGTGGATTAATTTTCCTAATCGTAATGGACAAGGCGGTACTGAATGGATCAGTGCTTGGGATACAGATCTTATCTTGCGAGCCCCTAAAGGGATGCATTTCAAAGACGTTTTGGCTTTTGCTTTATCAACTGATGGCGTTGCACGTATCCCATCGGCACTTAAGGTTGATGATATTGATGGTGATCAAGTTGGCGGTTATGTGTCGGGCACAATTAGAGCAACTTGGTTTGAGAATGGCATTCAAATACCTAATGATAAGTTAAGTTGGGAGCTTTGGAATTGTGGTGGACCTTATAAATTACGGGTAGAAGTCTCGAATATTCAGGCCAATACTCGTTATGGTTTACCTAGAAATCGTTATTATGGGAGTAGTTCGGTAGAATATAGGATAATTCCAAATGGGCAAATATGTTATTTACGACCGAATGAAATGACTCAGTTTGGTGATCATGATCCCAATGTCTTTAATAATACCTATGGTTTTTCACGAAATAGTGGTTTTCCAACTACCGGTTTTCAGAATGCGGCCTTTACTTTAGTTGGTAGTGGTTCAGACCAAAGTCTTTATCGTTGTTATACGTCTAATGGTGGTGGAAAGATAAGCTTATCAACAATTGGTGGTTATGCTTCAAATTGTACGGTAAATTATATTGCAGGGCAAAAAAGTCAATTTATTCAAAATGGCACACCAACAATAACAATGGAATTTTATAATGGTCGTAATTGGGAAAGGTTTGATAGTTTTACTATTCCAGTTCCTAAAAAATGGCCAAAGAAGGGAACAGGTAAGGCAATTGTGTTTAGTAATTCAAAGCTTGTAAATACGAGTTTAGGATTTAATTTATTAAGTTTTTGTAGCGGGATAAATAAAATTACTAAAGCGCAAGCACTAGATAGAGATTTTCGGTTAAAATATTTATATACACCTTCTGAGCTGACTAATAATGAGTCTCATTTTATAAGGGCAGTGGGTACATTTATGAGCGAGTGGGGTATTACAAAACTCTATGGTGGAATCTGGCTTCCAGATGGTGATTTATGGACTGCTGAACTATGGAATAACAGCTTTGTTTACCGAGTAAAGGGTAAGACAGGTGAAGTTGATCGTCAGGAGCCAAGATATCCAAGTACAACGGGTGTTTGTCGTGGTGATTAAAATATGTTTAATATAAAAGGGAAACATTTTATATATTAAAAGCAGAGAAAAATTGCTTCCAGTTATGCGTAGCGTACTGGAAGCAATTTTTTGATCAAAAAACAATCAAACAAAGCTGAATAAATAGATATAAATTATATTTATATTTTATTTAGATAAATTACCTTATTAGAATCTCCTATTTATTAATCATGAATCTTAAGAATTAGTAATTATAAATATGTTGTGAGTAAAGGCTTTTGCACTTCAAAAAAGTAATCTTGATTTTAAGTTATGCAACTCTATGTTATGCTTAACCTAATATTCGATCACAGGACGTTCCATATGATAAAAGATCCATTTTATGATCGTGAGGCGAAAAAATATGATTCGCCGATCGCCAGCCGTGAGCTGATTTTAGACTATCTTACTAAAGAAGCAAAACCAGCTAATTTAGACAAGATAGCTCAAGCAGTATCAATTAAGAATGATGAACAAAAAGAAGCATTACATCGAAGATTGCGGGCGATGGAACGTGATGGCCAAGTGGTGTTTACACGGCGTAAGTGTTATGCCTTACCGGAAAAATTCGATATGGTGAAGGGGAGTGTTATTGCCCACCGTGATGGCTTTGGTTTTTTAAGGGTAGAAGGAAAACCAGAAGATTATTTTTTATCACCTGAACAAATGAAAAAAGTGTTACAGGGTGATGTTATATTAGCACAACCAATTGGTAGCCAATATAGAGGTAAAACAGAAGCACGTGTAGTACGAATTTTAGAACCCAGAACTAACCAAATCGTTGGGCGATATTTTATTGAACAAGGTGTTGGCTTTGTGGTACCTGATGACAGTCGATTGAACTTTGATATTTTGATCGCGGGTAAACCAAATCGCACCGTAAGAATGGGGTCGGTTGTGGTAGTTGAATTACAACAACGTCCTGAGCGTCGTCAAAAAGCAGTAGGTATTATTAAAGAAGTTCTTGGTGAGATTATGGGAACCAATTTAGCAATAGATATTGCGTTACGTAATCATGAGATCCCTTACGAATTTCCTAAAGCAGTTGAAAAAGAGGTCAACAAATTTAGTGATCAAGTGCCTGAAAGTGCTAAAAAAGGACGTAAAGATCTACGAGATTTACCGTTAGTTACTATTGATGGTGAAGATGCCCGTGATTTTGATGATGCAGTTTATTGTCAAAAAAATCGTGGCGGTGGCTATCGATTATGGGTAGCAATTGCTGATGTGAGTTATTATGTTCGCAACGGTAAAGCTTTAGATAAAGAGGCTTGCTTACGAGGTACGTCGGTCTATTTTCCTTCACGGGTGGTACCAATGTTACCGGAGGTGTTATCTAATGGCCTTTGTTCTCTCAATCCACAAGTTGATCGTTTATGTTTAGTTTGTGAAATGACGGTGTCGAACAAAGGACGTTTAACCGGTTATCAATTTTATGAAGCAGTAATGAACTCACACGCTCGCTTAACTTATACTAAGGTTGCCAAAATTTTAGAAGGTGATAAAGAGTTACGTGAACATTATCGAGAGTTAGTACCTCATCTTGAAAATCTTTATGGCTTATATAAGGTATTAGATAATGCTCGGGTTACTCGTGGCGCAATTGGTTTTGAGTCAGAAGAACCAAAATTCATTTTTAATGCAGATAAACGTATTGAGAGTATTGAATTAGTACAGCGTAATGACGCACATAAAATTATTGAAGAGTGTATGATTTTAGCCAATGTTGCTGCGGCAAAATTGGTCATTAATGCTGAGATTCCGTCTTTATTCCGCGTGCATGATAGACCGGATGAAGATCGCATGAATAATTTACGCAGTATTTTAAGTGAACTCGGTTTATCACTTGGCGGTGGAGCAAATCCAACACCTAAAGATATTGCCAAATTAATGGTTGATGTTGAAGCAAGACCCGATCATGAGATGTTACAGACTGTAATTTTACGCTCAATGAAGCAAGCAATTTATGATCCCGAAAATCGTGGTCATTTTGGCCTAGCGCTTGAAGAATATGCTCATTTCACGTCGCCAATTCGTCGTTATCCTGATTTATTATTACATCGAGCCATTAAATGGGTACTGGCGAATGAACAACATAAAACCAGTAAAACTGGTGGGCATCGTTATACCATTAGCGAAATGCTTTATTTTGGTGAACACTGCTCAATAACTGAACGTCGTGCGGATGAAGCCGTGCGTGATGTCGTTGATTGGCTAAAATGTGACTATATGCAAGATCATGTTGGTGAGGTATTCAATGGTACTATCTCTAGTGTGGTTAATTTCGGCTTTTTTGTCCGGTTAGATGATCTGTTTATTGATGGTTTAGTGCATGTTTCGTCACTGGAAAATGATTATTATATTTATGATGCATCACGTAATCGTCTAATTGGTGAGAATACTCGCTTTAGTTATCGTTTAGGTGATAAAGTTCAAGTAAAAGTCGATAATGTTAATCCAGAAGAGCGTAAAATTGATTTTTCTTTGGTCGGCAGTAATAATAAGCCACAACGTCAAGGTAAGACGGCAAGAGATAAAGCTAATAAAGCTGATATAAGTTTTGCTACTGATTTACCAGTAAAACGCAAAGCTAAAAGTCCACCAGATAGCAAAAAGAAAAAAGCGAACGCTAAAGTAGCAAATAAAGCAGAAGCTAAAGTGAAAAGTAAAAAACGAACAAAAGCTAAAGCAAAATCTAAAGCGGCATCTAAGACTAAATCTAAATCAGCATCGACATCAAGTAATAAGAGAAAAAAAGAGTAATTAATAGATGAGTGAAACAGTATACGGTATCCACGCCATTGAAGCATTGTTAACGCGTGCTCCAGAAAGAATTATTGAAGTTTTTATCGCTAAAGGTCGAGAAGATAAACGCTTGACTGCCCTTGTTCAAGAATTAGAACAGTTAAGTTTAACAGTGAAAGTAACCAATAGACAATATCTAGATGAAAAATCAAAAAATGGTGTTCATCAAGGTATATTAGCGATGGTAAAACCAAGCCGTGGTTACCAAGAAAATGATATCCCATTATTGATGGAACAACATCCCATTCCGGTTATTTTAATTTTAGATGGTGTGACCGACCCACATAATTTAGGTGCCTGCATTCGTACCGCTGATGCCGCTGGTGTCAATTTTATTATTGTGCCAAAGGATCGCTCTGCACCACTTAACTCAACCGCACAAAAAGTTGCTAGTGGCGCAGCTGAAAGCGTGCCTGTAGTTAGAGTTACCAATTTAGCTCGAACTATGCGGATGTTACAAGATGAATATCAAGTCTGGATTGTAGGTACTGCCGGTGAAGCAACCAGCACACTTTATCAGACTGATTTTTATAAAAGTTCAAAAAACTTATCTCTGGCCTTAGTAATGGGGGCTGAAGGCGAAGGTATGCGTCGATTAACTAAAGAGCATTGTGATGAGCTAGTCAGTATACCTATGGCAGGAATTGTCTCTTCACTTAATGTTTCGGTAGCGACAGGTGTTTGCTTATTTGAAATTGTTAGACAAAAAAATAGATAGTTTGAGTGATATATCATGTTAGGATTTTTGAAAAAACTTTTACCCAGCAAAAAAACACAATCTTTATCAGAACGAGACTTAAATGGTCGTAATAATGTTGGTTATCCTACCATGCAACTATCGCGTGAAATTGATAGTTTAGTTAAGTCGAAATATAGTGCAGCTAAACATATCATCAATTTGTATAAAGATACGCTGTTTTTTAAATGGGGGCCTAGTGTTTTCAATAACAAATTGTCTGACGAACAGCTTGCTAGTTTATCTGGGCGAAATGTTCAAATGGTCTATTTATTACTGTTTCGTGATATGTTGAGGCACATTGCAAGCTTTGCTAAATTTAAGCACTTTGCGGATGATTGGCCAGAACAATTTGCCCAAGAACTATTAGATAACTGTAAAATGCTTAGCGACAGTGATGATGTAGATATTGCTAAAAAGCAAGATTTATTTGCTAGTACTGAGCTTTATACTGTAGATAATCCGATTGATCGAAAACATCCAGAGACTACTGAAATACCTGATTGGACTGTACCGTTAGCCGAATTAGTGATGTTAAAATCTGACATGATTTATCATTGCCATCGTCCGCTAATGGCAGCCATTCTGAAAAAGTCGAATAAGCTAAAATAACCAGTTATTGATTACTTATAGTTTGTTTGATTTTATGATAATGCCTGTTTAAGCATAAATTATTTCTGGCAATTTGATATCCCAAGGTTGATTATCAATATTGGCCAATTTTTGGCAGGAAAATGCGAGCCCAATAGGTAATATCTGTTGTTGTTGATAATTTGCTAGCATTCGGTCGTAATAGCCACCGCCCATTCCCATACGATAACCTCGTTCATCAAAAGCAACTAATGGTGTAAAGACGATATCAAGTTGTACAAACGGAATGACATTATTGACATTAAGTTCTGGTTCAAAGATGCCAAAATGATTTTTTATGAGTGGCGTATTTGTGGTGTACTTTAAAAAGAGTAGGTGATTTTTACAAAATGGATGGGTAATTGGTAAGTAGACTGATTTGTTTTGTTGCCATAGATATTCAATAATCGGTTTAGTATCGACTTCCCCATCAAATGACAAAAAAATAGCGATATTTTCAGCTTGATTCAAAGCTGGATGATTTTTAATTTTTTGATAAATAATTTGCTGCGCATTACAGCGTTGTTGTGGAGATAAATCACGTCTTTTTTGACGTATCGCTTGCCGAATATTCATTAGTTATCGATTGAAAAAGAAAAGTAAAGAAGCACTCCAAGATGTCGTTAGGGTCGTAACCCTTGAACCCAAGGTTCAAGGTGAGTTGCATGTTTTAATTTTTAGGTTTCCTAAATAAATTAGGCATACACACCAATCAAAAACCACACCACTCTAAATTAAAGAATATCGGCTCAGGGGACTAACCCTTATCCCGAGCATCTCAGAGATAATTAATATAATACAAAATTTAGAGAATCATACAATAGTCTTTGTTGATTATTTACGTTTAAGCTAACTAATTGTTGGTATTTAAAGCGGAATCAAGTAACTGCTGTAGCATTTTTAATCTGTTAGCAAACTCATCGCTTTTTTCTTTCTCTTTAGTTAGTTCATAAGATATATTTAGTGCAGCAGTCATAATAAGTTGATCGCTGCCAACTTGTGGTGATTTTTCTCGTAAATTTGTTAAGCGTGCATCTAAATCTTTAGCCGCATTTGTAAGTGCGTCAACTTCTTCAACAGGGCAATTAAATTTTAAAGTTCGCCCAAAAATCTGAACCGTGACAGCTTGAGTTTCCATATTTAACCTATAGTTTTATAAATGTATTAATTTTGTCGATTATATGTTTGGCGTTTAATCCAACTTCATCACGCATTTCTTGTTGTGATCCTTGTGGAATAAACACATCAGGCAATCCGATGTTTAAAATATCACATTTTGTTTTTTTCGATAACAAAAATTCATTGACGGCGCTTCCTGCCCCACCTTTGATACTGTTCTCTTCGATGGTGACAAGTATATTATGGCTTTGACCAATGTGCAAAAGGACTTTTTCATCTAGTGGTTTTACAAAACGCATATCTATCACTGTAGCATTTATTTGATCGGCTGCTTGTAAAGCTTCAGGTAATAATGTGCCAAAATTAAGTAAAGCAATATTTTCACCTTCACGACAGTATTTTGATTGTCCCAATGGTATTGGATTGAGTGGTTGTAAGCTAGCACCACATCCTTCACCACGAGGATAACGTACCGCTGATGGGCCATTATGTAAATAACCTGTATAAAGCATTTGTCGACATTCATTTTCATCACTCGGAGTCATAATAACAAGATTAGGAATACAGCGTAGAAAACTTAAATCGAAAGCCCCTTGATGGGTTTCACCATCAGCGCCAACAATACCAGCTCTATCTATAGCAAACAGGACAGGTAAATTTTGGATAGCAATATCATGGATCACTTGATCATACGCACGTTGCAAAAAAGTGGAATAGATGGCTACTACCGGTTTAAATTCACTAATAGCAAAGCCTGCGGCTAACGTTACCGCATGTTGCTCAGCAATGGCCACATCGAAAAATTGATTGGGATAGCGTTTTGCAAATTCAGTCATACCAGAGCCTTCGCCCATGGCAGGGGTAATTGCCATTAAACGTTTATCATGTTCGGCTATCTCACACAGCCAATCTCCGAATATTTTTGAATAGGTTGGTGCAACTTTTTTTGAAATCGGTAAAGTCCCTTCGTTGGGATTAAATTTGGGAACACCATGCCATAAAGTCGGGTTTTGTTCGGCAGGGCCATAGCCTTTACCTTTTTGAGTAATAATGTGCAGTAGTTGTGGTCCTTTTAACTGCCTCACATTTTGCAAGGTAGCTACAAGTGTTTCGACATCATGACCATCTACTGGGCCAATATAATTGAAGCCTAATTCTTCAAATAAAATGGCTGGAGTCACTAATCCTTTTAAATGTTCTTCGGTTTTTTTGAATAATTCTTTTAATGGCGGAATATTCGAAAGGACTTTTTTACCACTTTCACGAAAAGAGGTATAAGCTTTACTTGTTAAAAGTTGCGCTAAATGCTGATTAAGTGCGCCGGTGTTTTCAGAAATCGACATATCGTTGTCATTAACAATGACTAGCATATCAGGTTTTATATGACCTGCGTGATTCATTGCTTCAAATGCCATACCAGCGGTTAATGCTCCATCACCAATAATTGCTGCTACTTTTTGTCCTGATTGCTTTTGTTGTTCAGCAATAGCAATACCTAGCGCGGCACTAATAGATGTTGATGAATGGCCAGTTGTTAACACATCGTATTCACTTTCATAACGATGAGGAAAAGGGTGCAATCCACCTTTTTGGCGAATGGTTAGCATCTGATCACGTCGACCAGTAAGGATTTTATGCGGATAAGCTTGATGCCCTACATCCCATATAATTTTATCAAATGGAGTGTTATAGACATAATGTAAAGCAACGGTTAATTCGACTACACCTAAACCTGAAGCTAAATGGCCACTAGATTGACTAACACTATCTAATAAAAATTGTCGTAATTCCTGACAAATCTCTGGCAATTGTGATAGCGGATAACGTTTAAGATCCGTGGGGAAATTGATTTGCTTTAATAAAGGAAATTTATCTAAATTCATTTTTATCATCTAGTTATTAGGTTAACTATTTCGATTAATAATAAAACCAGCAAGATCTTGTAATGGTTGGCTATTATAAGGTATTTGCTGCAGACTATCGATAGCTTGTCGATATAATGTGTTTGTCATTTCAATTGCATTTTGTAAGCCAACTAATGACGGATAAGTACTTTTTTCAAGTGCAATATCTGAGCCTTGTGGTTTACCCATTAGTTCTTGTTCACCAATAACATCTAAAATGTCATCTTGAATTTGAAATGCTAATCCAATAGCTTGAGCATAGTCATCTAAGATTTGATAATAGGGTTTGGCTACCTCACCACTAGCATAAGCACCAAGCCTAACTGCAGCTTGAATTAAAGCACCGGTTTTATAATTATGGATATTTTGTAAATGTTCAAGGGTTACTTTTTGTTGTTCTGCTTGCAAATCAAGTGATTGACCTAAGCACATACCTGCAAGACCACTGGCGTTAGCAAGTTCACTAATCATATTAATTTTACTTTGGTTATCAATATGTTGATTTTCGCATAATAAACCAAAAGCTAGCGATTGTAAGGCATCACCAGCAAGAATTGCTTCTGCGTGACCAAATTGAATATGACAAGTAGGTTTACCCCGCCTGAGGTTATCATTATCCATGGCAGGTAGATCATCATGAATTAAAGAATAAGTATGCATTGATTCAATAGCTGCTGCAATGGGATCAAGTTTTTCTAAAGGACAATTAAACATCTGCCCAGTTAGATAAACTAGAATGGGGCGGATTCGTTTGCCTCCGGCAAGCAGACTGTAGCTCATCGCCTGTTGCAAGTTTGAAGGGGCAAATTGCGAAATATATGTTGTTAAATAATTATCAATACGTTCTTGTAATGGTTTTGTGCTATTCATTATTATCAATTGAAAATTCAGATAATTGAGCATCACTATTTTCAGATAACAAAATTTGGATGCGTTGTTCAGCCTCATTAAGTTGTTTTTGACCTGAACGGGCTAATTTAATCCCTTTTTCAAACTCATTTAAAGCATCATCTAATGGTAAATCACCATTTTCAAGTTGAGTGACAATTGCTTCAAGTTGTTTGATTGTTTCTTCAAAACTTGCTTCTTTATCTTGTTTTTTTGCCATATCGTCCCCCTCTGTGTTAAATGAGTATACACGTATTTTTTCTGATGGTGAATTAAGATATTTAAGTTAAATTTTTACATTAATTAAAACGTCATTGCACAATGAGTTGTGATTAGTTTTATTGAGTATCGTGGCAAGATGGATAATCTTCTTGTTCACGTTCAAGTTCATCAACTGATAGTTGGGCTATATCAGGATTGATCGGTTTTTTTACTTCAATTCCTAATTCCCTGAATCGTTCTATTTGACCAACAACATTACCTCGTCCTTTAGATAGTTTGTTCATTGAAGATTGATAGGTTTGTTGCGCTTTATCTAAGCAGTTACCTAGGTTTTCCATATCCTCAATAAAACCACGAACTTTATCATATAGTTTACTTGCTCTATCAGCAATAAGTTCGGCGTTACGATTTTGGTATTCAAATCGCCACAAATTATGAATAGTTCTTAACGCTACCAATAAGGTTGTTGGACTAACAATCATAATATTGTTTTTTAAAGCATCATTAATTAATGTAGGATCTTGATCAATTGCTGACAAAAATGCTGGTTCAACTGGAATAAACATTAAAACATAATCTAATGAATTGATACCAATGAGTTTGTGATAATCTTTTTGGCTAAGCTGTTTTAAATGATTACGTACCGAAGCAAGATGATCGGCAATAGCCTTAGTTCTAATATCATCGTCATCACTGTTAAAGTAACGTTCATAGGCAACTAAAGTAACTTTTGAATCAATGACAACATCACCACCTTGAGGTAAATGAACAATTACATCTGGTTGCAATCGTTGATTATTTTCATTGGTTAAATTAACCTGAGTGTGATACTCATGTCCCAAGCGGAGTCCTGAATTATCCAAAATTTGACTAAGAATAAACTCTCCCCAATTACCTTGAGTTTTGTTATTGCCTTTTAATGCATTAGTTAAATTAGTGGCTTCCTTAGTCATTAATTCATTAAGCTGTTGCAAATTGCGGATTTCATGGGTGAGAGTATGACGCTCTTTGGCTTCTTGTCCAAAGCTGTCTTGAACCTGTTTCTGAAAGCTTTCTAATTGTTGTTTTAGTGGTGAAAGTAGAAAATCTAAACTTTGTTTATTTTGTTGCTCAATCTTTTTGCCGCTTTGTTCAAAAATTCGATTAGCTAAATTTTCGAACTGAGTTGTTAAGCGTTGCTCACTTTGTTCCAGAATGGTTTGCCGTTGCTGTGCCGCATTCATGGTCTCTTCCAAACGAGTTTGTAACTCGCTAATTTTGATATTTTGGGCGATATTTTGTTGTTGGCATTGGTTTAATTCTTGTTCCAACTGTGTTATTTGAGTGGTTAAAACTTGATTTTCTTGTTTTTTTTGATTTAGTTGTAAATCAAATAAAGCATGTAGATTATTGGCTCTAAATTGCGTTTTTAATAAAATGATTAATAAAACAACGGCGATAATAGCAATTATTATCGCTGTCCATTCACTTAAGCCTAAACTTCCAAACATGATCAAGCCCTTGCAAAAGTGAATGAAATGACATCGTCTAAATTCATGGCATCAAGTGCTAACATAATTAAGCGGTCAAGTCCTACGGCAACACCGGCACAATCAGGTAAACCAGCTTCCATAGCCGCAATTAACTCAATATCAATATTTTGTGGTGGTAAATTTTGATTAGCCCTATCAATATTATTTTGTTCAAAACGCATCTTTTGTTCTTGCGGATTGGTTAATTCTTTAAATCCATTAGCCAGTTCTACCCCTTTATAATAAAACTCAAAACGGCTGGCGACTCGATGGTCTTCCGAACTGATCGCTGCTAATGCTGCTTGAGAAGCAGGGAAATTATATACTGCAACCGGTTTCTCTTGACCAATATGAGGTTCGACGCCGAAACTAAATAGGCATTGTAATAAAGTATCGCGATCATAATCATCAGTATTGAGCTCGATATTAAGCTTTTTCATCGCATCAATTAGGCTTGCTTGATCAGCTTCCAATGGGTCAATATTTAGATGACGTTGAAATGCTTTTTGATAAGAGATACGTTCGGCTGGTTCGCAATCTAAAATGTTTTGTAGAAGATCATCGACCTCGTTAATCATTTGCATCATATCAAATTGGATACGATACCACTCAAGCATGGTAAATTCAGGATTATGATAGCGACTCACTTCTTCATGATTACGAAAGCATTTACATATTTGATAAATAGGGCCACTGCCAGCCGCTAATAAACGCTTCATATGATATTCAGGGCTGGTGATTAATGACATTTTCTGCCCTTGTTGTTCATTGGTTTCACCAGGTTTTAAAAATAAGGTATGAAATGAGCTCAGATGCACATCTGTTACTGCATATTGGCTTAAGGTTGGCGTCTCGACTTCTAATATACAGCGATCAGCGAAAAACTGTCTTACTTGAGATACAATTTTAGCGCGCTTAAGTAAATTATTAATTGATGCAGTTGGTTGCCAAGTCATAAAAAAATATCCATGGATTTTGATTAATTACTAAAAGAAGAAATAGGGCATTAAGCCCTATCTCTTATTGCTGGCGTTCATTTTGCCATAATGAGAACAAATTGTCGTATTTTTCTTGCTGATGCCAGATGTGGCAATGAAGTGCAGAAAGAATAATAGGGTCTTCTAAAATCGCTAATTGTTGTTCTTTACTGATTTTTTCTAAATCCACTTGCTGATAGTGCTCAATCAGTTGTTGGCGCAATTGCTGATTTTTTGTATTAGGTAAATGACGAGAAGTCGATAATGCACAGGCTAATGCATTATAAATAGGATCAACAAGTGCCATAATAAAGCCATGTTCCATAAAAGCAGCTTCGGTTTGCGCTAAATAGTCACCAGTGAGTTTTACTGCACGTGAAGGGTGAGTTTCTTCAGGCGTTAAAAATAACCCTGCTTTTTTAGCTTTCATACCAATACTGGATAAACCAGAAATGCGAATTACTAGCGGTGAAATAGTTAATGGAATTAAAATTGCGATATACCAATAGGTAAATTGTGGGTTTAACCAAATAATCACACATAACCACACAATTCCTAATAACGATAAAGGCCAACAAAAGTAGAATGATTCCCCCCAAGTTAAGGCATCATCACTTCGTGATGGTGACTTCCATTGAATTTTGCTACCAAGCCATGCTTTAACAACGAATTTGCTATGGAAGATCATACGGATTGGAGCAAGGATCATAGACCACACCATTTCAATAAGAATTGATAAGGTTAGTTTAAATATTCCACCAACATCTTTTGCTCCTGTTCTGGCTATAATAATACCATAGCTAAATAATTTAGGTGCAAACAGCAATACCATCGTGGTTGAAAGTAGTTGAATCGCTAATTGTTCATCCCATCTTGGCCAAGTTGGATAAAATTGGTTTGGTTGGAAAAAATATTGTGGTTCAGAAATATTGAACACTAATAATAATAGTGTTGAGAAAATTAAAAATACCAACCACAATAATGATGAAATGTAAGCCATACCACTGGTTAAAAACATAACTCTATGAGTTAAAGTAATGCCACTTTTGAATATTAATCGAAGATTGATCAGATTACCCATACACCAACGATTATCTCGTTTAAGATCTTCAATCATATTACCTGGCAACTCTTCATAACTACCGTTCATATCGTAAGCAATCCATACTCCATAACCAGCTCGGCGCATTAAAGTTGCTTCAACCAGATCATGCGATAAGATATGAATCGGACCTTTACGTTTTTGCAATGGTGATAAAATACAGTGTTCAATAAATGGTTTGAGGCGAATCATGGCATTGTGACCCCAATATTGGGCTTCACTTAGTTGCCAGAAGTGAGTACCTGAACAAAAAATATCGCTATAAATTTGATTGGCAAATTGTTGAATACGGCCGTATAAGGTTGTCATTCTGACCGATTTTGGTGGTGATTGTAATATACCCGCTGTTGGATTCATTTCCATCATGGCAACCATTTTTAAAATACAATCGCCAGTCATAATACTATCAGCATCAAGAATCATCATATACTCATATTGATGGCCCCAGCGACGACAAAAGTCATCGATATTACCGCTTTTACGTTTTACACGGCGTTTACGATGACGATAGAAAATATTACAACCATTATCTGCTTTTTTAGCATTAAAATCAGCCCAAGCCTTTAATTCATTAACATACAAATCAGGATCGTTTGTATCACTAAGAATATAAAAATCACAACATTGAGCATGTCCTGTTTCAACTAGTGATTCATAGGTGGCTTCAAGTCCAGCGAATACTCGTGAAACATCTTCATTACAAATAGGCATGACTAAAGCAGTACGATGTTTTGCGTCAATATGAGCTGCGGGATCATTAGGAATAGCAATGGTATAACGGTCTTTTTTTATCACTGCCAAAATAAGACCCATGATACTAGTCCAAAAACCGATTGAGATCCAACAAAATAAAATAGCAAAGAGACCAATAATGAAGCCCTGTATGATATAAGGAATAATACTATAGATAGCGAGTTCAGGATTGATGTCCCAATTAGCCATAAAACTAATCTTTTGCCAGCTTTGATACGGCAAAAGTGACGATAAATAAATTGTTCCATAGTATGTTTGAACTGCTATAAGCACAAACATAATTAGACGACGAATAAGTGCGATAATATTCACACGAGGTTTTGATTTAGCTGTATACCGTTCATTCCAAATTTGTGGTTGTACTGACACACGTTCAACTTTGGGATAACTAGGTTGCTGTTGTCTTGCTTCATTAAAATGGTCAATGTTGCCGACTTGATTCAATCGATATTTTAAGAAATCGACATCATTGGCAAGAGAGTTATTGTTTTCCGATTTCTGACGCCAAATTTCGGCGTCAGGAAGATTTTCGAAGTAATCTTTTTTCATATTAATGGCTGATTATTATAATTATTGAGCAGGGTATTGCCCACTCCAAGTTTCGGACAGAACTTCACCTGTTTGAGAAGCGAGTTGAACACGCAGATCGGTTGCTTTTTTGTTATCTTCAACGTTGAATCGAATAATAACACGCCAACCTTTAGTTACTGAATTGTATTGGGAATCACAACTTACAATTGAGCCGTTATTAATACTTGAAATAACTTTAACAGGATTTTTATCAGATAACTGAGGTCCAGTAAAATCAATAACATATGCATTAGAACCATCAAGTTTACGTATTAAATTGGCTTGCTTGATATCACCTAGCGATAAACGAGTACTTTCAGCTCTAGCGACGTTAGCTGGATAGCGATTTTGTTCGTTTAGTGTGTAATGTAGTCGATATTTAAAAGTAAGTTGGTCACCGCCTTTATATTGCTTTTCAGGAACCCAGAAAGAAACAATATTATCATTGGTTTCATCTGCTGTTGGAATTTCGACAAGTTCAACTCGCCCTTTTTGCCAATCATTTAAGATTTCAACCCAAACGCTTGGTCTTAGTTCGTAATGGTCATCTAAATCTTGATAGTCATCAAACCCTTTATCTCGTTGGATTAGACCAAAACCTTTAGGATTTTCTAAACTATATGATGAAAAAGATAAACGCTTAGGATTATTTAAGGGACGCCAGATCCACTCATTATTATTAGCCAAAATAGATAACCCGTTTGAGTCATGCATTGCTGGACGATAATTAAGTAGTGGTGATGGTTGATTTGGACCATATAAGAACATACTAGTTAATGGCGCAATACCCAATTTTTTAACTGAATTACGGAAGAATACTTTTGCTTCTACCGTAACGGTGGTATCAATACTTGGTACTAGGGTGATTTTATAAGCACCAGTCACACTTTGAGAGTCAAGTAATGCATAAATGACTAAATGCTTTTGATTTGGTTCTGGACGTTCAATCCAATATTCTTTAAATCGAGGAAATTCCTCTCCAGACATTTCACCGGTGTCGATAGCAAGACCTCGAGCAGAAAGGCCATATCGTTGATCTTTTCCAACGGCACGGAAATAACTACCACCAAGCGCAGTAAATATTTCATCATCGGTTTTTGTTGGCTTGTTAATTGGATAATGAACTTTAAAACCGGCAAAACCAAGATTTTTGGTATTTAAATTATCTAAATGAAGTTGACTCAAGTCGAAATAATCTGGATCGTATTTAATTTCATTAAATTGGTTATTGACAATTTCGTTAATTTTAACTGGCATGTCAAAATACATACCTTCATGATAAAACTCAAGTTTAAAGCGGCTTTTGCGATCATTCCAATAAGCTTTATCATGTTTAAAAGAAATTTTTTGATAATCAGCAAATTGCAGTGAAGATAGCTCACTAGGAATATTTTTAGATGGTTGGACATAAGACTTTTTTGATAATTTTTCTGCTTTTGTCACTACATCATTAAAAGTAAAAGCCCATGAAGAAAAACTCAAACAAGATATTGATGCTATGCATAACATCTTGCAAGTTATTGTTTTACTAAATCGACTAATAGGTAATAAATTGTACATAAAAAAGACTCACTTAAGTATTATCTAAAAATATTAATGTAATTGATAATATTGTCTTTAGGGCTACTTAAACAATTTTCAAGATAATCAGTTTTCATTTCGTCAAGAATACTTGGATTTTCATCAATTAAAAAATGCGAGTAATTATCTTTGAGAATTTTAGTTTTTAATGCAGCCAAATCTTGTTCTGACATTCTAAATAATGGTTGATAGCGATTGGTTATATTTTCGGTATCTTTGCTGTAAACTGCGGCAACGAAATCAGCTGACCATTGACAGTAATTGTTTAGGTTATTGTCGGTTGGATTAATTTTCTTTAACTCAATTTTATGTTCGGCTTGATTTTCTTCAATCACTTTTTTGAGTTGTATATCATATTTTAACTTATAGAATTCGTTAAGATAAAAATTTAACACACAGGATGATTCGTTACTATCATCTTTACAGTCTAAAATACCTTGTTTTTTTATATAACTGTCAAATTGTTTATCGCCAACCAATTGAAGTAATTGATTTTTGGCATTAGATACAAACGGGTTATTTTGTTCCGTTTGTTCTTTTAATATTGTTAACGGATCGACTTCAATATTTTTGCCATTATTTTTTGTTTTAGACATATTGTTTTTTACACAGCCTGTGGCAAGAATAAAGACAATGGCACATGTAAGGATATTACTTATTTTCATATATCAAATTCCATGAACATATTCTTGAGTTGAAATTTCAGGTTGAGAAACTTAACACTTTGTAGTGAAGTCGTAACGCGAAATTATATACTCTTATTCTTTTAAAAACACTAGATGATTACATTAATTTAGTAAAAAACGCACTAAATATTCGTTTGCCGATTTTGTTTAATGTCGGCATATTTTTTTAATATCGACAGTAAATTGTGAATCATCGGTTAAAGCTGGCTTAAATTTTCCTTTTGCTTTTAAAAAAGCAATAAGCTGCTCGGCATTCATATCGGAGTTAGAACAGGTATGAAATCTAGCTTCGGTACCAAATTTTTCATGGATAGCATTAAGTAAAGATGATTCGGTATAATTGTTTCCATCCATCATCTGTAGTACTTCATGACCGTGAATTGATATCATTTTCCTCTCCTAGATTGCGGTTTATCTCGCTCTAATTATTATTTTTTAAGCGGTGAAAGATAGCAGATATTTTTAATAAAAAAAAGAGGTTAAATGTTAAAAAAATCATTAATTGTATTTAGATTGACCCTGATTATTATCAGGGTTAAATAATTAGAGTGAAAAAAGACAGATTCACAAGATAATCTTTATTTATTTTCACCGATTTTTACAATAATTGAGTGGTTTTCAATTTTAACCTGATGGATCACAACTGATAGTTTGTCAGCTAGTTTAAGTATCAGTTCATCTTTAATTTTAATTGAACCTTCATCAATATTTAAGGTTATTTCATCACGAGCGTTATGAATCATTGATAGTGGTAAAAATGCGAATGCGCCTATCTCTGTTAATCGAACTCGGGCCCCACCTCGATTAATGTCAACTATTTCAGCAGTAAAACATTGCTCTTGTTTATCGTATAAGTATTGGCTATAAAGATTTTCGGCGATATCTCGTTCAGCTAAACGTAATTTCTTACGACGATCAGCCATACTTTCTAATTGTTCGTTAGTTGGTGCAGGGAATGGTTGCTGTTTAAGAGAAGCTTTAAGTAAACGATGGTTTATCATATCTCCATATTTGCGAATTGGTGAAGTCCAAGTGGCATAGGCTAAAAAGCCCAAACCATAGTGGGGTTGTGGCGTTATCGAAAAATCAGCAGGACTTTGGAATTTACGCAATTTAGTTGATAGAAAATCGTTATTATCAATTAATCGGCGTAATCTAATATATCCTTCAAATGAAGTTAGTGACTCTTTATCAAAATCAGAAATGCCATTATCAACTAATATTTTTAAAATTTGTTCAATGTACTTACTATCAAAGCCTGAATGAGTATTAAAGACGCCGGTACCAATCTTTTCAGTTAAATATAAGGTCAAAGCTAAATTAGCAATAATCATCATTTCTTCAACGATATTATTGGCGATGCCTCGTTCTTCTTTGAGGATTGATTGAACTTGGCGATTATCATCAAGTACAAATCGATAATCATTGTTTGCTTTAAAAATTAACGCATTTTGTTGTCGCCAATTGATACGAACTTTTGCTAGATCAGCTAACAATTTCAATTGGGTTTTGATTTCTGTGTTAGCAAAATTTAAATCACTTTGATTTTCAAGGAAATTAGAAACATTGTTATAACAAAGCTTAGCTTTGGATTCAATCCAAGCCGAGGTGAAATGGATATCATCAGCAGTAAATTGTCCCGTTTTATCTAGGTGAATTTTACATACCATTGCTGGACGTTTTTGATTGGCTTTTAATGAGCATAGGTCATCAGCCAATTGTTTAGGTAACATTGGAATATTAAAATCGGGCAGATAAGTTGTAAAATTACGAACTTTGGCAATATTATCCAGCTCACTATCAGGTAAAATATAGGCCGTAGGATCTGCAATGGCTATCATTAAGTTATAATTACCCATTTCATCTTGGCAAATAGCAATCGCATCATCCATATCTTCGGTATTTTCATTATCAATAGTGAAAAACGACACATTGGTTAAATCTTGTCGATTTTGTTGTTCACTTTCAGAAATGATTAATGATTCAGCTTGGGGGGCATTATCCTCTAATTGGTAACGAGCTAAGGTTTTCAACCATAATTGATAAATAGAGTCAGATCTTGCGATAAATTGTGTTACTTGAGCAAGAAATTGTTGTTTATCTTTTTGCAATGGATGCGATTGTAATGTTGCCACAACCCAATCACCTTCGGTTAATTTTTGCTTAACTTCGGTGTTAACTTGACAACGTATAGCAAACTTAGTTGGCATATTTTCAGGATAAATCACCATAGCGCGATCTAAAAAGCCGATTTTACCAATAAATTTTTGTAAGCTACTTTCAATTAATATTTCAGGTTCAAATGACTCTTTATCATTATTGCTGATGATGGTTCCCGATACTTTATCTCCATGGCAAAGCTGCTTCATTTTGGCAACAGGAATAAAATAATTTGTTTTATTATCAACATCTAAAAAACCAAATCCTTTTTCGTGTGCTCGGACGATACCTTCAACATGAGGTTTTTGTTCTGCAAATTCTTGTTTAAGTTGGGCGAGTAATGGGTTATTTTGAAACATATGGCTTAATATTAATTGAAAAATTTAGACTAAATTCTATCATACTTATGCTTTTAGGGGTTATTGAATTGTTCATCAATGACTGGCTATTGAAGTCAGTTACAATAAATAAAGAGTTAAAACATGAAATTAAATTATAAATTACAAGGCAATAAACAACCGATTTTATTAATGCATGGGCTATTTGGTAGTTTAGATAACTTAAACATGTTAGCTAAAGACCTCGTTGCAAATTATCAAACTATACAAGTTGATTTACGTAATCATGGCCAATCGCCATGGTCAAATATCATGAACTATCAAGCTATGGCGGAAGATATCGCGGAACTCTGTCATGGTTTGCAATTACAGAACTTAATCTTAATTGGTCATTCAATGGGTGGCAAAGTTGCTTTACAATTAAGCCAACTTATTCCGCAACTGATTAGCAACATTTGTGCAATTGATATTGCGCCAGTTAAATATACTCAAACAATTAATACTCCGGTCATAAAAGCATTGGCACAATGCATTGATCAACAATTAGTTGATAGAAAGCAAATCGCTGAAGTTATGCGACAACATGGATTGAATGAACCAACGATTTTATTTTTGCTTAAATCCTTTAAACGTGAGCGTTGGCTATTTAATGCTGATGTAATTATTAATCAGTATGCCAATATTTGTGATTGGCAAACTATTTCAGCCAGTGCCATACCAACGTTATTTATTGGCGGTGGTAATTCTAGTTATATCAGTGATGAAAATTATCCAGCTATATTTAATCAATTTCCCAATGCACAAATTGATATTGTAGAAGGCGCTGGTCATAATGTTCATGCTGAAAAAACAGAGCAAGTATTGCAACATTTATATCATTGGTTAGCTGACTGATTATAATTATTTCCACAATAAAATTAATCAGTACCACCATTGCTTAATTGATGGTTACTGATTTTTATTTTTTAATTGAAACTAAAGATTGCATGATTTAATAAGCAGTAACACTAAAAAATAAGATTGGTTGTTTGGTAAATTCAATCAACCAACATGAATAGTCATAGTATAAGCAGTATTAGCCAATACGTATTTCTTTTATTCTTTATGGTGTGATTTATTTATTATAAATCAATTTATGTTCATTATCTAACCAGATACGAATATCATTGTTGTTTTGGTTCATAACTTTGACTTTAGAAAAATTAGCAATTGCGGTTTGCGCACCATGTTGGATCAGTTCAGCATTACCAATGCCGACACAATATGCACCGGCTATTCATAACACAACCAGCGTTAACTAAACAAATTCAATCTTTTGAACGAGTCATCGATCAAAAACTGTTTATCCGTGGTCGGAATGGAGCAACATTGACTGCAATAGGCAATGCGTTATATCCCGAAGCTAAAAAACTACTGCAACAACATCAGAAATTCCTGTTATTTGCCGATAATATTAAGAAAAAAGCGAATGAATGCTTATCAATTGGTTTTGGTATCTCTTGTTTTCAACAGGTGCCTAAATGGATTCGGACTTTTTCTGATGGATCCCCTGAATGTCATATTGTGACTAAACAACTACCTTCTAGTGAGCAAATAAATCTGTTAATGCAAGGTGAACTCGATATTGGTTTTGTCCGGATGCCGGTGCCAGAATCATTGCGTTCAATTATATTATCTAAAGAGTATATTGTATTGGCGGTACCAACTGAGGTAAAAGTGAGTTCCGGTAATATTAACGAGATACTGGCAACGCACCCGTTATTGCAGATAAATCCAGATTTAGCCCCCTTGTTTAACTGAACAAACCCAATTAATGCTTGAAGGAATTAATGTGACTTTAATACAAGGAGGAACAACTAATGATCTTCCTACGCTTTTAGCGTTAATTGCCGCTAAAAATGGAATTGCTTTTGTGCCAGCTAGTGTTCGTCATTTTTTACCTAAAGGTGTGAAACTCATTACACTAGATTTAGCGCAACTGGGATGGGATATTGCCGTGGCGTGAAATAAAAGAATTGAAAATAAAAAGCGCGATTTATTTTTGGACATAAATATTAATCACATAAAAAACGTTGTTGTTTAATCGTTTTGTGATGAATAGGGGTGACGCTAACAAAAACCATCTGACAAGACCTACCATAAGGTTGGCTATAAACTTGATATTGCCAATTATTTGGTATGATTTGCTGTACATTATGAGGATAACTATCAAGTAAAGCAAAGGCGATTTGTTCCGCTTTAAACTGTTTTTGGAAATAGTGGTGTTGACTAATGATTGCGGTTAAATAACCACTAAAACCTAGCATAATGATGGCAAACATTAAGCAAGAAATCATGACTTCAATTAAGCTGAATCCGGCTATATTTTTACTATTCACAATCAACGAGCCTTTTTTCTGGACAATAATCTAGCCAATGGCCTTTTTCAATAATCAAGTGATTATCAGCAAAATACGTTAACATATAAAGATAATAGTCATCAGCTTGAGCTCTCAGTAGAGTATAGTTATCGATTTTTAATCGTGATTTTTTGATGCAAGCCTTGAATTGATATTGATTATCTAATAAACATTGCCATTGCTCACTCGGAGGTTGCCAAACCTGTTTTTTTGCCCAATTTAAACTTGAGCTTGCTTGATTAAACTGACGATAATATTGAATCTCAATCAAATAGGTTTTTTTTAATGAATTAACTAGAGCCTGAAAACCGGTTAATAAAATGAGGCCGACAATGGTTAGGATAATTACCATTATTAGCGTGCTAAAACCTTCGGCTTGCGTTGTTTTTTTATTAAAATGGATTTTCATTTTTGATAATGGTTACCGTTTGATAGATTATTTTTTTGTTTTTCTTTAATTGAGCAGCAATATTTATTACAAAATAGCTGTTTTGCTGTTTTATTGAAAATTGCGTTATTTTAATGTCATGTGGATCGAATATTTTCTCCCAATTTACACCCTCACAACTTATTGAACCTACTTTATATTCCAAATTATTTTTGTAGAAACGATAAGCAAAGATGTCTGATTTACTTGGCGCATTACGATCATAAATCCAATCATTGCGAATTTCACTATCATAACGGAAAATATAACAATTGTTTGAAGTATTGATTTCAATTGGATATTGTTTCATTTTTTCGGGGCTATTGGCAATAAATCCAGCACGTTTTAGATCTTTGGTTATACTAGCTAAACCTTGATGAATATTTTTTTCTAAATGAATATGCAAATTTTTTTCCAACAATATCGATTGTAATTTACTATAGAATGAGGTGATACCTATAAATATTAAACTGGAAAATGCAATACTTAACATTATTTCAAATAATGAAAATCCATTTTGTTTTAGCATCGCGGTAGTCCGGGTAAATAACTATTTTTCTTACAAAATCGGATCCGCCCTCGATAAGAAATGATAATTTGCGTGGTACCAATGGCGTTGTGTAATTCGATTGTCCCCGTTTGTGCCATATTTTTCCGGCCCCAAAAGGAGATGGTTTTTTTATCAGTTAAATCACTCAATTCAACAGAATTATTAGGCTTCATAAAATAGGCGGTGCCTTCTTGGCAAGTGGTTGGTTTTTCGCCCTTGCCAATACTTATGCACCAAGGCTTAAAAAAATAATATACGTGATAGTTTTCATTAGTGTTGTAAGCTCTTGCTTGAGCCTCTTCTAAAAAATAGGCAAGCTGTTTTGTGGTGGTTGTTAGTTCATTACGCAGTTGTAATTCTTTCCAATGTTGTACACCAATTGCGGCCAAAATAGCACTAATGCTGATAACTAATAAAAGCTCTAATAAAGAAAATCCGCTGTTTTGCATTATTTTTTATTGAGAAATTTAATGAGAATTAAACTTTATATCCAAATAAAATCACGGTATTAACTTTTACTAAGATTTTGTGAAAGGTATTCCAAATAATTAACTTTTTTTGAGAGATCTTAATGATAAGATAAACCACTTAAAAATAGCGGCATATTATATTATACTGTTAGGCCAATTAAATTTGCTAACGGACTTTAAGTTAAAGGAAACGAGAAATGCAACAATTACAAACTATTATTGAGGCAGCATTTGAACGTCGTGCTGAAATTACCCCTTCAAATGTTGATACAGTGACACGTGATGCGATTAATCAATGTATCGCTTTATTAGACAGCGGTAAAATGCGTGTCGCAGAAAAGATTAATGGCGATTGGGTAACTCATCAATGGTTAAAAAAAGCAGTGTTGCTTTCATTCCGTATTAATGAAAATCAACTTATTGATGGTGGCGCAACTAATTATTATGACAAAGTACCGTTAAAATTTGCTGATTATGATGAAGCGCGTTTCCAACAAGAAGGTTTCCGCGTAGTTCCATCAGCAATTGCACGTAAAGGCGCTTATGTAGCTCGCAATACAGTATTAATGCCTTCTTACGTCAACATCGGTGCTTATGTTGATGAAGGGACTATGGTTGATACATGGGTAACTGTAGGTTCATGTGCACAAATTGGTAAAAATGTCCATTTATCTGGTGGCGTTGGTATTGGTGGTGTATTAGAGCCATTACAAGCAAATCCAACTATTATTGAAGATAACTGTTTTATCGGTGCTCGTAGTGAAATTGTTGAAGGTGTGATTGTCGAAGAGGGCAGCGTTATCTCAATGGGTGTATTTATTGGACAAAGTACTAAAATTTATGATCGTGCAACTGGTGAAGTTCACTATGGTCGCGTACCGGCTGGTTCTGTGGTGGTATCAGGTAACTTACCAACTAAAGATGGTAAATACAGCCTTTATTGTGCAGTAATCGTTAAAAAAGTAGATGCTAAAACGTTAGGTAAGGTCGGTATTAACGAATTACTTCGTACTATTGATTTATTTTATTAATCTATCTATTAAAGCTACCGTAAATGTTACGGTAGCAATAAAATGAGTTGTTTAAAGTGAGTTATATCTTATAACGATTAGAAGAGGAAAATTTATGCCTTCTTTTGATATTGTATCAGAAATTCAAATGCCAGAAGTCAAAAATGGGGTCGAAAATGCGACTCGAGAATTGGCAACACGTTGGGATTTCAAAAATGTCGAAGCATCATTTGAGCTTAATGAGAAAAATGAAACTATCAAAGCGACGAGCCAATCAGATTTCCAAGTACAACAATTACTGGATATTTTACGTGATAAGTTAGCTAAACGTGGTATTGATGGTGGCGCGCTGGAAATTCCAGAAGAGATGGAACATAGTGGTAAGTTTTATAGTATTACAGTTAAGCTGAAACAAGGTATCGATAAAGAATTAGCTAAAAAAATAGTTAAATTAATCAAAGATAGTAAAATTAAAGTCCAAGCACAAGTACAAGGTGACCAAGTTCGGGTTACTGGAAAATCACGTGATGATTTACAAGC
This sequence comes from Gilliamella apis, assembly GCF_030758615.1. Classification (NCBI taxonomy): domain Bacteria; kingdom Pseudomonadati; phylum Pseudomonadota; class Gammaproteobacteria; order Orbales; family Orbaceae; genus Gilliamella; species Gilliamella apis. The sequence continues at coordinate 990,237 of NZ_CP132381.1, forward strand.
AACTATGGCACTAGTTAAAAATGGTGAGTTAGGTCAACCATTTCAATTTACTAATTTCCGCGACTAATCAATCATTCTAATCTTTATTATTGCCGACATTGTTTTGACAAAATTGTTCGGCAATATGTTTTTATTTATTCACAGAATCAACTTTTAAAAAATTTGAGGAAAGCACTTTTTTGCGGCTAAATTTTTAATAATATGTGCTTTTATTTTTATTTTTGGTGAGGCATTATTTCAAATAACGAGATTTTTTTGACTAAATACGTTATTCTATTTGCTTGTCTATCCTCTTATATTATAACAATACTTATTATGCTGAAAAAATTAGTTTTCTTTTTTGTTTTTTTTATTTTTTCATGTCCTTTATTTGCACAAAATCCCAATGACGAAGAAAAGAAAGTATTTATTGATAACTTATTATCAAAAATGACTATTAAAGAAAAAGTGGGGCAATTGCGGTTAATTAGTGTCGGCGGTGATCTAACCTTAGACAAAGTACTTGATCAAATAGAAGCTGGTGAAATAGGTGGCATTTTTAATACTGTTGTGGAACCCGATCTATCCAGAATGCAGGAAAGAGCTTTAAGATCACCAAACCAAATTCCGGTTTATTTTGGTTTTGATATTGTTCATGGGCATCGTACAGTATTTCCAATTAATTTAGGTATAGCTGCAACTTGGGATCGTAATGCTTTCGCTAAAGTGGCTGAGGTCTCTGCTGATGAAGCTACATCTGATGGACTTAATGTTACTTGGGCGCCAATGGTGGATATTACTCGTGATCCTAGGTGGGGACGAGTTTCCGAAGGATTTGGTGAAGATCCTTATTTAGCTTCAGAAGCAGGGCGAATTTTTGTTGAAAAAATGCAAAAGCAATCCTTGGCTGATAAAAAATCATTAGTCACAACGGTTAAACATTTTGCACTTTATGGTGCGGTAGAAGCAGGACGCGAATATAACAGCACCGATATGAGTGAACGCAAAATGTTTCAAGAATATCTTGTGCCTTATAAAGCGGCTATTGATGCCGGTAGCCGAGCGGTTATGGTTGCGCTGGTTAGTGTAAATGGTATTCCTGCTACAGCTAATCATTGGTTATTAACTGATGTATTACGCAACCAATGGCACTTTGATGGAGTAGTTGTTAGTGACCATGGTGCTATCCGTGAATTAATTAATCACGGCGTTGCACAGGATGCTAAAGATGCGGTACGTATTGCTATCAAAGCTGGTATTGATGTGAGTATGAATGATGAATACTTTTTACAGTTTTTACCAGAATTGGTTGATGAAGGTGCAATCTCAGAAGATCTGATTAATCAAGCTTGTCGCCATGTGTTAGAGCTTAAATATGATATGGGGTTGTTTAAAAATCCGCATCGAAATTTAGATCCTAATTTTGATATTGAAACTATGTTTGCTAACGATCGCCTACATCGTACTGAAGCCAGAGATGTAGCTCGTCGTAGTATTGTATTATTAAAAAATGAAAATAATTTATTACCATTAGACAAAAATAAAAAAATAGCTGTCATTGGACCATTGGCTGATTCAAAACGAGATATTTTAGGTAGCTGGTCAGGTGCTGGGCGTGCTAATTTAGCGGTAACGCCGTTGCAAGGCATTAAAAATGCCATCGCAAATCCCAAATTAGTGAGTTACGCATGGGGGGCTAATCTCTCGGATGATCCTAACCTTGATAAATTTTTAAATTTATATGGTGAAAGCAGCAAATTTGATAAACGACCCGCTAATAAGATGATAGCCGAAGCTGTTGCTCAAGCTAAAAAATCAGATGTTGTTGTGGTTTTTGTTGGCGAAGCACAAGGCATGGCACATGAATCATCAAGTCGAACCGATCTCTGATCTTCAAGCTAGTCAAAAACGATTAATTAAAGCATTAAAAGCTACTGGTAAACCACTGATTATTGCTTTAATGAATGGCCGTCCACTTACTGTGAAAGAAGAATATCAGCAAGCTGATGCTATGCTTGAAACTTGGTTTTTGGGTACTGAAGGGGGAAATGCTGTGGCCGATGTGCTGTTTGGTGATTATAATCCGTCAGCTAAATTACCTATGTCTTTTCCAGATAATGTTGGCCAGATCCCTGTTTATTATAGCCATTTAAAAACTGGTCGACCACATGGTACAGTTAATATGGGTAAATACACAACGTCTTACTTTGATAGCCCGAATGAGCCTTTATTTCCATTTGGTTTTGGCTTAAGTTATACTGATTTTACTATTGATTTTTCATTATCAAAAACTGAAATGTCACCAAATGGGGAAATTGAAGTTATTGCTAATGTGGAAAATACTGGTGAAAGAGAAGGTGCACAAGTGGTGCAGTTCTATTTGCAAGATGTGACAGCATCAGTAAGCCGACCGGTAAAAGAGTTAATTGGTTTTGAATCTATTACTCTTAAACCGCATGAAAAAGGTCAAGTAAAATTTGTTATCAAATATGACATGTTAAAATTCTGGAATGATAAAATGCAATATGTTGCAGAACCTGGTAAATTTAATGTGTTTGTAGGTGCGGATTCTACAACTAAAGATAAGCAAACATTTACTTTACTTGATAATTAAAGTTAGCATTTTCCGTCGACTTTGGTCGGCGGTTTTGTGCCGTGGTTATTGTTATGTTTGAGTTTGATCTTGTACTACAGCTTTTACAGCAGATGTGCGTGTATTTGGTTATTGCTTATTTGTTAAGTAAAACCCCAATTGTTATTCCTTTAATGCAAGTCACCATCCATTTACCTCATAAATTAGTCTGTTATTTTATTTTTTCTTTATTTTGCATTATGGGTAGCTATTTTGGTTTACATATTGAAGATACTATTGCGAATACTCGTGCTATTGGCGCTATTTTAGGAGGGTTGCTTGGTGGTCCAGTAGTAGGCCTTTTAGTTGGCTTAACTGGTGGTATTCATCGTTATACATTAGGTGGTATTACAGCTGAAAGTTGTATGTTATCGACTATCTTGACAGGTTTAATTAGTGGGCTATTTCACTATACCTTAATGAAAAGAGGTCGAATTGATTTAGTCTATAATCCATTTTTAGTCGGAGTATTAGGTGTTTTGGTTGAATCGTTAGAAATGATTCAAGTACTATTAATATCGAGACCTTTTGATGTTGTTCTACATGCAGTGCGTAGTATTGCTGCACCGATGATTGTTGCTAATAGTATTGGCGCTGCAATGTTTATGCGAATTTTACTAGATAGACGGGCGATTTTTGAACGTTATACATCGGCTTTTTCTGCCAAGGCTCTTAAAATCGCAGTGAGTACTGAAGGTCTATTGCGCGAAGGCTTCAATCAAGAAAATAGTACTAAAGTTGCAGAAATTATTTATCAACAATTAGATATTGGCGCTGTAGCTATAACAGATAGAGAAAAAATTCTTGCTTTTATTGGGGTAGGTGACGATCATCATCTACCTGGTACTCAAATTACTTCAAATGTTACTTTAGAAGCAATTGAGCAAAATGATGTTAAATATCTTGATGGTACACATCAACCTTATCAATGTTCAATCAATAAAAATTGTCGTTTAGGTGCAACTTTGGTTATTCCTCTGCGTGGTGAAAATAATAATGTAGTTGGTACTATTAAACTTTATGAAGGTAAAAATACATTATTTAGCTCAATAAATAGAACTTTAGGTGAAGGTATTGCCAGCTTGTTATCTGCGCAAATATTGGCCGGGCAAAATGAGTACTACAAACAGTTATTGTCTAAAACTGAGATTAAACTACTACATGCCCAAGTAAATCCTCACTTCTTATTTAATGCCTTAAATACTTTACTGGCTATTATTAGGCGTGATAAAGAACAAGCATCGCAATTAGTGCAAAACTTATCAACTTTTTTCCGTAAAAACTTAAAACGTACTGATGAAATAGTAACGTTAAGAGATGAAATAGAGCATGTAAATGCTTACCTACAGATCGAAAAAATGCGTTTTATGGAGCAGTTAAGTATAAATTTTGATATTCCTGAACAACTCGAATATGCGCAATTACCAGCATTTTCATTACAACCAATTGTGGAAAATGCCATTAAACATGGTACATCACAATTAATTAGTCAAGGAGAAGTAACGATTAGAGCCTATGAAAATGATCTGACTTTAATTTTAGAGGTTATTGATAATGCAGGTAATTATCGAGAAAATAAAAAAGATAATAAAGGGCTTGGTCTTAATTTAGTAGATAAACGAATTAAGATCCGCTATGGTGAAAACTATGGTATAAAGATAATCTGTAAACCAGACGAATATACAAATGTAATGTTATCTTTGCCTTTGCTAGAGGATGTCGTAGTTTAATGTTAAATGTGATTATTGTTGATGATGAATTACTTGCTCGCGAAAATTTACGTTGTTTGCTAGACAACGATAGCCAAATTAATATTGTCGCAGAATGTAATAATGCAATGGATGCTATACGTGAAATTCATCGGTTAGCGCCTGATGTTGTTTTTCTTGATATTCAAATGCCGAAGATAAATGGTCTTGAAATGTTATCAATGCTTGATCCACAAACTATGCCTCATATTGTTTTTTTAACTGCTTATAGTGAGTTTGCTGTAAAAGCCTTTGAAGAACAAGCTTTTGATTACCTATTAAAACCTATTGAACAAGATAGGCTAAATAAAACATTAAGCCGCTTACACAAAAAATGTCCTGTAGCTGATATAAATCAATTATCAGGCATTGATCAACAGTTAAAATATATACCTTGTATTGGTCATAATCGAATTTATTTACTATCTAATGATGATGTTTTTTATATTTCATCTAAAGTCTGTGGTATTTATGTTTTTAATCAAAATAATAATGAATATTTTACTGAACTGACACTAAAAACGTTAGAAGATAAAACCTCGCTTATTCGTTGCCATAGACAATATTTAGTTAATTTAAAAAAGTTAAAAGAGATTCGTTTTAATGAAGCAGGTAGTGTTGATATTATTTTAAATAATGATGTTGCTGTGCCTGTGAGTCGTCGATATTTAAAATCGCTTAAAGAGATATTAGGACTATAATCATTTTATCTGGGTTTATTTCATCTATAGAGATACCGTTTACCAACCATTTTTAACCACTCATATAGTCGTTTCAACCTGTAACTAAATTTCCTATACCATTCAATTAACTAAAAAATTACTATACCCTTGAGCATAAAGTAAGCTTTATCTCATGATTCAATACAACCAAATTCAAAAACAATTTGAAGTTAATATCAATAAATTTTATCTACCTTTTTAACTATATAATTAAGTTAAAAATTAAATAGATGATATTAATCTTAAAGCGATAAAGAGAATTATTATGAATAATAGAATACTAAAGCATATACCTTGGGTTATTCTTGCTATCGTTGGTGCATGCTGTTTAGCTGTCATCGCACTACGTCGAGGGGAACATATTAGTGCATTGTGGATTGTTGCTGCTGCAGTGTCCGTTTATCTCGTTGCTTATCGATATTATAGTTTATATATCGCCAATAAAGTAATGCAGTTAGATCCGACACGAGCGACACCGGCAGTTATCAATAATGATGGCTTAAATTATGTTCCAACCAATAAATATGTCTTATTTGGACACCATTTTGCGGCAATAGCCGGTGCTGGACCGCTTGTAGGCCCTGTACTTGCAGCACAAGTAGGTTATTTACCGGGTACTCTATGGTTATTGGCTGGTGTGGTATTTGCTGGTGCAGTACAAGACTTTATGGTGCTATTTTTATCATCACGCCGTAAAGGGGCTTCATTAGGTGAAATGATAAAAGATGAAATGGGACCAATTCCTGGAACAATTGCCTTATTTGGTTGTTTCTTAATCATGCTAATTATTTTAGCTGTATTGGCATTGATTGTTGTTAACGCATTAGCTGAAAGTCCTTGGGGCGTATTTACTGTTTGTTCTACCGTGCCAATCGCATTATTTATGGGTATTTATATGCGATACCTCCGACCGGGTCGTGTTTTAGAGGTTTCAATAATTGGTATTGTATTACTCATCTTATCTATCTGGTTTGGTGGTGTTATTGCTCATGACCCATATTGGGGACCAGCATTAACTTTCAAAGCAACCACGATTACTTTTACTTTAGTTGGTTATGCCTTAGTTTCTGCGATGTTGCCTGTATGGTTAATTTTAGCACCGCGTGATTATCTCGCCACTTTCTTAAAAATTGGTGTAATTGTTGGTTTAGCTATTGGTATTGTTATTTTAAATCCTGATTTAAAAATGCCAGATGTAACTAAATATGTGGATGGCACAGGCCCTGTTTGGAAAGGTTCTTTATTCCCATTCTTATTTATTACTATTGCTTGTGGCGCCGTTTCTGGTTTCCACGCCTTAATTTCATCAGGTACAACACCAAAATTACTTGCTAATGAAACGGATGCACGTTTTATCGGCTATGGTGCTATGTTAATGGAGTCTTTCGTGGCTATTATGGCTTTAGTGGCTGCATCAATTATTGAGCCAGGTTTATATTTTGCTATGAATACTCCACCAGCTGCGCTAGGAATAACTATGCCTGATTTACATAAATTAGGTACTGGCGATGCGGCGATGATAATGTCTCAACTACAAGATGTGACAGCACATGCTGCGGCTACAGTTAGTTCGTGGGGATTTGTGATTTCACCTGAGCAAATTTTACAAACAGCCAAAGATATTGGCGAACCATCAGTATTAAATCGTGCCGGTGGTGCACCAACCTTAGCCGTAGGTATTGCGCATGTGTTCCATCAAATTCTTCCAGGCGCAAATATGGGCTTCTGGTATCACTTTGGTATCTTATTTGAAGCACTATTTATTCTAACAGCGCTTGATGCAGGAACTCGTTCTGGACGATTCATGTTGCAAGACTTATTAGGTAACTTTGTACCATTCTTGAAAAAAACCGATTCACTTATTGCTGGCTTTATTGGTACTTTAGGATGTGTTGGTTTATGGGGATATCTACTTTACCAAGGTGTGGTTGATCCATTAGGTGGTGTTAAGAGCTTATGGCCATTATTTGGTATTTCAAATCAAATGCTAGCAGCCGTAGCATTAGTATTAGCTACAGTTGTATTAATTAAAATGAAACGAGCTCAATTTGTTTGGGTGACTATTATTCCTGCCGTTTGGTTATTGATTTGTACTACTTGGGCATTAGCACTTAAACTATTTAGTAATGATCCTAATTTAGAAGGATTCTTCTATTTAGCTAATGAGTATAACCGTCGAATTGCCGAAGGTAGCGAATTAACAGCACAACAAATTGATAATATGCATCATATTGTCATTAATAACTACACTAACGCCGGTTTAAGTATCTTATTCCTAGTGGTTGTGTATAGCATTATCTTCTTTGGTATTAAAACTGCACTTAAAGTGCGTAATAATAAACAAAGAACTGATAAAGAAACCGCTTATGTGCCTATTCCTGAAGGTGGTGTTAAAACTACGATGTCACATTAATTAACAGTAAACAGAATGTTAAATTAAAGTAACATTCTGTCTGTTTATGAAAATAACTTTCGTACTCCTTATTTTGCCTAACAATAGTCACTATCGTTAGGCATTTTTTATCACTGATTAAGTAGCTTATTTTTTTATAAAAACGCTTTAATTGAAAAAATAATAATTTAGAATAATAGACTGTTTTTATAAAAATGATTTAAATTAATTAGGATATTAATTTTACATAATAGTAATAGGAGATAAGGATGTTGGTAAGCAAAAAACGTGCTTTGTTAAGCGGTTTATTCATATTAGGTTGTGTATTTCAGGTTAATGCAAAAGAAGTTGATGTTGCTATTTTAGCAACGTCAGATGTGCATGGGCGAATGTTGCCATGGGATTATGGTACTGACAAAGCAGACTCTTCAGGCTCTTATGCGCAGATTTCTTCGTTTTTAAAGGAGTACCGTTCACTACATGAAAATGTCATTGTGGTTGATGCTGGTGATATTATTCAAGATAATCAAATTGAACGATTTCATAATGTGCAAAATCATCCGGCTATTGCGGCATTAAATGCCATGCATTATGACATTATGGTACTTGGCAATCATGAATTTAATTTTGGTATGCCGATAGTCGATAAAGTTATTTCTGAATTTAAAGGCCAATCTTTAGCTGCTAATATTTATTATAAAGATTCCGGTAAACCTTATTTACCCGCCACAACCATTATTGAGAAAGAAGGTATTAAAATTGGCTTTATTGGTGCAACTACCCCTTTTGTTCCTGAATACGAGAATAAAACTGGCTATGTAAATCAAATGGAATTTACCATGCCAATACCGGAAATAAAAAAACAAATTGCTAATCTCAAACAACAATCAGTTGATGCTATTGTTTTAGTTACCCATATGGGATTAGATAATGAAAACAATAAACCTGGTACAGGTGTTGCCGATGTTGCTAATCAATTACCTGAAATTGACATAATTATTGCCGGACATAATCATCAAAATATTAGTGAAAAAGTCATTAATAATGTGGTTATTACTGAACCTCATCGCTATGGAACAGTAGTATCGGTGGTTGATCTTAAATTTGATATTGATGGCAATAAAAAAACCTTAAAAGCAAAAAAATCGCAAACATTACCAGTAAAAACTTATCCAGCTGATCCTGAAATCGAAAAAATTTATTCACCTTATCATCAACAATTAAGAGAAATTTCTAATCAAGTTATTGGTGAAACAGATAAAGATCTTGTACCACAAGAGATAATACATGGTATACCAGCGGTTTACTTGCAAGAAAGTGGTTTAACTAATTTACTTAATTCTGTACAAATTTATTATAGCGGTGCGGATGTGACTGCGGTTTTAGTCGATAATAAAAAAGCGATATTAAATAAAGGGCCAATCGCTCGCAAAGATATTGCTAACAATTATCAATATACTGCTGGTGAAACCTCTATTTTTGAAGTTACCGGAAAGGATCTTAAAGATTATATGGAATGGTCAGCGGCATATTTTGCTCAAGTACAACCAACGGATAAAAATTATCAATATGATTCAGTGCGAGGCGCATCTAAATATATGACTTATGATATGTTTGGTGGCGTTAAATATATTATTGATTTAAGTGAACCAGTAGGAAATCGAATTAAAAATCTAACACTTTTAAATGGTAAAGTTATTACTGATGATATGAAACTCAAACTAGGTATGAATGCTTATCGTTATGAAATGCTGGTGAAAAAAGGTGGTCCATTAGAAGGGCGCCGAGTCGAGCCAATTTGGAATTCTCGCACGGCATTAGGTGATGAAGAAGGTACCATTCGTAATATGACCATTAAATATATTACCGATGTGAAGAAAGGTAAGATTACCGATGAATCAAATAATAATTGGAAAGTTATTGGTATTGATCCTAAATAATCGAATTAGTGTTAGCATTCTTATTGGCTTATTTTTACACTAGTTTTTAGTAAAAATGATAATTACTGTTATAAGTACTTAAGCACTTTAAATTTTATATTGAAGCTGGATTAACAGTAATTATCTTATTATGATAATTACCATGAATTTTTACTATAGAAGATATTTAATAATCGGTTTATCTGATTGATTATTTTTTATGATAAACAAAAAAATACGAGTCATTGACTCGTATTTAATTATTAATTTATTTATTGAGTGCTTTTACTTTCAGTATTATGCCCTCAACTGCAACAACCTCAACAGGATGACCTACTTCTAGATCTTGATTACATTTTGCTGACCATGTGCCGTCTTTGATTTTTACTCGACCTGAACCATTAGTAATGGCTTCGGTAACGATTGTTCTAATGCCAATTAATTCTTGTTGTGGTTGATTAATTTCAACTTTACTTGATTTGTTATTATCGCGTTTTTTTAACCAAGCCCACCAAAGATAAGCTGATATTAACGTAAAAATAGCAAACAAAATCCATAAAACAGGCCAAGACAGTGGTAAAATCCAAGCAATCAAGCCAACAATAATGGCTGCCATTCCACTCCAAAGTGCATATCCGCCAGTTCCTAATAATTCAGCTATCAGCAAAATACCGCCTAAAGCAAAAAATACCCAGTGAGGAGAATCATAAATAACCATTAAAAAATCTGTCATTGGTTGTTACCTATTATTAATTAAATTATATTTCCAATCATCTCTCAAACCAATTTATTATCAGTTAGGGATATGATTTTGCTAAACTTAGTCTATTTAGTATTTTTGATTAATTCGGCAATACCACCAATGCTACCCATTAGACTTGAAGCATCAAGCGGCATCATCACAACTTTACTGTTATCTGAAGCACCGATTTGTTGTAACGCTTCAGTATATTTTTGCGCAACAAAGTAGTTGATAGCATTAATATTACCTGCTGCAATAGCGTCCGAAACCATTTGTGTTGCTTTAGCTTCTGCTTCGGCCGCACGTTCACGTGCTTCAGCTTGTAAAAATGCTGCTTGTTTTTCACCTTCAGCTTTTAAAATTTCTGACTGTTTTTCACCTTCAGAACGTAAAATAGCTGCTTGACGGATACCTTCCGCTTCAAGGATTTCCGCACGTTTATTACGTTCAGCTTTCATTTGTGCATTCATGGCTGCAATTAGTTCTGCCGGTGGTCGAACGTCACGAATTTCAATACGAGTAATTTTTATTCCCCATGGGCTAGTTGCATCATCGACAATACTAAGTAGTTTTGAGTTAATATGGTCACGTTGTGATAACATCTCATCTAGTTCCATACTACCAAGTACTGTACGGATATTTGTCATCATCAGATTAATAACAGCACGCTCAAGTTGGTTAACTTGGTAAGCTGCTCTTGCTGCTTCTTGTACTTGTATAAAGCAAACTGCGTCAATTTGTACATTTGCATTATCTTTAGAAATAACTTCTTGAGATGGGATATCAAGCACTTGTTCCATCATATTAATTTTACGGCCCACACCATCCATAAAAGGAATAATAATATTTAAGCCCGGTTCTAAGGTATGAGTGTATTTACCGAAACGCTCGATAGTATATTGGTATCCTTGCGGAACAATAGTGATGGTTTTAAAAACAGTAACTAAAGCAAGTAAAACGATTACTGCTATAAAAATATAAAATATAGGCATAGATCAAAATCTCTAATTTTTATTGTGAATTTAAATGTAAAGATTATTTTAATCGGTATGAGGTAATTTGACAAACTATTAATTGATATAACTATATGAAATTAAAATAGCTTCTTGTGTTCAGTCTATTTATGGACATAAACATATTTATAACAAAGTTATTTAAAATAATATTTATTAACAAAATATTTTCGTATTTTATTTAACTGTTGATAAAATCAAATAACTCAAAAAATAACCAAATATTATTAACAGTGCAAGACCTTAACTACTATTAATTGAAGATAAAAATAATGAAAAAAGGGATTGAAATGGAACAACAAAAAACAGAAGCAGAAATCGAACAACGAATTGAGCAACTCAAAAAAATCACTCGGCATGATGGTCAAGATGGTGATGAAGAATATGCACTGGCTCAGTATGAATTGGGTGAAATTTATTACAAATATAAAAAAGATTGGCAAAAAGCAATAGATCATTTATTACATATTGAAAAGCAGGATGATCCTCAACTATATACTGATGCACAATTTAGATTAGGTAGTATTTACCAATATGAAAAACAAGATATTAAGCAGGCGGAACGTTATTATTCAAATGTTGAGCAGCAAGATAATCCAAAGTTATATGCTGGGATTCAATTAAATTTAGGTGTTATCTATCAAGAAGCAAAACATAATATTGATATGGCTGAACAATATTATTTAAATGTTGAAAAGCAAGATAATCCAAAGGCATATGCTCAAGCACAATTTAATTTAGGTATTATTTACTACACAGTAAAACATAACATTGAGAAGGCTGAACAATATTATTTAAATGTTGAAAAGCAAGATAATCCAAAGGCATATACTCAAGCACAATTGAATTTAGGTATTATCTGCCAAACAGCAAAACATAACATTGAGCAGGCCGAACGATATTATTTAAATGTTGTAAAGCAAGATAACCAGAAGGTATATGCTAATGCACAATTGAATTTAGGTATTATCTACCAAACAGCAAAACATAACATTGAGCAGGCCGAACGATATTATTTAAATGTTGAAAAACAAGATAACCAGAAGGCATATGCTAATGCACAATTGAATTTAGGTATTATCTACCAAACAGCAAAACATAACATTGAGCAGGCCGAACGATATTATTTAAATGTTGAAAAACAAGATAATCGAGAGGTATATGCTAATGCACAATTGAATTTAGGTATTATCTACCAAACAGCAAAACATAACATTGAGCAGGCCGAACGATATTATTTAAATGTTAACAAGCAAGATAATCCAAAGGTATATGCTCAAGCACAATTATATTTAGGTATTATTTACGAAGAAGAAAAAGATAACATTGAGCAGGCCGAACGATATTATTTAAATGTTAACAAGCAAGATAATCCAAAGGTATATGCTCAAGTACAATTATATTTAGGTATTATTTACGAAGAAGAAAAAGATAACATTGATCAGGCCGAACGATATTATTTAAATGTTAACAAGCAAGATAATCCAAAGGTATATGCTCAAGCACAATTATATTTAGGTATTATTTACGAAGAAGAAAAAGATAACATTGAGCAGGCTAAACGATATTATTTAAATGTTAACAAGCAAGATAATCCAAAGGTATATGCTCAAGCACAATTTAATTTAGGTGTTATTTATCGAAAAGGGAAAAACGATATTGAAAAGGCTGAACACTGTTATTTAAATATTGAAAAGCAAGATAATCCAAAGGTATATGCTTTAGCACAATTAAATTTAGGTGTTATTTACGAAAAAGAAAAACATAACATTAAGCAGGCCGAACGATATTATTTAAATGTTAAAAAGCAAGATAATCCAAAGGTATATGCTTTTGTACAGTTGATTTTAGGTGATATTTATCGAGAGGAAAAAAATGATATTGAAAAGTCTGAACACTATTATTTAAAAGTTGAAAAGCAAGATTATCCAATGGTTTTTGCTTTTGCACAATGTAGATTAGGTGATAATGTTTTTTATGGGAAAACGGAAAATAAATTAAAATCAGCGGAAGAGTATTATCAAAATGTGGTTTATTATGATGATATGTTTGAAATTTATATTATTGCTCAAATCATGTTATCTGTAATTGGCAATAAAAATTTATCAATATTTGAAGAAAAACAGCGAAATGACTTGGTAAACAAAATTTGTAATATTAGAGAATTAACGATTGAGATACAAAAGGAATTACTTGTAAAATTTAATTTAAATGAATCTAAAAATAATGATGGACTAGTATTTGAGCGGCAGGTGGCTCATTATACCAAACCAGAAGTTTTATTTAATCTTTTAAAAAATAAACCAAGTGATTTTCGTTTAAATGTGGTTGATTTTATGAATGACCCGACAGAAAACCAAGTGTTAACTGATTGGTTAAGTGTTAAGACTGAAAAAGACAATGAGATCAAAACTTTTTTAGCTAGTTTTTCATTTAATCATAATTCATTAAATCAATTTAGGCTTTATGGTAATGAAAACAATATTGTCGGATCAAGTGTCAGTGTGGTTTTTAATCAGGAATTTTTTAGTAAAAATATTGAGGGAATTATTAACTCTGAGAGTATTAATTCTTCATTAAAATATAAAAATTTTAGTTCGCAACAAAATGTTTTAGCTAAAAAAACAGTTGCAACTATGGGAATAAATGTTTCAAATAAAAGTTTAAATCATAAGAATGATAAAACCGAAAATGATTTAAACAAAAATTCAGCCCCAAAAAACTCTGAAACTATTGCTGAAAAAAATATTACATCTTCTGTTGGTCTTTTGCCATTATTCCGCTGCCTCTATTTCGATCCAAAAAATGGCTACATTAGTATTGCTAAACGTAACAAGTACTCCTTTTATTTAGAGCATCAAAGTAATTCTCCTGAAAATATTGATGCAAAATGGAATAATTATTTATACTCGCTAAACGAAGAAGAAAAAATAAATATAATTAGAAAAAAATTACAACAAATTGAAGAAATTATTCATTCTTTGAAAAATCCTAAAAAAACTAAGCAAAAAAAGATAATGGATAAAATAACTAATTTAGATCAATTGATTGCTTTAGCATTGATGCCTATCTCATGTTTAGTCAAGCATGCTGCTTTTGAGGATGAAGATGAGTGCCGGATGATTTATATTACCAATATTGCAGATGACCTAATACAAGCACCGAAAGATTATGCTTATGCAAATAGTCTATTTGTTAATTATGGCAAAATAGAAGATTATCTTGAAAAGATCTATTTAGGTCCTCAATGTCAACCTCATCATAAATTGTGGATAACAAACCATGTAAGAACCTCTAAGTCTAAAACTAGAAGCAAGCCGATTAAAGTAGTTCAATCGGAAATGCCATTACGTTAACCATAAAAAGCGCGCTTTAATCAGCGCGCATTTTTATTTTGTAAAAATTGTTTTTATTTATCGAACATAAAATATTCACTTGACATCGCATCATTGAACTAGTTTAATAGTACAAAATCTATTTTATACCAATAACATTATGAAAATACAATTTTTACATCTGATTACTTGTCCATTCATTCACTTTGGTTGGTGGCGCATTACTTCCTGCGGGTGATGTGATGATATCCTTTTTTCATAATACCCGCTCAGTGCGGGTATTTTAGTTTTGCAAAGATAAAAATAATTTTATAAAAGAGAGTCAACAATGAATAAGCCTACATTAACACAGATAATTAAAACCATTGGTTATTATCAGGATCCGACTCAGGTATTTTATCAACTTTGTGATAACAAACCGGCAACATTGTTACTGGAATCAGCTGAAATTGATAATAAGCAAGGTATTAAAAGTGTAATGATAGTTGATAGTGCTTTGACTATTTCTGCACTCAATAACCAAGTCACTTTTCAAGCTTTAACCAGTAACGGAAAAAAATTATTGCCTTTATTGCTACAAGCTTTTCCTGATAACGTTGCTAAAACACAATTAGATGAACATAATCTTCAGCTAGTTTTTCCGGCTATTGATAATTTGCAAGATGAAGATTCTCGCTTAAAGTCATTATCAATTTTTGATGCACTAAGAACATTATTAAACATCGTTAATATCCCACAACAAGCGAGTTCTGATGCAGTATTTGTCGGTGGTTTATTTGCTTATGATCTTGTTGCTGGCTTTGAGGATTTACCTCTGTTACCAACCGAACAACGTTGCCAAGACTTTCGCTTTTATTTAGCTGAAACATTACTGGAAATTAATCATAAAGACCGTGTTTCATTATTAAAAGCAACGGCATTTACTTCTTGTCCTGATGAGACAAAACGTTTGAATCAACGCTTAACTGAGTTGCAAAGTAAACTTAATCAACCGATGAAAGCGATTAAGACTCAATCTTTAGCAGAAATAAATGTTTCATGTAATAAGAGTGATGATGATTTCAATACCATAGTTAAAAAAATGCAGGATGCTATCCAACAAGGTGAAATTTTTCAAGCCGTTCCTTCAAGACGTTTTTCATTACCATGCCCTGAACCATTATCTGCTTACCAAGTGTTAAAAAATACCAATCCAAGTCCATATATGTTTTATATGCAAGATAGCGATTTTGTTCTATTTGGTGCATCACCGGAAAGTGCCCTTAAATATAACAAGACCAATAATCAAGTTGAAATTTACCCTATTGCCGGTACTCGACCACGTGGTTTAACCGCAAGTGGTGAGATTGATTATGATTTGGATAGCCGACTAGAACTTGAAATGCGCACTGATAAAAAAGAGTTGGCAGAACACTTAATGCTGGTTGATTTAGCCCGTAATGATTTAGCTCGTATTTGCCAACCGGGCACTCGTTATACTAAAGAGTTATTAAAAGTTGACCGTTATTCGTGTGTTATGCACCTTGTTTCAAGAATAGTTGGCCAGTTGCGGACTGATCTTGATGCACTACATGCTTATCAAGCAACAATGAATATGGGAACATTAACCGGCGCACCTAAAGTAAGAGCAATGCAGTTAATTGCTGAATCAGAAAAAATAAAACGTGGCAGTTATGGTGGAGCAGTGGGGTATTTAACCGCTAGTGGTGATTTGGATACCTGTATTGTTATCCGTAGTGCTTATGTTGAAGATGGCATTGCCACGGTGCAAGCTGGTGGTGGGGTGGTTTTAGACTCAGAACCTCAATCAGAATCCGACGAATCACGTAACAAAGCTCGTGCTGTTGTTCGCGCGATTATGGCAGCACATAATGTAGAAGGTGTATTTTAATGGCTAATATCTTATTTATTGATAATGTTGATTCGTTTACTTATAACTTAGTTGATCAGTTACGTCATAATCAACATAACGTGACGATTTACCGTAATACTATTCCGGCGGATGTGATTATCGAAAAATTATCACATATGCAAAATCCTATCTTAATGTTATCGCCAGGACCAGGTACGCCAAGCGAAGCTGGTTCAATGCCTGAATTACTAAAACGTTTAAAAGGGAAATTACCGATTATTGGTATCTGCTTAGGCCATCAAGCGATTGTCGAATCTTATGGTGGTATGATTGTACCAGCTGGTGATATTTTGCATGGTAAAGCCTCATTAATTGAACATGATGGTCAAGCTATGTTTAAAGGCTTACCAAATCCATTACCGGTGGCTCGTTATCACTCTTTAAAAGGTGAAAATATACCGAAAACATTAACGATTAATGCCATGTGTAATAACATTGTTATGGCAGTACGTAATGATGAGGATCGGGTTTGTGGTTTTCAATTTCATCCTGAATCGATTTTAACCATTCAAGGGGTAAAATTATTAGAGCAAACCATTGAATGGGCTCTTAATCCAGTCCAAAAACAACCGCAAGCAAAACAAGAGGCAATTGTCGATAAGCAAGAATACAACATTCAACCGATTTTAAATAAATTGTATTTAGGACAAGTATTGTCACAACAAGAGAGCAAAATACTATTTAACTTAATTATTCAAGGTAAAATTGAACCAACTGTTTTGGCAACTGCGATTATAAGTATGAAAGTGCGAGGTGAAAAACCAGATGAAATTGCTGGTGCTGCGCAAGCATTACTTGAAAATGCAGATGCTTTTGAAGTCCCTGATTATGATTTTACCGATATTGTTGGTACAGGTGGTGATGGCACGAATAGTATTAATATATCAACAGCTAGTGCTTTTGTTACTGCAGCCTTAGGGTATAAAGTCGCTAAACATGGTAACCGAGGGGTATCAAGTAAATCAGGATCTTCCGATGTACTATCTGCTTTAGGTATTAAATTAAACATGTCAGCGGAAGCCTCACGTAAAGCGCTTGATGAATTAGGGGTATGTTTCTTATTTGCTCAACAATATCATTCAGGTTTCCGTCATGCTGCGCCAGTTCGTCAACAATTAAAAACACGAACAATTTTTAATGTGCTAGGTCCGTTGATAAATCCATCACGACCAAAACGTATTTTACTCGGTGTTTATCATCCTGATTTGATAAAACCGATTGCAGAAACATTAAAAATGTTGAACTATACCCATGCATATGTAGTACATGGTGCAGGTATGGATGAAGTGGCTATTCATGGCGAGACTCAAGTAGCCGAAGTAAAAAATGGTGAAATCAGCTATTTTACGCTAACACCAAAGGATTTTGGTTTACAACAATATACTTTAAAAGATATTGAGGGTGGTACACCTGAAATGAATCGTGATTTGTTGTTAGCTATTTTACAAGGACATGGTAAACCAGCTCATGAAGCGGCTATTGCTGCAAATGTAGCTATGTTAATTAGCTTGTTTGGTGAACCAGACTTAAAACAAAATGCACAACGTGCAATTGAATTGATGCATAGTGGCAAGGCTTATGAGCTATTACAAAAGTTAGCAGCAAGATAATAAGTGGAGAATAACATGGCAATTGCAGCATTAACCGAAAATGTTGAAATGGCAACAGTATTAAAAAAAATCATTGAAGATAAACAACTATGGCTGGCTGAACAGCAAGCTAAAAATCCACTGGCTAACTTTAAAAGCAAAGTTGTACTGAGTGATCGTGATTTTTATCAAGCATTAACACAACCGAAAACGGTATTTATCTTAGAATGTAAAAAAGCGTCACCATCTAAAGGCTTAATTCGTGATGATTTTGATCCGGCAACGATTGCTAAAGTTTATAAAGATTATGCTTCAGCGATTTCAGTTTTAACTGATGAAAAATATTTTCAAGGTAGCTTTGAATTTTTGCCTATGGTACGTAATGAAGTCACACAACCAGTACTTTGCAAAGATTTTATTATCGATGAATATCAAATTTACTTAGCGCGATATTATCAAGCGGATGCTATCTTATTAATGTTATCAGTGGTAAATGATGATGAGTATCGCCATCTTAGCCAAATTGCTCATCAACTTAATATGGGAATTTTGACTGAAGCCAGTACGGAACGTGAAGTTGAGCGAGCCATTAATCTTGGCGCCAAAGTTATTGGTATTAATAATCGTAATCTTCGTGATCTGTCAGTAGATTTAAATCGAGTAAAAACATTATCTAAATCTATTCCTGATGATCGAATTATTATCAGTGAATCGGGTATTTACACTCATAATCAAGTTAAAGATCTTAGCCATTATGCTAACGGTTTTTTAATTGGTAGCGCGTTAATGTCTGAGTCAAATTTAAATCTAGCTATTCGTAAGGTGATCCTAGGTGAAAATAAAGTCTGTGGTTTAACCAGAGCGCAGGACGCGATAACTGTCTATCAAGCAGGTGCGATTTATGGCGGATTAATTTTTGTCTCTAATTCACCAAGATATATTACACCAACTAAAGCACGTAGTGTTATTGCAGCAGCACCATTAAATTGGGTGGGAGTTTTTAAAAATAGTGATATAGACGAAGTTTGCCAAATAGCGCAACAATTATCACTGTACGCAGTACAATTACATGGTCATGAAGATGATAATTATATTCAAACACTCCGCCAACAATTGCCAACAACTTGTCAAATTTGGAAAGCATTAAGTATTAGTGATAGTATTCCGAACCATGATAATCCATTAGTCTCTCGTTATATATTTGATAATGGTGCTGGCGGAACGGGTAAAAGTTTTGATTGGTCATTATTAAAGGGTAAAGATTTAAGTAATGTCATTTTGGCTGGTGGTATTAATCCACAAAATGTAAGTCAAGCACTCGCTACTGATGTTATTGGCGTTGACCTTAACTCAGGTGTTGAAATATCGGCCGGAATTAAAGATAAACAAAAAATTACAGCAGTATTTGAACAAATTTAACTAATTATATTGAAGGAATGGTTATGTCTAAATTAAATCCTTATTTTGGCGAATTTGGTGGTCAATATGTACCACAAATATTAATGCCAGTGCTAGAACAACTTGAGGATGCCTTTATATCGGCGATACACGATGCAAGTTTTCAAAAAGAATTTAATGACCTTTTGGTGAACTATGCAGGTCGACCAACCGCATTAACATTGTGTAAAAATCTTACTGCAGGTACCAAAACAAAACTTTATTTAAAACGAGAAGATTTAGTCCATGGTGGTGCCCATAAAACTAACCAAGTCCTAGGCCAAGCATTACTGGCTAAAAGAATGGGTAAAACAGAGATTATTGCCGAAACGGGTGCTGGTCAGCATGGTGTCGCTTCAGCATTAGCTTGCGCATTATTAGGTTTAAAATGCCGAATTTACATGGGAGCAAAAGATGTTCAACGCCAAGCTCCAAATGTATTTAGAATGCGATTAATGGGTGCTACCGTCATTCCAGTTGAAACCGGTTCTGCCACGTTAAAAGATGCTTGTAATGAAGCATTACGTGATTGGTCTGGTAGTTATGAAACCGCACACTATATGTTAGGTACAGCTGCTGGCCCACATCCATTTCCGACCATTGTGCGTGAATTTCAACAAATGATTAGTCGTGAAGCAAAACAGCAAATTATGGAAAAAGAAGGTCGTTTGCCTGACGCAGTCATCGCCTGTGTTGGTGGTGGTTCAAACGCAATTGGTATGTTTGCTAATTTTATTGATGATAAATCAGTTAGATTAATTGGTGTAGAGCCAGGTGGACATGGTATTGAAAGTGGTGAACATGGTGCATCGCTAAAACATGGTAAACTCGGTATCTACTTTGGTATGAAAACACCAATGATGCAAACGGATGAAGGGCAAATTGAAGAGTCTTATTCGGTTTCTGCTGGCCTTGATTTTCCGGCAGTCGGACCACAACATGCATATTTAGATAGTATTGGTCGAGCAGAATATGTCTCTGCCACTGATGATGAAGCGCTTGAAGCCTTCAAAGCATTATCTCGAAGTGAAGGTATCATTCCTGCATTAGAGTCATCGCATGCATTAGCTTATGCACTGAAAATGATTAAAGAAAATCCAAATAAAGAACAATTATTAATTGTTAATTTATCTGGTCGTGGTGATAAAGATATCTTTACGGTTTATGATATATTTAAAGCAAAAGGAGAAATAGAATGAGTCGTTATCAAAAACTGTTTGATCGTTTAACAGTCGAAAAACGAGGTGCATTTGTTCCTTTTGTTCCAGTTGGTGACCCAAATCCACAACTTTCAAGTCAAATTATTCAAACCATGATTGATGCAGGGGCTGATGCGTTAGAATTAGGTATTCCATTTTCTGACCCAATGGCGGATGGACCAACAATTCAAAATGCTAATATTCGTGCTTTTAATGGCGGTATAACTGTTGAGAAATGCTTCGAAATCTTAACTAACATTCGAACTAGCAATCCAGATATTCCTGTTGGATTGTTAATCTATGCCAATTTAGTATTTAAAAATGGTATTGATAACTTTTATGCTAAATGCGCTAAAGCTGGTGTTGATTCTGTTTTAGTTGCTGATTTACCGGTTGAATATGCACAAGAGTTTACTGGTTCTGCAGAAAAACATGGCATAGCTCCGATATTTATCTGCCCACCTAATGCTGATGATGAGGTAATAAAAAATATTGCTAAGCATGGTAAAGGTTATACTTATTTAGTCTCACGAGCTGGTGTAACCGGTACTGAAAATCGTGCGAATAAACCGTTAACTCATTTACTGGAAAAATTGACAGAGTTTAAAGCACCGCCTGCGATTCAAGGATTTGGTATTTCAGAACCAAATCAAGTGAGTGAAGCAATTAAAGCTGGTGCTGCTGGCGCAATTGCAGGATCGGCAACGGTCAAAATTATTGAGAATAACCTTAATAATCCAACCAAAATGTTGAGCGAACTAGCTAGTTTCGTTAAAACGATGAAAGCTGCAACGCAAAAATAATAACAGTAAAACTATCCGCTGATTATTCAGCGGAATTTATTACTTGAAAAAACAATAATTGTACTTATATTAATCATAACTTGAGATTAATTGTAATTAGTTGCGACACAAAATTATAGCTGCTTAGTTTTCAATGACTTTAAACGATTTTGATAATTCTAGTATGATTTTGGGTTGCATATTTTACAAAACATAGTATAATCTTCAGCCATCTATCGCGGGGTGGAGCAGCTTGGTAGCTCGTCGGGCTCATAACCCGAAGGTCGTTGGTTCAAATCCAGCCCCCGCAACCACTTAAATTTTCATTCATACATTAATCTATCCTATTATTATTGTCTGAAAGTTCGAATCAAGTGGCTTCATTATATTAAATTTTAAATGTAGCCTCGCTTGTCGGGGTTTTTTTATGCGTTATGATTCAAACGTGAGTTTAAAAGGAATGTTGGGCTTTATGCCCTTTTTTATTTTCTGCAGTGGAGGTTTGTTTGGCTAATTTAGAACAGCAATTGACCGATATCATTCAAGAACCAGTTAATGCGCTTGGTTTTGAGCTAGTTGGTATTGAATATATTCGTGGTCGTTATCCCGTTTTACGCGTATATATTGATAGTGAAAATGGTATTACCGTTGATGACTGTGCTGATGTTAGTCGACAAATTAGTGCGGTACTTGATGTTGAAGACCCTATCACAGACGCCTACAATCTTGAAGTTTCATCTCCAGGTATGGATAGGCCTTTGTTTACGCTTGAACACTATCAACGTTTTGTTGGTGAAGAAGTCATCGTCAGTTTGCGTATTCCTGTTGCCAATCGTCGCAAGTGGAAAGGACAGATTAAATCCATTGAGAATGAAATGATTACGTTAAATGTAGATGGAAATGATGAAGTGTTTGCTTTTAGTAATATTCAAAAAGCAAACATTGTACCGAATTTTAACCTTAAATAGAGTACAGGTGTAAAGGATGAATAAAGAAATTTTAGCTGTTGTTGAAGCAGTATCTAATGAAAAAGCACTTACCCGAGATAAGATTTTCGAAGCGCTTGAAACCGCATTAGCGACGGCCACTAAAAAGAAACATACTGTTGATATCGATGTTATTGTAAAAATCGATCATAAAACTGGCGATTATGATACGTTCCGTCGTTGGTTAGTGGTAAATGAAGTAACTCAACCTACCAAAGAAATAACCCTTGAAGCAGCACAGTTTGAAGAGCCTGATGTAAAATTAGGTGATTACGTAGAAGAACAAATTGAGTCAGTCGCGTTTGACCGTATTACAACTCAAACCGCTAAACAAGTTATTGTCCAAAAAGTACGTGAAGCTGAGCGTGCAATGGTGATTGACATGTTTAGAAACCGAATCGGTGATATCGTTACTGGTATTGTTAAAAAGACCAATCGTGATAGCGTTATCCTCGATTTAGGTAATAACGCTGACGCAATGATGTCTCGCCATGATATGTTACCTCGTGAAAATTTCCGAATTGGTGATCGTGTGCGAGGTATTTTATATCTTGTTGAACAAGATAATAAACCAGCACAACTTTGTGTTAGCCGTTCAAACCCGAAAATGATGGAAGAGTTATTCCGCATTGAAGTGCCGGAAATCGGTGAAGAGATGATAGACATTAAAGGTGTATCTCGTGATCCAGGTTCTCGTGCAAAAATTGCGGTTAGCAGTAACGATCGTCGTATTGATCCTGTTGGTGCTTGTGTTGGTATGCGAGGCGCACGTGTTCAAGCGGTTTCAAATGAATTTGGTGGTGAGCGTATCGATATTGTTCTTTGGGATGATAATCCTGCACAATATGTTATCAATGCTATGGCGCCAGCCGATGTTGTGTCAATCGTGGTTGATGAAGATAAACACACTATGGATGTCGCAGTTAATGCTGAAACATTACCACAAGCAATTGGTCGTAATGGACAAAATATTCGTTTAGCATCACAACTTACTGGTTGGACGTTAAATGTTATGAGCACAGAAGATTTGCAAGAAAAACATCAAGCAGAATCTTTTGCAGCAATTAATAATCTAATGAAACATTTAGATATTGAAGAAGATCTTGCCCAGCTTTTAGTTGAAGAAGGTTTTACTTCATTAGAAGAACTAGCTTATGTACCAGTTGAAGAGTTATTAGAAATTGATGAACTTGATGAAGAGCTGGTTGAAGCATTAAGAAATCGAGCAAAAGATGCATTAACAACTATCGCTCTTGCTCATAGTGGTGATAAACGACCTGCTCAAGATTTATTAGATCTACCAGGTATGACACAAGAATTAGCCTATCAATTAGCACAACGAGATGTGGTAACTTTAGAAGATTTAGCTGAACAAGGTACAGATGATCTTGCGGATATTGAAGGTTTAACAAGCACACAAGCTGGCGATTTTATTATGGCTGCCCGTAATATTTGTTGGTTTGCAAATGAATAATTGAGGGAAAGTAATACATGACCAAAGTATCAATCGAAACACTGGCTCAAGAGATAAAAACTCCAGTGGAAACGCTTTTGCAACAGTTTGCTGATGCTGGTATTAAAAAAACTGCATCGGATTCTGTTACCCAAAAGGAAAAAGAAGCTTTGCTTGCGCATTTAAATCCTCAGCAAGGCCCAACAAAATTAACACTACAACGTAAAACACATTCAACATTGAATGTGTCAAGTGGCGGTGGTAAAAGCAAAGAAATTAAAGTTGAAGTTCGTAAAAAACGAACTATTGTTAAACAAGATCCAGCGGAATTAGAAAAAGCACGTCTTGAAGCAGAACAAAAAGCGCAACAAGAAGCTGAGTTAAAAGCACGTAAAGAAGCCGAAGAAAAGGCAAAATTAGCGGCTGAAGAACAAAAGAAACGTGATGAAGCAGAAGCTAGAAAGCGTAGTCAAGAACAAAAGGCTAAAGCCGCTCAAGAACAAGCAGCTGATCCTAAAGTGAAAAAAGCACAAGAAGAAAAAGCACGTTTAGAAGCTGAAGCTAACGAAATTAAACGTAAAGCTGAAGAAGAAAACCGCCGTAAACTTGAAGAAGAAGCCAAACGTATGGCGGAAGAAGCGCGTAAACTTGCTGAACAATATAACGAAACAGAAGAAACCAATAATAACAGTGATGATGAAGATTATCACGTAACTACTTCTAAATATGCTCGTGCTGCTGAAGATGATACCGATCGTGAAGTCGAAGGCGGTCGAGGTCGTGGTCGTGGTACTAAACAGACTAAACAGAAAAAAGCCAGCAAATTATCTGAAGGTAAAGCTGAACGTGAAGAAGCTCGAGCTGTCACTCGTGGTAACCACAAGAAAAAAGGCAAAAGTACTTTACAGCAAGGTTTTAATAAACCAGTTCAGGCTGTTAACCGAGATGTAGTTATTGGTGAAACCATTACTGTTGCCGAACTAGCCAACAAAATGGCTGTAAAAGGTTCAGAAGTTATCAAAACCATGATGAAAATGGGGGCAATGGCAACTATTAATCAGGTTATTGACCAAGAAACAGCACAATTGGTTGCTGAAGAAATGGGACACAAAGTGGTACTTCGTCGTGAAAACGAACTTGAAGAATCACTAATGAGCGACCGTGATACAGGTGCAGAAAAAGTTTCACGTGCTCCAGTTGTGACTATCATGGGACACGTTGACCATGGTAAAACATCTCTTCTTGACTATATTCGTAAAGCGAAAGTTGCTTCAGGTGAAGCCGGTGGTATTACTCAGCATATTGGTGCTTACCATGTTAAAACCTCAAGTGGCGAAATCACTTTCTTAGATACCCCAGGCCATGCTGCATTTACTTCAATGCGTGCTCGTGGTGCTAAAGCAACTGATATCGTGGTATTAGTTGTTGCAGCAGATGATGGTGTTATGCCACAAACCATTGAAGCGATTCAACATGCTAAAGCCGCTAATGTACCAATTGTCGTTGCGGTTAACAAAATTGATAAACCTGAAGCCGATCCAGATCGTGTTAAAGGCGAACTAGCTCAATATGGCGTTATGTCAGAAGATTGGGGTGGAGATACTCAATTCGTTCATGTTTCAGCAAAAGCGGGAACGGGTATTGACCAATTATTAGAAGCGATTCTGTTACAAGCGGAAGTTCTTGAGCTTACTGCTTATGAAACGGGTATGGCTAGTGGTGTGGTTATTGAATCATTCCTTGATAAAGGTCGTGGTTCAGTGGCAACTGTGCTGGTTCAATCAGGTACTTTACGTAAAGGTGATATTGTATTGTGTGGTTTCGAATATGGCCGTATTCGTGCGATGCGTAACGAATTAGGTAAAGAAGTTACTGAAGCTGGTCCTTCAATTCCGGTAGAGATTTTAGGTCTTTCTGGTGTACCGTCAGCAGGTGATGAAGCGACAGTTGTTCGTGATGAAAAGAAAGCTCGTGAAGTAGCTCTATATCGTCAAGGTAAATTCCGTGATGTTAAACTAGCTCGTCAACAGAAAGCTAAACTTGAAAACATGTTTACTAACATGACTGAAGGTGATGTATCTGAACTTAATATCGTCCTTAAAGCTGACGTACAAGGTTCCGTTGAAGCAATTTCTGATTCATTACTTAAACTCTCTACTGATGAAGTTAAAGTTAAAATTATTGGTTCAGGTGTAGGTGGTATTACTGAAACTGACGCATCACTTGCTGCAGCATCTAATGCGATCATTTTAGGCTTCAACGTTCGTGCTGATGCATCTGCGCGTAAAGTTGTAGAGGCTGAAAACTTAGACTTACGTTATTATTCAGTTATTTATGACCTTATTGATGAAGTTAAACAAGCAATGAGCGGTATGCTTGCTCCAGAATATAAGCAAGAAATTATTGGTCTTGCCGAAGTACGTGATGTGTTTAAATCACCTAAATTTGGTGCAATCGCTGGTTGTATGGTAACCGAAGGCGTAGTTAAGCGTCATAATCCAATTCGTGTATTACGTGATAACGTGGTTATCTATGAAGGCGAACTTGAATCATTACGTCGCTTCAAAGATGATGTTAACGAAGTTCGTAATGGTATGGAATGTGGTATTGGTGTTCGTAACTACAACGATGTTCGTGTTGGTGATAATATCGAAGTCTTTGAAACTGTTGAAATCAAACGTACTATTTAATTAATACGTTAACATGTTATAAGCAAGGTTTTAGCCTTGCTTATTCACATTTTAAGGAAAATAGATATGGCAAAAGCATTTAATCGATCATCTCGAGTTGGACATGAATTACAAAAAGAGATTGCGATTATTTTACAGCGTGAAATCAAAGATCCACGCTTAGGCATGGTGACTGTTTCTGGTGTAGAGATTTCTCGTGATCTCTCTTATGCCAAAGTATTTGTCACTTTTTTAAATGATGATGATCCACAAGTTATTGAACAAGGATTGAATGTCTTAAATGATGCAAAAGGGTATATTCGAACGTTGATCGGTAAAGCTATGCGTTTACGAATTATTCCTGAAATTAAATTCTTTTATGACGAATCGCTTGTCAAAGGTATGCAGATGTCTAGTTTAGTCTCTGATGTGATTAAGCAAGACAACGAACGTCATAAAGATTAATAATTAAAAGCACTCAATTTTTGTAAAAATATTGAGGAGTGTTATCCGTTTCAATTTAAATATCTATGATGAATATAAAAAAAATTCGCCGTGATGTTCACGGCGTTTTGTTATTAGACAAACCACAAGGCATGACATCAAATGATGCCTTACAAAAAGTGAAAACACTATTTAATGCTAAAAAGGCAGGTCATACTGGTGCTCTCGATCCTTTAGCAACAGGAATGTTACCGATTTGTTTTGGCGAAGCAACTAAATTTTCACAATACTTATTAGATTCTGACAAGCGTTATCGAGTAATTGCTAAATTGGGTGAGCGGACAGACACATCTGATGCTGATGGGCAAATAATCTGTACCAAATCCGTTGATGTTACTCAACTTCAAATTGAGCAAGCATTAACTCATTTTCGTGGTGATATTTTACAAGTTCCCACCATGTTTTCGGCTTTAAAATATCAAGGTAAGCCGCTTTATGAATATGCTCGTCAAGGTATTGTCATTGAACGGGAAGCCAGACCGATCACGGTTTACGAAAACCAGTTTATTCAATATGATTCGGCTAAACAGGAATTAACGTTAGAGATCCATTGTTCAAAAGGGACTTATATCCGTACTATCATTGATGATTTAGGTGAATTACTCGGTTGTGGAGCCCATGTGATTTATTTAAGACGTTTACAAGTGTCAAATTATCCAATCGATAAAATGATTGGCTTGGATGAGTTAGAAAATATTACTGATAAAACACAATTACTTATGCCGGTAGATAGTCCATTACAAGATAGTCCGAAAGTGCAATTGAATGATAGCCAAGGTAGCGATATCTTATTAGGTAGAACTATCAAATTAGCTGACAGTGTAGCAGTAGAAACTTTAGTTAGAATTTATCAAGATCAGCAATTTATTGGTGCAGGTATACAACTATTGGATAAATTGTCACCTAAAAGATTGATTTCAACTTCTTAACTTTTTTAACTACCTTTTATTAACAAATAATTAGTTGATAAAAAAAGCTTCGGTTTCAATAATATGGCATCGTGCTAACGATGTCATATTTTGTTTAAGTAAATCACAAAGTAAGTGTACTGATTTATTGCCCATCTCATAGAGTGGTTTGTTAATTCTATTCAATTTATCCAAGTCATTATATTGATATTCATTGCTATGGCTAATATAAGCAATTGACAGTGATTTTAACTGATTTGATTGGCCTTTATTGATTTGATGTAAGGCACCAAATAGAGAACGATAACAAGATAAATAATTTTGTGCATGATAACTATCTGAATTGAAGAAAGATAAACTGCTTAAATCTTCAAAAATAATAGCTGTTGGTGGTTTATTACTATTTAATAAAGTTTTAATTGCATCTCGACCATGTTCATAAGTTAAACAGCCTTGAATGATATAGTCAGAATCAATTGGTAAATTATGTCGTTGTAAGGATTGTTGATAACCTTGTAGGAAAAACGATGAGTTGATGCTTTTATCGCTATTAACAAAAATAGCGATCCGTTGGTTGCCTTTTTTAATTAAATATTGCGTTGTTTTAAAACCAATTGTGAGATGATCAAAATAGACACAAGAAAAATTATGTTTAAAATGATTCACAAATACCATTGGCGGTAGTGATTTTTTATAACTATACAGATGGTCTAAATAAGGTGCTTGATTAATTATTAAAATACCAATAAAGCGATTTTGAGTAATGTACTGAATCAAATGATAAATATCACTGTCGTCTTGGTAAGAAAATTGTAAATAGCAAAATTGTAATTTAACTTCATATAAAGCTTGTTCAATACCAAAATTGATTAAACTTTTTGAAATAAGTTGGTTATCAATAATTAGTATTCTATTACTGGAATGATCTAGTTGGTAATCTTTCAAGTTTTCTGACAGATCAACATTTAAAGCTTTCATGGCTTGATAAACAATAGATTGAGTTCGTGACGATGTCATATTAGGAGTTCTTAGTACTCTAGATACAGATGCTACTGAAACCTTAGCTTTTTTCGCAATCGCTGATAATGTGATTTTTGCCATAATTCTTACTGCAATCGAATAACAGATAAAATCACTTTAACGAACAACAGCGAAATTGTAATTAGCTAATATCTATTTTTTCGAGCAATATTCCAAAGTTAGAAAACATCTTTTTTGCAAAATCTTTGGCAATATAGTGGTATAATTACAGCTATATTTTTTAATTTGGGTTTAATATATGACTGCATGGAATATAGCTATTGTTGGTGCAACAGGGCAAGTAGGCTCTGCGTTGGTTGAGTTATTGCAAGAACATAGCTTACCAAAAAAAAGTTTTGAAATTGATAATCTTTACCTAGTTGGTAGTGATAACAGCGCTGGCGAAGTGGTGCGTTTTGCTGGTAAAAATTTAACGGTTATTGATAGTGAGCAGATGGATTGGAGTCAATGTCATTTTGCTTTTTTTGTTGCCGGCAGTAAAACCAGTGAAAAATATGCTCAAACAGCAGCGCAAGCAGGCTGTATCGTTATTGATGCTAGTGGTTTTTTTGCTGATCAGGATCATATTCCATTAATTGTACCGAAAGTAAATGACAGTGTACTCACCGAATATCGCAATGAAAACATTATAGCTGTTGCTAGCCCTACCGTTTCACAATTACTACGCTGTGTTGCTTCGCTAACCGATATTCAGTTATTGACTAATTTACATTTAAGTAGTTTTATTCCTTCTTCATTATATGGCAAACCAGGTGTTGACGAACTTGCTGGGCAAAGTGCTCGGTTACTAAATGGTATGCCTGTTGATAATCAACTGTTTGACAATCAACTTGCTTTTAATTTGTTACCTGTTTCTCATGAGTCTGACCACTTAAGTTTAGGTGAACACTCACAAATTAATCAAATTCGTAAAGTGATAAGCAATTATGATTTACCTATCTCTATTGAATCAGTTATTGTTCCCGTATTTTATGGATTGGCCCAAGCAGTTAATGTTTCAAGCAGTTTACCAATTGAATTAGATATGGCCCGTTTTGGTGAATTTGGCGTTGAAGTAAAAAGTGAAGATTTACCAACACCGGTAACCGAAGTAAATACTGATGCTGAAAGTAATCTGACGATCAAACTTGCTAATTTACGACACAGTTATGGTAATTATGAGCAAATCCAATTTTGGTCAGTGGCGGATAATGTCCGTTATTTAGGTGGTTTAATGTTAATCGAGACGTTAGAGATCTTAATTAATGACTACCTGTAAGATTGCCTTAGGTATTGAATATGATGGTAGCGGTTATTTTGGTTGGCAACGTCAACAACATGTTGATTCAGTACAACAAAGATTAGAATCAGCCTTGTCAGTAATCGCTAATGAACCTATCGCAGTATTTTGCGCAGGGAGAACTGATGCAGGAGTCCATGCAACAGGGCAAGTAATTCATTTTGAAACCACTGCTCAGCGTGCTGAAGGAGCATGGACAATGGGAGTCAATTCCCAACTTCCTGACAATATCGCTGTACGTTGGGCAAAAAGTGTTGATGATAGCTTTCATGCTAGATTTAGCGCAACAGCTCGCCGTTACCGATATATCATTTATAATCATCGTTATCGTCCGGCTATTTTAGCTAAAGGTGTGTCACATTATTATTTGCCATTAAATGAACAACTCATGCATCAAGCAGCACAATATTTATTAGGTGAAAATGACTTTTCATCATTTAGAGCTGCGCAATGTCAGTCACGGACTCCATGGCGTAATATTCACCATATTGAAGTTACAAGACGGGGTGAATATGTTGTTGTCGATATTAAAGCTAATGCTTTTGTTCACCATATGGTGCGTAATATTGTTGGCAGTTTGTTGGAAGTTGGTGCTGGTAACCAATCACCACAATGGATCGAAGCTTTATTAGTGGCAAAAGATCGTACCCAAGCAGCAGCAACGGCAAAACCTGAAGGATTATATTTGGTTCAGGTGGATTATCCATTAGAATATCAAATTCCTAATTGCGCTTTAGGTCCATTATTTATACAGTAAGCGAATTAGTTATAGGTTAAATTAATTTAAAAACACAAAGATGAATGCAATGAAAAATGATGAAACAAGTTCGAATAAAGAACTTAAAAATCAAGACGCAAAAAAATCAAAACTGCAAAATATAAAGTTGCCTCCTCACTCTATCGAAGCAGAACAAGCAGTGCTTGGTAGCCTAATGTTGGATAATCAACGTTGGGATGTTGTCGCAGAAATGATTACTGACCGTGATTTTTATTCTCGTCATCATCAATTGATATTTTCAGAAATGCATACCTTAGTCAGTCGTGGTACTCCGATTGATTTAATAACACTTTCCGAAAGTTTAGAAAGTAAGGATTTGCTGATCGATGTTGGTGGATTTGCGTATTTAGCTGAACTTTCTAAAAATACCCCTAGTGCGATTAATGTGGTTGCATATACCGATATTATTCGTCAACAAGCTATATTGCGTGAACTGATTAGTGCTTCAAATGAAATAGCCGATAACTGTTACTCAACTGAAGGTCGAGATAGTACGGAAATTTTAGACTTAGCTGAAAGCAAGATTTTCCAAATTGCCGAAAGTCGTACCAAGCAAGGTGAAGGGCCTAAAAATATTACCGATGTGCTTGAAGCTACGGTAGCAAAAATTGAAGAACTATTCCAACGCCCACATGATGGGGTAACTGGCGTATCGACAGGCTTCCTTGACCTAGACAAGAAAACCGCAGGTTTACAACGTTCAGATTTAATTATTATTGCGGCTCGTCCATCAATGGGTAAAACCACCTTTGCTATGAATCTTTGTGAAAATGCCGCCATGATGCAAGAAAAACCTGTTCTTATTTTTAGTCTTGAGATGCCATCAGAGCAAATTATGATGCGTATGTTAGCATCACTATCACGTGTCGACCAAACTCGAATTCGTACTGGTCAACTACAAGATGATGACTGGGCTAGAATATCGAGCACTATGGGCTTACTCCTTGAGAAGAAAAATATCTATATCGATGACTCATCAGGATTAACACCTATGGAGTTGCGTTCACGAGCACGACGAATCTATCGTGAACATAAAGGATTAAGTATGATCATGGTCGATTATTTACAGCTTATGCGTGTACCTAATATTTCTGAAAACCGAACACTTGAGATAGCTGAAATTTCACGCTCATTAAAAGCATTAGCAAAAGAATTGCAAATCCCAGTGGTTGCACTTTCTCAGCTTAACCGTAGCTTAGAGCAACGTGCCGATAAACGACCTGTTAACTCTGACTTACGTGAATCAGGATCTATTGAACAAGATGCTGACGTGATTATGTTTATCTATCGTGATGAAGTCTATAACGAAGCTTCGGAACATAAAGGTATTGCCGAAATCATTTTAGGTAAACAGCGTAATGGTCCAATAGGTAAAGTGAGATTAAAATTCCAAGGTCAATTTTCAAGATTTGATAATTATGCTGATGCTGGTAAATATTTAGATGATGAATAATAAACTCAACTAAATAACTAGTGTAAATGTGAAAAAATATAACATTTACACTAGAGCAATTAACGCTTTATCTTATGGTTAGCATAGACTCGATAAAACTGAGCAACAATAAAGATAAACGCCTGTAAAATCACAATACAAGCACTGGTAGATGCATCTAAATGAAAACTGATTAATGTGCCCGTTACTGTCGAAAAAACCGATACAATCACGGCAATTATTAACATTTTCTCAAATCGTTTGGTTAATAAAAATGCAGTGATACCAGGTGCAATTAGCATTGCAATAACCAATATAACACCCGCGGCTTTTAGTGATCCAACAATGGTTAATGCTAAAATACTTAATAAACCGTAATGCAATAATTTAACAGGCAAACCTACCACTTTGGCTTGTACGGCATCAAAGCAGTACAACATTAAATCACGGCGCTTAACAATCACTATAACCGAAACAATGCCCGCAATAGCAATAATCTGTATTAATTCTTGATAACTAGTACCTAATACGCTACCAAATAGAATATGGTTTAAATGTTGGGATGTTTCAACTTTAGAAAATAGCACCAAGCCAAAAGCAAACATTCCCGAAAAAACAATACCCATCACGGTATCTTCTTTAATTCGACTGTTTTCCTTAATATAACCGGTGGCGACAGAACAAAATAATCCTGAAGTAAACGCACCTATCATTAGGGGGATTCCAATTAAATAAGCGAGTACAATACCAGGTAATACTGCATGAGAAATAGCATCCCCCATTAATGACCAGCCTTTTAATACTAAAAAGCACGATAGCAAAGCACAAACAATCCCCGTAGCTAAGGCAGCCAGAATAGCACGTTGAACAAAAGGAATTGTTAGGGGATGATAAATAAGCTCCCATAACATAGTCATACCACTCCCCCTTTAATGCGTCTTGCTTGTCTAATTCGACGACGGTTGGAAATCAATCCTTGTCTTGGCGCAAAGAAGAAAGCAGTCAAAAAGATTAAGGTTTGTAGTGTCACAATCACGCCACCGGTTTCGCCATTTAAAAAATAACTTATCCAAGCACCAATTGCACTAGTTGATGCACCAATAACCACTGAAATAATTAATAACCTTGTAAACCTATCAGTGAGTAAGTAAGCGGTTGCGCCTGGCGTTACCACCATCGCAATGACTAATATTGCCCCCACAGTTTGCAGAGCTGCAACCGTACAAGCACTTAAAATAGTGAAAAATAGAATCTTTAATGGTAATGGTTTTAAACCAATAGAGCGTGCATGTGTTTCATCAAAAAACACCACTAACAGATCTTTCCAGAATAAGAGTAACAAAATAAACGAAACCAAAATGATGATTTGCACTTGTCTCATATCACTATCATCAATTCCCAAAATATTGCCAAAAATTATGGTTTGGGCATTAATTGAGGTTGGATTTAATGAGATGATTAAAAGGCCAATAGCAAAAAAGGTGGAAAAGATAAAACCTATAATTGCATCTTCTTTTAAACGGGTAAAAGCACGGACAATGATTATTGATAAAGCTGCCAACAAGCCAGTAAAAAACGCCCCAACCGAATAAGGGTAGCCGATCGCATAGGCACCAGCTACACCAGGTACTACAGAGTGGGAAAGAGCATCACCCATTAAAGACCAGCCTTTTAACATCAAAAACGCTGATAAAAATGCACAAGCGGCGCCAACTATACTACTTACCCAAATTGCTTTTAACATAAAGCCATAGGTAAAAGGTTCCAGAAGTAGTTCCATTTAGTTTTGCCCTTTAGGTTCAATTATCGTTGGTTCGACTAATAAATCTTGATGAGGTGAACTATCACCACCTTCACCGTAAAATACAGCAGCACGTTCATCATCAGTTAAAATTGACATCTTGCGAGGATCTTCATCCTCATGCAATTGTTCACCTGATAAGCTTAAATAACGTAATGCACCACCAAAAGTTGTCATCAAATTTTGTGGTGTAAAGGTGGTTTTGGTTTCGCCAAAAGCCAATACGGTTTGGTTAATTAACACCACTTGATCACAAAATTCAGGTACGCTACCTAAATTGTGGGTAGAAACCAAAATCAAATGGCCTTCATCACGAAGATCTTTAAGCAGATCGATAATAGCATTTTCTGTTTTAACATCGACGCCGGTAAAAGGTTCGTCTAACAACAATACCTTACCTTGCTGAGCCAAAGCTCTTGCTAAAAAAACACGTTTTTTTTGACCACCAGAAAGTTGACCAATCTGGCGATGTTTAAAATCTAACATATTGACCCGTTCTAGCGCTAAATCGACTTGTCTTTTGTCCTCTTTACTTGGTATTCGCAAAAAAGACATGTGACCATAGCGTCCCATCATCACCACATCAGAAACTAAAACCGGAAAATCCCAATCGACTTCCTCTGTTTGTGGAACATAGGCAATAATATTTTGCTTCAATGCTTGTTTTACCGAAATATTATTAAAAGTCACTTGTCCTTTAGTTGGTTTTATCATTCCCATAATGCTTTTAAATAGTGTTGATTTACCACTACCATTAACGCCAACCAGCGCACAGATTGTGCCACCATTTAAACGAAAGCTTGCATCATGAATTGCGGTGTGACCGTTATTATAAGTCACGGTAATATCATCAACATTTAAGCAAATTTGAGTCATTATTTTTCAAATCCTTTAGCGATTGTTTCAACAGTCACTTTTAATAAATCGATATAAGTTGGTACTGGGCCATCTTGAGTTGAAAGTGAATCAACATATAGCACACCACCGTATTTAGCACCGGTTTCTTTACTGACTTGTTTTGCAGGTTTATCTGAAATGGTGCTTTCACTAAATAAGACAGGGATATTATTCGCTCGAACTAAGTCAATAAGATTCTTAACTTGTTTGGGAGTACCTTGTTGTTCCGCATTAATTGGCCATAAGTAAGCTTCTTTAAGATTATAATCACGAGCTAAATAACTGAATGCCCCTTCACTGGTGACTAACCAACGTTGTGATTCTGGAATTTTAGCTAAACGCTCACGAAGTGGGGCATCTAGCGCTTTAATTTTAGCTACATAATCTGCGGCATTCTTATTATAAATTTCGGCATTTTTAGGATCATATCTAACAAAAGCGGCTCGAATATTTTCAATATAGATTAAAGCTAAGGTTGGTGACATCCAAGCATGTGGATTTGGGTTACCTTTATAACTGCCTTCTTGAATTGGCATAGGATCGATTCCTTCTGTAACTACAACTGAAGGTACATCTTTAATATCCTCAAAAAAACGTTTAAACCAAAGTTCCAAATTTAAACCATTCCAAAGCACCAAATCGGCAGAGAGAGCTTTAGTAATATCTTTTGGGGTAGGATCGTATTCATGAATTTCGGCTCCTACCTTGGTAATGGATTCAACAATTGCAGCATCACCTGCAACGTTTTGGGCAATATCTTGAATGACGGTAAATGTGGTAACCACTTTAAATTTCTTTTCATCAGCCGATGCTGAATTAGCTAAGCCAGTTAAAACTAACAATGATGTTAATATCATATTTAATAACGTTTTGCGGCTTTTAAAAAAATTAAATTTCATTAGCGAATCCTTATTAATACTACTTGCTCAAGCTAGATCGAAATACAAAAATAAGTTATAGATAAAACTAATCAGAAATGAATGAAATCCTTCTCTAGATAAATTATTAATAACAAAATCATAACATTTAAATGTTAATGAGAATTATTATCATTTAATTAATGAAAGTCAAATTATTTTTTATAACTAATTCTATTAATGTTAAATAAAGATACAAAAAAAGCGGAGATAGATACATCTATTAGATTGATAGCTAATGTAGTGTTAAACTTAATGATAATTGAAAAAATCACACGCTCAATTAATCAGCGTGTGATTGATATGATCGATTTAAATAAAGTTATGCATTAGAACGAATAGCGGTAACCACCATTAACTTGTAATAAATCGAATTTATTCCCTGGTGAGCTTTCTAAATCTAAATAAATATTATGATTTTGATTTATTTGAGCGTTTATACCAACGCCATTATTCCACCAATTGCCTTTAAATGAATGGCTCTCTTTATGGTTATTTAGTTTATAGTAAGTATCACCATCAAACTCTCTTACAATACCGGTTTTAGCATAGAGATTGATGCTATTTTTATCTGATTTATATTCATAACCAAATAGAGCTGATGCTCGGCCTAGTAATGAATTATAGTTGCCTAATTTAACATTAAGGCCATTAGAAGCATTAATCGTAGTACCATTTTGATGACTATATGATAACTGTGTTTGTGGTTCGATATAGAAATCATTAATTTTAAATTTCTGACCTAATTCCATTGATACACCAACTCCATTGGAATGTCCTGAACCTTGCACACGATTATTCGCTGTATCTCTAACTTTAAATTGATTTTTTAGACGGTCATATTTGGCAATACCATCAATATAAAAGCCACTATTATCTAAATAAGTTGCATATAGACCGGCGTTAAATGAACGCAGTGAACCATCACCTTTACGATAATTTGGATCACCATATGTTTGTCCGACAAAAGCACCAATGACAAATGGTGAATTTTCAGATAGTTGTTTATCTGCCCCAAATTGGAAACCATGATAGCGCATATCAAATTTGCTTAATTTGCCACCAGAAAATGAATCTAATTTACCGGTGAAACCACGTAACCAAACATCACCAAATTCACCACTAGTTCTCATATCACCTAAACGTTTTAAAAGGGTTTGAGTTTCAACATAACTCATCAAATAGTTAGCATTAAGAAAACTAACACTCGCCATAGCCGATGAGGTAATCGGTTGTCCTGTGAGGACATAATCTTTCCCTTCTTTATTTAAACTATATTGATAACCACCGAGTTCTACATCATGATTAGTTTTAAATTCTGCTGTATTTGTCGCATTCTCATCGATTTCAACTAGAGTTAACTTTTCATTACCAGTAGTTTTTGCAGAACCATTATTAATTAGGTTAATCGTATGGGTTCCTTCAGCTGAAACTGTTCGATTGGTATCAGATGATTTTGAGATAATAATTTTGTCGCTTTGTTGAGCGGCAATATCGGTACGTAAATTAAACGTCGAAGCTCCTTTTAAATTTTCGATAACGAGCTCACCAAAGTAGTCATCATTATCATTCTCAATATTAGTAAATATTATATTTCCTTGTCCTGATAATTCAGTTAAATAAGAATCGTAACCATCAAGTTCCCAAGAAGAGCCTTTGGCTAGATTCATTTTTATAATTCCTGTGGTATCTTGATTAGGCTCGTCAGGATCATCAGGGTCTCCAAATGCTGAAACTTCCCCGACAATTTTAGAGCCCGCAGCTAAATCTAGAATTACCTTACCACCAAACTCAGCCCATATATCGCCTTTTATAATGGATTTATTTTTGATTTCTAATAATGCACCGCTATTAATAAAAAGATTACCATTGATATAAGATTCACCATTTAATGTCACATTTGAACCAGTTCCTGATAGAAAAATAGCATCAATATCACTATCTATATGTGTTTCATCATTAAATGTTATACTACTTCCTCCCATAATAAAAATAGTCTCATCATCTTCGCTACTTTTAGATCTTAAATTTGCTTTTCCATTAACAGTCAAGTTGACATTTTTATCTAATAAAGAAATAGCATTCATTTTCTCGCCGTTCATTTCAATGTTAAGATCTCCATTAAATACAACAAATGATTCTCCTATCGGAGACCACGGTGAAAATGCGCTAATACCTGAAATATTAAACTTATCATCAAGATTGTGTAAATCATCTCTGGACATAATTATGCTAACATCTTTTTCAAAAACAGTATTACTTCCAGAAGTTATATTTATTGCCGATGTAACATTATCTCTAAAACTCTCGAAATTATGTGTTTCCGGAATATTTACTTCATCAGTAAAAGTTTGTGTACCTTGTAAATTCAAAGCGTTAACCGTTAATGGCATAACTAGGGATAATAATGTAATTAATTTTTTCTTTTTCATCTCTTTTCTCTTTCTTTTCCTTATATATTCACAAACAGCCTAACAGAATAAAATAGGTTACTCAAATTAGTAATTGTTATTATCGAATAATTATTATTAAAAACGATTTATATCAACTATTTGCTGCTCCTTGCTTATTAATGGTAAAGGTATATGATAGTGAAGTAATCAACGATATTTATACAACTTAAAAATCAGTAATTTAAAAAGGTGGATTTAAATATGAAACTGCGTAAAGTAATGGTTATTGGTGTAGGTAATGTTGGTTCAACTACCGCTTATACATTGGTCAATCGTGGCTTTTGTGAAGAAATTGCACTGGTTGATCTTAATAAGGATTTAGCTTACGGTCATGGGCAAGATCTATTAGACGCCGCAGCATATCGACAAAATATGATTAAAGTCAGTTTGCGTGAATCGACGGACTGTGCCGATATTGATATTGCAGTCATTACTGTTACCTCCGGATTAGCGCAAAAAAGCAGGGCTGAAGAACTTGTAGGTACGTCTAAAATTATGGCTAATCTTATTCCTAGTATGATGAAAAGTGACTTTAAAGGGATATTTTTAATTGCTACTAATCCGTGTGATGCGATTACTTATCAAGTGTGGAAGTTATCTGGTTTACCTCGTCATAGAGTTATTGGTACTGGTGTTTGGCTTGATACCGTGCGTTTACGACGACTATTAGGAGAACAGATGGATATTGGTCCACAAAGTATTGATGCATTTATTGTTGGCGAGCATGGTGATTCCCAATTTCCCGTTTGGTCACACTCATCGGTTTATGGTATCAATCTCAACGATTTAGAAAGTAAAAAAATCGATTTTAATGATATTGGGCTAAAAGCAAAAAACAAAGGCTTTGAAATTGCCAAATATAAGCATTGTACTGAATATGGTATAGCTAGCACTATTGCAGAGATCTGCCAACATATTTTTACCAATAGTCACCGAGCATTAGCTCTTAGTTGTGTATTAGATGGTGAGTATGGTTATAAAGATTTGGCAATAGGCGTACCGGCAATTTTAGATCAACATGGTATTAAAAAAGTTATTGAACTTAATTTTAATGACAACGAAAAAAAATTATTCACTAATAGTGTCAATATAGTGAAAGGATATATTGATCATATTAGTTTCTAATTGTTAAAAAATTTGATTATAGGGGCGTTTTCAGACTTATTATCAGCTATTGATTACGCCCAATGTTATCTCAATACAAATTATCTAATTAAGATCACAAATGAAATATTCAATATATGATTTAGATTTTTTATCGTTGTTAAGGCAATTGATGTTTTCCATTTAAAATTTCATAATCTCTATTGGATTGATCAATCGTCTTCGCTAGATCCTTAGTAGATAATCTTTATTGTTATATTCTAATATTTATTATTTCAATGGGATTAACTGAAGTTAGTGGATAATTTTGAATGGTATATTTTTCAGTTAATAATATTATTTTTATAACTATCATATAATTAAAAACCATTTACACAATTGCTACTATACAAAGTGGTTATTTGCCGATTTGATTGGAATCATTATTATGTAATATATCGTTATATATCTTAGTTATAATCTTAACTTTAATTATTACTAATTAAATCTAATTCAATAACCTTAATGAGATTGTTTTAATAAAAGGAAGTAATACATGAAAAAAGTACTTATGTCTTTAATGTCAGTGGTGTTATTAACTGGCTGTAAAGTTGAATTGGCTCCAACCGTAAATTTAAGCGACATAAATAGTGATACAGCGAAAACTATTTCATCAAAATTAATTGTAGAAGTGACAGCATGTGCTGATTATAAAGATTCTCGTAATGAATCATCTAGCTTAATCCAAGCTAAAAAGGGGATAACAGAAGTATTTGGTGATGCCAAATATATTGAATGTTATAGAGAAAAAATGGATTCAAAAGCGTTATTTGAAATTCCTATCACTGTTGGTGGTAAAGAGTTAACTGGTGATATCCAATTAGCTAATGCCGATTTTGGTGGAGGTTTGGTGGTAAAAATGTCACCAAACTTAAAAACTAAAATTGACAAAGTCAGTAAGTCAGGAATGTCTAAAATACAGCCATCAGTAACAATAAAACTTAAAAATGATACTAGCGAAAATGTCGATATTGTTGCTCATGCATCATATATAAATGGTAAGCCCATGACTGTATCGACTTACACTCTGTTATCTGGAAAAGAAAGCACATTCAAATTATCTGATGTTTCTGTGTCATCTGCATTTGATAATGGTGTATCAATTATTTATGAAGATTTAAGCAATAGAATGAAATTAGAAAAATAAGAACCTAACTAAATAAAAAAACCTCGCATGAGGTTTTTTTATTATATAAATGCTAATTAAATTAGTTTACCAAATTCATCTATTAATAAATGAAATTAATTTAAATCAATATGTAATCGCTTTTTTGAACAATGAAGACATTCAAATAAATATCCAATCATATCCCCATCTTTGGATAAATTGGCTTTAACAAAATCTGCAGAAAGTTCCTGTTGTTCTATATCTTCAATAAGCTCATCCCAAAAAGGTAATATCTCTTTTGCACCAACATAAGCTAAAAAAGCACATGGTTCATTACAATGTGATAGCCATACTTGTTGTTGCCAAGATATATAACTTGGTGTTCTATATAACACTTCATCAAGTTTATCTTTAGGTATAACTTCGACGCCAATATAATCA
This sequence comes from Gilliamella apis, assembly GCF_030758615.1. Lineage (NCBI taxonomy): Bacteria > Pseudomonadati > Pseudomonadota > Gammaproteobacteria > Orbales > Orbaceae > Gilliamella > Gilliamella apis. The sequence goes on from NZ_CP132381.1 coordinate 1,031,448, forward strand.
TTGAATGAACCAGCAAATTTTTCCGCTGCTAGGCCATTAGCTATGCACCATGGGCAAATATATTCTGGTTCTTCTTCACTATAAAAATCTGCTGAATATTTAAGATGGCGTAATTGATTACAGACCGAACACTCCCCCTCTTCATGAATAAATATATCAAGTTCGTAGGCATTAGGATGATATTTAAAGGTTGGGCGACACATAATTAATTTCCCATATTAAATGACTTAGTGCATATCTCATAATAATCGAAAGATAATTATTGGCAAAAAAATGTGAGGAACGACGTTTTTTAGTCTATTTAATTGCCCAAAATTATCATTATTAATTAAAAAATTATGCTATTTATTAGGCAGAAAAAGTGCCCCTAATTTATTTTAGGGGCAGTTGAATTATTCATTGGTTAAGAATAATTTAAGTGATGGATTTTCAGTTTCATTATTAAAACCATAATCCAACTCGGTTAAATGTTTTGCAAAGGTTGTATGGCTAGCTTTATCTATTTCAAAAGCAGCTAGTACTCGGCCATAATCGGTACCGTGACTGCGATAATGGAACATTGATATATTCCAATTAGTACCTAGCGTTTGTAAAAACTTAAGCAATGCACCTTGTGATTCAGGAAACTCAAAACTGTAAACTTGTTCGTTAAGAGGTTGGCATGGTTTACCACCAATCATATAACGAACATGTAGTTTGGCCATTTCGTCATCAGTGAGATCGACAACTTGATAACCAGCTGCGCTGAGTTCTTGCATGATTTCGTCTTTTTCATTGCTTCGAGCAATTTTAACGCCAACAAAAACGCAAGCCGATTTATCGTCATGATAGCGGTAGTTGAATTCTGTGACTGCTCGTCCACCTAATAATTGGCAAAATTTTAAAAAGCTACCCTTTTGTTCAGGTATAGTTACCGCTAAGAGTACTTCACGTTTTTCACCTAATTCACAACGTTCAGATACATATCGTAGATTATGGAAGTTTAAGTTAGCGCCAGATAAAATATGGGCTAAATTTTCACTACAGATGTTATTTTGTTCGACATACTTTTTAAGACCAGCTAATGCTACTGCACCCGATGGTTCTGCAATGGCACGTACATCATCAAATAGATCTTTAACTGCCGCACAGATTTCATCGCTATCAACAGTAATGATATCGTCAATATATTGCTGACAGAGTCTAAATGTTTCATCACCAATTCGTTTAACTGCAACACCTTCAGCAAATAAACCAACCCGATCAAGATCGACTGGATGTCCTGCCACTAAAGCCGCTTTCAAGCAGGCAGCATCTTCAGGTTCAACCGCAATCACTTTGATTGATGGCATGATTTGCTTAATTAATACGGCAATACCAGCAGCGAGTCCACCACCACCGACGGGCACAAAAATGCGGTCAAGCTTGGCATTTTGTTGTAGCAGTTCCATAGCTATACTGCCTTGACCTGCGATAACTAGTGGATGATCAAAAGGTGGAATAAATATCCGATTTTGTTGCTTAGCCAGTTCCATTGCTTTGGCTTTAGCTTCGTCAAAATTGGCTCCATAGAGTAGTACTTCACCACCAAAGCCTTTTACGGCTTCGACTTTGATATCAGCCGTATTTAATGGCATGACAATTAACGATTTAATCCCTAATTTAGTTGCTGAAAATGCAACGCCTTGGGCATGATTACCGGCTGATGCGGCAACTACGCCACATTTACGTTCTTCGGGGGTTAAGCTGGCTATCATGGCTTGAGCGCCACGAATTTTGAAACTGTGGACTAATTGACGATCTTCCCGTTTAACAAAAATTTGATTTTTTAAACGAGTGGATATTTTTTCCATATGTTCCAGTGGCGTCACTTGGGCGACATCATACACGGCACTGCATAGTGTAGCTTTTAAATAATCAGCGCCGGTTAGTTTGTTAGCTTGTTGATTCACATTAACCACCTAATTTGCTTTTATCACGTACCGCACCTTTGTCTGCACTAGTTGCTAAGCTAGCATAAGCTTTTAGTGCATATGAGACATAACGGTCACGATTATGAGGAGTAAAGGCTTTATCACCACGAGCAAGTTCTGCGACACGGCGACGTTCTAATTCATCTTCTGGTACGATGAGTTCTAATGTACGATTTGGGATGTCGATATCGATAATATCGCCGTCACGAACAAGACCAATCACCCCACCATTAGCGGCTTCTGGTGAAATGTGACCAATAGATAATCCAGATGAACCACCAGAAAAACGACCATCAGTGATTAATGCACACGCTTTACCAAGCCCCATTGATTTTAAGTAACTTGTCGGATAAAGCATTTCCTGCATACCCGGCCCACCTTTTGGTCCTTCGTAGACAATTACTACCACATCGCCTGCTTCTACTTTGCCACCTAAAATTGCATCAACGGCATCTTCTTGACTTTCATAAACTTTGGCTGGACCACGGAAGACTAGGTTTTCGGCAGCAACACTGGCGGTTTTTACAATAGCGCCATCTTGGGCGACGTTACCATAAAGGGTTGCTAATCCACCATCTTGACTATAAGCATGTGCCTTATTACGAATACAGCCATTTTCACGATCATCATCTAAGCTATCCCAATAACAATCTTGAGAGAAGGCCTTGGTGGTGCGAATGCCTGCTGGACCACTGCGATACATTTTTTTAACGGCTTCGTCAGTTGTTTGCGTAATATCATATTTGGCAAAGGTTTCTTGTAAACTTAAACCAAGTACGTTATGTACGTTACGGTTTAGTAATCCTGCTTTGTCCAATTCAGACATGATAGAGACCACACCACCAGCACGGTGGACATCTTCCATATGATAAATTGCGGTACTTGGTGCAACTTTACATAAATGAGGAACTTTACGTGATAATCTGTCAATGTCTGACATGGTAAAGTCTATTTCACCTTCTTGCGCTGAGGCAAGTAAATGTAATACGGTATTTGTTGAGCCACCCATGGCGATATCAAGTGACATAGCATTTTCATAAGCAGCTTTAGTTGCAATTGATCGAGGTAAATAAGCTACATCATCATGTTCGTAATACTGTTTGGTTATTTCAACAATGCGCTTAGCCGCATTTAAGAAAAGTTGTTCACGCTGTTTGTGGGTGGCAACCAGTGAGCCATTACCCGGTAAAGAGAGACCTAATGCTTCGGTTAAACAGTTCATTGAGTTAGCAGTAAACATTCCAGAGCATGATCCACAAGTCGGGCAGGCTGATTGTTCAATAGCCTCGCTGTCGGCATCGCTAACATTTGGGTTAGCACTTTGGATCATAGCATCAACTAAGTCGAGTTTGATGATTTGATCTGACAGTTTAGTTTTACCGGCTTCCATTGGACCGCCAGAGACGAACACAGTTGGAATGTTTAAACGCAGTGATGCCATTAACATCCCTGGGTAATTTTGTCACAGTTTGAGATACAGATCATAGCATCAGCACAGTGTGCATTAACCATATATTCAACTGAATCGGCAATGAGTTCTCGAGATGGTAAGGAATAAAGCATACCACCATGGCCCATAGCGATACCATCATCAACAGCAATAGTGTTAAACTCTTTGGCAATACCACCACAAGCTTCAATTTCTTTTGCCACTAGTTGACCAATATCTTTTAAGTGGACATGGCCAGGTACGAATTGTGTGAATGAATTAACCACTGCAATGATGGGTTTACCAAAGTCTTCATTTTTTACGCCTGTTGCACGCCATAAGGCGCGGGCGCCTGCCATGTTGCGACCTTCAACTGAGGTTGCTGAACGATATTTAGGCATTTGTTGCTCCCAATTTTTCCTAATGCAAGTGACCGATTTCTATCGGTACATTTTTGAGTTCTTAATAAATAGTAAAATGATGACACCGCCGAATTAATCTTAATCGGCGGCTCTTATTAATGCTTATTTAATTAGATCTAACCAACCATATTTATCTTCAGTTTTGCCATTGAATAATCCGAAGAATGTCTGTTGGATTTGTTTAGTGATTGGGCCACAACGACCAATACCAACTTGAATACGGTCAACACTTCGTACTGGTGTGATTTCGGCTGCAGTACCGGTCATAAACACTTCGTCAGCAAGATAAAGTGATTCACGAGACAGAGTCTGTTCACGTACTTCAATGCCTAGATCACGAGCAAGGGTAATGATCGCATCACGAGTGATTCCTGGAAGTGCAGATGATGATAGTAATGGGGTAAATAATATACCGTCTTTAACGATGAATAGGTTTTCACCTGAACCTTCCGAAAGCTGACCGTTTACGTCTAATGCAATCCCTTCTTGGAAGCCATTAGCACGAGCTTCAGATCCGATAAGTAGTGATGATAAGTAGTTACCACCAGCTTTTGCTGCTGCTGGAATGGTATTTGGAGCAAAACGGTTCCATGATGATACCATTGCATCGATACCTTGTTCTAAGGCGTCTTCACCAAGGTAGGCTCCCCATGGGAATGCGGCAATCATAACATCTGTTTGATAACCTGCTGGTGGAATAACCCCCATACCAACATCGCCAATAAATGCTAATGGACGAATGTATGCGCTTTTTAAGTTGTTTTTCTTAATTACTTGACGTGTTGCTTCCATGATCTCTTCAAGTGAATAAGGAACAGGAAAACGATAAATTTTAGCTGAATTTAATAGGCGCTGCGCATGCTCTTTATGACGAAAAATTGCTGGCCCCTTGTTAGTTTCATAACAACGGACACCTTCAAATACTGAAGTACCATAATGCAGAGCATGTGACATTACGTGAATTTTCGCATCTGCCCATGGAACCATTTCGCCATTGAACCAAATATAATCAGATTTTGCTGTAGTACCCATTTTTTGTTTTCCTCTTAAATTTACTTTTGTTAAGCATGTATACTGCTTTTATTCATTTAATGGTAAGCATTATACATCACTTTTTTGTTTGTTTAACTGCTAAAAAAATTACTTTTTTTTATTTAACTTATTGTTTCACTAAGGTTTATTTTATACTTTATTCTATCTCTATAACATCTTCCAATTTGCTAATTTGGCTTTGTAATGATGATAGTGATCGTTCCGTAGTTAATGTTAGATTTAAGATAAATAAATGATTATCAATTGATTGCATTTGCATCTGTTGTATATGTCCGCCACGGTGGCGAACAACGCGTAAAATGCGTTCAAGAGAACCCAATTTATCATTGGCTTTTATAGTAAATTGATGTGTTGCTATTTGATTCATCACTTACTCCTTATTACTTTTATCTAACATATTTTCATTTGCTGCCCCTGGTGGTACTAGTGGCCATACATTTTCTAGTTCATCAATACATACATGCAGTAAGTAAGCTCCAGATGAATTAAATAGATTGTCAAGCGCTGATTCGATTTCCGACTTTTTACTGATCATTTGTCCCGGAATATCAAATGCTTTAGCTAACATTAGAAAATTAGGGTTGTCCGATAAATTGGTTTCGCTATATCTTTCATTAAAAAACAGCTCTTGCCATTGTCTCACCATACCTAAACGTTGATTATCAATTAGTACAATTTTTACTGGCAATTTTTTACGTTTTATTGTGGTTAATTCTTGTACGTTCATCATAAAAGAACCATCACCAGATACACAAATCACCATATCTTCAGGTCTGGACAGTTGTGCACCTATAGCTGCGGGTAGACCAAAGCCCATTGTTCCTAATCCACTAGAAGTAATAAAGTTTTGTGGATGATTAAAACTCATATGTTGCGCTGTCCACATTTGGTGTTGACCAACATCAGTGGTAATTACGCTGTTGACTGGCCTTCTTTCCGAAATACGTTTTAATAATGCTGGCGCATAAATTGCTTCACCTGGATGATCATAGCGAGTAGGGTGCTGCGCCTTCAATTGTTTAATTTTCTCGTGCCAATCTTTAATAGAGACAGTTTGATGAAGCATTGGTAAAACATGTTTGATATCACCTTGCAATCCTAAATGGCTTTGGCGTAATTTATTGATTTCAGACTGATCAATATCAATATGAATGACTTTAGCATGTTTAGCAAATTCATTGAGTTTGCCTGTTACTCGATCGTCAAATCTAACGCCTAAAGCAATCAATAAATCACACTCTTGTACCGCTAAATTAGCTGCTTTGGCGCCATGCATACCAATTAATCCTAAGTAATAAGGATTGTTAAGATCAGCAACACCGAGTCCTTTTAATGTCGATACACTAGGTATTTGCGTTAAGTTCATAAATTCACGCATTTCAGCAATTGCATTTGATAGTCCAACGCCACCACCAATATAAAGCATTGGTTTTTCGGCTTGGCCAATCATTTGTTTAGCAAGGGCTATCTCGTCAGATGAGATTGGATATAATTGAGCATTATCAGAAGGGGTTTTTATGGTTGTCGGTGTTAAATAGGTTTGGTAATCATGTTCGGCAAGCTGGATATCTTTTGGGATGTCAATTAATATTGGTCCCGGCCTACCCGAATTGGCTAAATTGAAGGCCTCTTGTAAGGTATTTGGCAACTGGGTGGCATCATTAATTAAATAGCTATGTTTGGTGCAAGCTAAGGATAAGCCTAAAACATCAACTTCTTGAAAGGCATCAGTACCAATTAATGTGGTTGGAACTTGTCCTGTAATGGCTATAACAGGTACTGAATCAATTAATGCATCAGCAAGGCCAGTAATAATATTGGTCGCGCCAGGGCCTGATGTTGCAATACAAACTCCAATTTTTCCGGTGGCGCGAGCATAACCAATGGCTGCCATTGCGGCACCTTGTTCATGACGACATAATACGTGTTCAATTCCACCATCATAAAGTGCATCGTATAGAGGCATAATTTGACCACCAGGATATCCAAAAACGGTGGTAATGCCTTTTTCTTTTAAGGTTCTTACTATCCACTGTGTTCCTAACATTTATTCCTCACTTGTTACTTTTGCTCATTTATTGTTAATGTCAAAATTTTTCATAAAAAAAACCCCGCTTTTTGGGGCGGGGGTTTTTGAAATATGGTAACCATATATTTAACTCAAAAGACGCCCCCGCGTTGGAATAATGACCACGCTGACAATAATGTTAATGAGGACGACGATGAGTGAAAAAATCATAATGCTTTTGTAATTCTTTTGTCATTTTCGAAAGATGTTTAATCAAAATACTCGTTTTAAAAAAAAGTGCAACAATTTTTTATGCTTTTTTCAAAAGCAGCTTTAATTAATTTGTTTATTGTTTGAAAAAAGTTTGAGGAAAGGGGTTTTTTAGACTTAAAAAAAGATTATTTTCGGTTTTAATTTGGCTTTTTATGGCTGGTTAGTGTATAAATATTAATCATTGATCTTAAAAGTAAGCTAGCTGTTTTAACCTAGTATTGTTAATTATTATTTATTACTCATTAAGAGATGTTTATATGAAAATACTTAGATTGGTTGCATTTTTGCTAGTGAGTTTTTTAGTGTTTGGTTGTAAAAAAGCAAAAGACAATACCGTGGATAACGTTAATGATGAATCACTTGTTGCGGTACAAAATGCAATGATTGAACCCATCAAGAAAGCTTTACCCATTGTGATTGATGAGTTAACGACTTTGATTGGTATCGATAAAGATAAAGATCATAACATCATTAATTACCAATATGAGGTTAAAAATACCTCTGAACATACGTTATTATTGCCAAGTACACTTGATACTATCCGTCAAACTTTGTTTAAGGCTTATTGTGAAAATAATGAAGAAATGCAACAGTTAAAAACAGCATTTCCTGATGGCGCAAACTATCATTATTTTATTGATAATAAAGAGATTGTCGTGGTTGAATTAACCCCGGTAGATTGTCATGTTAAATAATTATCTGTAATTGATAAAATGATCATTCTTCAAAGAAGGTATAAGAAATAGGCTAGCTAAGGATTAGGAATAAAGAAGATTATTTGTTTTATTGTGTTGGTTATGCTCCAATTTGGTTGTAATAATTAACCGATAGATAATAAGAAAATTGATAGACTTGTGTAAAATGTTGGAGCTGAAAAGACCGAGAAGCGATTATAACTGATCGATCAAGCTAATTATGCAAAATACAATGCGTTAAAATACAATGCGTTAAAAAATAATAAACCTTATGGTTTAGATGATGATAAAGCTGCTGCCATCAGTATAATTAAGGAAATATTGTCTATTACTATTGATGTTCATACGATCTTATTTGATGTTACAGCTGAAAATAATATTATTGTTTATCATTATAAAATTAAAGGGATAGCTAGAAAGTTTTTAATGTCGCCAAAAAATAAACAGCAAATTCGTCAGGGAATGGTTGAAAGTTATTGCAAAGAGATTCCCTAAATGAAAAGGGTGAAAAAAATATTTTAATCAAGGTGCGAAATTTATCTATTATATTGAAGGGAAAAGTGTGTTAACTATAGTCGTGATTGCTTGCTCAACTAATAAATAGCGATTATTAAGCAGGCGTTGCTAGCTTAATGTTTATTTATTTGTTACACTATTTTTGCTGTTCAATTTATAATCAGTCATGGTTTTAGCATAAGTCTATTCTGTCCTCGCTAGGCCATTCAAGGAAGTCACTGTTACTTTATTTTCAAATTTTGGTTATTAATGATTAATATTTTTACAGTGTGTTATCAGTTAATATAATTAATTGAATTAATTAAATATTTTAAAGATATAAAATAAATCTAGCAATAGGATTTTGTGATTATTAATTGATTTCATTTAAGTTATATTGAATTTGTCTACAAATACATGTCTAACTTAGGAGAAAATTATGAGTAAGCAAACCTATAATCCGACAACCAAATATCATCATGACAAGTTTCCTAAACAAAAGCAAACTCCTCCCGGTTTACAATATGAAATGAATCCAGTGCCTGATTGTGGTGAAAAAAGTTATCAAGGTCATCAAAGGTTAGAAGGTCGAAGAATGTTGGTTACTGGTGGGGATTCAGGGATTGGTCGTGCAGCAGCTATTGCTTATGCAAAAGAAGGTGCTGATGTGGCAATCAACTATTTGCTAGCTGAACAAAAAGATGCTGAAGATGTTGCTAAAGTTATCGAATCTGTAGGGCGTAAAGCAGTGTTGATTCCTGGGGATTTAAGTGATGAGGCATTTTGTAAAAAATTAGTTGATGAAGCGCATAAAAAATTAGGTGGGCTTGATAATCTAACTTTAGTGGCTGGTAAACAAACAGCTGTTGAAGATATTATGCATCTTACTAGTGAACAAATTAGAAAAACCTTTGAAATTAATGTTTTTTCACTCTTTTGGCTAACTAAAGCCGCATTGGGGTATTTAAAACCAGGGCAACGATTATTACTACTTCTTCAGTTCAGGCTTATCAACCAAGTGCTAATTTATTGGACTATGCTGCAACTAAAACTGCAATTATAGCATTTACTCGAGGTTTAGCTGCACAATTAGGTGGTAAAGGTATCCGTGTTAACTGTGTAGCACCTGGTCCAGTTTGGACACCATTACAAATCTGTGGTGGTCAACCAAGCGAAGTAATACCTGAATTTGGTAAACAAACTCCATTAAAACGTGCTGGTCAGCCTGTTGAACTTGCTGGCGTTTATGTTCATCTTGCATCAGAAGAATCAAGCTATACCACCGCGGAAGTATATGGTGTAACTGGCGGTATGCATATTAATTAATTTTCAATAATTATAATATTTTAAAGGGCTGTATTAGCCCTTTTTTTATATTGTATATGAACGATTTTTTCTTTCTTTTTCAATATGAAAAGTTGTATATTTTTTTATAGTTATAATTTACAATTTAATAGTCTTTTTAATCTGATTAAATCATTAATTAATTTTATAATAAGGAATTTATATGAAAGGTTTAAAATATTCGGCATTTGTCCTAATGGCTGCCGCTCTATTCGGTTGTGATGATTCAAAATCTAAACCAGCAGATAACAGTGCCAATAGTGAGCCAGCCAAAACTGCACCAGCTTCTAATGATGCGGAGGCAGCCAAGACAGATCTAAGTAAAGCTCAAGACAATTATATAAGTGAAGCTAAAGGTTTCTTACCAACAAAAGTGAATTCAAATTCAAGCCTAGTTGATCTTTATAAAGAAAATAATTCAATTAACTATAAATATGTAATGGATATATCTAAAGATGAGTTAGATATTGACCAAAGTAAAAAAATTACCGCTGATGCATTAAAAACTCTTTATTGTTCAGATAATAGTGAAATGAAAGCTTTTAAAAATGCTTTCCCTGATGGTGCGATTCATAATTATTATATTAAAGATGAAGTGGTATTTAGTATTCACTTAAAACCTTCTGATTGTGATGCAAAATAGTTAAAAATAACTATTACTTTTATTAGTAAAACAGGGCTATTTAGCCCTGTTTTTTATGTAATTATTCTAATGCTTTGCCTTTGGTTTCAGGGATCAAGAAGATAAAGGCTATTGCTGATAATAAGTAAGCTCCAGAAAGTAATGCTAATGCATAACTGATAGAGTAAACAGTTGCTAAATAGGCAATGAGTACTTGCGAGACACCCGCAATACCACGACCCACGTTAAAGATAATATTTTCAGCACTAGAACGGGCATCAGTAGTGTAATGTTCAGCCAGTAAAGCCCCATATCCACCCATCATACCATTAACAAAAAAGCCAATTACTGAACCAAATAGAATTAAAACTAACATATCAGTTTGGTGAAAATAAAACCATATTGAAATAGCTGATATAAGTAAGAATATTATATAAGATGGGCGACGACCAAATTTATCACATAACCAGCCGAAAATTAAGATCCCTAATGACATACCAATCGTGGTTGATATGGTCCAAAACATCGTGTTTTTGAACGGTAGTTTTAATTCAGTCGCAATCATGTTTGGCATCCAAACCATAAGCCCATAAAAACCAAAGTTTTGTACTGCACAAGCAATAGTTAAGCCAATAGTAGTAGCTGTTATTCTAGGGGATTTAAATAGTTTACCGATAGCAATTTTATTTTTGTTTTGGTCTTTTAAGTTTTGCCAAATTTCAGGCTCTTTTAATCCTTTACGTGTCCATGCAACAAATAGTGCTGGTAATACACCCATAGCAAATGCCCAACGCCAGCCATGCACTTCACCAATAAAATTAACTGTTAAAGCGGCAAGAATTATCCCCACTTGAAAGCCTAATGCCACAATCGATGTTGCTCTGGAACGTTTGTGTTTAGGCCAGCTTTCTGATACCAATGTCATGCCGATACCAAATTCACCACCTAGACCAAGGCCACTAACAAAGCGAAAAATTAAAAAGCTTTCGTAATTTGGTGAAATAGCACAAAGGCCTGTAAATAATGAAAAGATTAAGATTGTCCATGAAAATACTCTAACACGGCCAAATTTATCAGCAAGCACGCCGAAAAGAATTCCACCTAATACAGCTCCTAATAATGTTACTGAAGTTAATGTACCTAGATCGGGTTTAGTTAGGTTAAAAGTGGTTGCAATTAGACTAAAACAAACACCTAAAATCATCATATCTAAACCATCTAATGCATATCCTACCGTTGATGCAAATAAAGTACGTTTTTGATAAGGAGTTGTTTGTGCGCTTTCACTCTCAGCTTGGTTGGTCATGTTTGCGTTAATATTCATGTTTACCTCAAGTCAATAAAAAGATAGTGGTTTAATATAAGCGTTATTTTGTTTAAATAATCATTAAACGAAGGGGCTCAAAAGCGGGGGCAAGTATATACTTAAAAATGGCAAAAAGCTAAATGAAAATCCAAAAATATCAGCTTTTATTTTATTTATTGTTGTTTTGGCAAAATTATCTGTTTAATATTGAAAAATATCTAATTTTTTAGACAAATTAACCGATAATTTTGCCATTTTACGGATGTTAGCTGATAGCTTAGTAACCGATATTATTGAGATGAAATTTTACTCTTCAGCAAAATACCAATAACCGAGATTAACAAATTTTAACATGACATCTAAGGTTGTTTGGTCTTGTATTTGCTCGTAGTAAAGTACTTCAGTTTCACATAACAGATTGATTGTTGTCATTGGTAAAGGTATTTTTTTGCCGTTGATATAGGCGGTATCATCGATTTTTAAGATACGAATACTAGGAACTCGGTAGAGTTCAGCTCCAGCTTTGAGAATTGCTTCGAATTCATCTAAATCATAAGCTGCTTCAATAGGAATGATGTTTAGTTCATGCATAGGCATTGTGATATGTTTACCAAACCAATCATTAAACAAAGCAGGATTTTTTATTAAATCAATCATTTGACTTTGAAGCTTTTCAATTTCATATGGTTGAATTAAATAAGGATCTTTTGGTAATTTTAACTCTGGATCTTGATAAAAAATACCATTAGGCAAATTATCGATAATATAATCGGCAAATCCACTGAGTAAGTCTTGTGATGTTTGGGTTCTAAATCCTACTGAGTAACTAAGTGATTCGCCAATCGATACTCCATTGTGTGGAAAACCAATTGGTATATATAAAATATCTCCAGCAGTGATTTCTTCATCAATAATAGGTTGATAATCTTCAACATGTAATAAAGCTTTATGAGCACTAAACTGTTTATAGTTAGGATTGCGATCACCGACTTGCCAACGGCGGCGGCCTTTACCTTGAATGATAAAGACATCATAATTATCAATATGAGGGCCAACACCAGCACCTTGGGTTGCATAAGATATCATTAGGTCTTCAAATTGCCATTGTGGAATGCATTTAAATGGTTCGACTAAACTGGCTGCTTGCTCATGCCAATGATCGACAGCTTGGACAAGCAGGCTCCAATGATCTTCACCTAAGTCACTATAATCGATAAATGGCCCATATTTTGCGTCCCATTCCCCATTTTTGTTGGTAACAATTCGACTTTCGATTTCTTCTTCCATGGCAAGACCAGCTAGTTCTTCAGGAGAAATTGGGTCGATAAAATTACTAAAAGCATTACGTAAAATAACTGGTTTTTTTTGCCAATAATTAGTTAAAAAGTCATCCCAATTGATTGTTAATTTATTACTCATTAATTACTCCTTGTAAATTGAATAATTGACAAAAGTTTGTTGTAGTTTGTTGTGCAATAGTGTCAAGAGTTACGCCTTTTAGTGCGGCTAAATAGTTAGCTACCTCTCTAACATAAGCGGGCTGATTTTCTTTTCCCCGATAGGGAACAGGTGCTAAATAAGGGGAATCAGTTTCAATCAACATACGATCTAATGGCACAAATCTTGCTACTTCTCGAAGAGATTCGGCATTTTTAAAGGTGATAATTCCTGAAAATGAAATATAAAAACCAATATCTAATAAAGCTTTAGCTGTATCAATATCTTCTGTAAAACAATGTAAAACCCCCGAGTAAACTTGCTCTTCTTTTAATATTTTTAGGGTATCTTGTTTAGCGTTACGGGTGTGGACAATTATTGGTTTTTTTAATTGCTTACCTAAATGAATGTGTTGTATAAAATTGTATTGCTGTAGTTCAAGATTATCTTGTTGATAGTAATAATCAAGACCTGTTTCGCCAAGAGCGATAACATTGTCTTCTTGAGCGAGGTGGGCAAAACGCTCGGCATCGTAAGGTTCATCATCTAAATTGAGAGGGTGAATACCGCATGAAAACGAGCACTGTTTTTTATAGGGCATTAGCATTGCTTTCATCGATTCATAACCCGACAACGTTGTTGCAACACTTAGACAATGTTTCACATCATTGTGTAGTGCTTCTTGCAAAACGCTATCAAGCGTTTTATTAGTATAGTCCAAACTGTCTAAATGACAGTGCGAATCAATTAGAAACATATTAAGCTCTTTTAATTATTTGAATGATGTTCGAAATCACGAACAGGTTTTATGGTTGACCATGAGCGACAACTTGGGCACAACCAATAGAGAGTATTAACGGTAAATCCACATTTTTGACACCGGTAATTAGGAACTGATTTTATTTGTTCGCCTACCATATTTCGAAGTAGTAGTAGACTTTCTTTAGCCTTTCCTTGTTCAGCATCTGCCACATGGTAATCCATTAAACGGTAGAATCCTTTAAGATTTGGGTGTTTTAATAGTTCACGATAAAGGTAATATTGGGCGGCATCTAATCCGTTGTTCTTTTCAACAATATCGGCAAGCATTAGTTCGGCTACATTACCAGTGTCCTGTTTGACACAAATTTCTAAAAACTGTTTTAATAGTTGTGGCTGATTTATTTTTTCATAACATGCTTTTAATAGTGGCAATGCTTCGCCAATAAAAGCCTTGTCTTGGTTTATTATTTGTTGAAAAGATTCAATTGCTTGTTCGGTTTTGTCTTGGACCATGAATACTCGTCCAAGCATTAATGACGTGCGAGCACAGTTAGCATCGGCTGTCGCGGATTTCTTTAATAGGTTGTATGCTTGATCTAAATCATCATTAGATATAGCGAGTACGGCTAGTTCACAATAAAATTGGGCGATTTCGATTTTATATTTTTCATTGCCAAGTTTCACTAGTCTAGATGCGGTATTTATTGCATTGATCCACTCACTTGTAGATTGATAAATAATAAGTAATTGTTGTAGAGCATGTTGCTGGAAGTCTTCTTCATCAACTAATTGTAAAAACATCTCTTCAGCACGATCATAAAGGCCTGCAACCATGTAGTCTCGGCCGAGTTGCTGAATTGCCAATAATCGTTGATCGAATGATAATGATGAACTTTCCATTAATGCTTGATGAATACGTATTGCTCGATCAACTTCGCCTCTCGAACGGAACAAGTTTCCTAATGTTAGATGCGCTTCGAGAGTACCTTCATCCTCTTTAAGTAGATCAAGGAAGATGTCAACCGCTTTATCTTTTTGATTAGACAAAAGAAAATTTAGACCATCTACGTATTCTCGAGATAATCGATTCGATTGATTTAAATATTTTTGTTTGGCATTCCTGTCACCCATATACCAGCCATAGGCAGCGGCTATTGGCAGTAACAGAAATAACAATTCAAACATAATTACCTATTTTAATTGGTATTGGTTAAATTCATTTTTTGATGATTTGATATGTCTTCATCATATTTTTTTTGCAATTTATTTAATTTACGTTTAGTCGATGAATGTTGGAATTTAGATTTTAAGAAATATATTCCAGTTAATATCCAACCAACTAAAAAACCTGAGCCAAATAATATTGCCAATAATACTGATAATCTGACTTCAGTTTTAGCAATTAAATAGTTAAAAGTCACTATTTGATTATTAGCTGAACCTATTGTTATCGAAATGGCGAAAATAAGAATTATCAATAAAATTGATATTACTAATTTCATAATGCTAACCTTATTATTTTATTAAAAATATTGATTTAATCTAATTCTTTTCTTTAAAACTATTCTTTTTCCTAGTGTTATTCCATTACTATATGCCATTTTTTAACATAAAAACAGCAGATAAGTGAAATTAACCAAGCAAGCAATATCCCTAATATTAAATCATAAGCAGAATGCATGCCTAGTAATAGCCGACTCGTTTCAATGAGCAATGACCAAATAGTAATGATTGATACAATAAAAAAATGTCGTTTAAAACTTAGTAGTATTATGGCTAATAAAGCCCAAGTTACTGCAAATAAGGTGTGCCCAGAAGGAAAAGCATAACCTGTTTCATTCTGCCAATGATTAGATAGCCATCTAGGAATAATGGTTGAATTGGCTAACAATTTTTCAATATTAGCTTTACGTTCTGCTCTTGCTTGTGAATAAAATTGCTGTTGATTAAGATTAAACTCTTTATCTAACCATATCACATAAGGTCTGGCTTCAGCAGTTTGTTGTTTGATTATGCTTTTAATAATTTGACCACCTAACATAGCACTGACTAAAACTAGCCATAATAGTAATAATGTTTTTTTATTTTTATTAACTAGTTTTAGGTAAAAGAGTAAAAAAAACAGTCCAGATGTTATTATTGCCCACGGAAAACTAGCAGTTTCAGTTACCCAAAATAAATATTTAGATGTATTATTTATTGACGTTGGTTGCCACTGCCAATTTACGGTTATAACAGATAAAGGTATAATCAGAAATAAGATCAATGGCACTATTGTTTTTTTTATTACTAACCCCATTTAAAACTCAATTAAGCATAAAAATTTATTTATTTTAACATGGAAATACGATTTATTTTTAAAAAATCTTAATCATGTTGTGACGAAACTTGGAGATAATAATGCAATTAAAACATGTTGCACAAGCTAAACTACCAACCCCTTGGGGATGTTTTACTATTGTTGGTTTTGAAGAAATTGCAACAGGTAAGGATCATGTCGCATTAGTGTTTGGTGACATTAATGATCATTCATCCATATTAACACGCGTTCATTCAGAATGTTTGACGGGCGATGCATTATTTAGTTTACGTTGTGATTGTGGTTTTCAATTAGAAGCTGCATTGAAGCAGATAGCTAAAGAGGGTAAAGGTGTCTTGATTTATCATCGTCAAGAAGGGCGTAATATCGGTTTGCTAAATAAAATTAGGGCTTATGCGCTTCAAGATCAGGGGTTAGATACGGTTGAAGCAAATGAGCAATTAGGTTTCGCTGCTGATGAGCGTGATTTTACTTTGTGTGCTGATATGCTAAGGTTATTAAATGTTTCTCAAGTTAGATTATTAACGAATAATCCAGAAAAGATAAAAGTTCTTGAGCAAGCAGGTATTAATGTTACTGAAAGAGTACCTTTGGAAGTAGGCGAAAACCCGAGCAACGAGCATTATTTAGCGACTAAAGCTAATAAATTGGGGCATTTATTACATTTACACCACTGTAATCACTAACACTTTAAAAGGTGAGTTTTAAGGAGTTATCGTTTTTTTGATTTAGTTATTATTATTCTTTAATCGTTTAACCTCAAAATCTATCAGTAGTTTTGAGGTTAATTTTTATCTGTTAATAAAAAATTTATTAATCTTTGTCACATCTTAGTACGCCACCATTAGCAATTTGATCTTTTGAGACTTCATGCATAATAATTTGTACCGCTTCAGGTTTACAGTTAAGCGTTTCAACAATGGCATCAGTTACCCGTTTTGCCATTTCACGTTTTTGTTCAATGGTGCGTCCTTCTAAAAAATCAATCACTACATTTGGCATAAATATTTCCTAATTATTAATGGAGGCTAGTTGTTCATCGGTTAATGCGATGTCTTGATTATGGCATATTCCAATTCCAGTTTGGATAATTTTTTCAGCAATCGCTTTGGCTTCATCTAAAGAGTGCATGGTATAGGTTCCGCATTGATATTCATTCAATTCAGGAATTTCTGATTGAGATTTTACATTCATAACATCATGCATAGCTTGCAACCAAGCATTAACAACTGAAGATTCTTCTGGTTTGCCAATTAAACTCATATAAAAACCAGTTCGGCAACCCATTGGTGAGATATCAATGATTTCAACTTTATCACTGTTTAAATGGTCACGCATAAAGCCTGCAAATAAATGCTCTAAGGTATGAATACCTTTTTCAGGTAATAGTGCTTTATTAGGAATGGTAAAGCGAAGATCAAATACCGTAATATCATCGCCTTTTGGGGTTACCATGGTTTTGGCTATTCGTACAAAAGGCGCTTTCATTTTGGTATGGTCAACTTTAAAACTGTCTAATAAAGGCATAATTTTCTCCTTGAATTTGGGATTAAGCCATTTTGCTTGATTAGCTTAATATACTCCACTATTTTATATTCATTGATTTAATAAGTTTATCAATTCTTGTTCATCAATCACTTTTATTCCAAGTTCTTGAGCTTTGGTTAATTTTGAACCAGCTGCTTCTCCAGCAATTACAAAGTCGGTTTTTTTTGAAACACTACCTGTTACTTTAGCACCAAGTTGTTTTAATTTAGCTTTTGCTTCGTCACGTGTTAATATTGATAAAGTTCCTGTTAACACGACGGTTTTGTCAGAAAATGGTGAGTCAGTTGTTAGCAGTTGTATTTCAACATCTGGCCAGTGTATACCAATTTCCTCACTAATTAACTGATCAATTACTGTGCGGTTATGAGGTTCTTGAAAGAAGTCGATAATACTTTCTGCAATAACAGCGCCAATATCATTTACCGATTGTAATTGTTCCAAAGATGCGTTTTCAATTGCGGTTAAATTTCCTAATTGATTAACTAAATTTTCCGCAGTGACTTCACCAACATTCGGAATACCAAGCGCAAAAATAAATCGATTCAAACTTGTATTTTTAGATTTATCTAATGCGCCCAATAAATTATTGGCTAGTTTTTCGCCAACTTTATCTAATGAACATAAAATTGGCACTGTGAGTTTATAAAGATCTGCTGGTGTTTCGACATATTCTTTATCAACTAATTGTTCAATTATTTTATCGCCTAAACCTTCGACATTCATCGCTCGACGAGAAACAAAATGTTTTAAAGCTTCTTTGCGTTGTGCTTGACAAATTAATCCCCCTGCGCAACGAGATATCGCTTGCCCTTCATCACGGACAATGATTGAACCACAAATCGGGCAGTGAGTTGGAAAAATAATTTCTTTAGTATCAGCAGGTCTTCGATCTTTAATTACTGCGACAATTTGTGGAATAACATCGCCAGCTCGACGAACGGTGACATAATCACCCTCACGAATACCTAACCGGATGATTTCATCGCTGTTATGCAGTGTGGCATTGCTGACAATTACCCCAGCAACTGATACTGGCTCTAATCTGGCTACTGGCGTTATCGCACCAGTACGCCCGACTTGAAAGTCAACTTTATTTAACTTTGTTACTTCTTCTTGTGCTGGAAATTTGAATGCAGTAGCCCAACGAGGTGCACGAGCAACGAAACCAAGTTGTTCTTGTTCAGCAATGCTATTGACTTTGATTACAACACCATCGATATCAAAGTCTAATGACATTCTTTGATCACCAATTTGCTTAAAATAATCTAGTGCTTCTTGTGCACCATGGCGAATTTGAACTTTGTCACTTACTGGTAGGCCCCAAGCTTTAAATTGCATTAGTCTTGCATAGTGAGTATTGGGTAAATCTGCTCCTTCATTAATACCAACGCCATAACAGAAAAAAGTAAGTGGTCTTTTAGCCGTGATTTTAGGATCTAACTGTCTTAATGAACCGGCAGCAGCATTACGAGGGTTAGCAAATATTTTTTCGTTACGTTTTTCAGCTTCTGCATTTAATTTAGCAAAACCTTTATGCGTCATAAAAACTTCACCTCGAACTTCTAGGCGAGACGGAATATTCTCACCCTGCAATACGAGTGGAATAGTTTTTATTGTTCGAACGTTGGCTGTAATATCTTCACCAGTCGTTCCATCTCCTCGTGTAGCAGCTTGAATTAATTGGCCATTTTCATATAACAGACTTACCGCCAATCCATCAAGTTTTAACTCGCAACAGTATTCAACGGCTTGCTCTTCATCAAGCTCTAAGCGATCTTTTATTCTTTTATTAAAAGCGATAAAACTCGATTCATCAAAAACATTATCCAATGATAACATAGGTAATTGATGTCTGATCGACGAAAACTGTGATAATGGTGCTCCTCCAACACGTTGGGTTGGTGAGTCAGGGGTAATAAGTTCAGGATGAGTCAGCTCCAGATTTTGCAGCTGTTTAATTAATTTATCATATTCCACATCGGGTATTTCGGGAGCATCTAACACATAATAACAGTATTCATGATGTCTTATCAGATCACGTAAAGTCGAGATCTGTGTTATTACATCTTGGTTAGAGCTAGATGGCGCTACTGAATGTTCAGTTAAATTTGATTGTGGCATGATTTTAAACTCTTAATTTATCAAGAAGGTTTTTAAGCTTATTACTAAAATAGTATTTAACTGTATTTAGAACAACAGATTTTACTAAATATAGTCAATTATCTAATATAAGTCAGACTATTCCACTAATTTTTTAGTGGAATAGCAGCAAAAATGAGGAATTTTAAATAGCTAGCTTAAATTTCA
Source organism: Gilliamella apis (assembly GCF_030758615.1). Lineage (NCBI taxonomy): Bacteria > Pseudomonadati > Pseudomonadota > Gammaproteobacteria > Orbales > Orbaceae > Gilliamella > Gilliamella apis. The sequence continues at coordinate 1,051,421 of NZ_CP132381.1, forward strand.
TTACAAGCTTTTTTTATGCGTTCTTTATAACTATCGATTTTTTGAGGTGTCATCATATGATGTTCATCATCCAAAACGACACCATTAACATCATCGGCAATACGTTGTGCTGTTTGTAGCATTAATTTGAAATTTTGTTGATTGTTTCCATGGGTTGGTGCAACCATAAAAATTGATACACCTGGTGTTGTAAATTCGTGCATAGTTTCGGGATCTAGATGCCCCGGACTAATCATATTTGCTAAACTAAATAATATCGGCCCATTACCTGCTGGGTCAACATGGCGATGAAAAATACGCATATCACCAAATTGAAATCCTGATTGCATGATGCTAGCTAATAGCATATCACCTTGTAATTCCTTGCCATTTAAGCCAGTAACATTTAATACAATAATTTCAGTTTTGCTTTCTTCACTATCGTCTATCGTTAGTTTGTCTTGTTTTTCGAGTTTTTCTTCAGGTTGAGGAGCATCTGTTTTTATATCCTCATTAGTGTTGGTTGATTTTTCGATTTCAGGCGTTTCTTTAATTGGCTCATCAGTAAAGATATCCTGTTGAACATCGTGAGTCGACTCATTAGAAACCTTAGTTTCGATTTTTGGTTGTTGTTCGTCATCATCTGAAAATAGATCAACTTGAAGGGGTAGTTGTTCTTCTTCTACTACTAGTGCTTTATTAATAGAAATATTAGCATCGTCCTGATTTGTTTTGCTTTTTGGCGTGAGTAAAATCACATCATCTTCATCATTATAGATGTCTTCATATTGCTGAGTATTTGTTGTGAATTTATCTTTTTTGCCTAACTTAAATAAAGAAGAACGTTCTTTCTTATTGATCCAAAGCCCATGAATTAATAATGCAATGATGACCAAGGATGCCACTACAATTAGAACAGTACGTAAATTATCCATAATACCCACTCAGAATTAAATTAAATATAGATTCAAATTATTCAATAATATAATTGAAAAAAAAGGATTAAAAAATACCACAACGAAATTTTTTTACTTTTTACATTTAAGTTAAATCCATACTCACTTATTACAGCGCAAAAAAACTATTAGTCTATATTACTTTATTTCTAGCAATAATCATAATTATCAATAGAATTTTTTTATTAATTTGCTTTTAAGGCTAATAAGTCAGATAATTTTTAGAACTCTGTGCTATTAAGGCGTTAAGACTCTTACAATCTATGCATATTTTTTGTAAAATCTCCGATCACTTTTGAATAATATTCATTGTTTTTATTTAAAAAATAATTATTAAGTTACCGAGGTCTTTTTTATATGAGATTTAATAAGCTATTACTTACTCTGCCAGCGGCATTAACTAGTCTATTGTTATTAACAAGTTGTGATAATAATCAATCACAAGATGGTGCTGGCCAATTACCAAAGGTAACTGTTTTTAAAGTTGAACCTTTAGACTATACTCTAAAAATAAACTTACCTGGACGGGTCGTTGCTTCCCAGATCGCTGAAATCCGACCACAGGTTAGTGGGATTGTACTAAATCGAGAATTTGAAGAAAGTTCAAATGTTAAAGCTGGTCAATCACTTTATCAAATTGACCCAGCCATTTATCAAGCGAATTATGATAGTGCGGTGGCCAGTGTAGCTAGTGCGAAAGCTAACGCTAATATAGCTCAACTAACCTTAAAGCGTTATGCTGGACTTTTGAATACTAAATCTATCAGTCAGCAAGAATATGATAAAGCGGCTGCCGATGCCAAACAAGCTGAGGCAAGTGTTTTAGTTGCTCAAGCAGCAGAGCACGCAGCCAAAGTTAATTTGGACTACACGAAAGTATACTCGCCAATTGATGGGTATATTGGTAAATCAAGTGTCACGGAGGGGGCATTAGTGTCAGCAGGGCAAGCTGCTCCATTAGCTTTGGTACAGCAACTTGATCCAATTTATGTTGATATGACTGAAGCTGCAACTCGTTATAATAAATATCTTCAAGATGAAAATATAATTTATGAACCAGCTCAAGGCGATAATGTTGAATTGTTTTTTAATGATGGATCAAAATATGCTCTATCTGGAAATATTAAATTTTCAGATATGACGGTTAATGAAACGACTGGAACAGTTACTTTGCGATCACAATTTTCAAATGCTGAAGGTAAAATTTTACCGGGGATGTTTGTAAAACCACAATTGACATTAGGTACTATCAAAAATGCAGTACTAGTTCCTCAGCAAGGTATTACTAGTAACCAAAAAGGTCAATATACAGCTAAGATTTTAAAACCAGATAATACAGTTGAATATCGTCAAGATATTAAAGTTTATACTGGCATCAGTGGTTATTGGGTTGTTACCAGTGGCATTGATGTTGGTGAACAAGTGATTACTACTGGTTTACTTAATTTAACCGCAGTAGAAAGGGGGCAACCAATGAAGGCTCAAGTAGTAGATAAGCCAGCTACTCTTTCTCAAGAGCAATTAGACAATATCATCAAAAGCAGCGTGAAATAAAACAGGGGTAGAGTTAATTATGGCTAAGTTTTTTATTGATAGACCTGTTTTTGCATGGGTAATTGCTATCATGATGATGCTGGGCGGTGCTTTATGTATTAAGCTACTCGCTGTTGAACAGTATCCTGATATCGCACCACCAGCTGTTACGGTTTCTGCTGTTTATCCAGGGGCTGATGCTCAAACTATTGAGAATACAGTTACCCAATTGATTGAGCAAAACTTGACTGGTTTGGATAATTTGATTTATATGAAATCAACCAGTAGTGCTCAAGGGGTTGTACAAACCACTCTGACTTTTGCTCCCGGCACTAGCCCTGATTTTGCGCAAGTACAGGTCTTAAATAAAGTAGAAAGTATTAAATCTCGTTTGCCAGAAAGCGTGCAAAAAAATGGGGTATCGGTTGCTAAAAATAATACCAACTTCTTAAAAGTTATTGGTTTCTATTCTACCAATCCTCAAAAAACACAAGCAGATATCGCTGACTTTATTTATTCAACAGTACAAGATCAGATACGTCGTGTACAAGGTGTCGGTGATACTCAATTATTTGGTTCTGAATATGCAATGCGTATTTGGTTAGATCCTAATAAACTAAATTATTTTAATTTATCTATTGAAGAAATTATTGCTGCTATTCAAGCACAAAATGCGCAGGTTACTGCAGGGCAATTAGGTGCTTTACCAGCAACTGAAGGTCAAGAGCTCAATGCAACTATTACAGCTCAATCACGGTTAAAAACACCTGAGCAATTTCAAAATATTTTAGTACGTGTTAACACAGATGGCTCAAACATCTTATTAAAAGATGTTGCCAATGTTGAAATTGGTGCTGCTGATTATAACTTTCTTTCACGTTATGACGGTAAACCATCAGCTGGTTTAGGTATTTATTTGGCGACAGGAGCAAACCAACTCGATACATCAGCAAAAGTTGACCAAAAAATTCAAGAATTATCACAGATTTTTCCTGAAGATATCAAATTTGCCTATCCTTATGATACAACTCCGTTTGTTAAATTATCGATTAATAACGTTGTGCATACATTAATTGAAGCAATCATATTGGTTGTTATCGTTATGTATGTCTTTTTACAAAATCTGCGTTCTACACTTATTCCAACTATTACCGTACCAGTAGTATTGTTAGGTACCTTTGCAGTTTTATATATATTTGGATTTACCATTAATACGTTATCTATGTTTGCTATGGTGCTGGCCATCGGTCTTCTGGTCGATGATGCCATCGTAGTAATTGAAAACGTTGAACGTATTATGCATGACGAAGGCCTTTCGCCTTATGATGCAACGGTTAAATCGATGGAACAAATTACTTCGGCATTAGTGGGTATTGCTGTGGTATTATCCGCCGTATTCGTACCAATGGCATTTTATGGTGGTGCTGCAGGGGGGATATATCGTCAATTTTCAATCACAATTGTAACGTCAATGGCTTTATCAGTATTGATGGCAATTGTATTAACGCCAGCACTTTGCGCACAAATTTTAAAAGCACCATCGAAAAATAAAGTTAAGATAACAACATTAGGCGAAAAATTACAAACCATACCTCCGTTTACGTGGCTTTCAATTGGAACTAAATGGTTTTTCAATAAGTTCAATAATTTGTATAACAAAAGTTTATATGCCTATGAAAAAGGGGTAATTAAGTTTATTCGTTATCCACTGATTTCATTTGTTTGCTATGTCTTGATAGTTGTTGGCTTAGTATTTGGCTTTAACCGTTTACCAACTGGTTTCTTACCAAATGAAGATCAGGGGGTGTTGATTGTAATGGTTGAGTTACCACCCGGTGCGACATTAGAACAAACCATGGGTGTATTGAACAAAACCTCTCAATTTTATATGAATGAAAAAGCTGATTCAGTCAGAGAGATTTTTACAGTTGCAGGTTTTAGCATGGTTGGTCGTGGACAAAACATGGGACTTGGCTTTATTCGATTAAAAGATTGGGATGAACGTAAACGCCCGGATCAAAAAGTTGATGCATTAGTTGGTAGTGGTTGGGGATTCGCTTCTACTATTACTGAAGGTCGGGTCATTATTACGAATGTACCGGCTGTACCATCACTTGGTATGGCAAATGGTTTTTCTTACATGTTAAAAGATACCGCTGGACTTGGCCATGAGGCACTAATGGGGGCATTTTTCCAATTATTGGGGCAAGCTGCACAGAATCCTAATCTACAACAAGTTCGTCCAGGTAGTATGCTAGATGTTCCACAATATAAGATTAATGTTGATTTTGAAACTGCTCAAGCACTTGGTGTTGCAGTAAGTAGCGTAAATACCGTACTTTCAACAGCATTGGGTTCAGCTTATATTGATGACTTTGTTTATAACAATCGGGTTAAAAAAGTCTATTTACAATCAGATTCGGCTTATCGAATGTTACCTGATGATTTCAGCTTTTGGCATGTTAAAAATCAAAAAGGTGAAATGGTTCCTTATGATGCATTTGCCACTACAACTAAGAGTTATGGTTCGCCATCTCTAGTTCGTTATGATGGCGTTGCAGCCATGGGTGTCAGTGGAGCTGCTGCACCAGGTATGAGTTCAGGACAAGCTATGGCAATAATGGAAGAACTATCTAAAAACTTACCGAAAGGTTTCTCGTATGATTGGACAGATATTTCTTACCAAGAACGTCAAACAGGTTCACAAACGACAACACTTTATATTATCTCACTTATCGTAGTGTTCCTATCGTTAGCTGCATTATATGAAAGTTGGACTGTACCTATTTCTATCTTATTCGTTATCCCATTAGGTATTATTGGTACTGTATATGCAACTATGTTTAGAGGCCTTGATAATGATATCTACTTTATCGTTGGTCTATTAACAACAATGGGTCTATCGGCTAAGAATGCTATTCTGATCGTAGAATTTGCTAAAGATGCGCTTGAAAAAGAAGGTAAGTCATTAATTGATGCAACATTAGAAGCGTGTCGCTTACGCTTACGCCCAATTTTAATGACTTCATTTGCCTTTATCCTCGGTGTTTATCCACTGGCTACCAGTAGCGGTGCCGGTTCTGTAAGTCAGAATGCGGTAGGTACTGGGGTTATTGGAGGTATGTTAACGGCGACGTTCTTAGCGATATTCTATGTTCCGTTATTCTTCTTGTTTATAACGAAATTATTCACTAAACATAAGAATAAAGTGGTGTTGCCTGCTAACTATACTGGTAAAACAGAGAAATAGTTAATGAATAATTAATATCAATTTAAAGCACCAATAATATTGGTGCTTTTTTTATCTAACTTTTAATAGATTACCTATTCGATATTTTGTTTAACAGTTTTCATACAGTTGAATAAAAGTTGAGCAAAGGGGTTTTTAAGTTATAAACGCAGGGCGTTAATATGGAATAGTATTAGATTATTTACGTGATTTGATTAATTGTTGACTCATATGGGCATGGGTAATTGCTATAGCTAGTGCATCTGCCGCATCTGCTTGAGGACTTGCAGGTAATTTTAATAGTAGTCTAACCATATGTTGAACTTGTTTTTTGTCGGCAGCTCCAGTGCCAACTACACTTTGTTTGACCAAGCGTGCAGCATATTCAAAAACGGGTAAATCATGATTGACTGCTGCGACAATTGCAGAGCCTCGTGCTTGACCCAATTTTAAAGCAGAATCGGCATTACGTGCCATAAAGACTTGTTCAATAGCAAACATGTTCGGTTGAAATTGAAGAATGATTTCGCTTACTCCTGCATAGACACGTTTCAAACGTGTGGGTAAGTCATCGACAGCAGTGCGAATACAGCCACTGCCAAGATAGGTGAGTTGTCGTCCCGTTTGACGAATTACGCCATAACCCGTCAAACGAGAGCCTGGGTCAATACCCAGAATAATAGTCATTAGAGTGTTGCAGCAACTTCGTCTGACACTTCTCCGTTATGATAAACCTCTTGAACATCATCACAATCTTCAAGCATATCGATAAGACGTAGTAATTTTGGTGCAGACTCAATATCAAGATCAACTTTGGTTGCTGGAATCATTGAAACTTCAGCGGATTCAGCCACTAAACCAGCAGCATCGAGTGCATCTTTAACTTCACCGAATGATTCAGGTGTAGTAAATACATCAATTGCACCATCATCATAAGTAACCACATCATCAGCACCAGCTTCAAGTGCCGCATCCATTACTTGATCTTCATCAGTGCCTGCAGGATAAGAGATCACACCTTTTTTAGTAAATAAATAAGATACTGAGCCGTCAGTACCTAGATTACCGCCAGTTTTAGTGAAAGCGTGACGAACTTCAGATACAGTACGGTTTCGGTTATCACTTAAGCATTCAACCATTACTGCAGTACCTGCAGGTCCATAACCTTCATAGATGATAGTTTCCATATTAGTATCATCTTCACCACCGACACCACGAGCAACAGCTCGATTCATGGTATCTCGAGTCATGTTATTAGATAATGCTTTGTCCATAGCAGCACGTAGACGAGGGTTAGACGCTGGATCGCCACCACCAATTTTGGCTGCCGTTACAAGTTCGCGAATAATTTTGGTAAAGATTTTACCGCGCTTAGCATCTTGAGCTGCTTTGCGGTGTTTGGTATTGGCCCATTTACTATGACCTGCCATAGAGTTCTCCAGATTAAATAATTTAAAAATCGCATCATTTTAACAAACTTTTAACTAAAGTTCATTATCAATCTATTTTTTCATTGGTTCATGTCATTTTAATAATGAATAATTATGTAGATTCGTATCAAATATACATATTTTATTCATTGCAACTCATTTAATTTTAATTCATTATATCTTTGATTTTGATAAATCATGCCTTCATCGAAACGTTTCGATAAACAATTTCATTATTATTCTTAGGATTGCATTATGTATAAAAGTAAGTTGTTCAATTCAGTAATAGTTCAAACTTTAGCCAAAATGGGACATACCGATCAAATTGCTATTGGTGATGCAGGTTTACCCATCCCTGAAAATGTTGAAAGAATAGATCTGGCGTTGACTTCTGGCGTGCCATCTTTTATGCAAGTTTTGGAAACTGTAACTGAATCTATGCAAATTGAAAAAGTTCTTCTGGCAGAAGAGATCCTTGAACATAATCCAGAGATAAATAAAAAAATATTAGCTCAGATTAAACAAATTGAGGAATCACAACAAAATATAATTGATATAGAATATGTCACTCACGAAATGTTAAAACAGCAAACCAGCGAATGCAAAGCGGTAATTAGGACTGGTGAATGTTCACCTTACGCGAATATTATTCTACAGTCGGGAGTAATTTTTTAAAAACAACAATTAAAATAATGGGAATTTTATGAGTGATATTTTATTACAGCTTACTGATATATCTAAATCTTTTCCCGGTGTTAAAGCGCTTTCAGGCGCTAATCTGACTGTTAAAGCTGGTCAAGTTATGGCCTTAATCGGCGAAAATGGCGCGGGTAAATCTACATTAATGAAAGTACTCACAGGAATATATAAAAAAGATTCTGGTGAAATTATTTATCAAGGTAGTAAAGTTAACTTCAATGGTCCCAAAGCTTCGCAATTAGCCGGAATAGGTATAATTCATCAAGAATTGAATTTAATACCGCAATTATCCATCGCCGAAAATATCTTTTTAGGTCGAGAATTTACCAATAAATTCGGTTGTATTGATTGGCAAAAAACCTATGCTGAAGCCGATAAATTATTAGCGCAATTGCATTTGAATTATAACAGTCGAAGATTGATTAGTGATTTGTCGATTGGTGAACAGCAAATGGTTGAAATTGCCAAAGTGCTAAGTTTTGATTCTAAAGTTATCATTATGGATGAACCAACCGATGCTCTCACCGATACAGAAACCGCTTCATTATTTGAAGTCATTAATAAACTCAAAAAACAAAATTGTGGCATTGTCTATATCTCTCATCGTCTAAAAGAAATCTTTCAAATTTGCGATGCAGTGACTGTATTACGTGATGGTCAATTTGTGGGTGAAAAGAAGATCACGCAATTGGATGAAGATAGTTTAATTGAGATGATGGTGGGTCGTAAGCTTGAAGAACAATATCCACGCATCGAAATGGAAAAAGGAAATATCACGTTACAGGTTAACCACCTTATTGGTGATGGTGTGAATGATGTTAGTTTTTCTCTTCATGAAGGAGAAATATTAGGCATCTCTGGTCTTATGGGGGCTGGACGAACCGAGTTGATGAAGATGATTTATGGCGCAAATCCCGCTAAATCAGGAACAATAACTTTAAATGGCAAAGCCATTAAAACACGTTCGCCAAAAGATGGTTTAATGAACGGCATTGTTTATATCTCTGAAGACCGCAAAAGAGATGGATTAATTTTAGGCATGTCAGTGAAAGATAATATGTCACTCAACTCCCTTGGTTATTTTGTTAATCAATTTAAACAGTTAAAACTAAAAAATGAACGACGAGCGGTTGATGATTATGTGGGACTATTCAATATTAAAACCCCATCAATTAATCAAACTATAGGTTTATTATCAGGTGGTAATCAACAAAAAGTTGCTATTGCTAAAGGATTAATGACACGCCCAAGCATATTAATTTTGGATGAACCAACCAGAGGTGTTGATGTTGGCGCTAAAAAGGAAATTTATCAACTGATCAATCAATTCAAACAACAAGGATTAAGTGTTATCTTAGTTTCGTCCGACATGCCCGAAATTCTTGGCATGAGTGATCGTATTTTAGTTATTCATGAAGGAAAAGTAACCGGAAATTTTACTATTAATGAAGCAACACAAGAAAAACTTATGGCCGCTGCCGTAGGAAAAACACAGGAGAAATCTGATGCTGCAAAATAAAACGCTCAAAAATGTATTAGTTGAGCAGAAGTCATTAATAACGTTACTGGTATTAATCTTAATCGTTTCATGTTTAAGTGATAACTTTTTCACGTTAAATAATATTTTTAATATTTTGCAGCAAACCTCAATTAACGCCATTATTGCGGTTGGAATGACCTTAGTCATTCTAACATCCGGTATTGATCTTACAGTTGGCTCGATATTTGCACTAGCGGGCGCTGTGACCGCATCGATGATTGGTGCCGACATTTCCCCTTTTATTGCTATATGTGCTGCTTTAATTTTAAGTGCAATATTAGGGGCCTTTTCTGGAGTCATTATCGCGAAAGGAAAGCTTCAAGCTTTTATTGCAACATTAGTGATGATGTTAATCTTACGTGGTGCAACACTGGTATATACAAAAGGAAGTCCAATTTCTATTGGTACTAATGATAATTCCGAAATGTTTGAATGGATCGCATTTGGTCGAGTATTCGGTATTCCAGTACCAATTATCATTATGTTGGTTGTGTTTGCCGCGGCATGGTATTTGTTGAAATATACGCGTTTAGGTCGCTATATTTATGCCCTTGGCGGTAACGAATCAGCAACACAATTATCAGGTATCAATGTTGATAAGGTAAAAATTATTGTTTATGCGATGAGTGGTTTACTGTGTGCTGTTGCCAGTACAATTGAGGTTTCAAGATTGTCCTCAGCTCAACCTACAGCAGGAACTGGTTACGAGATGGATGCAATTGCTGCTGTTGTTCTTGGCGGCACAAGTATGTCAGGAGGGCGCGGTAAAATTATTGGGACCCTAATCGGTGCGTTAATTCTAGGTTTTTTGAATAATGGCTTAAATATGTTAGGGGTCGATGCGTATTATCAAATGATAGTCAAAGGTGGCGTCATATTACTTGCGGTTTTAGTTGATAAAAAAACTAATAAGTAATTTTTTTAATAAAAGTAGCTAGGAGAAAGTTATGAGATTAAATAAGTACATTGCTGTATTAATAAGTTTTTTATTTGTCTTTCAAGCTTCGGCAAAAGAGAATATTGCTTTAATAATATCCACGCTAAACAATCCATTTTTTGTTACTTTAAAAGAGGGAGCCGTAAAAAAAGCTAATGAACTAGGTTACGATTTAGTAGTGTTAGATTCCCAAAATAATCCCGCCAAAGAGTTAGCAAATGTTGAAGATACAATTGTTAAAGGAACAAAGATTATTTTAATTAATCCGACAGATTCGGAAGCAGTTGGTAACGCTGTTCTAGCGGCTAACAAAGCAAATATTCCTGTTATAACCCTTGACCGTGGTTCAGTGAAAGGTGAGGTAGTTAGCCATATAGCATCAGACAATGTTGCTGGCGGTAAAATGGCTGGTGATTTTATTGTTAATAAGTTAGGTAAACAGGCAAAAGTCATTCAACTACAAGGAATTGTAGGTACTTCGGCTTCACGTGAAAGAGGTGAAGGATTTAATCAGTCACAACAAGAAAATAATTTTACCATTTTAACGGCACAGCCTGCGGATTTTGATAGAGCTAAAGGTATGAATGTTATGCAAAATTTATTAACGGCTTATCCCACTGTTCAAGCTGTATTTGCAGAAAATGATGAAATGGCATTAGGTGCAATGCGAGCGATTCAAACCGCTGGTCGAACTGACATTTTGATCGTTGGATTCGATGGTACTGATGATGGTATCAAATCTGTAGAACGCGGTAAATTAGCTGCAACTGTGGCACAACAACCCGATAAAATTGGCGCAATTGGGGTCGAAATCGCTGATAAAGTTATAAAAGGTGAAAAAGTCAGTCCGAGTATTCCTGTGGAGTTAAAATTAATTAGTAAATAGATTAGTATAGGACGTGATAAACGTCCTATTTAATTAGGAATTAGATAAATGAAACGTAAAAAATTGATTGTCTTAGGTAGTGTTAATGTTGATCATATTTTAAATGTTCCTAAGTTTCCTAAACCGGGTGAAACATTATCAGGATCAAACTATAAAATTTCTTTCGGTGGTAAGGGGGCAAACCAAGCTGTTGCAGCAGGTCGATTGGGTGCAAATATTCAATTTATTGCTGCTGTCGGAAATGATGAACTAGGTAACAAAATTAAACAGCAGCTTAACAATGATAATATTAATACTTGTTCAGTAGCTTGTATTGAAGGGCAAAATACTGGGGTAGCTTTGATTTTAGTTAATGCACAAGGTGAAAATCAAATTGCTATCCATGCTGGTGCAAATGCACAAGTTACTACAGAATATTTACTTAAATATAAAGAAGATATTATCAATGCTGATGCTATTTTAATGCAATTGGAAACACCGTTGGCAACAATTGAACAAGCAGCAAAATTGGCTAAACAACATCAGACTCAAGTTATTTTAAATCCGGCTCCAGCACAAAAATTATCAGATGATTTACTTAAACACATTGATATTATTACCCCTAATGAAACTGAAGCTGAATACTTAACAGGTATTAAAGTTTTAACGGAAAAAGATGCCGAGCAAGCTGCGACCTTTTTACATAAAAAAGGTATCGAAACGGTTATTATTACTTTAGGCTGTAAAGGTGCCTGGGTAAGTTCTGCACAACAAGGGGCAATCATTGCTGGATTTAAAGTCAAAGCAATTGATACTATTGGTGCAGGTGATACTTTCAATGGTATGTTAGTTACCGCGTTGTTAGAAGGTAAAACTTTAGAACAAGCGATTAAATATGCCCATGCAGCTGGTGCATTATCAGTTACGAAACCGGGAGCTCAAACAGCAGTACCATCTCGAAATGAAGTAGAAGAGTTTCTTGAACAACAAAGTAAATAGGTAGTTTCGACTTGGCAACTATGAAGGATATCGCAAATTTTGCGAAAGTATCGACATCAACTGTCTCTCATGTCATTAATAATGACCGTTATGTTAGTCCAACTATTCGCAAAAAAGTTGAATTGGCAATCAAACAATTAAATTATACACCTTCAGCCATTGCTCGAAGTTTAAAAAGTAATAAAACATTTACTATTGGTATGGTAGTAACAGCAAGTAATAACCCCTTCTTTTCAGAAGTCGTGCAGGGCGTTGAGAGATGTTGTTATAGGCTGGGGTATAATTTAATATTATGTCATACCGAAGGTGACCAGCAACGAATGTTAATTAATATTGAACATTTATTACAAAAACGTGTTGATGGTTTACTAACAATGTGTACTGAAACTCAGCCAATCCCACAACAGATATTCACTAAATATCCTAAACTTGCCATAGTTATGGTGGACCGGACACCATTTAGTGCTCTTTATGATATTATAAAGGATCATTCTTTATATGGTGCTACTTTAGCTACCAATTATCTCATTGAACAAAATTATAAAAAGATTGCTTGTATTACTGGGCCATTGAATAATAACCAATCTCAATTGCGTTTAAAAGGCTTTAGAAATGCTCTGCAAGCCGCTAATATAACCATACTTGACGGCTATGAAGTACAAGGGGATTTTCACTTTTCATCTGGCGTGATTGCTATGCAGCAATTATTAGATTTACCGATTCCGCCGGAAGCGGTATTTTGTTTTAATGATGCCATGGCAATTGGTGCTTACCAAACTCTATATCGAAATGGTCTTGAAGTTGGCAAAGATATCGCTATTATTGGTTATGATGATATTGAAATTGCGCAATACATGACTCCTTCTTTGACAACTATCCATCAACCAAAAGAAGAATTAGGCCAGTTAGCAGTCGAAACTTTACTAAATCGTATTCAAAATCCTCAAGAGTCGCGACAAATATTGACTTTAACTCCTACATTAATTAAACGTTTTTCAGCGTAAATAACATCTAATTGATATATTGAGAACAAAAAAAGCGTCCTCCAAAGAAGACGCTTTTAAATAATCCTATAATATGGTTTTAGAGATTTAGACTAACTCATTCCATATTGTTTTAATTTTTTGCGTAGAGTACCACGGTTGATACCAAGCATATTTGCTGCTCGAGTTTGATTGCCACGAGTATATTGCATAACCATATCAAGGAATGGGTGTTCAACTTCAGCTAACACTAATTCATATAGATCAGTAGGATCTTCACCATTTAATTGTGATAAATAGTTTTTTAAAGCTTGTTTTACCGAATCTCGCAAAGGTTTTTGTGTTATTTGGTCTTGTGAGTTTACAGTTGTAAATTTAAGTGCTGCAGCTGTAACGCGTTGTTCTGACATAGTATATTTAACTCTTTTATTTGTTTCTAATTTGACTAAAAAATGCTTTTAGTGTTTTTACTTGCTCACATGAATTGCTAAGTACACTAAATAAGCGCCTGAATTGATTGCTGTCAGCATAGTTCTTGGTATACCAATTTACATGCTTTCTGGCAATCCGTAATCCTTTGTATTCTCCATAGAATTGATAAAGTTCTTCAAGGTGTGTTAACACTATTTGCTCAACTTCATCAATTGACTTATTTTTCTTTAACTGTCCGTGTGTTAAATAGAATGCAATTTCTTCAAATATCCAAGGTCGCCCTTGTGCCGCTCGGCCGATCATTATACCATCAGCTTGCGTATATTTAAAAACATCTTTTGCTTGTTCTGGGGTACAAATATCACCATTTGCAATTACCGGAATAGTTACCTTTTCTTTAACTGCTTTAATGGATTCATATTCAGCCTTTCCATTGAATAAGCATGCACGACTTCGCCCATGAATAGTAATGGCCTTTATGCCACAATCCTGCGCAATTTGTGCGATTTCAATGCAATTTCTATTATTTTTATCCCATCCAGTCCGAGTTTTTAATGTTACTGGTACATCAACAGCACCAACAACTTTCTGCAAAATAGTTTTTATTAGCTCTGGATACTGCATTAAAGCAGAGCCAGCTAATTTTTTATTCACCTTTTTAGCCGGACACCCCATATTGATGTCAATTAACTGAGCTCCATGTTTGACGTTAAATTCAGCCGCTCTCGCCATTTCGTCGGGGTCTGAGCCAACTATTTGAACTGCACGTATACCGACATCATCATTTGAAATCATTCTTAATGCTGATTTATCAGTATGCCAAACATCAGAATTTGCTAAAAACATTTCAGAGACAGTCATTCCAGCACCAAAGCGGTGACATAAATTCCGAAACGGTTTATCACTGATTCCTGCCATTGGAGCAGCAATCAGATTATTTTTTAAATTGACCTTGCCGATACTAAGCGAATTAAGGCCGGCTATATTACGCATTTTTTCTCGAAGTTAAAAGGGGTAATGTTAATTTTTTATAATTTTTTACCGGTTATACGGCACCATTCATCCTGTTCAATAACCGGATCAAGGACAAACTCAGTTTGATATGCTTCACATACGCTTTGCGATTGATTAGCCAAAATTCCAGATAGTCCAAGTTCTCCTGATGGCTTTACTAATTTACTAATCTGGGGTTTAAGTTCTTTCAACGGGCCCGCCAAAATGTTAGCTACTACCACATCAGCTTGTAAATTATTAGGAATATCTTTTGCTAAATAAAGCTCAATCTTTTCACTTACTTTGTTACGTTCAGCATTGTCATGACTTGCTTGGATCGCTTGAGGATCAATATCAATGCCTATAACTCTTGCTGCACCTAATTTTAACGCAGCAATGGCTAAAATACCTGAACCACATCCATAATCGATCACAATTTTGTTATTAAGATCGAGACTATCTAGCCAAGTTAAACATAAAGCCGTCGTAGGATGAGTACCTGTACCGAAAGCTAAACCCGGATCCAACATTACATTAACCGCATTAGGATCGGGTATTTCACGCCAGCTAGGGCAAATCCACAATCGTTTACCAAATTGCATTGGATGGAAATTATCCATCCATTCTCGTTCCCAGTCTTTATCTTCCAATTGTTCGATTTTATAAGAATATTGCTCAAGATTTAAAATTGATTTTAACTCGTCAATATCTGTTTCAGCATCATATAATCCGACAACATCGGTATTCCCCCAAAGTTTTGTTTCACCAGGTAAAGGTTCAAAAACAGGGTTATCAAAAGTATCTTGAAAAGTGACTGACACTGCCCCTGATTCTTCTAATTGTTCGCTAATACTTTCAGCTAAATCACTAGTTGTGTTAATTCTGAGTTGAATCCAAGGCATAATATTTTCCCGTCTGGCCAAAATGATTGGCAATAATAAATATAACTAATCCAATAAGTAATGATGGCACTATTGGATGGAAAGCATAAATTTTAATGTTATAAACAGCAAGTAATGTGTAGCTTATAGCACCAGCAAACATCGAGCAAAAAGCACCTGTTGAATTAGCTTTTTTCCAATATAATCCTAGTACTAGAGGCCATAAGAATACTGCTTCAAGTCCACCAAAAGCTAATAAATTAAGCCATATGATCATTTCTGGTGGGTTCCATGCAGCGACAATTAATAAACCACCAAAAATAAAGGTGATGATAATTGATATGCGAGTAAGCATTTTATCACTAAATTTAGTATTTGGTCTCATCGTTAAGAACAGGTCTTTAATAATTACAGATGAAACTTGTAATAATTGTGCATTAATGGTGGACATAATTGCTGATAATGGTGCTGCCAAAAAAATTCCTGCGGCTAAAGGAGGTAAAACCTTTATAATTAATGTTGGTACAATTTGGTCTGGAATAATTAAATCACTTATTATTGCTCTTCCAAGTGCGCCAGATAGATGCATTGTTAACATGATGACTGTCACAACAGCAGTACCAATAATAATGCCTTGATGAACAGCCTTACTATCTTTATAAGCCATACAACGAACAGCGGTATGAGGTAAACCAACAACTCCAAAACAGACTAAAACCCAGAATGATGCCATAAATGGAAAGTCCATAAAATTGTCAGGGCCTTGAGGTGTTAATAAAGCAGGATCGATCTGATTTAAACGATCAACTATATTTGTAATGCCACCGCCAGCATAAATAATGGCAACTAATAACAAAATGGCGCCAATCATCATTACCAACCCTTGAAATGCATCATTTAATATGCTGGCTCTAAATCCGCCAAAAGCTGTGTAAATTACGGTACCAATACCAAAAATAAGTAATCCTATATCATAGGGAATACCTACAGATGATTGTAGTAATCGGGCTCCACCGACAAATTGTACGGTCATAGCACCAATAAAAGCCGCAATAAGCGCAATACTGGCAAAACATACAATTAGTTTGCTTTTATAATGAGAATAGAGCATATCACTTAGCGTTATTGCATTGTATTTACGCGCTAAAATTGCGAATTTTTTGCCAAGAATACCAAGTGATAATAATACGGTAGGAACTTGAATCATCGACAACAGAACCCAACCGAGACCATATTTATAAGCAGCACCTGGACCACCGATAAAAGAACTGGCACTAATATAAGTTGCAGCTAAAGTCATTGCCAGTAAAAAACCGCCCATAGTCCGATTACCAATAAAATAATCAGTAAATTGGTTTACTTTTTTTCGTTTTGCATATGCATAAATTGATAATGCAAATACAAATATAAGATAAATAACAAGAGGAAGAATAATATCTAATTGCACGGTTTAATGACCTATTCTAGTGAAATATTTTTAAATTGTTTTTTTACTATAACAAAACACAACAAGATAAAACCCAATGGTACAAATATACAGGATAGTTCAAACCATAATGGTAAACCCAAAAATCCGGTTTGATTTTTGACAATATAAGCAGTAATTACCCATGCAGCGAAGTAAATGATAGTCAGTAGCAATGAAAGTTTTGCTTCTTTATTAGCTTGCTTGTAACGAGTATCCATAATAAATAAATGGTTAAGTTATCTGGGGTGGCTTAGAGTAAAAGAAAGTAGTTAACTTAGCAAGTATATTGCAATTTATGCAACATAATATTCTAAATATATCAATTTCCGCAATTATGCTTTTACGGTATAGTGCATACAACTTAATTATCAGAAATTCAACTCATGGAGAGAATAATGTCAAATTATTTTAATACACTAAATTTACGCGAAAAATTAGAACAATTAGGTCAATGTCGTTTTATGGCGCGCGATGAATTTGCATCAGAAGCTAATTTTTTAAAAGGTAAAAAAATTGTCATCGTAGGTTGTGGTGCACAAGGTCTTAACCAAGGGCTAAATATGCGTGATTCTGGTTTAGATATTGCTTATGCATTACGTAAAGAAGCTATTGATGAAAAAAGAGCATCATGGAAAAAAGCTACTGAGAATGGTTTTAAAGTAGGAACTTATGAAGAATTAATCCCAACAGCTGATTTGGTTATCAACCTTACTCCAGATAAACAACATTCTGCTGTGGTACAAGCAGTACAACCATTAATGAAAAAAGATGCGGCATTAGGTTACTCACATGGTTTTAATATCGTTGAAGTTGGTGAAAAAATCCGACCAGATATTACTGTCGTTATGGTTGCGCCAAAATGTCCAGGAACAGAAGTTCGTGAAGAATATAAACGTGGATTTGGTGTACCAACCTTGATCGCTGTACATCCAGAAAACGATCCGAAAGGTGAAGGTCTAGCAATTGCTAAAGCATGGGCGGCAGCAACAGGTGGTCATCGTGCCGGTGTGTTACAATCTTCTTTTGTTGCTGAAGTTAAATCAGATCTAATGGGTGAACAAACTATTTTATGTGGTATGTTACAAACTGGATCATTACTTTGCTTTGATAAATTGGTTGCTGATGGCGTAGATCCAGCATATGCGTGTAAATTATTACAATTTGGTTGGGAAACGATCACTGAAGCATTAAAACAAGGTGGTATTACCTTAATGATGGATCGTTTATCAAATCCAGCTAAGTTACGCGCTAATGCGTTAGCTAAAGAATTAAAAGTGATCATGACTGATCTTTATCGTAAACATATGGATGACATTATTTCTGGTGAGTTTTCATCTACTATGATGAAAGATTGGGCTAACGATGATGTTAACTTATTGAAATGGCGTAAAGAAACAGGTGAAACTGCATTTGAAAAAGCGGCAGAATACCAAGGTAAGATTGATGAACAAGCTTATTTCGATCAAGGAGTTGTAATGGTTGCTATGGTTAAAGCTGGTGTTGAACTAGCATTTGAAACCATGCTTGAGTCTGGAATTTTACCTGAATCAGCTTATTATGAATCATTACACGAATTACCACTTATCGCAAATACTATTGCCCGTAAACGTCTGTATGAAATGAATGTTGTTATTTCAGATACAGCTGAATATGGTAACTATTTATTTGCTAATGCTGCTGTACCATTATTAAAAGAGAAATTTATGCCAATGTTACAAGCTGGTGATTTAGGGAAAGCAATCCCTGAAGGAAGTGTTGATAACGCACAACTACGTGATGTTAATGAAGCTATTCGTCATCATCCAATCGAAGTTATTGGACGTAAACTTCGTAGCTATATGACTGATATGAAACGTATTAATGTTGCAAGTTAATTCTATTAACTGATTATAAAAAGGTGCTAAATAGCACCTTTTTTTATGCTAAAAATTTGTTATTTATAATTATATATACATGCTATTTTCATTAAAATTAAATTTGATCCGAAAGGATCATTAAGATCTAAATTTAGATCTAACTTAGATCATTTTGTTCTTGAGTGGATCGACATAAAATTTTTAAAAATTAAATAATTAAAATTTTCTTATTTTAAATTTTTATTTATTTTTTATATAAATCATGATATATTTTGTTCAAATTTAGTTCAATTTGAAAGGATGAAATATCAATGAAAATGGCTTTTCGACCAACAGACAGCTGGCGTTGGTATTTTGATAATGAATATGATAGTTTAATGCTTGAAATTTCATCAGAAATGCTATTTCGTTGTAATTATGCTAGCAAAATATTAATTCCAGATGTATTTAATGAGTTTTCTTTTTCAGTTGATGATGCAACAGCTTATTATCAGTTTTATGATAGCTGTCAATCGTTGGCGTTAACTGACTCTCAAAAAATTGAATTATCCATTAATGCAATTGTTGCAGCAAATTTTTTAAAGCCACAAATGCCTAAAAGCTGGTATTTTTCTCAACAGCCAATGTTTTACCAACCTAAAGTAGCTGATGTTGTTAGCGTAAATATGCAAGAGAATGGCCAAAAAGTATGTTTATTAGTTGTTGAAGCGGGTGAAAACGCCTCACTTTGTATTATTGCACAACCAACATTTGTAGCGATGAATAAAACTTTCTATTTTTCAGAAGCAATCAAAGTGATGAATGACAGATTAGCTTTAGTTAACTCATTAGCAAAAACAGAAAATTCAGCAGTTTCTGAGAATGAGCAATTAGCATTAAAAGCCATTTCTTAATTAATATAATTTTATTCAAAATGAGTAGCAAGTTTCTACTCATTTATTAATCTATTCTTTTTTAAATTAACAATTCCATCTAATAAAATAATTTTACTTTCAATTTAATATCATTGAGAAAAGTTTAAATCGCTGCGTTTACTACGATTCAAAATTAGTCTCAGTTCAGCTGAGCTATGACCTTGTTTGGCTGCTTTTTCAAGTAAATCTACCCCTATTTCATACAATGTTGTATGTTCAATAAACATTGAACCTACTTTGTACTGGGCCTCCATATCACCATTATCTAATGCACGTTGTAATTGAGGATCTTGTTTTAATTTATTTAAAGCAATACAACTTCCCCATGTATATCCATCTTGTTCATCGAAACAGTATCTTTGATGCCAGTAAATTGCTTTGTCATAATTTTGAGTTACATAATCGCCTTTCATATACATTTCGGATAATGTTTGTTTAGATGAAAAACTACCCGCATTTGCAGCCGCTTCTAACCAATAAATTTTTTGATCAAGATTTGAATCATCGTCATACTTGAAAGCAATCTTTTCCATGATTTTAGGACTTTTAACATAATTCACGTACTTGATATAATTTTTCAATATTTCTGCATCTTTTTCGGAGGTAAAAAGCTCTGTTTTAGGATATAAATCAGCTATATGAAGAAATAATTGAGGATTGTTATCAGCAACATGTGAATAGAAATAAATTGCAGCTAAATACTTGTGGTGTGATTCACACCATTTAGCAATGGCAATGGCTATTTCAGGATCAAGTGTATCTTTATCAAATTTTTCTAATAAAGTGTAAAATTCTCGATTTTCTGAAAGCTTGAACTGTAACTGATACATTTCACATGCTCGTGAAGACGCTAGTGAGCAAGCTTGATTAAAATACATCAAAGCTTTACTTAGCTTTACTTCGTTTACATAATATTTGCTCAAATAAAGTAGGGATTTTATATTGCCTCGAGAAGCTTTCTCTTGAATATTTTCTAAGGTATCTTTATCAATTATTTTGTTTTCATGTTTATAATCTTCGTCACTAAAACTGTATTTATTATCTAATAAATCCTCAATTAGCTTTTCAATTTTAGCGTAAGCAATAAAATAGGATAAAGATGGATCATCAATATCTGTTGCATTAGCAAATTGTTGCAATGCGCTTGTTGGATCAATCTGTGGGGAGGTAAGATACTCTTGCCCAATTAAAAATGATGCATATTGATTAACATTTATCTCATTATCTGTTTTTAAACATTCAATTAAATTAATGACATAACCGTATGGTATTTTATCTGAATCTTTTAAATCTATTAATAATCTAACTGCGTTTAAATCACCATTCAGGATTGCTATTCGAATTAGTGATAATCCTTTATCCACTAATTTAGGTTTAATAAAATAATTTATGTCTGCATAATCTACTTTTTTACATCTATATGATAAGGAGTCATTATATTCTTTTTCCTCATCATATTCGTTATAGTAGATATCTTCGGTCAAAACAAAATGATCCTTCCAACTAGACACCAACTCATTAATTTTGTAAACCTTTTTACAATTTTTTAAGCTAAAATTATGCGCTAATTCGATATAATTCATACCTAATTGTGAAAGGGTACTGAGGTTTGTTGTATTGCCTTCATTTAGTTCTTTAAGAATTTTAGCTTCTTTTCCTTCCTTTATATCATCAAACACCATTTTATAATGATCCAAAGAAAATACAGCTGTAGAAAGCGAACAGAGAAATATAAATAAAAATAATTTTCTAAACATCCATGATAACCTTTTATCTTTCTTATAATTTTAATAAATTTTACGTCCTGCAAAAAAAGTTATTTTCATTTTACCAATTCTATCGTGATATCCCCTTTAGGTATACAACTACAAGCAAGAATATGTTTATTTTGTTTGACTGCTGATTGAGTTAAAGATTTTACATTTCCTTTTTTTAATAATACTGAGCAACGGCCACATACGCCAGCTCGACAAGAATTAGGGAGTGAAATATGATGTTGTTCGAGTTGTTCTAAAATTGTTTGCTGATTATTACCGACAATTTTTTTATCTTCGAATGTAATTGTACAAAGTTGAGAGTCTTTTGTTGTTTGTTTAGGGAAGTTTTTTATGTAATTTTTAGCAGGTTGCCGCTCAAGTATCTCAATGTTATCGCCAATAGATACACTGCCATGATTGCGAGCAATCATATTTATGCCAAAATCGATTTTCCCTTCTAAATCAGCTCTAAAGTAACCTAAAGTTCTTAAAGGTTCATTATTCGGTAATGCTTTGGCCGAATTAACATTGAAGGTGGTTAGTACACAACGGGTACAAGGTTTAACGATATCAAAAATTACTTCGCCTATTTTAATCGTTTTCCATCCATCTTCAGCAAACGGAAGAGCACCATCAATAATAATATTGCCACGAAATTGCTGAATATCCAATGTTTCAGGACATTGCTGTTGCAGATAATTGAATGAAGCTTGATTTAATAATAAATAGGGATAACCATCGGCAAAACTTACCGGTACGTCTGGGTAGCGTTTAGTTCTTCTGGTTAGTTGTTTGCCTATCCAGCGCATTTGTACATCTTTTTTGAGAATATGACTAAAAAATTGATTAACTTTTATTGGTGCAATATGTGAGGTGAAGTGATTTCCCCAGACCTCTGTGGCTTCATTGCTTAATGAAAACTCATCAAAATCAATAGTTATTGATTGGTTAGTTGGCAGCGAAACCCTTATTTTATTATTTTGTAAAGTAGTTTTAAGTTTTAAAAGTACTGGATATTGTCTAGCCGTAATAAAGGTGCCATCTGGTTCACTTATCATCAAAATACGGTCATATTTAAAACCACCATCAATACTATTGGCGGCTGTTAATGCTATACCTTGCATCGATTTAATAGGATAGATAAATAGTTGGTTAACTTTGATCATTATGTTTAAAAACTTAAATTTATTATTAAATAAAATTATATAGCCAATTTCTTATAGTGGGAGAATAATATGGTAAATTATTTTGGTTTGCTTAATCATCTTATTTTTTGATAACTGATATCAACAATAACATAATATGTTTTACCATTTGGTGTTAAAACTGATATTTCATCATCAATTTTATGACCTATTAAGGCTCTAGCAACAGGACTATTAATTGATATCCAATTTTTTTTCGGATCAAATTCATCAGCACCAACAATACGATAAATATGTAATTCTCCAGATTCATCTTCAAGTTTTACCCATGCGCCAAAAAAAACCTTACCTTCTTGACGTGGATCTGGATCAACGATGGTTAGCGTCTCTAAACGTTTAGTTAGAAAACGAACTCGTCTATCAATTTCGCGTAACCTTCTTTTTCCATAAATGTATTCGGCATTTTCACTACGATCACCGAGTGCTGCGGCATCAGATACTGCCTGAGTTACTTTAGGTCTTTCTTCTTTCCATAAATATTTCAACTCACGATCGAGTGCCAAGTAGCCTTCTCTTGTTATATAATTAGCTTTTTGCATGATGAATATAAATTCCGTTAATCGACAAGATATACAGAGATACCATGATAAATAATCAAATTAGCCATATTATAGCGGGTGAATTAACCGTAAAACCAGAACAAGTTTTAGCCGCCATTCAATTATTAGACGATGGAAGCACCGTGCCATTTATTGCTCGGTATCGTAAAGAGGTAACGGGAGGATTAGATGATACCCAGTTACGTACTTTAGATAGTCGTTTAAGTTATTTGCGAGAACTTGAAGATCGTAAACTAACGATTTTAAAATCAATTGAGGAACAAGGTAAATTAACCTCTGAATTAAGTCAAAAAATTACCAATACCCTTAGTAAGACCGAATTAGAAGATCTCTATCTCCCTTATAAACCAAAACGTCGTACTCGTGGGCAAATTGCAATCGAAGCAGGTCTTGAACCACTTGCTGATAATTTATGGCAACGCCCGGATCTCAATCCAGAAGCAGAAGCTGAAAAATATATTGATTCAGAAAAAGGTGTAGCTGATACTAAATCAGCATTAGATGGAGCGCGTTATATTTTAATGGAGCGCTTTGCCGAAGACGCCGCTTTACTAGCTAAAGTTCGTCATTATCTTTGGAATAATGCCCACCTTGTTTCTCAAGTTATTACCGGTAAAGAGGAAGAAGGTGCTAAATTTAGAGATTATTTTGCGCAAAGTGAACTTATTTCCAAAGTACCATCACATCGAGCTTTAGCGATGTTCCGTGGTCGAAATGAAGGATTTTTACAGTTATCATTAAATGCTGATCCACAGTTTGAAGAAGCACCTAAAGAGAGTTATTGCGAGCAGATTGTTACTGAACATTTAGGTGTGCGCTTCAACGATCAGCCAGCTGATAAGTGGCGAAAAGCAGTGATCAACTGGACATGGCGCATTAAAATCTTAATGCATATGGAAACTGAACTTATGACTACGCTGCGAGAAAGAGCTGAGGAAGAAGCTATCAACGTTTTTGCGGCTAACCTTCATGATATGTTAATGGCCGCACCGGCTGGTATGAAAGTTACCATGGGTATGGATCCGGGTTTACGTACCGGTGTTAAAATTGCTGTTGTTGATGGAACAGGAAAATTAGTTGCTACCGAAACTATTTATCCACATACCGGTCAGGCGGATAAAGCGGCAATGGTTGTTGCGGCGTTATGTATAAAATATCAAGTTGAACTTGTCGCAATCGGTAATGGTACGGCTTCACGAGAGACAGAACGTTTTTATCTTGATGTACAAAAGAAATATCCAGAAGTAAAAGGTCAAAAAGTGATTGTAAGTGAAGCTGGTGCATCTGTTTATTCGGCTTCAGAACTTGCTGCACAAGAGTTTCCTGATTTAGATGTATCAATTCGAGGAGCCGTTTCAATCGCTCGACGCTTACAAGATCCATTAGCTGAATTAGTGAAAATTGATCCAAAATCGATAGGTGTTGGTCAATATCAACATGATGTAAGTCAAACTCAATTAGCTAAAAAACTTGATGCAGTAGTTGAAGATGGGGTAAATGCGGTAGGGGTTAACTTAAATACAGCCTCTATGATGTTACTTGCTCGTATTGCTGGCCTTAATAAAGTGATCGCCCAAAATATTGTCGATTGGCGTAACCAAAATGGTCAATTTACTGATAGAAAACAATTATTAAAAGTGTCACGATTAGGTCCCAAAGCTTTTGAACAATGTGCCGGTTTTTTAAGAATTATGGAAGGTGCAAATCCGCTTGATGCATCAGCGGTTCATCCGGAGGCCTATCCTGTTGTTGAAAGGATTTTAGAAAAAAATCATAAAGCCTTAAAAGACATTTTAGGTGATTCGAATTATCTTAAATCACTAAAAGCTATCGATTATGTTGATGGCCATTTTGGTGTGCCGACAGTAACTGATATTATTAAAGAATTAGATAAACCAGGACGAGATCCAAGGCCTGAATTTAAAACAGCGCAATTTGCCGATAACATTGAAACAATGGAAGACCTAAAAATCGGTATGGTTATGGAAGGGGCTGTAACTAATGTGACAAATTTTGGTGCTTTTGTTGATATCGGTGTGCATCAAGATGGTCTAGTTCATATTTCAGCATTATCAGATCGATTTGTTGATGATCCGCGAAGCATTGTAAAAGCAGGCGATATTGTTAAAGTGAAAGTAATAGAAGTTGATATTGCCCGAAAACGTATTGCTTTATCAATGCGTTTAGATGATACAGCTACGCCGAAACAAGATAGTAGCAGATCGGCTAACAATAAGGTATCTAATAAAAATCAATCTGCTGCAACGCTGACTAACAGTGCTATGGGTAATGCATTTGCTGCCGCATTTAAAAAAGGCAAGTAATTATATATCAAATTAAAAAGAGGGGAATTATCCCCTTTTTGATTATTGAGATATAACTTAATTAATATCATTACTTTTAAATTCTTCAATGAATTAGTATTAATAAACGGAAAATAATTTTTTTTACTATTCCCTTATCAAAGTATAATCATATATAATAATGCTACTACTAAATTTGAATTAATTAGTAACTGTTTTCAAATTCAGTTTCTTTATTGAGTCTTACCTTTTTAGCTTTTCCAAATTTTGTCTGATGTTCTTATTTTACAAGTTTTAAAATTTAGGATGTTACGATTTAAGTCTTAAACAACAAACAAATTGTTGTAGTCAAATTATTTTGTTCGAGCCGTATATTAGATATGGATGAATTTCTGTTAGAAAAATAACGATTTTAATTGTCTTAGCTCTGATATTAACGGGTAACAATTTTTGAACAACTTATAAAAATTGTTAATTCACTAATGCTTCAAATCAATAATCTTATTCGGATAGGCGGAGAAGTTTATGAGTAGAGGAGTAGCGATGAATAATTGTACTGTTGTTTTAAAAAAAATTTCTTTGAGATTATTTTTCAAAAAGAGATTATTGCTATTAATGTTATTGATTTTTTCCAATAATCTATTTGCAATTTTATCATTATCCGTGACTACGCAAATGTATATTCATGGTAATGCTCCTGAAATTAAAATGTCAGGTAGTGCAAAAGCGCTTAATGGTATTCAACTAAAATTGCAGGTACCAAATAATGCTCCTCTAGTTATTACCCCAGGTTCGTCTAATGAAATATCTGTTGCTTATGATACCTCACCAAGCATGTATTCATTTGATATTGATTTTTCAGCCATGAACGATGATGATATTATTGATGTTGATGGTGATTATTTGGGAAGTAGCAAAAATTTTAAAGTGGATAGTGTAACAGCTGAATGGCGTGATAGTAAAAATAATATAATTTCTTCTGATTCAACAGCTCCATTAGGTAGTAATATTTGTAATTCAGCTACTTATAAAGGTGATTCAACACTAAAACTTACTTTTAGTATTTCTGCTAAAACTCAGTATGGTAATCCCGCCGAATCTCAGCCTAAAGAAATTTCAAAAACATTTACCGTAAAAGCTAACGATGGTATTTGTTATATTAGACCAGGGGTATTAGCCATAATTGCAAAAGGTGGTTGGAGCGAAACGGATAATTGGTTGTCGTACGGTGCAGATACTATCAATCGTACAGATGCTTACAATCCAGATCAATTTGTTTTACATTCAGGATTTAAAGCTTCAGCTACTGATTCAACAGGTCATCATTTCCCTACTACTGCATTTCCTGAAGCAAGATTTAGAATTGTACCCGTAAATGCAATATCTAATTATACTTATACATTAGTTAAAAATCCTAATGGTGCTTTAATAAGTACTGCAAGGAGTTCAAATCCAGATTCAAAAAGTGAATTTAAATTTACTGACAATGCTCCCGCAAAAGATGATCAATTTATAATATTGGTAAAGAATAATCAGACTAAAGCTCAGTTTTATTATCGTTTTTCATTAAATCATTGGATGTATATATACCAACAACAGTTAAATTGGGTAGATTATAATACCGCTGAAAGGTTGTGCACTGCTAATAACGACCGATTACCATCTAGAGCCGAATTAACCAATTCATTTTTAGCTACTGGTGTAACAAATAATGAAAATTGGTATATACCTCAAAACGGTTATAAAAGAGCTATCGGTGAAGGATTAATATCCGAGTGGGGAAAACTGTATCCATATGCGCCTAATGGTATTGATAATTCAGGAAGAGATATGATGGCAGATATAACGGATTCTTTAAAACACTTTGTTGCTTATGACTTTTATTTCACTTACGAATTGTCGCAATTAAAAGATAACAATGGTTTGACAAGGCGTTATAGTATTGGTTCTGTTGAAGGTAATGTTATTGTAGAGCCAGATTCCGCTTTTACTATGTGTGTTAAGTACTGATAATTTTGCGATATTTTATGTTTCATTACAAAATTGCTAATATTTTGTAATGAAACTTCTTTTGATGCGTTTTAGTTAAATAAATTTATTACTCTAATATATTCTTAATATTATAGCCAAACGAAAAACTTCAATTTTTTGAGCTTGTAGACCTTTTAAGGTAGATAGCTATTGCCACTAGTCGCTTCGTTTATGATCTTGTTTTCAAAATATTACAAATATACACTCGGCAAAATAATATTCTGTAATCCATAATGTTTTAATTTAGCAGCAAAAGATTCGATTTGCTGTTGTGTAGCCGCTGGCCATGTTTTGGCTATGCCATGTACACCATGATTATGAAAAGCATTAATTCTGACTTTAATTTGTGGTTGTGGATTGAGTCTTATTAGAAAATTAGCAAGTTGTTTAGCACTGTTTTGCAAATCAGTATGCTCGGGAATCACTAAAAATCTGACTTCATATAGTTTTTCTATTTTGGCTAGATATTCAATGGTTTGTTTGACGCGATCATTATCCCGACCTGTGAGTTTTTTATGAACTTGAGTATCCCAAGCTTTTAGATCGATCATCGCACCGTCCATAACCTTTTCAACTTTTTGCCAGCCAGTTTCAGCTAAGTAACCATTACTATCAATAAAACAAGTCAGGTGTTTTAAATCATCTGCTTGTTTAATTGCTCGAAATAATTTTTCAATAAAAGGTAATTGTAATGTTGCTTCACCACCGCTAATTGTAATGCCATTTAGAAAAGGTAAGTATTTACGAATTTCGAGTAGAATATCTTCAACATTGTAGTTATAGGTCATTGGTGTGGATTGATAACTACAAGTATTAATACAGGTATCACATTGCTGGCAATTTGAAGATTGCCAAATCACTTTGTTATTGATAAATGTTAATGCTTGATGTGGACAGGTAGTAACGCAATCACCACAATTCTTACACCGTGAAATGGTGTAAGGATTATGGCAATTTAAACATTTAAAATTACAACCTTGTAAAAAAATAACTAACCGGTTTCCCGGTCCGTCAACACAAGAAAAAGGTAAAAGTTTATTAACGATTGCCCATGACTTGTTCATGACTAATTACTCGAGGTGTTCGGCATAAGTAACTATTGTTATCGGTATCTTCGGCTGCTTCACTACCTAAAAATGTGGTATTAATTCGTGAACCTTCTTGTTTATATTTTTTGATATCTGACAATCTCACCATATAGCCAGTTACACGGACCAGATCATTGCCACTGATATTAGCGGTAAATTCACGAAAACCAAATTTAAATGCCGCCTTACAAATCTGTACTAAGGCTAATGGGTTATTTTTAATCGTTTCATCAATGGTTAAAATATCACTAATGCCAGAGGTATAATACTTATGGTGTTTGAATAATGCCATAATATGGGTTACTGGATCTGGTTCATGACCATAAGGAATACGTAAACCTGGCGTAGCGCCTCTATCTGAACTGATGCCAGATTGAGCATGTAACATTGCTTTACCTTTCCAAGCATGCTTAATTGTATGGCTGTCAATAAAGTCAGCTAGCTGTTTAGAAATGGTTGTTGCCAATTCATTCGCATCTTCGTCAACACCATAACGTCCGGTTAAGTTAGATTTTTCTTGTAAAATATTGACTGCTTCAGCCATGGCATAAATACCGAACATTGGTGCAAATCGGGTAGCGTCAATTAATCCTTCCTTCACTAAAAAACTATTTTGGAAGAAATTAGATTTTTCATAAAGGAATTCCGATCTTGCTTTGATCAAATTTAATTGCAATTGACAATAATAAGGTAAAGTATTTTGTAAAAAGTCGGTGATACTTCTACTTTTTAACGCAACCTCTTTTAAATTGATTCTTGATAAAGTGCTACCACCACCAGCCACAGGAAGAGAGTTATAACAACTCACAACACCATAACCTTTTTCATCAAAATCTTTTTTAATCATCATATTATTAGCAATATGTGGTTTTGCTGTTTCACAAATGTTTCCAATTGCGGTATTTAGTAAAGATTCTGGTGTGATATCTTCATCATAAATAAAAGTTAAATTAGGGGCAACTTGTTTAAGTTCGCGATCAACACGTAAAATAACCCGACAGATCACATTATCGGTTGGCCCAATATTGGCATGCATAAATGCATCAGGAAGATTGCGATCCAGCATAATCCAAAAACGCTTTAATCGTGGATAAAGTTCTTCTTCTGTCAAATCACCAACATAAGGAAGTAACACTTGATCTAAACAGCCTAAATAAACCGGCATACCAGTGACCGAAGGTACGTGATGATAAGCAATAGTGAGCATATTTAATGCATCATCAAAGGTTTTTGCTGGTTCGAGTTCTAAGTATTCAGATCCTTGTTTAAGAAATTTTGCATAATCAGGTAACACATAACGAGGTTTATACGGTGCATGTCCTTCGTACATATCACAAATTACCCGTTCATTGAGCGCATTTTGCGTTTCACTATCTAAATCAACATAAGGTAAATTATTTTCTGCGGCTAATGCGAGAAGGTTCGCTTTTTGTTTGGGTGACAAATTGGCATCGGTCACTATATCGTAACAATTTTTTTGAAATTCTGTCATGTTCATAAATACCTCTATATTACCTATATGCTGAAAGCAAAGATTAAATCTTTATGACTAATCATTTAGTTATTAGCACTGAGAATTATGATTATCAGTGCCATTAGTTTTTATATTTCTGTTTTAAACCATAGAATTATTTTTCTAAAATAAAGTTAGACGGTTGATAATCGGCTGCATTAATTGGTGAATGCGCTTCAAAATATTGTTTTACTGCGTCGGCATCTCGATAACCTGTATCCACATAAGTTGGCGAGTTATTGACGATAGGGTAACCATCTCCACCAGCGGCTAAAAAGTCTAATGTTGCAATTCGATATGATTTTTGCAAATCAATTGGTTCATTATTAATTTTAATGTCGCTGATAGTATCGCCAGTTTTAGTTAGGCTAATATTTTTTAAATGCGTATAACCACCCGAACCCTGTTTTTTACCTAATGCAACTTTAAGATAATCGATTAATTCATTTCCGGTTAATTCAAAGTAAACAACACTATTACCAAATGGTTCAACTTTCAAAATATCACGATAAGTAATATCGCCTTCTATAAGTGAGTCACGAATCATACCTCCAGACATAATACCAATATCGGCATTTGTCTTTTCAATAAAGGCACTAAGTAATAATTGCCCCATATTACTTTGTTGATATCTAACTACGTTACGATCGCCTTCTAAACGACCGGTTAACTCACCACTTTTAATGAGTAATTGTTGTTTACCTTGTTCTTGATAAGGTTTTAGTGTTTCCAACAGTTTTTTATCCTGTTCGATTTCACTGGTGTAATATTCAAGACGTTTGGTATTGTTACCGTTATCAACTTCTTTTTTCAAATTAATTGGAATTAACTGATAATTTTTGAGGGTAATTTTACCGTTTAAGAATACGAAGTCAGCACGACCAACATATTTCCCCCATTCATGAGCTTGAACAATCCACGTACCATTTTGTTGATCTGGAGCACAAGGTGTTCCAGGGACATATTCGGTAATACGTTTGTTAGGGCTAGCCATACATACTGGGTTCTGTGAGTGGCCACCGACAATCATATCTAGTTCACCAGCTTTTAATCCTCGGGCTAGCTCAACATCACCTGGAGCCATTGAACCATGCTCACCATTTTCATAATGCCCCATATGAGTAACCGCAATAATCATATCTGGACGTTCATTGCTTTTAATTTGGCTAATGACTTTTTCCGCTTCTGGTAGCGTTTTACGAAATTCAACACCATCGGTATTTTTAGGCGAAGCAAGGAAAATAGTGTCATCAGTGGTTAAACCAAATACTGCAACTTTAATACCATTTAAATCAAATATTTTATAGGCATCAAAAACACGATTATCGGTATTTTTGAAGTAAGTATTTGCTGATAAAAATGGAAAATGAGCCCATTTTTGTTGTTCACGAATAATCGCTAACGGATGATCAAATTCGTGATTACCTACTGCCATTGCATCATAGCCAATTTCATTCATACCGATAAAATCGGGCTTTGCTTGTAACACATCGGATTCAGGAACACCAGTATTAATGTCTCCGCCAGAAAGCAGAAGTAATTTTCCGCCTTTTTCTGCTACTTCTTTTCTTATTTGGTCAACAACTGTTTTTTGTGCTGCTAACCCATATTCACCAATATCATTTTGCCAAAAACGGCCATGATGATCGTTAGTATGTAAAATAGTAAAAGAATAGGACTTGTCTTTTTCCCAAGCAGGTGCCGTAGACTGTTTGGTAGCAACAGCTGCGAATGAATTGACTGAAAACAAACTTAAAATAACAAGTAGTGACAGTTTTTTGTTTAATTTTAAACGATGCATGATGTCTCCTGAATCCGTATTTATTAAAGCTATTCCGTAATTACTTTAAAAATTAATTGTGGCTGTTCAGCGCTATCACTAATAGTAATATTGTCATATAGTTTTTGTTTTATTGTATCAATACGATCACTACTTGCGTGAATAGTTAACAGTGTTTCACCTACTTCAACTTTATCACCTACTTTTTTATGTAGTACGATACCAACCGCAGGATCGATAACATCTTCTTTAGTTGCTCGACCTGCACCCAGTTGCATCGCAGCAATACCAATTTGATCAGCAATAATGCGTGATACATAACCTGCTTTTTGCGCTGGTAGATCAATTTGGTAAGGCGCATTAGCTAATTTCTCCGGGTAATCAACCACTGAACTATCACCACCTTGAGCTTCAATTAATGTTTTGAATTTTTCAATGGCCTTACCATTTTTAATCACTTCTTGTAGTTTTTTTCTTGCTTCATCTAGTGTTTCAGCTTTATTCGCTAACACCACCATTTGACTGCCAAGTGTTAATACCAGTTCAGTTAAATCAGCAGGACCATGGCCGTTTAATGTATCTATGGCTTCTTTAACTTCTAACGCATTACCAATCGCATAACCTAAAGGTTGAGACATATCAGAGATAATCGCCATGGTTCTACGACCAATTTGATTACCAATATTAACCATTTCATGAGCTAATTTTTCTGAGTCTTCCATGGTCTTCATTAAAGCACCGTCACCTGTTTTAACGTCCAAAACAATAGCATCTGCACCAGCTGCGAGTTTTTTACTCATAATTGAGCTAGCAATAAGAGGAATAGAGTTAACCGTACCTGTTACGTCACGTAATGAATAAAGTTTTTTATCGGCAGGGGTTAGGTTGCCGGATTGACCAATAACAGCGACACCTTTTTGATTAACTTGATCAATAAATTCTTGTTTATCTAATTCAATTTTAAAACCCGGTACTGTTTCAAATTTATCAGTCGTTCCACCAGTATGGCCTAATCCACGACCTGACATTTTAGCTACTGGAATATCTAATGCAGCAACTAATGGTGCTAACACTAAAGTAGTTGTATCACCCACACCACCGGTTGAATGTTTATCAACTTTAATGCCTTTAATTGATGATAGATCAACGGTATCCCCTGAATACATCATCGCACTAGTTAAATCAGCACACTCTTTTGAAGTCATGCCTTGATAATAAATCGCCATAAGTAAGGCACTGACTTGATAATCAGGAATAGAACCATTGGTATAGTTAGTTATAAAAAATTGAATCTCTTCGGTTGTTAAAGCATTACCATCACGTTTTTTTTCAATAATATCTACAAATCTCATTACACTTCTCTCTTAATATTAATAAAGCAAATTAGTATTATATTCTTCTCATCCAAAATTTGGACTGATGAGTGAGCTGATCTTGGTTAACTATCATCAATCGCTATTTTTCTTTTTCAATATGTTAAATTACATTGTTCAACAATAAAATTAATCTAAATCACTTTGTGAAAAACACCAAGGCAACAATTCACCAACAGTGGTTTCTTGGATTTTCTCTTGCATATTGATCAAAATCTCTGGCATATCTTTAGTACAAAGCTCAATAATTATTTTACGACAAGCAACATAAGTTGAGATTGGTTCTTTAGTATAATCAATCACAACAATTCCATAGGAAGTATTTTCAATGTTACAACCTAAAATTGCTTCGTCATCTTCGATTATTAATACCGCACCTACTTGAAATTTAGGATAGGGTACATAAGCCTTAAAGTGGGCTATTTTTGCTAGTTCGATTAATTATTCAATTTGCATAGTCATAATCCTTGTCATCATCAAGATGTTATTGTTTTTTAGATTGTAAATTTATTGGTGCTTGTAAATTAAGTTGATAGACACCAAAGCCTAAATTATCTTTTTCAACAAACTTAGTTGGATACAATGAATGTGTTTCGATATAGGTTTTAGCTTCATCAGTTGGTGATGATTCGAAACGAATATCCAAATTAGTTTGGCTGGTAATTGGTGCAATTCGCCAGTTACTATCAACAGTTACATCAACTTGTCCCTGTTTTTTAGTGTAATTAGTAATGTAAGCTGAAAGAATAACTCTTAAATCATCAGGTGAATTAAATTTAACATTTTTACCACCTGTACCAGGGAATGCACCGGTATAAGCACGATAGTTGTTAGTAGCAATTAAAAATGCTTGATTTGGATCAATTGTTTTTTGTTGATAGGTTAAGTTTATAATACGTTCTGATTCAGGATTAATTAATTGACAACTACCATCGTAACGTGCTGGTTTAGTGATATCAATTTCATAACTTACTCCATCGATAGTATCAAAATTATAAGTTCTAAATTTATCCCAATTAATCAAATATTGTGGTTTTGAGGAATTGATGTCAATTTGATTATAAACACCAGCCGAACATTCCAACCACTCTTTAACCTCTTTTCCTGTAATTTTTACGGCAGATAAAATATTAGGATAAAGATAGATATCGGCTGCATTCCTAAATGTTAAATCACCTTTTTTCACATCAACATAAGCTGTAGGATCATTTTTGCGACCGCCAGCTTTAAATGGTGCAATAGCCGATAAAATTGGTAACCCATCTAGATCAGGATCACCTTGAACAAATTGTTTTACATAATCAATTTGGGCATCGCTAATAATCTGTAAAGCAGATGTATCTTCGATTAAGGCTAAATAACTATTGATATCCGTTGATACCTTACCAATTGGCTTACCAACAAATTCACGGGTACCTTCATGATCATCTTTTAATACCTTGGTTATATTTTTATCTGCATCAACTAGTGCTTTTTTATTTTTACTATCGAAGATAGGGCGGGCTTGTGATTTACCAGAAACTACTTTCCAGTTAGATTTGTCTCCCTCAATCACTAAATCGACTACCCCTAAATGGCTTCCCCATTGTCCGGGCATCACTGCAGGAATATTGTTAATATTTCCGGTATTAATATCGGTATTAGGTAGCGATTTAAAATCCTCACTTGGGAATACGCCATGAGAATGGCCAAACATAATGGCATTAATACCTTCAACTTGAGTTAAATAATAAACAGAGTTTTCAGCTAATGCTTTATAAGGTTCCGCAGAAACACCGGAGTGAGGAATAGCAACGATGATATCAGCGCCTTGCTCTTTCATTTCTGGTACTAATTTTTTGGCGGTTTCAGTGATATCTTTAACTATCACTTTACCTTCCAAATTAAGTTTATCCCATTGCATAATTTGTGGTGGTACAAACCCAATATAACCAATTTTTATAGAGTGTTGCTTACCGTCTCTATCAACCACTTTTTTATCTAAAATAATATATTGCTTAAAGAAAGGCTTATTGCTCTTTGCATCATAAACATTGGCATTAACATAAGGAAAATTTGCCCCTGCTAGACTTTTTTGTAAAAAATCCAAACCAAAATTAAATTCATGATTACCAATATTACCAACAACATAATCAAGGGTATTAAGGGCTTTGTAAACTGGATGAATATCACCTTTATTTAGTCCTTTATTAAGCGCATAGTCAGCCATTGGACTGCCTTGAATCAGATCACCATTATCAACTAATACGCTATTTTTTACCTCTTCCCTCGCTTGATGAATTAAATTGGCTGTTTTAGCTAAACCAAAGGTATCAATATACTGATCTTTAAAATAATCGTAATTCATCATATTGCCGTGCAGATCAGTCGTTTCAATAATTCTTAAATCAACCGTTGCAGCTTGCAGTGTTCCAGAAATTAATAGGGTCAGTAGGCTTAGGGTTAATCGAGTTTTATTCATATTTATTTCCTATTTTTCTGATATGGTTATCCATTAACATGTTGTAATAATAAATCTTGGTATTTTTTTAATCTGGCAATAATAGCCGGATGATACTGCTTAGTATTAATTGCTTGTTGTAAAGATTGCTTATCATTGTCGTTAAAACAAGATAGAACCTCCTTGAGTAAACGTGATTTTTCGTTAGACTCAACGAATGCGGCATCAATTCCACAAAGGGTAATATCAAATAATTCCAAACGTGAAAAATGAAACGCTTGCTCGGCTAGCTGATACTCTTTTTCGATATCGGTACCAAAAATACCAGCATCATCGGTATTAAGGGTAATTCTTACCCCTTTATCATAAAGTTGTCGAATTGGGTGCTTATGAATATCACCATGTAAATTATTGACTAAAATACGATTACTGGTAAGAGCTATTTCTAACGTGATTTCATTATCAACTAATTGTTTAATCAAGCTATCATCTTCAATTGCCGCGATACCGTGTCCGATTCGATTTGCACCATGTTTTAAGGCTTGAATAATACTTTCAGCCGAATCAATTTCACCTGCATGGTAGGATTTTTTTAAATTTAATTTTTCAGCAAGTTGATGAGCTTTTTCAAAATCATCAAAATGCCCAGCTTTTTCATTACCTGCAATATTAAATCCAGTAATAAATGGATGCGGATTATTTTCGATAAATTGCAATGTATCGTATACTACATCGGCGCCAAGATGGCGTACACCAATAACATGATATCGTACGGTTATATTATGCTCTTTTTGAACATCTATGATTGCTTTATCCATTTGATTTAGTGTTTGTTGAAATCTTGCTTGATCCCAAACAACTTTACCTTGGTTTTCTGTTGCACAAATATGATAAGGTGACAAAAATAATTCGCAATAAATTAACCCTTGTTTAGCATTTCTACTTAAAAAATCATAGGTAATTAGGTAATAATCGTCAGGACTTTTAACAAAGTTAGAAACAGTATCATAGGTTTGGATAAATGAAACAAAGTCAGATTCATCATAATTATATCGACCATTTTTATACTCGATCTCATTATAATCGCCGATTTGATAACACAATGAATCAGGAAAAGGTAAATGATTTTTATCGGCTAGTTTTTTAGCCATAAAGGGAGTAATACTGCCTTCTACATGCTCATGAAGTATAACTTTTGGGATTATTTGTTTATTCATCTAGTTCTAATCTGTTCAATTATGCTTATAGGGCACTTGTAATAGTCATATTTCGGTAATTGATTTAAGTAATAAAAGCCGAATTGAAGCCCTATTTACAAGCGTTTTATTCTACCTTGATAAGACACTTATTTTCCATACATTTTGTGTGACTTATCAAATTTCTGTGAGGCTGGTAACATTTTAGCCTAGTTAAGAATTAGGCAACTATTTAACGGTTGCCTAATTGTTGATGTTATCAAGTTATTAACGAATAATCTGATTCAACTATTTACTATAATATTAATTGAATATTTCAAGTCAAAGAAGGTTCTTTGACTTGAATTTTATTTTAGTTAACTGCTAATGGTTTCTGTTTTTTGCTGAGCGGTATCATTTTGGAAAATGAAAACAAAAATAATTGCAAGCACTAATGAATAACCTGCAAAGACAAGCCATACATTATGCCAATCAATACCCGCTTCTGAAGTATAGTGATCAACAACAATACCACTAATCATTGAACCTAAATAAGCACCAATACCGTTAGTCATTGTCATAAATAAACCTTGAGCACTGTTACGGATGTTAGGTGATACTGTTTTTTCAACATACATTGAGCCAGAAATATTATAGAAATCAAAGGCACAACCATAAACGATCATCGATAACAGTAACAGCACAAAGCCGAATGGTGATGGATCGCCATAAGCAAATAAACCAAAACGAGCAACCCATGCCAGCATACTGATTAACATGACATATTTAATACCAAGTTTTTTCATAAAAAATGGTACAAATAAGATAAATACAACTTCCGAAATTTGTGAAATAGATAATAACACTGATGGGAATTTAACCACTAAGCTATCAGCATATTCTGGTACTTTGTCGAAGTCATGTAGAAACGGATTACCAAAAGTATTAGTAATTTGTAAAATCCCACCTAATAATACAGCAAATAAAAAGAAGATAGCCAATCTAGGTTGTTTTAATAATACAAATGCATCTAAACCTAATGAACTTACAATAGACTTTTCTT
Organism: Gilliamella apis; assembly: GCF_030758615.1. NCBI lineage: Bacteria > Pseudomonadati > Pseudomonadota > Gammaproteobacteria > Orbales > Orbaceae > Gilliamella > Gilliamella apis. The sequence goes on from NZ_CP132381.1 coordinate 1,089,403, forward strand.
TGCCATCATTTTTTGCAACTTCAATTAAAGGTAAGGTTAATGAATAGAGACTTAATAAAACTGAACTACCAGCTGCAATATAAAGTTGCATATTACTGAGTTCTAACTGCATAAAACTAACCATCCACATTGCTACGATAAAGCCGATAGTGCCGAAGATTCGAATAGCAGGGAACTGTTCGATAACGTCTAGTCCTTGTGATTCTAAACAAGAGTAAGAAATTGAATTAGAAATGGCAATAGTTGGCATAAATGCAAGGCAATGGATAAGCATCACAATCATCATTAAAAATGGCGATGTGATAGATGCAGCGATAAATAAGGTTACTGCGCCAACCAAATGGCATAACACATATAAGCGATTAGCAGGTATCCATCTATCAGCTACGATACCAAGCAGACTAGGCATAAATACTGAAGCAATACCCATGGTGCCATATACGGCGCCAACTTCAATACCAGTAAATTTTAATTTAATCATCATATAGGAGCCTAAGGTAATTAGCCAACTCCCCCAGATAAAAAATTGTAAGAATAATATAACTTTCAGTTGTAGCTTGGTATTCATTTCGATTCCTTATTAAATGAGATCTTTCTAACCTATTAGATAAAAATTAATGAATAAAGATAAAATTTTGTTATTACTATTAATAACCTAGTTATAACGCTCAACAACATTTACCGTTAATAATAACGTCAATGTTAAAACTATTGGTTCCTCTTTTTTGAGTAACCAAAAAAAATGGCAGATATTCTGCCATTATTTATTATGAATTAACTAATACCGATTCTAAAGCGACTGTAATCATCTCTTTAAAACCCAGCTGGCGCTGTTCAGATGACATAGCTTCGCCTTTGCGAATATGATCTGAAACAGTACAGATCGCTAATGCTTTAGCTCCGTATTCTGCTGCTACACCATAAATACCAGCGGCCTCCATTTCGACACCTAAAATATTGTATTTTTCCATGATATCGAAAAGATCTGGCTCGACGCTATAAAATAGATCAGCAGAAAAAAGATTACCCACTTTCACATTAACATTTAATTGTTTAGCAGCATTAACTGCATTACAAATTAAACCGAAATCAGCAATCGCAGCAAAATCATGATCTTTAAAACGTAACCGATTGACTTTTGAATCAGTACAGGCACCCATACCAATAACCACATCACCAAGATTGACAGCGGGGCTGATGGCGCCACAGGAACCGATACGAATGATGTTTTTAACACCATAAAATTTAATCAGTTCGGTTGTGTATATAGAACAGGATGGAATGCCCATACCATGCCCCATAACAGAAATTTTCTTACCTTTATAGTCACCGGTAAAACCTAGCATTCCTCTAACATTGGTTACTTCTTTAGCATTCTCTAAAAAAGTTTCGGCAATAAACTTAGCGCGTAATGGATCGCCGGGCATCAAAACCGTTTGAGCGAAAGCGTCATCGGCGGCGTTAATATGTGGGGTAGGCATTTAACTCTCCTGATTTATGTCTAAAATACGTTACTACACTAACAAAAAAACAGTTTACTATTTGCGAATAAATGACTCACCATAATCCATCGGTGATAAATCAAAATAATCCGCAACACTTTGTCCGATATCAGCAAATGTTTTTCGATGACCTAATGACCCAGCAGGAACACTATCACCATAAACTAAAACAGGAATATGTTCACGAGTATGATCTGTTCCCGGCCAAGTAGGATCACAACCATGATCGGCACTAATAATTAATAGATCACCAGGTTGAATCAGTTCTAACATTTCAGGTAAACGACGGTCAAAATATTCTAATGCTGCAGCATAACCAGCAACGTCACGTCTGTGGCCGTATGATGAGTCAAAATCAACAAAATTGGTAAATACAATAGTGTTGTCTTTAGCTTGTTTAATTTCATCAAGTGAAGCATTAAATAGTGCTTCAATGCCAGTTGCTTTCACTTTCTTTGTGATACCTACCTCGGCGTAAATATCAGCAATTTTACCGATTGACACAACGTTACCTTGTTTTTCATCAACCAATTTTTTAATCATCGTCGGTGCTGGTGGTTCAACAGCTAAATCATGACGATTACCAGTACGCACGAATTCACCTGGTTTATTACCTAAAAATGGTCGAGCAATAACTCGGCCAATGTTATAATCGCCTTTATTAAGTTCATCACGAGCAATTTCACACACTTCATAAAGCTTATCTAAACCGAAAGTTTCTTCATGGCAGGCGATTTGAAACACAGAATCAGCGGAAGTATAAAAGATAGGTTTACCAGTAGCCATATGTTCAAGGCCAAGTTCATCGAGAATCACTGTACCTGATGAATGACAATCGCCAAGATAACCAGGCAACTTGGCGCGTTTAACGATATTATCTAATAATTCTTGCGGAAAGCTATTAGTAGTATTAGTAAAATATCCCCAATCAAATAGCACAGGAACACCAGCGATTTCCCAGTGACCTGATGGTGTGTCTTTACCTGATGAAATTTCACTGGCATAGCCATAAGCACCAATAACATTACCTTCAGTAGCCATTCCTTTTGGGTATGAACCAGTTGATTCGTAGGCAGCTTCAATTAAACCTAACTTTCCTAAGTTTGGTAAACTTAATGGTCCATGACGGCCGTTATCAGCTTTACCTAAAGCACAAGCTTCGGCAATATGACCTAATGTATTAGAACCTTCATCACCATATTTTTTTGCATCTTCTGCACCACCGATCCCGAAGGAATCGAGGATCATAATAAAAACTCTTTTCATATTTTCCTCTAAATCTCAACTACTTTTTAAATATAGCAACAATTCTAAATTATTAAGCCATCTAAAGCCATGATCTTTAGAAAATAGGATCAATGACTGATTTATCAGCTTTTTAAAAGCCTTTTAATAATAACGTTTACCATTAGTTTGAGTAAAATAGATTTTAACTCAATTTATAAAAAAGATCGCTTGGCTGACTATAATACATGATAAAAAAAAACAAAAAAGAGATCGATCTACATTACTTGATTATTTGCTTAATCTTTTGGCACTTTTTTGCTCAAGTAACTCATTAAGATCTGTAAAAAAATTTTAATAAATAAAAGATCGTTTTGCATTGTGCTAAAATAGTAACTAAATGAAGAGTAAATACAATTGCATAAAGAAGCTATATCATATATGCAATTGATAAAGCCATTAATTTGATGTTTTTAAACGCTAAAACTAATCAAACAAATGGAATAATTCATAAAAATGCCAAATAAGATTGGTTTAAACAAAATTAAAAGTCTGTTTTTATAAAAGGTCATTATTAATGAATCAAAAAATTCCTAACACTTTTGCCTTAGATGTTTATGCTAAACAAGTTGAAACTATCGCAACAGTTGAACAACTAATGCAAGTTTGGAAAAACAACCCCAATAATCAGCCAATCATGATGATTGGGCAAGGTAGTAATACGTTATTTACCGAAAATTTTGCTGGCACAATCATTGTTAATCGAATCAAAGGATTAACTATTACTGAAACGCAAACACACTGGCATTTAAAAGTTGGTGCCGGTGAATATTGGCATGATATTGTTGCTCAAACTATTAACCAAAATATTTCTGGACTTGAAAACTTAGCTCTGATTCCTGGATGTGTTGGTTCTGCACCAATCCAAAATATTGGTGCTTATGGTGTTGAATTTGAAAAAGTAGCAGATTATGTTGAATTGCTTGAATTTGCGACTGGTCAAATTATTCGCATTACTGATGGTCAATATGGTTATCGTGAAAGTATTTTTAAACAAAAATACGCCGAAGGTTATGCGGTTGTCTATGTAGGAATTAAATTACCAAAACAGTGGACCCCAGTGCTAACTTATGGGGAATTAAAAAATTTTGATCCGCAGAATGTTACAGCCCAAATGATCTTCGACAAAGTATGTGAGATTCGTCGTAGTAAATTGCCAGACCCAAAAGTACTCGGTAACGGTGGTAGCTTTTTTAAAAATCCCGTGGTAGATAAAAAACTTGCTGATAAACTACTTGAAAAATACCCATCAATGCCTATATATCCTCAAATAGATAATCAAATAAAATTAGCTGCTGGTTGGTTAATTGATCAGTGTGGTCTAAAAGGTTATCAAATTGGTGGTGCAGCAGTTCATCAACAACAAGCTCTGGTATTAGTCAATAAAGATAATGCTACAGCGCAAGATGTAGTTGCGTTAGCGCGTTATATCAAAGATGCAGTATTACAAAAGTTCTCGGTGCACCTATCGCCAGAAATTCGATTTATGGGCTCGACAGGTGAAATTGACGTGGATAACTTTTTATAAAGTGGCAAACGCTTTATAGATAATAAAACTACTTATAAACAATAAAACTATGAAACATTCGTATTCATTTCCTATTTTATTAACAAGTTTATTATTTGTTACCATTGCCTTATCGGCACTCAATACGCAAGTGCCGCTTTGGCTAGTCCGTGAAGATTTTTCGCTTGGACAGATAGGTTTAGTTGGTTCAAGCTATTTCACTGGTAACTTGCTTGGCACGATTATGGCAAATTGGTTTATTAGCCGATTTAACGCCAGATTTACTTATACCTACAGTTGCATCATTTTTGCGATTGCCACAATTGGTTTAAGTTTCTCTATGGATTTTTACAGTTGGGCAATATGGCGTTTTTTTATTGGTATTGCCTGTGCTGTCACTTGGGTTGTGATTGAAAGTTGTATTTTAGTCACTGGTACAGTACGCACCCGAGGAAAAATGCTTGCTGTATATCTAACTACCTATTACTTAGGTACTGTATTAGGACAAGCATTGCTACAATATTTTCCGCAAGACGTACTCTATTTTGGTTTAGTGATTACCGTACTAATGGGATTAGCCATCTTATTTATATTGCTAACCCACTATAAATTGCCGAAAAAGAAAAAAAGCAGTTTTAATATTATGCCAATGATATTATACAAACCTTCTCGAGTTGGTTTAATTGGTTGTGCTATTGCTGGTATGTTAATTGGATCACTTTATTCACTAATGCCTGCTTACTACTCTCACTTAGGTTATACTGATAATCAAGTAGCAAATTGGATGGTATTGCTGATACTTTCAGGTGTTATTGCTCAAATGCCTGCCAACTGGTGTGCTGACAAGTTTGGAAGGCGTATAGTGCTACTGGTCGAATCAATCTTAATGATGTTTGCTTGTAGCTTGCTGATATTTAATGTTTGTGGCGTATTAGCCATTATTTTATTAGGTTCAACCATTTATACCATTTATCCAATATCTATGGCGTGGGCTTGTTCGTGTGTACGCAAACAAGAAATTGTATCAATGAATCAAGCGATGTTATTAACTAATACTCTTGGTAGTTTAGTTGCACCAGCGGTTATAGCCTTTATAATGGATAAGTTAAGCAATACTTATTTATTCATCAGTTTTGCTATAATTTCACTATATTTTGTTGTTTTATTGTTAGTCAAAAAGTGAGGGATTTAATGCGCAGTAACCAAAATCCATTGAAGCTGATTAATATATTAGCTGATGGAGAGTTTCATTCTGGTGAAGAGTTAGCTAATCTATTTGGTATTACTCGTGCGGGTATCAACAAATATATCAAAGTACTAAGAGAGTGGGGGATTACTTTATCTTCTGTACAAGGTAAAGGTTACTGCTTAGCATCACCTATTGACTTACTCGATAAAACTAAAATCGATAACTATTATGGCGCAGATAGTCACGTCGAAGTGTTGCCTATCATTGATTCGACTAACCAATATTTATTAAATAATATAGAAAGATTAACAACGGGTGACAGTTGTGTTGCCGAGTTTCAATCCAAAGCCCGAGGCAGGCGAGGGCGTCAATGGTTCGCACCATTTGGCAGTAATCTTTATTTTTCGATGTATTGGCGACTCGATCAGGGCATTGCTGCTGCTATGGGACTGAGTTTAGTGGTTGGTATTGTAATGGCTGATACGTTAAGGGCAATTTCTGGTCAAGATATCAAAGTTAAATGGCCTAATGATTTGTATCTAGATGATCAAAAACTTGCGGGTATATTAGTTGAACTTGCTGGTAAAACAGGTGACTGTGCTCATGTTGTTATTGGTATTGGTGTCAATTTAATGATGACTAATCCCGATCCTAATATTGTTAATCAGAAATGGGCTAACTTAGGTAAAGTTGACCGCAATTTATTAGTGGCCAAAGTGGTCAAGAACTTAACATCAAAACTTACTGACTTTGAACAACATGGTTTAGCACCATTTCTTGATGATTGGCTACGACTCGACAATTTTGTTGATCGTCCAGTTAAATTATTAATTGGTGATAATGTCATTCGTGGTGTTGCTAAAGGAATAAATGAACAAGGTGCATTAATCTTAGAACAAAATGGTAAAACTAATACTTTTATTGGTGGGGAAATTTCATTAAGAAGTGATGAATAGCACTGTATAAAATAGCCCCATTTAATTGTAATGGGGCACCATTTAATTGTTTGTTATTTTTTAACTCTTAATAATCTCAAGGCATTAGCGGTAACAATCGCGGTGGTACCCGAATCGGCTAACACAGCTAACCAAAGTCCAGTTACGCCAAATAAGCTGGTGATTAAAAATATCAGCTTAATACCTAATGCAATAGTGATATTTTGTTTAATATTACGATTAGCAAAACGGGCTAGGCGTATTAATATTGGCAAACTTAATAAACTGTTTTTAGTCAGTGCTGCATCAGCAGTTTCAAGTGCAACATCAGTACCACTGCCCATAGCTATTCCGACAGTTGCAGCTTTCATTGCCGGGGAATCATTAATTCCATCACCAATCATCGCAATTGAAGTATTGCGTCCAATCTCCTCAATTTTTACTAATTTATCAGTTGGCAGTAACTCTGCACGATAATCGATGCCCAATTTACCTGCAATTGCTTTTGCTGCTCGTTGATTATCACCGGTTAACATTAAGGTTTGTAAACCAAGTTGTTTAAGTTCACCGATAGCTGGCAAAGCATCATTTCGTAGTACATCTTGTAAAGCAATAATTCCCAATAATCGTTGGTCAGTTGTGACGACTACTACAGTCTTACCATTATCTTCAAGTTGGTTGATCGTTTGCAGATCTTCAATACTTAGTGCGTTTGCTACTGTTTCAATCTTATTTGGTGACACGACAAAATAAGTTTGTTGATCAAGCTCTCCCTGAATGCCAACGCCAGCAATTGCCTTACGATTATTTGCTTCGTAAAAAGGGATCTGTTTTTGCCTCACATAATCAATTAAAGCTTTCGCAAGCGGATGATGTGATCCGCTTTCAATAGCCGCAACAATAGATAATAACTGTTCTATGGAACATTGATGGTTAATTACATCTGTTACTTGTGGTTTACCTTCGGTTAAGGTACCCGTCTTATCGAATGCCAGCATTTTGATTGAACCAATATGTTCAAGTGCGGCACCACCTTTTATCAATACCCCATATTTAGCCGCGCTAGATAAGGCAGAAGTAATAACTGCTGGTGTGGAGATGACTAATGCACAAGGACAACCAATTAATAATAATGTTAATCCTCGATAGATCCATGTATACCAGTCTGCACCCATCAATAATGGTGGAATTATTACCACTAATAAAGCAAATAGTGTAATGCCTGGAGTATAATAACGACTAAATTTATCAATAAACCGCTCAATTGGCGCTTTACGATCCTCTGCATCTTCAATTAATTGCAAAATGCGATCGACCGCATTTTGTCCTGATTCCGAAACTACCTTAAGTTGAATGGTATTATCTACCACTAACGAGCCAGCTAAAATTTTGTCACCACTTAAGTAATTAACTGGAATTGATTCACCAGTTAAAGCGCTCTCATCAATACTGGCTTGTTCACTAATCAAAACAACATCAGCAGGTAATCGTCCACCAGAGGAAATTTCGATTATATCATCAGGTTTTAATGTATGACTGGCAACGGTTTTTCTTTTACCATCAATGATAACCACTGTTTCATCAGGCATTAATTCTGCCAGTGACGAAATTCCTTTTTTGGCCTTACTAGTGGCGAAGCCTTCAAGCATTTCACCTATCATAAATAAAAAGATGACCATGGTGGCTTCTTCGGCGGCACCAATAAACAGTGCACCAATCGCCGAAATGCTCATTAAAGACTCAATAGCAAACGGTGTACCACTACGGGTTAACACCATAGCCTGTTTCAAAATTGGGATTATCCCAATAACAGCTGTTACTATAAACGCATACTCTCCAACTGTATGGTTCATCAACAAAATAAGATAACTAATAACAATTAATATGCCTAAAATACCTAACGGAATAAATGCTTTTTTATCAAAATTATGTGAATGCTCGTGGTGATGAACATGGTTAGGGGTTGATTCAAAAATTGGGGTATATCCCAATTCCGTGACTTTGTCTTCAATCATTTTTATTACTGCATCATCATGCTTAGGAACAAAAACAATTAACTTTTCAGTAGAAAAAATAATTTTGGTTTGATTTATATTAGGTAGTATTTTTACACCGTTTTCGATTTTACTTGCGCAATGTGCGCAATCCATACCCTGAATTTTCCAGGTAAGCTTAACATCTTGACTGGTCCGTTCAGGATCTTCGGGAGGATCTTCAATTTCACACTGTTGTGATGAATTATGATCATGCCCATCACAACAATGTCCTATAGCCTGTTCATGATTTGTTTCATGAGTATGTTGGGAATTATGTGTATGATTATGAGCAATATTATGACAATCTCCATGACAATGGTCGTGATTATTATGGTGAGTTTTGGTGGATTTGTTATTATATAACATAACGTTACCTCTTTTTGTGGATGATTTTGATTGTACACTCAAAAAAACAAAAAGAAATCTTTTTTAACTAAATTTGTAAAACATAATAAAGAAAATGGAATAGTAATTTTGAAATTTATTTACATATCTTAACAATTTTTTTAAAACTAAAATTGTAAAAAAAAATAAATTATTTATACTAACCAGTACAAAAAAAGGTATTTTTGTTAATTAACATGGATGTTCTCTAACCAAAGATTGGAATAATCATGAATTTTTGTTGTTGTCGAGATATTTTCTGTTGAAATTGTTTATGAATTTATTCAGGATTTGTCAATAAAATTGATTTAAATCAATTCGATTAAAGTAAAAATTTGCTAACTTATTGTTGATAAAGAGATTACTATCAATCTATTGGTTTCATGCATGGTTTAGTAAATACTAGATTAATTGAATAATAAAAAATAATTCAATTAATAATATATTTTCTGTAATTTACCCAGTTTATATATTATTTTAGTTTTACTAAACCATGTCGCTTACCTATTTATTCAATGATGATTAAGATACCGAAACTTTTTTGGTTCAAATTTTTTTATAGAAATAATGTTTAGAAATTTTTGAGGAAAGGGTTTTTAAGAGGATTAAAAATATTCATCTTTTGTCTTTTCTCGAATTAAAAATTAGGAACTCTTTTCAAAAAACTCGTTTGTTATCCTCAATTACTACAATTATTTAATCATCAAAGAAAAAGCCATTCCTATAGTAGTAAAGAAATCTAAACCTAAGTCATGAGGATTTAAACCTGCTGGTGATTTTGACTTAAGTGGTTATATGGCTGTTCAGTAACAATTGTTTTCTCTGCGTTTGATGGCAAACTTAATGGCATTGATCGTTTAATTTAATGGTGAAAAAATCATTAGCACAAATTTATTTTATTATTAATATTAACTATTGCTTGAATAATTAGCTACTGATCAAACTTAAGCCTATATTCACACTACTTTTAGGGATATAATTATCACACATTATCAAATTGTTAAGTTCCTATTATGACTTCTTCATCTCTTCGAAAATCGGGCGTAATTTTTGGCGCTTTTTTAGTGACTACATTTATTATTGGTGTGGCTGGTGCATTGCAATCACCCACCTTAAGTCGTTTCTTATCATTTGAAGTGGGTGCTGATCCTCGTTTGGTAGGTATCTTTTTCTCAATTAATGCATTAGCTAGTATTATCGGTAGTTATTTGTTAGCCAAATATTCAGACAACAAAGGTGACAGACGTAAGATTGTTATTTTTTGTTGCTTGATGGGATTAGCAAATAGTCTGATTTTTGCTTATTCACGTAACTATTATGTATTAATTACATTAGGCGTATTTTTTGCAGCGTTAGCTTCGGCTGCCATGCCACAAGTTTTTGCTATGGCGCGAGAATATGCTGAAAAAAGTGGCCGTAATGCTGTTGCATTTAATTCATTGATTAGAGCGCAATTATCTTTGGCATGGGTTATTGGTCCGCCATTATCATTTGGTTTAGCTATCCATTATGGTTTTACCTCAATGTATTTATGTGCGATGTCGATGTTTATCATATCCATGTTTGTAGTAGCAGTTTTTTTACCACCAGTAGAAAAGAAGTCAATCAGCTCACTTAGTCCTGGTCAGTTAGCTACCGCTAATCAATCAATTTTTACTAATCGTAATGTGATGTGTTTGCTACTTTCTACTATTTTTATGTGGACTGCTAATATGATGTATATTATCGATATGCCAATTTATGTTGAAAAGGTATTGCATCTTTCTGATTCATTACCTGGTGCGTTAATGGGGCTGGCTGCAGGGATTGAGATTCCAGTAATGATAATTGCTGGCTATATGGTGCCAGCATTAGGTAAGCGAAATCTGTTTTTTATCGCTATCATTTGCGGAATTTTATTTTATGTTGGTATGATTTTATTCACTGACCCAACCATGTTATATGTATTGCAGATTTTTAACGCACTATTTATTGGCATCGTTGCCAATATTGGTATTATCTATTTTCAAGACTTGTTACCAACTCGAATGGGGGTTGCTTCAACTTTATTTAATAATGGCATTATTTGTAGTGTTATTTTGGCTGGGATTATTCAAGGTTTTGCATCACAAGCATATGGTCATGAAATAATTTATTGGATTGGCTTAGTGATGGTTACTATTTCTTTTGTCTTTTGTGCATTGGTTAAGAAATAATTTCAAAAGCTTTATACTTATATTTTACGTCTTCCTGATTATTTAGCTAATCAAGGAAGACGCAATAATTCCATAAAACAAAAAGTTAAACGTTAAATGTAGCTTTTATTTGTTGATAAAAGTCGTAATCAGTACGTTCATAATGTAATGGCGTAATCGCGATATAGCCATTATTGGCTGCATCAAGCTCCTTATCATCATCAAGCACATTTTGATTGCGTTGTGCTCTAAACCAAAAATATTCATGACCTTCAGGATCTTGTGTTTCAGCAACTACAAATTTGCTAACATCAGCAGTCCCTTGCTTGGTGATTTTAATTCCTTTTATTTGCTCTGCTCGGCAATTAGGAAAATTAATATTAAAACAAGTATTCTTTGGTGTCGTTAGGGATAGCAATTGCCTTATTACTGACTCAGCAAGATGAGTTGAGCAATGCCAATCTGTTGGTATATTGTCCTCACTACTCACTTGACTCAATGCTATTGCTGGCACACCAAGTGTCATAGCCATCATTGCTGCGCCAACTGTTCCTGATAATACAGTTTCAAAGCCTAAGTTTGAACCATTGTTAATCCCAGATAGAACCAAATCTGGTAATTGTGCAGCCATTAATGATTTGATGGCAAATAACGAACAGTCAGCTGGTGTACCATAAACTGCATATTCTGTTTGGTTACGCTTTTGTACGCGAAATGGTGATTTCAAACTAACTGAACAAGAAACACCACTTTGATCGACAACTGGTGCAACTATCCAAACTTCGTTGGCAATATTTTCAGCAATACTCTTTAAAATTCGGATCCCAGGTGCATCAATTCCATCATCATTAACTAATAAAACTCGGTTGACTAATTTTTTCGACATACTTATTTCCTTTTTAATTTCCTTATTGAATAAATGTATTGCACTGATCAATTGCTCCACTATCAAAACCACGTTTAAACCAACTATAACGTTGTTTTGATGAACCATGAGTAAAACTATCAGGAATTATATAACCATTATTTTGCTGTTGTAAGCGATCATCGCCAATTGCTTGTACGGTATTTAGGGCTTGTTCGATATCACCCATTTCTAAAATATTCTGTTTTTGCATGGCATTTCCCCATAATCCAGCATAACAATCGGCTTGTAATTCAAGTTTGACTGATAACTGGTTATTGGTCTCGTTAGATTGATTTTGCCTTAATTGTTCAACCTTAGCAAAAATCCCAAGTAAGTTTTGTACATGATGTCCTACTTCGTGAGCAATCACGTAGCCTTGAGCAAAATCACCACCGCCTCCAAGGCGTTGTTTCATCTCTTGATAAAATGATAGATCAAGGTAAACCGTTTGATCGAGATTACAATAAAATGGCCCCATCATTGCTTGACCTGTGCCACAAGCAGTTCGAGTTGCACCACTATAAAGTACTAATTTAGGTGCAATATAGGTTTTACCTAATTGTTGAAACTCTTGACTCCAATAATCTTCAGTACTGGCCAAGATAATTGAGGTAAATTTAGTTGCATTATTATTTATAGAACTATTATCAACAGGCAATGTTGATGATATGGATGTGGTATCGTCTAAATCAATCAGATTGCTATTCAGTAAGCCAGTTAAATCAACGCCGTAATAACCAGCAACTAACACGACAATAAATAAAATAATTTTACCTTTACCACCAATTGGAATCCTTGTTCCAATATCACTTCCTGATTGTGAGCGGCGATCTTCAATGTTATCACTCTCTCTTTGGTTTCTCCAACGCATAGGGAATACCTCATCAGTTTAAGTTATATTATTTTAAAGGATTATAGATAAGGTTACTAGCAATAGACATCCATTACTTGATTAAAAAAGTAAATGATAAAATAGTATGATAAGAGCGTTATTTTTGCTGATTTTAGGTATATAATTTTGGTTATACTCTTTGGAGTATTATTCGTATAAACAAAACTAAATTTGCAATTATATGTGATTAAAGTTTTGTCTTAATTCTTTATCTAGTCACTTAGATAACTCTAATTATTTGTCAGTGTTACTTATTATACATTTTTACAACTTTACGATTTTATCTTTTTTACTGTATCAATCATTGTGATATGGTCTTCTATTAATAATAATCGTACACTTTCAACAAAAAGTAAGTCAAGTCGGGTAATGATAACTACTGCTGTTTGGCATAGTAGCTAATTAAAGTTAATTATTTGGATTTAAATCTTGATATTGATTAATTTAAAAGGCGGTATTTTATGGCAAAAGTGAATAAAACGAATAATAAACCGTTAGACATTACGGATATTCCCATTATTGATGATAATCAATTAAAAAAAGCGACTTGGGCATCGGCTTTTAGTAATGCTATTGAATGGTATGATTTTGGGGTTTACAGTTTTTTGGCTTATATTATCGGACAGATATTTTTTCCTCATGTATCTCCTAGTGTGCAAATTATTGCTGCATTATCCACTTTTTCGATTCCCTTTTTCATTCGCCCATTAGGTGGCATTATTTTTGGTTTAATTGGTGATAATATTGGCCGTCAAAAAGTGTTATCGATTAGTTTAGTGATAATGTCATTAAGTACGTTTGGTATTGGCCTTATTCCCACTTATGAAACTATTGGTGTTACCTCACCAGTTCTGTTATTAATTGTTAAATTAGCTCAAGGTTTCTCAATAGGTGGCGAATATTCAGGTTCAGCAACAGTTGTTGCTGAATATTCACCAGATCGTAAACGAGGTTTTATTGGTGGCTGGCTTGATTTTGGTTCAATGGTTGGATTTATTTTAGGGGCAGGTATAGTAGTATTTTTGTCTATGCTACTTAGTCAGTCGTCTTTGTACAGTTGGGGCTGGCGTATCCCATTTTTAATCGCTTTACCTTTAGGTATAATTAGCTTTATATTGCATCATATCTCAGAAGAACCCCCAACTTTTCAACAGCACCTTGAGGCTAGGCAATCAGCTGACATAGCTGAAACATCATCAACTACTGCGCTAAAACAAATTATTAGCCAATATTGGCGACATATCTTAATTTGTGCTGGATTGATCATTGTGACTAATGTGTCTTTTTACTTATTATTAACTTATATGCCAAGCTATTTAGCACATAACCTAAATTATGATACTGAGCACGGCTTGCTAATTATTATCGCTATTATGGTTGGGATGTTAATTATTCAACCCATAATTGGCTTATTAAGTGACAAAATAGGTCGCAAGCCCTTTATATTGATTGGTAGTATTGGCTTACTTCTTTTATCTTATCCAGCATTTGTGTTAATTAATAGCCAACATATTCCACTCGTCTTTTTAGGAGTATTTGTTTTAGCGTTATTCATAAACTGTTTTACTGGAATTATCACTTCAATATTGCCGGCAATGTTTCCAACTAATATTCGCTATAGTGCCATTGCCAGTATTTTTAATATTGCGATTATTGTTGCAGGGTTAACACCAACACTAGTGGCATGGTTAGTTGAATCAACCGGCAATTTATTTATGCCAGCTTATTACTTAATGATGATAGGTTTTATTGGTGTTATTACTGGTCTTGCAATGCACGAAACAGCTAAAAAACCATTGCACGGTACGACTCCAACTGCGGCTGATCGCTATGAAGCCAAAGCTCTCTTATCTGAACATTTTGATTCTATTGAAGATGAAGTAGAAGATATTGATCAACAGATCGAAAAACTACAAAATAAAAGACAAGAACTGGTTGATCAACATCCAAAATTGGATTAGAAAGTATTACTTCAACAAAAATATAAAGATATGCAAAATTTTTTATTTACTTAATTATTCTGGTTGATTAGGAATTTGCAGAAATAAAATGCTTTATTCCTATAAATGTGCGATTTTATATTTTCTATAATGCAATCGGATACAGCTAATGGGTCCTGTTAGTGCAAAATTTATCTACTGACTTTTGCACTTTAGTGCTTGTTAATATTAAGTTAATATAAAAAATTAAAAACTGGATGATTCAATAATATGGAATACAGGGCTATTAAAACTAAAGAGATAGGTATTATTTATGGCAGAGATGCTATTTATTTGGATGAATTTAGACAGATATTTGGTACAGAATATTGTTGTATTATTAAAGGTGAATTTAGCTCCTCATTGACGGGTATAAATTCTGACAAACATTTTATTCCATATATTTTTTCTTTTTCTGGTGTTATTTATTATCAGTGTTGCGAATTAGATCTTTATATAAATGAAAAAAAATTAGATTCATCTTTTGATTTAGTTTGTAATTCTAGTTTAATTCAAGAGTTAAAAAACGGCAGCATATCCTCTAAGATAAGCGAAGATCATAAACACTATGTATTACAAACATATGATTATGTTTTTGATATTATTGCAAAAGATTATAAACTCGTTATTGAAAATGAATAATTGAATTTTATTAAGATGAAATTGAAAGTGATTGCATGTTGTATTCGCTTTGTAAAGCATTTCGGATTATAAGATAAACTACGTTGTTCTAGTATTTTTTATACTTGATTTTTGATTCTATAATTTAGCGTTAAGATCCATTTACTAATAAAATGGATCTCTTATTAAATTGTAGATAGTGGTCGTCATTGGTGGCAAACTATTTTTTAACAGATTAAAACAGCGAATCTTTATGCCAAATATAATGATCTATAGGTAGCCATTGTTCCTTTTGTAGGTGATACCAAACTGTTAAATTTTCTACAGCATTAATTTGCCAAGTTATTTCGGTTATTTTAATTTTCCCCTGTTTAATTTCGTCTTGTTTGAAAATATTAAGCAGCCCTATCCTAAATTCTGTTATTAGACCTTGAGTAGTTCCTAAAATATATGTTTCTTTTTTATAGGAAGGAAATTTCTCTAGTGCATCATCTAAGGATAAATTTTTCACCATTTCATAAGAAATATATTGAGATTGAGTATTTTTTTCTGGCACTACTGATGTTTCTTTAATAGGATTTACATCAATAGTTTTTTGTTCGGCAATTGCAGACTTACTACTATAAAATAGAAAAAAGAAAATAATCAATAAATAAAGTTTTTTCATCATATTATTATAAAATTTAGTTATTATATTCCCAACCATTCAATATTTATTTTAAATTTTAATATATTAAATAGTTAATGTACAAAGAATTAAATCTGAGTTAATCTTCTTATCCTTTTCAAATTTTTATCTTCAGCAATATCTATAATTGCTTCTTCTCTATCTATATTAGAATCTAAGGCTTTTTTCTATCAATATAAATCTGCGTTTAACTTTTTACTTTTAGGTGTGCTTGTTTCAACAGTTTGTTTGTGGAAAGTTACTTAATACATTGAAGTAATTCGTTGTTGACCGTCTAATAACGATAATGTCGATTCAATTTTTTCTTCTTCAGGTGTTTCTTCAATTATTCGGAGTTTAAATCCTACTTGTCCACCGATATATAAGGTCATTAAAGCACCGATACGAAACGAACGAGATATTGAAGCGATTAAACTATATTTTTTAATTATGAAGTTATGAAATCTATAATACAACAATGTTTAAATTATCTGCATAACCTATATAATATAATTGGAAAAATTAAATGATTTTTCTAATGAAATACAATCTAAAATTATCTAATTTATATGCAAATTTTATACTTTGTTGTATGCTTATTTTCAGTCATCACTTAAGAATATAGTGACAAAGGAATGTTAAATTTGAAAAGTGTTTTTTTATTTCTCATGCTATTTTTGCTGACGATCACAGATAGCTATGCAGCTGTAGTATCAACAAGATTTTATACTATTAGGGGCAATAGTGAACAGGTATTTTTCTTTATTTTTTCTGAATTTTTAATCATATTATTTGTTATTATGATTAGTATTGTTGGCGTTATTGAAAATCGAATACAAAATAAAAATATTAGAAAGCCAAAGAAACCGAAAAAAATATTCAAAACAGATGTACCATTAATAAAATCAGTTCAAGAATTTAAAAAACTAAAAAAGAATAGTAACCAACACCGTATATTTGCTTTTTTAGGAAAGTATTTTTATCGACTAAAAGAATTTTTTAGCAAAAAAAGTTGAGGAACGCTATTTTTAAAACTCAAAAATGTATGCATTGTTCAATAAAACTTTAATCTTCATTCTTTATACCACCTCTATACACTAATAATTATCTTTTATTTTTATTCCTTTTAGCTTTTTGTGTCAGTTTTGTTCTTTCTCTCTGTAAAGTGTAATGTGCTCTTTTCAACAAATTTAATTGGTTATAATATGATCAGGAAGAGTTGAATATTTGTCTAATTCTAATTTAAATAAGGGAACCAAAATGACAGTGAATAATAGTACATCAGGCCTTGTTGAAAAGTTAAAAAGTATTGTTGGCGATAAATATACCTTAACTGATCCAAGTCGTACTTTACCTTATCGCCAAGGTGCGCGTTTTGGCCTAGGGGATGCATTAGCGGTGGTTATACCTGGCACACTATTAGAGCAGTGGCAAGTTTTAAAAGCTTGTGTTGAAGCTGATGTTATTGTAATAACTCAATCAGCTAACACTGGTTTAACAGGTGGTTCAACGCCAGATGGTAATGATTATGATAGACCGATAGTTATTGTAAGTACCCGTCGATTAGATGGTATTCAAGTAATTGAAAATGGCGATCAGGTTGTCTGTTTGCCGGGTAGTACGTTATTTCATTTAGAAAAAGAACTAAAAAAATATCATCGTGGACCACATTCAGTGATTGGCTCGTCTTGTATTGGTGCTTCAGTATTAGGTGGCGTTTGTAATAATTCGGGTGGTGCGTTAATTCAACGGGGGCCAGCTTATACTCAAATGGCAGTATTTGCTCAATTGGACGAGCAAGGGCAGTTACATTTGGTTAATCATTTAGGTATTGAGTTAGGCGATACGCCTGAAGATATTTTACAAAATCTACAAAATCGTGTTTATACCGATAAAGATGTTAACCCGAACGCAGGTTTAGGGCATGATCACCATTATTGTGATCATGTGCGACAAATCGATGCTGATACGCCGGCTCGATATAATGCAGATCCAGCTCGTCACTACGAAGCGTCAGGTAGTGCAGGGCGGTTAATGGTATTTGCGGTGCGATTAGATACGTTTCCATTAGAAGAAAATACTGCAGTGTTTTATATTGGCACGAATAATACCAATGAACTGGATGATATTCGTCGTCATATTTTAGGACAATTTAAAAATTTACCAGTATCTGGTGAGTATATTCATCGAGATGCGTTTGATATAGCTGCAGTATATGGTAAACATCTATTTTTAGCGATCCAAAAATTGGGCACCGATAACATACCTCGCATGTATGCTTTGAAGAATTTTGTTGATCGAATAATGAGTAAAATTCCCTTCATTTCGGGCAGTTTTTCCGATAAATTTGCCGTGACTGTTTGTAAATTGTGGCCAAATCATTTGCCAAAATCGATGCGTGATTATCGTGATCGTTATGAACATCATTTGATTTTAAAAATGTCTGATGGAGGCATAGCTGAAGCTGAGGCATTTTTGCAGGACTATTTTGCTACCAGTTCAACGGAAAAACGTAATGGCAGTTATTTTCGTTGTAATGATAAAGAGGCAGAAGCCGCAATGTTGCACCGTTTTGCCGTTGCTGGTGCGGCGACAGTTTATCGTAATGTGCATACTAAAACGGTTGAGGATTTAGTCGCGTTAGATATCGCTTTACGACGTAATGATAAAGATTGGTTCGAAACCTTGCCTGAAAGCATTAGTCAGCATTTTATTCATAAGTTATATTATGGTCATTTTTTCTGTTCAGTGTTCCATCAAGACTATTTGGCAAAAAAAGGTACTGACTGTGCTAAAGTGGAAGAGGAGATGTTGGTGATACTTGATCAGCGTGGAGCGCAATATCCAGCTGAACATAATGTTGGCCATTTGTATCATGCTAATTCAGATTTGAAAAACTTTTACCATGAGTTAGATCCAACTAATAGTTTCAATCCAGGTATTGGTAAAACCTCCAAGAAGAAATTTTGGAAATAATTCAAACCAAAATTCTAAAATTATCACCGCCACTATTAATTTAATGGCGGTTTTTGATTAATTTACTATTATTGTTGATTAGTTAAAGTAATTTTTTTAATTGGTAAATGGTTTCTAACGCTTGTTTTGGTGTTAGTGCATCAGGATCGATCTGTTGTAGGGCTAGTTCGACTTCTGATGGTTCTGCATCGCCAATAAAGGTAAGTTGTGAGCTTTCAACATAGCTATTAGCTGATTGTTTAGAAATGACTTCTAGCTCTTTTAGTTTTTGTTTGGCGCGTTTTAAGATGGTTTTAGGTACTCCTGCAAGTCCTGCTACCGCTATACCGAAACTCTTGCTTGCAGCACCTTCTGAGACTTCATGAATAAAGGCGACAGTATTATCATGTTCTATTGCATCAAAATGGATGTTATAAACACCTTGCATCTGTTCTGGCAATTGAGTTAGTTCAAAATAGTGGGTAGCAAATAGAGTCATTGCTTTGATTTGGTTAGCCAAATTTTCAGCACATGCCCATGCTAGTGACAGACCATCATAAGTTGACGTTCCACGCCCAATTTCGTCCATTAAAACTAAACTATTTGGTGTCGCATTATGCATAATATTAGCGGTTTCAGTCATTTCCACCATAAAGGTTGAACGTCCCGAAGCTAAGTCATCGGAAGCACCAATCCGTGTAAAAATACGATCAACAGGACCAATGATTGCTTTAGAGGCAGGAACGAAACTACCAATATAAGCAAGTAGAATGATTAATGCAGCTTGACGCATATAGGTACTTTTACCACCCATGTTTGGACCAGTTATAATTAGCATTCTTCTATTTGGTGATAATGATAATGAGTTGGCAATAAATGGCTTTTGTAATACCTGTTCTATTACAATGTGTCGGCCATCTTTGATTTCAATACCTGCTTGATTGGTTAAGGTTGGACAATAATAATTAAGCGTCAAGGCTCTTTCAGCAAGGTTGGTTAGTACATCAAGTTCCGCAATTGCATCAGCACTGATTTGCATATCAGCTAATGATGGCATCAGTTGATCGAATAGTTGTTCATAAAGTTGTTTTTCTAGAGCTAAAGCTCGACCTTTAGATGTTAAGACTTTATCTTCATACTCTTTTAACTCAGGAATAATATAGCGTTCGACATTTTTTAGTGTTTGTCTTCGGGTATAATGGATTGGTGCTAAATGACTTTGGCCACGGCTAATTTGGATATAATAACCATGAACCGCATTAAAACCAACTTTCAATGTATCAATGCCTAAAGTTTCACGCTCGCGAATTTCGAGCTGTTCTAAATAGTTGGTTGCACCATCGGCTAGATCACGCAGTTCGTCCAACACTTGATTGTAACCGCTAGCAATGACACCTCCATCACGAATAATTACTGGTGGTGATTCAATAATTGCTCGATTTAATAGATCGGCTATTTGATCAAATTGATTGATTTTAGCTCGCAATGCAATGAGTGCCGGTGCCTTAAGTTCAGACAATGATTGCTGAAGTTGTGGTAAAAGGTTGTAGGCATCACGTAATCGAGCAAAATCACGCGGACGTGCACTTCTTAATGCTAATCTTGCCAAAATTCGTTCAAGATCACCGATTTGTTTTAATAACGGTTGTAAATCGATAATATTATTTTGTAATTCACTTATTGCTTGTTGCCGATTGTGTAAGATAGATAGATTGCGTATTGGTGAATGCAACCATCTTTTGAGCATTCGACTACCCATAGCGGTTTGGGTTTTATCTAAAATGTCGGCAACGGTATGTTCAGTGCCACCCGATAAATTTTCAGTAATTTCTAAGTTTTTTCTGGTAGCTGCATCTAAGACTACAAAATCAACAGGCGATTCTTTAATTATTGATCGAATATGAGGCATAGCTGTGCGTTGGGTATCTTTGACATATTGCAATAAGCAACCTGCTGCACATAATGCATAATGACAATTCTCAACTCCGTAACCAACTAAATCATTAGTACCAAATTGTAAATTAAGTTGTTGTTTTGCCGTTTCAAGATCGAAATCCCATATAGGTCTTCGCCTTAAACCATGACGATGTTCAATCAAAGACAGCGATTCGAAATTTTCTGGATAGAGTAATTCGACAGGCGCGGTTCGTTGTAATTCTGCTTGTATTGCTTCGGGATTATCACATTCAAATACAAAGAAACGGCCAGAACTCATGTCTAAAGTTGCATAACCAAAGTGTTCTTTTTGTTGCCAAATACAAGCAAGTAAATTGTCTTTGCGATCTTCTAACAATAATTCATCACTAACAGTACCGGGAGTAACAATACGAACAATTTTACGTTCAACAGGTCCTTTACTTGTTGCAGGATCACCAATTTGTTCGCAAATTGCGACTGATTCACCAAGTGAAATGAGTTTGGCTAAATAACTTTCAACCGCATGGTAAGGTACTCCGGCCATCGGAATAGGTTGACCATTAGATGAGCCTCGTTTGGTTAGTGAAATATCCAAGAGCTGTGAACCACGTTTAGCATCTTCATAAAACATCTCATAAAAATCCCCCATACGATAAAATAGCAAAATATCAGGATTTTCAGCTTTCAACTTTAGATACTGGCGCATCATTGGTGTGTGGTCGGTAAAATCTTGGTTATCAGTCATAGTGTTATTTCTTTAATGTTTAAAATTCAATTTATCAAATCTATTACAATTTCAACTTCTATCGCAGAATCCCATAGTCAGACAGCCAAATGGCTTATGATAGTAAAATTTTGTAACTAAGCTAAGCTAGCATAAATTATTGCTAGAATAATATATATTAGGTTTATGGTCGATAAAATCTTCGCTATGAAATTGTTACTTAATTTGAAGCGGTATCATTCTTATAATCCAACTTATTATAACGAATTATTTTTACTTAATGCAGTGGTTATTTTTATGCTGAGAGTAAAAATTTTCATTACATTAATTATTTGATTTTATTTAATATTGTCCATAATTTCTTTTATGGTTAAAAACTATTTGATTAATTCGTGCCTAATTATGTGTAATGGTCTTGAATAAGCCCCCAAAATTTGGTAGTTTACTGCAAGTTATTTTTATCATTTAAAACAAAAAGAAGGTAATTGTTATGACAATCAAAGTAGGTATTAATGGTTTTGGCCGTATCGGTCGTATTGTTTTCCGTGCTGCTCAAAAACGCTCTGACATCGAAATCGTTGCTATCAATGATTTATTAGACGTTGATTATATGGCTTATATGCTTAAATATGATTCAACTCACGGTCGTTTTGATGGTACTGTTGAAGTTAAAGACGGTAAATTAATCGTTAACGGTAAAACAATCCGCGTTACTGCTGAAAGAGATCCTGCGAACTTAAAATGGAATGAAGTAGGTGTTGATGTTGTAGCTGAAGCAACTGGTTTATTCTTAACTGATGAAACTGCTCGTAAACACATCCAAGCTGGTGCTAAAAAAGTTGTTTTAACTGGCCCATCTAAAGACAATACTCCAATGTTTGTTATGGGTGTTAATGATAAAGAATATGCAGGTCAAGATATCGTTTCTAATGCTTCTTGTACTACTAACTGTTTAGCGCCTTTAGCTAAAGTAGTTAATGATAACTTCGGTATCGTTGAAGCGTTAATGACTACTGTTCACGCAACTACAGCAACTCAAAAAACTGTTGACGGTCCATCTCACAAAGATTGGCGTGGTGGTCGTGGTGCTGCTCAAAACATCATCCCATCATCAACTGGTGCAGCTAAAGCTGTAGGTAAAGTTATTCCTGAATTAAATGGTAAATTAACTGGTATGGCTTTCCGTGTTCCAACTCCTGACGTTTCTGTTGTTGACTTAACTGCACGTTTAGAAAAACCAGCTAAATACGAAGACATCTGTAAAGCTATCAAAGCAGCAGCAGAAGGTCCAATGAAAGGCGTTCTTGGTTATACTGAAGATGACGTTGTGTCTACAGATTTCTTAGGTGAAGTTTGTACTTCTGTATTTGATGCTAAAGCTGGTATCCAATTAAGTGACAACTTTGTTAAATTAGTTTCTTGGTATGATAACGAAGTTGGTTACTCAAACAAAGTATTAGACTTAATTGCAGTTGTTGCTAAATAATTAGAAGCAGTTGTAATTGCAAAAAAGCGACCTTGTGTCGCTTTTTTTAATTCTAGAAAGGGAAATTATATTCTACCTTAATAAAAAAAACGCCTATTTCGAGAAATAGGCGTTTTGTTTTTATTATTTAATTAAAGTTTAATTAGATAACAACTACTTCAGCCGCTGCTGGTCCACGAGGGCTATCTTGGATAGCAAATTCGACTTGTTGTCCTTCAGCTAAGGTTTTAAAGCCATCACCAGAGATTGCAGAAAAATGTACGAATACATCTTTGCTGCCATCGGCTGGAGTGATAAAACCGAAACCTTTACTTTCGTTGAACCATTTTACTTGGCCTGTTTTTTTATTCATTTACTAGACATCCTAACAATAATTAATAATTTGCCTTATCGGCAGTTTAGGCATTAACTAAACATTAATACACCCACTCATAAACTAATCTAACTAGTCTGGAACTAAATTAGAAAGTTAATCGTTTTCATAAAAATGCTTCTTGTTGTTAGCCCGTTACTATTACCTCACAATTTAAAATCGAAAGCAAGATGTTAATGACAATTTTTTCATCTTAGTGCGCGGTTTTATATAAAATTTTTATATTAAATTGTGTAATTTGATAAATGACAAATTGTAGTGGTGCTAAGTTATTGAAGTTATTTCGAAAGTAAAAAAAAGTTTAAAAACTGAATCATAAAAAATTTTTCTTATGACTCAGTAGAAATGATTACTTTTTTGAATAATTTAGGTAGGATTACTTCTGTTTGGCTCTTTCAAAAGATTCAATTATTTCTTTACGAGCGGCTTCAGCATTATCCCAACCATCAACTTTTACCCATTTACCTTTTTCTAGTGCTTTGTATTGTTCAAAGAAGTGTTTGATTTGTGATTTTAATAATTCAGGTAAATCGTCTACATCTTTAATATGGTCATATTCTTTTGATAGTTTAGTATGCGGTACTGCAACTAGTTTAGCATCAGAACCTGCTTCATCAGTCATTTTCAAAACACCAACTGGACGACAACGAATTACAGAACCTGGTTGTAATGGGTATGGAGTTGGAACTAATACGTCAACTGGATCTCCATCAAGTGATAAAGTGTGATTAATATAACCGTAATTACATGGATAAAACATTGCAGTTGCCATAAATCTATCAACAAATACTGCACCTGTATCTTTATCGACTTCATATTTAATTGGGTCAGCATTCGCTGGGATTTCAATCACAACATAGATGTCATCAGGTAATTCTTTACCGGCTGGTACGTTTAATAGTCCCATTTTTGTATCCTCTATCTTTTATTAGTTAGTAGTGTTTAATCATAAATATAAAGCGAACATTATAAAAACTTACTCTGTTTCGCTCAATTCTTTTAAATATTGAAAAATTTGTCTGGCTGTTTTTGGCGGTTTATTTGCAGCTAGTTCTTTTTTAGCTGAACGCGCAAGTGTGCGTAATTGCTGTCTATCTGCGGTAGGAAATAACTCCATAATTGATTCAGCATCGCCAGTTTCGATCAATTCATCACGTAGTTTCTCTAATCGGTGAAACATGGCAACTTGCTGATTATGACGATTTTTGAGTTTATCCAATGCTTGTGTAATCGGTTCAATATCACGATTTCTAAGTAATTTACCTATGTATTGAATTTGTCGACGATAGCCTTCTTTTTTTATTTTTTGAGCTAATTCAATAGCATATAATAAGTCTTCATCAAGTGGGATTTTACTTATTTCATTTTTGCTTAAATTGACAAGTTCGACACCTAATTTTTTAAGCACCTCGGCATCTCTTTTGATTTCACTTTTACTAACGTAAATAATTTCATCATCTTCTTGATTTATATTGAAGTCGGGTTCTAGATTTGGCTCTTGATTGTTATTCATGCTATTTCTTTTGTTAACTAAAATTAAATTCTGGCATATTATAACGTATCACTAGCAGAATTGTAGAAAATAATAAAATGAGTATTGAACAAATTAAAAAAGATGCGATAAGCCAACAACAACATCTATCCGCTATTGTTGCCGATGCTATCAAACAAGCACAAGCTCGGGTCGATTCAGTAGAGGTGTCGATTAATCAATCTACTGGTATTAGTGTCAGTACTAGAGAAGGTGATACTGAAAATGTTGAATTTAATAGTGATGGTGCATTAGGTATAACCGTTTATCAAAATCAACGTAAGGGTAGCGCATCTACTAGTGACTTGTCACCACAGGCGATCAGCCAAACAGTGGATATGGCTATCAATATTATGCAATATACTTCACCTGACTCATGTTCTGGTTTGGGCGATCGAGAGTTTATGGCATTTGATATTCCCGATTTAGATCTTTTTCATCCAAGTGATTTAAATGTTGATAATGCAATAGAACAAGCTAAACAGACGGAACTAACAGCGCTTACTGAGTCTTCATTAATAAGTTGTGATGGTGGTTATTTTAATAGCCGTTATGGTGTTTATGTCTATGGTAATAGTTTAGGAATGTTACAAGGCTACTGTGCCAGTTCGCATTCACTTTCTTGCTCGGTGATTGCTGAGCAAAATGGGCAAATGGAGCGTAATTATGCCTATACTTCGTCTCGGGAGATTAATGAGCTGCAATCACCTGTTTGGGTAGGAAAACAAGCTGCTGAGAAAGCTGTTGCCCATTTAGGTGCTAAACAAATTCCAACCATGCAAGTACCTGTCCTTTTTTGTTCTGAAGTAGCAGTGGGGTTAATAAGGCATTTAGTTGCTGCAATTAGTGGTGGTTCGATTTACCGAAAGTCTTCTTTTTTGTTGGATAGTGTAGGAAAAGCAATTTTTCCCGCTTGGCTGACAATTTTGGAAGACCCATATATTTTAAGAGGAGTAGGTTCTTCACCATTTGACAGTGAAGGGACGAGAACTGTTAAGCGCAATATTATTGAACAAGGTATTTTGCAAACTTATTTATTAAGTAATTATTCAGCCAAAAAACTGGGTTTGAAATCTACTGGACATGCAGGTGGTATACATAATTGGTTAGTCTCACCAAGCCAAACTGATGCTGATTTCACTGCAATGTTAAGAAAACTAGATAAAGGCGTTGTTATTACGTCATTAATGGGACAAGGTGTTAACAATGTGACCGGTGATTATTCGCGTGGAGCTACAGGTTTTTGGGTTGAAAATGGTAAAATCCAATA
Source organism: Gilliamella apis (assembly GCF_030758615.1). Classification (NCBI taxonomy): domain Bacteria; kingdom Pseudomonadati; phylum Pseudomonadota; class Gammaproteobacteria; order Orbales; family Orbaceae; genus Gilliamella; species Gilliamella apis. The sequence continues at coordinate 1,115,736 of NZ_CP132381.1, forward strand.
TCCAATTAATGAAATTACCGTTGCCGGTAATCTTAAAGAAATATATCAGAATATTGTAGCGATAGGTAATGATATTGAAACAAGAAGTAATATACAATGTGGTTCAATATTGATTGAGAAAATGAGTATAGCAGGAAAGTAATTAAACATGGGAAAGTTTACTAATAGTGCATTATTCCAAAAAATCATTTTTTGGATGCCTGGGCTGATGAGTTTATTGCATTATAAGCGAGAATATCTCAATTTTGATATTAAAGCTGGATTGTCAGTAGCTGCGGTTTCGTTACCAGTTTCAATAGCATATGCTGAACTGACTGGCGTGGGAGCAATTGCTGGCTTATATTCGACCATCTTGCCACTGATTGTGTATGCACTATTTGGTTCTTCTAAACAATTAATCGTTGGGCCAGATACAGCAACTTGTGCAGTTGTAGCCGCTGTAGTTTTCCCTTTAGCTGCTAATGATCCCGTTTTACGTTGGCAATTAGTTGTATTATTAACCATTATGATTGGTATTTGGTGTCTAATTGCCGGTAAACTTCACCTAGGGGCTTTAGCTGATTTATTAAGCCAACCGATTTTAATTGGTCTTTTAAATGGTATATCAATTACGATTATGGTTGATCAGCTCGCCAAAACATTGGGATTTCAGTATGACTACTCTTATTTGATTGAGCGGATTGTTTATTTTCCTTTAAAGATATCACAAATTCATATATTAACTGCGTTAGTCTCATTTTTTACTTTAGTAATATTGGTAGCTTTAAAAAAATTTAAACCACGTTATCCGGCACCACTGTTTGCGGTCATTATTATGACTTTTTTTTCATGGCTGTTTAATTTTGAACAATATAACGTTCGGATTATTGGTAGCGTGACCAGTGATTTCATTCCAGCAGAATCATGGTTAGATTTTGATAAAGGCTTAATGCGAAATCTAGTCGTTCCTTCTCTTAATATTGCCGTTATCTGTTTTGTTAGTATGATGATAACGGTACGTAGTTTTGCTTCTAAAAATAATTATGAAACCAATGCCGATGTGGAATTTAAAGCATTGGGTATGGCCAACATAGTTGCTGGGTTATCCCAAGGATTTGTTGTTAGTGGTACTTCATCTCGAACAGCTGTTAATGATGCTAATGGCGGTAAAACCCAATTAGTGTCAATCATAGCAGCTGTTTTAATTGGTTTTGTAGTGTTGTTCTTTTTATCTCCATTACAATACATTCCTACCTGCGTATTAGGCGTGATTCTCATCTATTCTTCGTTGTCACTTATTAATTTTCAAACCATTATTCGGTTTTTTAAATTTGATCGCGATGCATTCTATTTAAGTTTAACTACACTTATTTCAGTTTTAGTTATTGGTATTATTCCGGGGATGGCGCTGGCGGTTTTATTAGGATTATTTTTATTTTTACGTCGTGTTTTTAGACCGAATGATCAACTATTAGGTGTTGATGATGGTGGTCGAATTCATTCAATTGGTTCAGATGTCAAACCATTGAGTAATACTATGATTTATCGATTTAATTCGCCACTTACTTATTTTAATATTGCCTATTTTAAGCGTAGAATCATCAATTATATTGATGATTCTGCTGATCCGATCAATTATGTCATTGTCGATGCGATACCTTGTTTTACTTATAAAGATGTTAGTGTGTTGACGGGTATTGATGAATTGGTAAATTCATTAAAAGTTAGAAATGTTGTGCTAATTTTGGCTGGTCGACGCAAAACATTAAAAAATTGGTTTAAACAGATGAATCTTAAATTAGATAGTGATTATATCGAATTTGCTTATGACCTCTATTTTGCTGTGCGATTAGTGCAAAGTAAGGAGCATATGGATAGTAAAGAGGATGAAGAAGTTATTAACTAAACATTAAATAATCATTTTTAATTAACTAAGGGTAATTATGGCTAACATCAAAGATCGTATTAAAATTGAAATGCTTAGTACCGGTGATGAAGTTTTATATGGTCAAATTATTGATACTAATGCTGCATGGTTATCTGATTTTCTGTTTCAAGAAGGTATTATCATTACTTCTCGTCATACAGTAGGGGATAATTTATCAACGCTGATTGATACTTTGCAAGAGCGTAGTTTGCAAAATGACATTTTAATTGTCAATGGTGGATTAGGGCCGACTAGTGATGATCTTAGTGCTCAAGCAGCCGCACTGGCTAATAATGAATCGTTAGTTTTACACGAAGAATGGCTTAAGTCACTTGAGCGTTATTTTCTTAATCGTGGTAGGGCGATGCCTGCAAGTAATATTAAACAAGCTATGTTACCTCAAAGTGCGACGTTAATTGATAATCCTATTGGTACCGCATGCGGTTTTAAAATGAAGGTGAATAATTGTCTATTATTCTTTACTCCAGGTGTGCCTTCTGAATTTAAACAAATGATTAAAAATGAGATTCTCCCCGAGATCAAGTTAAACTACCCGCTGACTGATAGCAAACTTTGTTATCGATTAACAACAATGGGCCGAACTGAAAGCGATTTAGCACAAGAAATTGACGCCATACTCGAGATTCCAGAAAATATCACGATTGGTTATCGTGCTGCAATGCCTATTATTGAATTAAAAGCAACGGGTCCTGAAAGCCAAAGAAGTGAAATGGATAAGCTATGGCAACAAATTAAATCGATTGTTAATGCTAATTTGCTTTATGAAGGTGTATTAAATGAATTAGATGAGTCAGGATTGGCTCATGTGGTATCAAAATTATTGCACGATAAAAATCAATCTGTCGTTATTATTGAACAGCAATCAGCGGGGATTATTAGTTATCAATTGCTCGAAGCTGATGCGCCTGTCATAAAATCAGAGATTGTACCTTTATTATTGGATGATCCGAGCAGTTATTTCACAAAATTATTAAAAGAACAAGGTGCTAATATTGCGATCGGTATTATCAATTTTCAAGAAAAGAATAGTCAATTTACTTTAATTATTGCAACATTAAAAAAAGTATTGCATTTCAACTTAAAGTATATTGGTCGAAGTCAAAGCAAAAGAACGCAGCAACAAGTTTTGGCAGCAATTGCGTTGGATGGCTTACGACGTTACCTTTTAGATATGCCTATAATAGGTGCTAATGTTTGGCTAGAGGTAATGGAATAAATATTTATTATTTTAATTTATCTAAAATAGTGAATTTTGCATAACATAGTAATATTAGTTATGGACAATTCGCTACAAAATTAAGTAGAATAGCGGATCTTTCAATTGAAGCATATAAGTTAAAATATTAGAGGTAAAAATGGCTCGTGTAACTGTCCAAGATGCAGTAGAAAAAATTGGTAATCGCTTTGATCTCGTTTTAGTTGCCGCAAGACGTGCTCGTCAATTACAAGTCGAAAATAAATCGCCACTAATTCCAGAAGAAAACGATAAAGAAACTGTGGTTGCTTTACGCGAAATTGAAGATGGACTTGTCAATAAACAAATTCTTGATACTGCTGAATTCCAAGCTCGTCAAGATGAAGAATCAGAAGTGCGTACAGCCCTTCATGAAACGGTACTTTTAGAAAATACTCCTTCATACGAATAAACATTGCTGAGAATTGCCCATGCAATATTTTGAAAGCTTAAAAGAGGTAGTTGCATCTTATCTTCCTGTCAAGCAAGTTGAATTGATCCAAGCTGCATATCTCTTTGCTAAGCAAGCACATGAAGGGCAATTCCGATGTAGCGGTGAACCATATGTAACCCATCCAGTTGCTGTTGCAGCCATTTTAGCTGATATGCGGCTAGATTATGAAACCATCATCGCTGCACTTTTGCATGATACTATCGAAGATACACCGGTAACCTTCCAAGATATTACGCAGAAATTTGGTAAGCATGTTGCAGTTTTAGTGGAAGGGGTTTCAAAACTTGATAAGTTAAAATTTAGAAATCGACAAGAAGCTCAAGCTGAAAATTTTCGGAAAATGGTTTTAGCCATGACCGAAGATGTGCGAGTAATTTTAATTAAATTAGCTGATAGAACGCATAACATGCGTACTCTTGGTGCTTTAAGACCAGATAAACGTCGCCGTATTGCTAAAGAAACTTTAGAGATTTATGCGCCATTGGCTCATCGTTTAGGCATTCATCATATTAAAACTGAGCTTGAAATACTTGGTTTTACTGCTATGCATCCTAATCGAGCTAAGGTTCTTAAAAAAGTGGTTAAAATTGCTCGAGGTACCAGAAAAGAACTGATCCAACAAATTCTCTCCGAAATACGAAGTCGTCTAGCAGATGCAGGTATTGATGCTCAAGTAGAAGCGCTTGAAAAGAATATCTATGCGATTTATCAGAAGATGCAACTGCGTGAACAACATTTTCATTCAATTATGGATATTTATATTTTCCGAATTGTAGTGGAAGATGTTGATGCTTGTTATCGTGCACTTGGTTTAGTGCATAATTTATATAAGCCACGTCTGAATCGTTTTAAAGATTATATTGCTATTCCTAAAGCTAATGGTTACCAATCATTGCATTCATCATTAATTGGTCCGCATGGTACCCCGGTAGAGGTTCAAATACGAACTGAAGACATGGAACAAATGGCGGAAATGGGCGTTGCTGCGCATTGGATTTATAATGAAAATGATGAGTTAAACAATACCACCACTCAGATTAAAGCCCAACGCTGGATGCAAAGTTTGCTAGAACTTCAGCAAAGTGTTGGTAATTCATTTGAATTTATTGAAAATGTTAAATCAGACCTTTTTCCAAAAGAGATTTATGTTTTTACTCCAAAAGGTCGTATCGTCCAATTACCTGAAGGCTCAACAGCAGTTGATTTAGCTTATGCAGTGCATTCTGATATTGGTTTCCAATGTATTGGTGCGTTAGTTGATCGTAAACCTTATCCGCTTTCTCAACCTTTAAGTAATGGCCAAACTGTCGAAATTATAACTTCGCCAGAAAGTCGTCCTAATGCTAGCTGGCTAAATTTTGTCGTTAGTGCTAAAGCACGATCTCGTATTCGCCAAGCACTAAAAACGTTAAAAAGAGAAGATGCAATTGAGTTAGGGCGTCGTCTACTTAATTTAGCGTTAATTAAATCAGGTGGTATTGAATCATTAACACTCAAACAGAAAGATCGTATTGTTGAGTTAACCAAGTTAACATGCTTTGATGATGTATTAGCCGAAATTGGTCTTGGTAACATCATGTCCCATTTTATTGTTAAAGGTTTAGAACATAAAGCGCTTTTATCTAATCAATCTGATACCAATAAAACCCTAGTTATTACCGGTAGTGAAGGCGTTTTGGTGACCTTTTCAAAATGTTGTCATCCTATTCCTAATGATCCGATTGTTGGCCATGTTAGCCCTGAAAAAGGTTTAACCGTTCATCATGAATCATGTCGCAATATTAGTGGTTATCAAAATAACCCAGAAAAATATATTGCACTTAAGTGGGCACCAAATATTGAACAACTATTTGTTGCTGAGATTTGGATAGATATTATTAATAGTCAAGGCACTTTAGGTCATATTCTTTCGATTATTAATGACGAAAAAGCTCATATTCAGTGGTTGAATACCGAAGAAAAAGATAGGCAAATTTATACAATTATTTTGCAGCTTGAAGTTAAAAACTCACAACAATTAAATGATTTAATTAGAAAGTTATCACTACAACAAGATGTAGTGAGTGTGATGCGTAATATTAATTAATTATCATGTCTGATCGTTTACTAAACCATATACCACTAATCAAATTAGCTGGTATTGGTGCTAGTTTAGAAAGTAAATTCCATGCACTAGGCATTAAAACCATTCAAGATCTGCTATTACATTTTCCTCTCCGTTATGAAGATCGAAGTTCTTCTTGCGCTATCGGTGATGCTACAGTTGGCGAATATACCACTATTGAAGGTCGCATAATTAAAACAGAGATTATTTTTAAGCGTCGTCAAATGCTGTTATGTTATATTCAAGATGATTCTGGAATCGCTATTTTACGTTTTATGCATTTTAATGCAGGTATGAAAGCGTCGATGATAGTAGGAAAATGGATAAGTGCATATGGTGAAATAAAAAGCGGTAAAACTAATTTAGAAATTATTCATCCGCAATTTAAGATCAAAGCGAATAAAGCTGAACAAGCTTCGCTAAGCGATTTAAATGAAGAGCGATTTACACCTATTTATCCTTCTACATATGGATTGACACAAAATGTGATCCGTAAAATGATAAAATCGGCATTAATTTTACTGAAAAACAATTTACCAAATGAAATATTACCTGATTCATTAAGTCAAAATTATTTACCTATTTTAGATGCATTAAATATCATTCATAATCCTTCTATTACGACTGATATTGACCAGTTATTAGTCGGTGAACATCCAGCTATAAAACGTTTTGTATTTGAAGAGTTACTTGCCTATCATTTAAGCATGTTAATGATTAAAAGAGATAATCAAAAGCAACGTGCTTATTCAATGCACAGTAATCAGCGATTGATTCTGCCTTTTCTAGCTTCATTACCATTTAATCCAACGCATGCTCAACAAAGAGTTGTACAAGATATCTACCAAGATATGACAAAACATATTCCAATGATGCGACTAGTGCAAGGAGATGTAGGCTCAGGTAAAACTTTAGTGGCAGCTATGGCAGCCTTAAATGCGATAGAGAATGGTCATCAAGTTGTTTTAATGGCGCCAACCGAAATATTGGCAGAGCAACATTTTAATAATTTTAAACAATGGTTTGAACCATTAGGTATTACTGTAGATTGGCTATCTGGTCGATTAACAGCTAAAAATAAACAGCAGCGATATGAGGCTTTAAAGCAAGGTGAAATAACGATGTTAGTTGGTACCCATGCGGTGTTTGTTGATAAAGTTGAATTTTCCAATTTGGGGCTGGTTATTATTGATGAACAACATCGATTTGGCGTGAATCAACGGTTAAGTTTGTGGGAAAAGGGTATTAAAAATGCCATACATCCACATCAATTAATCATGACAGCAACACCAATACCAAGAACGTTGGCAATGACAGTTTATGCAGATTTGGATGTCTCAATAATTGATGAATTACCTCCAGGACGAACCCCTGTTACCACTGTTGTTATTCCTAATTCCCGTCGAGAAGAAATTATCGACAAGGTTAATCAAGCTTGTTTAAGTCATCGTCAGGTTTATTGGGTTTGTACTTTAGTAGAAGAATCAGAAACTCTGGATGCTCAAGCCGCTGAAATGTTAGTTGAGGAATTGAAAGAAAGGTTACCACACTTAAATATAGCACTTGTCCATGGCAAAATGAAATCTGATGAAAAGCAATCTGTTATGCAGGCTTTCAAAGCGGGAGAGGTTCAACTTTTAGTTGCGACAACGGTTATTGAAGTTGGGGTCGATGTGCCCAATGCAAGCTTAATGATCATTGAAAATGCTGAACGTTTAGGACTTGCTCAACTACATCAATTACGAGGTAGGGTGGGACGCGGCAGTGCAATTTCACATTGTGTGTTAATGTATCAAGCTCCATTAAGTAGAATTGCTCAGGCTCGCATGAGAGTAATGCGTGAAAGCAATGATGGTTTTGTGATTGCCCAAAAAGATCTTGAAATTAGAGGTAGTGGTGAAATTTTAGGTACTAGGCAAATGGGGGAAGCGAATTTTAAGATCGTTGATTTAATCCGTGATCAGCATTTAATTAGCGAGGTGCAAAAAGCATCATATCTTATCTTAAGCGAGTCTCCAGAGTGCGCTAAACAACTTGTTGATTGTTGGCTTCCGGAACGGCAAAAATATATCAATGCTTAATCTTGTTCTTATTGATAAATTGCTTATAGTTTAGAATATTAGTAATTATTGTTTTGTTGAAATCTCTTTTCTTACTAGGATATAACAAAATAGAAAAAAACAATAAAAAAGTGGACTTAGAAAGATGTTCTAGTCCACATCAGTTAGCTTTTTAATTATAAAAATGAACGGTATGGCAGCTCTGGTTCATCTGTAAAAATATCTCTGAATCCGCGATAATGTTGATAGTTCATTTTATGCTTATCAGTTGGATATGTATATTTACCACCAACTTGCCAAAAGAATGGTGTAAATTCATATTCAAGACGATTCTTTTTTCATTCGCCAAAGTACTTCTATTTCACGAGGGTCACTTTGGAAATTAGCCCAAATATCATGATGGAAAGGTATCACGACTTCCGTTTTTAATGATTCTGCTGCACGTAAAATGTCAGAAGATGTCATTTTATCCGTCACCCCTCTAGGGTTTTCTCCATAAGATAGCAATGCAACATCAATTTTGTGATCATTACCATGTTTTGCATAATAATTAGAATAGTGAGAATCCCCAGAATGATAAAGTGAACCACCAGAAGTCTCGAATAGGTAATTTACAGCGCGATCATCCATACTATCTAATATTGATTTGTCAGTAGATGATACACCTTTAGGTAAGGTTACTAATGAAGTTCTATCAAAAGAGTCTAATACGCGAATTGTGATATCACCAACTTCAATGGTTTCTCCTACCTTAGCAACAATACAACGATCCTCAGGAACTCCCCAGCTTTTCCATAGGTCAACACAGGCTTTAGGGCCAATAAATTTTACTTTCGGTGAACAATTTTGAATGACTGCCGCGGCAACGTTAACATCAATATGATCGGCATGGTCATGGGTTGCCATAACTGCATCAATCTCTTTTATTGCAAAAGGATCGAGGACAAATGGGCTAGTCCTTAAATTAGGTTGTAATTCTCTTACTCCTCCCATTCTCATCATTTGATGTTGTTTATTCATGAATGGATTTGCGTGAGTTTTTTTACCTGTACCACACCAAAAATCGACAGAAATATTTGTATTACCTGCAGATTTTAACCAAATTCCAGTACAAGCAAGCCACCACATGGTAAATGTATTTGGTTTAACCTCGGTTGTTTCTATTTCTTCATTAAGCCATGTTCCCCATTCAGGAAATGTATTTAAAATCCATGATTCTCTGGTAATTTCGTTCACTTTACTCATACTTTATTCCTTCTATATTTGCGTTTTTAAACTAAAATCACTTCAGTACCTTGTTCCTTTATCTTTTCAATTACTTCCTTATTTGCTTGTTTACCAGTAATTAAAATATCAATTTTAGTTACTGGGCAAAAAAGCATACCAGAATTAGCTTTAGTATTTATTTTAGAACTATCAACAACGACTACTAATTTTTCAATTTTTTCAAGTATTTGTTGTTCAGCCACCGCTCCTAGTATTTCATTCTTATACAGCCCATTGGGTGTTAATGTTTTACCACTTGTAAACATCCATTTTCCTGCATAAGAATCAGTTATATTTGCTATAGGATTTAGAATAATGTTTTGTGTTTTGTTATATAATCCTCCCATAATGATGACGTTTTCGTGATCATGTTCAATCAAGTAACAAGCTAAAGGAAAGTAGTTGGTAATGATCGAAACATTTTTACCACATAATTCACGACCTAATAAAAATGCTGTTGAACCACAATTAATAACTATATTTTCATCACTTCCACACAATTTTGCCGCTCTTATGGCAATACGTGCTTTTTCATGATAATGATCGGTATTATTATTTCCTATCGGTGCCCAAATTGGTTTTTGTACTTCTATTCGCATAATGCCATTACGAACTTTTTTTACTTTTCCGTCCTGATCGAGTTTTGTAATATCTCGACGGGCTGTCGCTGGTGATATTGCAAAATAAGAAACCAATTCAGTAACTCTTACCATCCCTTTTTCATTAACCATTGCCACTATTTCGTTGTGGCGTGATATTTCGTTCATTGTTCCCTCTTATTAATTTAATATGATTAAATTTGATTGAAAATGATGTTAGTTATCATTTTGCATTTTGTCAATTATTTAAATATCAATATTAATAATCATAAGTTCAATATATTGATAATAATAGTTATATTTTTAGGTTTTGCTTCTGTTTTTTGAAGATAATGTGATGAATGTCACAATTGCTAAGTCAATAAGTTTAGAAAAGTGATCAATATCAAAATAATCATAAACAATCATTGAATGATTATTTTTGATTGTGGAATATAACAAGTGTTATTCAGCGAACTGAATAATATTAAATAGGTTGAAGTTCCATCTATGAGTTTTGCGATAGGTAATTATATAAAAGACATTTGAAGGTTATAGATACCTAAACAATAACGTTAACGTTAGAAATGTCGATAACCAATGAGAGGGACATATGGAAGTAATTTATAACATATTTTATATTTTTTATAGTCAGGTTATGACAAAGGCACCTTTATTATTAGGGTTGGTCACCATGTTAGGTTATTGCCTTTTACGTAAAGATATCACGACTATTTTAAAAGGTACGATTAAAACCATTGTTGGTTTTATGTTATTACAAGTTGGTTCAGGTGTTTTAGTTTCAACTTTTAAACCTGTTATTGCCAAACTTTCAGAATATCATGGTATTACAGGATCAATCATTGATACATATGCTTCTATGGTTGCGGTGGAAAATGGCATGGGTGAACACTATTCATGGGTTGGCTATGCTGTTTTACTGGCATTAGCTATTAATATCCTACTTGTTATTTTTCGTCGTTTAACTGGTATTAGAACGATTATGTTAACTGGCCATATTATGTTTCAACAAGTTGGTTTAATTACACTGTTTTATTTCTTATTTGGCTATAGCATGTGGGAAACCATTATCTATTCATCAATTATCACTGCGTTATATTGGGGAATATTCTCGAATATGATGTTTAAACCTACCGAAGCAGTCACTGGAGGAGCAGGTTTTTCAATAGGCCATCAACAACAGTTTGGTTCATGGATAGCAGTTAAGTTAGCGCCAAAATTAGGGGACAAAAATGATTCTGTTGATAATTTAAAACTACCTAAATGGTTACATATTTTTCACGATAGTATTGCTGCAACTACAATAGTTATGACGATATTTTTCGGAATTATTTTACTTTCATTTGGCTTAGATAACTTACAAACAATGGCTGGATCAACCCATTGGACTATTTATATTTTTGAAACAGGACTTAAATTTGCTGTCGCAATTCAGGTTATTGTTGGTGGTGTAAGAATGTTTGTAGCAGAGTTATCCGAAGCATTTAAAGGCATTTCTGAAAAATTAATTCCGAATGCGGTTCTTGCTATCGATTGTGCTGCTATTTATGCATTTTCTCCTAATGCAATGGTATTCGGTTTTATATGGGGCGCATTAGGTCAATTTTTAGCTATTGCACTATTACTGATTTTTAAATCTCCAATCATGATTATTCCTGGATTTATCCCGATGTTTTTTTCAAATGCAACAATAGGGGTATTCGCTAACCATTTTGGTGGATGGAAAGCAGTAATGAAAATCTGTTTTGTGATGGGAATGATAGAAGTATTGGGTTCGGCGTGGGTAATTAATATTTTTGCTCAACATGGCACACCAATTGATTCATGGATGGGAATGGCTGATTGGGCAATTTTATTTCCTCCAATTTTACAAGGCTTATCTTTCTCTCATTTATTCATTTATTTACTAATCGGACTAGCACTGGTGTATATGTTTTTTGCTGCAAAAAGATTACGAGCAGAAGAAGCATTACAAAAAAATCGACTAGAAGACAACGATGTTAGCCAAGATATTAATGAAGCTGTTGTTGAAAAAATGGATGAAGTAGCAATCAGTGAAGGTCAACCGATACGTATTCTTGCTGTCTGTGGTAGTGGTCAAGGCTCGTCAATGATGATGAAAATGAAAATAGCTAACTATCTAGATAAAAAAGGTATTCCAAATATTATGGATTCATGTGCAGTTACGGATTACAAATCACGATTGCCTAACGTTGACATTATTGTTGCTTCAAAGCATTTAATTCATGAAATTGAAGTTAATGAAGGACAACATGCATTAGGTGTACAAAATATGTTAAATCCACAAACATTTGGCGATGAACTCATCGAGATTATCAATAAAGTTAATGCTAAATAGACAAAATATACTAAAAAGGAGGCTAACATGGCTTTCAAAGAATCATTAATTGAAAATAACTCTATTTTACTAAAAGCAGACGCTAATAATTGGCAAGAGGCGGTGAAGTTAGGTACTGATATGCTTATTGCTTCTAATGCAATTGAATCATCTTACCATGAAGCAATCATTCATTGTGTTAACACAATGGGACCTTACATTATTATTGCTCCAAATCTCGCTATGCCACATGCCAGACCTGAAGATGGTGTAAATCGCACTGCTTTTGCGTTAGTTACCTTGAAAAATCCAATATATTTTGACGGTGAAGTTGCACCTGTTGATGTACTTGTCACGCTTGCTGGCAGTACATCTGATCAGCATATGGAAGGTTTGATGGAAGTGATAAAAATCGTAGAGGATGAAAATAGTGAAACAGGTATTGATTTAGATAAATTAAGATGCTGTAACACGAAAGAAGATGTCTATGCTGTCATCGATCAGGCATTGAATGGAGGTTAAATATGTTTCTAGCTTTAAAAGACCGAGTATTACAAGCTAACTTATTATTACCCAAATATCATCTTGTCACTTTTACCTGGGTAATGTTTCAGAAATTGATCGTAAAAATGGGGTGATAGCTATTAAACCCTCTGGTGTTGAGTATAGTGATATGGCTATTGATGATATTGTCATTGTGTCATTAACGGGTGAAATAATAGAGGGTCATTTAAACCCTTCTAGTGATACAGCTACACATATTGAACTTTATAAAGCATTCCCAAATATTGGTGGGATTGTCCATACTCATTCGCGATATGCAACCGTTTGGGCGCAAGCTGAATTGGATATACCAGCACTAGGCACTACACATGCTGATTATTTTTATGGTGATGTACCTTGTACTCGTCGACTAACTGATAGTGAAATTGCTACAGATTATGAAAAAAATACCGGTTTAGTCATTATTGAAGAATTTAGGCGTAAAGCTATTGATCCTAGTGCTATGCCTGGTGTGATTGTTTCAGGTCATGCGCCTTTTTGTTGGGGTAAAAATGCTTCGAATGCTGTTCATAACGCGGTAGTTCTTGAAGAAGTGGCAATGATGGCCATTTCAACTCGACAACTTAACCAAACAGTTAAAATTCAACAAACATTATCCGATAAGCACTATTTCCGTAAACACGGTGCTAATGCTTATTATGGCCAAAATAAAATAAATTAAGGAAATAAAATGACTTTACCAAAATTACAAATTGCTTTAGATCAAACAGACTTAAAATCAGCTCTTGATGTTGCTAAAAACGTATCAGGATTTGTAGATATCATAGAAGTAGGAACTATTCTTGCTTTTGGTGGTGGAATGGAAAGTGTTAGATGTTTAAGGCAACTGTATCCTAATCATATCTTAGTGTGTGATTTGAAAACCACTGATGGCGGAGCTATTTTAGCAAAAATGGCTTTTAATGCAGGTGCTAATTGGTTAACTGTATCAGCAGCAGCACATATTGCCACTATTGAAGCATGTAAAAAAGTGGCAGATGATTTCAAAGGTGAAATTCAAATTGAACTATATGGACATTGGACTTTTGATGATGCCAAAGCGTGGCGAAAATTAGGTATTAAACAGGCTATTTATCACCGTTCTCGTGATGCTGAATTAGCTGGTATTGGCTGGGGAAAGGATGATTTGGTTAAAATGCGACAATTGTCAGATTTAGGTCTTGAACTTTCCATAACGGGCGGAATTATTCCTGAAGATATTCACCTATTTGCAGGAATTAAAACCAAAGCCTTTATTGCTGGTCGAGCTCTTGCTAGTGAAAATGGTAAGCAAACTGCTCAAGCTTTAAGAGAGCAAATTGCTAAATATTGGTAATAGATGCGATGCAGTCAGTAAAATGACTGCATATTTGATGTTCAAATAAATATTATTAGGTTTTATTATGGCAAAATATGCAATCAATCCGACCAATCAATCTAATTATATTGGTATTTATGAAAAGGCATTACCTAATGAACTTACTTGGCAAGAAAAACTGCACGAAGCGAAAACATTAGGATTTAATTTTATCGAGATATCAATTGATGAATCAGAACAGCGAAGAGCAAGACTTGATTGGTCAGATGATGAAATTTATCGATTAAAGCGATTATGTGAACAATATGGACTACCATTGCATTCTATGTGTTTAAGTGCTCATCGTAAATTTCCATTTGGATCTGCCGATAAAAGCGTACGTCAGCAAGCCAAAGTTATTATGAATAAAGCACTGATGCTCGCCTATAAACTAGGAATAAGGGTAATTCAATTAGCTGGATATGATGTTTATTATGAACCAGCCAATTTACAGACTCACCAGCGATTTATTGCGGGAATGCAGTGGTCAGCGAAACAGGCTGAAAAAATGGGGATAATGCTTGCCGTTGAAATCATGGATACTAGTTATCTCAATTCACTCTGTAAGTTTGAAATTCTAAAAAAAGAAGTCAATTCTCCTTATTTTATGGCTTACCCAGATGTAGGGAACATTTCTGGTTGGAATTATGATGTCTGTACAGAGCTTATGTTAAGTCGAGAGCACATTGTTCAAATACATCTAAAAGATACTTATAAGGTTAAAGCTAATTATTCTGGTCAGTTTAGAGATTTAACTATTGGTGAGGGGGAGGTTGATTTTCTTGCTATATTTAAAATACTAAAACAGATAAATTATACTGCTCCGCTTGTTATTGAAATGTGGGCAAAAGATCATAAATGGAGAGAAAACATTATAACAGCTCAAAAACGGCTCAAAACCATAGCTGAAAATGCCGAATTTGTCCTGTTTAGTTAATTTTTATCTAATCATAAATTATCAATGTTCTATGTTTCATGAATTTTAGAAATGGAGCATTGATATTCTTTATATATCATTTGAAGATATATAATTAATCCAATTATGGCAGCTTTAAATTTATTAATTGCAATTATAATTTTATTTTTAGACTCTCTGATTATCAATAATAAAATAATTATGATTAATTGAACTAAATTTTAGCGATACTATGATTTAAGTGTTGTAATTTATATTAAATTTTTATATAACTTTTTATTATCAATAGCATAAAATTATGCAAATTTTTTTTGTATCATGCTTAGAAAACTTAAAGATTTGATCTTTGCACGAATATGGCTATCGTGTAATATAGTCTGCATTATAAATCTGATTAAATTGCGAATATTTTATGAAATCCGCTCTAAAACTCTTTTCTCTTTTTTTAGTTATTTTCACCTTATTAGGTTGTGGTTTAAAAGGACCTCTTTATCATCCAGCAGATCAGTCAAATGCAATTATTGAATCTAATGATACAAATAAATTAGCTTAAAGGAATAATATGATGGATTTTTTACATTACCAAAATGGCTATTTATTGGCGGATAACGTTTCTATTTGCGATTTAGCTAATCAATATGGTACTCCTTTATATGTTTATTCTGCTGATCACATAACTAAGCAATTTCTTTCTTATCAAGATTCTTTAAAAAATAAGAAGCATTTGATTTGTTATGCAGCAAAAGCGAATAGCAATTTATCTGTTTTAAACTTATTAGCTAAACTTGGTGCTGGTTTTGATATTGTTTCACAAGGTGAATTAGAGAGAGCATTAAAAGCTGGTGCTGATCCTAAAAAAATTGTATTTTCAGGAGTTGCAAAATCTGTTGTTGAGATTAGACGTGCACTTGAAGTAGGAATTAAATGTTTTAATGTTGAATCAGAACCTGAATTATATCGTATCAATGATATTGCTCATCAATTAGGGAAAACAGCGAACATTTCTTTACGGATTAATCCGGATGTAGATGCAAAAACACATCCGTATATTTCAACAGGATTACGTGAAAACAAATTTGGTATAAGTTATCAATTAGCTTTAGATACTTATCGTAAAGCAGCATCATTAAATAATATTAAAATAGTCGGTATTGATTGTCATATTGGCTCTCAATTAACTGAGCTGTCGCCTTTTCTTGATGCAGCTGATCGTATATTGGCATTAGTTGACCAACTAGCAGCAGAAAATATTCATCTTAAGCATATTGATTTAGGCGGAGGTTTAGGTGTTTGTTATGATGATGAACAGCCACCATCAGCGACATTACTGGTATCAAAACTAATTGAAAAGTTAAAAAATTATCCTGAACTTGAAATTGTTTTCGAACCAGGTAGATCAATCGTTGCCAATGCTGGATTATTAATTACTAAAGTTGAATATACTAAGCATCAAGATGGCAATCATTTTGCGATTGTTGATGCCGGAATGAATGATCTGATTCGACCAGCGCTTTATCAAGCGTGGATGCAAGTCCTACCTGTTAAAGAATCAAGAGATTCAAATACCAAAAAGATTTATAATGTTGTAGGGCCAATTTGCGAATCTAGTGATGTATTAGCTTATCAACGTGAACTTTCAGTTGAACAAGATGATCTGTTAGTTATTTGTAGTGCAGGTGCTTATGGCTTTAGTATGGCGTCTAATTATAATAGTCATCCTCGACCGGCCGAAGTCATGCTTGAAGATAGTAATCAGCATAAATTGATTCGAGAGCGTGAAACTTTTGATGATTTATGGCGTGGTGAATTAGTATTATAATTCATTATGAAGTTGATACATATGTTTTCTAATTTTTGCTTGATTAATACATCTAATCAAACAATATGATGAAAAAGTAATAAATACTGACGATTTACAATAAAAGGTAACTAGAGATGAACTTTTCAAAAATGCATGGACTGGGTAATGATTTTATGGTTATTGATGCAGTAACGCAAAATGTTCATCTTTCAAGTGAAATGATCAAACGTATGTCAGATCGATATACAGGAATTGGGTTTGATCAGTTACTTATTGTTGAGCCACCTTATTCTCCTGAAAGTGATTTTCATTACCGTATATTTAATGCTGATGGTTCAGAGGTTGAGCAATGTGGTAACGGTGCTCGTTGCTTTGCTCGTTTTGTACGATTGAAAGGATTGACTAAAAAAAGAGTATTAAAAGTCAGTACTATGAAAGGTAATATTGTTTTGACGGTAAATGATGATGAAACCGTTCGGGTTAATATGGGAACACCAATTTTTGAGCCTAATAAAATTCCTTTCAAAGCCATTAAAGAAGAAAAAACTTATATTATTCGAGCACAAGAACAAACAGTTTTATGTGGTGTCGCTTCTATGGGGAACCCGCATTGTGTAATTCAAGTTGAAGATGTGTTAACCGCTCAAGTATTAACTTTAGGTCCGTTATTAGAGCAACATGAACGCTTTCCTGAAAAAGCGAATATTGGTTTTATGCATATTATTGATAGAGATAATATTAATTTACGTGTTTATGAGAGAGGCGTTGGTGAAACTCAAGCTTGTGGAACAGGAGCTTGTGCCGCTGTTGCTGTTGGCATTAATCAAGGATTATTAAACCAGCGGGTGAATGTTAATCTACCCGGAGGAAAATTAATAATAGATTGGAAAGGTAATCAGTCGCCGCTTTATATGACAGGACCAGCTACGCATGTGTATGATGGTTATATTGCAATTTAATTACGCTAGACTTTATGAATTTTATTAATAGATTACATAAAGACAATGAAATAAATTATGGTCGTAAAAAAAACACAAACATTGAAGTCAAAACCGTCGCAACGAAAAAAATCATTTGTTAAATTAAATGATGAAATGGTTAGCCAATATATTATTGATAACCCAGATTTTTTTATTCGAAATGCGACTCATATTGAGCGTATGCGCGTACCACACCCAGTGAGAGGTATGATATCACTACCTGAATGGCATATGGCAAGGCAACGTAATAAAATCAGTCAACTTGAGTCAGAAATCACGATGCTGATGGAGCACGCAAGTGCTAATGAATTGCTTTTTAATCAGCTAATAAAATTGCAGTTTCAATTAATTAAAGCAAAAGATATAAACGAATTATTAGATTCTTTAAAAGTTTGGGCTAAAGATTTAGGACTTAATGGTGCCTATTTATATTTATTTGATGACAAATGGTTACTTAGTGCACCATCCAACTATCATTACTTAGCTTTAAATTCATCGCAGTTTGATTTTATTCGTGTAAGACATTTACAGTATAGCCAATTTTATTTAGGTTCATTAAATACAACTGAATTAGATTTTCTATTACCTAAACATGGTTACGTTGGCTCTGTGGCTTTATCATTGTTAGGGCAATTTGGCGATTTTGGTTTGTTAATGTTTACGAGTGCAGATCCACAGCATTATCAGACAGGACAAGGTACCTTATTGTTAGAAAAAATCGGTGAAATATTGCCAATTCTTGTTGAAAAATGGATCATGCGCAAAAAGTAAGGAAATATGATGGTTAAAATGAATTCTAATCTTTCTTCTTTTTTAACCGAGCCTGTAGATCATTTTTTAAATTATTTAAAATCTGAAAAACAACTTAGTCTTAATACTCAAATTAACTATCGTCGTCAACTTTATGCGCTTATTGATTTAACTGACGGCTTAGATATTACTAAATGGCAGGACATTGATTCATCTGCTGTGAGGTTACTTATTAGTCGCAGTCGACAAACCGGCTTACAAGCTCGTAGTTTATCATTAAGATTATCTGCATTACGCAGTTTTTTTGATTGGATGGTTAAAAACGATCTGATCTCAGCCAATCCAGCCCGTGGTGTATTAAACCCTAAATTGGGTCAACATCTTCCAAAAAATATTGATATCGATGAGATCAATCAGCTGCTTGATATTGAGTATAGTGATCCGCTTTCTGTACGTGATAGGGCAATGTTGGAGGTGATGTATGGTTCAGGATTACGCCTTTCTGAATTAGTAAGTCTCAATTGTCGGGAATTAAATTTAACTGAAGGTGAAGTCCGGGTAACAGGAAAGGGTAATAAAGAGCGGAAATTGCCTTTAGGCCGAGAGTCAATTAGATGGATTGAGCAATGGTTAACTATGCGAAATGATTTAAAACCGCAAGATGATGCTGTTTTTATCTCTAAACTGGGTAAGCGAATTTCACCACGAAATGTTGAAAAACGCTTTGCACAATGGGGAATAAAACAAGGATTAAGTTCACATATTCATCCGCATAAACTGCGTCATTCATTTGCTACTCATATGCTTGAATCGAGCGGTGATTTACGGGCAGTACAAGAATTATTAGGTCATGCCGATTTATCTACTACTCAAGTTTATACCCATTTGGATTTTTCACATTTATCAGAAGTTTATGATTCGGCTCATCCGAGAGCTAAAAGAGGAAGAAAATAATGCATTTTTATCGTTCAATTAACTGCATTAAAGCAATCACATTCGATCTCGACGACACTTTATATGACAATAGTATGATTGTAGATAAAGCTGAAGAGGAAGTGATAAAAAATTTACAACAATATGAGCCATTACATTATTTGACATTGGATTTGTACTATCAAGAAAAAAAATTGGTGCTCGCTATAAATCCAGAAATATATCATGATGTTATTGATTGGCGAGTTGAGACAATTAAATCGTTATTAAATAAAACCAATATCCCTTCATCTCAATATAGCAAGATTATTGATGAAGCTATTGATTGTTTTAATTTTTGGCGTCATAAAATGGTTGTTCCTAAATCAACGCATATGTTATTAACTAAATTAGCCAATAAGTATCCATTAGGGGTAATTACTAATGGTAATGTTGATATAAATAGAATAGGTTTAGGCGATTATTTTCAATTTTCGCTAAGAGGTGGTCCTGACGGTCGTTCAAAACCATTTCCCGAAATTTTTGCTTTAGCCGCGCAAAAATTGGCTATTCCTAATAATTATATTCTGCACGTTGGTGATAATTTGGAGACAGATGTCAATGGTGCGATTAATAATGGTTTTTTAGCTTGTTGGATTAATATTTTTGGACAGGATATTTATCATCTCTCCGATGCTAGATGTTTACCGCATATTGAAATAACGCAATTGCCAGAATTAGATAATCTGTTATAATTCAGTTCATATATGTATAAAAAGACAGTGAAGTTAAATGTATTTTGCATTTAATACCTGTCTTTATTCTTTTATACCCCTACTTATAATAATTATAAATATAATGAAAAATTTAAAAACATTTACAACATTAATACTAATTAATGGTTGCTATAATTGCGATGGGTTAACACATAATGGAAAATAAACAGTCGTTATTAACCGACTTAAACACAGAACAAAAAAATGCTGTTACAACTGATAGTCAATATACTATTGTTCTTGCTGGTGCGGGAAGTGGTAAAACACGTGTATTAGTTCATAGAATTGCTTGGTTGTGTGTTGAAAAAAATTATTCTCCTAACTCTATTTTTGCAGTCACCTTTACCAATAAAGCAGCTGCTGAAATGCAAGAGCGAATACAAGCTTTAGTCGGTGAAGGATACCTAAATGGTATGTGGGTAGGAACTTTTCATGGTTTAACCCACCGTTTATTGCGTATGTTTTCTCAACAAGCTAAATTACCCGAAAATTTTCAACTTATTGATAGTGAAGATCAGATTCGTCTTATTAAACGAATTTTTCGTGAACTGAAAATTGATGAAAAGCAATGGTCACCAAAAGAGTGTGCTAATTTTATTTCCACACAAAAAGAAAAAGGTCTTAGGGCAGATAATCTAAAACCAGAAGATCCGAAACAAGTAATGTGGCAAACAATTTATCGTGATTATCAAGCAATTTGCGACAGAGTTGGGTATGTTGATTTCTCAGAATTAATTTTGAGAGCATATGAGTTGCTTTGTCGTAATGAAAATGTTTTAAATTATTGTCGCCATCGTTTTTCAAATATATTAATAGATGAATTTCAAGATACTAATAAAATCCAATATTGGCTGGTGAAAAAATTAGCTGGAGACACCGCGAATGTAATGATTGTTGGTGATGATGATCAGTCAATTTATAGTTGGCGTGGAGCTAATGCTGATAATTTACAAATGTTTATCAATGATTATCCAGAAACTGAAATTATTCGCCTAGAGCAAAACTATCGATCGACAGGCATTATTTTAGATACTGCAAATAAATTGATTGCTAACAACCAAAATCGGTTAGGTAAAAATTTATGGACCGACAGTGGTGACGGAGAAAAAATTTCACTATATGTCGGTTTCAACGATATTGATGAAGCAAGGTTTGTTGTAGGACAAATAAAAAAATATCATGACGATGGTCATAATTATGCTAGCTGTGCCATTTTATATCGTAATAATGTGCAATCACGTATTTTTGAAGATACTTTATTACAAGCTGGCGTACCTTACCAAATTTATGGTTCGATAAGATTCTATGAAAGGCAAGAGGTTAAATTAGCTTTAGCCTATCTCCGATTATTGCATGACCATGATAATGATATGGCATTTGAAACTACGGTAAATACTCCAACTCGTGGAATAGGTAATGTCACTTTAGACAAAGTTAGATTATGTGCTAAGCAAAATAATATTTCGTTATGGAATGCATGTTTAATGCTGATCCAAAAAAATGCTTTAACTGAAAGGCAACGTTCAGGTATTAGTCGTTTTTTAGAATTAATGGAATCTATTCATGTCGAAGTTAATGAATTACCATTTTATAAACAACTAGATGCAATTATTAAATTATCTGGCGTATTGCAAATGTATGAACAAGAACCAGGCATCAAAGGACAAGCACGATTGGATAATCTAGAGGAGCTTGTTTCATCTGCAGAGCAATTTTTTAGAGTTAACCAAGATAATGTAATTCAGGACAATGAAACAGGCAAAACCTTAACTGTTTTAGAATCATTTTTAGCATTTACCTCTCTTGAAAGCCGTGACGTAGTAAATCAACAAGATTCGGTGCAATTAATGACTTTACATTCAGCAAAAGGATTAGAATTTGACAATGTTTTTATTGTTGGATTGGAAGAGGGTATTTTTCCGGCACAACGTTCCTCTCAAGAACGAGACAAAATGGAAGAAGAAAGACGCTTAGCTTATGTCGGTATTACCCGAGCACGTAAGTTTTTAACGCTCTCTTTGTCTGAACTAAGGCGGCTTTATGGGCGTGAAGAGCGTAATTTGCCATCACGTTTTTTAGCAGAATTACCAGTTGATAATTTACAAGAAATCAGTTACCGAGCTAATTTAACATCATTTAATAATAATGATGATGATACTTTCACTAAAGATGAGCAATTCTATCAAGATCGTAAAAAGTCATATATTAAGAAGAAAAAAGAAAGTGATGGATACACATTAGGTAGGAAAGTTAAGCATAATCGTTTTGGTGAAGGTACCATTGTTAATTTAGATGGCGAAGGTGAACATAGACGAGTGCAAATTGCTTTTGTTAACGAAGGGGTTAAATGGCTAGTTGTGAAACTGGCAAATCTTACCTTAATGTAAATAATAAAATACTAAACAATCAAAGGATACTAACTTTTAACTTAGTATCCTTTTTTGATCATTATAATTATTGCTCAGATTGCTCTTGCACTGACGAAGCAAATATCTCTTCAAATGGTTGATCAGTTCGATTACATATCCATTGTTCATTAATTAAATCAAAATGATAACCTTGTTTTTGTGTTGCTAACCAAACTTGAAAAAGTGGTTCTTGAGTATTAACAATAATTTTACTATTGTTTGGAAAACTAATGGTAATAACGTTGCCATTAGTTTCATAATCTAAGTCTATATCGTGTTCGTCAGCGTATTTATCTAGATATAATTCGATTTGGTAAAAAAGTTGATCGGTTAAGGCATGGAATTGCGTGATATTCATATTGATGTAATTAAAATTATACAGTTAATAAATTGATATTAACATAAAAAAAAATACTCCGCCACCGCTAGGCGGCAAGAGTAAAAACGAATGAAAATCGAATTAATTGTTTAATGGTAATGAACAGGCAATAACGAGTAATTTATGCTTTTCATCGCCTTTATCTGCTCTCGTCCAACGATTTGGAATATCAATAGTATTTACTAGTTTACCTTCGGCAAAATAGTTCTCGATAAGTTCAATTTTACCTTTAGCAATTTCTTTTTTATCACAATTAGCATAATGATTAACAACTACTGTATGATATGGTGTTTTTACATTATCAATATCTTGAACTAATGCTGGAATGTAATTGGTAACTTCCTTAAAAATTCGAATTTTATCGTTATAAGGATGTAATTTTATGGATTTTTTATCAAGATAGGCATAACCAATGGTGTTATCCTCATCAGTTTTAGATAGAGGCGTAAATTGTTCACCTATTTTAGGATTACTTAGCATTACTTCTACTTCTTTAGCTTGAGCTGCTAATTCATCTTGAGTAAGTGGTTTCTTTTCTTCTGCATGAGTAATAGCTGTAAAAGAAAAGAGCATTAAAAATAAACATAATTTTTTCATTTAAATTTTATCTCCCTCTTTTGAGCTATTTTCAACTGGTTTATCTTGTTGGGGTTGAGATTGCTTTTCTTGAGCTTCTTTTTGTTCTTTTTCTTGTTGTTTTTTCAATTTATAAGCTTTGATCTTTTCTTGGCGCTCTTTATCCATTTTGTCGTCAAGTGGTTTCATATCTGGACGATCTTTATAAAGAATGTCTTTCTTTATATCACCTTGGATGGAACAAAGCACACGGTTTTGATTATCAGTAAAGGCTTCTAGATAAAGTGATTTTTCAATGGTACCAAGTTTTGGTACAACACCATCAATTGAGTAGGGATTATCTTGCCATACCGGTGATTTTGCATTGCGATCATAGATTTTGGCATTGGCAATATAAACAGCGTTATTATATTTTAACCATTTTAAATTATTAAGTGTATTAGTAATTTCTTCTTGGCTATTATCAAAAATAAAGCCCCAATAGTAATATTGTCCAGATAAATTGGTTGGAATATAGATGTTTTGATACCCAGTTATTGTTAATCCGTGGTATTTAAGAGGTTTTTTGAAATTAACTTTATCTTTGTTTTGTTGATAAATTGATTCTACAGGAATATAAGTAACATTATCAGTTGTTGTTAAATCAACATAATCGCTGAATAATTTTTTATTTTCAGCCAATTGCTTAAAAAATTGGTTATCACAAGCGAGAAAACTATCTACTATCTTATCTGTAATGCTTACACTATCGTTCTGCGCAAAAGCCATGCAAGAAACGAGAGAAGAACAAGCAAGCACAGTAAGTTTTTTTATTATCATAGAGCGGTTCCTTTCACCAAAATCACGCTAATTGTTTGTAATAGTATTGTAAAGTAATGTAAATATTTATGTCAATCTAATTGAAATCATTTTGGATCAAAATTAGTAAATCACCGTTTTTAAAAGAGATTTCTACTTTATCATCGATAGCTTTGTTACGCAAACTAATGTGGCCACCAAGAACTAATTTTTGGTCAGTTAAAGGATATTCAAAGCCTGTTATAGTCAAATTAGTTACTGTAGACAATGGCATTAACGAAACAATATGATTTTTCACGTGGTGGATAATCTGATGATGATCAGCGAAGAAAAAATGGCAATAATTATCATAAAACATCATTTTGAACTGATGATAGTATTGCATTGCTATAGATAAGTTACCTAAGAAATGATCACTGGCTCCTCCTGATGCACCATATATTGTAAATGATGTAACACCTTTACTATTCAAAAATAATAATGCTTTTTCAAAATCAGGTTTAGATTGATCTGGCGTATGAATAATTTGTGTTTTTGACGGAATTGCCCTAGTTGAGTCTATGCTATCTAAATCACCGATAATAAAATCAGGTTCAATGGCTGATGTAAATAAATAGCTATGATAGGCTCCATCAGTACAGGCAATATAAGTATAATCTTTTATATTACTGGGAATATCTTTTGGTGGTTCACCATTGACAAATAGTAGTGCTGTTTTTTTTTGCATGATTATTCCCATTAAATTAATTTATAGCGTTAATGTGTAAGCCATAATAATTGCATCTTCTTGATGACCATTAACTGTTGGATAATAATTTTTTCTCACTGTTATTTGGTTAAAGCCAATTGAATGATATAACTCAATTGCTGGCGTGTTAGATTTTCTAACTTCCAACCATAAAGTTGAAATAGCCTGCGGTGAGCTAATGGCTATTAAGTTATCAATTAAATGATTTAATAATGCTTTAGCTAATCCCTGTTGTCTGTATGCAGGATGTATAGCAATATTAAATAAAGTTGCTTCGTCGGCAACTTGTTGGCAAATACAAAAGCCGACTAGCTTATTACCAACAGTTATTTTAAGATTGATATAACGTTCCCCTTGATTTGAAAAAAAAGTTTCTTTGGACCAAGGGATAGGGTGGCATATGAGTTCTAACTCATATGCTTCCGTTAAATCATGTTCATTCAGGATGGAAATTGTTTTCATATTCACATAACTGCTGCCAAAGTTTACGTTTTTGGTGTGGATCTTTAGCTAGCGAATCTAAATCACAGGTATTAATGGTTAAACTATTTTGCCATGGTTCATTGCTAAGCACATCTATAAACCATGTCACTATTTTTACTTCATCCGCCGAAATAATTAATTGCGAAGGGGTAAGAAATAACACTTGTTCTTCTGTTAAACGGATGGCTTTTAAAATATCGTAATATATTTTTTGTGTTGGTTTTTGTTTAGCAACAACAATTAAACGAATTTTATCGTCTATATGAGTCGCAAGTTCACCCTGAAAAACGGTTGAATTGCGTAAAACATATTGAGTAATATTACACTGTTTAAGATACCAATCAGTTTGTGTCATTATCAGATTACGGTTTTACTAGGGATTAAAGGAAGTTAATTGTATAATCTTCGCTTCAATTTATAAAGGTTTTTCATTGAGGCATTATGGCAACATCTGTTTTTACTCCAGCTAGCCAAGTACTTGAACGTCATCAGTCATTTTTTGATGATAAAAATATCCTTATTGCTGGTGATATTCAAGATAATTATCCTGCGGTTATTTCAGCCAATATAGTTAAGATTCATTGTTCCCAATATCATACTTTTTTAAGCTTTAAAAATAGTAAACGAGCCAATAGCACTATATTTTCGCTCTATCCTGATACATCTTTTTATACTGATATAAATACACTCATTTATTATTGGCCTAAAACCAAGAGTGAAGCACAATTTCAGTTATCCTATTTATTGAACAATATGCCTAAAGATAGTGATATTTTTATCATTGGTGAAAATCGTTCAGGGGTAAAAAGTGTGGAAGGGCTGTTAAGTGACTTTGGTTCTATCCAAAAAATAGATAGTGCAAGACGATGTGGTTTATATCATTTTCGAGCTGATAGTCGTTTGGCTTTTGAAGTAAAAGACTGGTGGTTGAGTTATCACTTAACGATTGAAAAACAGGATATCGAAATTAAAAGCTTACCAGGCGTCTTCAGCCAAAAAGCCTTAGATGCAGGAAGTGAGCTGTTATTAAATGCACTTATGGATCATAGTGATATTATCAAAGGAAATATTCTTGATGTTGGTTGTGGCTCGGGCATATTATCAACAGTCATAAGTAAACTAAATCAAGATATAAGCTTAACATTAACTGATGTAAGTAGTGCTGCATTAGAATCAAGTAAAGCGACTTTAGCTGCTAATAACATTGTGGCAAGTGTTATTGCTAGTGATGTGTTTTCAGATATAAGCGATAAATATCATTTAATCATCTCTAATCCACCTTTTCACGATGGCAAAGAAACAAGTTATACCGCAGTTAACAAGTTGATTAAGGAAGCAAAAAAACACTTAAAACTAAATGGCTATCTTTGTATTGTGGCAAATTCATTTTTACCATATCAATCGATCTTGGATGAAACATTTAAAAGTGTTGAAATTATTGCTCAAACGACTAAATTTAAGGTTTATTTAGCCAGTCATTAACACTTAAATCAGTATCATTAAATGGTCATGCGTGAATTTATTCAATTAAATCACGCGTGAAAACTGTTGTTGTCGTACCAATCGACGCATATAAATATCAAAGCACATGCAAATATTGCGAATTAGAAGCTGGCCTTTAGGTCGAACATTAATGCTATCTTGATTAACGACAACCAATCCATCTTGTTCTAGTGGTGCAAGCAGTTTTAAATCTTCAGCAAAATAGTCATCAAATTGGATATGGTAATATTGTTCAATCTGCTTTTTATCAAGCTGGAAATGGCAAATAAGTTGTTTAATAACATCTCGACGTATTTTATCATCACGATTTAAGGTAAATCCTTTCCATAAACCATGTCCTTTTTGTTCAACTTGATTTTGATAACTTTTTAAGTCTTTTTGGTTTTGGGCATAGCTGTCTCCCAACATACTTATTGCTGATACACCGAGACCAAGTAAGTCAGCATCCCCTTTAGTGGTATAACCTTGAAAGTTGCGATGTAACTTGTTCTGTTGTTGTGCGATAGCTAACTCATCAGTTGGTTTTGCAAAATGATCCATACCTATAAATTGGTAACCAGCAAGAGTCAATTTTTCAATACTGGTTTGTAAGATTTTCAATTTTTGACTTGCATTAGGTAAATCATTATCTTTGATCTTACGCTGTGCAGCAAATCGGCTAGGTAAATGTGCGTAATTAAAAACACTTAATCTATCTGGCGAAATATCAATCACTTTATTTAATGTTTCCGTGAAACTTTCAACAGTTTGCTTAGGTAATCCATAAATTAAATCTAGACTAATAGAACGAAAGTTATTTTTTCTTGCTTGGATAATTAATGAACGGATCAAGTTTTCATCTTGCTCACGATTAATTAAATTTTGAATTTCATGATTGAAATCTTGGATCCCCATACTTAACCGATTAAAGCCAACATTAGCCAGATGATCAATCGTTTGTGGACTTATTTCTCTTGGATCTATTTCAATGGATAGTTCGGCATTTTGAGCAAAGTTAAAGTGTTTTTTTATTGAAGAGAGCAAGCGGCTAATTTCAGCATCAGTTAAAAAAGTAGGAGTTCCTCCTCCCCAATGCATTTGTGTCACAGTCCGGTTTTTAAATAATTCGGACTGTTTAGCAATCTCGATATCTAATACATCAAGATATTTAGTGACTTTATGGGTTTGTCGTGTGATCAGTTTGTTACAACCACAAAAATAACAAAGTTTATGGCAAAACGGAATATGTATATAAAGCGATAATGGTCGTTCAGGATAAAGGTTGGTCGCTAAAATGAAATCTTGTTCAGTAAACTGTTCGTTAAATTCAAGTGCTGTTGGATAAGAGGTATATCTTGGACCTGAATAATTATATTTTTCAATTAACGCTTGATCCCATAATAGGGGTTGAATCACATTTTTATTTAGTCCTGCGTTTGACATTGTCATTTCCATAACGTTTTGCTGTATTACGTTGTTTTGCTCTTATTTGTGTTTTTAATTTAATGTAATTTGTTTTTTTTAAATATAATAAAGTGCAAATAAATAATCCTAAGTATAAACATAGCATAATCAATAGTGGCATGGTATACGACTCTTTATCGTGATTATTTTGTATATAAGATTATTGATGTTTTTAACACATATTTAATTAAAACTAAATTAATTACGTTTCAGTAGACTGACGATATCTTCTTTTATTTCTTCTTGTTCATCCTCGAAATCTTCATCTTCATAACCTAATAGTTGCATAAGTTTGTCTATACGATTTAGTTTATTATCAAGATAAGTTTGTTGCTCGTCAGTTAAGGTTTTACCTTGCTCTACTAAATCTAGTAATTGATCCAATTTAGTATCATTTTCAAGTTGTTCTAATTCTTGTTGTGGTGTTAATTTAGCTTTAGTCATTTTGGACTGAGTAATTTTATCTACCTTTTTAATAGATGAATTATCATCTACTACCAATGAAATTGGTTTTTTACTGCCAATACGAGGATCTTTTATTGCTTTAGTTGTTTTATTATTTTGATTGTTATCTTGACCACTAAAACGTGAACCACTAGGTAAACCTTTATGCTTACGTTTGCGCTTTAACTCACGAGATTCTTCATTAATCTCTTGGCGGGTTTTTTTAGGTTTTTGTTTTGATTTATTTTTTAACATACAATCTCAATTTAATATCTGATTATTAACTGACTAAATGTATTTTACCAGTAAGTCATCAATATAGCTATGAGCATGAGATAATACCAATTTATGATTGTAAAAAAATAGATTTAGTATAATCTGAGCCAAATTATTTATATCAGCTAGCAATAGAGAATAAAATATGACAAATCATTTGAGCCCTTACATGCAATTTACCCGACAAGAATGGGCGAGCTTGCGTAATGCGGTACCAATGACTTTAACGCCAGAAGAATTGACTTCATTACAAGGTATTAATGAAGATTTATCCATGGATGAGGTAAGTGAAATTTACTTGCCTTTATCTCGATTACTCAATTATTATATAAGCAACAGTTTTAGCCGTCAGGCAGTGTTATCAAAATTTTTAGGAAAAAGTCAAAAAATACCTTATATTATTGGTATTGCAGGTAGTGTAGCTGTTGGTAAAAGCACTACCGCCCGTGTCCTACAGGCATTGTTGACTCGTTGGCCAGAGCATCGGAAAGTTGCATTGGTGACAACTGATGGTTTTTTATATCCTAATCGTTATCTTGAAGAACGTGGTATCATGAATAAAAAGGGGTTTCCACAATCCTATGATATCAAGAAATTACTTAATTTTGTTGCTGATGTAAAGTCAGGACAAGCAGAAGTTAAGGCGCCCGTTTATTCTCATTTAGTCTACGATATTGTTGAAGATGAACATATTATTGTTGATAGTCCTGATATTTTAATTCTTGAAGGATTAAATGTTTTACAAGGCAGCATAAACTATACTCAAGCTAATAATCGTGTATTTGTTTCTGATTATGTCGATTTTTCGATCTATGTCGACGCACAATTACCGCTATTACACGATTGGTATGTTAATCGTTTTTTAAAATTTAGAGCTGGGGCATTTAGCGATCCTAACTCTTACTTTAACCATTATTCAAAGCTTCCAGAGGAAGAGGCCGTGAATATTGCTAACCGCCTTTGGCGAGATATCAATGAATTAAATTTGATTGAAAATATCCTACCAACACGGGAACGAGCAAGTTTAATTTTAACCAAAGGTAAAGATCATAAAGTAGATTGTGTTCAATTAAGAAAATAAACTTAAGGGGAGTCAATATGAAATCAGCAATAAGGTTATTAAGTAAGTTAAGCATTATCACTTTAGTTACTGCATTTTCGGTAAATAGTTATGCATCAAGTAATGACGAAAACCAAGGATTAAATTGCGATGCTAAAAAGCAAGCAATTGAAACAAAAATTGAACAAGCTAAAAAAGCAAATAATAGTAATGAAGTGACTGGTCTTGAAAAAGCGTTGCAAGAAGTTAATACCAATTGTACTGATGAAACTTTAGAACAAAAATATAAAAGATTAATAGTTGAAAAAACTAAAGATGTTACAGATAAAACCAAAGAATTAGCTGAAAAAACTAAAGAGTATGCAAAAGACAAGGTTAATGCCCATCAAGATACAATCGATGCATTAAAAGCGAAATTAAATGATGCCGAAAAAGAATTAGCTGATGCTAAAGAGAAGCTTGCTGATTATTACAAACAATTGACCAGCAAATAAATTATATTCGGCTTAAAAAGTGCTTTCCTCACATTTTTTTACTAAGTTATAACTAAATAAGCACCATTGATCTAGTATTAATGGTGCTTTTTATTAATACACTCAACTTTGCTTAAACTGGACTTTTTTATTTAAAAAGAGTATGGTGTGCGCCTGATTACGTGGTTCGTGAACCTCCCACGCTAAAAAACTAAGGAAAAAAATGAGTAATATAACACTACTAGGCGATCAATCCGTTCGCTATCCTACTGACTATTGTCCAGAAATCTTAGAAACATTCGATAATAAACATCCAGGCAACGATTATTTTGTAAAATTTAATTGTCCCGAATTTACCAGTCTTTGTCCAATAACTGGGCAACCTGATTTTGCTACTATTTATATTTCGTACGTGCCAAATATTAAAATGGTAGAAAGTAAATCACTCAAACTTTACTTATTCAGCTTCCGCAATCATGGTGATTATCATGAAGATTGTATTAATATCATCATGAAAGATCTGATTAAATTGATGGATCCAAAATATATAGAAGTGTGGGGAAAATTTACCCCCCGAGGTGGAATATCTATTGATCCTTATGCTAATTATGGTAAAGCAGGTACTGATTGGCAACAAATAGCCGTGAATCGCTTAGCTAATCATGACCTTTATCCTGAAAAAATCGATAATCGTTAATCTTTTTACAGGAATAGTTAAAAATGCAAAATCGTAAAGCACTTGTTATCTTTTCTGGTGGCCAAGATTCTACCACATGTTTATTGCAAGCTATTGCTGATTATGGTCGTGAAAATGTCGAAACCATTAGTTTTCAATATGGCCAACGTCATGCAATTGAACTGGAAAAAGCTAAATGGATTGCTGAAGATCTTGGTGTCAAACAAACCGTTATTGATACGTCGGTGATTAAACAGACAACCAATAATGCTTTAATTGATGACTCTCAAGAAATTACTGCCACTAAGGAAACTGATTATCCTAATACATTTGTTGATGGTCGTAATATGCTGTTTTTACTTCTAGCTGGATGTTATGCCAAACAACAAGATATTTGCGATATTATTATCGGAGTTTGTGAAACTGATTTTAGTGGTTATCCTGATTGTCGAGATATCTTTATTAAATCAATGAATGTATCGATGAATTTGGCTATGGACTATAACTTTAATCTCATTACACCATTGATGTATCTTACTAAAGCTCAAACGTGGGAAATGGCCGATAAGCTTGGTTATTTGGATTATGTCCGAAAATATACCCATACTTGTTATTATGGCGTTGATGGTGGTTGTGGTAAATGTCCTAGCTGTATTCTTCGAGATAATGGTTTAACCGATTACCTTAGTCATTCAAATTAATTGTAACACTGGGTTCGCTTACCCCATTAAAAAAGGAAAAACTTATGTATCTGAACACTAATTCAGAACAAACTAAACCATTTACTCATGTAGAACAGATGAAAGCACTTGGATGGCTTTCGTTCTTTCATATTTTAGTTATTGCTTCAAGCAATTATTTAGTACAAATCCCATTTGATATTTTTGGTTTTCATACTACTTGGGGCGCTTTTACTTTCCCATTTATCTTTCTTTCTACGGATTTAACTATTCGGGTCTTTGGCGCTAGTCTAGCCAGAAAAATAATTTTTGTAGTAATGATACCTGCTTTGCTACTTTCTTACGGGGTTTCAGTGTTATTTTTTGATACTCATTGGATGGGATTGGCTGCTTTATCTGAATTTAATAGCTTTGTTTTCCGGATTGCGTTAGCTAGCTTTGCCGCTTATTTAGTTGGACAGTTAATGGATATTACCGTATTTAATTATTTAAGAAAAAACAGAGCATGGTGGGTGGCACCTTCTGCTTCGGCAATATTAGGGAATGGTATTGATACTATTGTCTTTTTTGCTATAGCTTTTTATAAAACTAATGACGAATTTATGGCAGCGCATTGGGGTGAAATTGCCACTATTGATTATAGCTTTAAAATAATCATCTGTGGTTTATTCTTTTTACCATTATACGGAATTATTTTAAATTTTATCTTAAACAAATTAGTTATCAAATCCCAGTAACTTGACTTTAAGTTTACCTATGGTTCATTATTTATCTGGCAGTTAAGGTTTATTGGCAATATAATAAATTCCAACTGCCAATTTTTATCTCTCAAAAAAATCCGTTCCTCAAAATTTCAACAAAATTCATAATTTAATTATAAAAAAATTTAAAAATTTGATTAAAGAAGTTTTGCCAAACCTTGCCTGAAAGTGCATAATATAGCTAAAAAAACAACCAATACATTCATTGTAACAGTAAGGGATTAGGTGAAATAATGAGATTGAGTAAACACTTAGCGGTGTTAAGTTTATTTTTTATGCTATGTGCTTGTGATAATCAAGAAGATAAAACTGTAGAGTCGCAGAAAGTTGATAAAACTGAGTTTACAACAGATGTCATTGACAACAAAACCGATACTGTTGCAACAGAAACTTTAACTGAAAGTGAAGCTGTATCTCAATCTCATAATGCCTTTAATCCAACGCCAGAGTTAATTGAAAAGTATAAAGGTAAACAATTAACTGTCATTGATAGCTCAGAGGTTATTCTCGATGGTTCAAGTACTTTAGTGGTGACTTTTTCTGTACCACTAAATCCTAAATTGAATTTTTCTAATTTACTCAGATTAGTTGATAGAAAAACAGGTAATGTTGATGGTGCATGGGAGTTATCGGATAATGGTTTAGAGCTAAGACATCGTTATCTTCAACCAGATCGGCAACTGGTTTTAACCATTGATAAATTATTATCAGCCATCAATGATAGCCATTTAGAATCTGTTTATCAAAAAGAAATTACTACTCAAGACCGCCAACCTACAGTAGGTTTTGCAAGTTCGGGTATATTACTACCAAGTAAATCTATGAGCGGATTACCTGTCACAACATTGAATGTAAATAAAATTGATATTAACTTTTTTAAAATTAAACCAGAAAAATTACCTGAATTTGTTTCTTATTTTGGTTTTATTGATTTACTCTCAATTTGGAACAAAAAAGAGTTTACTAGATATGCTGATTTAGTTTACTCATCAAGGTTTGATCTTCATCCAAAACCTAATGCGCAAGAAACCATTTTAGTAAACCTTTCTAATATATCTGAAGTTAATCAAGAAGGTGTTTATATTGCTGTGATGAATGAGGCAGGTATTTATAACGAATCGAATCCAGCAACTTTATTTTCAATTAGTAATATTGGTGTGTCAGTTCATCGTTATAAAAATGCTAAGCTAGTCGTAATGGCTCATGGTTTAGATAATGGTAAACCATTAGCAAATATTAACTTGTCATTAATGTGCCGTAAAAATGAAAATAATAAAAACTGCCATACAATTTCAGTAGTGACCGATCAGAATGGTTATGCTGAATTTAACCTAGATAAAGATTATGACTATTCGGTATTAACAGCCTGTGATGGCCTGCAAACTTCATTTGTAAATATTGATAGTAATGCGCTTAATCTGACTGATTTCAATTTGTCAGGCAGTCCTTTTTATCAAAAACAATTGTTTGTTTTTGGACCTCGTGATCTTTATCGTCCAGAAGAAACTGTCTATTTTAATGCATTATTACGTAATGCTGATGGGCAATCATTACCGGATCAACCAATCATTGCTGATATTATTTCTCCTGATGGTCGAGTGATTAAGAATTACCAATTAAAAAGTAATGCTGATTTAAATGGTTTATATCAGCAAACTTTTGATATTCCTGATGATGCAGCAACTGGTAAGTGGTCAATTCGTTTTAATTTAGGCGATGATAATTATCGCTTTTGGAACTTTAAAGTTGAAGAGTTTTTGCCTGAGCGTATGGCAATGGAAATCAAAAGCTCAGCAAACAGTGCGATTCTTAATGACGAAGATATTAACTTTAATGTTAAAGGTTGGTATTTATATGGTGAACCAGCAACAGGTAACAGTTTAGAAGCTAATCTCTATTTAAAGAGCGTTGATTCAGTTACTGGCCTAGCTGACTTCAAAATTGGAAAAGTGACAGACGAAAGCCTATATCGTGAGCTTGATCCTCTTGAAGTGGAGTTGGATGATGATGGTTTAACTCAAATTGAGGTTAGCAAAGATAACTGGTCTGGATTACAGTCTCCTGCTAAATTGGTTTTACAAGCAAGTTTACTTGATTCAGGAGGTCGACCGGTTACACGTTATGCGACACAAACCATATGGCCGGCAGATAAATTACCTGCAATTCGAGCATTATTTGAAGATTCACCATATTATGATTGGAATAAGGATCAATATTATGATCGACCTACCGTTGACATTGACCATAATGCCGAATTTGAAATTGCTTATGTCAATCTTGAAGGTGAAAAGTTAGCTACAAATTCATTAAAAGCTCGGTTGATTCGCGAACGTCGTAGTTATTATTGGACTTGGTCAGATGAGGATGGTTGGCGATTAAACTATAATTCTAGTGAATATGTGGTTTCAGAAAATCAACTATCTATTGATGCAAATAGTACAACCAAAATAAGTTTTCAACCAACAGATTATGGCTCTTATCGAGTTGAAGTTGTTGATCCTCAAACTAACGTTAT
This sequence comes from Gilliamella apis, assembly GCF_030758615.1. Lineage (NCBI taxonomy): Bacteria > Pseudomonadati > Pseudomonadota > Gammaproteobacteria > Orbales > Orbaceae > Gilliamella > Gilliamella apis. The sequence goes on from NZ_CP132381.1 coordinate 1,150,976, forward strand.
GACAAGTTTCCGTTTTTGGGCTGGTTATGATTGGGAAGATAATACTCGTGGCACAAAATCTGTACGGCCAGATCAAGTTAAGTTAACTATTGATAAACCATCTTATAAAGTTGGCGATATAGCTAGAGTGAATGTGCAAGCACCAGTTGCTGGCTCCGGTTATATCTCTTTAGAAAGCAATGAAGGTACCATTTGGAAAAAATCAATCACTATTGATGAAAATGGTTTAGATGTTGATATACCAATTGAAAATTGGGGACGACATGATATCTATATTAGCACCATGATAATTCGTCCATCGACAGATGCTACTGTACAAACAGTTAAACGAGCGATTGGATTATTATATTTACCAATTGATACAGCAGACCGACAATTAAATGTTGCAATTAATGCTCCAGTACAAGTTGAACCTGAAACTACTGTACCGATAAAAATCAAAATGGATAAACAATTTATCCAACAGGATAAAAAAGTCACTGTTTTAGTTTCTGCAGTTGATTCCGGTGTATTAAACATTACTGATTTTGTTACTCCTGATCCTTATACAGGATTTTTAGGGCGTAAACGCTATGATGTCAATATTTACGATGTTTATGGTAAATTGATTGAAGCTTCAGGGCGTAATGTTAGTATGAGCTTTGGTGGTGATGCGATGGGTGCTGGTGGTAAAAAACCATCAAATGAAGTCCTAATTGTAGCACAACAACTTGAAACTATTCAGTTAAATGATGAAGGCGAAGGGATCATTAACTTACCATTGCCTGATTTTAATGGTGAACTACGAATAATGGCGCAAGCTTGGGATAACAATCGTTTTGGTAGAGCTGAAAAAACGATGAAAGTTGCTGCTCCTGTTATTGCTGAATTAACAACACCTCGATTCTTATCTGGTGGTGATCAGGCGATTTTAGCGTTAGATTTGCATAATTTGACTGGTAGTACGCAAAACATGCAAGTTGAGGTATCAACTAGTGGTTTGCTTTATCAAAATGAAACAAAATCGGTTGCTGTAAAACTAGATAGTAAACAGAAAGATATTATTAAGATTCCTGTTGCTGCCGACTATGGTTATGGTAAAGGAACAATAAAGATAGATGTAAAAGGCATTTTGCTTGAAGATAATTCTGATTTCAATATAAGTCGTTCTTGGACAATTGGCATAAGACCCGCATATGCCGCAACTTCAAGATCTTATGTCGCAGCATTAGATGCAAATGAAAGTTGGCAATTATCAGACCAAGCTTTAACTGGTTTAATCGAAAATACTGTTGAAGGGCAGTTAGTGGTCTCTAATCAACCTCCTTTAAATATTGCACAATATATCAAAAGTTTATTTGCTTACCCGTATGGCTGTTTAGAACAAACTACGAGTGGGTTATTCCCATCTTTATATGCTAACAGTGATCAACTGGCGCAGTTAGGCATTAAAACTGATTCTGATGAAAAGCGTCGAGAAAAAGTTCAAACAGGTATTTCACGCATCTTATCAATGCAACGTAGTAATGGAAGCTTTGGTTTATGGAGTAACTATAGTGAAGAAGAACATTGGCTAACAGTCTATGCGACAGACTTTTTATTGCAAGCTAAAGAACGTGGATATCAGGTTAATGATAAAGCGCTTGATGCTGCAATGACGCGTATTGGTCAATATATTTATGATGCCTCTGCATTTAATAATCTTAGTTATTACGGTGATTTAAACGTGCTTGAGTTTAATAAATTATCTATTAAAGCTTATGCTTTGATGATACTTTCTAAACAAGAGAAAATCACTGCTGCAATGCGTAATGAAATTAATTATTTAACCGATAAAATAATGAGCAGTGATACATCATTTATCTATTCACCGTTACCATTAGCTCATTTAGCGGTAACAGCAAAATTGAATGGTTATCAGTCGACCTATGACAAATTACTGCCGTTAGTTTTTACTACTCCATATGCATATAATGATAGGTGGTTAGGCAATTATGGTAGTACAGTTCGTGATCAGTCATTAATTCTTTCTTTATTGATAGAAAATAATATGGCTAAGAATAATCAGGCAAGTTATCTATATAGTTTGTCAGAATTATTAAATGATCAACGTTATTTCTCAACTCAGGAATTAAATGCGTTATTTATTGCTGGTTGGACATTAGATCAACATAAAAATGGTAATAAATTCAAAGTGTCAATAAATGGCAAAATTGATGATGTTGATTCAATTGTTTCACACTCCTATGATTTTGAGGGATTAGCACAAGGATTGTCTATTAATAACTCCGCTCATGATCAGCCACTTTATATTAAATTTTCAGTTACAGGTTATGCAAAAACGCCTCCTGCACCAACATCGCAAGATGGTTTCTTAACTATTAATCGAACCTATTATGATTTACATGGTAAAGAAATAATACCATCGGATATAGAAGTAGGTTCCATGATGGTTGTCGTTTTGGATGTAACAGCCAAAAAAGCTGTTCATGATGCTTTGATTGTTGATTTCTTACCTGCAGGTTTGGAGCTTGAAAATCAAAATCTTACCAATAGCAGTGTACATTTATCAACAATTCCATGGGTTGCTGATTTATTAAAAAGTGATGATATTAATGAGATTAAATATCAGGAATTTAGAGATGATAGATATGTTGCTGCGGTGAATATCAATACCTATATCAATGAAAATAAATATCGTAAACGCGTTGCTTATTTAGTAAGAGCAGTGACTACTGGTGATTACATGATTCCTTATCCTTATGTTGAGTCAATGTATCGACCAGAGCGATTTGCTATAGGACAATCACTTGATTTGATGAAAATATCTAGTCCTAGCAAAAAAGATAATAGTGAAGAAGGTGATAAGTAATTTCACTGTAACATTTAATCAAAATGATTATTCCGCCAATATAGTTGGCGGAATTTTTTATTTTCGAATAAATTTAGCTGGGTAATATAATAACGATAATGAAAAAGTTCTTTTGTAAACTATTTAAATTTTTGTTGGTATTACTAGTTTTATTTGTTGGTGGCTTTTTTGTTGCTGATTATCTTTTTCCATTATCTGTTTCACAAAATAAAACTACGCAAACTGTCGTTGCCGACGATGAAACTCCATTATGGCGATTTGCCGATAAAAATGGTATTTGGCGTTATTCGGTGAGCCTTGATGAAGTCCCAGATTATTATCTTGACGTTTTATTAAATTATGAGGATCGTTATTTTTACGATCATATCGGTATTAATCCCATTTCTTTACTGCGTGCTGCTTGGCAAAATATATCTAATGATAGAATTGTGTCTGGAGGTAGTACCATTTCAATGCAAGTGGCTCGGTTATTATATCCTCATGATCGAACATTGTTTGGCAAGTTAAAACAGATCTTTCGCACTTTTCAACTAGAATTGCATTATAGCAAAAAAGAAATACTCACTTTATATATTAATCACGCACCTTATGGTGGCACAATTGAAGGTATAGGTGCTGCAAGCTGGTCTTATTTTGGTAAACAGCCCAAAGCATTAACCCGTAGTGAGGCAGTTTTATTAGCTGTGTTACCGCAAGCGCCTAGTAGGTTACGACCAGATAGGTTTCCTGAAAGAGCTAAGCAAGCTCGTGACAAAGTTCTAGATAGATTAGCTGAATATCAAGTGTGGTCAAATGACTTGATTGAACAAGTACGCCGTGATGAGGTTTGGGTTTATCCACGAAAGGCCCCTCAGTTGGCTCCATTATTAGCTTATCGCTTAAAACAACAATATCCTAATGAGGATATTATTCATTCAACCATTGATGTGTCTCTCCAATATAATTTAGAAGATTTAGCTGTTAATCGTAAAAATCAATTACCACCTAAATCATCATTGGCTATTTTAGTTGTTGATCATACTGATATGACTGTAAAAGGCTATGTAGGTTCGGCTGATTTTAATGATAAAGAACGTTTTGGCCAGATTGATATGATTAGGGCATTACGTTCTCCGGGTTCTACATTAAAACCGTTTATTTATGCTTTTGCTATTGATGATGGTATGATTCATTCTGAATCTTTACTGCAAGATGTTCCTCGTATTACCTCAGATTATCGACCCACTAATTTCGATGAAGGTTTTTATGGTCCAGTTAGTGCATCAGAGGCACTAAGTAAATCACTGAACTTACCCGCAGTTCAATTAATCGAATTATATGGTCCAAAGCGCTTCAGCGCCAAACTGGCAGGTATTGGTTTGCCTTTATCTTCTATAGCTAATGAACCGAACATTTCTTATATATTAGGCGGCGCTTCATTAAGAATGGATAATCTTGTTAGTGCTTATAGTGCATTTGCTAGGCATGGTGAGGTGAGTCCGTTACGTTTCACTAAAAAGGAACCATTAATAAATAAACCACTTATTTCTGATGGTAGTGCTTGGATAACAAGGCAAATGCTAATTAATAGTAATCTGTTAGCTTATAAAACGGGTACCAGTTATGGCTATCGGGATGCTTGGGCGGTTGGAGTTAATTCAAGATACTTAATTGGTGTTTGGGTTGGGCGACCGGACGGTACACCTGTTGCTGGACAATATGGTTCAATATCTGCAATGCCAATTTTGCAACAAGTTAATTCGATACTTTTAAATAGAGAAAATCGTTTAAATCGACTTATTACTTCTAATAAAAAACCAGAATCAGTCTCTTCTATGAAAATTTGTTGGCCATTAGGACAACCCCTTCCTGAATCAGATGCGAATTGTCATCGACAAAAAACAGCATGGATATTGGATAAAATGGTACCACCAACATTAAGTACTTATAGCGAATTGAAAAACAATATTTACCGTTCTGGTTGGATAAATATTTGGGTTAATGCGCGAGGGGAACGTGTCGCAGCTGATTGTTTAGGCGCGCAAAAAAAACAGGTAGCATTATGGCCTGTTTCGTTAGAAAACTGGTTATTAACTAAAGAACGAAGACAATCGATATTACCGCCTATCGATAAAACGTGTCCTATAATGGGTAAAGATATTTTTACTTCACTTAATATTGTTGGGCTACGTGATAAACAATTAATTAGAGCATTGCCGGGCGTTTATCAAGTGACTGTTGATCTTACTCCGGAAGGTGGTTATGGAGAGAAATGGTGGTTTTTAGATGGCGAATTAGTGGCTAATTCTCAAAATAATGAAAAAATAGCTTTAACAGTGACCAAAAAAGGGAAACATCGTTTATTATTATTAGATGAAAGCGGTCAAATTGTTCGATTAACTTTTATATCAGATTAATAAAGGAACTCTCGCATGGCTATACAACGCACTTTATCAATCATTAAACCCAATGCTGTTAAAAAACAAGTTATAGGTGAGATTGAAACTCGAATATCAAAAGCAAAACTCAAAATCATTGCTATGAAAATGATCAAGTTGACAAAGTCTCAAGCTGAAGGCTTTTATGCTGAACATCAAGATAAACTTTTTTTTGATAAATTAGTTAATTTTATGATTTCAGGGCCAATAGTTGTGCAAGTGCTGGAAGGTGAAGATGCTATTAACCAATATCGCCAATTGATGGGTGTTACGGATTTAAGTAAAGCCGAACAAGGAACGTTGAGAGCTGATTTTGCCGATAACACTACTGAAAATGCCGTACATGGTTCAGACTCTATTTCATCAGCGGAAAGAGAGATTGCCTACTTTTTTGTAGATAGTGAAATAGTTGGATAATTGCTGAATAAAGCAAATATCACAGATAAATAAATTTTATGATTTTTCAAATTTATCTGTGACTTATATTAACTGGCAATATGTAACTTAAATGGTTGGCTTTGAAGATGTTGTACTGTTTCGATATCTAAATGGTTATCGGTGATAATATCGGTAAAACGATTAAGTGGTATGGAAGTAAATAAAGAATAAGAATTGTATTTACTGCTATCCGCAACAAGCACTACTTTATCAGCCTTTTGAGCAAATCCTGCTTTAATTAATGCTTTGTCTTCTGTTGGTGCGGTTACCCCTTTACTTAAACTCCAGGAATTACAACTTACAAACGCAATATCGGGATTAATTTGTAGAAGTAATGAACGTCCATGTTCACCAATGCATGATTGGCTACTATCATCAATTTTACCGCCAATGATGGTTACTTCAATCTGTTTAAACTCAGATAAAAAAAGTGCAATATGCAAATCTGATGTAATGACTCTGACAGGCATTTGGGTAATTCTTTTAGCTATTTCCAAAGTTGTTGTCCCTGCATCAAGCGCTATTGAGTCGCCAGCTTTAATAAGATCGGCTGCAACATCTGCAATAAGCTGTTTTTCACTAAAATTTTTATGAATTTTTTCAGATGTAGTTGGTTGGCTAGGAATAAAACGATTTAAAGTAACGCCGCCATGTGTCCGACTGATTACGCCTTGTTGATCTAATTTAATTAAATCGCGGCGAATAGTAGCAGGAGAGGCTTCAGTAGCTATAACTAACTCTTCGACTGTGACTAAGTTATGAATCTTAAGATAATCCATGATTTGATCGAGTCGATTGTATTTTCCCACTGAAAATTCCCCTTTCTATTTTTCTAAGTTTATTAATATTGTTAACTAAGATAACAGTTCCGCTAATCGGATTGATTCTATCATACTATCGGCTTTTGCAATACCTTGCCATGCAATATCAAATGCTGTGCCATGATCGGCTGATGTTCTAATAAATGGTAGTCCGGCTGCGATATTTACCCCATCATAAAAACCTAATAATTTAAGGGGAATATGACCTTGATCGTGGTACATTGCAACAACCATATCAAATTTACCTTGATGGGCTTGTAAAAATACTGTATCGGGTGCACATGGACCAATGGCATCAATGCCACAAAGTTGCATTTTTTCAATAGCTGGTGTAACAAATTTTATTTCTTCATCACCAAACAGCCCATGTTCTCCTGCGTGAGGGTTAACGCCAGCTACAGCAATTTTGGGCGCAGAAATTCCTACTTTTTTAAGAAAATCATCAGCAATTTTAATAACTTTTTCAATTCTATCACTACTTAATTTATCCAAAAAGTTTCTTAATGAAACGTGAGTGGTAACATGAATCACTTTTAGTGAATCAGTATAAAGTACCATAGCGACATCTTTACTATTAGTGAGCTTCGCTAACAACTCAGTATGTCCTGGATACATGTGTCCTGCTGAGTGTAGTGCCTCTTTGTTTAGCGGTGCTGTTGCAATAGCTTTAACTTCGCCTGCAAGTGCTAATTCAGTTGCTTTTTTTACACATCGATAAGCTAGATCACCAGCTTGTGGTTGAATTTTTCCAGGTTGTAATGAATCGATATCTTCCAATTTTATATCAATTATATTAATCACATTTTTTGAGAAATCAGCCTCGTTCACGCTATTAATAACATTAAAATTAACATCGCTAAATAATCCCATTTTTAATTGTTTTTTTAATAAATCAGCCGAACCAATTACAATCGAATGTATATTTTTTACAATATCTGATTGTAGTGCTTTGACAATAATTTCCGGTCCGATTCCAGCCGGATCTCCCATAGTTATCGCTATGATTTTTGACACAATTTATCTCCTTTAAATAAATCTTAATGCTTTTAAAAAAATATCTTTTGTTCCAAATCCACCGGCTTTAGTAAATATTTTATAATCTAAAATTTCATGGCTTAATAATCTACCGTAAGGGACTCCTTCACAAACTTGTCCCTCGATTGTAAAACCTATCGCACCTAAAGATTTAGCAATGGAAATAGCTACATCCCCACCAGTTAAAAATAAATTATTAAACTTTATGTTTTTAACTAATAATCCTAAACCACTACAGATTTTTTCACCTAGTTCGGTTCTTGATAATTGATATTGTTGGCAATACAAATCGATTTTTTCTCGTTCTTGCTTATTGGTACTGGTTCTGACAATACAATGTTGATTATTATCAAGTATTTTTTGAATTTTATTTTTATATGTTATTAACGTAGTTGCTGATAGTTCTGGTAATAAATCTGATATTTTTAGATCTATTACATTCCAGTTATTATCATGTTGAATGGTATAATTTATCTGTTGTTGAGTAATTTCGCTCATTGATCCTGCCATGACTAACATTGGTTTTTTACTTAGTCTTTCTGATTTTGGTTTTTTTTCTGTCATTGATGGCGAAAGGAATTCAACTAATCCAGCCGAGCCTACTAGTAAAACTTTATCTAGTAATCCTTGAGTTTGTTCTATAATCGTTTTTAAATCATGATTTGTTTCAGCATCGATTATGATGATCTTAGTTCCTTGAGTTGCAAAGTTTTCAATACATTTTGCTATTTGATGAGTTCTTACTTTATCTATATTGATTTCTTCACATGGATAATCTGTTTGCTGTTTTATAATTGTTTTTATATGGGATGAACAAATAGGTGTTTTAGGATCAGTGGCAAATTCGGTGTTGATTAGTTCAATACCATTAACATAGCATTTACCATTTTTAGTAATACGATTCATATTAGGAAAAGCTGGTATAACTAAAGCAAATTTAATTTGAGTTGTTGCCAGTAATGTTTCTATTTCCCCACCTATATTACCACGCAGAGTTGAATCAATTTTTTTATAAATAGGTTGTAAATGTCGGTTATTTAAAACAACTTGCTTAATTCTATTTTGGGCTTCATGATATTCGATTGCTCTACTTTCAGTATTAACAACCATAACTTTTTTATCATTAATATGAGTTTTTAAAGGCTGTATAGATCGCCAATCAAAAACAACATCAACAGTGAATCCTTTCTTAACAAATTGTACACCAGCGTCATTAGAACCAGTGAAATCGTCTGCAATTATTAACCTTACCATTGACTAATCTTACTCAAAAAAAACTATTTTTAGGATTATACCGATTATTTAATCAAAAAAACAATAAAAATGATTAAAATAAATCATTTTAATCATAATGTGATCTGGATCATAGTTTTGTAATATTAAAATTGATCAATTATCTAACTTAAAATAACATTAAATGATTAAATTAAATCAATATGATTTTTAATACTCATTTAAATTGCAATCGATTGGAGCTAACTATGCACATTAACAGTACTGTCTTAAGTGGACAAGGTGTATTAAATGATCTTAATTTTCTATTCAAACAACATCGTCATGTCATATTTATGACTGATAAAAATATTATTAATTTACCAGTTGTAACTAAATTGATAAAAACACTTGTAGATACGGTTCATCATTTCACTCTCATTGATGATATTCCACCAGAGCCTAGTCATCATGATGTCATAAATTTATTAAATCGAATGAAAATAGCTAATGCTGATCTAGTTGTTGGTGTCGGTGGAGGTAGTGTTCTTGATGTTGCTAAATTAATTTCAGTGTTATGTGCTAAAGAGAATCAATTGACTCTTGAACAATTATTGGCAGGTGTGAAACCTTCTAAACGATGTACTTCCATTCTTATCCCTACTACGGCGGGAACAGGTTCCGAAGCAACTCCAAATGCTATTTTGGCTATTCCTGAAAAATCTACCAAACAAGGCATCATTTCACCAGTTATGTTGCCTGATTATGTGTGTTTGATTCCAGAATTAACTATTTCTATGCCAAATCATATTGCGGCCTCTACAGGTATTGATGCTTTGTGTCATTTAATTGAATGCTTTACAGCCAGTATAGCCAATCCGGTTGGTGATAATTATGCCTTAATAGGTATGGATAAATTATTTAAGTTTCTTGAGAGATCAGTAAATGATAAAACTGATTTAGAAGCAAAACTGAATATGCTTTGGGCTTCATATTATGGTGGTGCTGCGATTGCCCATTCAGGTACACATCTAGTTCACGCTATGTCATATCCTCTAGGTGGTAAATACCATATTCCTCATGGTGTGGCAAATGCCATTCTACTAGTTCCTTGTATGGAGTTTGTTCGTGACGCGGTGGTTGAAAAATTTGCACAAGCTTATGACTTATTGCCAGATGCAAACCTAAATTTAACTAATGAAGAAAAATCGCATGCATTAGTCAGTTACTTTAAAGATTTAGTCGGTCGTTTAGCACTACCTACAAAGTTACAAGAACTTAATATCTCGCCACAAGATTTACCCTATCTTGTTGATTCAGCTTTAGAAGTGAAACGTTTAATGAATAACGTTCCTAAACAAGTTACCAAACAAGATGTTTTAGCTATTTATCAATCACTTTTATAGACAATCCTACTCTTGGAGTAAAAATTATGAGCAAAAAAATAGAAGGAATTTTAACCGCCATTGTCACAACGTTTGATGAAAATGGGGATTTTTGTCCAAAAAGAATGCGTAAACAGGTTCAACGCCAATTAAATCATGGTAATAGTGTTTTTTGTAATGGTACCAATGGTGAATTTTTTGTTTTAACCCAGCAAGAAAAGATCAAAGTTACTGAGGTTTGCGTCGATGAAGTATCTGGACGTTCTCCTGTAATGTCTCACATCGGTGAAATTTCAACCCGAGAAACCATAAAATTAGGTAAGCAAATCGAAAAATTAGGCGTAGATGCTGTATCAGTAATAGCGCCATATTTTATTCCATTAAAACAAGAAGAACTCATCTATCATTATTCAACAATTGCAGATGCACTAACCGTTCCTGTTTATCTATATAACATTCCAGCCAGAACAGGTAACACCATTTTACCAGAAACAGCCGCCAAACTTGCCGAACATCCTAATATTGCTGGTATCAAGGACAGTGCAGGAAGTGCCGAAAGTTTGCAAGCCTTTCTTGATGTAGCAAAAAGCTTAGATAACTTTGATGTATTAACCGGTCCTGATTCATTGATATATCAAGGATTTGTTGGTGGTGCAGTTGGTTCGATTTCTGGGCTTGCTAATGTTGCACCGGGTTATATCAATGCTATCTGGAAAAACTTTAAAGCAGGTGACCTTGATAAATCTAAAGCAGCTCAGGATGCTGTAGGTGATTTAAGGAAAAATTTATATGCAACTGTATTCTCTCCGGCAGCAGTGAAAAAAGCGTTAACACTAATGGGAGAAGAAGTTGGTGTAAGTCGTTATCCAATCCAGTTTTCAGATGATCACATTGCAACCATTAAAACCATTGTGAATCATTTATAACAAATATTTAACATGTAATTATAAGAAATAAAGGTGATATATGCATTACTTTGGAACAATGGACACAATAATAATTGTTAGTATTGTTGTCCTTTATATATTAGCTACCTCATGGATGACTTATTTTTTAAGAAGTAAAAATAATAGTGATTTCATGGAAGGTTCTCGAGCTGTACCGGCGATAGTTGTTGGGATATTACTAATGACTGAGTATATTGGTGCAAAATCAACAATTGGCACAGCACAATCAGCGTTTGATAATGGGATTGCTGCATCATGGTCTGTAATTGGTGCTGCTATTGGTTTCCCACTTTTTGGATTATTGTTAGTAAAAAAAATCTATAATACTGGTGAAATTACTATTTCAGCTGCAATTGCTCAAAAATATGGTAATTCTACTAAGAATTTGATATCGATTATCATGATTTATGCATTAATACTTGTTAATGTTGGTAACTATATTAGTGGAGCGGCTGCAATTTCAACTGTGTTACAAATTTCATTGCCTGTGGCAGCATTTATTACTGCAGTAGTCAGTACCTTTTATTTTGCCTTTGGCGGTTTGAAAGGTGTTGCATATGTAACAATCGTTCATAGTGGTGTGAAATATTTTGGGGTGTTATTTATCTTAGGAACGGCTTTATACCTTACCGATGGTTTTGCTCCAATGATCGAACAAATGCCACCTCATTATTGGACATGGGATGGTTCAATTGGTGCAGGTACTATTTTTGCATGGCTAATCGGAACAATTGGTTCAATATTTTGTACGCAGTTTGTTATTCAAGCAATTTCATCAACAAAAGATGCTAAATCGGCTAAACGTGCTTGCTGGTATGCCTTCTTTTTCTGCTTACCTATTGCGATTGCGATTGCGGTTATTGGGGTATGTGCGAAATTTCTTCATCCAGATATTAAAAGCTTGTATGCGTTACCAGTATTTATTCAAGATATGAATCCTTTTATGGCTGGGATTATTACTACCTCATTAGTTGCTTCTATTTTTATCAGTGTGAGTACTGTTGCTCTAGCGATTGCATCATTAATCGTTAAAGATTTTTATGTTCCATACTTTAAACCAACGCAAGAAAAAGAATTTAAAGCGACAAAAGTCATCTCAGTTATTGTTGGATTTGCTCCGCTCTTGTTAGTTTTAGCCTTTCCTGAGGTCTTAAAGCTTTCTTTCTTTACTCGAGCAATTAGGTTGTCTATAACTATAGTTGCAATGATAGCGTTCTATTTACCATTCTTAAACAGTACTCGAGCTGCTAATATGGCATTAATTGGTGCCGCTGTTATCACCTCTACTTGGTTCTATTGTGGTGATCCATTAGGAATTAACAATATGTATGTTGCGTTACTTTCTCCAGCCATCATTATGTTGTTAGACAAATTATTCATCAGTCCTTTTGTAAAAGAAAAAACAAAAGCGGATTCTTTATAAGGAGATAAATTAATGACTCAAGTTAAATTGGACTGTTCGGGTAAATTGACTACAAATAATTCTGATCCATTGCGTGTTGATGCTTATTTACCAACAGAATGTGTGCAAAACCATGCTGCAAATTTATTACCATTACCAAATGGTGATCTACTTTGTACATGGTTTGGGGGAACACAAGAAGGTATTGCGGATATTTCAGCTTATTATTCGCGTTTAAAGAAAGGCTCTAATACTTGGACAAAAGCCACAAAATTGTCAGATGACGCAACTAGATCTGAACAAAATCCATTGTTTTTTTTAGATCCTGAAAATGTATTGTGGCTTTTGTATACAGCTCAAGTTTCAGGTAATCAAGATACGGCTATCGTTCGTTATCGTAAATCAAAAGATTTTGGCGAAACGTGGGGGCCAATAAATACACTTCTTGAAGATCCTGATAAAGGAATTTTTATAAGACAACCTATAACAGTGATGCCAAATGGAGATTGGTTATTACCTGTATTTTATTGTATAGCTAAACCTGGTGAAAAATGGGTTGGTAGCTATGATACTAGCGGTGTAATGATATCAAAAGATAAAGGAGAAACATGGTTTAATGTTGATATACCTGATAGTTTAGGTTGTGTTCATATGAATATTATGATGTTACAGGATAATAGTTTATATGCTCTTTTCCGTAGTCGTTGGGCTGATAATATTTATGAAAGTCGGTCTAATGATGGTGGGTATACCTGGTCAAAACCTATTCCTACCATATTACCTAATAATAATTCGTCTATTCAAGCAACCGTATTAAATAATGGACATATCGCTTTAGTGTTTAATAACTCAAGTGCTAAGGATGCAAAAGAAAGGCGTGTCTCATTATATGATGAGATTGAAGATACCAGCAGCACCAATAAAAAAGAAGCCGCTATCATAGATGGCCAAAAAAATGCTTTCTGGGGAGCACCAAGAGCACCGATGTCTTTAGCTATTTCAACAGATAATGGTAAAACGTGGTCTTATATTCGAAATTTGGATGAAGGTGATGGTTACTGCATGTCAAATAATTCTAAAGATAAATTGAATAGAGAATTTTCTTATCCAAGTATCAAGCAAGGTTTCGATGGCAAGCTTCATATTGCTTATACTTATTTCCGAATGGCAATTAAATATGTTGTTGTCGATGAAAATTGGGTAAAAGCAGAGAAATAATTTTATCTAGCCCATCAATTTTGATGGGCAATATTAGGTTAAATATTATTTTAAACAATGTTATGGAGAGTAATGATGATTGCAGGGAATATGAATTTTTTAAATCTAGCTACGTTACCAAAGTCGTTATATGATGTTCTATCTCAACCAGAAACAAGTCTGAATTATTTGAAAAGTTTAGCAGATGGTCGTTATCAGCTTGAAGGTGAAAAATGGTTTTATAATATAAATGATTCAATTACTTCACCAATTCAAGAAAGACACACTGAATTTCACAAAAAATATTTAGATATACAATTAATTTTAAGTGGTGAAGAAATTATTCGTTATAGTTTAAATGATTGTAGTTCTGAGTCATTTTTTGAAAAAAAACCAGACCTTTTTATTTTAGAGAATCCTTTATTAACAAACTCCATTCTCCTAAAAGAAGGTGATTTTGTCACTTTCTATCCAGGCGAACCGCATCAAGCACTTTGTATGGTTGATGTGCCTAAAAAAGTTCGTAAAGCAGTATTCAAGGTACCTGTTGAAATTATTTAATTTTTTAATTCGAGGTTACAATCCAATTTAAGTTTACAGTAAATTTATTCTTTTGATTTCCTGTAAGCTTAAAGATCAAGTATTAGATTCCACGTACTTTGCCATTTTATTATTATCAATTTGTTATAAATTTAATCCAATTAGTGATTAACATATAACTAATAGTTATATCTATGTAAATATTTGTTATTTATCGTAAAGACTATTTATTGTTAGACTTTTTATGTAAATACCTATCTTATTAAGGATGTTGTCATGAAATTTCTAACTAAATCATTAACAGCTGTAGCTTTGATTAGCACACTATTAGGCGTGAACTCTGCTTATGCAGATCTTTTAGACGATATTGAAAAACGGGGCGAGATCAAAATTGCTGTATTTGATAGCAATCCTCCGTTTGGATTTATTGATGAAAAAACCAATAAAATAACAGGGCTAGATGTTGATTATGCTAATGAAATAGCTAAAGGATTAAATGTAAAAGTGGAACTTGTTCCAACTAATCCAGCTAATCGTATTCCATTACTTACCTCGCAAAAAGCGGATTTGATCGTTGCCAACTTTACGGTTACTGATGAGCGAGCTAAAACAGTTGATTTTAGTTTGCCTTATTTTGCCACAGGTCAGAAGTTTGTGGCTAAAAAAGGATTGTTAAAAACAGCTGATGATCTTAAGAAACTTCGTATAGGGGCTGATAAAGGTACCGTAATGGAAATTACTCTTCGTGAAAAGTTTCCAACAGCTAAAGTGATTTCATACGATGATACTCCTTTTGCTTTTGCAGCATTACGTAATGGAGTGGTACAAGCTATTACTCAAGATGATGCTAAGTTAATTGGTTTACTCGCAAATGTCCCAGAAGAACAACGTGCTGTTTTTGAAATTTCACCATTTAGTATTACTGAAGAATATCAAGCTGTTGGTATTCCAAAAGGTGAAACTCGGTTAAAAGAAAAAGTTAATCAAATATTATTAAAACTTGAAAATGATGGTGAAGCATTGACTATTTATAACCGTTGGTTTGGTCCAGATACAAATTCTGCGATGCCTCGTGGCGATTTCAAAATAGGAAAAGGTCAATAAATTATATGTATGAGCAATTACTAGAGCCTCGTTATTTATGGTGGTTATGGGATGGTTTTTTAGTCACTATGGCTATCTCTTTTTTAACAATTATATTTTCTACTACATTAGGGTTTTTGTTAGTTATTGCTCAGCAAAGTCATATTAAAATTATCAAAGGCGTTGTTATTGGATATAACGCCATTTTTCGTTATTCGCCATTATTACCACAACTTTTTTTCTGGTATTTTGGTATCGGTAATTTGTTACCGATTGAGTTTAAATTATGGTTATTTGATGAACCAGAAATTCAACTGTTTTTGTTCACTCTAAAAATGCCATCTTTTGAATTTATTATTGGTTTAATTGGTTTAACATGTTATTCCAGTGCTTTTATTGCTGAAGAATTCCGGGCTGGAATTATGGGGGTGAGTAGTGGACAAGAACAAGCCTCATTAGCGTTAGGTCTCACTCGTTGGCAGAGTATGCGATTTATTATTTTACCGCAAAGTTTTCGTATCGCTTTTCCTCCTTTGATCGGTCAATATATGAATATTATCAAAAACTCATCACTAACCATGGCAATAGGTGTGTTAGAACTATCTTATGTTTCCCGTCAAGTAGAAACCGAATCGTTAAAAACATTTCAGGATTTTGCAGTAGCAACTTTTTTATATATTTTCGCTATTGTTATTGTGGGTACCCTAGGCAATATTTATCAATCAAAATATTTACAAATTGGAAAGGTCTAATACGTTATGGATTTTAAGGGTTTTGAAATTATTTGGCATAATCTCGATTATCTTATTTTTGGAAATTTCCCTGGTGGCATAGTATTAACATTGTTAATGAGTTTTGCTGCTATTGTTTTTTCGACCATTTTGGGTGTTTTCGCGGGTGTCGGTTTAACGGTTTGTGACGGATTTTTACGTAAACTTTTAGTTATTGTATTAGGTTTTTTAAGAGCGATTCCCGTTATTATGCTCATATTTTGGACTTATTTTTTATTGCCAGTTTTATTAAATATTGATGTGCCAGCTATCACTACTGTGATTTTTGCTTTATCATTAATTGGTGGTGCATACATTGGTCATTCTGTTCATGCAGGAATGGTAGCTATTGGCAAAGAACAATGGCAAGCAGCTTTTTCATTGGGTTTTACAAAAAGCCAAGTCATTATTTTTATTATCTTGCCACAAGCATTAAAAATGATGTTACCTTCCTTTGTTAATCAGTGGGTATCATTAATTAAAGATACCTCTCTAGCTTATATCGTTGGTGTTGCAGAGTTTACCTTTATTGCTACCCAAATTAATAATCGCAGTATGGTTTATCCTACAGAGATTTTTTTATTTGTTATTGTGGTTTATTTTATTATTTGTGCCACACTTGATTTTACAGTATCAGTATTACCTAAATATCATTTATTTTCTCGCAAAAAATAGCTAGATGGTTTATTTCAATATTATTGAGCAAAACATCTCTAAAAAACTCAAAAAGGTTATTAAGGTTCTTTTAAGCTTTATTTGCTAAATTATAAGTAAATATTATCAATATTGGTTTTGATATGTTACTTAATATAAATACTCATCTTTTTTTATTAATCAATGCGCAAGAACAAGCTTCGAAGTTGTTTATACTTTTTGCTGTGTTTTGTGCTAATTACTTAATATTACTGCCTATTGGCTTATTAGCAATATGCTGTATATACAAACCACTATATAGAACATTGGTGATAAAAATTTTAATAAGTTTAGCATTAGTGCTAACTGTTACTTTTATTATAAGGCATCTATTTTATTCGCCACGGCCATTTGTACTTAATGTTGGTACTAATTTTTTAACCCATGATAAAACGAGTTCGTTACCAAGTCAGCATGCTGTTTTTATTTGGACTATCTGCTTTTCTATTTATTTAAATTATAAAAAGCAATTTAAATCGTTTGCATATTTATCTACTGTAGTTGCTTTGCTTGTTTGCTGGAGCCGTATCTACTTAGGGGTTCATTGGCCACTAGATATTTTAGTTGGTATGTTATTAAGTTTTATATCAGTTTTTCTAATTAAAAAATTTTGGTTTCTATATTACAAAATTTATAAATGAATAAAAATTTAAGTTGTTTAAGGTTAGGCATATACTAGTTAACTATGCTAGCTAGGGTATTTTTCAAATCTAATTAAGGTTGAACTATAATGAAAATACTTATAGTCGAAGACGATAGTTTATTACAAAAAGGGTTATACGATGGTATAACATCTGATGGTTATGTTTGTGAAGTGGCATCTAATGGTAAGCAAGCGGAAGAACATATAGAGTTTTCGCAATTCAGTTTAATTATTCTTGATTTGGGATTGCCAGATTGTGATGGTTTAGAATTACTCACTCGTTGGCGTAAAAAACAAATTGATATTCCTGTCCTTATTTTAACTGCCCGCGATACTATTGAAGATAGAGTAGAAGGTTTAGATCTTGGTGCTGATGATTATTTAATTAAGCCTTTTGCTTTAACTGAATTACTAGCAAGAGTGAGGGCATTGATTCGTCGAAATCAAGGAACAGCTGATAATATTATTAATTATGGCCCGATTAGCATTGATATTAAAAGACAAACAGCGACATTAAATGAACAAGAAGTTATATTAACACCTAAAGAGTTTATTTTATTGTCTAGATTAATGTTAAAAGCTGGAGAAAAAGTACATCGTAATTTATTGCAAAATGATTTATATGATTGGCAAAGTGATCCTAGTTCAAATGTGCTTGAAGTTTATATTCATGCGCTACGAAATAAATTAGGTAAACATTTAATCAAAACTGTACGTGGATATGGTTATCAACTCAATATTGATAATTAGCTATTATTCTAAATTTAGTGAATGATAAACTTATGATTGAAAAATCCTTGACCAAGATACGTCATAGTATTCGCTGGAATCTTTTTTTTACTTTAGGCGCTATTATGTTAATTTGCCAAATTATTACGGTATTTTGGTTATGGCATGAAAGTAAAGAGCAAATTGATGTTCTAGTTAATTTAACATTAAGTAAAAATAAAATTGACGAAGTAGTTGAGCACGAGGAGTTAGAGGCTATTTTTGCTCTGTTCTGTTCTGCCTTTTCTATGATGGCTGTAACTTTATTTTTAGCTTATAAAGCTATTAAATGGATTACTAAACCTTTAGAGATTCTTGAAAAAGATCTAAACCAAAGAACAGCTGATAATCTTAGACCGATAAAACCAATTAGTAATATGCGTGAAATCAAATCGATTACACTGGTATTGAATAATTTGTTTGAGAGACTCAATAATACTCTTTCACAAGAACGTCTTTTTACTGCTGATGTTGCACATGAAATGCGAACACCATTGGCAGGTATTCGTCTGCATTTAGAATTACTTGAAGCGAAAAATAAAATCGATTGTCGTGAACTAATTGAACGTATAGATCGTTTAGTCAATACGGTAGAGCAACTTTTGATGCTCGCTAGGGCTAGTCAAAAATTTACGTTAGGTCAGTATCAAAAAATTAATTTTTATGATGATATTCAAATACCACTTTTTGATGAATTAACCGAACTAACAGAACAAAAACAACAAACGATTGAATGGCAAATTACTAATAAGATTACTTTTAGTGGCGATGCTACTCTGATTCGTTTACTGATTCGCAATCTGGTTGAAAACAGTTATCGATATAGTCCAAATAAAAGTAAAATTACGATATGTTTTTATCAAGACATTCAAGATATTATTATTGCGGTTAAAGATGAGGGCTGTGGTATTGATGAATCAAAGACTGAAAATTTAACGAAAGCCTTTTTCCGAATGGATCGTAAACATAATGGAATAGGGCTTGGCCTAAGTATTGTTAATCGCATCACTAAATTGCATCATGGGCAATTTACATTAAGAAATCGGCAGGACCGTCAAACAGGTACCATTGCCGAAGTTAGACTTAATGATTCACTTCATCAATTAACTTAGTTATTAAACTGTTATGTTGATTTTCTTTAATAAGTGATGATAAAAAACGTTGCCAAGTGCGTTCTATTTTTGCTTTGGCAAAAAATCCGACATAATTAGCAATCGGAATAAAGGTCGAATTACCTATATTATCAATAATGATTAAGCGATTTTTTTCAGATGACAAATGCTGAAATAAAATATTTTTACTTTTGATTGTCATGGTAATAATTCGATCTTTTAATAACGCTGTTTTTAGTGCTTTAAGTGATACAACTAACGCACTATAATATTGTTGAGTTAATTGTTCGTCATAGAGATATTTTTCTAACGGTGTAGCAATTTTCCCATCATAGTCCCGAATTAATTCAAAAACATGTCCTTGTCCAAAATTTGTTGTTACTGGGCCATAATATTTTGCCAAAACATCCCACGATATTTTGCGTTTTATAAGATGTTGATAATAAGCAATTTCACGGTTTGTTTCTTCTTCGGCGCCATCATTATAATTTACTTTGATACATTTATTCGGATCATCTGGATGATGATAGCATTTTCTATGTAGTCCTTTACTTATATAATCTTTTTCGGTAAGTTGAATTAAATTTTTCATCAATTGATATCGTGTAATTAAAGGTTAACTGAAAGTGTAGCAGTTAGTGTTTTTTATCGCTATGGTTTTTTTATTATAAGTTCTAGCGCTTTTATAATATTTCTGTATAATATTGCCACCCACGTTACAACAGTGTTCTTCCCAACGCTGTTTTCGATTGTCAAAATTAGTATAGCAACTCGAAGGGGTTAGTTAGTTAATAGTAGCAATCAAAAAGTGTAAATAAATCAACTGATTTATTAACGTGAGATTAATTAAAATTTGGATAAATACGAATGAGTACTTTTTCAGCTAAACCAGAAACAGTTAAACGCGACTGGTATGTTGTTGATGCAGCAGATAAAACGTTAGGTCGTTTAGCTACTGAAATCGCAAGCCGTTTGCGTGGTAAACACAAAGCAGAATATACACCACATGTTGATACAGGTGACTATATTATCGTTATCAATGCAGAAAAAGTTGCTGTAACAGGCAAAAAACGCACTGATAAGATCTATTATCGTCATACTGGTTACATCGGTGGACTTAAAGAAGCGACTTTTAAAGAAATGATTGAACGTCATCCTGAACAAGTCATCGAAATTGCTGTAAAAGGCATGTTACCGAAAGGTCCTCTTGGTCGTGCAATGTACCGTAAACTAAAAGTTTATGCTGGTAGTGAGCACAATCATGCGGCACAACAACCGCAAGTATTAGATATTTAAGGGGATAGAAGATGGCTGATAATCAATATTACGGTACAGGTCGCCGCAAAAGTTCCGCTGCTCGAGTGTTTATCAAACCAGGTAGTGGAAATATCGTTATTAATAAACGTTCATTAGAGCAATATTTCGGTCGTGATACAGCTCGTATGGTTGTTATGCAACCACTTGAGTTAGTTGAAATGACTGACAAACTTGATCTTTACATCACTGTTAAAGGTGGTGGTATTTCAGGTCAAGCTGGTGCGATTCGTCACGGTATTACTCGTGCATTAATGGAATATGATGAAACTTTACGCTCTTCATTACGTCAAGCGGGCTTTGTTACTCGTGATGCACGTCAAGTTGAACGTAAAAAAGTGGGTCTACGCAAAGCTCGTCGTCGTCCACAATTCAGTAAACGTTAATTGCTACGTTACAAATTTGTTTCAAAACCCAGCACAAGCTGGGTTTTTTTTCAGTTTTATTTATTACGATATAAATTATAGATAATAATCACCCAAATCAAAAATAACTTATTATTATTCAATATAATATATTATAAATCTTTTATTCTCCTCAAAAAATATAATCTGTTTATAAGATGAAAAGAGTACAAATCTGAGAAAAAAACAAAAAGAAAATTCATTTTTTTTAACAAATTTGTTATCCAATTTGTTAGAATAGTTATTAATATAAACTTATTTTAACTTTTTGCATATTTGGAGTGACCATGGTTGTTGCTGTTAATAAACGTTCTGTAATGACATTATTTTGTGATACAACAGATATTTATGGCCATCAGATTCGTTTTGTGTTGGCAGAAAAAGGGGTAACAGCTGAAATCGAGTTTGTTACAGCAGATAATCTACCTCAAGAATTATTGGATTTAAATCCCTACGGTTCAATTCCAACACTAATTGATCGTGACCTTACCTTATATGAACCTCATATTGCATTAGAATATTTGGATGAACGTTTTCCTCATCCACCGCTAATGCCTGTTTACCCAATTGTAAGAGCGAATTCTCGATTAACCATGTATCGCATTAAGAAAGAATGGTATAGCGCTTACGAAACAATTTTAGCTAATCCGGATAGTGAAGCAGCTAAACAAGCTCGTAAAAATTTACTTGATGATTTAGTATCAATCTCCATAATGTTTAAAGAAAAAGATTACTTTATGAGTGATGATTTTACATTATGTGATTGTTATTTTGCTCCTTTGCTTTGGCGTTTACCTATGATTGGTATTGAGTTGCCAAAAGTTGCCGAGAAAAATTATCTTGCTTATATGGCTCGAATTTTTGAACGACCAGCTTTTATAAGCTCTTTAACTGAAGATGAAAAGAAAATTAGAGCGTAATAGTTTATTTTTTATCTAACGACAGATTAGCAATTAAACAAGGTGGCCGTTATGGAAATTGATAACATGACTCCTCGTCGCCCTTATATCTTCAGGGCTTTTTATGACTGGATCTTAGATAATGAATTAACTCCGTATATTGTGGTTGATACTTCTGTATATGGTGTATTAGTACCGCAAGAGTTTATAAAAGATAATCAAATAGTACTTAATATTGCCCCGCAATCGGTCGGGCAATATTTAGCTAATAATGAACAAATCGAATTTAATGCTAGGTTTTCTGGTGTTCCTCAACATATTGTTGTACCAATGGCAGCTATTGAAGCTATTTATGCTCGTGAAAATGGTGTTGGTATGGGATTTGAGGATGAGCCACATTATAAAGCTCTTAGAGAAGGAGCGAATAAACCTGCAGAAAATATTAAACCAAAACCAGCTAATCCTTTCCGAGTTGTCAAATAATTATTATTAATTGTTTGAATAATAAAAAAATTCACTATCTTATTTACAATCTTAATATTTGGTCATAAATAAGATAGTCCTTTTTTGTCTGTAATATCTATAATAGTAATAGCCAATATAAATCAAAGTAGGGGCAAAAATAATTGTTATTTTAAATTTTATAATTGATAATGATTATTATTACCATAATGGAGTGTTTATTTTATGAAAACGTGTAATAACAATCCTACTTCTCGCCTTTGGCAACTTGCTTTTCGATATAAAGTACTAATAATTTTATCTTGTTTACTTTCAATCTTAAGTGTTGCTACTGCTTTTGTTCCTTTTATTTCAGTATATTACATTGTTTATGAAATAATTATCAGTTTAGCCAACAACACTACATTAAATAATGAACTTATTATCAATTATGGTTGGTTAGCTTTTGTTTCTGCGGCATCTTCAATATTTTTAAATTTTGTTGCACTTTGTCTTTCGCATATTGCTGCATTTAAAACGCTTTATCATTTAAAGTACAATTTTATTAGATATTTATCATGTTTACCTCTCGGATTTTATACTAATCATTCAAGTGGCGAATTACGAAAAATTGTTGATGATGATATTGAAAAAATAGAGATTTTTATTGCACACCAATTGCCTGATATGATTGGTTCATTTGCTACTCCAATTATAATTTTTATTATTTTAGCCATTTTCGATTGGCGTTTAGGCTTGGCAACATTGGTACCAATCATCTTAGCTTATATTGTTTTAAAAAGTGGTTATCGTCGTAAAGAAATTAAAAACAATATGCAAGAATTTCAAACCCGATTAATTGATATGAGTAATGCTTCAGTTGAATATATTCGTGGTATAACAGTGGTTAAAGCTTTTAATCAAACTTTCTTTTCTTTTAAACGCTTTTATGAATCTATCAAAGCTTATCAACAATATTGTCTTAAGTTTATAGATTGTTTTAAATATCATATGGCACTGTTTT
The DNA here is from genome assembly GCF_030758615.1 of Gilliamella apis. Lineage (NCBI taxonomy): Bacteria > Pseudomonadati > Pseudomonadota > Gammaproteobacteria > Orbales > Orbaceae > Gilliamella > Gilliamella apis. Next base: position 1,174,372 of record NZ_CP132381.1, read on the forward strand.
TGCTCATATTAAATAATATCTATCTTTTTATTATTCCCGTAATGATTTTATTATTAGATACAACAGAAAATTATGCCAATTTTATTTTGTCATCTATTTTCTATTTAATTTTCTCACTGGCTTTGCCGGCACCTTTTTTCAAACTTTTATATGTATCACAAAGTTTTCAAAGAGCAGTTAAAAGTGTTGAAAATATGGATAATGTTCTCAATATAAAATCATTGGCTGAACCGGAATCAGGCCTAGAAGTTGATAATTATGATATTTGTTTTAATGATGTTACATTCTCTTATAATGAGAATAAAGATAATGATTCTTTAGAAAGTAATGCCCTCAATCATATCTCTTTTACTGCCAAACAGGGAACAACCACCGCATTAGTTGGGCTTTCTGGTAGTGGCAAAAGTACCATTTCACTACTTATTCCGCGCTTTTTTGATCCTGAGGAAGGAACAATAACCATTGGTGGTGTAGATATCAAACAAATGAGTAGTGAATATTTATTGTCATTAGTTAGTTTTGTGTTTCAAGATGTTTTTCTTTTTAAACAAACAATTTTAGATAATATTAAAATAGGCAAACCAGATGCCGATCTAGACGAAGTTATTGCTGCATCTAAAGCCGCTCAGTGTCATGATTTTATTGAAAAATTACCAGATGGCTATCAGTCTGTAATAGGCTCTAAAGGATTGCATCTGTCTGGCGGAGAAATGCAACGATTAGCAATTGCTCGAGCATTACTAAAAAACTCACCTATACTGATTCTTGATGAAGCTACATCTTTTGCTGATCCTGAAAATGAATACAAAATTCAACTTGCCTTAAAAGTATTAATGGAAGGTAAAACCGTTATTATGATTGCCCATCGTCTATCAACAATAAAAGATGCCGATCAAATTGTGGTATTAGATAAAGGAAGTATTGTTGAAAAAGGAACCCACCAGCAACTTATTGATAAACAAAATACCTATTACAAAATGTGGCAATATTACAAGCAAACATTAGATTGGCAAATAGATCTGCCAAATTCAGCTAAAAATTGTCATTCAGATCACTCTTGTCATAATGATGGGGTAGCACATGTTTAAAAAAATATTGATGTTGTCAGATATAGAAAGTAAAAATCTTAATCAAGCGATTATTGCTTGTACATTATCCAATTTAACATTAATGTTGCCTTTCATAATTTTATTACAGGTAATTATGTTGTTAATTGAGCCTTTAACTAACCAAATACCAGTGAATGTTTATTATCTTTGGATAATGGCAGGCTTCGGTGTGTTATCTGCGATTTTGTTTTTAGTATGTTATAAAAGAGAATATAAAAAGACTTACACTAATGCTTTTAGTCAAGCTGCCAATACTCGAATTGCGGTCGCTGAAAAACTTCGCAAATTACCTCTGAGCTTTTTTAATCGAAAAGATCTTTCTGAACTTACCGCAAACATTATGGGCGATTGTGCGGTTATTGAAAATATGCTTAGCCATGTTATACCGCAATTAATAGGATATTCTGTTAGTAGTCTAATAACTTGTTGCTTATTAGCATTTTATGATTGGCGAATGGCTGCGGCAATTTTTTGTACTTTGCCAATTGCTATTATTATAGTTGTTGCGGGTAAAGGTCTTGAACAAAAATTGGGTGAAAAGCATGTTCAAGCTAAATTAGCAGTTTCCGATGAGGTTCAAGAATATCTTGATGGTATAAAAATCATAAAGGGTTTTGGTTTAAGTGGTAAAAAATTCCAGCGTTTAGATAAAGCTCTGAAAAATATGATGTGGGCATCGATTAAGTTTGAAGGAATAGGTGGAATCATTGTTACTTTGTCTACTATGGTCTTGCAAGTCGGTTTAGGTATTGTTGTTTTACTCGGGGTAACCTTAATGGTTTCTGGAAGTTTGGATCCAATTACTTTTATTGCCTTTGTGATTATTAGCTCGCGAATTTATAGTCCTTTAATTTCGGTTTTAACATTATTACCTGAACTGTTCTATATGCTGGTTTCTATCGATAGAATGAAGAGTCTGCAAAATGAACCTATTATGGAAGGTAAAGATGATGTGACTTTTACTAATTATAATATCAATATCGATCAGATTAATTTTTCCTATAATCAGACAAGTGTTATTAATAATGTAAGTTGCGCTATACCTGATGGAAAAATGACAGCACTAGTTGGGCCATCTGGTAGTGGTAAAAGTACCTTATTACAGTTGATTGCGCGTTTTTGGGATGTAAATTCAGGAAAAATCACTATAGATAATCAAGATATTAAGCAAATAGATCCGGAAACATTAATGCATTCAATGGCTTTTGTTTTTCAGAAGGTGGTATTGTTTGATGATACTATTATGAATAATATACGAATTGGTAGGCATAATGCTACTGATGAAGAGGTAAAACATGTGGCTAAAATCGCTAGATGTGATGAGCTAGTAGCTCGATTACCAGATGGTTGGAATACATTAATTGGTGAAAACGGTAGTAAACTTTCTGGCGGTGAACGGCAACGTATCTCAATTGCGAGAGCATTATTAAAAAATGCACCTATTATTTTGCTTGATGAAGCTACCGCTTCTTTGGATCCTGAAAATGAAGTTTATATTCAAGAAGCCATTGCTAATCTAGTAAAAGATAGAACTGTCATTGTTATTGCTCATCGCTTAAAAACTATCGTTGGTGCTGATAATATTATTGTCTTAGATGAAGGTTCAATTGTAGAACAAGGCAATTATCAGCAATTAATGGCTAAAAATGGCTTATTTACTAAGCTTTATAGCCTACAAAAACAGACATTGTCTATTAATTAATGATTGGCTATATTTCTGAAAATAATCAGTATATCATATAACAAAATAACTGATAAAAAACAGACGAATGAGTAATGAAATTGAATTAAAGTTTCAGATTAATCAAGCTGATTTAGCAGAGCTGCAACTTTATTTAAATCAATGGGTATGTTGTGATGAAGCAGAATTTTCTTCGCAAGGATCAAGAACACTAGTTAATCAATTAAATTTGATTAATACTTATTATGATAGCGAAGATTATTTTCTACGTCACAATGGTTGTGGTTTACGAGTTAGAATAAGCGAAGATGCTAACGGTAAGCATTTTGAAATGACATTAAAATCAAAAGGGAAATCTGTCGGAGGATTACACGAACGAATTGAGTTTAATGAATCGCTTCCTGATGATAAGCTTGATTTGAGTGTGTTACCAAAAGGAGCATTACCAGCTAATTGTGATATAAAATTGTTACAACAAGAAATAATCCCTCTGTTTACTACTAACTTTAAACGTCAAACTTGGTTAATTTCATTTGCGAATAGTGAAATAGAAGTGGCATTAGATCAAGGCCAAATTACCTCAAACGGAAAATTGATACCTATTCAAGAGATTGAGCTCGAAATAAAACAGGGTAATAAATTGGATTTAATTAATTTTGCTATTGAATTAAGCCGATTCCATTTACATTTATTTTCGCAAAGTAAAGCTTCTCGTGGTTATCGTTTATTAAACAACTTATCTTTTACGCCAACTATGATTTCTGTGACAAAGCTACATGATTTATCAAGCGTGTTAGATTTTTGGCAACAGCATGAAGAATATGCGTTAGAAAATAATGATTTAACCTATTATCAACAGCTAGTAACTCAAATAAATGAAATGCTAATTAGCCAAAACTTGTCAATAGGACCTGAATTTCATCATTGGCAAACAGCCATACCATATATCGATTCTGTCGAAAATTTTGCTTATAGTGAAATCAATACAAAAGTAAAACTCATGTTAATTACTGAAATAAATAAAGCGGATAAAAAATAGTTATAAAAATGAAAAAAACGTTATTCAAATTACCTTTATTATTTGTTTTATTTTATTGGCTTGTAAATATTGTTTTGTTTACAGCCTATTTCATTGTAATTAATAATTATTTTACTGCATCTGATTTGACATTTTTTCAGATAAGTAAAGGAATTATTCAACGACTTTCAGTTAACTTCTATTTACAGTTACCGAATTCAATTATACTTTTTATTGTTGCCATCGTTTTATTGAATAAATATTCTATTAATATAATCAATCGAAAAAATATTATTAATACTTTCATTATAGCCATATTAATTGTCTTGAGTGAAATAGTAGGAAGATGGTTTTATCGGACTTATATTAATAAGTGGATGTTTATTGATCAGCAATATGCAGGTATAGATATATATTTTATTTCTATAATCGACATATTTAACTGTACAAAAGTAGTGATGAGTTATCTTTTCATAACAATTTTAACTTTTTTTAGTGTTAAATTTCTTAATTACAAATATATACATAATGATAGTGGATTAACGCAAATTGAAAGTCAAAAGTTACATCTTGGCGTATTTATTTCACTTTATAATTGTTACTTTATCACTTTATTTATTTCATTTTTTGTGCTTGATAGATATATTGATTACAGTTCATATAGCATTATTATAGAATTAGGTATTTTGATTATATTTTTATTAATTACTAATTTGCTGGGTTATTTTTTGTTAAGAAGATGCTTTAAAGGGGTAACAGAAAGTTTAAACCTAACAAGGCTAATTATTAGTTCACTAAGTACCTTTATCTTAAACTGTATATTGCTTGTATTTATTATTTTTATTTGTATCCGAATGTTTGAACTTTTACAAATATATTATAGTTTACCTAATACTCCAACATTGATTACCTGTTGTTGGGTAATAATAGTGATGTTATTTATTGTAAGTAGCCTAATGGTTAGAACTATGGCAAAACTTTTTTTTGATTCAAAAAAGGAAAATTAAGATTCTATAATAGAATAAATTTGTTTGACTTTTTCCCTCTCAAAGTAAACCTATATCAATCTGATGATAAATAACCAAAATTTAGGTTATATTTCATTAAGATTCGCCATTTTTTTCGTTTTAGTACAAAAAAACGCTATTCACTCATATAATCAAGCAATTAGCATAGACATTCATGATCTATTTTTGTTATTTTATCATTATCTTAAAATTCAAGTATAACAATTAATTAGTTTTTTATTGTGCACATTGAGTTTAATAATCTAATGAATAGAAATTATAATAAATATGGAGGTTTTGTGCTTAATAGTAATTCAAATAAAATTAACCTATTGGTCAAATTAACATTCGGGACTTGTCTAATCACCTCTAATTTTTCAAATGCCTTAACCATCATTGATGCTAATAATATTGGGGAATACACTGAAAAAGGTATTGCAGTTACAACTGATGATATTGTTATTCAGAATTTAACAGATAGTTCACTACCACATATCAATTTAGCAAAAAATAAAATATCAGCTATTAAGTCGCAAGTTGCTGGTAAAAAAATAACTATTGATAGTGGATTAGATGAGTTTGTTATCCAAACTAATGGAACGGGTAACTATAATAGCGCATTTAATATCCATGCTCATTCTGGTGGAAAAGTTGATGTTTTAAGTGATATTCGCTTAAATGTTCAAGATGGTACTGGAATTTATTTAGCCAGTGGTGGTAAAGGTAATTTTGCAAAAAAAGTAATAATAGATGGTACCGGTGTAGCAAATCATAGTTTTATTGGAATTCGAGCCTACAATGGTTCAAACATAATTAAGACTGATGGGAACTTTGATGGTGAAGTAATTATTCAGTCCATAGGAGATAGTAGTTATGGTATTTTATCTCTACTCAATAATAATCCTAATGCGATTGGTATAAATTTAAACTTTAATGATAAAGTAACGATTAATATGACTGGAGCTAACTCCGTTGGAGTTTCAGCACAAGAACAAGTTGGAGCAAACCCAAATGCTGACAGTGTTATTAATTTTAATAATGGATTAGATGTAATAACCGCCAATGGAAACGCGATTGAAATGGAACAAAGTGCCGGTAAAATATCTATCAATAGTGGTACAAATACTAATAACATTGTCTCGGTTAATCATAACAGCCATAAAGCCATATATGCGAATACAGGACAAGTAACTGTTCAAGGAAAATCGTATATAAAAGGGGATATTTATGCTAAAGATAAAGGGCAAATAGATCTTGATTTAACTGATGGTTCGCTTTTATTGACTGCGATCAATAATGCGCTCAATGAAACTCCTGAAGAAAAAGGTAATATCAATGTTACAATGACAGGTAGTCAAAGCCAATGGCGAATGACAGATAGTTCATATATTGATTCTTTAATATTAAATAATAATGCTAAAATTAGTTTTGGTTACGATTATGAAACACCAAATAGGATCAACAATCTTAACGGTTCAAACAGCATGCTTTTAACCGCAAACTCATTATCTGGCAATGGATTATTTGAATTACGGACATCATTAGGCAATAATTTTGCTAATGATTTAATTAAAATTACCGGATCTTTGCAAGCGACAGGGGAGCATAATATTTCAATTAAAGATGATTATACTGGTTCCGCAATGGTTAATGGTAATGAAAAAATGACTTTAGTTGAAACTGAAGGTGGTGGCGCTAAGTTTAACTTAATTTCCCCATCAATTGATATTGGTCCGTATCAATTTAATAAATTAACTAAAGTTACTAACGAACGTAATAATGGCTCAGAAGATTGGGTATTGTCAGCAACAAATTCGGAATCAGCTAATCCTATAAAACCAAGTAAGCCTCATTTAACAAATACTGCTCAAAATGCAGCTAATATTCTTAATTCAAATTATTTGCTCAGTTACATAGAAACGCAAACTTTACATCAACGAATGGGAAAACTTCGCAGAAATGAAACAGTTGCTGGAGATGCTTGGGGGCATATTTATAGTGGTAAATTAAGCTCGTTTAATGATAATCGTTTGTCTGATTTTGCTATGAATTATTATGGTTTACAGCTCGGTATAGATCGAAGAATAGAAGATAACAGACAGGATGTATATTATGGATTTATGGGCGGTTACAGTCGAGGAAATATCGATCATCATGTAGGTGATGGAAACACAACAGGCTACTATGCAGCAATCTATGGTACCATTCTAGATCAATCTGGATTGTATATCGATGCTTTAGCCAAATATATGATAATGAAGAATAAATTTAATACAACTACTGGAGGTGGATATTTAGTAAAAGGTGATGGCAATACTAATGGTGTTTCAATAGGAATAGAAGTTGGGCAACGATTCTACCTTTCTCCAGCATTGAATTCAAATCAAGGTTGGTATATTGAACCACAAACACAACTAACCTATTCCCGTCAGGGTAGCACGGTAATTAAAGCAACTAATGGTTTAAGAACCGAATTAAACAGTTACAATTCATTACATAGTCGAGCAAGCATTATCTTAGGTAACAACTTTTCACAAGATAATAACATTATTGATGTATATCTAAAAACAGGCTATGTGAAAGAGTTTGCTGGCCAAACATCTTATGTATTTAACCATACAGCAAAAGAAAAATATGATTTTGCTGGCAATTGGTGGGATAACGGGATTGGTGTTAATATGCAATTTAATAATCATCATAATATTTATGCTGATGTGGTTTATTCTCTGGGCAATAAATTTGATCAAAAACAAGTTAACATGGGATACCGATATAGCTTCTCATAATGAATTGTTGTTTATTTGTTAACACAAAAATTATTTACTAATATAAAGTGACTTGCAAATACAGTCACTTTTTTTATTTTAATTAATTGGTTAAATTATTTTTTTAGAATAAATATTATTACTCTAAATTGATTGTACCCTATTCATATTAACCATGCTTATTAACTAATTAACTCATTGCATTGAAAACAATTGATATGATTTTTTACAATATAGTTCAATAAAAAGATATCGGTATGTAAAAAGTCATTTATAATATTTAATTAGGTGATTTTATCAATATATAAAATATTTTAAGTGAGTGCTTATTATGTCCCAGCCAAGCTCGTTAGTTTCACCATTAATTGCTCAGCAAAAAGAAAAGATTATATCTCAATTGTCACAATGTGATTCAAAAGAAGTACTTGATAACCTTAATATTTTGCTACAAAGTGATTTTCTGATTGATGCTTTTTATCGATTTCCCGAGTGGCTGACAGATATTATTACTCATCCCCCTCAAGCTGATGAAAGATGTTTCTATCAACAATGGTTAAATGAAAGACTAGCATCTGTATTTGATGAATTAGCTCTAATGAAAGTATTAAGATTATTTAGGCGCTATATTCTGGTAAGGCTTGAATGGTCACAATTAACCCAAACAAGTAATGATGAGCAAATTTTATTACAACTTACGCAGCTAGCTGAAGTGATTATTATCACCGCACGTGATTGGCTTTATGAGCTTAGTTGTAAAGAATGGGGAACGCCATGTAATTTACAAGGGCAAGCACAACCTTTACTTATTTTAGGCATGGGAAAATTAGGTGGTGGTGAACTGAATTTTTCATCAGATATTGATCTTATCTTTACCTACCCTGAACATGGACAAACTCAAGGTGGGAGACGAGAATTAGATAATGCTGTGTTTTTTACTCGTTTAGGGCAACGATTAATTAAAACACTAGACCAAATTACTGAAGATGGTTTTGTCTACCGCGTTGATATGCGTTTACGTCCGCTTGGTGATGGCGGTCCGTTGGTTTTAAGTTTTTCTGCTATGGAAGATTATTATCAAGAGCAGGGAAGAGACTGGGAACGTTATGCCATGGTAAAAGCAAAAATACTTGGTGATCAGCAAGATCCCTACACCAAAGAGCTTTACCAAATGTTAAAACCATTTGTTTACCGCCGTTATATTGATTTCAGTGTATTGCAGTCATTACGAAATATGAAAAGTATGATAGAGCGTGAAGTTCGGCGTCGAGGCTTGACTAACAATATCAAACTTGGTGCTGGTGGTATTCGTGAAATTGAATTTATTGTACAAGTTTTTCAACTTATACGTGGTGGACGCGTTGTGGGCCTACAAACTCGCTCTTTATTAACCGCCTTACAAGTAATAGAACAGGAATCGTTACTTAGCGTGAATGAAGTAGACACTTTGCGAGAAAATTATTTGTTTTTACGTCGTTGTGAGAATTTACTTCAAGCTATACATGACGAGCAAACACAAGCATTGCCAGACGATGAGCTGGATCGAATTCGTATTGCCACTAGTATGAACTTTAATGATTGGTATGAATTTGAATTTGATCTTGCTAAAAGAATGCAATTTAATCGACAAGTATTTAATCAACTTATCGGTGAAGATACATCTGAATCAGTATCTAATTCTAAGCAATACAATGAACAATTTGATGATCTTTGGGTGCCAGATTTGCAATTAAGTGATGTTACATCAGTACTGACTTCTTACTCACATGATGATGCTGAAAAATTATATCAAATGATTTGTCAGTTTCGTGATGATATTGGTAAACGGACAATTGGAGTACGAGGTCGTGAAATACTTGACCAATTGATGCCACGATTATTGGAGTTGGTTTGTACTGATAAAAACACATTAGTACTATTATCACGAATCTTACATTTATTAGTTAATATTGTTAGCCGAACAACTTATTTAGAATTACTACTTGAATATCCAACAGCATTGAAGCAGTTAATTCGATTATGTAGTGCCTCGCCAATGATTAGTGAGCAATTAGCTCATTATCCAATTTTGTTAGATGAACTAATAGATATTAACTCCCTTTATCAAACTGTTTCACCAAATGAATATAAGAGTGAACTTTATCAATACTTACTTCGTATTGAGGTTGATGATGAAGAACAACAACTTGAAGCACTGAGACAATTTAAGCAAATGCAATTATTGCATATAGCCGCTGCCGATGTTGAACAGGTATTAAATACTATGAAGGTAAGCGATCATTTGACCTATGTTGCAGAATCACTAATTGATTTTGTTGTACAAATAGCATGGAATCAAATGGTCGCACGTTATGGTAAACCTACACATTTAACTGACAATCAAAAAGGATTGGTTATTATCGCTTATGGCAAATTAGGTGGTTGGGAATTGGGTTATGGTTCAGATTTAGATCTGGTATTCCTTCATGATTGCCCTGTAGATAGCATGACTAATGGTGATAAACAAATTGATAGTCGCCAATTTTATTTACGATTAGTACAAAGGATTATTCATCTCTTCAATGTTCGCACCAGCTTTGGAATTCTTTATGAAGTTGATGTTCGTTTACGTCCACAAGGTGATGCAGGTTTATTAGCTTGTAGTTTAAATGCTTTTTATGACTATCAAATGCATGAAGCTTGGACATGGGAACACCAAGCATTAGTCCGAGCTAGAGCTGTATATGGTGAGATAGAACTGATTAAACGCTTCAACCAAATTAGGCATGATGTTTTATGTAAACCTCGTGAAGAAAAGGTATTAAAAACCGAAGTTAGAGAGATGCGCGAAAAGATGCGGACCCATCTAGGTACAACAGAGCAACATCGATTTAATTTGAAAATTGATGAAGGTGGTATTGGTGATATTGAATTCTTATCCCAATATCTAGTACTTAACTATGCTCATCAATATCCTAAAATGACAACATGGAGTGATAATGTAAGGATTTTAGAATTAGCGGCAAATTATCAAATTATGGATAGCCAAGAAGCTGAACAGTTAACTAAAGCTTATATTGATATGCGCAATGAAATCCATCAATTATCATTACAACTTTTACCGAGTACAGTTGATGATTCATACTTCAAATTAGAAAAAAAGATTGTAAATCAAAGTTGGCTAAAATGGCTTAAATAGTATTTAGCCAATCACTAAAATATTTTTAATATTAATTAATGAGTTAGATTTGATTGCTGAAAAATTTAATGGAGTCTATAACTTAATGGCGACAATCAAAGATATTGCAAAACTTGCCGGCGTATCTCATGGAACTGTTTCAAACGTGCTTAATGATCGAGGTAATGTTAGTGTAAAAAAAATTAAATTGGTTGAACAAGCCATTCAACGGTTAGGTTATCAAATTAATTTATCTGCTAAAAATTTAAAAGAAGGTACAACTAAATCTATTTCGGTGATACTACCCAATATTACGTCTGAACAATATAGTAATTTATATGATGGTTTGTTTAATCAAGCTAATCGGCTTGGTTATGAGTTGTCACTTTATCTAACCTATGATTCAAAAGATCTTGAGTTACAATTAATTCAAAAGGTGGCTGTTAAACGAGATTATGCTGTTATAGCTGTTAGCTCATTATTTGACGCTAGTGAATATTATCAAAAAATTAAGTTGCCAAAAGAGAAAATAATTTTTGTTTATAGAAAGCCTTTATCTGCATTACAATTTATTTCACTAGATTATGAGAAAGCCGGGCAAGACATTGCTAATGAGTTGATCAACGAATCGTATCATCGAATTGGATTATTTAGTAATTCAGAACATCATACTCATTCTCAATCCTTTAAAAAAGGTTTACAAAGCCAGTTTAAAAAACATAATTATTCAGTCCTATTGAATAATATAGCTTCCAAGCCATCTAACGGTACTTATAATTTAGCATTTAGTTTTTTTGCCGATGAACAGACAAAGTATGATGCCATTATTACCATGGATATGGAGCGGGCTCATTTCGTCCGTAATGCGAATTATTTTGGTAGTCAACAAGACTGCCCACCAATTTATACTTTAACGAACAATAGTTTTTATTATGAAGACAATATCTATCAATACCATATGAACTATGGCATATTAAGTGAACAAATTATGAAATTGGTAGAGGGAGAAACTGTAACCAATATCGATAATAAAGGCTTTTCATTATTACCTGATTCAAATTCAGCAAATAAAACTAAACATAATGAAACCATTAATTTTCTAATCTTACCAAGTCCATCAACACAAGCGGTCAAAAAATTACTCCCTCATTTTAAGAAAATGTATGGTATTAATGTTAATTTAATTATTAAGCCCTTCGACGAAATATATCATATTTTGAATCAACTTAATCAGCATCAAGAGATCGATATTATTCGAATAGATATGGCTGGATTACCTTGGTTTGCACCGTCAGTATTTAAACCTTTATCAAAATTAGCAATCGACTTCGATCATTTATTGGCAAAATACCCACTAGAACTCATCGAACGCTTTAGTTATGTAAATAATATTGCTTATGCGATTCCTTTTGACCCAAGTGTACAGATGCTTTTTTATCGTAAAGATTTATTTAATGACCCATTAAGTAAACGAGCTTATTTTGAAAGGTATCGACAACAACTAAATGTTCCTAAAAATTTTACTGAATTTGATCAAATTGCACAATTTTTTAGTCGACAACACAATCCTGAATCACAAGTAGAATTTGGCAGTTGCATTACTTTAGGCAATTATGAACTCATTGCATCAGAGTTTTTAGTTCGTTATTATGCTCAAGGTGGTAAATTAATTAATGGCAATAAATTAGGCTTAAACAAGACTATTGCTCTTAATACTTTAAATCAGTTGCAATCATTTATAAAGGTAGCAAGAAATATACAATCACCTTGGTGGCAAGAATCAGTAAATTTATTTGAACAAGGCCAACTTGCAATGTTAATTGTTTATATGAATTTATTTAGTTATATCAATCATCGTAATATTTTACCTTTAGTTGGATATGCAAAAGTACCTGGTCGAAAATCTTTATTTGGTGGTGGATCACTTGGTATGTCGAAATATAGTCAAAAAGATAAACAAGTTAAAATCTTTTTTGATTGGCTTTATTCTAATGAAATCAGTGAACAAATAGCATTACTTGGTGGCGCCACGGCACAAAAATCTATTTTTCAAAATCATAGAATTATTAAGAGTTATCCATGGTTACCAGTGGTACAACAACAATACACTAATGGTATTCGGGAAAATAGTATGACTGGTAATGCGATTAATTTAAGATTGATTGAAAACATTATTGGCAAATATTTAACACAGTGGATAACTAATCAATATAGTTCAATGCAAATCATAGGGTTGATTAATGTTGAGATAGAAAAAACTATGGCTAATAAATAATTATTAGCCATAGTTTACGTAACTTTTTATCGTTAACTGTGAATGGATTATTCTGATTCTACTTTTTTAGGTGTCATGATGACATCTTTGTCTCTAAAGAAGTACCAGAAACCTACCGCAACAATTGCTGCAACTACAGCTGGATAGATCCAAAACTCTTGCCATTGAGGTCCAGCATTAGGTAATGTTTTTTCAGTAACAACACGATTATTGATAAATCCACATACCGATGCCGCCATAAATACACCAAAGCCATTAGAAACAATAAAACGTAAGCCTTGAGCCTGAGCTTTGATTTCTGGGCCAGCTTTTTTATCAACATAAATATCGCCCGCGGTAAAGAAGAAATCCCAACAAATACCTTGTAACAATAAAGTGCCAATAATATAGAAGAACATATTACCGTCTGACGTTGCGGCTAACGATAGCATCATACTACGAATTATCCAACAAATTGCACCGAATAAGATGATCTTTTTAAACCCAAAGCGACCTAGTAGGAAAGATAAAAGGAACATAAATAGCACTTCTGTAGCAATAGCAATTTGCATCATTGATGCTGGTTCTAATCCTAATACAGGCAAATAAACGGGTAAATAAGCACTATATGCAGTTTTAGTGATCATTAAGATAAAGGTAGAAAGCATGAATATAGTGAAATATTTATCTTTAAAAAGAGATAAGGCATCTAAACACATGGCATCTCGAATTGAGAATTTTTTATTTCGACTGGTTGGTGGCGTATTTGGTAAAGTGAAACAATAAATGCCGTAAACCACAGAAGCTCCAGAAGCAAGTAAAAATGAATTGATTGAACTTGAAAAACCAGTGTAGCCAAGAATTAATCCTACTATCATAAAGCCGATAGTACCAAATACACGAATAATTGGGAACCAACGCACACCATCTATATGCCTAAAGCTTACGCTATTTGCTAAAGCCGTTGTTGGATAGAATAATAAACCAACAATAAATATCATTATTAAAAAGCCGACAATATTGCCACTTTCAACAAAGTTAGGAATGATAAATAAAACACCAGCATTAAGAATGTGTAATATCCCCATCACTTTTTGAGATGCGATGAATCTATCAGCAATCATACCAATAAAAAGTGGCGAAATGATGGTTGCAATTCCTAAAACTGAATAAGTAGAACCAACAATTTCTTTTAATCCATAAGCAGCAAGTACTGCACCGATAACCATATTCCATGCGCCTTGCACAAAATATTGTAAAAACATCATTACCAGTAAACGTGGTATTTTAAACATATATAGCTCCGTATTAAATCGTCTTCGTTAAGCCATCATAGGCCACTTGAATATTATATGGTTTAAATATTTCAACTAATTCATCATGCATGAAGCCACTACTATGGGAGTGATGAGAAGTGATAAGTTGAGTATTGGAATCAAAAATACCTTCTTCTAACATGCGTTTTTGAGCTGCAATAACAGTTTCAATACTCATGTGATTATTGGTTTTATCATTTTGTTTATAGCCGTAAGTACACTCGAAAATTGCCATATCAATTTTTTTACCGCTATTTTTCAACCATTGCCAAGTTAGCTCAGGAAAATAACCCGAATCATGTCCGTGGAGTAAGGTTTTACCATCTTTCTCGATTAAATAAATAAAACAAAATTCCCATTTAGCATGATTAGCCAACAAAGCAGTAACGGTATAACCAGCTGATGTCACAACAGTTTGAAATGGAACCACTAAATTAAATACAAAACGCTCAGGACTATATCCAGGTAAAACATTTAAGCAACCATTTATTGCAATATCATTGCCATAAATATACAGTGGATGGTCGATATTAAATCCATAGTCCACCATACGACTAAACAGATCGCCAACATTAAAATGGTCAGGGTGAGTATGAGTAAACAATAAGTCCTTTATTTTAGTAACGTCAATGTTTTCTCTCATTACTTGATAGCTATATTCAGGGGCAAAATCAATTTGCATAATATCATCAATAAGAATCGAACTTCGAGTTCTTATATTTTTACCTTTTTGTTGGCGAGATTTTTCACAAATTTCACATTTACAAAAAGGATTTGGGATACCTTCAGAGGCGGCAGTACCCAAAAACTGTAGTTTCACATTGTTCTCCTATCTATAATTAGATTGTTTTTATGCTAGTTTTAGCATTATGTTAGCAAAAATTGGAACGTTTCAATTTTATTTTAATGTCATAATAACCACAACAAAAATGGTATTTTTTTTTGTTAATTCGTGAGCAGGATCAAAGTTTCTATAAAATAGGTTATTGTTTTAATATTAAATAATTATCGACGATATTGTTTATCGCCGATAATAAAAGAGTTTAGATGCTGGAGGGTAATTTTAGTTAGCCTCTTTCCATAGAATTAGATCCTGTTCGTCGAGTTCTGACGCATCAAATCCGACTGTAGGGGGTAATTCTTCACGGTCAAAGGCTAAATCGCCACCATTGATATCAATATCACCTTTCTTAATCCCTTTAAAATCGTAAAGATTGGTATCGCATAAATGAGAAAGAGTAATATTTTGTGTAGCGCGAAACATGGTTTCGATACGACCAGGAAATTTTTTATCCCAATCATTTAGCATTTCTTTGATTACTTGCCGTTGCAAATTAGGTTGTGAGCCACAAAGATTACATGGAATGATAGGAAATTGTTTTATTTCAGCATATTTTGCAATGTCTTTTTCTTTACAATATGCAAGAGGTCGAATAATAATGTGCTCACCTGAATCATTCATCAATTTAGGTGGCATGGCTTTAAGTTTGCCTCCATAAAACATGTTTAAAAATAGTGTTTCTAAAATGTCATCTCGGTGATGTCCTAGTGCTATTTTTGTTACACCAAGTTCAGTTGCTGTACGATATAAAATACCACGTCGAAGTCTAGAACAGAGAGAACAGGTTGTTTTACCTTCTGGAATTTTTTCTTTGACAATTCCATAAGTATTTTCTTGGACAATTTTATATTCAATACCTAACGACTCAAGATATTCAGGTAAGACATGCTCAGGAAAACCAGGTTGTTTTTGATCTAAATTAACTGCGACTAATTCAAATTGTACTGGTGCGCTGATTTTTAAATTAATAAGAATATCCAGCAATGTATAGCTGTCTTTACCGCCTGATAAGCAGACCATTATACGATCGCCTTCCTCGATCATATTAAAGTCAGCGATAGCTTCACCAGTAAGACGTCGCAATCGTTTATGTAATTTATTTTGGTTATATGTATTCATCACGATTTAATAGATTATTCCGCTCGACTCATATATCGGCGTTCTGCGATATGAATTTTAACTCTTTCGTGGTTATCAATATATTCTGGTACTTGAATGACAAGACCGGTTGATAGTGTTGCAGGCTTTGTTCGTGCACTTGCTGAAGCACCTTTGATACTTGGTGAAGTTTCAATAATTTCTAGTTCAACTGTTTGTGGCAGTTCTAAAGCAACAACTTCACTTTCAGCCATTAACACCTGAATACCATCCATTCCACCATCAGGAATAAATAGTAGTTCTTCTTCAATTTGATCTTTCTTAAAAATAAATGGCGTATAGTCTTCATTATCCATAAATACATATTCGTCACCATCAATATAAGAAAAGCTTACCGGACGTCGAAATAGTTCGATAGTATCTAAAATATCATCTCCTTTAAAACGTTCCTCAACTTTGCCACCAGATTTCACATCGGTAAAACGCATTTTATAAAGGGTGCTTGCTCCACGCGCACTAGGACTTTGAACATCAATCTCTTTCACTAATAATAGTTTGCCATTGTAGGTGACTGCATCACCACGTTTTATTTCATTTGCTTTAGCCATAATACTTTCTTCATGTTTAATAGAGTTAAAAATTTAGCTCGCTATTTTACCCTTAACTTGCTATTGTCACCAATAAATTTTATAAAACAACGACAAATTCCTCTAAACTAATGACTGATTCATTCAAATGCCGTAAAAACTGTGGTGCATGTTGTATTGCGCCATCAATTTCATCTGCTATACCTAGTATGCCGAATGGAAAACCAGCCGGAATTGCCTGTTTTCATTTAGACGAGAATTTTCAGTGTAAATTATTTGGTAATACTAATAGACCTCTAGTCTGCGGTCGTTTAAAACCTTGTTTTGAAATGTGTGGAACAAATCGTGATCAAGCGATGGATTATTTAACTCAATTAGAACAGTTAACTAGCAGCTAAGTATTGCTAATATTTAACATATCAGACGGATTATTAGAATTATTTATCTCGCATATAATTTTTTTTGATACACTTCATCACAATTTATCAGCTAATGATAAATATCGTAATAAATTATTTTAAATCAGTTACTAACCTAGATATTAAGCATAAGGTAGTAACTAAATATATTTAGAATCTGTTTAACAAGAAGAAAATTAATATGAATGATAAATTAAAGCGTGATTTAAAAGCCCGTCATTTAGCGATGATAGCCATTGGTGGCTCCATCGGAACTGGGTTATTTGTCGCTTCAGGCGCTACTGTTGCACAAGCTGGTCCTGGTGGTGCACTGCTTTCTTATGCCATTATCGGCATAATGGTCTACTTTTTAATGACTAGTTTGGGGGAGCTTGCTGCTTATCTTCCAGTTTCTGGCACTTTTGCGACCTATGGGGCACGCTATGTAGATGAAGCATTTGGTTTCGCTATCGGTTGGAACTATTGGTATAACTGGGCAATAACGGTTGCTGTTGACTTAGTTGCTGCACAATTGGTGATCTCCTATTGGTTCGATGCTGGGGCTTATAGTTGGTTATGGAGCTTGTTATTCCTAAGTATTATCTTTTGCTTAAACTATGTTTCTGTGAAAGGTTTTGGTGAAGCAGAATTTTGGTTTTCATTAATTAAAGTCGTCACTGTGATTTTATTTATAGTAGTTGGTTTATTAATGATTATTGGCATTTTAAAAGGTGCTGAAACTGCTGGTTGGCAAAACTGGCAAGTTGGTGATGCTCCATTTGTTGGTGGTTTTGCTTCAATGATTGGTGTTGCGATGGTCGTTGGTTTCTCATTCCAAGGTACTGAACTAATTGGTATCGCTGCAGGAGAATCAAGAGATCCAGAAAAAAACATTCCAAAAGCAATGAAACAAGTCTTTTGGCGAATACTATTATTTTATATTTTTGCAATTTTAGTTATTAGTTTAATCATTCCATATACTGATCCTAACTTACTACGTAATGATGAAACTGATATCAGTGTTAGTCCATTTACTTTAGTTTTTCAGCATGCTGGATTATTATCTGCAGCAGCTATTATGAATGCAGTTATTTTAACTTCAGTACTTTCTGCAGGTAACTCAGGCTTATACGCTTCAACTCGAATGCTATATGCTTTAGCTAAAGAAGGTAAAGCACCAAAGATCTTTGGACGATTATCTTCATCAGGTGTACCTGATATGGCATTATTTGCGACAACATTGGTTGCTATGCTTTGCTTCTTGACCTCACTATACAAAGATCAGGAAGTTTATTTATGGTTACTTAATATGTCAGGTATGACAGGATTTATTGCTTGGCTTGGTATTGCTATCAGTCATTATCGTTTTAGAAAAGGCTACATAGCGCAAGGTCGTGATCTCAATAAATTACCATATCGTTCGAGTTGTTTTCCTTTTGGTCCTATTTTTGCCTTTATACTTTGTTTGACGATAACATTAGGGCAAAATTACGAAGCATTTTTACAAGAAACCATTGATTGGAACGGTGTCATTGCCACTTACATCGGTATTCCATTATTTCTTTCGATTTACTTCGGTTATAAAATCGTTAAAAAGACGAAATGGATAAAGTATGAGCAAATGGATTTTTCTCAAATGGATTAATTAGGAAGTAACCTAAATTATGACTTGTACATCCGTCGACTTTAGTCGACGGAATTGTATTAAAAAAGAGAAAATAACTAATCAACTCATTAGTTAATAATGTAAAACAACAAGCGTGATAACGATATTAACGACTACGGAATATGATACGTGCTTTTGAAAGATCGTAAGGTGTCATTTCTACCGTAACTTTATCGCCAGTTAGAATTCGAATATAGTTCTTTCTCATCTTTCCAGAAATGTGTGCAGTAACAACATGACCGTTTTCAAGTTCAACACGAAACATCGTGTTTGGAAGAGTATCAAGAATAGTACCTTGCATTTCAATGTTATCTTCTTTTGCCATTGGGGCCTCTTAATATTAAATACAAATTAAATACACTCAAATTAATAAATATCATTCTCATTTTCTTTACGATTAACTAGAAAAGCGAATTAATCCAACTCAACTAAATTACCAAAATATTTTTGGATCTAGACAAAGTGATTGATTTGAGTATAAACATAGAACAACTATATTCAAATTATCTAAATATAGCGGCGAAATAATGCCGAAAAAACTCTCAGATGTAAAGTCATTTCTAACATTTCTTTGCATTATAGAGCCTATTTTCATGTATATATTGCCAAACTTTAGGCGATAATAACTTTTCACAGCTTTGTTGATTATTAATATTTTGCCGGATTTCTGTTGCTGAAATTGCTTCAAGTGGTGTATTAGCAAAGTAAATATAGCCATTAGGACATTGATGTAATGTTTGACTATCTTGAGTTAGGTGTTGATTAATCCATTGTTGTAGCTTGCTATCACAGGGTGTTTTAGCATAACCTGGTCGTTTACATATTAGCAAATGACAATAATCGAGTAATTTTTGCCACTCTTTCCATGTTGGTAAACTAAGCAAAGAATCTTGTCCCATTATAAAAGCTAAACTTTGCTGAGTACCATTTTGTTGACGCCATGATTTGAGAGTATCAATGGTAAAAGAGGGCTGATTAATTAGCTTTGGTTCTAATTCTCGAGTATCAACTGAAAATAGAGAATAATCCGCTATAGCCAACTGCAACATAGCTAAACGTTGCTCTGTATTGGCCTCTGGTTGTGGTTTATGAGGCGGAATACGGTTAGGTAATAGATTAATTTTAGTTAATCCCAACTCTTTGGCTAAGGCTAAAGCTGGGCGTAAATGCCCATAATGGATTGGATCAAAGGTTCCACCAAATAACGCTGTTAACACTTATTTAACCCCATAAACTGCATAGTTAAACTTAGCAGTGCATCCCAAATAGGTAAATCATTATTATGTTTTAGGCTAATTTCAATATCGGTTAATGTCGCCAGTAGAGCAAATAACGATTTGATATCAAAACGATTCAAATAAGCGCTATACATGGTTCTCCTATTTTGCCAGACTCTATATTCATCAAAAATTTGCCGAGGTGATTTCTCGCTTAAAGCTAATTTTAAATTGATCAACAAAATCAATTCACGTTGAATAATCCGCATCAATATTAACGGCTCAAAATCATTCATTTTAAGCTGTTGTAAAACATGTGTTGCACGTTTTGCTTTATTGGAAAGCATTGCATCAATCCAATGAAAAGGCGTAAATATCGCTGAATCATTAATATTTAACTCAACTTGTTCATAAGAAATAGTTTGATTTGAATAGAGTAAATTTAATTGCTCAATAATTTGCGTTAATGCCAACAAATTACCTTCATAGTAATAACTAAGTAGCTCAATCGCTGGAGATTCAATAGCTATTTGCATTTGTTGTAAATAGCTTTTGATCCATTGTGGTAATTGTGCTGCTTCAGGTGTTGAACAATTCACTACCACTAACTTGTCAGATAAAGCTTTGTACCATAATGCATTTTCTTGGGTCTTAGTAATCTTCACTAGACTAACTATCAAGCCAATCTCAGGGGTTAACATTTCACATAATGTGTTTAATTTTGTTGCCACTGAAACATTTAACACACCTTCACCAATATCTATACAGAGTAAAGTTTTGCTTGAAAATAGATTCATTGCTTGGCAACTATCATACATTGCCGACCAGTCTGTTTGGCTATTGATTGTGAAAGAAAGTTGTTCGTCATATTGAGCTTGTTTAAAAGCATTACGTAATTCAGTTTGTGCATAATGTTGCAGATAAGGATCGCTACCTAAAATCAAATAATAAGGCGATCCTAATTGCTGGGTTATTTTTTCAGCACTAATTTTAATCATAACTAGTTGTTAGTTTGCTGCATCAACTGATTTCAATTTACGAATGATCTCTTTAGCTGCTTGCTTATACATTTCATCCTCAATCAAATTTTGTTCTACTGTCTTAGCTAATGCTGCTGCTGGATTATCAAAGAAGGTACGGAATATACGAACGTTAATTGGATGAATTTGTTCACCTGCAATGACTACTTGCGCTTGAACTGTCAATACTAACTGATATTCTGCTGCTTTACCATCTTGATAGATAGATATAGTGTTTTTATCCAATGAATTTCTGACTATGCGCAATGACGGATATTTAGCTTTATTATTGCCATTAACTAATGTAACTTTATTATCGCGTAGTAACTCTTTAACTTCCCTTGACAATCGACCGTATGGATCACCACTTTCATAGGACAGTGTCTTAAAGCGAGTAGGAACCTCTGGTTCATATTGCAAATGAAAACCGCATCCAGACAACGATATTGTCAATAACATCAAAGCTAAATATTTTTTCATTGGTATCATCACCTATCTCTTAGTTATCTAACATTATTAACCAACAACTAGATTCAATAATTTGCCTGGCACATAAATAACCTTACGAATTGTCGTATCAGTTAAATATTTTTGAATGTTTGGCTCTTGTTTAGCTTGTTCTACTACAAAATCTTGTTCGGCATCTGCCGGAACGGTAAATTTACCACGTACTTTACCATTGATTTGTACAACAATTAATTTTTCATCCTCAACCATTGCCGATTCATCAGCAGTAGGCCAAGATGCATTATCAATGGTTTCACTATGACCTAATGCTTGCCACATAACGAAACAAGCGTGAGGCATCATAGGATAAAGTAATCTGACAACTGCATTTAATGATTCATCCATCAATGCACGGTCTTGATCTGTATCTTGTGGCGCTTTTTGTAAGCGATTCATAAATTCCATTACTGCTGCAATTGCCGTATTAAAGGTTTGACGGCGACCAATATCATCACTGACTTTAGCAATCGTTTTATGTAGTTCACGACGTAAAGCTTTTTGATCGGCAGTTAATTTAGATAGATCAAGAGCTGTTGTTTTACCTCGTTGAGCATGTTCATATACTAAACGCCATACACGTTTAATAAATCGATTCGCACCTTCCACACCAGATTCTTGCCATTCAAGCGTCATATCGGCTGGAGAGGCAAACATCATAAATAATCTAACGGTATCTGCACCATATTTTTCAACCATCTCTTGTGGATCGATACCATTATTTTTTGATTTAGACATCTTAGTCATACCAGCATGAACAAGTTCATTACCTTTATTATCTGTGGCTTTAGCAATACGACCTTTGTCATCACGTTCAATAGTGACTTCAGTTGGTGAAACCCAAATACGTTCATTGGTAGGGCTGGTGTAATAGAACGCATCAGCTAAAACCATACCTTGGCATAACAAGCGTTTGGCTGGTTCGTCTGATTTTACTAAACCAAAATCACGCATTAATTTATGGAAGAATCTAAAATAGAGTAAATGCATGATTGCATGTTCAATGCCACCAACATATTGATCAACAGGCAACCAATAATTTGCCGCATTTTCATCTAACATACCTTTGTCATAATGAGGGCAGGTGTAGCGTGCATAATACCAAGACGATTCCATAAAGGTATCAAAAGTATCGGTTTCACGCAGTGCCGGTTGACCATTAACCATCGTTTTTGCCCAATTTTGATCTGCTTTAATCGGACTAGTAATACCATTCATTTCAACATTTTCTGGTAAAATGACTGGCAGTTGATCTTCTGGTGTCGGGATTGTAGTGCCATCTTCAAGTGTCACCATAGGAATTGGTGCACCCCAATAACGTTGACGAGAGACTCCCCAATCACGTAAACGATAATTTACTTTACGATTACCAATACCTAATGCAATAAGTTTATCTGCAATAGCATTAAAGGCTTGTTCAAAATTAAGACCGTCAAACTCACCAGAATTAAATAATTTACCATGTTCAGTATAAGCTTGCTGTGATAGATCAGGTACTTGATCATCTTGTGTTAAAATAACAGGTTTAATTGGTAGATTATATTTTGATGCAAACTCATAATCACGTTCATCGTGACCAGGCACCGCCATCACCGCCCCTGTGCCGTATTCAATTAATACAAAGTTAGCAATCCAAACCGGAACTTTTGCACCGGTTAATGGATGGATAGCAAAAAATCCTGTTGCCATACCTTTCTTTTCCATTGTTGCCATGTCGGCCTCAGCGGTTTTAGTTGTTTTGCATTCAGCAATAAAGTCAGCAATTTTGGGATTATTTTGTGCAGCTAATTGAGCAAGTGGATGTTCCGCAGCTACCGAAACAAAACTTACACCCATTAAGGTATCAGGGCGAGTAGTATAAACACGTAACTTATCGCTATAGTTTTCAACGGCGAAATCAAACTCCACCCCTTCAGAACGACCAATCCAGTTTCGTTGCATTGTTTTGACTTGTTCTGGCCAGCTTTCAAGGGTATCTAAATCATTTAATAACTCATCAGCATATTCAGTGATTTTGATAAACCATTGTGGAATTTCTTTACGCTCAACCGGTGTATTACAACGCCAACAACACCCCTCAACCACTTGTTCGTTAGCCAATACAGTCTGGTCGTTTGGACACCAGTTAACAGCTGAAGTTTTTTTATAAACTAAACCTTTTTCAAATAGTTTGGTAAAGAACCATTGTTCCCATTTGTAATACTCAGGACGGCAAGTTGTTACTTCACGATCCCAATCATAACCAAAACCAAGTAGCTGTAATTGCTTCTTCATGTAAGCAATATTTTCATAAGTCCATTTGGCTGGCGCTGTATTATTTTTAACTGCTGCGCCTTCGGCGGGTAAACCAAATGCATCCCAACCGATTGGTTGTAATACATTTTTACCATTCAAACGTTGATAGCGTGAAATAGTGTCACCGATAGTATAATTTCGGACATGACCAAGATGTAAACGACCTGAAGGGTATGGAAGCATCGACAGACAGTAATACTTCTCTTTAGATGGATCTTCAGTAACGTGGAATGTTTTGTCTTCTTGCCAATGTTTTTGTACTTTGGCTTCAATTTCATCTGGGCGATATTGTTCTTGCATGACGAATTAATGTCCTATCTATTATTGCTAATAAAAATAATTTGCTAATTGTATTGGTTATTGAGGTGTTTTACAAACGTTATGTGAATTGTAAGATTGATTTATTAGGAATTAAAAGATGTAATTTGGATATTGTGCACTAGTAAAAAGCATAAAAAAGCGGGCTATGCCCGCTTAGTAAATAAATTAGCCACCATTGAAGACACTGGTAAATTTAGAGAAGAATGATTTTTGTTCTTCTTTTGGTATGTATTCCAAATTGGCCTGAATAAGTTGATCAACTTTTTGGCTTTCATCAACTAAACCTAATTCATTGTATGCATTACGCATCAATAACAATGCGCTCTTAGTTGAATCAGTATCAGGGAATAAGGCTAACATTTGGGTAACCCGATTAATCACAGCAACATAGGCTCCACGTTTAGTGTAATATTGTGATACTTTTAACTCATGACGTGCGATACGGGTTTTCAAAAATATTAAACGCTTTTTGGCGTCAGCGGCATAACTACTATTTGGAAAACCAGTTACCAAATAAGTAAAATCTTTAAATGCAGCCATGGCAAACTCAGGATCACGATCTGAACGATCGACATTAAACCACCCCTGAATGGTATTGTCATTCTGCGCCATATTAGAAATTCCGCGCATGTAAATTACCCAATCGATATTTGGGTGCGTTGGGTTCAATTTCAAAAAGCGGTCAATTGATGCAATGGCTAGTGGATAATCCGCTGTTTTATAGTAGGCATAAATTAAATCTAATTGAACTTGTTGTGAATAAGGTCCAAATGGATAATTTTTATCGATAGCCTCTAAAACACTAATACTGGATTTGATATTTCCACTCTCAAGCTCTGTTTTAGCTTTATTGTGGAGCTCAATCTCTGGCACATTTTCAACATCATGCTTTGTACTTGTACAGCCAATTAGCATGCTACTTAAAGCGATAGCTAACAAAGTTTGTAGACGCAATTTCATTCAGTTTTCAATCCAAAATATAATTAAACATTAAAGGCGATGATTGGTATATAATACTCTAAAACATAACAGCTTAAAATAGATAAATTACACATGCACAAGTTAAAACTATCATCTGAAATCGAACAAACTCAGCTTGGAATGCGATTGGATCAGGCGTTGTCCGAGCTTTTTCCTGATTATTCTAGGTCAAGAATTAAAGAATGGATCATAGATAATAAGGTATTAGTGAACAATAATATTGTAAATAAACCCAAAGATAAAGTACTTGGTGGTGAAAAAATATCCATCGAAGTTGAAATTGAAGAAGAAACCTATCATCAACCAGAAGATATAAAACTTAATATTGTTTATGAAGATGATCATATTTTGGTCATTAATAAACCACGAGATTTAGTTGTTCATCCTGGAGCAGGGAATCCAAATGGTACGGTATTGAACGCACTACTTTATCACTATCCAGATATCTCACGAGTGCCAAGAGCAGGTATTGTCCACCGTCTAGATAAAGATACAACAGGTTTAATGGTTGTTGCTAAAACCATTGAAGCACAAACTCATTTAGTTGAATCATTACAACTTCGTGAGATAACTCGTGAGTATGAAGCGGTTGCTATGGGGATCATTACTGCTGGTGGAACCGTAGATCAACCAATTACTCGCCATCCAACTAAACGGACACATATGGCGGTTTTTCCAACCGGAAAGCCTGCAGTAACCCATTATCGAGTAATGGAAAAATATCGTCTACATACTCGATTACGTTTAAGACTGGAAACAGGGCGTACCCATCAAATTCGTGTACATATGGCTCATATTGCACATCCACTGGTCGGTGATCCCCTTTATGGTGGTCGACCAAGGCCACCGAAAGGCGCTAGCGAATCATTTATCCAAACTCTGCGTGATTTTGATCGCCAAGCCTTACATGCCACTATGTTACGTTTATATCATCCAATTACTGGCGAACTAATGGAATGGCATGCACCAATACCTGAGGATATGCAAAAATTAATACAAGAGTTACAATTAGATACAGAACTTCATAAAGATGAACTTGATTGGTAATAGTTATGATTAAATCAATTTATCCCTATTGGCCAGCACCGACAAATATTCGTGCTTTTACTACAACTCGCATCGGTGGTGTGAGTTCTACGCCGTTTGATAGCCTAAATTTAGGTAGCCGTACTGGTGATGATTTGAATGATATCGTCGAAAATCGTCGTCTTATAATTAATGCTGAAAAAATTCCTAGTGAACCTTATTGGCTAAATCAAACCCATAGCACAACCGTACTTGATATTTCAGAAATTCAATTACAGCCGGCAACTGGATTAATTGGTAGTAGTGAGCGATTTGAAGCTGATGGATCATATACTCGGCAAGTTAATCAAGTTAGTGTTGTCTTAACGGCTGATTGTATGCCTGTACTATTTTGTTCAATTGAAGGCAATGAGGTCGCCGCCGCTCATGCTGGTTGGCGTGGGCTTTGTCATGGTATTTTAGAAGAAACGGCAAAGAAATTTTATTGTAAGGCTAGTGATATCATCGTTTGGCTTGGTCCAGCAATTGGCGCTACAAAATTTGAAGTAGGTGGTGAAGTGAAAAAGCAGTTTGAAGCTTACGATGCAAATGCGCATCATGCATTTAAACTAATTGATGCCAAACAACAAAAATATTTAGCAGATCTTTATATGATTGCCAAACAGCGATTAAACTCAATTGGAATTAAGCAAATTTATGGTGGTAACTATTGTACCTATACTGAGCGAGATCTGTTTTATTCATATCGTCGAGAAAACAAGACAGGAAGAATGGCAACAATGATCTGGTTTGAGAAAAATTAAACCAGCGGTGACAATTATCATGCCTCTTGTTGTAAATTTAACTAAGATATCTATTCATTATCTTCTTCGTAATGACTAATGAAGAGTGGTAAAATTGATATGCCGGTTAACTTATTTCCCAATCAATATGATGAAACTCAACCCAAGCATTGCCATGCGCTGAATAAACATATATGAATAATAAACCGACGAAAATACGATAAAACATCACCATCATCAATAAAAAAATATTGGTCAATAATAATGCTATCTTATTAAAGATTAAAGCATAACTTATGGATAAGATTGATTTTTTATGTTTAGTTGTTAATCGTAAAAGATTACTCAATATTGGCAAATTTATGTGTTTGTAGACTTAACATCCATTTATTATCAATACGTTTATGATTAATCTTACCTAACAACTCAATGGTATCAAACATATTCATCTCACCATTGACTTCGCAAGGTGACAAATAGTATCGCTTAGCTTGAATATGCTGCTCAATATAGTAACAAAAATCGATAAATCCCGTCTGTTTCTCTGCGACAATTCTTATTTCACTAGCTGTTGGTTGCAAAATTTTTTGATAACGATGGTGATAACAAAATTTAGGACTCAGTGCAATATAATCAATCAGCGGATCGACTTTACCTAGTCCATTACTCTCAATAGCGATATAATAGCCAGCTTGTTTTAAATGCGTTAATAATGAAGATAACTCTTTAACCATTGTGGGCTCACCACCGGTAATGATAATATTGCTACTTTTATATTGCTTAACTTTTGCAACTATTTGCTCTAACGTAAAACGTTGAAATTTGCGGAAATTAGTATCACACCAACTACAATTTAAATTACAGCCAGCAAAACGAATAAAAATAGCTGGCATACCAGTGTTATAACCTTCGCCTTGTAAAGATTCGAAGATTTCAACAATACGATATTCGATCATTTTTCGCCCCGATGATACTCACAGTAAGAAGTAGGGGTTTCCCAAAGCTTAATCATCGACACGGGTAGAAATTGTGATAAGTGGTCAAAAATAAATTTACTCATTCCTTCTGCAGTAGTGCGACAAGGAAAAGCAAAAATTTTACGTTGCATTTGCTGCAAAAGCTCAGCTATTTGCCTTTCATTAGTATTATTTTGATTATAAAGATAAGCATGATCGAGTTGGTCGATAATTTGCTGTTTTACAACTGATTTTATGTCAGCATAATCCATCACCATATCAGCACTTGAACCGTTGGTAATAAGTTCATTGCTGATTTCGACTAACAAACGGTAAGTATGACCATGTAGATTATGACATTTTCCATTATGCCCATCTAACATATGACAAGCATCAAACTGGAACTCTTTAGCAATTTTAAACATATTTCTTTCCTAGTTTTTTTTCGTGGGATGGATTACGAACCACGGTTAGCTAACCTAACAAAATAAAGCGGCTAATATAAAGGATAAAAGCTTGAGTGTCATCCAAATTTACTAAACATTTTTGTTTAAGTGCCGGTTTTTCAAACTACTTTATCTTTTATAAAGACGCGAGTAAAATATAAACGATTTTATTGCAAAAATTCGTCAAAAATATTGTTAATCAGCTCTTGAAATTTATTCTTCCACACTCATTTAGTGATTATGCAAATGGATTAAATGTGTTACACATTTAAACCAAATTTATTGCTTAGGAGATAAATAATATGAGGTTAGATAAACTCACTAACAAATTTCAACAAGCTTTAGCTGATGCGCAATCAATCGCATTAGGTAAAGACAATCAATATATAGAGCCGATCCATGTATTATCTGCCATGCTTAATCAAGAAGGCAGTGGGATTAATCCATTACTGGTGGCTTCAGGTGCAAATATTGCGACATTACAACAAGAATTAAATCAAGCAATTGAACGTTTACCCCAAGTTCAAGGCATTGGTGGTGAAGTTATTCCATCACAAGAATTAGTAAGAATTTTGAATCTATGTGACAAATTAGCGCAAAAAAATGGCGATAGCTATATTTCATCTGAATTATTCATACTAGCTGCATTAGATGAAAAAGGTAATTTAACCGATATTTTAAAAAGAGCAGGTGTCAGCAAAGACAAATTTAGCCAAGCAGTTAACCAAGTAAGAGGGAGTGATAACGTGAACGATCCTAATGCTGAAGATCAACGTGGTGCATTGAAAAAATATACCATTGATTTAACCGAAAGAGCCGAACAAGGCAAGCTTGATCCAGTCATTGGTCGTGATGAAGAGATTCGCCGAACCATTCAAGTATTGCAACGTCGAACTAAAAACAATCCAGTATTAATTGGTGAGCCAGGAGTTGGTAAAACAGCTATCGTAGAAGGTTTAGCACAACGTATTGTTAATCGTGAAGTGCCAGAAGGTTTACGTAACAAACGAGTATTATCATTAGATATGGGGGCATTAATTGCCGGTGCTAAATATCGTGGTGAATTTGAAGAACGCTTAAAAGCGGTACTTAAAGATATCGCCAAAGCCGAAGGTAGTATTATTCTCTTTATCGATGAAATACATACTATGGTCGGTGCTGGTAAAAGTGATGGAGCAATGGATGCTGGTAATATGTTAAAACCGGCATTAGCTCGAGGTGAGTTACACTGTGTTGGTGCCACCACGCTTGATGAATATCGTCAATATATCGAAAAAGATCCGGCATTAGAACGTCGTTTTCAAAAAGTATATGTAGCAGAACCGTCAGTTGAAGATACCATTGCAATATTGCGTGGTTTAAAAGAACGTTATGAACTGCATCATCATGTGCAAATTACCGATCCGGCAATTGTTGCAGCAGCAACCTTATCGCATCGTTATATCTCCGATCGTATGTTACCAGACAAAGCGATCGACTTAATTGATGAAGCAGCATCAAGTATCCGTATGCAAATGGACTCAAAACCAGAGTCATTGGATCGGCTTGAACGACGTATTATTCAGCTCAAACTTGAACAACAAGCGCTCAAGAAAGAGTCTGATGATGCAAGTAAAAAACGACTTGAGATGTTAAATGATGAACTTGCTGAAAAAGAAAAGGCTTATGCATCACTTGAAGAAGAGTGGAAATCAGAGAAGGCTGCGCTTTCGGGTACTCAAAATATCAAGGCCGAGTTGGAAAAAGCACGTACTGAAATAGAACAGGCTCGCCGAATGGGCGACTTAAACAAGATGTCCGAACTACAGTATGGCAAAATCCCAGAATTAGAGAAGAAACTAGCAGCAGCCACACAGCTAGAAGGTAAAACTATGAAGTTATTGCGTAACAAAGTCACCGATAACGAAATTGCTGAAGTTTTATCGAAAGCAACAGGTATTCCTGTATCGAGAATGCTAGAGAGTGAAAAAGAAAAACTGTTACATATGGAAGACGCCCTACATAAACGTGTTATTGGTCAAAATGAAGCGGTGGTTGCTGTGGCCAATGCTATTCGTCGTAGTCGAGCAGGGCTTTCTGATCCGAATAAACCGATTGGTTCCTTCTTATTCTTAGGACCGACAGGTGTTGGTAAAACAGAACTTTGCAAAGCATTGGCTAACTTTATGTTTGACAGTGAAGATGCTATGGTACGTATCGACATGTCTGAGTTTATGGAAAAACATTCTGTAGCTCGATTAATCGGTGCACCTCCTGGTTATGTTGGTTATGAAGAAGGAGGCTATCTCACTGAAGCAGTGAGACGACGACCATACTCTGTTATCTTACTCGATGAAGTCGAAAAAGCACATCCAGATGTTTTTAACATCTTATTACAAGTATTGGATGATGGACGATTAACTGATGGACAAGGTCGTACTGTTGATTTTCGTAATACAGTAATTATCATGACATCTAACTTAGGTTCTGATCTGATTCAAGGTCAAGTCGAACTGAGTTACGACGAGATGAAAGCGTTAGTCATGACTGTGGTAACTAAACACTTTAGACCGGAGTTTATCAATCGTATTGATGAAACTGTGGTATTCCATCCATTAGGACAAGAAAACATCAAAGCAATTGCGAAAATTCAATTAGCTCATGTTGAA
The DNA here is from genome assembly GCF_030758615.1 of Gilliamella apis. Classification (NCBI taxonomy): domain Bacteria; kingdom Pseudomonadati; phylum Pseudomonadota; class Gammaproteobacteria; order Orbales; family Orbaceae; genus Gilliamella; species Gilliamella apis. Next base: position 1,205,461 of record NZ_CP132381.1, read on the forward strand.
AAACGTCTTGATGAGCGTGGATATGAAATGGATATCTCTGATGCCGCACTGGAACAATTAGCTAAAGTTGGTTTTGACCCAATTTATGGTGCAAGACCATTAAAACGTGCAATACAACAAGAGATTGAAAATCCATTAGCACAACAGATTCTATCTGGCAAATTAGTTCCGGGTAAAACGATTCATCTAGATTTGGATGATGGTAATATTGTTGCCAAACAGTAAAGCTACTTATTGATTGGTTGTCGAAATTACAACAATATTAATAAAGCCAAAAAGCCTGAAAATTAATTTTCAGGCTTTTTTATTTATAGCATTAGTATTCTTATTTATGAAAAAATCAAACTCATTTAATTAGATAAAAAATTGAGGAAAGGGGTTTTTAGTTTATCAAAACTAAATTATGTAATCTTTGTGATTAAATATAAAATTGAAAATAACTTAATTTAACAAAGAAGACCTAGACTTTAGGTGGACTTCTTATTTTTCTATAATTTAATATCAAAGATCGTACTTAGTCGTATATATAACCAGGTATTAATTTACCTTTGTACCATACTTTATCATTATAAAGAATATTATCTTCACCTATTACACTAGGATTTTCAGTATAAATATTATTACGATTAAGTAAACAATTATTATATTCTAAATCAGTGCATTGACGATTTTGCTTACTATCGAAATTATAATAATGGCAGCTATTGCTTTTATTAACATATCGATAATTATGATAATCGTAAATCGCAGTTATTTTGGTTAAGACTCTGTGATTTTGATCATCAAAATCATAACAGTCTTTACTGCCTTCAGCCGATCTATCTTTTGGATTAAAGATTATATCACTGCCCCAAAGATGAGTTGCGATAAATTTATTATGATGGTTGATATAATAATCATAATTGGAACCTCGTCTAGCATTAAATTTGTAACGTTCAATTGCTAAATCTGCAACGCCATCAAAATTAATATCTTGTAGATGAATGCTATAAATTGAATTGTAGCTATAATTCAAATTTTCGATTTTTTGTAATAATTTGTTGGATGCTTGCTCATAAATATTAATTCCATATAACTTAATCTTTTCATTTTTTTGTTTTCGTAATACAGCGGTAAAGTAGATATTTTCTAAACTATCGTATTGTAATAATTCAATATTATTAAATTCGCTGCTAATATCTTCTTCATTGATGAAAAAATCTCTTTGCAATTTGATTGGCTTTAAGCGTTGTTGATGTTCATCAAACCAAACTCCAGTTAACTCATGATTTAAAATTATATAGTCACCGCCATAGTCATCAGTTTGATCAAATTTAATATTATCTAATTTAATATAAGAGAGTTGGTTATTATTAGTATTTGAAGAGTTTGTATTATAAAAAACGACACTTTTGTTATCTACATTAAATGAACTTTGATCTAGTACCAAAGACTGCCAAAGTTGGTCAGGATTACGCTTATCAATTAAGAAATGTAACGAAGTAATGCTACTATTGAAATATAAAGTAATATCTTTATTAGAACTATTGTCAGTAAATGCATAAATTGCACATTTACCTGAGAACGAAAGACAAAGACAAATTAAAAACAATATATTTTTCATATTAATAATCATTCAAACTGATTGCTTTTTACGAGTTAGCAAAATTTAAGAAAAGAATTTTTCAATTATCAAAATTCTTAGTTTTAGTATCTATTATAATAAGCAGTCAGTTTATTTTATATCCATTGAATTATTATTACTGTTATCAACTTAATAGTCACTACATAACACAAAATATTTTTAAAAGAGATTCAATAGTCATTTTTAGCAAAATTGATCATTCCAAATAGTACAAAAGTACATAATCAGAACTTTACTTTACATATCTTGACAAATTAACCCCAATTACTATTTGATAAAATGGGTTATTTTAATTATACTTTTTTGGTCAAAAAAATGTTTATTATTTAATATAAAACAATGGGGTGTGTTTTAAGTTACCTGGAGGTTAGTCAAGCTATAGTCAGTTGGAAGTTAAATATTACTTGAAATTATTTATAATAATTAATAGCAAAATATATTCAAATTATTTAATTGAAAATTGTTTTTATTCTTAAAGTGAACCACTTCCCCCCATAGCAATATTAATATAGATAATTCATTGAATTGCAGACATTTAATTTTCAAAACTGTAGTTCTCTCAATTGAATAGTACAAGTGTGTTTTCGAGCAACCTTTGCACTATAAAGTTTGTATCATTATAGATAAAAATCAATAACAGTTGTTCTTCAAAATTAGTAAGCATAAATTAATTTATGCATGTATTACCAAATTAAATATAAAGCAAAACAGATAACCAAATTTGTTTTGATTATATTTTTGTCAGAAAAGTAATTTTATAACAATAAAACAATGAAGTGTGAATAAATGGGATTCGGAGTATGTTTAAATACAATTATTTAAAAAATAGTCATAACTTGAAATTATTTTCAATACTATTGTTGGGAATTTATTCTAAATTTGTAATTGAAAATCGTTTTATATTTTCAGTATTTAAACATTTACTACCATGCAATTTCGCTAAAGATAAATTATTATCTAGTCGTTATTTACGGTTTTTTTTGTTGTCTTCAATTTATAGTATAGTAAAATTAACTAAGAAAATACAAAAGGTTAATTCAAATTTATTTAATCCGTTGGCAAAAATCAGTTTTTTTTTCATAATTATCATGGTTAATTCTGTTTATGCTTTGAATGTCACTACAGCTGAAAGTATACAAGGTTCTCAACCTTATTTAACTTTAGGTAATGGCAGCATTAAAGCTGATAATAGTGATTCTTTATTAAGCATTACTCTTTCTAATGGCAAAGTTATCACTCCTAGTGATGATGTTTCAAGTATAACTAATCCAATATATTTACCTCATTCAAAACAGTCTTTTACAAGGATTAGAACCATTATTCCATTCACTGAACAAGGAAATCCTAATTATCCGCAAGTGAAAATTTCTGATCTACTGGGCTCGCCGTTTAACTTTTATGCTGATGATGATGGTGATGGTTTTGATGAAAATGGTAATGTTACTGCAACAGCTAGCGGTAATATCAGTTTGAAATGGGAGGCTCGGAATCCGAAAGTGCCCGATATTAATGCTCAAAATGCGTATATTGACATTACTTCAACAGTAAAAAATAATCCTAGAGAAATGATTAGTTTATGTGATAGTCCATATCGCTTAACGATAAGTACTAGTAATGGTGAATTAAAAACTGAATACGGCAAACCTAATAACAATATTTTTACTCAAAAAAGTCATACTTACTATATAAGTGCTAAAATGTTGCCAACAGTCTGTTATGCTCAGCCGAATTTACTTTATGATAACGCTTCTTATGGCAACAATATGATCAATGTAGATTATGATGGCCCTCTTTGGGATTCAGCCAAGCTTTCAGATAATGAATATAGAGGTTTTCCAAGTAAAGGTTTTAAAGTAAGAAATGCGCATACTAGTGGTGAATATGAAGGCGAAAATTCAGTCTACAATAATAACTTTCCAAGTACTGGCTCAAATGGCTTATATTTTTATTTACTCCTTAAAGGAGCAACACCAGAAGAGATGTTAGCCGCCAATGGTAGTACGATAATCGCTAAAGAAGGTGGTAGGGTGAAGTTATCACTATCTGTTGAATCTACACCAAAATGGAGGCATGATGACAGATTACCTGCTCCCATCCCTTATTGGAATAGTGAGCCAGCATTAAAGGTTACATTATCTGGACCACATAGTGGTTCTAACACTAAAACGTTTAATCCCGCTACTTTTAAACTCTATACCGATAGTGCTGAGACACATACATTATATGAATTTAAAATAATGCGTTGGTATATTCCGCAACCTAAAGTTACTTATGGTGAAGGTGATGCGAGAAAATGGTCAAAGAGCGATGCGCAGTCTTATCAAGCAAAAGCTCGTGCTTATTGTTCAAGTTTAGGTGCTAATTATCGTTTGGCAAATATTAGCGATTTTACTAATGCTAATCGATATCGCTATGGCTGGAATAGCGGTATTGCTGGTAGAGGTTCTAAAGCGTATCGTCGTCAGTTAAGCTACCTTTCGGCTGGTAACTGGGTAGGTGGTATAAATAATGAATGGGGATGTTTAGTTAATGATTGGAATGCTGCAGGTAGTGATCAGTACCGTTGCAGTGGTTATTCTGGTAGTGATTGGGATTCATATGCATATTGGACTGACAATTTAGCTAAAGATGTTACTGACTCTGAGGATGAAGCAAAACCATTAGTCAATCCTATGAATGTAGGCGAACCTATGGTTTATGATTCTTATGACTATCAGTATCGGGCAGCTTGTGTTAGCCCGTAAAGCTACTTTCCATCAGTAATTACTTACCACTGTTGCTAGTGAAAAAACTGGCAACAAATTTATCCTCTTAAGTATTCAATCAAATAGAATTATTTCTAATTATTTTTATGATTAAAACATAGTGTAGACTAATAAGTTCCACTCAGTTCAACGAACAAAAAGAATTAATTTTTGTCAACGTGTTGGATAGATAATTACCTAACTGATAAGAAGTAGATGTGTTTTTAATGATTATATAAAAATTTCTGTCAGCAACAGATATTAGGTTAGATATCAAATTTTTATATAAAAGATAAGCAACTTATTAGTGAATAGTTACTTAGTCTTTTTAATCATTAATTAAAAGGGATTTTTAGAATTTAAAAAACCCTGTTCTCAAATTTGTCTATGAAATAATTAAAACGGTTATAAAGCGTTTTAATTCTGATTTAGATCATTACATCTAATATAAATTGTCAGAATATTAATATTAGTAAACTTAAACTACAGTCATATAAACTTGATTATTCAGTAAATTTTTAGGATCAAACTGTTGTTTAATTGTACGCATTAATTGGCGATTTGCTTCAGGAATTGCAGCATTGTAATAACTTACTTTCGCCGTTCCGATGCCATGTTCCGCAGAAGGCAATCCTCCTAATTCAAGACATTTTTGATAAAGCGCTTGGTGAACATTTTGCAGATCAGATTGCCATTGTTTGTCATCACGATTATCACGTAAAATGCATAGATGAATGTTACCATCGCCAGCGTGACCAAAGGCTAACATACGCATGTGGGTTTGTGTTTCTAGTTGTTTGGTGAAATTAATGAAATCGCTAATGCGATTTATTGGTACCACTATATCGATTGGATCTTGTTCTGTTATTGCTTCAACTGCACGTACTAACGAACCTCGAATCGTCCAGATTTGATTAGTTTGATTATTATCTTCGGCAACAAAATAGTCACAATCGCCTAAATTAGTTAATAGCAGTTTGCGTAGTTGTTCAATGGTTTGTAGATCGGAACCATCAAGCATAATAATTAGATAAGCTTGGCTATTTGGTAGCGGGAATTTAAAACCAGAATACCGTTCGCCCCATTGTGCGACTTTACGTTCAACAAACTCCAATGCAGTCGGCGTAAGGGTATGTAGCACGGTGGTAATACTACTAATGGCTTGTTCAATAGTATTAAAACCAACAATAAATGTTTGTGATACTTTTGGTTTAGCTATCAGTTTTAAAGTACATTGCGTGATGATACCTAAGGTACCTTCACTGCCAATAAAGAGATGTTTTAAGGCTAGTCCAGTGTTGTCTTTAACATTTTTACTACCAATATTTAACACACTACCATTAGCCATTACAACTTCAATTGCTTGCACATAATCTCGAGTTACACCATATTTTACTGCCCGCATACCACCTGCATTAGTACTAATATTTCCGCCAATGGTGGCATTTTTAGCGCCCGGATCAGGCGGATAAAAAAGGTCATGTTTTTCAACAAACTGTTGTAGGTCTTGCAGTAAAATACCCGATTGTACGGTAACGGTGAATGTTTGCTTGTCCAGTTCCACAATATGATTCATTAAAGATAAATCAAGAATAATACCGCCATTAGGAATAGTCGAGCCGACTAAGTTAGTACCAGCACCACGAGTGGTAATATTAAGATTATTGGTATTAGCGTATTTAACAATCGCAGCTACTTCTGCTGTGGTTTTGGGGTAGACTAATATATCGGCATAGCCATATTTTAATTTTAAACCATCAGTTAGATGTGATGGTGGGATCGCATTTTTTGCAATGATACGTTTAGGATCTGTAATAATGTCTGTGAGTTTGTTCATGCTGAATTACCAACTATTTATAACTTTTATCGAAGTGATTAGCTAACTTGTCACCAAGGTATTGAATCACCATCACAATAAAAATAAGAATAATAATACATAAAATGAGGATTTCGGTTACATAGCGTTGATACCCATAACGAATGGCTAAATCCCCAATACCACCACCGCCAACAACCCCAGCCATTGAGCTAAAACTAATAAGCGAAATGGTGGTAACCGTTGCGTGTCGAATCAATTGTGCCATCGCTTCTGGAAATAAAATACCGAATATAATGCGGATATGCGATGCACCACTTGCTACCGCTGCTTCTATCACCCCTTTATCTATTTGACTAAATGCATTTTCAGCTAACCTAGCATAAAATGCGATAGCTGCAAGTGAAAGAGGGAAAATTACCGCTTTGGGGCCTACAGTCGTGCCGACGAGTAACGCTCCCAAAGGTAGTACGGTAACCATTAAAATCAAAAAAGGAATTGAACGAGTGGCATTGATGATAAAATTAGCGATACTATTGATAATTCTGTTTTTGAAAAAGAATTGATTTGACATTAAAAACAGCAATAAACCTATGAGTGTACCAAATATTAGACCAGCTAATAATGACCAACTTACCATGATAAATGTTTCGTAAGCTGCTTGCCATAACATTTGCGCCATTTCGGCAATGGTGAGCTTTATCATTAATTTATTTCCTCAATAATAACTTCTTGCTGTGCTAACTTTGTTATCAGATTTTGAATATTATCTGTTTCCCCAATAATTTCGATCACCAAATTACCTAACGCTTGATTATCAAAATACTCAATAAAACCATGTAAAATATTGAATGCCACTTGCGTTTCAATTGCTGATTGATATAGTATTGGTTGGGTAGTGTTTTCGTTAATATATCGCAAACGCACTAATTTACCTTTGGCATTTTGTTTGATGATATCTGGTAAATGAGTGTTTTCATCAATATTGAGAAATTCTTGCGTGAAGGGCTGTTTAGGGCCGGCAAAAAGATTGAACGTAGTGTTCATTTCCACTATTTCGCCTTGTGACATCACCGCAACTCGATGACAGATCTTTTTAACCACATCAATTTCATGAGTAATTAGTACTATGGTCAATGAAAATTTTTGATTGAGCTCTTTTAATAAATCAAGTATTGCGCTAGTGGTAGTTGGATCTAATGCGCTTGTCGCTTCGTCACACAATAGAATTTTTGCATCATTGGCAAGCGCTCTAGCAATGCCAACTCGCTGCTTTTGCCCACCACTGAGTTCGGCAGGGTAGGCATTAGCCTTATCGCTTAACCCAACTAAAGTAAGCAATTCGTTGACTCTACTTTTTACCGCATCACCTTTTTTTCCGGCAGCTTTAAGCACAAATGCAATATTTTCATAGACAGTTTTCGATGACGCTAAATTAAAGTTTTGAAAAATCATCCCAACTTGAAAACGAAATGCTTGCAGTTGACGACCGCGCAAGGTTTTTATGTTAACGCCATTGATAATGATTTGTCCGGAAGAGGGATCTGCAAGCCGATTAAGCGTTCTTACTAATGTACTTTTGCCTGCACCGCTCGATCCGATAATACCGAAGATCTCGCCTTGATTTACATCAAATGAGACCTTTTTTACGGCTTCAATCACTTGCTGGTTTGCTTCGAATCTTACCGAAACATCTTTTACCTGAATTAATGGGTTAGTTTGCATAATTAAAATAATTGATAATCTGGTTTTTGGAAGGTATAGAAAATACCATTTTTATCATTAATCACTTGAGCAAATTCTGGTGATTTAAGTACTTCAATAATGTCTTTGCCTAATTTATCTTTAGATTCACTGCGAATCGCAATAACATTTTTGAGATCTTTATCTAATACTTCTTGATAAAGCGCTTTTGAAAGATCTAACCCAGCACCAATCGCATAATTGCCATTGACTACTGATAATACAGCGCTATCTAAAGAACGTGGTGTTTGTGGTGCTTCAATTGGTACAATATTTAATCCATAACGATTTTCGATTACGTTGTTAGGGGTGAGATTATTTTTATCTACATTTGGATCGAGCTTAATTAATCCAGCGGCTTCTAAAATGCGTAATGCCCGAGCTTCATTAGTTACGTCGTTAGCTATCGTGACTTGATCACCCTGTTTTAACTGTGAAAAATCAGTAATTTTATTTGAATAAATTCCAGCGCCAGCAGTTGGTACAAAGCCAACAGCAGTGATATCTAAATTGCGTGCTTGTTTAAAGTTATTAAGGTAAGTTAAATGTTGAAACAAATTAACATCAATCTCTTTATTGGCTAGTGCTAAGTTTGGTTGGACATAATCGCTAAATTCACGAATTTCTACTTGATAACCTTTCTTTTCAAGACTTGGTGCGATAGCTTGTTTAAACATATCTCCATATGGCCCAGCGGCAACACCTACCGTAATTTGATTTTCTTTCTTAGCATTGTCACAACCAGTTAAGACAATTAGAGACGATAAAATAGCTAAACTAGCCACAATTAGTTTTTTAAACATGATAATTTTTCCTTGAGTTTGGATAATCTTTCTAAAGCTGCAATTAGCGTTGGTTCTTGTTTTGCAAAATGGAAGCGAATATAGCGATATTCAGGGTGCTTAAAAAAGGCGGAGCCTGGTACGGCAGCTACACCCACCTCTCTGATTAACCATTCACAAAATTCAAAATCGGTATTAAAAGGATTAATCTCTGAAATATCAACTAATACATAATAAGCACCTTGAGGTTCATAATATGTAAGTCCTATGTCATCTAATCCACTTAAAAATAAATGACGTTTATCAGTATAGGTTTGGATTAACTGTTGGTAATAATCTTCACCTAAGGCTAATCCTGCACAAGCTGCTTTTTGTAATGGTGCTGCAGCACCAACGGTAAGAAAATCATGAATCATCTTACAACCGTCAATAATTTTCTTATCAGCAATAATATATCCAAGTCGCCAACCAGTTATCGAATATGTTTTCGATAGTGAGCTACAGCAAATTGTTCGCTCTTTCATATTAGGGAAATTGGCTAAATAAAGATGTTGATGCGGTGCATAAACCATATGCTCATAAACTTCATCGGTAATAATGAAAGCATCAAACTCAATAGCTAGTTGGCTAATATAGTCAAGTTCTGCTTTGGTAAATACCTTGCCACAAGGATTGCTAGGATTACATAAAATTAAAGCTTTAGCTCCTTGTTCAAAAGCTTGTCGAAGTTGTTGCTTATCAAATTCGAATGTTGGTGGAATTAGCGGTACATAAATTGGGGTAGCATCGGATAGAATCGCGTCTGCCCCGTAGTTTTCGTAAAAAGGTGAAAAGATAATAACTTTATCTTTCGGATTACAGACCGTCATTACCGCACACATCATTGCTTCGGTACTACCACATGTTACCAGCACATTTTCATCTGGATTGATATCAATATTCATTAATTTTTGTTGTTTTTTAGCTAACAAACGTCGAAATTCAGCTGAACCCCACGTAATTTCATATTGATGAGGACCATCATCCGCAGCTTGTTTTAATGCATCAATTAAAGATTTAGGTGGGTCAAAATCAGGAAACCCCTGAGATAAATTGATTGCTTGATATTGATTAGCGATCCGAGTCATCCGACGGATAACCGAATCAGAAAAGTGATCGAGTCGATTGGCTAATTTATGCATTGTTTTTTTATTTATTAAAATTATGAAGCAAGTGATTATAATATAAAAACTTAATTTAGCTGTTAAATAATATATTCATATATAGTTATATTTTTTTCTTATAACAAAGTTAATAGTTGATATTAGTTATTCAAAAAATTTTGAGGAGTGCACTTTTTTAAACGAAAAAGTTATGAAATAAGGGCTCTCATAATTGATATTTTTCTATCAAAGTAAACAAATAAATCTATATAACTTGACTTTATTCTACGTTAAAATAGTATCTTTATTGTTATGACATATTAAGGAATCAACCTAATGACAACTGAATTAACCACACTTGATAAGATTAAAAAGCAAATCGATGAAAATCCGATTATTCTTTATATGAAAGGGTCACCCAAATTACCAAGTTGTGGATTTTCAGCTCAAGCGGTACAAGTATTATCACAATGTGGTGTACCTTTTGCCTATGTGGATATTTTACAAAATCCCGATATTCGAGCTGAATTACCAAAATATGCTAATTGGCCAACTTTCCCGCAACTTTGGGTTGAAGGTGAATTAGTCGGTGGTTGTGACATTATGTTAGAAATGTTTCAGACTGGTGAATTGCAGACCTTGATCAAACAGACTGCTGAAAAACATAAACCATAATTGTTTATTTTGTATGTAAAAAAGAGAGTTCGCAACTCTCTTTTTTATTTATAATTTTGACTTTGCCATTTAGTCTTATGGCTGCTCAGTGTCTGCTTTAGCTTGCTGCTCGTTATGCGGTAATGGCCAACCGCCAAGTCGTTTAAAGCGATTAACAATTTCACAAAATAAAATGGCTGTTTTTTCGGTATCATATAAGGCACTATGGGCTTGTTTATGATCGAATGGCATTTCAGCTGCTTCACACGCTTTTGCAAGGACAGTCTGACCAAACACTAATCCACTAAGCGAAGCCGTGTCAAAGGTAGCAAAAGGATGAAAAGGATTGCGTTTGATGCCTGCTCGTTCAGATGCAGCCATTAAAAAACTATGGTCGAAATGAGCATTATGAGCAACAATAACTGCTCGGGTACAGTCATTGGCCTTAATACCATTTCTTACAAGTTTAAATATCGCTTCTAATGCTATTTTTTCATCAACTGCATCACGTAACGGATTATCAGGATCAATACCATTAAATGCTAAAGCTGTCGGTTCTAAAATTGCATTTTCAAATGGTTTTACATTGAATTGTAGCGTTTCATCTGGTGCTAAAAAGCCCTCTTCATCCATTTTCAATGTAATAGCTGCAATTTCTAAAATTGCATTTTGATTAGGATCAAAGCCTGATGTTTCAATATCAATTACAACAGGATAGAAACCACGAAAGCGTTCACATAATTTAGCGTTTGGCACAATACATTGTCTTATTTTGGCAAAAATTATTGACTATTATGCCAGTTTTTGCTTATTTCGACTAGATTAACCGTAATTTTTAACTGTTTACTTAGATTAAACGTTGAATTGTAAGAAACTTAAAGTGTTTTGGATGAAAGTTTTGCCTAGATTGCTTATGTTATTTTTTATTTATGAGTATTTTATTGTCTTGCTAAAGGGTTTAAATAACAATCAATTCATACATTAGAACTATTAATATTTTTATAAAATTTAGTAAATTTAGTAAATTTAGAATTTAGTTATATATTGTTTTTTTATACGGAATAATTATTGCGATTAATTTGAATATAATGATTAAACTTATCTAAAATTGACAAGAAATCTCAATCTGTTATCTAACTCATTTATCTATTTATTACTCTTTATATTTAACTATAAATAGTGGGTATTATCTAGATTGATTTAATCACTTAAATAGCCTTAACGCTTAAAATAAATGCAGTTAATTCCCCAGGGGCATGAGGGAATTCCGATTGCTTTTCAATAATAAATTCACCGAGAGTTTTCATTGTTTCATAAATCCTTTATATCAATGTCTGTATAATATAAATTTCAGTAGTTAAATCGAAATCTATTTTTCGATAATATACGTGAGATATTTTGAGAAAGCGACTATAATTAGAAAGTCGTTAGTTAGTTTTTTGTGTGAAAAAAGTTTAATTAATTCAAATTGTTTGATTCCATCTGAGTTTTTCATACATAGAGCGGGTTAAATTTAAAAAGTGAGGTTATTTTGCATCAATTTGAACTTCAACAAATCATCAATAATGAATTGCAAGTGACAAGATATCGTGACTATGCACCAAATGGATTACAGGTTCAAGGACGATCGGAAGTTAAAAAAATTGTGACAGGAGTTACAGCTTGTCAATTATTGTTAGATAAAGCAGTGGAACTTAATGCTGATGCTGTGTTGGTTCATCATGGTTATTTTTGGAAGAATGAACCACAAACTATTACTGGGATTAAATATCATCGAATGAAAACCTTACTCAAACATGATATTAATTTATATAGTTATCATCTGCCATTAGATGGTCATCCTGTTTTAGGTAATAATGTATTGCTAGGGCAAATGTTGGATATTACAGTTGATATGCGTGAAGACATAACCGATCTATTATTCACAGGCACTTTAAACAATCCACTTACAGCGTTAGAGTTTAAACAAAAACTTGAACAAAAATTACATAATGGTCAACGTTCAGTGCTGTTTTGTGGTGATAATGCGCCAACTGTAATTAATCGAGTGGCATGGTGTAGTGGTGGTGGTCAAGATTTTATTGAATCGGCAGCTCAACAAGGCATTGATGCCTTTTTTACCGGTGAAGTATCGGAACGTACTATTCATATCGCTCGTGAATATGGTATTAATTTTTATGCCGCTGGTCATCATGCAACTGAGCGTTGTGGTATCAAAAAATTAGGTGAATGGTTATCTAATCACTATGACTTAGAAATTATTTTTGTCGATATTGATAATCCTGCATAACAAATGTTGAATTTAAATAAGAAATATCGCATACTTATTCGCAGTTTTTTTAATCTTTAAGTTGTTTTGACAAACAAAAAATATGAGAGGTCGCTTTATGTTTACAGGAAGTCTGGTCGCACTTGTTACTCCAATGGATACGAAAGGAAATGTCGACCATGTAAGCTTAAAAAAATTGGTCGAATATCATATTGAAAATGGCACATCTGCTATTGTATCAGTAGGAACTACTGGCGAATCAGCTACACTCAATCATCATGAACATATTGATGTTATTAAACGCACAATTGATTATTCTGATGGGCGTATTGATATTATTGCTGGAACTGGTTCAAATGCTACTAAAGAAGCGATCGAATTAACTCGTCAAGTTGAAAATATTGGTGTGGTAGGCTGTTTAACAGTAGCTCCTTATTATAATAAACCAACCCAAGAAGGACTATACCAACATTTCAAAGCTATCGCAGAAAATACCGAATTACCACAAATTCTTTATAATGTACCAGGTCGAACCTGTAGTGATATTAAGCCGGAAACTGTAGGTCGATTAGCGGAAATTAAAAATATTGTGGCGTTGAAGGATGCAACAGGCGATCTTTCACGTGTATACAAAACTCGTAAATTGGTTGGTGATGAATTTAAGTTATTAAGTGGCGATGATGCAACTTTCTTAGACTTCATTATTTTAGGGGGTAATGGTGTTATTTCAGTTACTGCTAATGTGGCAGCTAAACAAGTAGCGACGGTTTATGAGTTGGCAATTAATAATCAAATTCAACAGGCTCGAGCTTTAAATGATACTTTAATGGCATTACATACAAATTTATTCATTGAACCTAATCCAACTCCAGCAAAATGGGCTTGCACCAGATTAGGTTTAATGGCAAATGGAACAATTCGTTTACCATTAGTACCATTAAGTGATTCAGCCATTCCGGTAGTTGAGCAAGCATTAAAAGATGCTAATTTACTGTAATATTGACTATAACCCTTAATTTATAAGCAGGAATTTATGTTGAATAAAACTGTATTAAAAAGCAATGCCTTTAAAAGAATAGCTATTATATCTGCATTTGCTTCTATATTTCTTGTTGGCTGTAGTAGTGATCAAAATTATAAACGAGAGATTGATGGTAATGAAGACTACCTTAATTCACCATCCTTAAAAGCGTTAGTTATTCCAGAAGGGGTTTCTGTACCAATTGAAGCCGGTGACTTCTATATTGATAATAGTGATATTGAAGGTGCATTAGGTAAACATCTTGACATTCGTCCACCAACGGTGCCGATTACAACAGTTGATGAAGCATTTGCTATTTATAACAATGCTACAGTAACATTTAACGCACCGATTAGTAGTGGTGTTTGGAACAGTATCCCAAACACATTGGCTAAGCAAAATATTTCAATCGTTGCAAGTGACAATAATACCATTAAAACAGGTAATGCTGTTATTGCTCGAGGAGACGAACAACAACCGGTCGATGTATCATATATTTTTAAACGTCAAATATTAGGTGAAACAGAAACAATTACTATTGTGTTACATACATTAACGCGCGGTAATGAAGATCTTATGTCACAACCGATCGAAGTTCAGCGTTATGCTGTTGGATTATTTAATCAAATAATGGATGATGTCGCCCCTGAGTCGCTACGAACTGTACCGGTTAAAGAAAAAACAGATGAAGATAAAAAAGATGATAAAGAATCAGATCCAAATAAAGCGCTGAAAGAAGACCTTAAAGATGATATTCGCGATGGCATCAGAAATGATCGCTAATTTAACGTTCCGAGAATCTATCATCTACACGAGTTAAAACGGTACAAAGGCTATTTTAACCCAATAGTGGAGTAACTTTTGGTTACCTTTATTGATACTATAATGAAAGATTATACAATAAGGTGACTATACTTGATTTGAAATTAAGGGGCGAATAGCTCCTTAATTATTTATTGGCAATTTGATATAAGGTTATAAACATGAAGAAGTTGGCTGAGCTTTATCGTGGTAAAGCAAAAACTGTTTACACCACTGACAACCCTGATCTATTGATTCTTGAATTCCGTAATGATACGTCGGCCTTTGATGGACTGCGCATTGAGCAGTTAGATCGTAAAGGGATGGTAAATAATAAATTTAACTATTTTATTATGACAAAGTTACGTGAAGCAGGTATACCAACTCAGGTTGAAGCCCTATTATCAGACAATGAAGTACTGGTTAAAAAACTTGATATGGTTCCAGTTGAATGTGTGGTGCGTAACCGTGCAGCTGGTTCATTAGTTAAGCGTTTAGGGGTTGAAGAGGGCAAAATCCTTAATCCACCAACATTTGAACTATTCTTAAAAAATGATGCACTACATGACCCAATGGTTAATGAGTCACACTGTAAATCATTTGGCTGGGCAACTGACGAACAGTTAGCTACCATGAAGGAACTTAGCTTTAAAATCAACGCTGTTTTAACCGAGTTGTTCGATAAAGCCGGCTTGATTCTGGTTGATTACAAGTTAGAGTTTGGTTTATTCAAGGGTGAAATTACTTTAGGTGATGAGTTCTCTCCAGATGGTTGTCGCTTATGGGAAAAAGAAACCTTGAAAAAAATGGATAAAGATCGCTTCCGTCAAGGACTTGGCGGTGTCATTGAGGCTTATGAAGAGGTTGCCAAACGTATTGGTGTTCCACTTTAATGTTTGCCCAATTTGATATCTCTTTTTTTCTTTTATTAGGTTTAGCTGCACTGTGTTATGTTACGCATAATAACACAGTGACCTTTGCGGTATTGTTGCTGTTGTTATTTAAATTAACACCACTAGCAAGCTATTTTCCGTTCTTAAATCAATATGGCTTAACCATTGGTATTGTTATCTTAACTGCAGCAATGATGGTTCCTTTGGCTGATGGTTCATTAAAAATCAACGAAATTTTAAAATCATTTACCTCTTGGCAATCAATTTTAGCCATTTTAGTTGGTATTTTAGTGTCATGGTTAGGTACTCGAGGGATATCATTAATTGGCGCTCATCCTACTATTGTTAATGGTTTAATTATTGGTACCTTGATTGGGGTTGCTTTTTTCAAAGGTGTGCCAGTTGGACCATTAATTGCAGCTGGTATATTGTCACTATTAATTGGAAAAAGTTAATTGATGATTAATCCTACTAGCACCAGAAAACTATGGGTGTTACAAGGTTGTCGTACCCAATTATTTAATCAAATTAACGCTATAATTAATCAGTTTCCTGGTGATTGGGTAACGGTCACTACGCAGACTGATTTACCAAATGTTATTCACCATTATATTAATCCAAATCAAGCTAAATCTTTACTTGGACAAGAGTTTAAGCATGCTATTTTTGATGCCACTGACGGTTTTAATCTTGATGCTTTTGCTATGTTAACTGGTACCTTAATTAAAAATAGTGTCCTTATTTTACTTCTACCTGAAAGTTATTCTAATTGGCTTGATCAAGATAGTTTACGTTGGAATGAATCAACCACGCCAATTATGGTACCTAATTTTATTCGTCATTTACAGCAAACATTGCTGGAATTTGCACATGTTGATATGCCAATTATCCAATCCTTGGAAAATCAAGATGGCGATGTAACTCAACAGCAAATAGTGCTAACACAATTATTGCAAAGTGATAGTTTACTAAATATATTAATAGCAAAACGAGGCCGAGGTAAATCAGCATTGGCAGGGCTGTTTACTCATCATCGGAGATGTTGGGTAACAGCACCTAATAAAAATGCATTAGTTACTTTTTTCCAGTTTGCTGAGGCTGATATATCATTCTACGCACCTGATCAATTAATGGTCATGAATGAACATCAATTTCCTGACTGGTTAATTATTGATGAAGCTGCCATGATACCATTACCAATGCTAGAAAAAATATTGCAATTAGCATTGTCTAAACAAAGCAAAATTTTACTGACCACCACAGTAGAAGGTTATGAAGGTACTGGGCAAGGTTTTTTACTAAAGTTATTAAAAACACAATCCACTAGGCAATTTTATTTAGATAAACCAATCCGTTGGAAAGATAACGATGATTTAGAACGGTTAACTGATAAATTGTTACTCAATGGCGTATCAACTAGCGATATAAAATCGGAAATTGATGAACATACAATTAGCTATTCTATCACTGAAAGGCAAGATATTGATGCGCTAAAATCAATTTTTTATTTATTGAAAATGGCGCATTATCAAACAACATTGGTTGATTTAAGAAGGTTATTTGATGCAGAAAATTTATCGGTGTGGCAAGTCAATCATACCGAACAACTTATTGCAGCAGCAGTAACAATTAATGAAGGAAATTTGCCAAATAAGCTAATTGATGAAGTATGGCGAGGTACTCGCCGACCTAAAGGTAATTTGGTTGCACAATCACTGGTAGCTCATGCTGGTGATAAACTGGCAGCTAAACTTAAGTCGGTTAGAATTAACCGTATTGCGGTTATTGAACCTTATCGACGTCAAAAGATAGCTAAACATTTAGTACAACATATTTATCAACATGCATCCATAAATAATAATGATTTTATTTCGGTTAGTTTTGCTTATAGTGAAGCAAATTATCAGTTTTGGCTTGCTTGTGGATTTGCATTGGTACACATTGCTAGCCATAAACAAGCGAATTCAGGTAGTTATTCTATGATGGCAATAAAGCCAATAACTCAGCAAGGTCATCTGCTAACACAACGTTTAGTACAGCGTTTACAACGTAATGCCTATTGGCTTGCGAATATTATCGATTTGCCGTTTAATCAATTGTTAACAATCAATGATCAACAAAACTTATCTTTAGATGATTATCAAGTTTTACAAGGATTTTGTGATTATCATCGACCGTTTGAAGCTTGTTATGCTTCATTGTGTCGTTTGGCTAATACAAATGTTAACCATAGTAAAACACCAATGCCACTACTTAAAGCATTAGTGCAACAAAAGACTAGTGAATCAGAATTAATAAAACAATATCAATTAACCGGCCGTAATCAATTAATTAAGTCAATTAAACATGAAGTCAAATCTTGGTTCACAAATAACCAACCTGACTGTATGTAAACAAAATAATTTAATACTAAAAAGCGTAAAGTGTATTGCTGTCTAATTTAATCTACGTTTAAAATGTCGCCAAATTAAAGTAAAAGGAATAAATTTTGACAACACCTATGTTAGAACAACCATCGCATCATCAATATTCGAATCCTAATCAAAATCGAAAACCGAAAAGCGGTATTGAATATTTTCTTGAAGGATGGGCATTAGCATTTAGCCCCGGCCTAAAAAGGTTTGTTTTCTTACCATTACTTGCTAATATCATTATTATGTCGGCACTTTTTTACTGGTTCTTTGTCTCAATTACCGGCATGGTCGACTGGGGTTTATCATTTTTACCTAGTTGGCTACATTGGTTAGGTTATATTATCAGTTTTATTGTGATTTTAACCTTGGTGATCTTATTTTGTTATTTTTTTAGTACTATCACTAATATTATTGCTGCCCCTTTCAATGGATTGCTGGCTGAGCAGGTTGAAGCACAATTAACCGGAATTCCGGCACCAGATACTTCATGGATCAGTTTGATTAAAGATCTGCCTCGAATTTTAAAACGGGAACTACAAAAGTTAGCTAATTATTTGTTGTGGGCGATTCCGATTTTACTGAGTTATTTTATTCCGGTCATAGGCCAATCAGTTACCCCAATAGTTTGGTTTTTATTTACTGCTTGGCAGATCAATATTCAATATGCTGATTATGCATTTGATAATCATAAGGTATCTTTTGTGCGTATGCGCCAATTATTAAAACAACATCGAGGGGATAATTTGTTATTTGGCATTTTAATTAGTTTCTTTACCATGGTGCCATTATTAAATTTAATTATTATGCCCATTGCGGTTTGTGGTGCGACAGCAATGTGGGTAGATCGTTATCGTCACCAAGCTATCTTTACTAGTCAAAGTCATGATTTTCGACAATAGATAAACTAGTTTTGCTTAGGTTGAGATGGCCAGTCGTCATCTTCATCATCACTATAAGGGATAGGTTTTATCCCTTTCTTTTTTTCTAAATAGTCCTTATAACTCAGTTTATTTAGCGCTTTAATGGTATTAATAAAAATTCCAATCAACACGATAATAATTAGCCACCAGTAATCTTTAAGCCATTCCATTACTATCTCCTTAGCATTATAGGTTTGCTACTATTTAGCTAATATGTGTGTATTGTCATTCAGGTTCACACAACACACAAATATCAATTAACTGAGCAAATATTTAAGCAAGTAACAATTTTTCTAAAATATCGATATAAATAGCTTGTAATGTAATGATATCTTGGCAATTAACATTTTCATTTACTTTATGAATGGTTTTGTTAATTACTCCAAATTCAATGACTTGACACCCCAATTTAGCAATAAAACGGCCGTCAGATGTGCCGCCACTGGTTGATAGTTTGGTATCAACCTGTGTAAATGCTTTGATGGCACTAGCTGTAGCGTCGGTCAGTTCACCTTGAGGAGTTAAGAATGGTTGTCCAGACAATCGCCAATTTAAGGTATAATTTAAGTTGTGTTTTTGTAAAATAGCATCGACTTTAGATTTAATCATTTCATCGGTCAATTCACTACTATAACGGAAGTTGAATTGAACGGATAACTCACCAGGTACGACATTTTCAGCACCAGTTCCACCATTAATGTTAGCCACTTGCATAGTGGTTTGAGGGAAATATTGATTACCATTATCCCACACTGTTGCGACTAACTCATTTAGTACTGGTGCAAATCTATGTACAGGATTATCTGCAAGGTGAGGATAAGCAACATGGCCTTGAATACCATGCACGACTAAATTTGCCGTTAAAGAGCCTCGTCGACCATTTTTAATTTGATCGCCGAACACACTATCACTTGATGGTTCACCGACAATACAATAGTCAATATGTTCTTGGCGTTTTATCAATAAATCAACTACTTTAACCGTACCATCGCTGGCATCAGCTTCTTCGTCTGAAGTAATTAAGAAAGCGACTCGTCCAGCATGTTCAGGGTATTTTTTGACAAATGATTCAGCAGCACAAACCATAGCAGCTACACCACTTTTCATATCTGCAGCTCCACGACCATACAATATGCCATTTTTATCAATAGTTGGCTCAAAAGGAGGGCAGTTCCATTTACTTTCATCTCCAGCCGGTACAACATCAGTATGACCGGCAAACATCAAGGTTTTTCCTGTTGAGTCACCATGATAGGCCCAGAGGTTTTTGGTATTGCCGATATTGACTTCTTCAATAACAAAACCGAGTGGTTTTAAACGATCGATAATTATCTGTTGGCAATTTTTGTCATCAGGGCTTATTGATTTTTCAGCAATCAATGCTTTGGTTAGGGCAATAACGGGTTCAGTCATGGTGATCTCTATTTTATTGTTGAGGTTTAACAAATTGTGAATAGCTTTCTTCAGAAAAGCCTAATAATGCTTGTTTACCATCAATAAGCAATGGTCGTTTTAAAATTGATGGGTTGGCTAACATAATTTTAATTGCAGCATCTTGATTATCAATTTGATCGCGCAGTGCTTCATCCAGTTTACGCCAAGTTGTACCTCGAGTATTTAGTAAACTTTGCCAATCAACTAATTTTAATAAATCGTTTAATAGTTCTGCTGATAAACCATCAGTTTTATAATTATGAAATTGATAATTAATTTGATGCTCATCAAGCCAAGTAAATGCTTTTTTCATGGTATTACAATTTTTAATGCCATAAATAATATACATAGCTTTATTCCCAAATAAGAAATAGTAAAAATCGATTATAACAGTTAATCACAAAAGACAGCAAACAAGAGACGCGAGAGTTTAATTTAAAAACGGTTAACTTTTTAATCAAAAAAGTTGAGGAAAGGGGTTTTTATGGACGAATAATTGCCAATTTTCTATCTTTTTGAAGATGTTTTCATTTAATTTAAAGCTTTTTCTTTAATCGACTAGATGTAGTATTGCCATTTTCAACTTACATATCTTAACAAAATGTACTTAGACAGTGTTTGCCAAATTAAGGGAACTTCTTTATAATTTTAGAGTTATTATTTTGTTTTTTAAATAAAACAAAAAGATATATTACAAAGGATTGAAAATATGTTAAAATACAGTTGTTTAGAGGCCAGCCAGCCAGCCATAATTTTCTACTTAGCTTAGTAGAAAAATTACACTTATTAAGTCTTATCTATCCTCGACTATTTCTAAATTTAACTAATTATTTTTCTTCAAATTTAATCAGTTTACAATCGCAAATCGCTAGGTGTTTGCTTATTTTTTCAATGTATTTTATCTCACTACCCCTTAGTCAAGCATATGCTTTGTCGGCACATACAACTAATATTATCCGAGGTAATGCTCCCGAATTGGTTAATGCTAAAATAGCTGCAGATAAACATGGTTTTACAGTAAATGGTGTATTTTATAGTGAATCAACAGGCAATATAAGAGAAGGCGAAATAAAAGAGTTTGATGGCAATTTAACGTTTAATCATTTTGTTGTAAAGCTATTTAGTTATCAATCATTAGACAATCAAAAGAATTATCAAGATATAGATGGAGATAATATCGATCCTATTCAACCGTTTTTGATGACAACAACTTATTGGCAATGGTTTGATGCGAATGGGGTTAAAATACCCGATAAAGATAAAAATAAGATAATTGGTTGTGGAAGTGGTTATCCAATGCCGTTAAGATTAGAGATAAGCAATCAAGCACAAGCCATTTCACAATATGGAATACCACGAGAAAGTGATTTCGTGACAATAAAGAAAGTATACCAAATTGCTGCAAAACCGCAAATTTGTTATGCCAAACCTAACTCAACTATTATATCACCAGAAATGCAATGGTTAACCAATAACCAAGATAATGATTTTAGTTTTGATAGCAATAAGAATTGGTGGAATATAAAAAAAGATTCTAAACCTCATGTAAGAAATGGTGGAGGATATACTAGTGATTATGTACCTGATTATGGATATAAGGTCACTAACACTTTAACTGGAAAATTATTTCCAACTAGTGGATTTCCCGGTGCAAAATTTCAGTTACTTATGAGCGGAGCGCAGCGTGATTATAGTTATAGTATAGTGGCTAATCCTGGAAATAATGTTTCAATTGATGCAATGGGTTTTATTACATTAAAAGATAAACCATTGGGAAAAGTTACGGTTAGAGCAACATATAAGAGAAACACTTCAATTAAACTTGACTATAGTTTTGATCCAAGAAGTAATTGGGTTATACCTTATAATTGGTCATATAATTGGACCAATGCGTCTAACTATTGTAGATTACTAACTCGAAAAGAATTTACCAATTCTCCTAGAAATCAAGCTCCACAAAATTGGTTATACGAATATAATGCATTTACTCGAGCCATTGATGGTACAATATTAGGTGAATGGGGACCAATAAGCCCAAAAAATTATCCTCAATCAAATTGGGCAGATCAATTATATTGGACTTCAGAATATTGGGGGGCTCTTTCTGGAGATAACTCAGCTCATTTTAGGATAGGTTTATATCTTGGCGACGTAGGAGTTGGAGTTGATACAAATGCACATTATGTTATTTGTAAAGGTTGATTTGCTGAAAGATCTTAGAGTTTATTAATTTGATGAAATTGGATATTGAGATAATACAAGAATATGAATGGAATTATGATTTAAGTAATTGGTAAAAGTTCTAATATGATAGGTTGTGTTAAATAGTTTTTTATTTGAAGCATCAAAGTATGGTGATAAATATTGGTAATAAAAATATAAATTGAAAAATGTTATGTTTGAAATATTAACCATTAATAAACATATAAAATAAATTTATTTATTAAAAATAAAATGTTTTATGAATTCTGTTCGCAAGCGCAAAGCGCCCGCGAACAGTAATTTTTAGTACCGGCGAAGTAGCGCATAGCGATACACCGCCGAAAAATTTGAGTAAAAAACAGACATGTTTATAGAAGAAAAATTAAGTATATCCCAACGACATAATTATTTAAGTTTAATTGAAGAAGGTATTTTTTTTAGAGCTTATAATCAATCAGCGTATATTTTAAGTCAATATTATCATCAAGAATTAAAAGTTATGAGCAATATGGTTAAAAAGCTTAATAATCAACTGATAGTTTTTTGTGCGTTTCCTAAAATGCAAATAAAGCAACGATTACCGCGTGCAGTTAAAACAGAATGGGGTTATGAATTAAAGGGAAATTTTGAATTATCTAATTATCAAGATTGGTTTGAGCAGATATTAAGTTTAGATTCAGATTCAAAATATATAAAAAATATTAACAAGAAAAATATTAATCACGATGGAAATTCTCTAAAAAAACAAGAAAAAATATTACAGCGACAGTTAACTAGCGCGATGAATGCTAGTTTGGCAAGCCCTATATTTTATAATATTCAACTAACCCAACAACAATTGAAATTTTTACACAAATGGCAAAGAGGAAATTGTTTGCCAATTATCATGGAAAATTTTATAGAAAGTATCAAACAGCAATTACAAAAAAATTAGTTTATAACTTTTACCAAAACTTTGTGGAATAAAGATTTTAGGCTGAAAATTATCGATATTTAACAATATATTACTTATTATTATCACGAAATCAATTTTTTATTATCATTCAATTTATTCAAACAAAATCTTGTAAATTACCGATTTTTTAATTGTGATTATTGGTAACAAATTTTACAATAGAAGCTTCATTTATATGTTAGGTTTTATAAAATGTCTATTGCTGTTGTAGAAGTGAATTGTAAATCGATTCTACATAATATTGAATTTTTTAGGGAAAAATCTCCTGATAGCACATTAATGGCTGTGGTTAAAGCAAATGCTTATGGTCACGGTATGGAAGGTGTAGCTAAGTTAGTTGAGGATAGGGTTGACTGTTTTGGCGTTGCACGTATTTCTGAAGCGATAGCGTTACGCCAATCTGGTATTCGTAGTTCCATTGTACTTTTAGAAGGCTTTTTTCCTCACGATGATATTAATGATTTACTGGATTTCAATCTACAACCAGTCATTCATTCTAGTTGGCAAATTGATGCATTAAATACCATTCCGTTTGCAAATGAAATCACAGCTTGGTTCAAAATTGATACAGGTATGCATCGCTTAGGCTTTCATCTTGATGAGGCTGTAACAGAATTTAATCGATTAGCCAACTGTAATATTATTCGTCAACCAATCAATATTATTAGCCATTTTAGTAGTGCTGATGAATTAAGTTCAACACAAACCAGTAAACAAATGGCTTTGTTTGATGAGTTTATTCATTCTCTTGATGCGAATTTAGTGGGTAGACAGCAATCAATAGCAGCATCAGGTGGTATACTCGCTTGGCCTAATTCTCATCGTAATATGATTCGACTTGGTATTGCTTTATATGGAGTTTCACCTTTTACTGAGCAAGTGATAGATCTTGAACCCGCTATGACACTTAAATCGGAATTAATCACGGTTCGTAAACACCTGAAAGGGCAATCAGTTGGTTATGGACAAACTTGGACTAGTAAAAGTGATACCATTTTAGGGGTTGTGGCAATGGGATATGGTGATGGGTATCCTCGAGGTGTTCCAGCAAATACACCGGTAAGTGTTAACGGGCGAATTGTACCTATTGTTGGTCGTGTCTCAATGGATATGATTGTGGTAGATTTAGGTCAAAATAGCCAAGACAAACCAGGTGATGAAGTTATTTTTTGGGGCAAAGAGTTACCTATTGAACAAATTGCCAAGCACACAGGAATTAGTGCTTATGAGTTATTAACGCGCTTAACTGCACGCGCAAAAATTCGTTATAAAGATTAAGTTATGATTAAAAAATTATTTATATACACATTTCTGGCGTTAGTTTTAATTGGTGGTGGTTCACTAGGTATTGGTTACTATTTTTTACAGCAGTTTTCTCAACAACATATGAATATCACTACGGATAATCAAATGTTTGTATTAAAAAAAGGAACCTCATTACATCAATTAGTTGAGCAAGTAAAGAATAGTAATTTGATGCAACAAGCTTACTTGCTTCCGTATTTATATAAACTCGATCCTTCATTAAGCTCTATTAAAGCTGGTACTTATCAATTGCATCCTCATATGACAGTTGAAGAGTTTTTAAAATTACTTGTCTCTGGTAAAGAAAGTAGTTTTTATGTGCAATTTGTTGAAGGAAAGCGAGCAAAAGATTGGTTAAATGTGCTTAGTAACACGCCTTATATTCAGCAAACATTAACGGGTAAGTCTCATGATGAAATTGCCAAGTTGTTAGGCATTGATGGCCCATTAGAAGGTTGGTTATCACCTGATACTTATCAATATACAGCTGATAGTCTTGATATCAATATTTTGAAACGTGCATATTTAACTATGAAGACGAATCTACAAAAAGTATGGGACAATCGTGATAGTGATCTACCTTATAAATCCCCTTATGAATTGTTGATTATTGCTTCAATTATTGAAAAAGAGACTGGAATCAGTTCAGAACGAGCAAACGTTGCCTCTGTTTTTGTTAACCGCTTAAAAGCTAATATGAAGTTACAAACGGATCCAACCATTATTTACGGTTTGGGTGAGAATTATACAGGAACGATTAGGCGTATTGATTTGACTGATACTAATAATCCTTATAATACCTATGTAATTGAAGGCTTGCCACCGACACCGATTGCTATGCCTAGTTTGGCATCGCTTGAAGCGGCAGCTCATCCGGCAAAAACCAAATATCTGTTTTTTGTTGCTAATGGAACCGGTGGGCATACGTTCAGTAGTACTTATAGCAACCATCAGCAAGCGGTGAATGAATATCGCCGACTTATGAATAATAATTAATTTATTTTATACTACAGCCACATTTTTGTGGCTGTTTTTTTGATAAAATACCCTCAATCACTCACTCTTTGGTTAGTTGATAATTCATCAAGTTGTTTTATCAATGCTAATAAGTCATTAACATCTATTTCTTGCTGTTTAAATGCTTCTTCAAAATAAGGATGAAGGGCAAATTTTGGTAATTCAGCATTAGCATCAATCAACGCTTGCATTCGAGGGATAAATATCCACTGTAACCATTCATAAGGTTGCATGGTATCAAGCGCAAATGGTTGTTCACTCAAGAACGCCTCTGCTACTGGTGGCGAAGGTTGCCAAAGTGTCAATCTTTGTAATTCATCTCTAATCAATCTTAATTGAGTAGTCATTAAATCTATTTGTTTATGATGATTAATTAGTGATCGATAATACTGCCAATCAAAATAAGGTCCTGGATCTGTTTTCCTTGTTGGGGCAATATCACTATGGCCAGTAATATGTTTAATTAGATAGGTTTGTTGTAGTAATTTGGTTACTATGGCTAGTTGTTGATATTGTATTTCGGTAAAGTTTTCAGTATCGCAACCTTCGATTTCAATACCAATAGAGAAATCATTACAATTTTCCTTGCCTGCAAAAATAGATTTGCCTGCATGCCACGCCCGTTTATCAAAAGGGACAAATTGAATAATTTCACCATCACGTCTTATAAACAAATGGCTTGATACCTGTAATTGATAAATTTCAGCAAAATAGGGGTGCGCGTTTGGGTCTAGTTTACCTGTAAAGAGTTGTTCAACATAAGGACCGCCATATTGCTTAGGTGGTAGGCTAATATTATGAATAACCAGTAATGAGATGGGTTGATCTTCTGGACGGTCATTATAATAAGGCGATTTTATTTGCTTAATATTTTTAATCCAACCATCAACTATTTTTAAAGGCATAATAGCTCCGATACATTTAGATTTGCTCTATATTTCGATCTGTTTCACAATTTTGATTACCACCATGATGATTGTGGTGATCATTTTGTATTTCAAGTTCTAAAATTCTCTCTGTATATTATTTCATTTTTTGAATTAGCTATAAAGTCACACTATCAAACAATTATTTGATTTGTGAGGCTATTATGCAATGCCAATCTGGATTTACTCTATTTGAATTAATGATCGCTATTGTCGTGATAGCAATTTTAACTGCTATCGGTTTACCTGCTTATCAAGGTTATATAAAAAAAGCAGCCTTAACCGATATGCTGCAATCAATGACTGCATATAAAACAGCAATTGAAATTTGCACTATAGAGCAAGGCACTTTAAGCAAATGTAGCAGTGGTAATAACGGTGTACCAACGACGAGAACGACCAATTATGTGACGTCAATTAATGTCTCTAATGGGGTGATAACTTTAGTCGGTAAAAGCGCTTTATCAAGTTTAACAGTAACTTTAACACCTATTTTAAATCCTAAATTAGGTAATTTAGATTGGTCAAGAACATGTCAAACCAATCCACCAGATCCAACTTTAACTACAGCTTGTGAAGATATTTTTAAATTTTAATTGTGATTAATATTGCTAATAGGATAACCGCTATGCAAGAAGAGAATATCGTCGAAAGCCTCGACAAATTATTGCTTTCAGCATTGGATAAGCGGGCATCTGATATTCATTTTGAGCCTTATCAACATTATTATCGAATTCGCATGAGAATTGATGGCGTTTTGCAAAATATGCTAACACCGTCGTTAATGTTAGCTAAACAGATTGCAGCTAGACTAAAGATTATGGCCAATTTAAATATTGCTCAACAACGGCTTCCGCAAGATGGTCAACTGGTGATCAATAATTATGCAATGCGTATAGCTACTTTGCCTGTCCTCAATGGTGAAAAGATTGTATTACGAGTTATGGATAATCATGACTCCGAACTGAGTATCGATGATTTAGGATTAACAGGGGAAGATCTATTAACCTTCAAGCAAATATTGGATTATCCGCAAGGCTTGATTTTGGTAACAGGGCCGACAGGCAGTGGCAAAACTATGACGTTATATAGTGCTTTAAAACGGTTAAATAAACCTAAATGTAATATTTGTAGTGTTGAAGATCCGATCGAAATTCCATTAGATGGTATTAATCAAACTGCAGTTAATCTTAAGGCTGGTTTAAGTTTTTCTGTGATATTACGAGCCTTTTTGCGTCAAGATCCTGATGTGATGATGATTGGTGAAATTCGTGATCCTGAAACAGCTGAGATTGCAATTCAAGCAGCGCAAACTGGGCATTTAGTGTTATCAACCCTACACACTAATTCTAGTATTGAGGCTATCATCCGTTTAAATCAAATGGGTATTAAAAATTACCTGTTATCATCCAGTTTAAAACTAGTCATTGCTCAACGATTAGTTCGTAAATTGTGCCAATATTGTAAAGTGGTAGCTAGTGAGCTTACATTGATAAATAATGAACCTTCACCACATTTTATCGCCATGGGCTGTGAAAAATGTGTGGGTGGTTATTTAGGGCGGATAGGCTTATATGAACTGTTAATTATCACACCACAAGTACAACAGCAGATTTTAGCAAACCAACCGATTGTTTCAAAAAATATGGTAACACTTAGGCAAGTAGGTAATAAGCTTGTTCGACAAGGCATTACTACACTGGCGGAATTAAATCGTGTTTTAGGTAATAATTGAGTGATAGTTTGGAGATAATGCATGAAGCGACTCTATTATTGGTATGATATTAACTTTCATCAAAATAAGATTATTGCCATATCTAAGCAAGATGTGCGAAGAAAATTGTTATTACAAGGCCAACTTGCGATTAAAATTGGTTCCGGTAACTTAATTACCTCAAAAAGTTTTAAACTTAGCGAACTGCTCATTATAACTAAACAGTTAGCCACAATGTTAAAAGCAGGATTATCAATTGTTGAGAGCTTACGATTACTGATTGATGAGCAACCTAAAGTACAATGGCAATATCTGTTAACTGATATTACTCAACAAATAACCAAAGGTGAATCACTATCGATTGCTTTAAAACAGCACCATTCAGTATTTTCGGAACTTTATTGTGAAATTATTGCCATTGGTGAATTGACGGGAAGATTAGAACAGAGTTTTGAACAATTAACCTGTCATCTTGAAAGATCATTATCAATACAAGATCAGATTAAGAAAGCGCTGCGTTATCCATTGTTTTTATTATTTGTATCGGTACTAGTGATTATGGTTATGATATTTATTGTACTACCAAAATTTGCCGATATTTATCAAAGTTTTGATGCCGAGTTACCTTATTTTACACAACTAGTGATTGATGTAGCTAATAATATTAAACAAGAGGGATTATTTATATTATTAGCTATTACGTTAAGTTATTTGTTTTTTCATTATGTTGTTAAAGTACGTTATCAGCTTATTATGGATAAGTATAAATTACAGCTTCCTTTAATAGGTCAAATAATCCAATCTCAATGTCTAATGCAAATTTTTAATACATTAGCAATAACTCAACAAGCAGGTATCCCACTTTTGACAGGATTAACCGCCTCGTCTAAAACTATAAGTAATTTTTATTACCGTAATATCATCAACCAAATTATGACGGGGATTGAACAGGGGAATAGCTTTAGTCAAATGTTAGCTAGCTATCCCGCTTTACCGAAGCTTTGTGTGCAACTAGTTCATGCCGGTGAAGAGTCTGGTTCATTAGATATTATGTTGGATAATATTACTCTTTACTATCAACAACAAAACCAAACCTTAACTGACAATCTAGTCAAAGCATTTGAACCTTCATTAATGCTAATTTTAGCTACAATAATCGGCAGTTTGATTATTGCGATATATTTGCCGATATTCCAAATGGCGGACGTGATCAGTTAATGGCTATACTCTTTTTTTTCGTCGGACTTGCTATTGGTAGTTTTTTGCGAGTTGCTTATTATCGTTATTCACCTATGCAGTCTGTATATGAATATCTGTTCGCTATTACTATTCCTCGCTCCTCATGCCCGAATTGTCATCACAAACTTAGTGCTTGGCAGCTAATTCCTGTATTGTCATGGTTGATGTTAAAAAGACGTTGTTATTATTGTTACCATAAAATAGCCAATAGTTATGTTATTTTTGAGCTAACTATAGCAATATTATTTTTGCTGATTTATTTGGATAAGGGGCTAAATTTTAGATGTGCTTTACTTATGTTACTTGTCGTTATTTTTTTGTTGTTAGCACTAATTGATATTAACTACTTATTATTGCCAGATTTTTTAACTCAACCATTAATGTGGAGTGGATTGATAATAGCTTACTTTAATCTATCTTCACTTAATATCAACGATGCTCTAGTAGGTATTTTGTTTGGTTATTTAATGCTTAAATTACCGGCAATCATCTTTTTTTGTATTACAAGTAAACAAGGATTAGGTGGTGGTGATATAAAGTTAATTGCTGCTTTAGGTGCGTGGTTGCCTTATCAGTTATTGCCATTAATGTTAATCATCGCATCGACGCTGGCTATCATCTATTACGCTTTCTCAAAATATCTATTTAAAAAAAGTGATGAATTAATCGCTTTTGGTCCCTTTTTATTAATCTCAGGGTATTTTATTCTCTACTTAAATTGAACAATTTTTTTGTTTCTATCTTAAATGATTTTAAATAGTTATTTTCTTATTGGTTTGTGATTTTGTTGTCAAACTTTACTTATAACTAAAAACGATAAGGTTAGTAAAAATGGTTATTTATATTCACTTTCAATAAACGTTATAGTGCAATTAACTCTTTCAGATTTGTAGTTAAGTGATTAATTAAGGAATGATCAATGACGAATATTATTGCTAATAGAATTAACGCATTAAAAGATGAAATGACTGAATGGCGTCATTATATTCATGCTCATCCAGAAACTGCTTTTGAAGAAAAACAAACTACCGAGTTTATTATCGAAAAATTAAAATCATTTGGTATTACTGAACTATATACAGATTTTGCGCCAACAGGAGTAGTAGGCATTATTCATGGTAAAAATGAAGGTCGAACTATTGCATTACGTGCCGATATAGATGCATTAGATATTATTGAAGAAAATGATATTGATTACTGTTCAACTATTCCAGGCAAAATGCATGCCTGCGGTCATGATGGCCATACGGCAACTTTATTAGGTGTAGCAAAATACTTAAGCATCCATCGAGATTTTTCTGGTACAGTTGTGGTTATTTTCCAACCGGCTGAAGAAAACGAAGGTGGTGGCAGAGTTATGGTTGAAAATGGTTTATTTAATAAATTTCCTATTGAAGCTGTTTATGGTATGCATAATCAACCTAATCTAGCATTAAACCATTTTTTAATTAATCATGGTGCTGTGATGGCATCTTATGATGTTTTTGAAATCAAAATAACAGGGGTGGGTGCTCATGCTGCCGCACCACATTTAGGCAAAGAAACGATTTTAACTGCCACCACAATTGTGAATAGTTTACAGACGATTGTTAGTCGTAATCTCAATCCGATTGATTCATTGGTTATCAGTGTGACACAGATTCACAGCGGCGATACTTGGAATGTACTGCCACAACACGCAGTAATTCGTGGTACAGTTAGAGCATTAAGTGCTGCAGATCAAGATTTAGCAGAAGAGCGAATTAAACATATTTCGACAGGTATTGCTTTAACCTTCAATACCAAAGCGGAGATTGATTATCAGCGACGTTATCCAGCAACCATTAATCATGCTAAACAAGCTGATATTGCCATTAAAGCTGCACAAAAAATTGTCGGTGATGATAAGATTATTGTGGATTCACCGCCAACAATGGGATCAGAAGATTTTGCCTTCATGTTGCAAAAAATACCTGGATCTTATATTAAAATTGGTGCAGGTGAAGGCACAAATGTTCATAATCCTTCATATAATTTTAATGATGAAATTCTAACAACCGGTGCGCACTATTTTATCGAAATTGTTCAGCAAGAATTAGGACAGTGAATTTCAATCAGCTGGAATAGATTTATTCCAGCTTAATTAATATTATTGGTTTAGAACCATTAGAAATTTAACAGACTATCTGATTGGCCCTTAACACGGAAGTTTGTTTCAATATCAATGCCATTGGCTAACACTACTTGTACATAGATTTCATCATCTTCGTCAAGTTTTAATGCAGCTAATACTTGACCTCCTTCTCGCCAATTACCGTCAAGTTCATATTCAAGTTTGTCACCAATTATTGGCAAAGCCTTGCTTTTTCCAACTAACAGATAAAGTCCACGATTATTTGCGCCTCGAAATTGTGCTCTAGCTACCATCTCTTGTCCACAATAACAGCCTTTATCAAAACTGATAGCATTATAATGCTGTAAGTTACAAGCTTGTGGTAAAAGACTTTCAATATTTGGTTCATCAATAATCGCATAACCAGCTTCTAAATCAAGCTTTAACCAATGATCTGCAGTTTGTGAGTCGGTTGGTAATGGTTCATTCGAGACTTTTATCAGCCGCATTTCAGGTAATGGGATTTTGATATAAGTTATATCATCTTTGGTAATGCAACTATTGTCACCAAGCTCCGCAATAATTGATTGTTCAATGGCATTATTTTCTAAGCCAATTAGATTAAGATCTACAACGGGTTCAATTGTCACTTTTGAAAAAACGGCATATTTTTTTAGAGCAGCAATTTGTTTTTCAGCAACCGTTTTACGCACAATATAAAAAATATCTGCTCCTCGTTGAAATAATATTAAATTACTCCACATCCGTCCTTTTGCATCACAATGTGCTGCAAATAATGCTGTATGTTCATTAAGATGATTAATATCAGCAGTCACTTGTCCTTGTAAAAATGTACGATTGTCAGTACCTGATACTTTGACTAATTGCCAATCAGATAGGGAAGTTGGTTTACTATAAGAATTGTTCATTAAAAACACCTTTTTAATATAAAGGACTCTAGTACAAAATGACTAGCATAAGTCATGCATAAAAAAACAAACAAAAAATAATAATAAATAACTCTTAATAATCATAAGGATATCATTTATCATCAATTAAAAATTGACATTAATCCAATTAAAATCGATTAATAGAATATTTACAAGTTATTTCTTTCAAAAATGAGGCCTAGTATCCAAAAATAATAAGTATACCGCACATATTATTGACTTTATTGATTTTCTGTATTAGTTCATGCAAAATAAATTAAAAATGACAAATTAGTTATAAATGGAGGCAACAACCATGGCAAAACTGTCAGGCGCAGAAATGGTCATTCAGTCACTGATTGATCAGGGAGTTAAGCAGATATTTGGTTATCCAGGTGGTAGTGTTTTGGATATCTATGATGCAATTCATACCTTAGGTGGTATTGAACATATTTTAGTTCGTCACGAGCAAGCTGCAGTACATATGGCTGATGGTTATGCCAGAGCAACTGGTGATGTTGGTGTGGTACTTGTTACTTCAGGTCCAGGGGCAACTAATACTATTACAGGTATCGCAACGGCCTATATGGATTCCGTGCCAATGGTAATTTTATCTGGCCAAGTAGCGAGTAATTTAATTGGTAATGATGCCTTCCAAGAGTGTGATATGGTTGGAATTTCGCGCCCAATTGTCAAACATAGTTTTTTAATTAAAGATAGTAAAGATATTCCAGAAACAATCAAAAAAGCGTTTTATATTGCCTCTACTGGGCGCCCTGGACCAGTTGTTATTGATTTGCCGAAGGATATTGTTAATCCAGCTAACAAATATAATTATAATTATCCAAAATCAGTGACAATGCGATCTTATAATCCAACGACACAAGGGCATAAAGGGCAAATTAAAAAAGCCTTAACTACTTTATTAGCAGCTAAAAAACCTGTGTTATATATTGGTGGTGGGGTAATTAGTGCTGACGCTAGTAATGTGGTTAAATCACTAGCTGATAAACTCAATCTACCGGTGACTTCAACATTAATGGGCATTAGTGCTTTTCCCGGAACCGATAAAAAATATTTAGGCATGATTGGTATGCATGGTGTCTATGAAGCCAATATGGCAATGCATAATGCTGATGTTATTTTTGCTATTGGTGCTCGTTTTGACGATAGAACGACCAACAATATTGAAAAATATTGTCCAAAAGCCAAAATTATTCATATTGATATTGATCCAACGTCTATATCGAAAACCGTATCGGCAACTATTCCAGTGGTTGGTGATGCAAAACAAGTTATTGAAACAATGTTAACACAACTTAAAGATCTTAGTGTTCAACGTGATCTAGATGCATTAGTTGATTGGTGGAAACAGATTGAACATTGGCGAGCTCGTAAATGCCTTGCTTATAGTCATGAAGGTGAAAGTATTAAGCCACAAGAAGCCATTGAGGTTTTATATAAATTAACTAAAGGTGATGCTTATATTGCAACCGATGTCGGACAACATCAAATGTTTACTGCACTTTACTACCCATTTGATAAACCTCGTCACTTTATTACTTCTGGCGGTCTTGGCACTATGGGCTTTGGTTTACCTGCTGCATTGGGAGTTAAATTAGCATTTCCTAAAAAACATGTAGTTTGCGTAACCGGTGATGGTAGTATTCAGATGAATATTCAAGAGCTTTCAACTGCTTTGCAATATGGTTTACCTGTTATCGTTTTAAATCTTAACAACCGTTTTTTAGGCATGGTCAAACAATGGCAAGATATGATATATGCTGGCCGTCATTCATCATCTTATATGGAATCATTACCTGATTTTGCCAAAATTGCCGAAGCTTATGGTCATGTTGGTATGGTGATTAATAAACGAGAAGATCTGGAACCTAAACTGAAAAAAGCGCTTTCGATAAAAGATCGTTTAGTTTTTATTGATGTCATGACTGATGCGACAGAACATGTTTATCCAATGCAAATTCGCGGTGGTGCAATGAATGAGATGTGGCTTAGTAAAACGGAGAGAACCTAATGCGTTATATATTATCAATTTTAACTGAAAACGAACCAGGTGCATTGTCACGAATTATTGGTTTATTTTCACAGCGTGGGTTTAATATTGAATCCATTACTACAGCACAAACTGAAGATCCAACAATGAGTCGAATGACAATTCAAACATCTGGTGATGAACATGTGCTCGAACAGATCCAAAAGCAACTACATAAATTAGTCAATGTTTATCGCGTTAATGACCTCACTGAAGGTCCACACGTTGAACGTGAAATCATGTTAGTTAAAGTTGTAGCTAAAAGTTCTGATGCACGTGATGAAGTTAAACGTTGTGCTGATATCTTTAGAGGTTCGATTGTTGATGTGACAGCAACTCATTATATTGTCCAATTATCAGGTACTAGTGAAAAATTAGAGTCATTCTTAGCTTCAATTCGTGAAACCTGCAATATAGTTGAAATTGTTCGTTCTGGGATCATCGGTTTATCTCGCAGCGAAAAAACGGTTAAATAAATGATCTTCTAAATAAAATAAAAGGCGCATTAAGCGTCTTTTTTTTAAATATATAATAATATTAAATCAATTTTGAAAAAATATTGGATAAATATCAAACAAATGATATAGTTGTCGATTTTTTAACATTCGCGATATTATAGGGAAATAAAGAATGTTGGATGCATTATTTTGGATCGTGATGATATTTAATATCTTCTCCGGTGTAATTGTGTTTGCATTTATACTCATTTTCATTTTTGGTTACTTTGCTGTAAGACGTGATCGCAAAAATCTTAAAAAAAATAAGAAAAAAATAAAAGATTTTATTGCAAAACGTGAGTCATATAGAGATTTAACTAATGAAGAATTAAAACTATTAGAACCTTTTACAAGCCATAAAATATCTGTTCGACCTTATAAACTCCAACCGTTAATTGATTGCAAAGTATCGATAATAAAAGGTGCTTGTATTCGTAATATGGTAATCACCGAAGACAACAAAAATCGTTATTACTATGAAATTAATAATATCAATCTTTTCTTTCCGTATGATTTAGATATGTATCTTTCAAAATATAATGTTGTTGAAGTTGTTTTTACGAACACATATGCATATGTAGTTAATGTCAACAATTGTGGTATTCAGTTTGCTTTTGACAATTATGATCCTAATAGAATAAAAACGACTAATGTTCCAAAATCAGAGACAGCTCCTAAGAATGCTGATTTCGCTTTAGTAAATAATGACGTAAAAGTTGATTATAAAACTTTGTCTACACGTGAAGAAACACCATTGGAATTAAAATCTCGCAATCTAAGCAACTATGGCATATTAACTTCATTTTGTTTATTATTTGCAACTATTCTTTTTATTCGTGAATGGTTAGCTGAAAATGATCAAATATTATCTACTCTGATCAAAATTATAATATGTTTTGTTGTAGCTGTATTTTTTGCTTTGCATAAATCTAAGCTAAAATCAAAACCACAACAAGTGAAAACCATTAAGGTTAATACTTTCAATAAAAATTCTAAATCTCACACCTTAATTGTCGATCATAAAACGAATATAGGTTATCCAAAGTATTGGTCACGTTTTCTACCTGAAGTATCAAAAACAACCACCGAAATGGACATCAGAGGTAATATTAATACATTACTGCGTTGTGGGAATATTTTATCAATTCATCGGGAAGTACAACAATTCGGACCACCAAAATTTGTTTTTCGCAATAACGCTTTATTTTTTCTAGGGTTAATATTGGCAATCGTCTTCTATATTTTTTCTAATCCAATTAACAATAGTTTTTTAGCTTATCGATATTACAGCCATCAATTACAAAATTGGCAAATCAATGATTTAACCAGCTTAAATAATAGTGATATTAAGCGAGGGGATCTTATTAACATCTCTATCAACGGTACTTCATGTGATATTAAAGAGAGAAATAAAAATATTGACACTAAATGTCATCACTTGGCTATCAAGGATAAGCCACTGGGAAATGAGGATAATCAATTTATGCTTTTGTTTAATACTATAAACAAAGTATTTGATGAAAAATTCATTGATGCAGTGATAAATCCAAATACGCTCCGAATGCTAGTTTATAAAGGTGAATCTTATTTAAGTTTGAAAAATATGGGACAGATGGTTATTGATATTGATAAAATTTGTAACATCCTTGAAATTGAATGTGAATCGGTTAAATATAAATTAATTCAATTATATACTAATAAAGGAAATTATGATGAAACAGAATGGACTAAATTAGTTACTGAAGCTGAACTTGATCCAAATTTTTCAAAATCAATAGAAATATCAAAAATTAAAGAATTTATCCCTTATATTGATAAGATTAAAAAAGATATTTTATATGAATTGAAAAATGTTGTTTATAATTATCAATTTAATGGCTTAGGAGTTGAAATTGTATTAATAGAAAATAGTTATATTCAAATAGCTCAATCAGATAGTATTGAAAATGCATCTTCTAAGGAAGATTTGAAATT
The DNA here is from genome assembly GCF_030758615.1 of Gilliamella apis. Lineage (NCBI taxonomy): Bacteria > Pseudomonadati > Pseudomonadota > Gammaproteobacteria > Orbales > Orbaceae > Gilliamella > Gilliamella apis. The sequence goes on from NZ_CP132381.1 coordinate 1,242,621, forward strand.
ATCATTAGATTATTACTATAAAATTTTAACTAATGAAGCTAATGCAAATGATGCAATTAATTTGATTGGACTAGTAGGCGATATTAGCTATCGCGAAGATGGTAGCATTTCACAACTTAAGCTTAATGTTAAAGATTATTATAAGGTTGATTCAGAAAAACTATTTTCATTAACGTCGCCAGTTATTATTGATATTATTATGTTCATTATTATGGCAGCAGTAGCATTAATTAATGGGACCACACTACTTTATAAAATTATATTTAATCAACGTCGTATTAAACTAATCACCAAATATTATTCGGATAGAGTAGTACATTACTATGGCTAGACATTAATAACGACAGGATTAAATTTTCATTTTTTGTTATAAAAATAATCAATAATTTCAGCTTGTGGAATAACAATGGATTTGTATTTAGTTTTTAAAATAGGTATCTTAATTTTTGGATTAATTAGTTGGTTTCTTTATAAAAGTGATCGTAGTATCAATAAGAACGTTTTAAATGATCATATAAGACAACGTGAACGAATAAGAGATTTAACCGATGAAGAACTAGAACTGTTACAACCCTTTCTAACTAGTAAATTAGCAGTTTATCCTTATAATTTTCAATCATCCTTGATTGATAACAAAGTATCGTATTTACTTGGTACTTGTACTCGTAAAAGTCTTTATAGCAACACAGAAGAAATCGCCTATTATTATGATGTCGATAATATTGAAATATTCTTTCCATATAATATGGATATGTATATTGATGGATCAAATATTTTTGAAGTTGTATTTACCAAACATTATGGGATCGTTATTAAAGTAAATGATTATGATATCAAAACAGCATTTGAAAATTATGATCCAAATGAGGAATATTTATTTAGAGATGTAAAGCAAACTAAATCTAAAGAAAAGATTTTTGACAATGAATTCTTTGAAGAACACAATACTACCCATCGTCAAGATGGTATTAATTCTTCTGATGTTGAATCACTCAGCATTTATAATGATAGTAAAAATCTAGATAATAATCAGGCTTATTTAGAAGCATCAAAAAATTACTATAAACTCCTCTATCAACGAGAAGAAACTCAATTTGAAGCTGCTATACGTCGTAAACATAGCCTTGGTTGGTTGACATCGCTTTGCTTAATTTTAGCTACGGTTCTCTTGATACGCTCATGGTTGGGAGAAAATGATCAGATATCTATTTTAATATTAATTTGTCTCGGCGCAGCTGCCTTTTTTGCTTGGTATAAACCTAAAGATTATTTAAACCCACAGCAAGTATCCGTCGTTAAAGCAAAAATTTATGATAAAGATCCTAACACTTGTTCCATAGAGGTAGGAAATCTCATGGTTTTAGAATATCCCAAGTATTGGTTAAATTTTATTCCTGAGACTTCAGATCTCGCGACTGAAATGGTTATCAGTAATGATAATAAAAAATTACTTCGCTATGGTCAGACTTTATCCATTAATAATGAAGTAGAGCAATTTGGACCACCAAAGCTAGTTTCAAGAAATAAGATTTTATTCGTGATTGGCGGAATTCTATCTGCTATTCTCTATTATTATACTGATCCAGTTAATAATGGTTATTTTGCTTATCAATATTACAGTCAACAATCTGAAAATCTGCAAATTAAAGATTTCACCACTTTAAAAAATAGTGATATCAAGCCGGGTGACATGGTGAATATCACCATCAATAATACGTCATGTGATGTCAATGATTTAAACGAAGACTATCAATGTCATAACTTCTTTATCAATAATGAACCAATGGCTTTGAAGGAAAATAATGTCATGGCCATCGAAGGTTCATTAAAACATATTTTTGATACAAAATTTGTTGATGACGTGGTCGATACGGAAATGTTGCGTTTTCAAAATGTACAAAGCCTATATGTTGATATGCTTAACCGCAGTTCAAATGATGGACGTTATGTTAAAAATTCATTTTCTAAAATAGAAAGTATTGGTCAAATGGTAATTGATATTGATAAGGTTTGTAAGATTTTACCGGTTAAAGAATGTGACAATGTCAAATACAATCTGACTCATTTGTTTGATACCAGTAGGAGCAAGGCAAATATTACATGGGATGATTTATTGACTGAGTCTACAAAAAATCCTGATTTTAGTGAAATAGTCGAAACCCGCAGAATGCATAGCCTCAAACAGGCGCTTGAACCATTTAAATCAGAACTTCAAAGTGAATTGGTGAATGTCATTTCTAAATATCAATCTGACAACGGTGTAAAAATTACATTAACCAATCAAAGCTATGTTGACATGGCTCCATTAGTAATGAGTAAATCGATGAGATTCGATGAAAATGGTTATATTAATTATTATTTTGCTATTTTAAACAATAATATCCCTGCGAATATTAATATCGTTGGTTCGGTAAGTGATATTCTTTATCACAAGGTTGAAAATTCTGATAGACATAATCTTGAAACACAGAGTATTTCTGGTCTGAAAGTGAACGCAAATCATCATTATAATTTGGACGAAAATCAACAGTTATCATCAAATTTATTGATTATTATTAATGTTATTATGTTTGTCATGATGACTTTAATCGCTACGATTAATGCTGTAAAACTAGTTCAGAAAACGAGAATTAATCGAAATCGTTCTAAAGAAATTATTAAATATTATCAAGATAGGTTAATTTAGGTATTAATCTTTATTAAAAGGTCTTAAATTAAGAAGATATCAATAGTATGTTAGCAAATATTATCTGTTTTATCGTTATTCCAGCTCTTGCTTTCTTGGTGCTACGCATAGGTATCTTGACTCAAAAAGAACTAGATAAACTTTCCCAAAAAAAGCAAGCCGAAATTGATCCTTTTATTCGTGAAAATGCTATTCGACAGTTAACTGAAGAAGAAATTCTTCTTCTTCAACCTTATCTTGATAATGAAGATCATATTCCTCCTCCTTATCAATGGCAAAGTTCATTAATCAATTATGATGTCATGAGAATTAAAGCGTATATTGAAAAAGATTATCCAGATAAACAAAATAATAATTACTATTACAAGATGGGTTATATACGGTTATTCTTTCCTTACAATATGTCTTACCGTATTTTAGGTCTTCGTGATAGTTTTGATAGCGAACTACCTAAAAATAAGTCTGACTATATCAATACCGCTGAAGTTGTGTTTACTAAAAGTTATGCCATTGTCGTTAAAATAAACACTTGTGAGTTATTGGAAGCAGGTCTAAATCTATCTGGTCGAAAAGAGGGGCAAATTGAAGATTATTGGCAGACCGGCAATTTGAAACCTATTGGTTTGAGTAGCGCTGAAAAGTCAAATGAAACCATTACCCAACTTCTAACAGAAGAATCAGAAAAGACACCGCCTTTTGAGATTGTTAACAAAAGAGAAAAAAATCAATTTGAAATTGCAATGGAAGACCAAAGTAACTCCGGAAAATTAATGATTTTTTTGTTTGTATTAGGTGTGATGGGGTTATTGGTTTTAGAGCATTTTCAATCGCTATTGTTGGCATTTTTCTCAATCATATGCTTTATATTAGCTATGATAGTATCGCATATAAAACGAGAAATACCTACTGAATATGTCAACCATATCAAAGCGCAAAAATTGGGTATTGAATCATACTTTTATGTTAACACTCCCGAACACTGGAGAATGTTCATATCAAATAAAAGTGAAACTCCAATTGATATGGAGGTTGACATTAATTCTCGAAAATTACTCAGTTATGGCGGCTATTTATCAATAAGTGAAGAAGTGGAAAATTATGGTGCACCAAAATTTATCAAGCATAATGTTAAATTGGCTATTACAGGATTAATATTGGTTGTATTAATTTACTATTTTACCAATGCCGGTGAAAAATTTGATTTTAGCTATCAGCAATTAACCTCACAAGCCACTATTTGGAACATTGATGATAAAACTAACTTAAAGAAAATAGCCATTCAATTTATGGATCGGGTTAATCTCGATTTATCAAGTGTCTCGTGTGATATTCAAAATGAAAATGAAGATCATTCTCAATGTAATAAAATATTTGTTAATACCAATCCAATAGGCAGTACAAAACTTAATCTTTTTTCTTCATGGCCTCAATCAACACAAGCGATTTATGATAGCAATATTTTAAGAATGACAAAAGATTCAGAAGTTATTGTAATGACTGCGTTAGCCAACAAATATTTAAATCAGCGTTTAGAGAATGACTCCAAATATAGGAATAATCCAAAATACAAACAATACACGAAAAACAAAAATATAGTTGAATTGATAAAAATCTATAATATTGAGACAGCTATTCCAACCTTTGATGACAGTTGTAAACATCTAAACCTTGAACCTTGTGACCAAATTAAAAACAGTCTAGCCAATTTACTGTCAGAGATAAGTGGTGTTGATTTAAACAATTGGTCTGACGTGGTGGCTTATGCGAAATCGCATTACAACATTCAAAAAATAGTAAATTTAAACTCGGCGCAAAATATTGTCCAACTAATTGCTCAATATCGAAAAAATATTCTTAAACATTTTATCTTTGATGCTAAAGAAAAAGTAGCAATGCTGCAAAATGATGAAAATAACCTTAGTTTACAATTTACTAAATTGATCCCACTCTATGATAAAAATTATAATTACAAATATAATAATGAAATTTTCAAAGAACAACTTGATTATTATAATGGTATTTTAATGGGAAATAATGCTCACTTAAAAATTACAGGTGTAGTCACTAATGTGAGTTACCATAATGGAACAGTTTCAAAACTAACTATTTCAACAGATCCTATCTATAGTATTGATAAAAATCAGTTGTTTTCATTTTTATCACCGATTTTGATCAACAATTTTGTGTTTCTATTTGTTATCTTAATCACCTTAATTAATTGTACTTTGTTTATTTGGAAAAAAGCTGCCAATCAATTACGACTTGAAAAAATTATTTCTAATTATAGTGATAAAATTTTAAAAAACCATTCAATGGTTGGGGATTAATATTAGATAGGTTACTGAAATAATAGATACCAAATTAGTAGGCGAAGAGAGTAACTTATCGATTAAACATAATTATTCAATTGTGAGCTAAGCCATATTCTGTTATACTATTTTCCCGTCTGATTCATCATATATTGCATTAGTTTTTATGGTTTAAACTTATGTTATATTGTTCAACTAAATTAATAATGGTCTGGTATTAATGGTCACGAATTATATTTTTGTAACAGGCGGTGTCGTTTCTTCTTTAGGTAAAGGCATTGCCGCAGCATCTTTAGCTGCAATTTTAGAAGCCCGCAATTTAAAAGTCACCATGCTAAAACTTGATCCCTACATCAACGTCGATCCGGGAACAATGAGTCCAATTCAACATGGTGAAGTTTTTGTGACTGAAGACGGTGCCGAAACCGATCTTGATTTGGGGCATTATGAGCGTTTTATTCGCACCAAAATGAGCCGAAAAAACAATTTTACCACTGGACGTATTTATTCTGATGTTTTGCGAAAAGAACGTCGTGGTGATTATTTAGGCGCAACAGTTCAAGTTATCCCTCATATTACTAATGCGATTAAAGATCGTGTTATTGATGGTGCAAAAGGTTACGATGTCGCTATCGTTGAAGTCGGTGGTACTGTTGGTGATATTGAATCATTACCATTTTTGGAAGCTATTCGCCAATTAGCGGTAGATGTTGGTCGTGAACATACTTTGTTTATGCATTTAACTTTAGTTCCTTACCTTGCATCATCTGGTGAAGTTAAAACTAAACCAACGCAACACTCAGTGAAAGAGTTATTATCAATTGGTATTCAACCGGATGTCTTAATTTGTCGTTCAGATCGCATTATTCCAGCCAATGAAAGAGCTAAAATTGCGCTATTTTGTAATGTGCCTGAGCGTGCGGTGATTTCACTTAAAGATGTTGATTCTATTTATAAGATCCCTGCATTATTAAAATCACAAAATTTAGATACTTTTGTTTGCAATCGCTTCCATCTTGAATGTAAAGAAGCGGATCTATCTGAATGGGAACAAGTGATTTATGAAGAAGCCAACCCAGTTGGTGAAGTGACCATTGGTATGGTTGGTAAATATATTGCGTTACCTGATGCTTATAAATCAGTTAATGAAGCATTAAAACATGGTGGTTTAAAGAATCGTTTAACTGTACATATTCGTTATATTGATTCAGAAGATCTTGAATCACGAGGCACTGAATTATTACAAGATTTAGATGCAATATTAATTCCTGGTGGCTTTGGCTATCGTGGAGTTGAAGGTAAAATTATGGCTGCACGTTATGCTCGTGAAAACAAGATCCCTTACTTAGGTATTTGTCTTGGTTTACAAGTAGCATTAATTGAATATGCTCGTAATGTTGCCGGCATCAAAGATGCTAATTCAACAGAGTTTGTTAAAGATTGCGCAAACCCAGTAATCGCATTAATTACTGAATGGAGCGATGAATCAGGAAAAGTGGTTCAGCGCAGTGAAGATAGTGATCTAGGTGGTACTATGCGTTTAGGTTCACAAATTTGTCATTTAGAGCCTAGTTCATTAGTTGCAGGTATGTACAAAAAAGAATCGATTACCGAACGTCATCGCCATCGTTATGAAGTTAACAACAATTTATTACCAGAAGTGGTTAAAGCTGGATTAAAAGTAACAGGATTATCAACTGATAAAAAACTAGTAGAAATCATTGAAATTCCTGATCATCCATGGTTTGTTGCGTGTCAATTCCATCCGGAATTCACTTCAACACCACGTGATGGACATCCATTATTTAGTAGTTTTATTAAAGCTGCCAAAGATCATCAAGATCAGCAGCAAAAATAGTTTATATTTACATTATAGTTACATATCTGTCATATAGAGGAAAATAACATGGCAAAAATCGTTAAAGTACATGGTCGTGAAGTCATCGACTCTCGTGGTAACCCAACTGTTGAAGCTGAAGTTCATTTAGAAGGTGGTTTCGTTGGTCTTGCAATCGTTCCATCAGGAGCATCAACAGGTTCACGTGAAGCATTAGAACTTCGTGATGGTGACAAATCTCGCTTTTTAGGTAAAGGCGTACTTAAAGCTGTTGAAAACGTAAATGGCCCAATTGCTAAAGCAGTTGTTGGTAAAGATGCGTTAGATCAAGCAGCTATCGACCAAGTCATGCTTGACTTAGACGGTACTGATTTCAAATCAAACTTAGGTGCTAACTCAATTCTAGCTGTATCTTTAGCTACAGCTAAAGCTGCAGCTGCAGCTAAAGGTGTACCACTTTATCAACATATCGCTGATCTTAATGGTACTCCAGGTCAATACTCTATGCCATTACCAATGATGAACATCATCAATGGTGGTGAACACGCTGATAATAACATCGACTTACAAGAATTTATGATTCAACCAGTTGGTGCTAAAACTGTTCGTGAAGCAATCCGTATGGGTTCTGAAGTATTCCACAACTTAGCAAAAGTTCTTCATGATAAAGGTATGAACACTGCTGTTGGTGATGAAGGTGGTTTTGCTCCTAACTTAGGTTCAAATGCTGAAGCATTAGCTTGCATCAAAGAAGCAGTTGAAAAAGCTGGTTATGTATTAGGTAAAGACATTACTTTAGCGATGGACTGTGCAGCTTCTGAATTCTATAACAAAGAAACGGGTAAATACGTATTAAAAGGTGAAGGTAATAAAGAGTTCACTGCTCAAGAATTTACTCACTATCTAGAAGGTTTAACTGAACAATATCCAATCGTATCTATCGAAGATGGTTTAGACGAAAGCGATTGGGAAGGTTGGGCATACCAAACTAAAGCATTAGGTGACAAAATTCAATTAGTTGGTGATGATCTATTTGTAACTAACACTAAAATCTTCAAACAAGGTATCGAGAAAGGTATCGCTAACTCAATCCTAGTTAAAGTTAACCAAATTGGTACTTTAACTGAATCTATCGCAGCTGTTAAAATGGCCAAAGATGCAGGTTATACTGCGGTTATCTCTCACCGTTCAGGTGAAACTGAAGATTCAACTATTGCTGATTTAGCTGTTGGTTTAGCTGCTGGTCAAATCAAAACTGGTTCAATGAGCCGTTCTGACCGTGTTGCTAAATACAACCAATTAATCCGTATTGAAGAAGCTTTAGGTTCAAAAGCACCATTTAACGGTTTAAAGGAAGTTAAAGGTCAATAATTCGTTTTTATAAACGATGTTATTTAATAAAACGGTGACTTAGTTCACCGTTTTTTATTGCTTAAGCGATGACATAACACCATAAGGGTTGCGTTGCTTTGGGTTGTGTTGTACTCTTAGGCACTTACGTTGAAATGGTGCCTTAAATTTGAAAATAATCATAAATATCTAATTGATAATTTATAATTTAACCACATATAACTCTTTTATATATTAACCAATACGAATACTTTTTTCTGCTTATGAATAATATTACGAATATGTCCCAGCCTAAAAGTAAATGGCAACTTTTTAACTGGCTTTGTTCAGGTAAATTACCACTTAACGAATTATGGCTTAAACCGACTTATCGTTATAAATTTTTTTTTCGAACTCTATTTTTAAGTCCTATTACGCTTAAACTATTAGACAAATTAAGACAATACAAGTTACTTGGTTACTATTTATCATGCCAAACTAATTTACCTTGTAAACTACAACGACCTTATTTAGCTTCATGTTTGAGCCAACAAGAACGGTACGAGGCATTAGCTTATCATTATGATTTTTTAGCTAATCGTCCTGATAGCATGACAAAAGCCTTCTATAACTTAGATATTCCCTTTGAATTAGCCAGTATTAGGGCAAAAAATGACGCCAATATAAAAATTGCGATTCAAGCACGTAATAAATATGCTCGGGAAGGGGAACTCAGCCTCTATTTTTATGACAATGATGGCATTGACTTAGCGACGTTAACTTTTACTATCGCGCAATATCAACAAAAGTCGACACTTTTTATTTCCGGCTTACAAGGAACAGGGCATCATGAAGCTCGAACCCGAGTACAACAGGCAACAAAACAGTGCTATGGGCTTTTTCCTAAACGTATTGCAGTTGAGGCTGCGTTAATTATTGCTGGTTATTTTCAACTTGAACAAATTATTGCGGTGGGCAATAAAACTCATGTCTACAACAACTGGCGTTATAATAGCCGACAAGAAAGAATCTTATCTGATTATGATGATTTTTGGTTAACTATTGATGGTAAGCAAGATTCAAGATCGTTATTTATATTGCCAAACCAGATTAACCGCAAATCACTGGAAGAAGTTGCCAGTAAAAAGCGTTCTGAGTATCGCAATCGTTATGCATTATTAGATGAGCTCAAGAACAATATTGAAACACAATTAGCATCATTAAAATAATCTTTTAATCTATCGCTTGCATTATATTGCAAGCGATCTTAAACAAGACCCAAATCTATCTGATACTTTTAATATAAAAATGATAATTAAGGAATGAAATATGTATTTTGGTATTCTTATTGCTTTAGTACCGTTATGTTTAGGTTATTTGATTAAATTCAAAGAGCAAAAGTGGATAACCAAGATTAATCAGATCTTAAGTTGGATGGTCTATTTTATATTATTTATAATGGGAACCGAACTAGCTCATTTAGATAATCTCGCTGCTAATTTAAAAATTATCTTATTTTATACTGGTATTATTTTTATCTGTACTTTTGGCGGTAATTTTATTTTTTTAGCTATTGTTGATCTTTTTTTACCATGGCGTACTTCACATAGTAATGCAACTTATCAATCACGATTTAAAATGATCTTGGAATCTTTGCGGGTCTGTATTGCATTGATAGCAGGATTTGTTGCAGGACTTTTTCCTCTGTTTATTTGGCAATATAGTGAAGATATTACCAAAGTGGTTTTAGTATTTTTACTATTACTTATTGGTATTCAGTTGCGTAGTAATAATATTTCGTTAAAACAGATTTTATTGAATAAAGTGGGTATTGCTACTACCATTATTGTCATTCTAAGTACCTTTTTAGGTGGTATTATTGCCGCCTTCATATTGGCACAACCAGTGCGAGTAGGGTTGGCAATGTCATCAGGATTTGGTTGGTATTCGTTATCGGGAATATTAATGACCGAAGCTCATGGTCCAATCATTGGTAGTGCTACTTTCTTAAATGACATTCTACGAGAATTATGTGCCATTATCTTAATTCCTACCTTAATCAAACGATATAAACTTACAGCACTAGGTTTATGTGGTGCAACCTCAATGGATTTTACCTTACCTATGCTACAAAAAGGAGCAGGGGTTAGTATTGTACCACCAGCAATCGTTCAAGGTTTTTTATTAACGTTAATAATGCCAATATTTATGACTCTATTTAATTCTGGCTTATTTTAAATTTTCTATCTAAATTTAACTGACTAAGTTAATAAATAATAATAAATAGTTTATTGTAGACTACCATTGTAACTATATGATTATGTAAATTTATAACAGTAATTGATTAGTTATAATAAAAAATCTATGCGAATCAGTGGTTAAAACTTGCCATATATATTTTTTTATAAATTAGCAAAAACTTTTACTTAGACTTTCATCAATAAACCAACAATTGTTAATTTTACTTTACATATCTTGACAAAATTTAACATTACAAAATTTGATATAATTAACGGTTTAAACTATACTTTTATCAAAAAATTATTTATTTTTTAATATAAAACAATATTTTAATTTTAAATGAATTGATGTGTCTTACTGGCTAGTTGTTCTGTAATTAACCATAAATGAAGATTATTTAACTGATTAATTTTTCAAGTGTTAGCAATATATTTATCTCAGCATCAACATTCATTTTTTTCTTTTAAAGTTTTATTTACTGTTAAATTCTTGTCTTTTGGAGTCAATTTGATAAACCCATTTTTTTGTTTAAAACCGATGCTAATAAGTGTATTGGTCATAAATAGTTTATTAACCATTCCCGTTAATTTCACATATGCTTTAAATATAACTACAGCTAATGCAATTCATGGAGGAGCACCATATCTTACTTATGACGGAGGCATAACTAAAGCGGATAGTACGGAAAGTTTATTGGGGATCACTTTATCTGATGGTACAGTAATTAATCCTTCAAATGATGAATCCAGTTTAGTAACTCCAATCGAGTTACCTAATCAAGGCGATACTTATGCGAGTATTCAAACCATCGTTCCGTTACCACAGTCAGGTAATAGTAATTACCCTAAAGTGAAAATAACTGATTTACTCACCGCTCCATATAACTATTTTGGTGATGATGATGGCGATGGTTATGATGATGTAACCGGTGAAGTTATCGCAACAGCGAGTGGTGATATTGGCGTTAAATGGGAAAATATTAATGGTATTGATGTGACCGACACAGTTAAAAACAATGCCCATAGTAAGTTTATTGAATGTGATAGTCCTTATAAATTAACCATAACCGCAAGTAATGGAGAATTAAATACCCTATATGGTGCGCCGAACAAAAGTAGTTTTATGGGCGGTAGCCATAGTTATTATATAAATCCTAAAGTCGAACCCCATGTCTGTTATGCCCAACCAAGTCCATTATTTGATGATGGTTCTCAATTATACGCAGGTAATATGGATTTGCTTGATGGGCCTGGCTGGGATTCGAGTACGATTGACTGGGATTATAGAGGTTATCCAAGTAAAGGATTTAAGATTAATGGCGCACGTAATAGTGGTAATTATGATGGTAAAAGTTCGGTTTATAAAAATAATTTTCCAAGTACAGGGTCTAATGGATTATATTTTTATTTGTTATTGGCAGGAATAAGTCCAGAAGCAGTGATTACAGCCAATGGCAGTAACATAAGTGCTGTAGAAGGTGGCAATGTCAGCTTAAGCTTAAGTACGGGAATAACTCTCTGGGATCATCGAAGCGGTGTGCTGGATGATTTTTCAACAATGTTCCCTTATCTATCCCCATTATATGGTGTCCCACAAAAAGGATTAAAGATAACCTTAAATGGTCCTCGTGCAACGTCTAATGATAAGAGTTTTAGTCCTTCGACATTTAGGCTGTATGCCGATAGTGGAAAAAGTAAAATACTTTATGAATTTAAGTTGATGCGTTGGTATATTCCTACCGATATAGTCTATCAAAATGTTATTACTGAAGAAAATGTACCGATGTATCAAGCAAAAGGTCAAGAAGAGTGTCGTCGTTTAGGTAAAGGTTATCGGTTAACCGAAATGTATGATTTGACCTATGACGTCTATTGGGAGATGAAAGCAACTTTTGGTCCTATAGTAGGCTCTGCTCTTCGTCAGTTAAGTTACCGTAAAGATGGCGAATGGGTCAGTGGAATAATTAATGAGTGGGGATGTTTATATAACAATAGTCGTTCGAGGTGTCGCAATTATCCTGATAGTGATTGGTTACATTCTAATTATTTGATTGCCACTACAGTAATTAAGGAAGTTAAATCTTGGAAAGAGAAGCGTAAAGTACCTTCATGGAATGTATTGGCGGAAGGTGGGGAGGCTGAGTCCCTCGGTAGCTTAACACCTTATTATATAGCTTGTGTTTCTCCTTAACAGCTATAAGAAGTTTAACAATTAAATTAAAATATTATCCATTGTATTGAGATTTATATGTGAGATTTTAAATAGATACTCTTAAAACATTAATCTTACAATCTTAATATAAGGGGATATTGTTATATAAAGGAGGTTTATTTTTTTACGCGTTTATAATGAGGGTAGTTTTATTGTTACAACATTATAGGCATGAATTAAAAGTAAGATTTTCACAATAAAAAAACATACAATGTTAGAACAAGATATGCAGTGTTTTAATCTTACCTTACATCATCAACAAATCAATTAATCAAGTATTTGGCAACCGGATAGCGAGCCTGCTGAAGTTGATTTAGCCTTTATTAAAAGTCTAAAAATGACATTATTAAAGATTGAACATTGTATTATTAATCCATTTTAATGAAAAGTTTTTGCGAATCAGTGGTTAAAATTTGCTATATATTTGTTTTTTCTAAATTAGCAAAAATTTTTACTCAGACCTCCATTAATAAACCAACAATTGTTAACTTTACTTTACATAACTTGACAAAATTTAACATTATAAAGTTTGATATAGTTAAATACTTTAATTATGATTTTATCAAATTTAGATATTTCTATTTAAATAAAACAAATGGATAAGCGGGTGTTTGAAGATGCTAGACGTAGTTGTTTATAGGCAAGACAGCTAAAATTACATAATTAAGCAATCAAAAGTTATCAACACCTCTTTATCAACATTTATTTATTACTAAATTTTTATCCATAAAAAAACAAGTCGTTAAAGTGATTGTTTTATAAACAATATTTATAAGTATGTTGGGTATGATTTCTCAATTAATAACGCTAAGCGACCTGATAATAAAGTTGTAGGATTTGTCTAGTTAAAAGTAACCACTGATAGTCTTGCATTTAATATTTTTACTACTACCTTCTAAAAATTGATCTGCAGCACATAGAAATTAACTATGTAATTTTAAAGAATAGTAATCAAATTTTTATCAATTTTGATTGTAATTGGTTTCTACTAAATTGGAATGTTTCATCAAAAGGAGTCATGTTTTTGCGATTTTATCATCAAAGATATCCTATCTTCACTATAGCGTGTTGTACATCATTAAATTCTATAACATCGGAATTATTAAAAATAAGATCTAATAATTTTGTTAATAGTTATGACAATTACAAACCTTATTTTGCTTTTAAAACATGGCTTTTGGGGTTTATGTTGCTATTTCTTTTTTCAAATGCCGAGTGTTTAACTGTAAAAACAGTAAATGTGATTACTGGCAATGCTCCGTATTTATCGTTTGATGGTAGAAATCGAGCCTTAAATACCGAACCACTGCTTTGGCTTAGATTATCAAACGGTTTGGTTTATCAGCCATATCAAGATCGTTCAAATTACAACAATCCAATAAAGCTACCTGAGTCAGTTGCGAAAGTGAAGGATATCCAAACTATTGTACCATTTAATAATTATCCTAGTATTAGCTTAAGTAACATTATAGCCACTAATAATTATTTTAATGATATTGATGGCGATAGCGGAATTAGTTCATCTGGAACCTTAAATGTTACGTGGCGAGATGTTAATAATAATGACATCACTAATTGGGTTAAAAATAATCGGGAGGCATATTTATCAATTGTTAACGCACCCTATAAACTTACCATTTCGTCTACAAGTGGACGTTTATCAACGCGTTATGGACTTCCACAATCAAGTGATATAAGCAATTTTCAGGGGGCTAGTCATACTTATTATTTTTCCCCTGAAGCTAATGGGCGAGCCATAAAGACACGCTCTGATTCATGGGAATATCCTGTAAATCGTAATCAATGGAATAATTTTCCAACTACTGGAGGTGATGGACTTAATTATACATTAGTGCTTGATAAAATCAGCCCAGAAGAAGTGATAGCTATCAATGGTAGTACTATATATCCCGAATCAGGCGAAGGTGTAAATTTATCTTTGTGGAGAGATTCAATTAATGAAGTAGGGATAAGACTAAATGGACCTAAAATAATTGGTGGAGGAAGGTCAACAAAAAAAGGTGTGGCGATAATTGGTTCGGGTAAAGTGGATAAGAAATTTGGTATTTCAAGTTTTGTACTTTATGCTGATAAAGAACGTAAAACAGTTCTGTATAAATTTAGAATAGGTACTTGGTTTATTAATACAAATCGTTTTGAAACCAAAAAAACTCATAATCCTACACCTCCTAAGTATTGTAATTATGAAGGCTATAACTTGCCATCGCCTAGACTATTTAGTAATTTTTATTTAAATCGACCAACGACATCACAAACATTTAGAGAATTAGGTCGACTATATTCTGAATGGGGACAACATGTTGGTAGTTGGCAAATTACGGATCGAGTGATGACTTCTGGTGGTGAGGTTATTCAAGAGGGCGTTATACGAGGTAGTTTTTCAGGCGAAAGATTACGTATGATTTGTGCTACAAGGTGATCACAGAACAATTAAGCGAGTAATTGCCAAATAAGGTTTGTTAACTATATTTTGCTCAAGTTTCCACCTGAACTTTATTTCTCAATCAATAATCTTATTAGCGACTAAATGGTTAATTTTCAGAATTAGCATCGATTTGTGCTGTATTAACAGCCTAAAAAAGTATTTTTTATAGTTTAATATTAACTTATTAATTAACTATGATAAAAATTTTTTTCGCGACAGTAACTAAAATTAACAATATTTTAGTATTTATAAAAGTCAGCTAAAAATTTTTTCAAATTTGTAACATAAAATCAAAGCGTTTTAGTTCAACTTTTCTTTACATTATTTGACAAAATTTAATATTATAAAATTTGATATGGTTAATGATATTATTTACACTTTTCTTATAAAATTGATTTTTCGCAATAAAAACACAATACTTTTACAAAGGATTGATATATGTTATCAAGTAGTTGTTTAGTAACTAACCATAAATTGGGATTATTTAACCGATTAATTGCTGCAATGTTAGCAATATATTTGCCTCAGCATCAACATTCATTTTTTTCTTTTAAAGATTTATTTACTGTTAACCTCTTGTTTTTTAGAGTCAATTTTATAAAACCTTTTTTTTGTTTAAAACCGATGCTAATAAATGTATTGGTTATAAATAGTTTATTAACCCTTTCAATTAATTCGACATATGCATTAAATACCAGTACGGTTAATGTAATTAATGGTAGTGCTCCTTATCTTACCAATGATGGAGGTATGACAAAAGCAGATAGTACGGAAAGTTTGTTGGGTATAACTTTATCCGATGGAACAGTCATCAATGCTTCAAATGATGAATCCAGTCTAGTAACTCCAATCGAGTTACCGAGTCAAGACGATACTTATGCGAGTATCCAAACTATCGTTCCGTTACCGGCAGCAGGTAATAGTAGTTATCCTAGAGTAAATATTATTGATTTACTGAAAGCACCGTATAACTATTTTGGTGATGATGATGGCGATGGTTATGATGATGTAACCGGTGAAGTTATCGCAACAGCGAGTGGTGATATAGGCGTTAAATGGGAAAATATTAATGGTATTGATGTTACCGACACAGTTAAAAACAATGCCTATAGTAAATTTATTGAATGTGATAGTCCATATAAATTAACCTTAACAGCAAGTAACGTTGAATTAAATACCCTATATGGAGAGCCAAATAAAAGTAGTTTTATGGGCGGTAGCCATAATTATTATATAAATCCTAAAGTTGAACCTCATGTCTGTTATGCTCAACCTAGCCCATTATATGATGATGGCACTACTGGAGTGGGTATGTTTTTTGATGGATCTGGCTGGGATTCGGCCATTATTTCTTGGAATTATAGAGGTTATCCAAGTAAAGGATTTAGGATTAATGGCGCACGTAATAGTGGTAATTATGATGGTGAAAGTTCGATTTATAAAAATAATTTTCCAAGTACAGGGTCTAATGGATTATATTTTTATTTGTTATTGGCAGGAATAAGTCCAGAAGCGGTGATCGCGGCCAATGGCAGTAGCATAAGCGCTGTAGAAGGTGGCAATGTCAGATTAAGCTTAAGTACAGGTATAACTCTATGGGAGCATGATAGCTCTTTTCTATTTAATAATGCAATAATGTACCCTTATCAAGCCCCATTATATGGTGTACCACAAAAAGCATTAAAAATAACCTTAAATGGTCCTCGAGCAACGTCTAATGATAAGAGTTTTAGTCCTTCTACATTTAGGTTATATGCCGATAGTAGAAAAAGTAAAATACTTTATGAATTTAAATTGATGCGTTGGTATATTCCTACCGATATTGTCTATCAAAATATTCTTATAGATGGAGATTTATCGACCACTCAAGCGAAAGCTGAAGAAGAGTGTCGTCGATTAGGTAAAGGTTATCGGTTAACGGGAATGTATGATTTGACCTATGATGTTTTTAAAGAAAAATGGCATGCTATACCTCCAACAAACAATAATGCTCTTCGTCAGTTAAGTTACCGTAAAGATGGTGAATGGGTCAGAGGAATAATCAATGAATGGGGTTCTTTATATAACAATAGTTTCTCGCATACTCGTAATTATCCTGATAGTGATTGGGTACATGAAGCTTATGGGATTGCAGATCCATTACCGGGAATCAACGATGATAAAAATATACAAATTCCGTCGGTTAATATTTATAATGGTTCTGTCCTATCAGGACCTAAGGTTTCTTATTTAGCTTGTGTTTCACCTTAATAATAAGAAGTTTAACAATTAAATTAAAATATTATCCAATGTATTGGGATTTATATGTGAGATTTTAAATAGCTATTAGTAAAATATTAGTCTTACAATCTCAATATAAGGAAATATTGTAATAATAAATAAATTGTATTTTTACACGTTTACAATGAGGGTAGCTTTATTGTAACTGCATTATAGGCCATAAATTAAAAGTAAGATTTTTACAACCAAAGTATGTTAATGATTGGATAGCAAATTGTGGATTCCTATTACAATAAGTTGATTAAGCGCCAGCCAAATGGGCTATTAACGTCATTTTGTGCAGAGTTAGAGTGCGATTATCATAAGGATCTATTTAGGGGGCTATCAGCGATGTTGCCGTGAAGAGAGCGTAGCGAAAGTAACGGCAAAAGCCAGCCGAGCGCGTTTGAAGACGCGCGGAAGGCAGGCGTCGGAGCTATCGACTAAAAAATATACAACATTAGGATAAAATATGCAGTGTTTTAGTTTTAATTTTATTTTA
The DNA here is from genome assembly GCF_030758615.1 of Gilliamella apis. Lineage (NCBI taxonomy): Bacteria > Pseudomonadati > Pseudomonadota > Gammaproteobacteria > Orbales > Orbaceae > Gilliamella > Gilliamella apis. Next base: position 1,260,441 of record NZ_CP132381.1, read on the forward strand.
GTAGGTCAACAAATTAATTATTTAAGTAGTTGTTAATCAATTAGCTATCTTGTTGAAGTTGATTTAGCCTTTATCAAAAATCTCAAAACACCATTATTAAAGATTAAAGATTAAAGATTAAAGATTAAAGATTGAAGATTGAAGATTGAGTTATTAATCTATTTTAATAAAAATATTTGCATAACGAGGCTGCTTGTTACCATGATTTTATTGAATTTTAAGATTTTATAAGATCATCATTAAATAATAATGATCTTTATGAATGGCCCGAAAAATATCAAGATCAATTAATAACAGTAATGCCCTGATTTTCCTTACTAATCTTTACAATTTTTAAAAAGCTAGCAATTGCGGAAATTACGCAATTTACTTATACTTAAACAGTCAAAAAATTAAATTTTTATTGAAATGAAACAATCGGATTTCGTGACAAAGGATTGAAAAAATGTTAAAATACAGTTGTTTAGAGGCCAGCCAGCCAGCCAGCCAGCCAGCCAGCCAGCCAGCCAGCCAGCCAGCCAGCCAGCCAGCCAGCCAGCCAGCCATAAATTAGGGTTATTAAAGGGATTATTAAGTCAAGCTTGCATAAATCATCCAATTGCAAGTCAACGATTCTTTATTTCCGTTAAAGAAATCATTACCGCTAAAACTTATTCACTTAACTTACAGTTAAGTCTTAACTTTTTGTGTTTAAAACCAACATTTTTAACCATATTAGCTATATCTAGTTTATTAATCCTTTCAATTAATTCGGCATATGCATTAAATGCCAGTACGGCCAATGCAATTCATGGAAATGGCCCGTATCTCTCTTTTGATGGAATAAATCGCGCTTCTACTGCAGAGCCACTGCTTTGGCTTAGATTATCAAATGGTACGGTTTATGAGCCTTATCAAGACCGTTCAAGCAGCAACAATCCGATAGCGTTACCTGAGTCGATTACTAAAGTAAAGGATATCCAAACAATTATACCGTTTAATAATTATCCTAGTATTAGTTTAAGTAGCGTTATCGCAAGCAATAATTATTTTAATGATATTGATGGAGATATAGGAATTAGTTCATCGGGCACCTTAAATGTGAAGTGGAGTGACGTTAATAATAACGATATAACTAATTGGGTTAAAAATAATCAAGATGCATCTTTGTCAACTACCGATTCGCCCTATAAAGTTACCATTTCGTCTACAAGTGGACGTTTATCAACGCGTTATGGACTTCCACAATCAAGTGATATAAGCAATTTTCAGGGAGCAAGCCATACTTATTACATATTACCCGCATCTCAAGCTAGGGCGTTAAGAACACAAGGCTTAAATGGAGGACACTCATTTGATGTTACATCAGATATAAATAAAAATTTTCCTACAACAGGTGGTGATGGATTGAGTTATTATTTATATTTAAGTGATATTAGTTCAGAAGAGGTGATTGCAGTTAATGGCACAAATGTTAATGCAGTAAAGGGGGAAGGCGTATATCTAACTTTATCACCGGAGAGAAAATTTGTAGTAAAAATAACATTAAATGGCCCTAAAGTTCAGGAAAAGCTTATAGTTGTAAATGGGAAGCCGGTAACGGTTATAACAACGGTGGATAAGAAATTTACATGGTCAACATTTGTTCTCTATGCAGATAGAAATCACAGTAAAGTACTTTACCAGTTTAGAATCAATAAATGGTTTATTAGACATGGCGTAGGATCTATAGTAAACAATGGCAACAGAATAATATCATCTCCCTCGATGGAAAACTGCCGCAAACTTCCGAAAGAGCCTGACATTTATATTACACCAGATCCACGCCACTTATCAAAATATAGATCCAAGGGGCAATTTTTTGAAGGAGAAAAGGTATCATTAAATACACTATTTGGTGAATGGGGCGAATATATTGGTTTATGGAACGTGGAAAATAAAGTACAATCATCGGCAGAGACAGTTTATAAAGGTGTACTTGGTGTTTCTGCAATCGGGACGTATTCAATTATTTGTATCACAGGGAGTCCTAAGTAATCCATATTTATGAACAGTGATATCAGCGACGTTGCCGTGAAGAGAGCGTAGCGAAAGTAACGGCAAAAGCCAGCCGAGCGCGTTTGAAGACGCGCGAAAGGCAGGCGTCGGAGCTATCGACTAAAAAATATACAACATTAGGATAAAATATGCAGTGTTTTAGTTTTAATTTTATTTTAGTAGTTGTTAATCAATTAGCTATCTTGTTGAAGTTGATTTAGCCTTTATCAAAAATCTCAAAACACCATTATAAAAGATTGAAGATTGAGTTATTAATTTATTTTAATAAAGATATTTGCATAACGAGGCTGCTTGTTACCATGATTTTATTGAATTTTAAGATTGTTGGGATGATGATTAAATAATCATGATCTTTGTGAACGACCGAAAGATATCAAGATCAACTGATAACAGTAGTGACCTGATTTTACTTACTTATCTTTACAATTTTTAGACAGGCAGGAATTGCCAAAATCACTCAATTTAATTATACTTTTTACCAACAATAAATTATATTTTTATTCAATTAAAATAGCCGGATGTCGTGACAAAGGATTGAAAAAATGTTAAAATACAGTTGTTTAGGGGCCAGCCAGCCAGCCAGCCAGCCAGCCAGCCAGCCAGCCAGCCAGCCAGCCAGCCAGCCAGCCAGCCAGCCAGCCAGCCAGCCATAATTTATTAAATCAAAAACGTTTTTTTGATAAAAAAAAGCCCTTTTTAGTTTTTTTTGTTTTCTCAATTATAACTCACAATGTAAGTGCATTATCTGCGTCAACTGTCAATGTTATTCATGGTAGCGCACCATATATAACTTTTGATGAATACAAAACACAATCGGATCTTTCACCTTTATTATCAATTGCTTTACCCAATGGTGAAAAAATAAGCCCATTAACTGACACATCAAGTGCAACACAACCTATTAGACTTAATACTAATAATACAAAGTTTGCCGACATTCAAACTTTTGTTCCTTTTCCGGTTGACAATATAAATTATCCTACAAAACCTTTGAGTGATATTGTTGTTGGTTCAAATTATTGGTGGGATATGGATGGTGATGGTAGCGATAAATCACCGACAGTGACCGGAAATTTAAAAGTGACATGGCAGGATGATGAGGGAAACGATATAACTAATTTAGTGAAGAATCAAGTTGATACATTACTAGATGGTTGCTTGGCACCATATAAATTAACTGTATCAGCAACACAAGGCACTATTTCTACTACTTATGGGATTCCTAAAACAAGATCATTTTCTGCTATTCAACATAGCTACTATATTTATCCAAAAGTCATGTCTACCGCCAAATTTTGTTATGCAAAACCTAATGTAGAATATGAAAATGATATAAATGGTGAGTGGAAAAAGGGCAAAGGTTTTATCTTTTATGATCCTGATAATGTTTATAAGAATTTTCCTACTACTGGATCAAATAATTTATTTTTTGATTTAAAAATAGCTGGTTTATCAGCAAAAGAACTAATTAAAATTAATGGCGAAAGTGTTTCTCAAATATCAGGTAGTGGTGTAAGTTTAGCTTTAAGTGACCATCAAGGCTTTTTGCGAGTAACTTTAAAAGGCCCATCAGCCTCAACTAATGGCGGTCAATTTCAACCTTCTACATTTAGACTTTATGCGGATTATAGTAAGACAAATGTTTTTTATACCTTTACGTTACAGCGATGGTATATTGCCTTTATAGGGCCTTCTGGCAGTTATGCTAACTCAAAAAATAAATGTAACAGCTTAAATGGTGGATATCGGATACCTAATGTATTGGAATTAACTAATTCTAATCGTGAATACAATGAGAATAATATTTATATAGGTTGGACTTATGGTATACCTGGTGTTGGCCCAGAATATCGAAGAATGATTAGTTATAAGAATGATCGTGGTACATGGATGGGAGGTCTATTTGCTGAATGGGGTAATACTACTAATTTTTACTATAAGAGTAGTGATTGGGATGATTATAATGATCCTTATTTTGGTACTTCGATTTATTGGTCAAGTAATATCTTTAGAGGTGATGCTAAAACATTATATGTAGTAGATTCTCGACAGGGTATTGTTGGTACTCGAGCTGATTTTGAACATATGTATTTAACTGCTTGTATAACACCATAATGATTGGTAAGTAAGTTATTGAACAAAAATATACAAACATAAAGTACTTTTTTGTAAACCTAATTGTGTTAATTTCAAAATTGATACGGTTAGGATTTTTAATTTAAAATGAATTATATTTAATGAATATAGAAGAAAAACTTAAATTAAGTCAGCAGTCTGATTGTATCTATTTTTTTCGAGAACGGATGTTTGCACAAGTTTATGGAGTATCACTCTATTTAGCCGCTACGAAATTAAATTTAGATTTGAAAGTTTATTGTCAACAATATAAAAAATTGAATAATAAAAAAGTATTAAAAGCTGGAATATCAATACCAAAGTTAATTGGACTTTTCTCAGACCAACTTATTGTTCAATCTTATGGTTATCAATTAAGAGGAAATTGGCAGATTAATTTAACACAAGTTATTGAATGGCAGAAATTGCAATTTACTGCAATAGAGCAATTAAGAATGATGTCAGCGCTCCCTAATATTACAGAACCTAATTCAAGCCACCTCTCAAATAGAAAGGATAAAGCCCGATTAGCATTAGCCGGCAAGCATTCACAGGATGCTTGGCATCTAATGCTAAGCGAAAGAGAATATAATTATTTAAAAGATTGGAAAAAAGGGAAATATCCGTTATCAATTGACTTAAGCTTTATCGAAAAACTGTCCCAAAAAATTGCATCCAGTCGCGCTTAGCGATTGGCGTAATTTTTTGCTCAAAAAGTGAACATTAAAATCACTAAAAAAATTACGAAAAACGCTTTTTTAATGCAATAAAAAGTTAACAAGTAAACTTTTGTTAAATCGCTGTGCCTTTTTTAGGGATGAAAAAATTTTGTATATCAACTTGTTCATGTTGCAAAAGCCAAATTTTTTTGTCAATTCCACCAGCATAACCAGTTAAGTTACCATTGGCTCCAATAACCCGATGGCAAGGAATAATAATTGATAAAGGATTGTGACCAACCGCTCCTCCAACGGCTTGACTGGACATATGCGGCTTATTACATTTCAATGCCACTTGTTTTGCGATATAACCATAGGTAATGACTTCGCCGTAAGGAATTTGGGCTAATATATCCCATACCATATACCTAAATGCGCTACCTTGAGGAGCAAGTGATAATTGCTTTATAGATGGTTTTTTTTCAAGAAAATAGTCATCTAACCATTTTTTAGTTTGATTAAATATTGTCAAATTAGATTTTTCTTGTTTGGTCGCATTAACAATTTGACCAAAATATTTTTGCCCTTCAATCCAGGCGCCAACTAATTTATTGTGCTGGCTAGCTAAAGTTATCAATCCCATTGGTGACGAATAATGACAAATATAAAACATGAAAAATCCTGATATTACCGATTAAGCGATATTTTATTATAACCAGTTAATGTAATTTAAGTAGTAAAAATAGTTGTTTATTCTAGATTGTTCAATTCAGTAGTTATAAAAATTTTTTCTTTTTTTATATTATCTGCAATGAATAATTTAAAATAAAAAATTTATTAAAACTATTTTTAGTAATATATTGATTAATAATATATTATAAAGTGGTTGTAAATGATGAATTCGAGTAAACTAGCTTATTATTTTTATGTATTAATACCGCAAACAAAGTGATTAAGCATAGTCGAGTGAATAGAATATGATTCAACAATAATAAAAAAAGACTCACGTAAGTGAGTCTTTTTATAAAGATTATTTGCTAGCTTTGCCTTTTTCTACATAGCTCATATCACCTAAGGATTCAACGATAAATTTACCATCATCGGTATAACGGATTTTAGTTACGCTAGCGTTACCAAGTCCACTCGTGATAGGTTTATCTAACATCTCTTCAACCATTGCCATAATAGCCATACCGTGAGAGACCACCAATACATTACCACCACCTTGTTCTTGAGCAGATTTAGCAATAGCCTTTAATGAGGCTTGCATACGAGTTTTAACGGCATTGTAGTCTTCAGCTTGACCTGATTTCTCAACAGCTTTAATCGCATCCATCATTTTTTTAAGGGTAACTTTACCTTTAGCTAAATCAGCCATTAGGGCTTTGTCTGATTCATAACCTAGATGCTGCGCAGCTGGGTTCCACATGTTTGGATCAAGATCACCTTCAAAATCACCAAAGCAAGTTTCACGCAGACCTTCCATTTCATTAATGCTTAATTTAGTTTCACCTTTAGATTCAAGTACGATTCTTGCTGTTTGTCTGGCACGACCAGAGTCACTTGAATATACCGAAATAAAATCAACATCTTTTAAACCTCGGCCAAGTTGCTCGGCAACTTCAATGCCTGGTTTAGTAAGAGGCGTGTCTGACCATCCTTGTGCACGATGCACGTTATTAAACATAGTTTTACCATGACGAGTAAAATAGATATTCACATCAGCAGCAACAGTTTGTGCTATTGATGCAGTAAGAATAGCGGTTAATCCAATAAGTTTAATAAGTTTTTTCATAGTTTCGTCCTTTTATAACAAGTTAAATCGATAATCAATAACGGTTTCAGCTGATAATGTTGGTGAACGTTGTGCATGGCCGTCTCTCAATTTAGGGGTAATGTCTTTGCTACTCATGGTTTTATAAGACCAACCATAACCAAATTTTGACAAAATAGATAGATTTTTAAATGTTCCACTGGTTGGTTTCCAGATGTTAAACACGTTAATTTCACCATTTTTTAGGGTTTCATGTTTATAGTTAAATTCACCATAGTTTAGATATAAACCAGTGGTATTATCTTTAAAGAAGTCATAACCTAATACGCTGGATAATACAACTTCGCCATCACGCATATAGTCCGCACCTGCAGCTGCCATACCATTATAACGGCCACGGTTATTTTTACCTATGTGACGACCATAATAACCGATAGCGCCTTTTCGATTGGCATCGGTATAAGCGATACCGAATTTGGCACTCCAGTCTGCTTCTTTCCATTCAACATCGGCTGCATAATGCCACGCTGAATCATCAAAATCACGCACATTGGCTTTCATTTTGTCATGATTTTTAAGTGCAGTACTGCCATAGATTTGTGAACCAAAGGTCAGTTTTTCTATTGGTTTATATGAAAACTCAATTGCATGACGATTGATATAATCTTTGGCAACACCATAAGAGTAATCAAGTTTAATTACTTCATCTTTATAGGCGATTTCAGCAGTTTTGATATTATCAATTACGTGTTTTCTATCTAAACTATAAAAATGCACTTTTTTAGCCGATTCACGAGGCAAAGTACTATCTATATAAGCTAACGATAATGCCAAATTAGAGTATTTAAGTGTGCCACTATACCCGAGATAACTGTTACGGGTTAAATGTTGCGATGAACTAATTACCCCCATGTCTTTTAAACTATGCCAACCTGCTTTACCATTAAAATTAATCTCTTTATTACCAAGTTTGACTTTAGCATAACGTTGCGTAAATTTGTTAAAACCATGAGCATTGTGTTTATCCGCTTTTTTGCCATCGTTATAAAGTAAGTTACGAGTGGCAAAGTAATCACTGGCTCCAAGTTTGATGACATTGTCATAAGTAACATCGAATCCCAAGATATCTAACCAATAACCTGATTTATAGTTAAATGTTAATGCTTGTCCCCACGCACTATGAACTTCTTTGGGTTGCGATGCATTTTCTTTTAAATACTTCCAATGATTACGTGTGGAAAATTCAAATTTGCTATCTTTGAAAAAACTGTTATCAGTATTCAGCGAATTTGATTCAGCCGCAATAGCTGAAAAACACATAATATTAAGTAGCGCAAGCGAAAGGTACTTTATTTTCATTGTTATATCCTATCTTTATTTTTCCAAAAAAAAACCTAAATATCGCCCACAAACCTATCGGTTGAGCTGATATTTAGGTTTTGCCTGCCTAAGCAGTAACAATCCTATTTTGCTAATTTAATTACTAATTATCTAATTTTATTAAGATTATAGTTATTTGTTTGCCTCCAGTCGTTTATTTATTTAGTGATAAATTACCTTGATTGACATACTCCATATTGCCAATTTCAACTACACTATATTTACCATTTTGATACACAATTTTAACCACGGTAGCATTTGACAATGGTTTATTTTTATTTGGGTTATCGGTTAAATCAGAAATCATAGCTTGCATTGACATACCAGATGAAATAGCCAAAATATTTTTTTGATGTTTATCTTGGGCTGTTTTTACAATGCTATGCAGCGCATTTTGGGTTCGCTCTTTAACCTGGTCAAAGTTCTCCGCTTGCTGTTTAGGGTCACTCTTAGCGATGGCATCAGTTAGAGTTGCCACGGGAATTTGTCCTTGCACATAACTTTTATAAAAGCTATCAACAGATTTAAAACCAAGAGATTTCATGGATGCAGATACCATCTTGGCATTGCTTCCACCTTCAAATCCGCCATAAAAGACTTCTCGTAAACCTTTTAATTCTTGGATCTGGTAATCTTTAACACCTTTTTGTTGTAACAAAACTTGCATTGTTTCACGTTGACGTCCAGCATCACTGGTGTAATAAGCATCAAATTGAATGTGTTGCTTTTTAAAACCTTCACCTAAATAACGTGCAACTTCAATACCTTTGTCAGTCAATGGTGAATCAGCCCAACCTTGTACAAGATCATAGGTATTAAATAAAGTTTTACCGTGTCGAGCAAAATAAATATTTATGGCATCATCACTATTATTGTTTATTGCATTATTTGCTTGATTGCTACAACCAGTAGCTAGCGTTGTTAATAACAGTGCACTAGTAACGAATACTGCTTTAATTGTTTTATTTTTCATCTTTAGCCTCATATGGCATTGTCATTAGTATGATGAGTGAAATTATCGGTAGGGCAAATGAAGACCTACCGGAATCATCATTATTTTAAATTAGCACCTTTCGATGAAATGACTGATTGATACCAATAAAAGCTTTTCTTCTTATAACGTTGTAGGGTACCAGAACCGTCTTGATTTAAATCCACGTAGATAAAACCATATCGTTTGGTCACTTCTGCTTTAGATGCACTAATTAGATCAATTGGTCCCCAACTGGTATATCCCATCACTTCAACACCATCATTAATCGCTTCACGAATTTGCACTAAATGATCGTTCATATAATTAATTCGATAGTCGTCATTAATGGTGCCATCAGCTTCGAGTTTGTCTTTAGCGCCTAAACCATTTTCAACAATAAATAGTGGTTTTTGGAAACGTTCATAAAGCAAGTTTAATAAGTAACGGATACCGATTGGGTCGATCTGCCAGCCCCATTCAGACGCTTTGAGATGTGGATTAGGTACCATATCAAGAATGTTACCTTTTTGACGAAGTGAGTCGTCAGCTGTACCACAACAACTCATGTAATAACTGAACGAGATAAAATCGATAGTTTCTTTCAAATCTTCACGGTCTTGATCGCTAATCGTTAATTCAATATTGTTTTCTTTAAAATAACGATTCATATAGGTTGGGTAATAACCACGAGCTTGCACATCACCAAAGAACAACCAACCATGATTTTCTAAATGCGTTGCCCAAACATCTTCTGGTTTTGGACTAAGAGGGTAAGCGATAGCGCCAAGTAACATATTACCAATTTTTGCATCAGGTATAATTTGATGACAAAGTTTAACAGCCCGTCCACTGGCTACTAATTGGTGGTGGATAGCTTGATAGATTTCTGCTTTACTGCTATTTCTAGCTAAACCGACACCGGTGAATGGTTCATGTAGTGACATATTAATTTCATTAAATGTTAACCAATATTTCACTTTATCTTTATAGCGTTCAAATACAGTTTTGGCATAGCGAGTAAAAAACTCAATCACTTTACGGTTTCCCCAACCACCATATTGAGTAACGAGGTAATAGGGCATTTCGTAGTGTGATAAGGTGACTAAAGGCGTAATGTTGTGTTTTAACATTTCATCAAACAGTTTATCGTAAAATGCTAAACCTTTTTCATTTGGTTGTTCTTCATCACCATTAGGAAAAATACGTGTCCATGCGATAGATGTTCTTAAACAAGTAAATCCCATTTCCGCAAACAGGGCTACATCTTCTGGATAGCGATGATAAAAGTCGATAGCCCTATCTTTGATACTGTTAATTTCAACATTATTACGATCAACTATATCGCCAAATAGACCATTAGGAGTACAGTCTGATGTTGAAAGACCTTTACCATCTTCATTATAAGCACCTTCGACTTGGTTAGCGGCAATTGCGCCGCCCCATAAAAAATCATTAGGAAAAGTATTAGCCATGTTTTACTCCTTGTTTGCACTTAACGCTAATAGTGCGTCACCATGTTGAATATTATCTTGATTAAATATGCACTGCACATCGATATAGTCATCACTGTTAGTGATTATGATTGGTGTAGTTACTTCAAAACCGGCTTGTTTTATTGCTTCAATATCAAAGCTTACTAGTCGATCACCTTTTTTCACTTTTTGACCACTTTCTACATGAGCTTCAAAATGTTGGCCATCTAACTTCACTGTATCAATACCAATGTGGATAAGTATTTCTGCACCTGATTTAGTTTGGAAACCGATAGCATGTTTCGTTCTAAATAGTGACACTACTTCACCATCTTCTGGTGCGACAGCTTCGCCAATAGTTGGAATAATTGCAGCACCTTTACCCATTAAACCGCTCGCAAAAGTAACATCATTAACTTCCTTTAAGTCAATAAGTTGACCAGTTAATGGGCTGGCAATAGTGATTGTTTTTACTAGTTCATCACTATCAGTTTTATTGTTGTTTGAATCAGAATTTTCTATTTCATTTTCATTATTTTGTTTTTTATCTTTTGGAATACCAAATAGATAAGTGACTAATGTGGCTACTGCAAATGAAATAAGTGAACCAAATACTACCGCATAAAATTTTTCATTAATGCCTGTAGGTGGAATTAATTGTAAAAATGAGAAGATACTAATAAAGCTGAATGAATAGATGACCGAATGATAATAACCAACAATACCTCCACCAATCATTGCCGAAATACAGCCGATAATAAATGGACGTTTTAATGGTAAGTTAATGCCATAAATGGCTGGTTCGGTTACCCCAAAAATTCCAGATAATACCGATGAACTTGCTAATGTTTTAACTTGTGGATCTTTGCTGCGTAACATAACCGCTAATACTGCGCCAACTTGAGCGAATACCGCAGGGAATAAGATTGGAATCATAAAATCTTCTTGATAAACCGAGATATTATTCATCGCAAATGGTACTAATCCCCAATGGATACCAAACACCACCATCACTTGCCAAAGAGCAGCTAAAATCATAGAAGCAATGACAGAGTTAAGTTGATAAACATAGATGATACCACTAGCAACGGTATCACTTAAGAATGACACAACTGGACCAATTACAGCAAAGGTTAGTGGTACGGTAATTATCAAACCAAATAACGGAGCAATAAACTTTTTGAATGAGTCATGCATGATTTTGTTTAAGTTGCGTTCTAATAATGAATAGAACCATGCAGCTAAGATTATTGGGAAAACCGATGAAGGATAAGGGATTAATTTAATAGGAATGCTAAAAAATTCTGTTTGTAATTCAAACTTATTACCTAACATGCCAACCACACTAGGATGAACCAATGCACCACCTAATGCCATACCTACATAAGGATTACCACCGAATTTTTTAACCGCTGAAAATCCTAGAATGATTGGTAAATAATAGAATGGGGCGTCAGCAATCGCATTTAAGAAGTTAAGGGTTGGTGAGTCAGCTTGAACAAGTTCCATGACTTGTAATATTGCTACTATTCCTTTAAAAATACCACCAGCAACAAGTACGACTAGTGCAGGGATAAAGATACTAGAAACTAAATCAATCAGTTTTGATACAATACCTTTAGGGGCAGCCGGTGGTGCATCGTTGGTTGGTTTTTCATTGAGATTGGTTAATTGCATGATGACATTAAATACATCTGCAACACTGTTACCGATTACGACTTGGAACTGTCCACCACTTTGTACAACTGTAATGATACCGGCTTGTTTTTTTAAAAATTCAGCATTTGCTTTTGATTCATCTTTCAATGCAAATCTAAGTCTAGTTGCACAATGCACTAGACTGATAATATTATCTTTACCACCTACATGCTCAATAATTACTTCGGCAAGTTGTTTGTTTTTCATAGCTTATCCTTATTTAAGCGCAAAAAAAAACCTAAACTCCCATTCCATTGGGAGTTTAGGTTTTGCTTGCATCAAAAAATAGTTGATGCAATAACAATCCAAAATTTCAGTGTTAATTAAATTAACATAAATTTAATAATATTGTTGCTAATAGTTAATTATTTTGTGATTTCGATCACACTATTATTTTTTAGCTCGGCTCTTAGTCGTTCAATATGAATAGTCAAATACAAACTTTCATCATCAGATAATGGATGCTGATATTGTTGAATTAAATGTAAGTCTATCTGTTTAGTACACAAATAGGCTTGTTCATATTTTTGCCGAATAATTTCATATAATGATGTGTCTTGTTGAGCTTGTTTACCTTGACTCAAGATACGATGCGCAAAAAACTTTAAGTGCGTGACGAATCGTTGATAGGATAGGCTATTTTCATCATATTCAAATTTAAAATGGTATTTAACAATATTCAAAATTTCACGCATGATCTTCGTCATATTAACAATATTCGGCATGGTATCATTTAGTTGTGCATTGACTATATGGAAGGTAATAAAACCAGCTTCGTCTTCGTGCAGTTCTACACCTAAGCGCTGTTTAATCACCGATAAAGCATGCAAACCAATTTGATATTCATTTGGATAGAATTTTTTTATTTCCCAAATGAAGTTATTCGGAATATCAAATCCCTGCTTATGTCTTTCAATAGCAAAATAGATATGATCGGTTAATGAAATATAGATACTATCTTGTAATTTGCCACCTAACTGTTTTTTTGCATAATTGATTATAATATCTGAAGTTGTATGAATTTCGATAGGTATTTCCGAAAGCAACTCAGCAAACTTTGGCAGTATTTCTTGATTATTCAATGAAAACTGCTTTTCAATAAGTTTGGGGTCAATTTCATCTCCTTCCTTTTTTTTGAATCCTACCCCACGTCCAGTAACAATTAATTCATTTCCCTTTGCATCTAACGTTACGACAACATTATTATTTAATATTTTATGAACTTTCATCTGTTACAGTCTAAATTAAAGGTTAGGTTATTATGTCTAGCTTAACAAAAATAGAAAGTGATAAAATGAAAAAGTGTGATAAGTATCAAAATTTGGCTTAAAAATTGTTGATTTTTTGCGGTAAAAAATAGCAATAAACCCGACAGGTAAGCCTTGTCGGGTTGAATATTAGAAATATAAAATTAACTATTGAACAAGTAATTTATTCATAGTCTGAATAAATTTACTTGGATCACTCAATGATCCTTTTTCAGCAAGAAGCGCTTGATCTAACAATAACTCAACCCAATCACTAAATGTTGTTTCATCTTGAGTATTAGCGATGCGTTTAACTAATTGATGATCAGGATTAATCTCAAATGTGTATTTGATCTCTGGTGCTTTTTGTCCTGCTGCAGCAAATAATTTAGCCATTTGGGTAGACATTTCGTCAGCAGCTGTTGTTACAATTGCTGGTGTATCAGTTAAACGATGGGTTAATTTAACCTCTTTAACTTTGTCTGCTAAAACTTTTTTCACTCGTTCAATAAATGGCTCAAGTTCTTTTTCAACTTGTTTTTGTTCATCGCTATTTTGATCGGCTAACTTTTCGATTGATTCGTCAGATTTACTGATAGATTGGAACTGTTTACCAGCAAATTCAGTTAAATTGCTCATCATCCATTCGTCAATACGATCAGAAAGTAATAATACCTCGATACCTTTTTTACGGAATAATTCAAGGTGAGGACTATTTTTGGCTGCGCCATAACTATCGGCAGTAATAAAGTAGATCTTCTCTTGACCTTCTTGCATACGGCTGATGTAATCATCTAATGATACGCTCTGTACTTCGCTATCACTGTTAGTAGTAGTAAAGCGTAATAACTTAGCAATAGACTCACGATTGCTAAAATCTTCACCAGTCCCTTCTTTTAAAACGAGACCAAATTCACTCCAGAATTGTTGATATTGTTCTTTGTCATCTTTAGCAAGTTTATCAAGCATTTGTAAAACACGTTTAGTACATGCATTGCGTAAATTCTGGGTTACTTTGTTATCTTGCAGGATTTCGCGGGAAACATTTAATGGTAAATCATTAGAATCAATTAAACCTTTTACAAAGCGTAAGTAGTTTGGCATAAATTGTTCTGCATCATCCATAATAAAAACACGTTGCACATACAATTTTAAACCGTGTTTATTGTCACGATTCCACATATCCCATGGCGCTTTAGATGGAATATAGAGCAAGCTAGTATATTCTTGTTTACCTTCGACACGGTTGTGGCTCCAGCTTAGCGGATCGGCAAAATCGTGGGAAATATGTTTATAGAACTCTTTATATTCTTCATCTGTTACTTCTGATTTGCTACGCGTCCAAAGTGCTTGGGCTTTATTCACTTTTTCCCATTTAACTTCTTTGCTTTCTTCATCAGTAGTTTGTACTTCAACTGGTAATGAGATGTGATCTGAATATTTGCTAATAATTGAACGTAAGCGCCAATCATCTAAAAACTCTTTTTCATCATCTTTCAAATGTAAGACGATTTCTGTACCACGTGTTTCTTTGTTAGTATCAGAAATGGTGTATTCACCTTCACCAGCAGATTGCCACATCACTGCTTCATCTGCTTTGGCTGTTGCCGCACGAGTTGTCACGGTAACATTATCAGCAACAATAAATGCTGAGTAAAAACCGACACCAAATTGGCCAATAAGTTGGCTATCTTTAGCTTGATCACTACCAATTGATTCTAAAAATGCTTTGGTGCCTGATTTCGCAATTGTTCCTAAATTCTCAATGACTTCATCACGAGTCATACCAATACCATTGTCGGAAATGGTTAAGGTGCCAGCTTCCTTGTTGGTTGAAATACGAACCCCAAGCTCGGCATCACCAGCGTATAAATCAGGATTTTCAAGTGCTTTAAAACGAAGCTTATCAGCTGCATCTGAAGCATTTGAAATTAATTCTCTTAAAAATATTTCTTTATTAGAATATAAAGAGTGAATCATTAAATGAAGAATTTGTTTAACTTCGGATTGAAATCCACGTGTTTCAGTTCCTTGCTTACTCATTGACTAATACCTCAGCTATATTTGCAAATTCAATTAATATTAACCACAAAATGTTCATCTTACTAGTGCGATGAATAAGATGTTATCTCGTTAATATTAATTGATTAACATTGACATAATGATTTGATTAATTGTTGTATCGTTATATGGGAATAAAAAAGACAATTTCAAGAGAGAGTATTAAGATAACTAATTAATTGCTGATTTTTTTGTTATTTGGGCAATAAAAAAGCCCTGATATTAATCAAGGCTTTTAAATTTACTAACCAGTTAGTTATCGAGTTTCTGGTAAGAATCCACAAACTAAAATAACTACTACGGCCACAGGAATGATGACGCGAGTCAAGATTGACCATACACCAAACCAGAAATTGCCTAAGTTCAATTCTTTACGAATGATTTTTTGGTTCATCATCCAAGCACCGAAGATTACAGTTCCTAAGCCAGTCACAGGTAACATAATCTTACTCGTTAGATAGTCGAGTAAATCGAAAATATTTTTACCAAATAACGTGACATCTGACCATTCATTAAAGGATAAAATACAAGCAATACCTAATGCCCAAATTAATACACTACTAACCACTGTCGCAGTTTTACGACCCATAGGCGTTTTCTCTTCTAAAAGCTCTACAGTTGGTTCAAGTAATGAAATTGATGAAGTTAAGGCAGCAAAAGTTAGGAAGATAAAGAATAAACAACCTAAAATTGAGCCAGCAGCCATATTACCAAAGGCAATTGGTAAGGTAACAAAAATAAGACCTGGACCCGCTCCAGCTTCTAAACCATTAGCAAATACTAACGGAAAGATTGCCATACCAGATAGCATGGCCACAATAACGTCTAAAATAACCACGGTGCGGGCAGTAGATAGTAAATTCACATCTTTACCAAGATATGAACCATAAGCCATCATAATCCCCATACCTAATGATAAGCTGAAGAACGCATGGCCTAAAGCAGCTAAAATAGCGGTACCACTCAATGCTGACCAATTAGGGGTGAATAAAAAGTTAAACGCTACGCCAAATGATGGGCCACTAACAATAGCTGCATAACCAACTAGAATTAAAAGCAGTAGCCCTAAACCAGGCATCATCACTTTACAAGCACGCTCTAAACCACCACCAACGCCCATAGCCACAATAATAGTATTCGCAGCCATAAACACGGTATGCCAAGTTAAAAGGCTACCGACATCGCTAAGGAAACCGCTAAAAATTTGCCCAGTAGCAGCACCATCAACACCATTGAAGGTGCCATTGATAGCTAAAAAGATGTAATCAGTCGCCCAGCCACCAATTACACTATAAAAAGAAAGAATTAAAAACGAGCCAAGTACTCCAATAATACCAACCCAGCGCCATAATTTTGAGCGTCCTTCTGATGCGGCAACATCTTCCATGGTATGGATTGGGTTTTTTTGTCCGCGACGGCCGATTAACCATTCTAAAACTAAAATTGGCAAGCCAATGACAAACATAAATAGTAAATAGGTCAGAACAAATGCTGAACCACCCATTTCACCAGCCATATATGGAAATTTCCATATATTACCTAAACCCACAGCAGAACCGGCAGCTGCGAGCATAAATCCCATGCGAGAGCTCCACTGTGAATGACTTTTCTTCATAGTACCTGTACTCATGAATCTATTTTCCCTAGAGTTTTGATTAAATATTTAATTTTAGTTTTAGCAAAAGCCTAACTATTTTTTTATTAGATAAATAAAATGCTAAATCATGCCATGAAATAAATTTATAAACAAGAAAACATTATCATTTATAACGATAACCAATAAAAAATTAAATCGTTAACCTTAAGTTTAATCGTGTTTTGAAGTGGTCAGAGTAAAAAACGAGCAATAAAAAGTTGAGGAGTGACGTTTTTGGCGATTACATTTAGACTATTGCAACCTTTTTTTTACTTAAAATAAAATAATTTAAAAATCAATATGTTGAAAAATGGCTCTAAAAAAGGGTTTTTATTAGTAAAAATAGACTTTGCCTTTTTGCCAACAACATTTATAGTATATCTGGCTCTAGTTCACTGCCGTGTAGGTAGTTTAGAAATCAATGTTTTTAGCCAGTTGTTGCCCATCCTGGTTCACTGCCGTGTAGGTAGTTTAGAAAAGCTTTGAAAGTTGCAATAAAGAAATCAATAAGTTCACTGCCGTGTAGGTAGATTTAAATTTTAAGTCATTACATTATGTTGACGAAAGAGATTGAAGGTCATGTCAAATATGCTTTTTTGACAAGGCTATTTATGTTCTAAAACAAATAATTGATAATCTATAAATAATTAACGTGAAAAAAACTAGTCGCGTAATGACCAGCTAGTTTCGCTGTCGATGGCAAAAACTAGTGGCTGTGTGTACCCCCTTATTCGAAAAAATCCTTTGTACTAAAATCCCCTCAGAAATTATTTAAACCTCTAAACGTTAGTGAGCTAAAACAATTCAATATGACAAAAAGTTGAGAAAAAGGGAGCATGAAATCTTTGATATTGCTAATCATCAGCCCATCGCATATATTACATAAAATATTTACTTCTCTAAAAAGAATAGCCATGACACAAAACATCGATTTGAACGAAATAGATAAGTTTGCAAAACTTGCTTCGCAATGGTGGGATCCCAACGGCCAATGCAAACCATTACATATTATTAATCCATTACGAGTAGATTATATAAAACAATTGTCAGGTGATCTAAATGGAAAACATGTATTAGATGTTGGCTGTGGCGGTGGTATTTTGTCAGAGAGTCTTGCAAAACTCGCGGCTAATGTAACTGCAATTGATCTTGCTGAAGAGTCATTAGCAGTGGCAAAATTACATGCCGAGCAAAATAGTTTAGAAATAAACTACCAGAATCAAACAGTAGAGCAGCATGCTGAACAATTCCCTGCGCACTATGATGTTATTACTTGTATGGAAATGTTAGAACATGTTCCCGATCCGTTTTCAATTATTCATGCTTGTGCAAAATTGCTTAAGCCTAATGGACAACTCTATTTATCGACCATTAACCGCAATCATAAAGCAAAATTAATGTTGATTTATGGTGCGGAATATATTGCACGCTTAGTACCGAAAGGTACTCATGATTTTAATCGTTTTATTCGTCCTTCTGAATTAATGACTTGGGTTGAACAAGCTAATTTGATTGTAAAAGGAATAATTGGTATGGAGTATCATTTGCTTAGTAATCAATTTCGCTTAGGTAAAAATGTTGATGTCAATTACATCTTAATGGCACAAAAAAGCGATGGGGAGTAACAGAGATTAGTTTGCGCTATACTTATCTGCTGAAATATAAATATAAAATTTTACTGGTCTTTTATATTGAAAGTGAGTAGAATACATCGGCAATATTTTATCAACAATTCAACTCAATGGTGAATATTGTCATGTCTCGTATAGTTAAAGAAGCCCTCACGTTCGATGATGTTTTATTAGTTCCAGCCCATTCAACTGTTTTACCTAACACTGCTGATATTACAACTCAACTGACGCAAACCATCAAATTAAATATTCCAATGTTATCTGCGGCAATGGATACTGTTACCGAAGCCGAACTTGCTATTGCACTTGCTCAAGAAGGTGGCATTGGTTTTATTCATAAAAATATGCCAATTGAAGTTCAGGCAGAACATGTCAAACGGGTAAAAAAACATGAAAGCGGAATTGTACAAGATCCCGTATCAGTATTACCTACAGCAACGATTAAAGAAGTGATTGAACTAGCCAAAGAATATGGTTTTGCTGGTTTCCCTGTTATAACAGAATCGCAAGAATTAGTTGGCATTATTACTGCTCGTGATGTTCGATTTGCTACTGATTTATCACTATCTGTTACAGCCGTAATGACGCCTAAAGAACGCTTAGTTACTGTTAAAGAAGGTGAATCTCGGGAAAGTGTTTTGAAAAAGATGCATGAACACCGTGTTGAAAAAGTATTAGTTGTTGATGATCGTTTTCACTTAAAAGGCATGATAACAGTCAAAGACTACAATAAAGCCGAACAAAAACCAAATGCTTGTAAAGATGAAAAAGGTCGTTTACGAGTGGGTGCTGCTGTTGGCGCAGGAGCAGGTAATGAAGAACGTATTGCTGCATTGGTAGAAGCGGGTGTTGATGTGTTACTTATCGATTCATCGCATGGTCATTCAGAAGGTGTACTTGAACGTATTCGCCAAACAAGACAAGCTTATCCAAACTTACAAATTGTTGGTGGCAATGTGGCAACCGGTGAAGGTGCTAAAGCACTGATTGATGCCGGAGTAAGCGCAGTCAAAGTCGGTATTGGGCCAGGTTCAATTTGTACTACACGTATTGTTACTGGGGTAGGGGTACCACAAATTAGTGCGATTATGGATGCTGTTGAGGTAGCCAAACAACATAATATTCCTGTTATTGCTGATGGCGGTATTCGTTTTTCAGGTGATATCGCTAAAGCAATTGCTGCTGGCGCATCTTGTGTTATGGTTGGTTCAATGTTTGCCGGTACAGAAGAAGCTCCCGGCGAGATTGAATTATTCCAAGGCCGTGCTTATAAATCTTATCGTGGTATGGGGTCGTTAGGGGCAATGGCAAAAGGGTCATCTGATCGTTATTTCCAATCTGACAATGCTGCTGATAAGTTAGTACCAGAAGGTATTGAAGGTCGAATTGCATATAAAGGTTTGTTAAAAGAAATTATCCATCAACAAATGGGTGGCTTACGTTCATGTATGGGATTAACTGGCTGTGGAACTATCGATGAACTTCGCACTAAATCGAAGTTTTATCGTATAACTGGTGCGGGTATGAAAGAAAGTCATGTTCATGATGTTCTTATCACCAAAGAGCCACCTAACTATCGAGCTGGCTAATAAGTATGATTTAAAAGGGATTGAATACAATCCCTTTTTTATTTGTATCATTTGTTATCCAAAAAGTTTAGACAAGTTTTTGTAAAAATCCAAAGCTTTATTTTAAATGCTTAATTTAATAATATTAATGAAAGTTAATAGTTAAATATTAAAATTTATTGCATAGATTTTCTTCTGTCACTATACTTGCTGACGATTCCAAATACGAAATCAGATTGGTATTTATCCTTTTATGAGTAAAAAATTATATCAAACATCAGGTTAATTGACATGGTAGTCACGATGTATAATAAATTTAAATTTGAAACCTGCCTAAGTAATTATTTAAATTTGGTTAATTTTAGTAATAAACTAAACTGTTTACTTTTGTTAATGTTATGTTTTTTAACCATTAGTCAAAAAAGCCAAGCAATCTTAGCTAATACCGTAAATACCATTATTGGTAGTAAACCAAAAATTGTTAATATAGAAGCTGCTTCAAACAAACATGGTTTTATCTTAAATGGTGTTTTTTATAGTTCAAGCTCTCATAATTTAAACGATACGGATATTAACGAATTTGATGGTTTAACAAAATTTAGTGATTTTATTATTAAGAACTATACTGAAAATGATTTAGATAATTCATCTAATTATGATGATTCTGATGGTGATAATATTCGTAATAATAAGCCATTTATCGTTGAACAAACGGTTTACAATTGGTTTGATAATAATGGTGAAAAAATTCCTGATAGTGATATAGGTAATATCATAGGTTGTGGAAGCAATTATGCAATGCCTTTGTCATTGACATTAAAAACTTCAGTAAAAACCTATTCTGAATTTGGTAACCCAAATGAAAGTGAGTCAGTAGAGATAACTAAAATATATAAAATTGCACCTACAGGTGATGTATGTTATCTGAAACCAAATTCAACTAAAGTTTTACCTTTAAATCAATGGCGTGGTAGTGATGCTCAAGGGACTATGTACCCATGGAATACAGGCCCAATAAAACCAGATCCCGAAAGTGGAGGAGGTTATAATGAAGATTTTATTGTTGATAAAGGATTTAGAGCTAGGCCAATTGTTTCAGATAAACCCTTTCCTACTACAGGCTTCCCGGGTGCAGAATTTCAATTAATAATGAATTATTCTCAAGATAGTTATACTTATAATGTAGCAGTTAATCCTGGTAATGTGGCAACAGTTGATCAAACAGGTAATGTTCTTTTAAAAGCTAAACCACCAGAAGGTAATGGTGATATTGTTATTCGAGCTACATTAAAATCATCTCCTAACAAACATTTTGATTATAAATTTAATCCAACTTCTGTTTGGATAGAACCTCAAAATGTGGGTAGTTATGATTGGCGTACTGCATTTAACCGATTTTGTGGTGGAATTGATGGATTCCCATCTCGCAAAGATTATTCTAACTCACCTGTAGTTAATGTTGGTCCTAATTGGCAACGTCATGGAAAATGGAATTTTTCTACTCGTGCTATTAATCAAGGACTTTATCCTGAATGGGGATATATAAATCGTCGTACTTATCCAAATTCTAAATGGGAGTGGGATGAAACGACTTATTTTACTAAAGATCCTAATTCTGATACACAATACTTCATTATTTACCTACATGATGGTGGACTATTGCCTTCTCCTCGTACGCCGGGCGATTTCGCAGGTAATGATTTTGCGTTTATAGCTTGTAGAAAATAACATTTTATTAAACTATGTTATGGATTATTGATACCAATGCTTGATCAAATCCGTTAACTCAAAATAGATGTTATTTACATTGACAAGAAGCGTAAGAAATAACAAAGCTATGATATTATAAAATGAAATATCATTTGTTAAATAATAGACTAATGCTACGCAGTAAAAAACAGAATGCGTTTATCTGCAATTTTGGGTGAAGTATTTTTAAGCTTTGATTTATTGTTTTTTATGATGACATAGATGGCTTATAGTTTAAAAGAAAATATTGAATCTTATCAAAATACATCTAATAACCCATATCTCAATAGGAATGATACTGAAATCAAGACAGTAAATTGTTTATATATCAGAGAGCTTTATTTTAACTATTAGGTGTGGCAAGTTTTATTTTCAACTTATAAACAAGACCGAGTTGTTAGTTGTCTCGGTCTTGTAATCAGATTAACTTATCATGAGTTTTACTGACAAGCACTACATCTTAAAATGTGCACCTAATTTTAATTATTTTGCAATTTTCTTTTCAAAATTGACAGAATAACCCATTCCTCTTTTAATATAAGCTTCCTTTGCTTGATAGCAAGGATAGGTTCCTGTTATTTTACGTTCTAAAGTATTTTTTTCGTTCCATTTTAAATTTTGTGCTTCAATGTCTGCGATTTTATCAGCACATGAGTTAAATGTTTTAATAAATTCATCATCATTATTGGTAAAGAATTTTATATGTTTTGCGTTTTCTCTATCAAAAGCTTTTTCCCAACTTTTTCTAAAGGCCTTTAAAGAGTAGATATCTTCAGCACAATAAAGTGGTTTTTGTGATTCAATTGTTTGAATATCGGCGTTAGCCAGATCTTCAGTGGCTTTTTCTTCTAAAGCCGATTGAGCAACGGCACAATTTGAACCTCGACGTTGCTCTAATTTACATAGAGACATCATTTGCTCTTTAATAGCTTCGAATGAAAGTTGTTTTAATTCTTTTTTACCCTCATCAACTTTCTCATTATAAACAATTTCCCAAGCTTTTACATTTAGGAGACGGTGCGGAGAATAATACATTACACCCTTCAACTTTCAGATATTCATTGATTGACTTTTGCCATGATTTGTCCGCTATTTGGTTTTTAATTGCTGTCATTTCTGTTTCTAAAGCTAGTTTTTCCTCAGCTGCTTTACGTTCTTGTTCTAATTTAGCTTTTAGGATTCGATCTTCTTTAATAGCATTCTCTACAGCTTGACATTTGGTATCATTTTTTATTTTTTCGAATAATTTCTCAGCATTTTGTCTAAAAGCTTTATTTAAATCATTACGACATTCTTCTAATTTTTCTTTAGCAGAATCAATATGTTTTAAATAATACTCTTGATTCTTTTCTTCACATCCTATCAAACCTAATCCGGTTATTAATATAAGTCCTATCACTTTTAAGTTTTCATCATCTTTTCTATTTTAATTTAACTTAATCGATTAAATTAAGTAATAATTACTATTTATATAGTTGGGTCAGTTAGTGTTATTAGTGAGTAAAGATAATGCGGTATTGTTTTTATCATCGTTTAGCGACATCAACAACCTACTGACAACTGAGAGAAATTAGCATGGTAAACAGGGATGTTTGGTTGGGTTGTAATTTGTCAGGAACAAATAACAGTCAGTGCGTTAACAGCGAACGAAGGCGGAAGGCAGTTACATTGTGACCATTTGCGTAGTCGCCGCGTGAATTGATAAAGAGAGTTCGCTCAAATGCTCTTTACTCGGACGTAATCACCATATAGAACTAACCACTAAACAACAAAACGTCCGAAATTAAAAGAACAAAAAAGTTGAGGAAAGGGGTTTTTTAAAACCTAAATCTAGCCTCAATTTCACTGAAATTGGCTTTAAAACTAAAATCAGTTCGCTCTAAATATAAAAGTTTATTTCTAGACAATCAGATTGGAGTGCTTCATTTAGCGACATTAGCAATGTGCTGACAACTGAGCGAGGTTAGCATGGCAAACAGGGATGTTTGGCAAGGCTGTGTTTTGTCAGGAACAAATACAGCCGGTGCGTTAAAAGCGAACGAAGACGGAAGGCAGTCACGCAGTGACCACTTGGTGGTCGCCGCGAGAGTTGGTAAAGAGGGTTCGCGCAAACCCTCTTTACTCGGACGTAAACGCCATATAGAACTAATCACCAAACAACAAAACGTCCGAAACTAAAAGAACTAAAAAAGTTGAGGAACGGGGTTTTTTAAAGCCTAAATCTAGCCACAATTTTACTGAAATTGGCTTTAAAACTAAAATAAGTTAGCTCTAAATATAAAAGTTTATTTCTAGAAAATCAGATTGGAGTGCTTCATTTAGCGACATGAGCAATGTGCTGACAACTGAGAGAGGTTAGCATGGCAAACAGGGATGTTTGGCAAGGCTGTGTTTTGTCAGGAACAAATACAGCCGATGCGTTAAAAGCGAACGAAGGCGGAAGGCAGTCACGTAGTGACCATTTGCGTAGTCGCCGCGAGAGTTGGTAAAGAGGGTTCGCGCAAACCCTCTTTACTCGGACGTAAACGCCATATAGAACTTGCTACCAAACAACAAAACGTCCGAAACTAAAAGAACTAAAAAAGTTGAGGAACGGGGTTTTTTAAAGCCTAAATCTAGCCACAATTTCACTGAAATTGGCTTTAAAACTAAAATCAGTTAGCTCTAAATATAAAAGTTTATTTCTGGCAAATCAGATTGGAGTATTTCATTTCGCGACATGAGCAATGTGCTGACAACTGAGTGAGGTTAGCATGGCAAACAGGGATGTTTGGCAAGACTGTTGTTTGCAGGAACAAATCACAGTCGGTGCGTTAACAGCTAACGAAGGCGGAAGGCAGTCACTTAGTGACCACTTGCGCGGTCGCCATGGTAGTTGGTAAAGAGGGTTCGCGCAAACCCTCTTTACTCGGACGTAATCTTTGAATAGACCTAGCAACCAAACAACAAAACGTCCGAAACTAAAAGAACTAAAAAAGTTGAGGAACGGGGTTTTTTGAAACTTAAATTTGTACCCATTTCTAACCCTTTTTTTTGACTTAAAATAAAATTATTAAAAATCAAAACATTAAGAAGTTACTCAAAAAAAGGGTTTTTAATAGTAAAATTACGCTTTGTCTTTTTGCCAACTGCATTTATAGTATGTTGTGTTCTAGTTCACTACCGTGTAGGTAGTTTAGAAAAAAATTGGATGACGGGCGCGCAGAGTTGCAAAGTTCACTACCGTGTAGGTAGTTTAGAAAAACTTTTTCACCTTCTTGGGCGTCAACAAATTGTTCACTACCGTGTAGGTAGTTTAGAAACTCGCATTTTAAATCTGCAGGTATGCTTTTAAGTTCACTACCGTGTAGGTAGTTTAGAAATTTCGGCTCCCTCCCTTAGCCCACCTAATTTTGTTCACTACCGTGTAGGTAGTTTAGAAAAACACCCAGCGTTACAGGGGAAGTTAAAACCTGTTCACTACCGTGTAGGTAGTTTAGAAAGCTAGCAACAAGGGCGTAGGCATGGGCGAGCAGTTCACTACCGTGTAGGTAGTTTAGAAATAAACCAAAAGCCAGTAACAAAGATGAATAAGGTTCACTACCGTGTAGGTAGTTTAGAAATGTTTATGTTACCAATTGGGGCGAACAAAATCGTTCACTACCGTGTAGGTAGTTTAGAAATGAACTAAGAAAAGGTGCCATAAAATTTGAGGGTTCACTACCGTGTAGGTAGTTTAGAAAAAACAGCGCAGAGCTTAGATCGTCACCTGAATGTTCACTACCGTGTAGGTGGTTCAGAAAATAAACAACTCTAGTACAAGATTTAACCCAACGTTCACTACCTTGTAGGTATGACAAAAGTCTTAACAATTATTTACCAATCTGAATTTGCTATAATTACCTAATATATCTATACTTTTTTCTGCAAGGATTGCATATTTTTAGATAAAAATTATAAATTAAAGGATTAAGAGCATGTTGAGATACCCTTATTTAGGCGCTATTTCTAAATTAATTGTTAATACAACATTGACCAGTAAAAAAAATATATTGAGTCACGCCCCTTCAATACAGCAATTATTCATTAATCAGCCAATAAAGCGAAATTCAACGGTTAATAAAACACTACTTAAATATTCATCCTCATTTGGCCAAACAATAGTGAAATTCTTGAAAAAGATTTGTTTATGTTCTATGACTTTTTCAACTATATTTAGCCCTGTATACGCGTTAAGTGCATTTACCACAGAAAGTATAAAAGGTAGTGCACCATATTTAACGCTAGATGATGGTGTTAGTAAAATAACGAGTACAGAAGAGCTACTGGCAATTAAATTACCTAATGGTACTGTGATAACCCCGCAAAATGATGTATCAAGTATAACCAATCCGATCGAGTTACTTGATAAGAACAATACATATGCCAGTGTACAAACGATTGTTCCATTACCTATATCAGGCAATAATCAGTTTCCTGTAATAAATATGACGGATTTACTTGCTGCACCGTATAATTATTTTGCTGATGATGATGGTGATGGATTTGATGATAGTGACCTTATTACCGCAACCGCAACAGGTGACATTAAGATAAAATGGGAAGCCCGTAATCCTGCCGTAGCAGATATTAATGCTAAAAACGCATTTATAGATATTACATCGAAGGTGAAAAGTCATCCTGATGCCATTCCGGATTTATGTGATGGGGTACATAAAATAACCATTAGCGCTAGTAATAGTGAGTTAACTACACCTTATGGTGATCCCAATACAAATCATTTTCAAGAAGGTTCACATAGTTATTATTTAACGCCAAAATTAGATCCAAAAGTGTGTTATGCCCAGCCAAATTTGTATCCTGATAACGCTAGTTTAGGCGGTCGTGATTATGAGATAGATGGCATTTTATGGGATGCCGCACAAGTCGAGAGTGTCCATGATTATGGGGATTATCGAGGGTATCCAAGTAAAGGTATTAAGGTATTACGAGCAACCAATAGTGGTAATTATCAAGGTGAAACTTCAATAACTAAAAATAACTTTCCAACGACCGGATCACATGGATTGTATTTTTATTTACTATTTGGCGGTATAACACCTGAAGCGGTATTAGCTGCCAATGGCAGTACTGTACAATCTATAGAGGGGGGCAATGTTAGTTTATCATTAAGTGTAAGTAAAACCACTGAATGGGAGCATGGTGAGCATGGACCGATACCATATGGATTGGCTGAACCTGCTATAAAAATAACCTTAATCGGGCCACGTTTCAATTCTACGGATAAGAATTTTAGACCAATGACTTTCAGATTATATGCTGATAGTAATAAAAGTACGCTAATTTATGAATTTAAATTAATGCGTTGGTTTATTGCTAATCCTGAGATTGTTTTTAATAATGAAACTCGATTTGAACCACCTATTGGTTCAAATGATGAAGCTTTAAGTTATCAATCTAAGGCAAGGGATTATTGTAAAAGTTTAGGTAGTGGTTATCGATTGCCAGATGTGAATGAGTTTTCCAATACCAATCCTGACGATGGTTGGATTGGCGGTTATATTAATGAGTATGCAACGTATGCTCGTCGACAATTAAGTTATCAGGAGAATAGAAAGTGGATTGGTGGAATTGCGAATGAATGGGGGTGTATGGCTGAAGATGATTTGTATGATCCTGGTCATAATATGTTTTGCCAAACTTATACAGAAACAGATTGGAATGCATATAATTATTGGACGAATAATGTAGCAACAAATACTGAGCTACCTGAAAATGAAGGAAAACCATTTTTATATCGGGTTGAAGGAAAAACTCGGGTACTTCATTTAAATGCATTTGAAATTCGTGCTGCTTGTGTTACACCTTAAGTGTTAATTGTGTTAATCCTAAAATATAATAAATGCAAGTTATAGTCACTGTTAGTTTTTGATGTATTTTAACAGTTATTAGAGTATTGGTTTTTTATTAATATATTGCATAAAAAAGATAAAAAACCAATATAATACCTAGTATTTAACTAATTAAAATTTTTTTAAGTGGTTTTATAAGTACTATTATTTGTCTAGTATTAATGCGTTATATATCTGAACACTTGAATTTAAAGAATAAAATTCCATTTTATTCTTCCTACCTTTTTATTCAAAAAGGCAATTGTTTTTGCTTATTGGATAAAAGAGCAAAGTATTCAATTATTCTAAAAATGCGTACCATTAATTAATTGAGATTTCTAGGTAAATTAATTTAATAAGGTATCTCATCATGAAGAAATGATTGACCATAGGGTAAATAATAAAGGTCGATTATAAAAAATTTGAGGAACAGGGTTTTTAAAGCCAAAAATCCTCCAATAACCTCTTCGAAATTGGTTTTAAAGGAATAATTAAAGTGTAATATTACATTAAACTTTACAAAAATTAACAATTTAACAGTCGAAATAAGTTGCATGGTTTTTTTCAATCACTATACTTTTATAACTTATTTATATAACAGGATGAATTTTGTGCCAATAGGTATAAAATTGCAAATAAATCATTAATTTAGTTGACATGGATGTCGGATATGTATTATAATTTACAACACCAAACACCAAACACCAAACATGCCCAACCTATAATTTAACGTTAGTAAAGTTAAGCACGCACAGTTTATTATCTCACTACAATTCATTTCTCCAGCAAATTCGGCAAAATTTTTCAAAATTTCTTGGTTTAGCCTTTTTATCTCGGCAGATAGTTTTCGTGTTAATGGTGTTTGTTTTACAGTCTATCTCTTTTTCTAATTATGCATTAACGACTAAAACGACCAATATTATTCAAGGCTCAGCGCCTTATTTAACCTTTGATGGTGTTAGTAAAATAACGAGTACAGAAGAGCTACTGGCAATTAAATTACCTAATGGTACTGTGATAACCCCGCAAAATGATGTATCAAGTATAACCAATCCGATCGAGTTACCTGATAAAAAAAATACATATGCCAGTGTACAAACGATTGTTCCATTACCTATATCAGGCAATAACCAGTTTCCTGTCATAAATATGACTGATTTACTTGCTGCACCGTATAATTATTTTGCTGATGATGATGGTGATGGATTTGATGATAGTGACCTTATTACTGCAACCGCAACAGGTGACATTAAGATAAAATGGGAAGCCCGTAATCCTGCTGTAGCAGATATTAATGCTAAAAACGCATTTATAGATATTACATCGAAGGTGAAAAGTCATCCTGATACCATTGTAGATTTATGTGATGGGGTCCATAAAATAACCATTAGTGCTAGTGATAGTGAGTTAACTACACCTTATGGTGATCCCAATACAAATCATTTTCAAGAAGGTTCACATAGTTATTATTTAACGCCAAAATTAGATCCAAAAGTGTGTTATGCCCAGCCAAATTTGTTCTTTGATGGGGGGAGTCTAGGCGGTATTGATTATCAGGTAGATGGAATTTTATGGGATGTCGCACAAGTCGAGAGTGACCATGATTATGGTGTTTATCGAGGGTATCCAAGTAAAGGTATTAAGGTATTACGAGCAACCAATAGTGGTAATTATCAAGGTGAAACTTCAATAACTAAAAATAACTTTCCAACGACCGGGTCACATGGATTGTATTTTTATTTACTATTTGGCGGTATAACACCTGAAGCGGTATTAGCTGCCAATGGCAGTACTGTACAATCTATAGAGGGGGGCAATGTTAGTTTATCATTAAGTGTAAGTAAAACCACTGAATGGGAGCATAGTGGTCATGGACCGTATCCATATGGATTGGCTGAACCTGCTATAAAAATAACCTTAATCGGGCCACGTTTCAATTCTACGGATAAGAATTTTAGACCAATGACTTTCAGATTATATGCTGATAGTAATAAAAGTACGCTAATTTATGAATTTAAATTAATGCGTTGGTTTATTGCTAATCCTGAGATTATTTTTAATAATGAAAATGAAAATTCTCGCCCTATTAGTTCTAACGATGAGGCGTTAAATTATCAAGCTAAGGCAAGGGATTATTGTAAAAGTTTAGGTAGTGGTTATCGATTGCCAGATGTGAATGATTTTTCCAATACCAATCCTGGCTATGGTTGGATTGGCGGTTATGTTAATGAGTATGGAACGTTTGCTCGTCGGCAATTAAGTTATCAGGAGAATGGAAAATGGATTGGTGGAATTGCGAATGAATGGGGGTGTATGGCTGAAGATGATTTATATGATCCTGGTCATAATATGCTTTGCCAAACTTATACAGGAACAGACTGGCAATCGTATCAGTATTGGACAAATAATGTAATTTCACAATCTGAGCAATCTAAAAATAACGGAAAACCATTTATATATGTAAATGAAGGATATATCGACACAATTGATATGATTCTCGGGGACGGTATTTTTGCTGCTTGTGTTACACCTTAAGTGTTAATTACGATTATAAATAAAAAGTAGGTTAATTTTGATTAACCTACCTAAGTTTAGTTTATTGAATTGCTTTAGCGACTATTTGCTGTGCTTCTTGTTGAAGAGTTAATAGATGCTCATTACTGATAAAACTTTCTGCATAAATCTTATAAGCATCTTCTGTACCAGAAGGACGAGCAGCAAACCAACCATTTTGCGTGATCACTTTTAAACCACCAATTGGCGCATTATTCGCCGGAGCAGTGGTTAAGCATTGAGTAATTTCCTCACCAGCTAGTTTATCTGTGGTTAATTGGCTGGCATCGAGTTTGGCTAATTTTTGTTTTTCAGTAAATGATGCAGGTGCTTGAATTCGACCATAATAAGAAACACCAAATTTAGCTTCAAGTTCTTGGTATTGCTCCTGTGGATTTTTGCCTGTTTTAGCCGTCATTTCCGCCGCTAATAAGCATAAAATGATGCCATCTTTATCCGTTGCCCAAACTTTGCCATTAGTTCTTAAGAATGAACCACCTGCACTTTCTTCACCGGCAAAACCGAGTTTACCATGATAAAGTCCATCAGCATACCATTTAAAGCCAACTGGATATTCAAGGTATTTTTTGTTTAAGCTATTAGCAACACGATCGATCATTGAGCTAGTGACCAGCGTTTTACCAATAGCGATATTTTGATGCCACTGTGGACGATTTTGAAATAAATAGTTTACGCAAGTTGAAAGGTAAGCATTCGGATTCATTAACCCTTTTGGTGTAACAATGCCGTGACGGTCAGCATCAGTATCGTTACCAAAAGCTAAATCAAATTTATCTTTGAGGTTTAATAAACCGGCCATTGCCCAGCGACTTGAACAATCCATACGGATCACTTCATCATGATCAAGGTGCATAAAGCTAAATGTTGGGTCAATTTTATTGTTGACGATTTCAAGGTTTATGCCGTATTTTTCAGCAATGCGGGGCCAATAAGTAATACATGCACCGCCAAGTGGATCAACACCAATTTTTAGCGATGATGCTTTAATTAATGACAGATCTAAAATATTTTCAAGATCGTTAACATAATCAGTTTCATATTCTTTAGTATGAACGTAGTCTGATTTTATTGCTTTCTCTAAGCTAACACGTTTAACACCACTAAGGTTATTTTTTAATAATTCATTAGCACGATTTTCGATTTGTTTAGTTATATCAGTATCAGCTGGACCACCATTAGTCGGATTATATTTGATACCGCCATCTTCAGGTGGATTATGTGATGGAGTAATAACTATGCCATCAGCTAATTGAGATTGTTTATCCTGATTATAAGTCAATATTGCATGAGAGATCACTGGTGTGGGAGTATAGCCCCAATTTTGCGCTATAACTACAGTTTGTTCATTCGCCACAAAGACTTCAAGCACTGATTTTAAAGCAAGTTCAGATAAAGCATGGGTATCTTGACCAATAAAACATGGTCCAGTAATATTGTTTGCTTTGCGATATTCGGCTACTGCTTGGGCAATTGCTAATATGTGTACTTCATTGAAGGTTGCTTTATTTGAGCTACCACGATGACCTGATGTCCCAAAAATAACTAATTGGCTAACATTATCAACATCTGGTTGAATTTGATAATAGTTATTTTGTAATTCTTGGATATTAATTAGGTCAGATGGTTGAGCTAATAATCCTGCACGGCTTGACTTAGCCATTTTTTACTCCTCTTTCATAACTTTATTTTAATATTCACTTTTATAATCATTATGTTAGTGAATTATTATATAGTTTACGGTAAAAAAGCATGGATAACTTGATTAATCATGCTTTCTGAGATACCCATGTCACTCATAATTGATTCAATAATATGAAGTTTTCTAGCTGTATTTGTATTACTAATTACCCAATATGGGGTACCAACAATTTCTCTTGGTTTAGTGTTTTTTCCTGAGGTTTCTAAAGATTGTTTATCTTTAGCTAAGTATTGTCGTTTACTACCATGTAGTGATGTTGCAGCAATTGAAAATAGTGCCGGGTTATAGTTATAGAGGGCACCAAGTAGTAATAAAAAACGGCTAATGATCGATTTTTCATTTGTAAATGTATCGCTAGTAAGTAGATCATTAAAAATAGGGTAGTGATTTTCTTTGGCTAATATAGGATCAGCTTTAGTTAATAGAGGTTGATTAAAGTTTAATAAACGTCGCAAAATACTTGATGCATCTTCACCAATATGTTTAGTTTGACCTGCAATAAATTGATAAAGTTCTTCGTCGATTTCGATAGTTTTCATTCTGTTACTTTGCCTATTAAATTATTTTACCGGACAACCATCAACGGGAATGGCGTCAAAATTTAAACTTTTAGTTGGTTTGTCTTGTAAACAATCTAGTTTAGATTGATGAGAGACGGTTTCGTTTTTTGTCGTCGGTTGTTGATTTTCATCATGACAGGCCGTTATCATAACTGATAAT
Organism: Gilliamella apis; assembly: GCF_030758615.1. Taxonomy (NCBI): domain Bacteria; kingdom Pseudomonadati; phylum Pseudomonadota; class Gammaproteobacteria; order Orbales; family Orbaceae; genus Gilliamella; species Gilliamella apis. Next base: position 1,293,304 of record NZ_CP132381.1, read on the forward strand.
AGTAAAGGAAAAAATAACCGTTTCATGTACTTGTTGTATGGTAGATTAACAATTGAGCTGAGTATAACTCAAGTTAACCAAAAATTATATTATCTAATGATAAAAAAATGAAAATGATATTGTTGTTTTTCAAAAAGAATATTATGCTAAACATGGTATAAAAAAGTATACTCAAATTATATGAGGAATAAATTATGAAAAAAATCGTCACATTAACTATTCTAGCAGCTATTTTATCTGGATGTAGTAATAGTGATATTTACTCTGGCGATGTTTATACAGCCGACCAAGCAAAACAAGTCCAACAAGTAAGTTATGGTACAGTTGTATCGGTAAGAGCAGTTAAGATTCAAGCGAATTCTGATGGTAAAAATAATGGTAATTTAGCTGGTACTGTAGGTGGGGCTGTAATTGGTGGTGTTTTAGGTAATACGATTGGTGATGGTACCGGTAGAATTTTAGCTACAGCAACGGGCGCTATTGGTGGTGCAATATTAGGTGATGCGATTGAAAACAAATCTAGTCAAGCTGATGCAGTTGAATTAGAAATTAAACCTGAAAATGGTTCTAATTTTGTTATCGTACAAAAAGGTGATGCTAAACAGTTTTATGCTGGACAAAATGTTAAATTAATTACTAATGGTCAACGTATCAATGCAGCACCAAGATATAGTGGTAAATAATATCTGATTTATTTCAAATTTATCATTTAAATCTGGCTAGTTTTATCTGAATTTGCTTTCGCTTATAGTTATTATAAGTGAAAGCTTCTTTTAATTTTAATTATCTTATTAGCTATTTAATCCCCATCAGCTAATTGATTATTTAGTCGACATAAAAATTTGCCTGTCTAATCACAAATCGCTAAACTCAAACTAAATGTTTTAATAGTAATAAGGAACTATATAGCAATGCGTGTATTACATACAATGATCCGAGTCGGAGATTTAAAACGTTCAATTGATTTCTATACTCGAGTTATGGGAATGACACTGCTAAGAACCAGTGAAAATCCGGAATATCAATATTCACTCGCTTTTGTCGGTTATGGTGATGAATCAACCAGTTCAGTAATTGAATTAACTTATAACTGGGGAACAGAAAAATATGATCACGGTACAGCTTTCGGTCATATTGCTATTGGTGTAGATAATGTCGCTAAAATGTGTGAGGATGTTCGTCAAGCTGGCGGTCGAGTTACTCGAGAAGCTGGTCCAGTGAAAGGGGGAAAAACGATTATTGCTTTTGTTGAAGATCCCGATGGTTATAAAATAGAGTTAATTCAAAATAGCCAAGCGACGAAAGCATTAGGCAATTAATTCAGTTATGCTAATTTTAACTATCGCCGAATTATCGGCGATATTGGTTCGTTAAATTGAGTTAATATTTCGCAGCTAATAGAGCGGCTAATAGCTGTTGATGTGCTATAGCTTGTTTGCTTTGTTCAAGACTAGCACTAGTCATAATGGCATTTAATGACCTTAGTGATTCATCAAAATCATCATTGATAATCACATAATCATATTCATTGTAATGTGAAATTTCAGATTGAGCTTTATGCATTCTTTTGCTGATCACCTGCGCATCGTCTTGACCTCGTTTGATGAGTCGATTTTCAAGTTCTTTAAGTGATGGCGGTAAGATAAAAATACTTTTTGATTCAGGCATTTGCTGCCTAACTTGTTTCGCCCCTTGCCAGTCGATATCTAAAAAAACATTTATACCTTGCATTAAAGATTGCTCAATTTCGGCTCTAGATGTTCCATAATAGTGATCGAATACATGCGCATATTCCACGAAAGCATTCTGTTCAATTAATGATTCAAATTCTTGATTATCAACAAAATAGTAATGTTCACCAGGCTGTTCTCCAGGTCTTGGTTTTCTTGTCGTATGAGAAATAGAAACTTTTGCTGGATGGCGATTTTCTTGTGCTAAATAGGCACGAATAAGACTTGATTTACCAGCACCACTTGGTGCCGAGATAATGAATAAAGTACCCGTATACATAAATAATATTACCGTTTTTTAATAAGATAATGAGTGATTTTTATTGTCACAAAGAGCCGATAGGCGCTATTATAACAAAATTTGCTTATTGTATGTGGCTTATTGTTACATCTAGATTTTATTATTAGCAATCAATTATATAGCGAATAATGTAGTATAGAAATTGAATCAATATTATTACAATTACTAAATATATTAGATAGCAATTTATTTCATTAAGGAAAGGAAAATGTCTTTAACATTTAAAGATGGTGTACAAGCGTGTATTCCAACTTTATTGGGTTATATTGGAATAGGTATTGCCGCAGGTGTTGTGGGTAAAGCATCTAACTTATCGGTATTAGAAGTGACTCTCATGGCAATTATTATTTATGCTGGTGCATCACAATTTATCATCACCGGTTTAATGATGGTAGCAACACCAATAACAGCGATTATTTTTACGGTGTTTCTAGTTAATTCACGGCATTTTTTGATGAGTATGGCTACCGCACCGGCATTTCGTCGTTTCTCATTATTGAATAATATTGGTATTGGCAGTCTATTAACTGATGAAAGTTTTGCGGTAGCCATGAATGCTATTGCTAATAAACAACCCGTAAATCCAGCCTGGATGCATGGACTAAATATAACCGCTTATGCTGCGTGGATATTATCATGCTTAGTTGGGGCATTGATTGGTGAGTGGTTACCCAATCCAGCACAATTTGGATTAGATTATGCATTAGTGGCGATGTTTATTGGTTTACTTTATTTACAGTTAACAGGTGATAAATCTAAAACAGTTCTTAATCGTGTTATTGCAATGTTGACAGTCAGTGTGATATTGATTTTTTTATTACGTTTTATCTCATCAGAAATGGCGATATTATTTAGTACTTTTGCAGGTTGCTTTATGGGGATTATTGTGGAGCGTAAAGCATGAGTATTTATAGTATATTAATCATTTTGGGTAGTGGTTTGGTGACTTGGTTACCTCGGGTTATCCCTTTCTTATTAGTCAGAAAATTGCAATTGCCTGAAGTAGTCATTCGTTTTTTATCCTATGTACCTATTTGTATTTTAACGGCACTATTTGTTGAAAATCTTTTTATGGTTAAACAAGGCGAATTTCCTAGTTTTAATGTTGAATATTGCTTAGCTGCAGTGCCAACTATTGGTATTGCTGTTTTGACTCGTAACCTAATGTGGGTCGTTATTGTTGGAATGAGTAGTATGGCATTAATTCGCTATTTTATTATCTAAGTTGATTTTCTTATTCCAACAAAAACAGGGCTATTGCCCTGTTTTACTATTTAATTTTTTTTAGGTTCTTTCTTTTTGTTCTAATCTTATAATGCTTTTAGTCAACTTTTCCGCTTCGGCTGTTTGACCTAATTGATTTAAATAGTTGGCCATTGCTTTCTGATTAGCTAAGTTATTGACGATAACTTTTGGTTGTTGTTTCCACCATTTTATTAGAGCAAGTGGATCACTATTGGTTGATAATTGTTTGATACGGCCAATATAGGCTGCTTGTCTAAATTGATCAAGTTGAGAGTCTGGATAAGCTTTAGTTTTATACATGATCGGTAATAAATCAATAACCGATTGATAATCTTCCGTTTCATAATAGAGTTGATCTGCCAATCTCAATATTTCAACATTACGCGGTTTTTCGTTTAATAATTTTTCAATTGTGATTTTAGCTGCACTATATTCATGATTTTTGAGTTGTAGACGAATTTGTACCAGTTGAAAAGCAAATAACTCTTTTGGTTGGCAACATTTTGCCGCCTCGACTAAAGATTGATTGGCGGCGATTAATTGGTCTGCATCAATTTGTGCTTGAGCTGCAAGTAAATAAGATAAAGTTGAGCTTTTTGCACCTTTGGCACTTTTCATAAATAGTTTAGCGGCTTGTTGATAATCACCTTGTAAAAGGTAAAATTGCGCTTGTTCAACACGTTTAACCGATTTTTTCGGTGATTTTAATCTTAACCATTCACCTAGAGCAGTTTTTGAGTTGAAGATTTTTTTACATATTTCATAAACTAAATACAGGACAAGTAATCCTAACAATTGTAATATGACAAATGAGTTAAAAGACATACTTATTCTATATTTAGCAACTTCAAATACCGCTGACCCTTGATGGCCTTCAAAAATAGGGCCAAGGAAAAATCCACCGACTAATACTAAGAAAATAATGAGTATTTTTAACATTATTATTCTCCTATTTACCTAATGCTGATTTGACTCGGGTTTGCATTAATTTTTCAAGCTCAATAATGCTGTCGAGTTTATCGGGGATATTTTGATTACTAATCGATTGTTTTTGTAAACTATCAAGATCATTTAAGAACAATTTAACTGCTGATGCATTACCATCGAAATAAGCATTAATCCAAGTCGAAGCATCATGTAAAGCACGTTGATATATGAGTTCTTGATGTCTTGGTACTGCCTGTGCCGCAATTAATAACCGGAAACGAATATTTTCACGAAGATACAGAGTCTGTTCTAAACTTAAAGGTGTTTTTAAAATTTGACATCTAACAATTTGCTTTTCATCATTACCAGCCTTATCTAAACAAGTGGCAAAATGGTTATCTTTTGCGTCAAGTTTTTCAATTTTGATAAATTTGTCCATAAATTTTTCGGCATTGACAAGTAAATTATCTGACCAATCATCTATTGATGAGCTAACATTATCATTTTCAGCTAAGTTCGATGACGGTTTATTACTTGTTGAAACCTCATCTGCGGTTTTAATTTCATTTTGCTTAATTGCCTGCGCAGTTTCTTTATAATTACCGACTAAAGGTAGGTCTGTTAATGATTCAGATAAACCTAATAGCTTAATAATAATTCCATCCGCATCAATAAAACTTATTTGTGATAAGGCATTAATATCTTTGCTAATGGCTTGTCTTGCGGCTAATAGACTTGGATCATTGGTTTTGGCCAAACTTTCGTCAGCACTTTTTAATAATAGACGGGCACTGGTATAATCTTGATCATTCCAAATTTTTCTACCAGCAAGATGGACTAAGTAGTTAGCCTGTGAGATTAACCAAACATTATTATCAAGTGTGGATAGGGCAGATAAACGTTCATTAATAGTATTTAAGTTTTGTTCGTTTAACTTAGTTGCATCGTTAATTTGTATGCTTAATTGTTGTTGAATCTTTTGGTTTTCATTTAATTGGCGATCAACACGCTGTGATAAAGATGTAAACTGTTGGTTTTGTTGATTGACGGCATCATTAATATTACTTTGCAAATCATTAATTATGCTAGCTTTAGTATTTTGCTTTAAGTTTGCAACTTCTGTTTGTAAGGTGGCAATCTTTCGCTTTTGATTTTCAATTTGTTTATATCCTTGGAAATAAACAAATCCACTTAGACAAACTGTTAATGCTATTGCAAGTATAGACAGTTTTGATACAGGTATGTGGGATTTACTGCTATTAACCGATGAATTGGTTGGTTGTTCGATTTTTGGACTAGAAGTTTTTTTGATTGGTTCTTTTTTATCTACGTTCATCGTCTTTTTCGCTTCTTTGTTTGCATTAGGTATAGGCGGTTGACTAAATGAAGTGGTGCTGATGTTTGAAAGTGTTGCATTGGCACCATAGTATTTTGCTGGCATAAATTAACCTCATTTAGATTTTTTAAATATTTTTGGCATTATGACATAGAGTTATCATTGTTTTAAATAAAAATTGATTATTTGCGCTAACAATTTTTAAAACTTTTTGCCAATTTAACTGTTTAGCTTTTATAAAAATTCTCTCACTGGTAACGATTAGTTGCGCTTCATTCTTATGTTTATTTTGGCAGTAAATATCTAGTTGTAATAAGTGATCAACACTTGTAATTAATATGATTTGTTGGGCAATATTTTCGGCTAATATGTTTGGTTTATAAGTAATAGTTTGACGAGTATAGCATGCAATTGTTTTCACATTAACTGTTTGCAATTTTAACTGCTGAGATAATTGTTGACCACCATTATCCCCACAAAGAATTAATGCATTATGACCACTTATTGCTTGTTGATTTAATAATGATAATAATCCGGCACTATTTTCTTCGTTAGGGTAATCAACATGAACGTTATTTTGCTGACTAAATAATTCGGCAGATTTTTTGCCAATAGCAAAATAACGAAGGTGATTAGGTAACCTGAGATCGGGCAGATGTTGTTCAATCATATAAGTAACTTGTGGTGAAACAATAATAACCATATCACCTAGATTGAGATTATCCAATTGTTGCTGTAAATCCCTCAGATCTTGACCAGCTAAGATATTAAAAAAAGGCAGATGTATTGCTGATACATTGGCTTGATTTAATAATCGGGTTAAATTATCCCCTTCGGGGGAAGGGCGAGTAATATAAATCATTAGTTAATTAGTTCCGCTAATATTTTATCAGCGCCTTTAGCTAATAATTTTGCAGCCAATTTTTCACCTAAGCTCTCGGCTTCTTTGGCAGCTCCTGTTATACTAACTTTAATAATTGTTGAACCATCTAGACTGCCAACTAAACCATTTAAGGTTAATAAATTGTTATTTAAAAGACTTTGACAGGCAATAGGCACTTGACAGCCACCTTGCAATGCCTGATTCATTGCTCTTTCGGCTTGAATACAAATTCGGCTATGTTTATCATCAAGTGGCGCAAGTAATTGCAAGATTGTTTCATCATTGATTCGAGTTTCGATACCAACTGCACCTTGGCCTACCGCGGGTAAAATTAAGTCAGTATCAATGTATTGCTTGATTCGTTCCTGTAATCCTAGTCGTTTTAAACCAACCGCAGCTAGAATTATGCCATCATATTCTTGATTATCCAATTTTGATAAGCGCGAACCAACATTACCACGTAAATCCTTGATTATGAGATGTGGATATTTAGCCCGTAATTGACATTGACGTCTTAAACTTGAGGTGCCAATGATAGCGCCATTAGGTAAATCATCTAAACATTGATATTGATTTGATATAAATGCATCACGAACATCATCTCGTTGACAGATTGTAGCAAGTGTTAATCCTGTAGGAAATTGAGCTGGAATGTCTTTAATAGAATGAACGGCAATATCAGCTTTATTATCTATTATGGCTTGTTCTAATTGTTTGACAAATAACCCTTTACCACCGATTTTCGATAGCGGACTATCCAATAGTACATCACCTTTAGTTACCATTGGGATTAGTTCAACGGTTAAATCTCGGTGGATAGTCATTAATTGTTGTTTAACAAAGTTAGCTTGCCAAAGGGCTAAGGGACTTTTTCTTGTTGCGATGCGGATTTTCAATGATGCTCCCTATCTACCGAATTTTAAATATTTTTGTTGTTATATGTCATTCAACATAAATTGGTTAGCCTAAAACTCATTATGTTTGAGCTTTAGGCTGCGACACTCATAATGTCAGTTATAATTCATCAACAAAATTAATGGCAAAACCAATGTAATTTGCTGGGGTTAACTGTTTTAAACGAGCTTTTTCATGTTCAGGTAACGCTAACGAATCGATAAATTGTTGCATTCCTTGTGCATCAACACGTTTACCTCGCGTTAATTCTTTTAATTTTTCGTATGGTTTTTCGATACCATAACGACGCATCACGGTTTGAATAGGTTCAGCTAATACTTCCCAATTTCGATTAAGTTCATCAAGTAGATGCTCTTGATTTACTTCAAGTTTATTTAGACCTTTAAGTGTTGACTGATAAGCAATAATCGCATAACCAATACCTACTCCGAGATTACGTAATACCGTTGAGTCGGTTAAATCTCGTTGCCAACGAGAAATAGGTAATTTACTACCAAGATGACTCATAATTGCATTAGCAAGGCCCAAATTGCCTTCTGAATTCTCAAAATCAATTGGGTTAACTTTATGTGGCATAGTTGAAGAACCAATTTCACCTGCAACGGTTTTCTGTTTAAAATGATTTAGAGCGATGTACCCCCAAACATCACGATCAAAATCGATCATAATTGTATTAAAACGGGCAATACAATCAAAATATTCAGCAATATAATCATGTGGTTCAATTTGGGTAGTATATGGATTCCACTGTAATCCTAATGAAGTTACAAATTCCTCACTAAATTTATGCCAATTGATTTGTGGATAAGCAACCATATGCGCATTATAATTACCTGTAGCGCCATTGATTTTACCTAGGATTTCAATTGACTCTAATTGTTTTAACTGTCTTTTTAATCGATAAGCAACATTGGCAAATTCTTTACCGATAGTGGAAGGTGTAGCTGGTTGTCCGTGTGTTCTTGATAATAATGGTAAGTCACGATAAGTCTTAGCTTGCGTAGTGATGATAGTAATTAATTTGTTCCAGTAAGGGATAAGAACTGTGTCTCTGGCTGTTTTTAACATTAAAGCATAAGATAGATTGTTGATATCTTCTGATGTACAGGCAAAGTGGATAAATTCATTAATAGCTTGCAGTTCTTCGTTAGTGTTAACTTTTTCTTTTAAGAAATACTCAACAGCTTTAACATCATGATTTGTTGTCTTTTCGATTGTTTTGATGCGTATTGCATCTTGTTCATTAAAGTTCTCAACAATTTCATTAAGGTGCTTAGTAGCTTGCTCACTTAGCGTTGGTACTTCAAGAATATCTGCTTGTTTAGCGAGTTTTTGTAGCCATCGAACTTCAACTTGCACACGATATTTTAACAAACCATATTCACTAAAAATGGTGCGTAATTCTGTTGTTTTGTCACCATAACGACCATCAATTGGTGATAGGGCGGTAAGAGCAGATAATTCCATCGGTTTTACTCCGTTGCTATTTTTTTAAATTTAATAACTTTGTTGATTAATATCTTTTAATAATTCTTGTGCTGCATTACATATTCGTTTACGACCCAGCAAAACTTGCCAGCGACTACCACCAACTTGGTACCATAAAATGGCGGAACGAACACAACCTAGTAGTGAAGCTCTAACTTTGGCTTGCACTAATGAATTTTGTAAATACTCAGCTTTACCTACTACTTTGATTTTGGTTGATAGAGGACTGATAATATCCGAATAGATTCCCGCTAATGAATAAGAGAGATCATCAACATGATTACCAATTGTCTCCTGATTCATATCTGAATAAAGTCCAGATATCCGTTGTAAACGTTGATCTATTTTACCTAGTGCATCATTATTTTTTAAAAGTTTGCTAGTGACACTTAATGCACCAAACAAATAACGGATGATTTCAACTTGTTGCTTTTGATTGGATGATAGTAGTGAGATAAGTGTTTCAAGACCAGTTTTAATATTGATAATACCATCATAAACATCATCAGTGGTTTTTGGTGATGTATTAAATATGCTTTTAATTGCTATTTGATAAAGCGTATTGTTACAAACCCCTGTATTAGCAAGTTGGGGAATAAGTGACGCACTTTGTGTTACGCCGGCAAGGGCTATTGCAATATGATGGTATTTACTATTCACTTTAATGATCCTTACTGCTTACAATTCGTTCCTCAATAATACCGCCACCAAGGCAGACTTCATCTTGATAGAATACCGCTGATTGCCCTGGTGTTACTGCTGCAACAGGTTGTTCAAACATTACTTGAATTTTATCTTGTTCTAATGGTGTGACATTACAAACAATATCTTGTTGACGATAACGGGTTTTTACTGTGCATTGAAAAGGTTTAGTTACAACTTTACGATCAACCCAGTGTAGTTGTTGAGCAATTAATCCATCCGAAAACAAAGCAGGATGATCATGACCTTGGGCTACAATTAATTCATTATTTTTTATGTCTTTGTCAACAACATACCATGGTGTATCATCGGCTTGTTTTAGACCACCTATACCAAGTCCTTTACGTTGTCCTAATGTGTGATACATTAGACCTTGATGTTGACCAATAACTTCACCGTCTACAGTACGAATCACTCCTGATTGTGCGGGTAAATAACGAGCTAAAAAGTCACTGAATTTTCTTTCACCAATAAAACAGATCCCTGTTGAGTCTTTTTTTGCTGCTGTTGCTAGGCCCAGTTTTTCGGCTATTTTTCGTACTTGTGGTTTTTCCAGTTCACCAACAGGAAATAAGCTTTGTCTAATTTGATTTTCACTCAGCGTATATAAAAAATAACTTTGGTCTTTATTGTTATCTATACCGCGCAGTAATTCGACTTTATTTCCATTTTCTCGCTTGCGAACATAATGACCGGTAGCGATATAATCAGCGCCAAGATCTTCGGCTGCATATTCAAGAAAAGCTTTAAATTTGATCTCTTTATTGCACAGGATATCAGGATTAGGCGTTCTACCCGCTTTATATTCGGATAAAAAATGTTCAAATACGTTATCCCAGTATTCGGCAGCAAAATTGATTGTGTGTAATTTGATGTTTAATTTATCACAAACTGCTTGCGCATCGGCTAAATCGATCGCCGCTGAACAATATTCTTCAGTGTCATCTTCTTCCCAATTTTTCATAAATAAACCAACAACATCGTAACCTTGTTGTTGTAATAAATAAGCAGAAACGGAAGAGTCTACGCCGCCAGACATGCCGACAACGACTTTTTTTCGAGTGTTTATATTTGGCATAATAACTAAATCAATGGGCAAAAATTTTGTGATAATTTTAGCATAATTATGATGAAATGTATAAGGCTATGCAAAAGAGGGATATGGATTAGATTAACAAATTTTGATTAATAGTTGTCTGCTGATATCTATTCGCAGAAAAAAATAATTATGGTTCAAAACTCCATTGATAATATCAATGGAGTTAAAATTAGAAATAGTTTTATTATGGTGATATTAATTAAGATCTTTTAATAAATAGACTACATGACCGATTATTTTAAAATCGTCCTGTTCTTTTCTGTCAACCACCATAGCTGGATATTTAGGGTTATCTGAAATTAAAACTAAGTTAGCACCTTGATTTTGAATACGCTTGATACTTATATGCTCATCGTACTGTACCGCATAAAGAAAACCATCAATAGGTTTAGCATAAGCTTTATTGATAATAAGGATATCATGATTTGATATAGTTGGTTCCATACTATCACCCTTAGCCCAAACAGCGACTAGATTATCAACTTCACAACCATGATGTTTGATTAAGGTGATATCAAATGGAATTGTTTCCAAAACTGAAAATGCACTATTTGTTTCATTGAGATGATGAAATGGAATATCAATAGAACCTTTACCTTGGCTTTCTGGAAGTAAACGACATTCTCCCTTTCCTGTCACAAGCCACTCGATTGGTACATCGCATTTCTGAGCTATTGTTGCCAATCTATTTAGCGATGGATAGGTTTTACCACATAAATAATCTCGTATTACTGCTTCAGACATTCCTACTTTTTTTGCAAAAGCGTTTCCTGAGAGACCTTCTAAAACAATAGTTAATCGATTTTTAAAGTTTATTACTCCCGTACTGGTTAGTGCTCGTGTTTTTTCTTGATCTGACTGTTTTTTTACTTTATTTTCCATTGTTTTTTATTCCATTTCTAGATATTTTTTTGTTTTTATTATTTTAATTCGTTTTTTTATATGTTATTCTTTGTTGGTAACTTGTTATCGCTTTAGTCGCGTAATACCGATAATCTTTACAATAGCAAAAAATTTAACCAATAGAGGATCTCATAATGAGAGAACAAGATCAAGACTGGACACCATCAAGAGTAGTAGGTGAGATTAAAATTCGAGGTGGAAATTTAAGAGCTCTTTCACGTTCAAGTGGTTTACAGGCTGATACTTTACGTAATGCATTATATCGACATTGTCCTAAATATGAACGTATTATCTCTGAATATTTACAAGTACCTGTTGAGCAAATTTGGCCATCTAGATACGAAAAGAAGGTTAAAAAATAAGTTACAATTGTATTACTGAGTAGAAAAAGACGCCTAAGATAGGCGTCTTACGTTTTATTTCTTAGCTTGTTCTGCTGCTTTAACGATTGCTGCAAATGCATCAACTTTTAATGAAGCACCACCAACCAAAGCACCATCAATATCCGGTTGTGTAAATAGTTCAGCTGCATTTTTATCATTAACTGAACCACCATATTGAATGATTACTTGTTCAGCTACAGCTGCATCTTGTTTAGCAATATGATCACGGATAAATTTGTGAACAGCTTGTGCTTGAGCAGGAGTTGCAGATTTTCCTGTACCGATTGCCCAAACTGGTTCATAAGCAATTACCGCACCGTTAAATGCTTGTACACCTAATGCATTAATGACAGCATCGATTTGACGAGCACATACTGCTTGAGTTTGGCCAGCTTCGTTCTCAGCTTCAGTTTCACCAATACAAAGTACTGGTACTAAACCTGCTTCTTTTAATACACCAAATTTTTGCGCAATAAATTCATCAGATTCTTTGTGATAAGTACGACGTTCAGAATGTCCAATAATAACGTGAGTTACGCCGATTTCTTTTAACATAGTTGCTGATACTTCACCAGTATAAGCACCAGAAAGATGAATACCGACATCTTGAGCGCCTAAAAGAATGTTTGAGCCACCTAATTGGTGTGCTACAAAATCTAAATAAACGCTAGGCGGTGCAATTGCAATGCCACAGTTGGCATCTGTTGATAGCTCATTTCTTAATCCTGTGACTAAGTCTTTTGCCATACCGATACTACCATTGAGTTTCCAGTTACCCATAACGAGAGGTTTTCGCATATTTTTCTCCAACTTAAAATTTAAAAAGGTGTTGATTTCAGAATGAATTGGTTATAATACTACTTATTATACACCAAATAAATTGAGCTTGAGGAAAAATATGTCATTAGAAATATTGAATCAATTAGAAACTAGAATTCAAAACACTGTTAACACCATTAATACATTGCAACAAGAGATCGCTAGATTAAAACAAGGCAATCAAGAACTTGAACAATTAATTAATGATAGTTCTGATGAAATGAAAGCATTACGTGATGAAAATGAAAAATTAAAACAAGACCAACAAATTTGGCAGCAACGGATTCAAACTCTTTTAAATAAAATTGGTGAAATTACCCAGTAAGCGATTTAATCGATTTTAAACGCGACTTATGTCGCGTTTCTTTTATGACGAACCAATATGTGAAAATTAAATTAAAATGCGTGAAAAGCTAAAATCTTTATGGCTTACTGAAACTATTCATTTAATTGAGTCACAATCTGGACGCTTTGCTGATCAAGATATTAATCGGCAAGTTAAAGCTATGCCAACATCTTTGGTTAATCGTATTGTTATGCGAGCTACCTTATTATCTAAACAAAATGGTTTATATTTGGCACAAAAAGTCATGTTGCGCTCAATTAAGCTCTCATTTTTGCTATTATTGTTTTTTTCGCTTTTTATCGGTAGCTCGTTGACATTTGGCGCATTAAGTCAAAATCCAATCAATTTATATTGGGCGTTATTCAGTTTATTGGGTGTTCATTTTATTACGCTAATTATCTGGCTTTGCTCATTGTTATTTTTTTCTCGGTTTGGTGGTAGCCTATTAATTCACTGTTGGTTATGGATAGCAGAAAAACTTTACCAAAAAAAGACCGTAAAACAACTTGTTCCCGCTTTTGTTTCATTATTTGGTTATCGAATTCATTGGTTATTAGGTTTTGTTCTTAATCTGTTTTGGACAGTTATTTTGACTAGCGCTTTAATCGTTTTGCTAGTACTTTTTTCTACACAACATTATAGTTTTGAATGGAAAACAACTTTATTAAGTGCGGATTCAATTACCCAATTGACTCATTATTTAGGTTATTTACCTTCTTGGTTTGGATTTTCTATTCCAAAAGATGAAGTGATTAAACTTAGTGAACATGCATTAAGTGCTGGTGATATTCGTTCTTCATGGGCGATATGGTTACTTGGCGTTTTTATTTTTTATGGCTTAATTGTTCGTTTATTTCTAATGATTTTTTGTGGTGTCATCTGGATGCTAAGCAGTCGTAAGCTTAAATTAAATTTAGATGATCCAGATTATCAAATACTAGCACGACAATTGCAGCCATTAGTCACTAATGTAGAAGATGAAGATAAATTAGGTGAAATTAGATGGCAATTGCCGATTTCGCAAATTGAAGAAGGACATGGTATCTATTTGGTTGCAGTGGACATCGTTGACAGTTGGAAACCGGCAACTATTGTTCCGTTCTATGGATTTCTCAATACCCGTGAACAACGGATTGCTATATTAGATTATTTGCAACTAAAACCGGCGAAAAAATTATTAATTGCCATCGATACTGATCGAGCACCTGATCGAGGATTATTGAACTTTATTCAACAGTTAATTAATAAATCACAGCAATCTCGGATATGGTTTATTAATCAAGGAAAGCAATTTCATAATTGGCAATCGTTATCTTTACCATTAGCTAATCCTAATTGGTTAGAGCAGGATAATTAATATGATAACTTCATTGAAATTAGCGATAGTTGGCCATGCAAATTTTGGTAAAACTTCGCTTTTACGAGCATTATCGTACAATAGTCATTTTGGTGATGTTTCAGATAAACCAGGCACTACAAGACACGTCGAGTCGATTAAGTTGCCGTTGGCTAATGATACTGACATCACTTTTTATGATACTCCTGGTTTTGAAGATAGTTTGGCGCTTTATGATTATATAACACAACTTTTACCAGCAAATACTAAGCTTGATGGTATCGATAAATTAACGAATTTTTTACAAAGTCCAGAGGCTGAAAACCTTTTTAATCAAGAAGCAAAAGTCATTAGACAAGTGTTAAATTGTGATGCAGCTATTTATGTCATCGATGTGAGAGAGCCTGTGCTACCTAAATATCACGATGAATTAGCCATCTTAGCGAATAGTGATAAACCCATTCTTGCTGTCCTTAACTTCACTTCAACTAAAGAACAAAACGAAAAGGAATGGAAAAGATTGCTTTCAAGAATGGGGATCCATGCTATCATTGGGTTCAACGCTATGTTTCCACCCATAGATGGTGAGGAAAAATTATACAAAAGTTTAGCTTTATTAATTGAACCAGCTAAAAAAATATTGGATAATTGGTTAGATAATATTACGAGGATTCGTGAATCGCGTAATCATACAGCAAATAAGCTTATTGCCGAAGCATTGGTTGATGTGACTGCTTTTTATAAAATGGCAAAATCGGATGATAATCAAGCTGTAACTGATATGCAAAATAAAGTCAGGTTACGTGAACAAAAAGTAATTAACGATTTATTGCAACTATATCAATTTGATTCAACTCAAGAGAGTGAAGAGAATCTACCTTTAATTAAAGGTAGATATAATGCTGATTTGTTTAACTTAGATGCGTTGAAATTGATGGGTATGCATTTGACCAAAGGATTTGTGTCTGGCGCAACTATCGGAGCTAGTATTGATTTAGCTACCGGTGGATTATCCTTTGGTTCAGCTGCGTTAATTGGCGCTGCGGTGGGTAGTTTGATGCAAACTGCAAAGCATTATGGATCTAGAATGCGCTATCAGTTTTCTGGATATAGTAAATTAAGTGTTGATGATGTGATTATTTGTTTTCTTTCTTTACGATTAGTTCAACTAAAAGAGAGTCTAAATTATCGCAGCCACGCGAACACCAGCCCGATTAGATTATCTAGATTAGATAAAAACGAGTGGCAAAAAGGTGTGTTACCTAAAAGTCTAAAGGTAGCGAGACGTTATTCGCAGTGGTCGACTTTAAATAAAGGATCAAAAAGAAATGATAAAAAAAGACAGTCGGTTATTAATCAAGTTGCGCAACAATTGCAGCAGTGTTAGAAAACGATGTTTAGTAATTTCACTTATTTTTTCTCTGTTTGTATTGTTTGGTTGTAGTAGCAGTCAGGGGCAAGTAGCTGTAAATAAATCAGATCCAGTTATTTTGGCAAAAATCGATCAACATTATAAAAAATGGAAAAAAACCCCATATCGTTATGGTGGGACGACTTTAGCCGGTAGTGATTGTTCTGCTTTAGTCATGAATTTCTACAAAAATAGATTGGCAAAAACGCTACCAAGAAGTGCTGCTGAACAAGCTAAATTAGGTTATAAAGTTACCACCCCTAAAGCTGGTGATTTAGTATTTTTTAAAACTGGCCGTAGTCGAAGTGGTTTGCATGTTGGCATCTATTATGCTGATGGTAAATTCCTACATGCTTCGACATCAAAAGGTGTTATTTTCTCTAATTTAAAAGAAGATTATTGGAAAAAACATTATTGGATGACTCGTCGGGTAATTGATACTAAAGTTAAATAAAATTTTGACTCACTGATATGAAATATATTCAGTGAGTCTTTGTTTCCTTTCCTTAGTTTTTCCAATTTTATATCAGTGATTTTTCTCTTAAACCATATAACACATTGGCAACATACAACATTTCGCCAGGTGTTCCCAATGATATTCGGCACCAGTTGGTAGCTGGATTAGAATCACGTCCTATTAATATAAAATTTTTCTTCATTAATTCACGATATTGTCCCAACTCAATAGGGCTCTTATGAAAGATAAAGTTTGTTTCTGATTTAAGATAGTGTAATCCTAATTCTGACAATACTTTTTCCATAATATTACGTGATACATCAGTTGCTTTCTTTGAGTAGGTCAAAAATTGATTATCATCGATTGATGCAAGAGCAGCACAAACTCCACAGTAATTCAGTTTTTCACCTGCTACATACTGACCAATATTTTTGATATTATCTGGCGAACTGACAACATAACCGACTCGCAAACCTGCCATAGCATGAATTTTTGAAAAAGTTTTCAGTAAAATAATATTGCTATAACCTTGAAAAATTAAACTATCAACAGAACGGAATACCGGATCATTGACAAACTCGGCATAAGCTTCATCAATAATAAATAATGTATTTTTAGGCTTACTTGTTATCCACGATTCAACTTCTTTGTAACCAATTACCGTAGATGTAGGATTGTTCGGATTTACTAGATAAACAATCGAAAATCCTTGATGATTTTCAACCGCTTTGCGCAAACCGTTAATATCAATTTGCCAATCTTTTAATGAAGGAACTTTAGTTATTTTCAAATTAAAAGTTTTAGCGAAATGCTCCCCATCACCATAAGTCAATTCTGGAATAACTAGTTGAGTGTTAGGATTTATATGAGCAGCAATGGCACTACGAATACCCTCAGATGATCCTGCTGTTAATAAAATATGTTCCTCGCTAACATTATGATACTGTGCTAATCTTTTACTCAATAGCAGTATTTCAGCTTTAGCATATCGATTAGCTTTCGGAACTGCATCTATAGCTGCTTGTTTGGCTGTTCCCGACATACCTATGGCATTTTCATTAAAGTTGAGTCTAACTGGATTATCTAGACTAGGTGTAACAGCTGTATCCATTACCGGAAGTGAGAATGAAATCGTTTTTTGTAACTCGCTAGCATAGGCTTTAGATAATAATTGATTTACAGATAACCCAGCAATAGCTGCAGTAGAAAAACCCAATAATGTTCTACGACTAATGTTTAAATTTGTTACCATAATTCACCTCACGTTCAGTCCGCTTTTACAAATATAAAATACAGCAAGATTCATACCAATTTAATAAACAAATAGAAATAACTGATATCAAATTGATAAAATTAAAGATTGGGGAATTTATGATGTTTGAATACTAATTAGCTAGATTGAAAAGCGCACTAATTTAGTTCGGATTTGCACTGCATTATGTCAATGTTTAAGATCATTGCTACTATTAATGAATATACGAACAATGATCTTAAGACCTCATAACTAAGACTATTTTTGCCTGATAGTTACTTTGTTATTAACTATCTGCTGGTGTTTCAATATCAGAATAGGTTGCCAGCATTTGCAAGAATTTATATTTAGAATTTACCATTTTAGTTGATTGCTCATGTAAAGTATTGGCAATAACTGGTTCAAGTGTTTCTAAACGACGGAAACGTTGCTCTTTAAGTAAAATATCCGTTAATGATTGACTGTTTGGTGCTTTAGAGTCTAACACTAAACCTGGTTTTCCTTCTTGCATGCGGCGTGGATCATAACGATATAGCGGCCAGAAACCAGATTTAACTAAATCTTTCATCTGTTCATGAGATTTAGATAAGTCGTAACCATGTTCTTCACAAGGGCTATAAGCAATAACCAGAGAAGGGCCATCATAAGCTTCGGCTTCTTGTAATGCTTTAAGTGTTTGGTTCAATTGCGAACCTAAAGCAACTTGAGCGACATAAACGTGGCCATACATCATTACACTGACCCCAAAATCTTTACGAGCTTTATGTTTACCTAAATCTGCAAATTTGGATACAGCTCCCATCGGTGTTGCTTTAGATTGCTGTCCTCCTGTATTCGAGTAGCATTGGGTATCGAGCACTAAGATGTTAACGTTTTCGGTTAAACTCATTACATGATCGAGTCCACCAAAGCCAATATCATAAGCCCAACCATCACCACCAATAGCCCATACTGATTTATCAATTAGATAATTAGCATCTTGCATTAACTCCTTAGCTTCTGCTGAAGTTAAATGCGCTAATTGTTGACGTAATAAATTAACTTGAGTTCGTTTTTCATCAATTGATAAATCTGGTGATTGTAAATTAATAACAATCTCTGGCGAAATCTCACCGGCAACATGTTCAAGCAAACGTAATGCTCGTTTTTTATGTTGATCATAAGTAATACGATAACCAAGTGCAAATTCGGCATTATCTTCAAATAGTGAATTTGCCCAAGCCGGTCCACGGCCATTGCGATCGGTTGTATATGGTGAAGATGGTAAATTACCACCATAAATTGACGAGCAACCCGTTGCATTAGCAATAGCGAGATGATCACCATATAATTGGGTTAGTAGTTTGATGTATGGTGTTTCACCACAACCGGCACAAGCACCAGAATATTCAAATAAAGGTGTTAATAGTTGTGATGTACGTACATCAATTCGTTCTAGCGTTTTGATTTCCCGATCAGGAAGGTCGGTGAAATAATTATAGTTAGCACGCTGAGTTTCTAAATTGTCAATTCGTGAACGCATGTTAATGGCTTTAACATCAAAGTTATTACGGTCACGTGAAGGACAAACTTCAACACATAAATTACATCCGGTACAATCTTCAGGCGCAACTTGTAAAACATAACGTTGACCTTTCATATCTCGAGCTTTTACTTCAAGTGAGCTTAGTGATTCTGGTGCATTGATCATATCATCTGGTTCAACAACTTTTGCTCGAATAGCTGCATGAGGGCAAGCAACTGCACAATGGTTACATTGAGTACAAAGTTCAGGTTGCCAGATTGGTATTTCTTCAGCAATATTACGTTTTTCCCATTTGGTGGTGCCAACTGGCCATGTTCCATCGGGTGGAAAGGCTGAAACAGGTAAACTATCGCCTAAGCCAGCTAACATAGTTGCAGTGACCATTTTAACAAAATCAGGGGCATTGCTTGGCACAACTGGCGGGCGTGATGGACTACTTTCATCCACGCAACTTAATGGAATTTGCTCAAGAGATGCAATGGCTAAATCGAGTGCTTTCCAGTTATTTTCAACAATATCTTGTCCTTTACTGCTGTAACTTTTGGCAATAACTTCTTTTAGCTGTGAAATACTAAAATCATTTTTAAATATTTCTGATAAATGGAAGAATGCAGCTTGCATGACTGTATTAATTCTTGCACCTAAATTACATTCTCGAGCAATTTTAGCTGCATTAATAATATAAAAATGTGCTTTTTTCTTAATTAATTGAATTTGCACTTCTTTAGGTAATCTATGCCAAACTTCATCCTTACTATAAGGTGTATTTAGTAAGAAAATACCATCATCTTTTAATCTTTCAACTATTTGATATTTGTCGATAAACTGATCTTGATGACAACCGATAAAATGGGCGCTGGTTATCAAATATGGTGAATCTATTGGTTCAAGGTTAACTCGAAGATGAGACGTGGTTAAACCACCTGCTTTTTTCGAATCGTAAACAAAATAACCTTGTACATAAAATGGTGAACTATCACCAATGATTTTGATATTATTTTTGGTCGCTGAAACCGTACCATCACTGCCTAAACCATAAAATAGTGCTTCAAGTGCTGATTTTTGTGGGATAGATTTTTCTGGTAATGGTAGTGACAAGCCGGTTATATCGTCATAAATACCAACGGTAAAGCGAGGTTTAGGTTTCTCTGTTGTTAGTTCATTAAAAATAGCTAATACACAGCGAGGATCGAACTCTTTCGATGATAAACCATAACGACCACCAATAATTTGCGGTAAATGGTTTCGTTCGCCACGTGAAAAACTCTCAGCAAAGGCTGTCATTACATCTAGATAAAGAGGTTCAGCTTGTGCTCCTGGTTCTTTGGTACGATCTAGTACTGCGATTTTTTTCACAGTTTGCGGAATAACGTCAAGTAGATGAGTTGCTGAAAATGGTCGGAATAATCTTACGATAACGACGCCAACTTTTTCGTCATTTTTAATCAGATGATCGACAACTTCCTTCGTGGTGCTGACGCCGGAGCCCATAATGACAATGATACGTTCAGCATCTTTTGCGCCATAATATTCGAAAGGTTGATACTTCCTACCTGTCTCTTTTTCAAAGGCTTGCATAGCATCTGCAACATGATTGAAGGTATACTCATAATATGGATTAACTGCTTCACGGCATTGGAAGTAGGTATCAGGATTAGCTGATGTACCACGAATAACTGGATTATCAGGCGTTAAGGCGCGGTGGCGAAAAGCATCAATAGCTTGATGGGGAAGCAAATTACGAATCTGTTCATCACTGATTGGATAAATTTTATTTACCTCGTGTGAAGTTCTAAAACCATCAAAAAAATGAATAAATGGCACTCTACTATTGAGTGTTGCAATTTGCGAAATTAAGGCTAAATCTTGTGCTTCTTGTACCGAGCTAGAACACAACATCGCAAAACCAGTTTGCCTGACAGACATAACATCAGAATGATCACCAAAAATAGACAAGGCATGAGTTGCAACAGTACGGGCAGCAACATGTAATACAAATGGTGTTAATTCCCCAGCTATTTTATATAGCGAAGGAATCATTAATAACAGACCTTGCGATGAAGTAAATGATGTTGCTAATGCCCCAGTCATTAATGCGCCATGTACGGTTGATATTGCTCCTGCTTCGGATTGCATTTCAACGACTTTCGGCGTATCACCAAAAACATTGGGTTTATTGAATTCCGCCCACGTGCTGGCTTGTTCAGCCATAGATGAACTTGGAGTTATTGGATAAATAGCAACGACTTCGTTTGCACGATATGCGACAGATGACACCGCACTATTAGCATCTGATATGATCATTAAAAAACCTTGTATCTTAGAGTATTATGACATTACTTAGTTATAATAATTTTGCTTATTGTACCAGAAACTAAGATAGCTTTTAGTTATTTTTAAGTTAAATTTTTGGCTAACTATACGTTTTTAGTAAAAATAAATAAGGAAGGGTTTTGGTATTGAAAAACATAAAATGTAAATATTAGGTTGATACTGCAAGGAATTTTTTTGAAGATTCTTATATCGATGATTTTTGTCCAGTAATATTAGCTGATTAGTTACAATTACTAGACAAAAATTGATATTGTATATATTACTGAATAACAACTCGTTCAGTTGATGAAGAGTGTTTTATTTCGCCAAGTAACCAAGCTTTTTCACCATGCTGATTAAGTAAATTAATTGCTTGTTCGGCTAACTGTTTTGGTAAAGCGATGATTAAACCTACTCCACAATTGAAAGTACGGTACATTTCATGACGGCTTACATTACCTGCTTGTTGTAACCAATTAAAGATGGCCGGCCATTGCCAACTAGATTCATCAATAACAGCTTGAGTGTTATCAGGTAAAACTCGTGGAATGTTTTCCCAAAAACCACCGCCAGTAATGTGTGCAATAGCATGAACATCGATTTTTGAAATCAAATCAAGTACTGATTTTACATAAATCTTAGTTGGCGCAAGTAAGTGATCTGCTAATGGTTTTCCGTCTAATTGTTCTGTTGCTGGATTAACACCACTAACTTCGATAATTTTACGTACTAATGAATAACCATTTGAATGCGCACCACTTGATGCAAGGGCAATTAGTGCATCGCCATCTTGAACTTTACTACCATCAATCATTTCTGATTTTTCAACTACACCGACACAAAAGCCCGCTAAGTCATAATCATCGCCATGATACATACCAGGCATTTCTGCAGTTTCACCGCCAACCAATGCACACCCAGATTGTTTACAACCTTCCGCAATACCCGTAACAACTGTTGCGGCAACATCGACATTTAATTTACCTGTAGCATAATAGTCGAGGAAAAATAAAGGCTCAGCTCCTTGAACAATTAAATCATTAACGCACATAGCAACCAAATCAATACCAATTGATTCATGGCGATTTAAATCCATTGCAAGGCGTAATTTAGTGCCAACACCATCAGTACCTGAAACTAAAATAGGTTGTTTATATTTTTCCGGAATTGCACATAATGCACCAAAACCACCAAGTCCACCCATAACTTCAGGACGTTTGGTCTCTTTTACGACAGATTTAATACGATTAACCAATTCATTGCCAGCATCGATATCGACACCAGCATCTTTATAGCTAAGAGATTTATTATTTGACACGGGGAGCAGTCCTTTCAATAGAAAAAATTGCTTGTTATTTTAGCAAGGATGAAATTTATTGGCGACTAATTATTGTTAAAATAATTTCTTGATTATCAAGATTCGCTATTTTCGAACCAACTTTCTAAAATAATAATTGCCGAAGTCGCATCGACATGGCCTTTTTCAAGGGCTCGGTAGCCACGTGAAGCAAAAATATGTGATTTTGCTTCAACGGTTGATAATCGTTCATCTTGTAAATGAACTTGATAGCCAAACATTCCATGCAGACGGTTAGCAAATTTGCGTGCTCTTGCGGTTAACGGTTGCTCTGTGCCATCCATATTTAGTGGCAATCCCACCACTAAATAATCAGGTTTCCATTCATTAAGTACTTTCTCTATTGACGGCCAATTAGGGATACCATCTCGAGCTTTGAATGAACAAAGTGGATTTGCAGTCTTGGTTATATCTTGACCGATAGCTGCGCCGATGCTCGCTGTACCAAAATCAAATGCAATGATGGTAGCCATAATTTATGCGTTACCCATTTGAGGTGAAATCATTTTAATATTAATGCCCAATGATTCAGCTGCTTTCTGCCAACGATCTTCAATAGCTACCTCGAAGATAATTGCAGGATCAACATCGGTAACTAACCAATCATTTTTTGCTACTTCACTTTCAAGTTGTAATGATTGCCAACTTGAATAACCTAATGCTAAGAAAAGATCTTTTGGTTGTTCTGGTGAGCCAATAGATTTTAATGCATCGAGAGATGTGGTAATCATGATATCATCAGAAATTTTTATACTTGAAGCAAACCCTTGATGAGGAGTATGAAGAATAAATCCTTGCTCTTCAGCAAGCGGGCCGCCACAAAACACTGGGTGTTCAAGTTCAGCACAACTTTTTGATGCGGTTATTTCTAAACGGGATAATACCGTTTCTACGTTGAGATCAACAATGGGTTTATTAATAATAATCCCCATTGCACCATCACGATTATGTTCACAAATATATATTACTGAACGACTAAAAATTGAGTCATTAACAGTAGGCATGGCTATAATAAAATGATTTTTTAAATTCATATGCTCACATTGTCGTTAAATTTATAATGCACATTTACCTATTTTGACTTTATGTTCAACATTACAGCGCATTAATATTTCAGGATGATTGGTTTCTTCATTAATTGATTCACCAACAATTTCAAAATTTTGTGATAAATAAAAGTTAATTGCATCACTATTTTGTTTGTAAACATGTACCATTAATTCGTTATGACGTTGTTTGGCCTTTTCAACTAATGCTGCCCCCGTACCTTGATGACGAGAATTTTTTTCAACATATAAACCTGAGATATAGTTTTCAGTTAGGCCAATAAAACCAACAACAACGCCGTTGATATCTTGAACATATATTGTTGACATTGGGATCAACATCTTCACTAATTCAAAGTTTTGTTTAAAAAACTCAGGATCGATAAAATTATGTGCTTGTTCATTACCTTGAAGCCAAATTGTCATTATGGCATCTAAATCTTTTGCTTGATATTCTCTAATCATTTTTAACTCTTTATATTTAATCTTGATTCAATAGCATCCATTAATAAACCTGTGATTGATAAATCTGGGTTAGCAGCTTCAATTTCTCGAACACAAGTCGGGCTAGTAACGTTAATTTCGGTTAGTTTGTCACCAATAATATCAAGTCCCACAAATAGTAGTCCTTTTTGTTGCAAAACAGGGCCGATACTATTAGCGATTTGCCAATCACTATCACTTAATGGTCGGACTTCACCATGTCCACCAGCTGCTAAGTTTCCTCGTGTTTCCCCTTTTTGTGGGATTCTTGCTAAGCAGTAAGGCACGGGTACACCGTCGACAACTAAAACACGTTTATCTCCATCTTTGATTGCGGGAATAAATGTTTGCGCCATGCAATAACGGGTATTATGTTCAGTAAGCGTTTCAATAATCACCGAAACATTAGGATCATCTTGTTTTACTCGAAAAATTGACGAACCACCCATGCCATCTAGTGGTTTTAAAATGATGTCATGATATTGTTGATGAAAAGCTTTAATTTGTGATGTCTGGCGAGTAACTAAGGTTTCAGGTGTAAAATCAGCAAACCAAGCCGTAAATAATTTTTCGTTACAATCACGCAGACTTTGGGGTTTGTTTACTACTAATACTCCTTTTTCTTCTGCACGCTCTAATATATAGGTTGCATAGATAAATTCAGTATCAAAAGGCGGATCTTTGCGCATTAATATTACGTCAAGTTCTCTTAATGCTATAGTCTGTTCGTCTCCAAAATCAAACCAATGCTCACTATTGTTATGAACTGTTACTGTACGTGTTGTTGCACTAGCTTCTCCATTGCGTAAAAACAGATCATTCATTTCCATATAATAAAGTTGATAGCCGCGTTTTTGTGCTTCAAGTAGCATCGCAAAACTAGTATCTTTTTTTAATTTGATATGGCTAATGGGGTCCATAACAATACCAAGTTTGATCATGGTAACTCCTTACTGATTATATTTGATTTTACTGAATTCGGTGTTGATGATTTGCATGCTGCTCTACCTATTTAATAATTTATATAAAATCAAGGTAGAAAGAGGTATTAGCAATAATAATCAAGTTTTCAACTATCATACCCGTTACCGATTAATAAGCAAAGCAATCATTTGTTAACTTATTTATTTCTTGCGACTAACCTAAATCACCTAAACGAACTTGAAGGGCTGTTATTGCAGTTAACGCCGCTGTTTCAGTACGTAATACTCTCGGTCCAAGCAAGATATCAGTAAATTGATATTGATGAGTCATGTTAATTTCTTCATTAGATAGACCACCTTCCGGCCCAATTAATAAACTAATATTTTTGTTATCATTCGCTAATTGATTAATTCCTTGTTCGGCTTTAGGGTGTAAGTTAAGTTTTAAACTATCGGTTAAATTTGCACACCAATTTTCTAATTTCATTACTGGATTGATGCTTGGGATGATATTTCGTCCACATTGTTCACAAGCCGAAATAACAATTTTTTGCCATTGCTGAACTTTCTTTTCGAGTCTTTCTTGATCGAGTTTGACGCCACAACGTTCTGAAAGTAGGGGAGTAATGGTATTAACACCTAATTCTACCGATTTTTGAATAGTAAACTCCATTTTATCACCCCGAGAAATTACTTGTCCTAAATGAATGTTCAATGGTGATTCTCGATTATCTAACACACTGTTTGCTGTTTTAACAATAACCGTTTTTTTATTAACTTCATGTATTACGGCAGGCGTAATTTTGTTGGAACCATCAAAAAGAGTAATTGATTCCCCCGTTTTCATTCTTAATACTCGAATAAGGTGATTAAAAGCATTATCATCTAAAGTGATCAAACTATTTTGATTGATTGTGTAAGGCTGAAAAATTCGCGTCATATAAACTATTATTTACTATTATTTAAAATAAATTATAGCGTAATTTATTAAGATTCGGTAATCTCTATTTTAAACAATATCTATATTTGGAATAGAATATGACATTAACAATTAAAGATAGAGTATTCATTGAATCACTAACGGCTTATACCACAATTGGTGTTTATGATTGGGAAAAAACGATTAAACAAAAGTTAGTTCTTGATCTTGAAATGGCATGGGATAATCAACCTGCTGGGCAAAGTGATGATGTGAAGTTTTGTTTAGACTATTTTGTTGTGTCGCAATCAATAACGTCATTTATTGAAAGAAATAAATTTGAGTTGATTGAAACTGTAGCTGAACGTGTCGCAATGTTAGTCATTGAGCAATTCTCGGTACAATGGTTGAAAATAAAAGTGTCAAAACCTGATGCCATTGCTAATGCTGGTAACGTTGCGGTATTAATAGAACGCAGCGCTAAATAACTACAACTAGATATCCCTTAATGAGTAAAGCGAACAAAATAATATGTGATCAGTCACATCATAAAAAGAAAGGTTTTGATAATACTGAACCTTTTTCAATTAAATTAACTGATGCTTTGCGTTGGCGACTGCAACGTAAAGTGTTACCGCCGAAAGGCGGATATCAAGCATTCATCCAAAATTGGGTTAGCTCAATTGATATTAGCTTAAGTGGTGATAGAGTTTGGTGGATCGGACATTCTACTACCTTGATAAAGCTTAATGAACAATGGATATTAACCGATCCAGTTTTTTCTAACCGGGTATCGCCGGTGCAATTTATTGGGCCAAAACGACGAACAAAACCAGCAATTACCATTGAGAAATTACCTCCAATTAATGTAGTGGTAATCTCTCATAGTCATTATGATCATCTTGATTTTAATAGTATCCGCCAACTTATAATGCGGTATCCGCAACTTACTATTCTGGTTCCCTTAGGACTTAAAAGAAAACTATTAAAATGGGGGGCCAAGCAAGTTATTGAGTTAGATTGGTGGCAGTCAACTAATGTTAATGGAATTACCTTTAATGCTACACCGGCAAAGCATTGGAGTAATCGAGGTGCATTTGATGTGAATAAAGCATTATGGAGTGGATGGGTTATGCAGACAGATATTGATAAACCATTATCAACTAAAACGGTCTACTTTATGGGGGATACAGGTTATTGCGCAAGCTTAAAGAAAATAACCGATAAATTTAAGCAGATAGACCTTGCTTTGATACCAATTGGTGCTTATGCACCACGTTGGTTTATGCAATCGCAGCATATAGATCCACAACAAGCTGTACAACTTTATGATGAATTAAATTGCCAGTCAGCCATTGCGATCCACTGGGGTGCTTTTGAATTGGCTGATGAGCCATTAGATGAACCACCAACATTATTAAATTCATTAAAGAAAGATAGAGCATTTTATATATTAAAAATAGGTGATAGCTTAGCTATCAATCGTCGCAATAATGAACTAAAATAATTAGTAATAATAATTTAAACTACATTTTGATATTTGAGAGGGAAACATAATGAAATCTGTAATTATTGCATTAACTTGTTTAACGCTTAGTTTAGGTTTAACTGCTTGCGGTGGCAAAAATGATGAAGGTAAACAATATCATTGGTCAAAAGCTCATGGCGTTCTCGAAGATTGCCGCGGTGTAATGAATAAATCAGAACAATGTCAAAGAAATTCTAATAATCAACAATATTTATTCCAAATTGATAGGTATTAATTTATATGAGTGCTTGGCTTATTTATGCATTATTATCGGCGATTACTGCGGCTTGCGTAGCAATTCTCGGTAAAATTGGTTTACAACATCTTGATGCTAATACTGCGACAGCAATTAGATCTATAGTGATGGCAGTATTTTTAGTTGGTGTTGTTGTTGTACAGGGAAAACTGAATTTAATTAATACTTTTTTTAATGATAAAAAAGCACTGCTTATTATTGCATTGAGTGGCGTTGCTGGGGCGTTATCGTGGTTATTTTACTTTATGGCAATAAAAGAAGGGAAAGTATCGCAAGTCGCCCCCATTGATAAACTTAGTGTCGTTTTTGCGGTTATTTTTGCAGCCATCATATTTGGCGAAAAAATTTCATTTCTTTCGGCTATAGGCGTTGCCATGATAGCTGCTGGGGCGATATTAGTTGCACTATTTTAATAGTGTATTAAACAGCTCAACAGTTACTATCTCACCTTTGGTTACATTGCCTCTATCTTTTTCAAGTAAGATAAAGCAATTAGCATGATTAAACGATTGCGTGAGATGGGAGCCTTGTTGACCAGTTGAGACAACCTCTAACTCGCCATTAGTTGAAATTTGCAATACACCTCGTTGAAAATCCAATCTACCGATACTTTTTTTCAGATTTGTTGCTGTTTTTACTTTAAGTGATAACTCAACTTCTGTTAAATTTTGTCCAGCAAGCGCCAAAATTAATGGCTGAACCAATTGATAAAAAGTGACGAGAGTTGAAACAGGATTACCCGGCAATCCGCAAAATAACGCATTACCTATATTGCCAAAGGCAAACGGTTTCCTGGTTTTATGGCAATTTTCCAGAAGTTAACTTTACCCAGTTCCTCTAGTGCCATTTTAGTATAATCAGCATCCCCGACTGAAACACCGCCACTACTAATCACTAAATCAGCTTGTTTAGATGCGGTTTCGAGTGTTTGCTTAATTTTGCTCGGATCATCGACAATAATCCCTAAGTCAATAATTTCACAATTTAATTTGTTTAATAATAATTTGAGGGTAAATCGGTTACTATCATAAATTGCACTATTATTTGCTAATGGGCTGCCAATTTCGGTTAATTCATTACCGGTGGAAAATATTGCAACTTTTACTCTTCGATATACTGTTAACTCAGCAATACCAAGTGTTGCTAAACTGGATAAGGTCGGAATAGTTAATCGAGTACCTT
The DNA here is from genome assembly GCF_030758615.1 of Gilliamella apis. NCBI lineage: Bacteria > Pseudomonadati > Pseudomonadota > Gammaproteobacteria > Orbales > Orbaceae > Gilliamella > Gilliamella apis. The sequence continues at coordinate 1,322,369 of NZ_CP132381.1, forward strand.
TTTCGACAATAACCGCACCTTGTTTAGCATCTTCACCTATATAACGAATATTACTAGCTGGTTTTATCTCCTGTAAAAATTTAATTCCTGATTCAGTTTGTTCTGTCTCTTCTTGCATTACAACTGCACTAGCTTCGTTAGGAACTGGTGCACCAGTCATAATTCGTAAGCAACTACCTTTAGGCCAATTTAATGATGAGATATCGTCACCTGCATAAATGACTCCTGCTAACGGTAATAACGTCGATTGATTGATATCAGATAATCTTACAGCATAACCATCCATAGCTGAATTATTAAAGCTAGGTACATTAATTGGAGAAATAACAGGTTCAGCAGTGATTCGATCTAAGGCATCAAATAATGCTACTTTTTCCATTGCCGGTTTATGATTATTTGTTGCTTCAAGTATATTTTTTTTGGCTTGTTCAAAGGTTAATAACATAAATGAAGCTCCTTATAATCGATTTTCCGTGGTGTTAGACAAGTAGTTAATTGAGAGCAGATAATCTATTGAGTTATATAAATACATGATAATGATGCCGCAATATACGGCATCAACAAAGATTAAACATTAAATAAGAAATTCATAATATCACCATCTTGTACGATATAATCTTTCCCTTCAGAGCGCATTTTGCCTGCTTCTTTAGCGCCTTGTTCACCACCATATTTAATGAAGTCATCAAAAGCAATGGTTTGTGCTCGAATAAAGCCTTTTTCAAAATCGGTATGAATTTTACCGGCAGCTTGTGGCGCAGTATCTCCAACAGAAATTGTCCATGCCCGAACTTCTTTAACACCAGCAGTAAAGTAAGTTTGCAGATTAAGTAAACTATAACCTGCGCGAATTACTCTATTTAAGCCAGGTTCAGTTAAACCAAGGTCTTGCATAAATTCATCGCGATCAGCGTCATCAAGTTCAGCTAATTCAGCTTCAATAGCAGCACAGACAGGTACAACGACGGCTTTTTCTTGCTCAGCAATAGCTTTGACTTTTTCTAAATATGGGTTGTTTTCAAAACCATCTTCATTAACATTAGCAATATACATTGTTGGTTTTAGGGTTAAAAAGCTTAAATATTTAATTGCATCTAATTCTTCTTTACTAAAATCGAGTAATAATAGTTTTTTGCCTTGTTCAAGATGAGGTAAACATTTATCTAAGATTTCCAGTTCGTACTTGGCGTCTTTATCACCACCTTTAGCACGTTTTTGTAAACGGGTAATGGCTCTTTCGCAAGCCTCAAGATCAGCTAACGCAAGTTCAGTATTAATGATTTCAATATCTTCAGCCGGATCGATTTTACCTGCAACATGAACGATATTTTCATTTTCGAAACAACGAACAACGTGGCCAATCGCTTCTGTTTCACGAATATTGGCTAAAAATTGATTACCGAGGCCTTCACCTTTCGATGCACCTTTAACTAATCCTGCAATATCAACAAATTCCATTGTAGTAGGTAAGGTTCGCTGTGGTTTAACAATTTCCGCAAGTTGATCTAAACGCGGATCTGGCATTGGCACTACACCTGTATTCGGTTCAATCGTACAAAACGGAAAGTTAGCAGCTTCGATTCCTGCTTTGGTTAGTGCATTAAAAAGCGTTGATTTACCTACATTAGGTAGTCCGACAATTCCACATTTAAATCCCATACTGTTTATTACCTTGTGTTATAAAAATCTTAAAAATAGGTAGCAATTATATACTAAATTAGGCTAATTATGCTAATGTTGATACTGATATAAAATATTGAGCAAAACTAGTGTATTAAGTTTAGGAACTAAAAATTTGTTGTTCCTATCATCATAATTAACTATTAATTACCTTTTTGATTAATTTTCCAATGATAAACCGATTTGATATAATTGATTTTTCTTCAGCCCATACATCGCTGCGGTAATTGCAGCTGCTTTTTTCAATGGTAACTCTTTAACTAATAATTTTAAGGTAGTCATTACTTTGGCATCAATAGCATTATCAGTTTTGCTATGTCCTTCAACAATTAGAACAAATTCGCCTTTTTGGCGATTACTATCTTCTTGTAACCAGTCAATTAACTCATTTACTGGATAGTTGACAATCGTTTCCCATGTTTTAGTGAGTTCTTTTGCTAAAACAATATGTTTATCGCACCCCCAAATTGTTTGCATATCATTTAGGGTTTCTAACAGTCGATGAGTTGATTCATAAAAAATCATTGTTCGACTCTCTTCGCATAAAGTAGTTAGATAATCTTGACGAGCTTTGGTTTTTGCCGGTAAAAAACCTTCATAACTGAATTTGTCAGAAGGTAATCCAGCAACCGATAATGCGGCAATAGCCGCACAAGCGCCCGGAATTGGTACCACATTAATATTATTTTCTCGACAGGCTTTCACTAGGTGATAACCAGGATCATTAATTAGCGGTGTGCCTGCATCTGAAATTAATGCAATTGATAAACCTGATTTTAGTTTTTCGATCAAAACTTGTGCTTTTTCTTGTTCATTGTGATCGTGTAAAGCAAAAAGTTTAGCTTTAATACCTAGGTGTTGTAATAGTAGTCCACTATGTCTAGTGTCTTCAGCCGCAATAAGATCAACACTTTTAAGTGTATTAATGGCTCTTAGTGTAATATCATCTAAATTACCGATGGGTGTTGCAACAATATATAAAGTCATTCTATTTTGATCACTGTAAATTTTATGGTAAGACATTAAATATACTATACCAAACCTTGTTTTATTGTATATACTCATTACCGTGAAATTAGTTTTAATGACTATTGGATAAAAATATTGCTTGAATGCTTTTTTTTATTGATGATATTTATTCGTCCATATAGTAGGTTATTTAGAATGCGGGAATTATTTATATATTCTGTGAACAATTAGCCATCAAATGAGATGTATTAATAACTTTTAAATCAAGAATTGTACATTTTTGCCAGTGATTTTATTGATTTACTTTACAAGTAATTAATATAATAGCTTTTTGTTGTAAAAAAGTTAAAATGTGCATAACAAAATAATATAATATAAATTAATGAAAGGTGTTATTGTGAAAAAAATTCTCACATTAAGTTGTTTAAGTTTGATGATCGCCGCATGTACACAAACTAATCCAGCTCAAATTGAAGATATTTCTGACTCTTCCAGTTGTTCTACTTCGTCGGTATATTCAAAACCACCGGCAAATATTTCTACTGGGACTCGTTCTTCGTCACAAATTTATTCATCATCAACACCAACAACATCTCGCTCGCCAGTTACAGCCAATAACAATAGCACTAGAGATAGCCAAAGTGTGGTTACCTCCAATGAACGTATTGTTTATAATCGTGACTACAATGATATACCTAAAGGTGGTTATCAAGGTGATACTTATACAGTTAAACGAGGTGATACACTTTTTTATATCGCTTGGGTAACAGGTAATGATTATAGAGCATTGGCAGCCAAAAATAACATTAAAGAACCATTTGCTGTAAATGTGGGGCAAGTATTGGATGTTAGTGGTGGTACAACAGTGGTTGAAACAAAAAAAACCACCTCTACTATGCCTGTTGTCACAACAAATAATAACAATAACGGTTCAGTAACCAATACCACGACTAAAACTAAACCGGTTGTAACGACAGTTACAACAACTACAACTACAACTTCTGGTAAAAATAAACCAACCAATACGATTCAAACTACGGAAACGGTAACTGAACCAGTTGATACTGCAGTGCCAACTAAACTACCAACTACATCTAACGTAGCTAATATTGTATGGCAATGGCCTGCACAAGGTAAAATTATTGAAAAATTTTCTAATGCTAGCAAAGGGATTGATATCTCAGGTAATTTAGGTGCTAAAGTCGTTGCTGCGGCTAATGGCCGAGTGGTTTATTCAGGTAATGCATTACCTGGTTATGGTAATTTAATTATTATAAAACATAACGATGACTATTTAACAGCGTATGCACATAACCAAACCATTTTAGTTAAAGAACAACAAAATGTTCGTGCTGGTGAACAAATTGCTACCATGGGGGCTACAGGAACTTCATCAGTAAGATTACATTTTGAAATTCGTTATAAAGCACAATCAGTCGATCCGTTAAAATACTTACCGACAAAATAATCGGTATTTTATATTAATATAGAGGCTTATGACCAATTAATCAGGTGTTTTATTGCAAACCAATTTGATTTAACAATTTTATTTTACGTAACTTAAGGAGTTATATTCATGGCAGTAAAAAAATTAGTTCTTATTCGTCACGGAGAAAGCGTTTGGAATCAAGAAAACCGTTTTTGTGGTTGGACTGATGTTGATTTATCTGACAAAGGTAACAAAGAAGCAGCAGAAGCGGGTCAATTATTAAAACAAGAAGGTTTCGAATTTGATTATGCATATACTTCTGTTTTAAAACGTGCAATTCACACATTATGGCACGTTTTAGATGCAGTTGATCAAGCATGGTTACCGGTTGAAAAAAGCTGGAAATTAAATGAACGCCATTATGGTGCGCTACAAGGTCTAAATAAAGCTGAAACTGCTGCTAAATATGGTGATGAGCAAGTTAAATTATGGCGTCGTGGTTTTGCGATTACTCCTCCTGCACTTGAAAAATCTGATGAGCGTTTCCCAGGGCATGACTCACGTTATAGCAAATTACCAGAATCTGAATTACCTTTAACTGAAAGCTTAGCTTTAACGATTAAACGCGTTCTTCCTTATTGGGAATCAACTATTGCTCCACGTGTTGCTAAAGGTGAACGTGTAATTATTGCTGCTCACGGTAACTCACTTCGTGCGCTAGTTAAGCATTTAGATAACATCAGTGATGATGATATTATCGATCTAAATATCCCAACTGGTGTGCCACTAGTTTATGAATTTGATGACAACATGAAAGTTGTTAAACACTACTACTTAGGTAATGCTGATGAAATCGCCGCTAAACAAGCAGCGGTAGCGAACCAAGGTAAAGCAAAATAGTATTAATTAATCTAAAGGGTAAGTTGTATAACTTACCTTTTATTTCCTAACATAGGAAATAAATATTTAACTTTTTGAGACGCTAATTTTGTCGAAAATTTATTATATTTATGGCGTAATGAACGCTGGAAAATCTACCGAATTACTGCAAATCGACCATAACTACTTAAGTAATAATATGCAAACATTATTGCTTAAATCTTCGGTTGATACTCGAGATTCCGCTGTTGAAATTGTATCTCGGCTTGGCTTACGTAAAAAAGCATTACAACTTGACGATAGTACAGTGGATGGCATAATTGAGCACATCAAACAAAATAATTACGCTTGTATTTTAATTGATGAAAGTCAGTTCTTATCATCTAACACCATCTGGAAATTATCTGATGTTTGTGATGAATACAGTGTTCCTATGATGTTTTTTGGTTTAAAAACAGATTACATGGGGCATTTATTTGAAGGTTCGAAAACTCTATTAGAAATTGCTGATAATTATAGAGAACTTAAAACGGTTTGCTGGTGTGGTAAAAAAGCCACCATGATCCTTTTAGAGGGAGAAAATGGACAAATAGTGAAATTTGGAAATTCGATACATCTTGGTGATAGCGAGTATCATTCAGTTTGTCGAAAACACTGGAAAGCTGGACAGGTAAGACCAAATCATTAAATTTACTTGTGCATTTGGATAAATATTCTAGCATCAGAAAATAATGCTCATATTTTGATGTGCAAAAATATTAAATTATTATAAGGAATTAATCTCATGAAAATTAAAAATACATCATTAGCTATTTTACTAGGTTTAGTTTCATCTTCCGCCAGTGCAAAAGATTATGTAATTACCGATGGAGATAGAGTAATTCAAAAAGGTGATTGGCAAATATCAAACAAAAATATTAGTCCAGATGCACCTTCTTTTACTATTGAAAATGTAATTCTCAAAGGTGGGAAGCAAGAGGGATCTGAACTATTAACGATTAAGAGTGAAGGCTTAACAATTAATTTAAGCCCAACTCGTGGTTTAGGTATCGTAAACGTTGAAGGTAATGGGATTCGCTTAGGTTGGGACTCTCCGGTTAAAGAGATTGTTAATCCTAAATATATGAATTTAGAAAGTCGTGGTGGTGCAGGTTGGCTAGATGGCTTTAACGAAATGATGGTTCGTTGTGGTTTCGAATGGACAGGGCATGCTGTTCAAGCTGATGGTATGATGTATACACTTCATGGTCGTGCACAAAATACTCCTGTGTCAAAATTATTTGTTGAGGTTGAAGATCAAGCTCCTTTTACGATTACTATAAGGGGATTAATCAAAGAAAATACTTTTAAGAAGAGCAATTTTGAAACTTGGGTTGCTATCCGACATGTTCCTGGCAGCAAAGAATTTACCGTACATGATATCCTGACTAATTTAAGTGATTATGATCGTGATTATCAAATTATTTATCACAGCAATTTCGGTACGCCAATTTTAGAACAAGGGGCTAAATTTGTTGCACCAGTTAAAGAAATTTCACCTTTCAATGAATATGCAGCAACTGGTTTGAAAAATTGGCAAACTTATCAAGGGCCAACCAAAGGCTTTGATGAAATGGTTTATAACATTTTCCCTTATTCAGATGCAAATAATCAGACTCAAGTTATGTTGACGAATAATGCAAGTGATAAAGGGGTTGGAATTGCTTTTAATACTCAACAATTACCTGTACTGACATTATGGAAAAATACTGATACGCTTAAACAAGGTTATGTGACTGGTATTGAACCAGGAACAAGCTTTGCTTATCCAGTTACAATTGAGCGTGAGCAAAAACGTGTGCCTCAATTGGGTGCGGGCAAAAGTACAGAATTTATTTTAACTTATAGCCTATTGTCAAATAAAGAAGAAGTGGCAAACTATGATGCTAAAATAAAGGCTATTCAAGGAAACAAACAGACCAAAGTAGTTGAAGAGCCTATGGCAAAAGAATAAGTCATTCACAAATACCGCTAACAATTTTGTTGGCGGTATCTTTTCTTGTTCAAAGAAAGTTTTAATCATCCCGTCGATTCAAAATATTATTATCTATAATATGTTATTCTAAGCTACACTAATCAACAAATTTTCGGATTCAATTAAATAACAGGAATAAATATGGCTGCGAAAAGGATAGTAATTGGAATAAGTGGTGCTACAGGCTTTGCTTATGGTATCAAAGCTTTAGAACTATTAAAACCAATGGATATTCAGACACATCTAGTGATCTCAAAAGCGGCAAAAATTACCGGTCATTATGAGCATTCGAAATCACAATTAACTCAATTGCAAGCGTTAGCTGATGTTGTATATGCGATCGATAATATTGGTGCAGCGATAGCGAGTGGCTCATTTAAAACAATGGGAATGTTAGTTGCACCATGTTCAATGCGAACACTTGCAGCTATAGCGAATAGTTTGTCAGATAATTTACTTACTCGAGCAGCAGATGTGGTATTGAAAGAGCGTCGTCGATTAGTTTTAATGACGCGAGAAGCGCCATTACATTTAGGTCATATCAAAAATATGGAGGCAGTGACTTTAATGGGAGGGATTATTTTTCCACCAGTTCCTGCCCTATATCAACATATTGACAGTGTGGATGATATTATTACCCATAGTGTTGCTAGAGCGCTCGATCTGTTTGATATTGATGTACCTTGTTTACCTCGCTGGGGTGAAGATATGCATCTTAATCAAAAGTCTGAATAAACCGTAATATCATGAAGACAACCGAGTCTAAAATAGCGCAATTTATCCAGCAACAACATGTACTAAATTTATGTGTGATATTAGCTAATAGCCAGCCATGGGCATGTAATGTCTTCTATGTATTTGACAACGAGGGCTGGTGTTTATATTTCTTATCGGAATTGAAAACTAAGCATGCACAAGCAATGTTACAGAATCCAAATGTTGCAGGTACTATAAGTATTAATCCAAAATCGATAATTAAAATTCAAGGTATTCAATTTAGCGCTATAGCTGAACAACTCATTGATAATGAAGCTAGCAATGCTTATAAGCTTTATTATTCCGCCTTTCCTTTTGCAAGAGTTATGAAAGCACCGATTTGGTCACTACGATTGCAAGAAATTAAGATGACCAATAATCTAATTGGTTTTGCGCACAAAAGCTATTGGCAACGAGACGAAGATCTGAAAAATCATTAATTTGATAAATGGTATGTTAGGTTTTAGCATAATCATTATCTAATCACAAACTAAAACCCACTAATAACTTAAATCAAAAATGAGTTATCACAACTTGGATGGGATATTTTCCTCATATTCAGTATCACCATCACAAATAGTATCCCAATTGGCTTTTGAACCCATATAAATGTGTATACGCTTTTCAGCATTAATTGGCTCATTAATCAATCCAATACGTAATCGGTAAGTACTATTATCATTATCACGACTAGAAAATAGATGTGAACCACAATTACCACAAAAATGACGGTTGACACCTAAGTTAGAAAAAACTTTTATATTTTCTTCCCCTTTGATAAAAGTTAAATCTTCCTTGTTAATGAGTGTGGCAGAATTAAAGGCTGAACCGGTTTGTTTGCGACAACGTGAACAGTGACAAAAAACAATCGCTTTGATATCACTATTTAGTTGATAGACAATTTCACCACATAAGCAGTTACCTGTCATCATGATTAATTTCCTTGTATTATTTATAGTCGTATTATTACCGCATTTTACATGCAAATTTAAAATAAGCTATAGATAGCTAAATGATCAGCATAATTCAACAAAAGCACAAAAATTTGAGGAACGGGGTTTTTAAAGCCTAAATCTAGCCACAATTTCACTGACATTGGTTATAAAACTAAAATCAGCTAGCTCTGAACATAAAAGTTTATTTCTAGCAAATCAGACTGGAATACTTCATCTAAGCGACATTAGCAATGTGCTGACAACTGAGTGAGGTTAGCATGGCAAACAGGGATGTTTGACAAGGCTGTTGTTTGTCAGGAACAAATCACAGCCGGTGCGTTAACAGCGAACGAAGGTGGAAGGCAGTCACATCGTGACCACTTGCGTGGTCGCCGCGAGAGTTGGTAAAGAGGGTTCGCGCAAACCCTCTTTGCTCGAACGTAATCGCCGTATAGAACTAATCACCAAACAACAAAACGTCCGAAACTAAATAAACAAAAAAGTTGAGGAGAGGGTTTTTAAAAGCCTAAATCTAGCCTCAATTTCACTGAAATTGGCTTTAAAACTAAGATCAGTTAGCTCTAAATATAAAAGTTTATTTCTAGCAAATCAGATTGGAGTGCTTCATTTAGCGACATGAGCAATGTGCTGACAACTGAGTGAGGTTAGCATGGCAAACAGGGATGTTTGACAAGGCTGTTGTTTGTCAGGAACAAATCACAGCCGGTGCGTTAACAGCGAACGAAGGTGGAAGGCAGTCACATCGTGACCACTTGCGTGGTCGCCGCGAGAGTTGGTAAAGAGGGTTCGCGCAAACCCTCTTTACTCGGACGTAATCACCGTATAAAACTAGCCACAAAACAGTAAAACGTCCGAAATTCACCGAATAAAAAATTTGAGGAACGAGGTTTTTAAAACAAAAAAATGGCACTAATAATTAGTGCCAATAATCAAATATTACTAAAATTTGCCATTTTTATAGTTTAAAAATGGACTATATTTTAAGCATTAACATTTTTCAACAAAATAGCGCATTATGCGGTTATCAGTAGTTAGTTCTGGGTGGAATGAACATACCAAAATATTATCTTGTTCCGCCATTACACAATGATTATCAACAGAAGTGAGTTGTTTTACTTGTTTACCTGCTTTGGCAATATAGGGGGCACGAATAAATACCGCTGGAATTTGCTGACCGATAGGTGCAATATCTAACAGTGTTTCGAAGCTATTTATTTGTCGCCCAAAGCCATTTCTTTCAACAAGAATATCTATTAATCCTAGTTGTTCAACCTCATTATGACTCGTTTCAGTGCCACAAAGTACTAATCCAGCACAGGTTCCAAAAATACCTTTACCTTGTTTAGCAAACGCTTGGATTGGTTCAAATAAATCATTTTGTCTAATTAAACGACTTATTGCTGTTGATTCTCCTCCCGGAATAATTAAGCCATCAAGTTGACGCAATTGTTCGTTTTTTTTAACTGCAATAGGACTCACAAAATCAATGCTAGCAAGCATGTTTAAATGTTCGGTTACGGCACCTTGTAAATTAAGCACCCCAATGATTTTATTAGCTTTTACGTTGGCAATTGTTGTCATTACCAGCCTCGATCTTGCATTCTTTCTGATTCAGTTAATTTACTGATTTCGATCCCTTTCATTGCTTCACCCAATCCTTTGGATAATTCAGCTAATCTTGGATAATCATCAAAATAAGTTGTTGCTTGAACAATCGCTTTGGCAAATTTTTCTGGATTTTGTGATTTAAAAATACCTGAACCGACAAATACACCATCAGCACCAAGTTGCATCATTAATGCAGCATCAGCTGGCGTGGCCACACCACCGGCAGCAAAGTTAACGACAGGTAATTTACCAAGTTGTTTAATTTGTAATACTAATTCATATGGTGCGCCAATTTCTTTAGCAAATGTCATAAGTTCATCCTTAGATTTGCCAACGACTAAACGAATTTGTTCATTGACACGACGCATGTGTCTAACTGCTTCAACAATGTTGCCTGTTCCTGGCTCACCTTTGGTTCGTAACATAGATGCACCTTCACCAATTCGGCGTAATGCTTCTCCCAAATCTCGAGAGCCACAGACAAAAGGCACAGTGAATTCATCTTTCAATAAGTGATATTGTTCATCGGCAGGAGTCAACACTTCGCTTTCATCAATATAATCCACACCCATTGATTCTAAAATACGTGCTTCAACAATATGGCCAATTCTTGCTTTAGCCATAACAGGAATTGTTACTGCTTTCATTACTTCTTCAACAATGGTCGGATCGGCCATTCTTGCGACGCCACCAGCAGCACGAATATCGGAAGGAACACGCTCTAAAGCCATAACAGCTACGGCACCCGCTTGTTCAGCGATTTTTGCTTGTTCGGCATTGACGACATCCATTATCACGCCGCCTTTTTGCATTTGTGCCATTCCACGTTTTACAGTTTGTGTACCGGTATGTTGTTTCATTGCTACTCCTGATTAATTAATGTTATTTGTCTAATGTCAGGACTATTATTCAAAATTAAATCACTGCAATAAACAGCCAATTGGACTATAATTAACCCATCCAATTTTGCTTTTAAGGTAATAAGTTCTAGAAAACTTAAAAAATAAAAGATGTGGAATAAACAAAAATTGAGCCTTTTTAATGGCGCATTATTTAAAAAAGTCACGCAATTGATTGAGAACTATATCGAACAAGGAGTATTAATAGCCGGTGAACGATTACCATCTGAGCGTAATTTAGCCAAAGATCTACAAGTTAACCGTTCAACTATTGTGCATGCGCTAGATAGTTTGACTGAACGAGGTATATTAGTGCGAAAGCAGGGCTGTGGGACTTTTGTTAATGAACAAAAGTGGGGGCTGCAAGCTTATTCGACTATTAATTGGCGATTGCCAGCCAATTTTTATCATCATCGTCAAAATGTATATCACCAAAAAGTGACACAGGTTCGTCAGCAAATGGATCATATTTGTGATTTAGCTAATGGTGACTTGCCCACTAATATGATCCCAAAATTAATATTACCCAATATTACTTCCCATGAAATGGTTGCTTACGAAAAGAAAAGCGACATGTTGCAATTAGGGCTTCCTTCGCTTAAGCAGCAAATTGCGCATTATATGAAGAAACAATTTGCTATGGTGGTTGATACCGAACAAATTCTTATTACCTCAGGCACTCAACAATCTCTTTTTTTGATTACCCAAGGATTATTAAAACCTGGCGATGCGATAGGTATTGAATCACCATCATATTTTTATTCATTACCATTATTTCAAGCTGCAGGATTGCGTTTATACGGTATTGAATGTGATGAAGAGGGTATTACTTTAGAGAGTTTACAAAAAGTTACCTTAGAGCGACAAATAAAATGGTTATTTCTAAATCCTATCTTTCAAAATCCAATTGGTTGTGTGATGAGTAATCAGCGCAAGAAGCAGGTACTGGCATTTTGTCGAAAACAATGTATTGGTATTGTTGAAGATGATGCCTATAGTGGATTAGCTTTTGATGAAAAGACCAATATTTTACCGATTAAAAAATTTGATGTAAGTAATCAAGTGGTCTATTTAGGATCTTTATCCAAATATATCGGCCGTAATATACGTATTGGTTGGATGATAGCACCAAGTGAAATTATCGAAAAATTAGCCAATATCCGGCATCATATTGACTCTGGCTTAAGTATTTTACCGCAACTATTAGCTGAGGAATATTTAAGTCACCATTATCAAACACATCAAAAATGGCTCCGCCAACAATTGCAGAATAAAGCTAATCAATTAATGGATTGGCTTGATGATTATTTTAATGGTGATGTTATTTACCGAGTCCCAACCGGAGGTTTTCATTTATATGCTCATTTACCAGTTAATAATGCTGCACAAGAACTGACAATATTAAATCAATTGTTGTCAAAACATATTATTGTTTCGCAAGGTACTGACTTTGGCGATAAGGTGGGTTCTATCCGATTAAGTTATGGACATTTTGAAAAAAATTTGCTTTGATCACACATACTAAAATCTGCGTTAAATTATTGATTATGGAAAGTTCTAAAACCGCATTATTATCTACCAATAAATTATTGCTTATTGCCGGCACTGGCTGGCTTTTTGATGCAATGGATGTTGGATTATTATCTTTTATATTAGCTGCTTTAAAGCAAGATTGGGGATTAACACCATCACAACTTGGTTGGATTGGTAGTGTTAATTCAATTGGTATGGCTGTTGGTGCCTTTTTATTTGGTATTTATGCTGATAAAAAAGGTCGCAAATCAGCTTTTCTATTCACTTTATTAATGTTTAGTATTGCCAGTGGCTTAAGTGCTTTTGCTTGGGGATTAGGTAGTTTATTAGTTTTACGATTCTTCATTGGTATGGGGCTAGGTGGTGAATTACCTGTTGCATCGACGCTAGTTAGTGAAAGTGTTGAGCCTGAAGTACGTGGGCGCATTGTGGTGAAAGCTTTTGGGCTGTAGGTTGGATTTTAGCTGCGCTAATTGCTTATTTTCTAATTCCTCTGCCTGCAGTTGGTTGGCGTGGCGCAATGATATTATGTGCAATACCGGCTTTTTACGCGCTTTACTTACGCTTTAATTTACCAGACTCACAATCGTATCAACATCAAAATAGCCATGCTCAAACAGAGCCAGTTATCAAAAAAATACAATCACTATTATCAAACTCATTCCGACGTCAAACGATAATGTTATGGATAGTATGGTTTTGTGTAGTATTTTCATACTATGGCATGTTCTTATGGTTACCAAGCGTAATGATGCTTAAAGGCTTTGATATGGTAAAAAGCTTTGGTTATATTCTCATGATGACCTTAGCCCAATTACCCGGCTATTTCACAGTTGCGTGGTTGATTGAACGAGTAGGGCGTAAATGGGTATTAATAGCATATTTATTGGGTACTTTAATCAGTGCTTATTTATTTGATATTGCTGACTCAATTAACCAATTGCTTATCAGTGGAGCATTATTATCATTTTTCAATTTAGGAGCATGGGGAGCAATGTATGCTTATACACCAGAACAATATAGCACCAATATTCGTGCTACCGGTGCTGGTATGGCTGCATCTATTGGTCGAATTGGTGGCATATTAGGTCCATTAATGGTTGGATTCTTAATGGCTAACCAAGTTGGTGTAAGCATGATATTTGCGCTATTTAGTTTATCAATTCTGGTTGCTATTTTAGCAATATTATTGCTTGGCAAAGAGACCAAACAAACTCGTCTTTTATAACTAATTAACCACCTTAGTTGTTTTAGTTGCGGACGTTTTATTATATTATGACTAGTTCTGTATGGCGATTACGTCCGAGCAAAGAGGGTTTGCGCAAACCCTCTTTACCAACTACAGCCAGTCTTGTCAATGTTGGCGATAATGAAGTTGTTGAAGTAAATCATAATGAAAATAGGAAACACATTGGATAATTCTACATCTAAAATTGAAATAAAAGCATACTCTTCACTCTATGCCATTGAAATATGCGATTTGTTTCATTCGACTATTCATGCTATTGATACCGATATTTATAGCAAAGCAGAGCAAGAAGCATGGTGCCCAACACCACCAGATTATCAGATGTGGCTAAAACGTTTAGATAACACTCAGCCTTGGATAGCTATCTTTGGCTCACGCCTTGCGGGATTTATTGAACTTAAAGATGATGGTTACATAGACTGTTTTTACGTGCATCCTGACTTTCAAAAACGAGGCGTAGCTAGAAAACTCTATAACCATGTGCTCGATTTGGCCCACCAGAAAAATTTTTCACAATTAAGTGTAGATGCATCAAAAGTGGCCATGCCAATTTTCCAAAAATGGGGTTTTATAATAAAGCGAGCTAACAAAATATATAGAAAAAATCAGGTCCTAATAAATTACCATATGTATAAAACACTTTGATTTTTATTGTGGCCTTTGTACGGTAAAGCTTTACTTAGACTAAATTCCTAACCGCGCTTTTTTGAGGCATTTGGGTTTATATTTAGACCTAAATACCTCTAGATAAGTGACTATTTATCGTCATCTCCCTGTTTTAGGCGCAAATTTCCTGCTGAACTGTTATTTGTTCCTGACAAAACACAGCCTTGTCAAACATCCATGTTTGTCATGCTAACCTTACTCAGTTGTTAATACTGCTAATGTCGTAATCAGTTTTTGTACATTGCTTCTTAAGCTTAACGATAATATAAAAGCAAAAAAATTCAGCAAAGCAATTTGGCAAACCAAAGTAAATTTTTTTATTTTTTATTTTCAAAATATTACTAATTTTGCCAGTTATTTTTTATCATTTTATTTACATAAAATTGTCTAAAAGCTAGGTAGGACAAGGTTTAACTCGCTGATTATCTATGATAGATTAATTTCTCCATTCACATTTAAGCAGGCAGGTTGATCTTGAATCTTTCCCCTAAAGCTTTCCATTATTTAGGCGTCGTTGCAACGATTGCATCATTAGGCATGTATGTGTCATATATCCCACAAATTATCGACAATCTTCATGGTTTTAAAACCAATCCAACTCAACCATTAGCAGCAGCAATTAACTGTTCATTATGGGTTTGTTATGGATTATTACAACCTAAAAAAGATTGGCCGATTGCTATAGCTAATTCCCCTGGTGTTTTGTTTGGTTTGATTGCGTTTTTTACGGCATTGTAAATATATTGTTATACTTCTTTGTATTATTTCAATACAGCATAATTTAAACCTTATGCTGTATTTTTTTATCAAAATTTTATCAAATTGTTAGATGATTTCTGTTGACAAATATAGAGTATTTATTTTCAAAAATAGGTTTTTATATTGCAGATTAAATTTTAACCTTGAGGTTAAATTCATAAATATCAATTTGTTATAGAGTTATCAACAGGTTTGTTAAATACTTATCAAATAATTAAGTGAATAATTCACAAGTTAGTTTTGAATAAATGAAAAAGTTTTAGTTTGTGTTATTTGATTCAATCATTGTCATCTATTTGCGATTCGATTATATTGGAGATCCGGCTGTTTATTAAACAGAGTTTATTTTTTAATACTCTTTTATATTAAGTGGTGATGTTATTAATTTAGATGTCGACTTAATCGTATGAGCGTTAAAGATATAAAATAAGGAAATCAAAATGACTAACATTAATCTTTCTGACGATTTGATAAAAGATTTTATTTATTCTATGTACCGTAAAGAAGTATTATTAAATTTAAAAGGGGTTGTTTTGACTGATGAAGATCGTAAACAACTTCATGAAAAAAGAGATTTTGTTAATCGATTGTCTGAAACTGAACTAGCCGATATTCGCTGTTGGGTTTTAGATAAATTGAAAGTACTTGAAAGCCAGCATAAGCAAGATTAATCGGTTAGAATCTTGCGCTAACTTCATTAATAAATTGATAAAATTTATTTATCATATTGCTTATAACAATATGGACAGTTTTATCAATCGTTTTACAATGCAACAAACTTATTATTTATAATTTATAGGAAAGGGTATGAAAAAGTTAGTCATGGTTTTATTGTTAGGTCTTCCAATGGTTGCTGCTGCTTCTAATTGTGAAGAAATTAGTGCCAGTATCGCTGAGAAAATCAAAAACAATGGTGTTGATGAAAACAGTTTTCAATTAAATTTAGTTCCATCAGAACAAGCTGAGCAAGGCGTTGCTGGTAAAATTGTCGGATCGTGTGACCGAGGTCAACAAAAGATTGTATATATTCGTTCACAAGATAATTCAGTAACAACTGAAGCAAAACAACAAGAACCTTCAAATTCTAATCAGCAAGCCGAAAAAGCTGAATTAGAGAAATCTTCTCAACAAGAAATAGTTGCGCCATCTTTAGAAGATAATCAGCAAATTGACTCGAAGACAGAATAATCACTGATTATTAGCTACAGTTATAGAAGATCTATCGGTTAGTTAATGAAGAACATTTGAATAAATAGTAACGGTTAATAAACTATTATTTTTACAAAAATTGTTAGTTATTTTCTGAGCTATTATTCATCTGTATTTATCCGGGGTGCCTTAGGCTGAGATTATACCCGTTGAACCTGATTCGGTTAGTACCGACGAAGGGAGTATAAAACACGCTTTTCTGCAAGTCTGTTGTACTCCTTAATTACTAATTTTTATAAAAAGGAGTCGTCATGTCGTCATTTTATTCACTTATTGAATCATGCCAAAGTGATTGGGATAACTATATTCAACATGAGTTTATTCAACAATTAGGTAAAGGTACATTAGATATTGCCTGCTTTCAACACTACTTAAAACAAGATTATCTTTTCCTTATCAATTTTTCCCGAGCATGGGGATTAGCAGTGTATAAAAGTCATGATCTGGTTGAAATCAAACAATCTTTAAATAGCTTGAAAGCAATTGTTGAAGTTGAACTAGACTTACATATTGAATATTGTAAAAAGTGGCAAATAACTGAGAACGAACTTAACCTATTAACTGAAGCCAAAGCAAATAGTGAATATACGGGTTATGTATTGGATGTCGGATTACATGGGGATATATTAGATTTGCATATTGTATTAGCGCCTTGTTTAATTGGTTACGGTATGATTGCTGATTGGCTAACCAAACAACATTGGTATGATGCTAACAACAATAGATATAACAGTTGGGTTAACATGTATGCAAGTAAGGAATTCCAACAAACAATGCAAAATGAAATTGCGTTGATTGATCAGCGCTTAGTAAATTTGGATGCTAGTCATATTGAACATTTAACAAAATTATTCAGGCAAGCAACTAAACTTGAAACTGGTTTCTGGCAAATGGGATTAGATAAAAGTATTTAAATAATAAGCATACTTTACCACTCTGGGTAAAGTATGCTGAATTTGAACTATATTTAAACAATGTTTAAACTAAAGTAGTTTTGAATAATCTCGTTTGGTGGCATCGTCCCAAACGCTTGCTTGTACTTGGCCAATATGTTGTTGCTGTAAAAGTAACATGGTTAATCGTGATTGGCCAATTCCACCACCAATTGTTTGTAAAAAATCACCATTAGCTAATGCTTTATGCCACGCATATTGGAGGCGATCTTCATTATTCGTCAGTTTTAATTGTCGTTTTAAGGTTTCTGGATCGACACGGATTCCCATAGACGAGATTTCAAAACCACTATTTAAAACAGGATTCCAAACTAAAATGTCACCATTTAAGCCTTTTGAACCCATTTCATTATCACTACTCCAATCATCATAATCAGGAGCACGTACATCATGTTTTTCGTTATTTGATAATTCACCACCAATACCAATTAAAAATACGGCGCCTAACTCTTTGGTAATTGCATTTTCACGCTCTTTCGGTGATAAATTTGGATAACGTTTTAACAGTTGTTCACTATCCATAAAGGTAATTGTTTCGGGTAAAAAACGTGATAGATGATATTTTTCAGAGACTGCTTTTTCAGTCGCTTTAATTGCACTATAAATTTTTTCAACCGTTTGTTTTAAATAAGCTAAATTGCGATCTTCGGGACGAATCACTTTTTCCCAATCCCATTGATCAACATAAACAGAGTGAATAGGCGAAAGTTTATCTTCATCTGGGCGCAGAGCTTTCATATTTGTATAAATGCCTTCACCAACAGGAAAATTGTGCTGACTTAACGTTTTACGTTTCCATTTAGCTAGTGAATGAACAACTTCGAATTGTGCATTAGGAATACTTTTAATATTAACTTGAACGGCTTTTTCGGTACCTGACAAATTATCTTGAACGCCATCACCAATTTGACTCAATATTGGTGCTTGAACTTCAATTAATGATAGATTATTTGCTAATTGCTCGGCAAAAAATTGTTTAACAAAATTGATTCGTTGTTGCTGCTCTTTAAATGATATTGTCATGTTTAGTCTCGAAATATAAAAAAATTTGTGTTGTTAAATTAAACTAGAAAGCAGAAATATGCAAGTTTAGTTAACTGGCTTAAACTAAAGATCAAAAACTATCTCAATTACTTCTAAAATATATTTTTACTAATAACTATTTATGATGTTTTTACAAACTAATTATCTTTTATCTATTGCTAATAATTAGTGTCAGGACCACTTAGTTATTAAATCAGCTCACACTAAACATAAAAGTTTATTGTTTGCCAATCAGTTTGGTGAGTTTTATTTAGCGACCTTAGCAACGAGCTGACAACTGAGTGAGGTTAGCATGGCAAACAGGGAAGTTTGACAAGGCTGTGTTTTGTCAGGAACAAATCACAGCCGGTGCGTTAAGAGCGAACGAAGGCGGAAGGCAGTCACATCGTGACCACTTGCGAGGTCGCCGCGGGAGATGGTAAAGCGGGTTGCGCCAACCCGCTTTGCTCGGACGTAATCGCCGTATAGAACTAGCTACCAAACAACAAAACGTCCGAAACTCACCGAATAAAAAAATTTGAGGAGAGGGGGTTTTTAACCTCGATACTATTCCGCAAATTTATTTTTATGATCATATCGATTATAGTGAATATCATCGCTAATTAAATAGTTATAAATATCATCAACAATTTTTATACCATTTTTTTGATAATCGGCTTCACGTTTTTTGCTTCGTTCTCCCGGGAAGAAAACTTCACTATTACCTTTGGCTGGTTTAGTTTGTTTTAGTTGGTCTAGCATAGTAGACATACATTGTTTAAATATATCAAGGCCAATAAAATATTCAGGATTGATAACAATATGCAGATGGCCAAGGTCACGCCCTTTGGATAAATCAGCATACATGGATGAAACATTTTTACCAAATGGTAAGCCAAGTAATATGCCAGAAAGTACATCAACCATCATCATTAATCCATAACCTTTAGCATCGGCAATCGGTAATAGTGCATTTACTTTATATGGATCAGTAGTAGGCTCACCTAATTCATCAACCGCCCATGTAGCTGGAATTTGGGCACCTTTGGATCTAGCATATAATACTTTTCCCCAAGCTTGAACTGTGGTTGCCATATCGAATGAGACAATTCGCTCGTTATTGGTGGGAGCAGCAAATGCAATAGGATTGGTACCAAAAAATTCTTCAGCGCCACCATATGGAACTGCCATTGGATCAGATTGGCACATGGATATGGCGACTAAGTTTTGTTTGGCTGCCATCTCGGTAAAATAGCACAGTGAACCACTGTGTGACATTCGACGAATCCCAACTACTGCAACACCATTTTTCTTCGCCATTGCTATCGCTTTGTCCATACCGACCTTAGCAGCAACTAATCCACAACCATTATCAAAATCTAAGATTGCTGACGATGGGCCAGTTTCTTTATAAGTGACATTAGGATAGGGAGTCATGCCACCTTTGGCAATCCGTTCCGCGTAATATTCAACTCGTACGGCGCCGTGCGAGTGAATACCTCTGGCATCGGCAAATGCCAGTGTATCAGCGGCGATATCGGCATGCTCTTGAGTTAATCCAGCTTTATGTAACTTTTTGGCAATCAAGTTATGTAGTGTTTGTCTGTCTAATCTCATATTAAACTCCTGTCCAAGCTATCTATCCGTTACTGCTGAGTTTTATAGGTGCTATTGGCTGATAATGGTACCTTTGGTTTTTGCTAATAGCGATTCAATATCGGTTAAATTACCGATATAAGCGGTGTTACCTGTTTGCTCAACAAATTCAATCACTGATTTTATTTTGGGTCCCATGGCGCCATCATCAATAGCCATTGGTTGTATACGTTTGGTATCGACTTTACCTAAAGCGGTTTGTTGTGGCGTACCCCAATTTTCATACACTGCATCTGTATCGGTTAATATCATTAGATGGTCAGCTTTTAATTCAATAGCGAGCTGTGCGGCACTATGATCTTTGTCAATGACAGCTTCAACACCTTTATAACCAGTATTATCTTTTATTACAGGTATACCACCACCACCGTTACAGATAACGATAGTATTCTGGCTTAGCAATTCTTTAATAGTATCAAGCTCGATTATTTTTTTCGGTTTTGGCGATGCCACAACTCGACGAATATATTTACCATCTTGCTTGAATTGCCAACCATATTGATTTTGTAGATTCTGTTGTTCTTCTGGTTTATATACAGGACCAATATATTTGGTTGGATCTTTAAATGACGGATCGTTATTGTCGACCTCAACTTGGGTTAATACGCAGGCGACTTGGTTGATATTTTCATATTGTTGTAAGCTGCGTTGTATCATATAACCTAACATGCCTTGGGTTTGTGCAACTAGGACATCGAGAGGATAGGCTGGCACGCTTGGATAACTGGCATTTTGTAAGGCAAGTAGTCCTACTTGGGGGCCATTGCCATGGACAATTACCAGTCGATATTTATTGGCTAATTTTGCAATAAATTTGGTGGTGCTGTTGATATTTTGATATTGGTTATCAATAGAAAGTAATTCGTTTCGTTTTGAAATTGCATTACCACCTAGTGCAATAACTATCAGTTCCATATGCTGTCCTTTGAGATATTTAGCTAATATAGTTTATTGTTTAGATATTTACATCGCGATGACAATCTTTGGAATAGATATAACTCAAAGGTTGTTGGCCTACCGCATAACAAGCTTGCAATGCATAAGCACCCATAAAGATATAATCATCCTTTTTTACTGGAATCCATTGATTATCAAGTAGGTACATTCCTTCACCGTTGAGTAGGTAGGCGCCATGCTCTTGTACATGAGTCTCAATATAGCCATGGCTGGCACCGGGTAAAAAGGTGAGAATGTGAAAGTTCATATCAAAACCGAGCTCTTTAGGCAGTAGGTCTTGAATAAATACGTTATTCATATTTTCATAATTAACACGTTCTAATTGCTCAACATGATTGACAATAACTCGTGTTTGGTAACCTAAAATAGGATTGTAGCGACGCTTATATAAAAATAAGCGTGATGAAGAAACTAAATTTTGTAAGTAAAGTTTAACGCCAGCAGGGCAATAGATATATCCGCCAGCATGGAGATCATATGATTGTTCATTTGCTTTAACCTTGACTTCACCTTCAATCACATAAGCAAATACCTCAATACCATCATCACCAAATCCTTGTAAGTTATGACCACCTTGATACATGGTAACCAGATAATCAACAAACGAAGCGCCTAATTTAGGGGTAGCTAAGATAGTTATGTCACAATTTTCAAAACCAGGAATAATATTTTTAACTAAACCATCTGGAGGAATTAAAGCGAAGTTTTGACGTTTGATAACTGCGCGTGATGCTAATAGGTCTTTTGGGTAACCGGTATTATTATTGATATATCCCATAATGATCTCCTTGGAACATATAATGTTCGGTCTGCTATGGTTTTTAGGTGCAACGAGCGTGAACCTAAAAGCATAACTTGGTGTACTAATTTTTAATTGGTCGACCATTTACTCGGGCTATAGATCGATAAATAGTCGACATTTTGCGCAATCAGTAAGTTATATGTTTACGCAAATTAATTAAAAAGAATAACGCCGTTGCAATGATTAATATTGCTATAGCAACGTAAAAACCAGTAATTTTGGTACCGGTTATATCCGCTAGTAAGCCTGTCAACGGTGGTGCAATAACGGATGAACTCATACCAAAAAAGTTAAATACACCAAATGCAGTGCCATAACTGTTTTTTGGGGCAATGTCAGCAACGTGAGAAATTAAAATCGGTTCAACTACAAATTTGCCAAACAATCCATATAAGATTAAGCCGATTAGCAACAATGTGATGGTAGCTGATTGGACTGCCATTAACAGTGTTAACGCTGAAAGCAGCTCTAATACGATAATAAACATCAGTCGTTTAGATCTAAATTTATCAGAAATTTTGCTGATAACTAATGCACCAGGAATAGCAGCAAAGGCAACCAATGAGGATGCTGAACCAACACTACCGCCGGAAAAACCCCGTTCAGTTTCAAGAAAGTTGGGTAACCAACTTACTACCATGTAATAGCCATAACAAGTGGCAAAGTACATGATATAACAAGCAACCATTGGGCTTGTAAAAAAGCTGTGTTTCTGTTTTGTTGTCGTTTCGGTTACGGTTTTATGTTTTTGCTGTTTGTTGCGTGCTATAACTGTTTTAATCGATGGCTCTTTAATGATTATGGCAAATCCAGCTATTAAAGCGAGAGTTAATGCTGCAATAATGAAGAGCATATATTGCCATGGCATATCTAATGATTTAACTAAAAAGCTGGTGGATAGTAAACAAATCCCCATACCTAATGCTGCACCAGTATTGATAATTGCCGAGGCAAAGCTACGATGTTCAGCAGGAATATTTTCTGCTGATAGTGACCATGCAGAACCATAATAAGAACCACAACCTAAACCAGCAAGTAAGCTGCCGATATAAATCATCATCATCGAATGAGCATTACCAATTATTGCCGCTGCAATAGTGAACAAAATAAAGCCTGGTATAACCACGGCTTTTTTACCATATTTATCGACTAAGATCCCTGCTGGGATTTGCATCAGGGTATAAGAAAAAAAGTAACAACTAGCAATTAAACCTAGTTCAGTATTTGATTGTGGACCTACAGTTTGTTGAATTTCCGGAAAAAGCGCCGCTAAAACAGGGCGATATATCCACATTACTAACCAACCAAGGAATAATAAAGCAACGATTTTATGCCAGTACTGAATGCCACCTTTTGTTTCTATTGTTGTCATTTTACTTCCTTATTATTCCTGATAAGCCAATTGGTAAAGCGCATAGGTTAATGCTTTTATGCCTTCTACTAAGTCTTCAGTTTTAGTATCTTCTGCTGGATTGTGGCTTATACCTTTGATACTTGGAACAAATAACATGGCGGTAGGTACTCGTGGTGCAAAAATCTGTGAGTCGTGACCAGCACCGCTGTGCATAACACGATAGCTAAGGTTTTCTTGTTGACAGATATCTTTCAACATTTTGATTAATTGATCATCCATTGGGATTGGCAATTCATCCATCCAACGATTTATTTCGATCTCAAGACCGAGTTGTTTAGCGATACCGAGCATATCGGCTTCCAATTCTTCAGTGAATTTTTTAAGTTCAGCTTGATCAGTATGACGACAGTCTATCGTAAACATCACTTCACCAGGCACCACATTAACTACATTGGGTTTAGGATCAACATGACCAAAGGTTAATACTAATGGATCGCCTATCTTGATCGCTTTATTGATAGATTCGTGGCAAATTCGGCTAAAGGTATAGATAGCATCTTTACGGTAACTCATTGGTGTGGTGCCTGCATGATTGGCTTCACCAACTAGGCGAACATTATAACGGCGTTGGCCTACGATGCTGGTAACAACACCAATGCTTTTTTGTTCTCTTTCAAGCACACCACCTTGTTCGATATGAAGTTCTAAAAAGGCTTTGATATCAGTTCGTGCTTTTTGGCTGTTAAATTTAAAACCACAGCTGCTCATAGCATCAACAAACTTGATTCCATTATTATCTTGAATTGTGGCTACATCGTCATTGTTCGCTATGGCAAAGACGTTTTTACTTCCCCAAAAGACATAAGGAAAACGGCTACCTTCTTCTTCGGCCATTGAGATAAGTTCTAAACTGCGTAATGGTTGGCCATAGTTTTCTTTTAAATATTTCATGGCAAGCATAGCTGCAATAATGCCTAATTGTCCGTCAAGTTTTCCGCCATTTACGACCGTATCAACATGGGAACCAGACATAATCACCTGTTCTTTATATTTGCTACCTTCAAATCGGCCATATAAGTTTCCTACATCATCAAAATAGGTATCCATGCCGATTTGCGTAAGTTTTTCTTTAAGCGCATTTTGGGCAGCCAGCCACTCAGTAGTATAAAGTAATCGTGTTGAGCCACCTTGTTCTAAACCACCAAAACTGGATATCCATTTAACTGCATCAGCAACATCATCATATAAAATATTCATTAATATTTACCTATTTTTTAAAACTCGCCATCCATTATTAACATCAATCATGATTAATATTAACTACACATATCGTATTGTTTCGATACTCAGGAGCATTTTAAACGTTTTTTTATATTTGTTTACCATACTATTAATAGCAAATAATAATGTGATCAAACTAGCTTTTTTATGTTTGTGAAATTTAATTAAATTAATTAGTTACTATTATAAAAAATTTTTTAATAATCTTTTATAATACTGATTTTAAATAATATTATATTTTTGTTATTGTAATTGTTTTGTGATGTATAAACTGCTTATTACTGATTTTTTCCGTAATATATAAATACAATCTCATTGTTAAATTTTTATAATGAGCTTAATGAGGTTCAAAATTAACAGCATTTATCATATTTGAGAGGCCTGTTTTCATGATTCAATCTTTTATAAAAAAGGGAAGCTTTCAAGATTCCGTTAGTTTGATGTTGATATCCAAAAAACTCAGTAATCTTGATGAGGTTGATGAAGTATCTGTCATGATGGGTACTCCTGCCAATAAGTCTTTATTAACCGCAACTGGTTTTTGGAGTGATCATTTTAATGATGCTACACCAAATGATATTTGTGTGGCGATTAAAACCAACGACGATTCTGCCGATGTTGTCGAGTTAATCAGTCAACAACTTGAAGATGCCTTAAAAAATATAGCTCAAGCTCAGCAAGGTGGCGCAAAGCTGCTCAAAGCCAGACGCCTAGCCAGTGCGACAAAAAAATTATCTGATGCCAATTTGGTTTTAATCTCGATAGCGGGTGAATATGCTGCTGAGTTAGCCGATCGTGCTTTAGATGATAATAAAAACGTTATGATCTTTTCTGATAATGTATCAATTGAAGATGAAATCCGTTTAAAAACAAAAGCAGCTGAAAAAGATTTAATTGTCATGGGGCCAGATTGTGGGACTGCATTTATTGCTGGTGCGCCATTGGCGTTTTCCAATGTTATTCCAAAAGGAAACATTGGGGTAATCGGTGCATCTGGCACCGGTATTCAAGAGGTGGTTTCGCAAATCGCTTTATTAAATCAGGGAATTGCCCAAGCCATTGGCCTAGGAGGACGAGATTTATCCCTAGAAGTTGGAGGAATTAGTGCACTCACTGCCTTAAAAATGTTAGCGGCTGATCCCGAAACTCAAGTCATTACCTTTATCTCGAAACCGCCTGCGGAAAGTGTTAGGGAAAAAGTTATTTCGGCTATGAAGTTAATTGATAAACCTGTAGTAGCACTATTTTTGGGCTCTAAAATTGATAAACCTAAAGATGATAATATCTATTTTGCCAGAACATTAGATGAAGCTGCTCGATTAGCCTGTTTATTAAGCCCAGTCGAAGCAATAGCAAGTAATTTACCTAATTTAGCTAACAAAACTATTACAGGATTGTATACTGGCGGAACGTTAGCCTCAGAAGCAGCAATGCTGTTGGCAGAGGAACTGAATCTAACAACAAGTCATCATCATGATAAAGGGGTTATGTTAGAGCAAAATGGACATAAAATTATCGATTTAGGTGATGATTTCTATACAGTAGGTAAACCTCATCCGATGATCGATCCTTCAATCCGCGAAGATGAAATCGCTCAACTCGGCAATAAACCTGATGTTGGTGTATTACTTATTGATTTAGTAATCGGTTATGGTGCAAATGCTGATCCTGCCGAATCAGTGATTTCTGGTTATCAAAAAGCTTGCGCTAAACGTGATGATAATCATCCATTAATTGCTATCGCAACTGTGACTGGTTCTGAACAAGATCCTCAGTGCCGTAGTAAGCAAATTGAAGCATTAAAATCAGCAAATATTGTTGTGATGAATAATTTACCCGAAGCTATCTTGCTAGCTAAAAAACTCATTACAACAAATAAATCTGCCAATTTAGTTAAACCTTATCCTTTATTAAGTCATATTAGTGTTATTAATGCTGGTTTAAGAGGTTTTGCTGAAGATCTTCAGGCATCGAATATTCCTGTTGTGCATTATCAATGGGCGCCAATAGCCGGCGGCAATAAAAGATTAGCGGCTATTTTGCAAAAATTAAATTAAGAGGTTTTGATATGTTAAGTACCGCAATAAATGAAGCAAACCAAAAAATTATTGAACGAATTAAAGCGGCTAGACCACATTGGGTCGGTGTTATTGCTGCTAAAGAAGCCGTACCAACATTGGCGCAAGGTAAAAAATTATTACATGCTGGTCCTCCAATTGTTTGGCATGATATGACTGGACCAATGCAAGGTGCCTGTATTGGTGCATGCTTGTTTGAAGGTTGGGCACAAGATGAAAAGCAAGCTTTGCATCTGTTAGAATCTGGACAAGTAGAATTTATTCCATGTCACTCAGTCAATGCCGTTGGTCCAATGGGGGGGATAACCTCAGCCAATATGCCAATGATTGTTGTTGAAAATGTTACTCATGGTAATCGAGCTTACTGCAATTTAAATGAGGGCATTGGTAAAGTAATGCGTTTTGGTGCTTATGGACAAGAAGTTTTAGACCGTCATCGTTGGATGAAAGAGTCATTAGGGCCAGCATTAAATGAAGCATTAAAACTATTTGATAATGGTATCGATTTAACGGCTCTTATGGCGCAAGCCATAACCATGGGTGATGAATTCCATCAACGTAATATTGCTGCTTCAGCATTGTTGTTACGAACGCTTTCACCAAAATTAATTTTACTTGACCGTAGTAAAGCAGAAATGGAAAAAATCTTCAGCTTTTTAAGTGTGACAGATCAGTTCTTTTTAAATGTTGCTATGGCATTTTGTAAGTCCATTATGGATAGTGCAGCGCAAATCAAAGAAGGTACCATTGTTACTGCAATGACTCGTAATGGCAAAGAGTTTGGAATTAAAGTCAGTGGACTTGGTGATCAGTGGTTTACTGCACCAGTTAATACCCCTCAAGGTCTTTTCTTTACTGGGTATTCCCAACAAGATGCTAACCCAGATATTGGTGATAGTGCTATCACTGAAACCTTTGGTATTGGTGGCGCCGCCATGGTTGCCGCACCAGGCGTAACTCGTTTTGTTGGTGCAGGTGGCACAGATGTTGCTTATGAAGTATCAGAAGAGATGAGTGAAATTTATTTAGAACATAATATGCTATTCCAAATTCCAACTTGGAATTTCCAAGGCTGTTGTTTAGGTTTAGATCTTCGTTTGGTGGTCGAAACCGGTATTACACCATTAATTAATACTGGTATAGCTCATAAACAAGCAGGTGTGGGCCAAATCGGTGCAGGAACGGTAAGAGCACCATTAGCATGTTTTGAAAAAGCACTCGAAGCATTAGCTGAAAAATTAGAAGTGTAGATTATGAAATTGATATATGCAGATGATGAATGCTTAAATAAACCGATTAACCGATCTCAGTTAAGTACAAATGTTGTTGATTATTGTCAACAGCGTGGTCTATTTATAGCTCAATCATCGCATATCATCAAACCATTATTAATTAGTGCCGATATTCCAATAAAAGAGGGCGAATTATCGCTATTTAGCTGTTATCAACATACCATTAATTTAATTACAGCAAATCGGCAATTAATCACATTACATCGCTTTAACAGTGGTTTATCACCAATGGGTGTAGTGTTTAAATCGTCTGATTTTGATTTCCTTATGTCGCTATTATTGGATAATAATAAGATATCGCTTTATCAATTGTCGACTGGTGACTTGCAAATCGGCATGTTTCTCATTTCCTTTGATACACATGTTTGCCAGCTTAATTCAAAAAAGTATTCACTAAATAACATGAGTAAATTGCAAGTTGCTAATCAGTTAAAGCAAATTCACAATCCTACGGGATTATTTGGCCAATTAAGCAATAATGTAAATGGTCATTATCCACAGCAATTAAATCAGTTATGCAATATTATGATGAATTTAATGAATGGCAATGTTGATGATATCTCGCCATTTATTGGTTTAGGTCCCGGTTTAACACCAAGCTTTGATGACATTATTGTTGGTATTTTAGCTGTCACCTCAAGTGATCCTTGTTTTGTAGATCGAATGCAACGATTTAAAACAGCCTTTGCAAAGTTATCATTAGATTTATTAACTACAACAGTTAGTGTTGCCTTCTTAAATTATGCATTACAAGGCAAATTTTCGTTACTGGTATTACAAGTCATTAACTCATTTGTAAAAGGTCACTATCATCATTCATCGATAAAAAACTTAATGAATTATGGCCACACCTCTGGATCAGATCTTTTACTTGGTATATGGTTAGGTATTGATCGTTTTGTTTTAAGGGATTAAATCATGTTAGATACAGAAACCATGCGAACCTTTATCAAAGTAGTAGAAAGTAATAGCTTTTCAAAAGCCGCAAAACTACTTTACAAAACACCTGCCGCAATTAGTTATCGCATTAAATCATTGGAAGCCGATCTCAATACCCAACTTTTTGAACGAACCACTCGAACCGTGACACTTACATTAGCAGGGCAACACCTTTATGAACAGTGTAGCCAATGGTTGCTTTGGTTATCGACTATGCCCGATGAGCTTCAACAAATCCGTGATGGTGTTGAACGTAAAATTAACATTACTATCAATAATTTATTGTATGATGTTGAAGCTGTTGCCGATTTATTGGCTTTTCTGAAAGAAAAGTTTCCTTTTACCCATTTTAATGTGAATCGACAAGTGTATATGGGGGTATGGGACTCGTTATTGCATGGTGAATGCCATTTAGCCATCGGTGCAACAGGTACTGAATCGCTTGATACTATGATAAATATACTTCCGCTTGGTGAAGTTAGTTGGGTATTCGTTGCGGCAAAACATCATCCTATTTCTCAAATTGAGGGGGCGTTATCGAATGAAACATTACGCAAATACCCAGCAATTAATGTTGAAGATACATCTGTTCATATGAATAAACGAGTGGCATGGTTATTACCAAGTCAATCAGAGATTATTGTTCCCAATATTTCAACCAAGTTGGCTTGCCACTTAAGGGGACTTGGGATCGGTTTCTTGCCAAAATCAATCTGTCAATCTTATTTGGATTCAGGTGAATTGATTGCTTGCCGAGTTATTAATGAACGTAAACCATCACCATTGTCCTTAGCATGGAAAAAAACGCATATGGGTAAAGTGATGAATGAAATTGTAAATCTATTTAGATTTCATCATCCCATTGCCAATAATTTTTTAAAAAATATAGATAAAAGAAGATGAATTACCAATTAGTGTGATCATTAACTAATTAACTCGATATTAATAAAGGAAAAAATAATGTTAGATCTAAATAAATATGATCAAATTAATCCGCCTTCTCGGCTATTAATGGGTCCCGGTCCAATTAATGCAGATCCTCGTGTAACTAGAGCGATGGCTGCCCCTTTAATTGGTCAATTTGACCCGATTATGACTGATTATATGAATCAAACCATGTCACTTTATCGGGATATTTTCAAAACCAAAAATGAACAAACTTTTGTTATCGATGGAACAGCAAGGGCAGGTATTGAAGCAGTATTAGTATCAACGATTAAACCAGGTGATAAAGTCTTAATACCCGTGTTTGGTCGCTTTGGTTTATTACTATGTGAAATTGCTCATCGTTGTCGTGCTGATGTTCATACTATTGAAGTGCCATGGGGCGAAGTTTTTGATCCTAATGTTATCGAAGATGCGATTAAAAAAGTTAAACCAAAATTACTGCTTTGTGTTCAGGGTGATACTTCAACAACATTGTTACAACCATTAGATAATATTGGTGAAATTTGCCGTAGACATGGCGTATTATCTTATGTTGATGCTACAGCTTCAATTGTTGGTAACCCGCTTGAAGTTGATAAATGGCAACTTGATGGTGTTTCAGTCAGTTTACAAAAATGTTTAAGTGGGCCTCCAGGTGTTGCTCCTCTCACATTAAGTCCGAAAATGGTCGAAATCATCCAAGCACGTAAATGTGTTGAATTAGGTATAAGATCTGATAATGACACCAGTGGCAATGATGAGATGATCTATTCTAACTATTTCGATATCGATATGATTATTCGTTATTGGGGATCTGAGCGTATTAATCATCACACCGAAGCCACATCAATGCTTTATGCAGCACGAGAATGTGCTCGAATCGTGTTACAAGAAGGTTTAGATA
The DNA here is from genome assembly GCF_030758615.1 of Gilliamella apis. Lineage (NCBI taxonomy): Bacteria > Pseudomonadati > Pseudomonadota > Gammaproteobacteria > Orbales > Orbaceae > Gilliamella > Gilliamella apis. The sequence goes on from NZ_CP132381.1 coordinate 1,353,141, forward strand.
ATGTTATTGAGCGTCACCGTATCAATGGTGCAGCGATGGTTGCAGGTTTACAAGCAATGGGGATGAGCTTATTCGGTGATTTATCTCATAAGATGAATAATGTTGTTGGTGTTTTACGACCTGATCATATTAATGATCTTGAAGTTCGCAATTTAATGCTCAATGATTTTGGTATTGAAATTGGCGCCTCTTTTGGGCCTCTTAAAGGTAATGTATGGCGTATCGGTACTATGGGATACAATGCAAGAAAATCTTGTGTAATGCAAACCCTTACTGCGTTTGAAGCAGTATTAAATCGTGTTGGCTTTAAAACAACCCAAGGAGCTGGTCTAGAAGCCGCTTGGAATGTCTACAATAAATAAGTAGTAGATATTTGATAATTATAAAAAATTCACTTAAGTGAAATAAATTATATCCATTGGATATTGAGCGTTTGATTTAAATTAATAAATAGTAATCTATTGATTAAATGATAAAAATCAACAATAGATTACTATTGCTACAAATATTAACTTTTGTTTCAAGTTAATCAAGATAACACTATTTAAACAAAAGGAAATTTAATGAATCAGTTACACAATAAAATTTCTAACTCTGGATATAAACAAAAAAAATGGAAAGGACGATATACAATACTATTACTTTTATGGTCAGGTTGGTTACTCTCATTTCTTGACCGAATGGTAATGAATGTATCGCTACCTTTTATCGGTCAAGATCTCGGTATTGACAAAACAGTACAAGGTTCGATTATCAGTGCTTTCTTTGTTGGTTATGCGTTATTTCAAATTCCGGGCGGGTATTTATCAGATAAATTTGGTCCTCGTAAAGTGATGGCTTTTGCCATTGTGTGGTGGTCAATGTTTACTCTGTTTACTGGATTAATTTATGTATTACCTCTGATGTTATTGACTCGATTTTTATTTGGTGCCGGTGAAGGATGTTTCCCCGCATCATCTTGGAAAACAATTGCAACTTATTTTCCAGCTAAAGAACGGGGCAGAGCAACAGCAATTCAATCATCAGTTAATACTTTAGGGCCAGCAATTTCAGTTATTGTTGCTGTGGCTATAATTGAATGGTTGGGTTGGCGTGATGTGTTTATTATATTAAGTATTCCTGGATTCATATTAGGATTATTTATTTATAAATTTATCCGCAACAATCCGACAGAAAATAGTTTGCTTGATGCTAACGAATTGCAAGAGTTGGAAGTTAGCAATAGCCAAGATAACAATAATTCAGTAGTAGATAACAGCTCATCTTCGTTAATAAACGTATTGAAGATGCCAATACTATGGAAGTTATCGCTTATCTGGTTTTTGTTTGATATCACATTTTGGGGCTTCACAACTTGGTTACCAAGTTATTTACTCGAAGCAAGAGGATTATCCCTTTCAAAAACCGGGATTTTAGCGGCAATTCCTTTCCTATTTGGTGCATTAGGCACATTAGTAGGTGGATATTTTGCTGATAAATTTGAACATAAATTAAAATATGTTTATGGCTTAACTGCTTTTATATCTGGCATATTTCTCTTCTTTATGTTCCAAGTTGATAATCTGCAAGCGGCCATTATTTTCCAATGTCTATCAGCACTATTTATGTTTATTGCTTTTGCGATCTTCTGGGGAATGTTAATGCATATGATCCCTCCGGTGATTATGGGTAAAGCTTCAAGCATTGTTAATTTTGGTGGTCAAGTTGCAGGGGTATTATCTCCATTTATCATTGGATTCTTAATCGATAACGCTAACGGTGGTTATAATCATGCATTTATATTTATGGTAATAGCGCTAATTAGTTCGGCAATTTTGACTTTTTTCATCAAAAAAATGAATATTTAAGCATAGAAATAGATTTTCGATCTAACAAATCATAAAAATACTCAAACTAAGTTTGAGTATTTTTTTACTTTGAAAAAATAGTTTATTCTAAAAAAATTTGAGGAACAGGGTTTTTTAAAACTTAAAAATCTCCCCATATTTTCTCCGAAATTGCTTATAAAACTAAAATTAGTTCGCTCTAAATATAAAAGTTTATTTCTAGACAATCAGTTTGGAGTGCTTCATTTAGCGACATGAGCAATGTGCTGACAACTGAGAGAGATTAGCATGGCAAACAGGGATGTTTGGCAAGGCTGTGTTTTGTCAGGAACAAATACAGCCGGTGCGTTAAAAGCGAACGAAGACGGAAGGCAGTCACGCAGTGACCACTTGGTGGTCGCCGCGAGAGTTGGTAAAGAGGGTTCGCGCAAACCCTCTTTACTCGGACGTAAACGCCATATAGAACTAATCACCAAACAACAAAACGTCCGAAACTAAAAGAACTAAAAAAGTTGAGGAACGGGGTTTTTTAAAGCCTAAATCTAGCCACAATTTTACTGAAATTGGCTTTAAAACTAAAATCAGTTCGCTCTAAATATAAAAGTTTATTTCTAGCAAATCAGATTGGAGTGCTTCATTTAGCGACATGAGCAATGTGCTGACAACTGAGAGAGGTTAGCATGGCAAACAGGGATGTTTGGCAAGGTTGTGTTTTGTCAGGAACAAATCACAGCCGGTGCGTTGAGAGCGAACGAAGGCGGAAGGCAGTCACGCAGTGACCATTTGCGTAGTCGCCGCGGGAGTTGGTAAAGAGGGTTCGCGCAAACCCTCTTTACTCGGACGTAAACGCCATATAGAACTAGCTACCAAACAACAAAACGTCCGAAACTAAAAAAACAAAAAAGTTGAGGAGAGGGGTTTTTAAAACCTAAATTTAGCCACAATTTTACTGAAATTGGCTTTAAAACTAAAATCAGTTCGCTCTAAATATAAAAGTTTATTTCTAGCAAATCAGATTGGAGTGCTTCATTTAGCGACATGAGCAATGTGCTGACAATTGTGTAAGCTTAGCATGGCAAACAGGGATGTTTGGCAAGGCTGTGTTTTGTCAGGAACAAATCACAGCCGGTGCGTTAACAGCGAACGCAGGTGGAAGGTAGTAACGTAGTGACCACTTGCATGGTCGCCGCGGGAGTTGGTAAAGAGGGTTCGCGCAAACCCTCTTTACTCGGACGTAAACGCCATATAGAACTAGCTACCAAACAACAAAACGTCCGAAACTAAAAGAACAAAAAAGTTGAGGAACGGGGTTTTTTAAAGCCTAAATCTAGCCACAATTCACCGAAATTGGCTTTAAAACTAAAATCAGTTCGCTCTAAATATAAAAGTTTATTTCTAGACAATCAGATTGGAGTGCTTCATTTAGCGACATTAGCAATGTGCTGACAACAGAGAGAGATTAGCATGGCAAACAGGGATGTTTGGCAAGGCTGTGTTTTGTCAGGAACAAATACAGCCGGTGCGTTAAAAGCGAACGAAGACGGAAGGCAGTCACATCGTGACCACTTGCGTGGTCGCCGCGGGAGTTGGTAAAGAGGGTTCGCGCAAACCCTCTTTACTCGGACGTAATCGGCATATATAACTAGCTACCAAACAACAAAACGTCCGAAACTAAAAGAACTAAAAAAGTTGAGGAACGGGGTTTTTAAAGCCTAAATCTAGCCACAATTTTACTGAAATTGGCTTTAAAACTAAAATCAGTTCGCTCTAAATATAAAAGTTTATTTATAGACAATCAGATTGGAGTGCTTCATTTAGCGACATTAGCAATGTGCTGACAACTGAGAGAGATTAGCATGGCAAACAGGGATGTTTGGCAAGGCTGGTGTTTGTCAGGAACAAATACAGCCGATGCGTTAATAGCGAACGAAGGCGGAAGGCAGTCACGCAGTGACCATTTGCGTAGTCGCCGCGGGAGTTGGTAAAGAGGGTTCACACAAACCCTCATTACTCGGACGTAATCGGCATATAGAACTAGCTACCAAACAACAAAACGTCCGAAACTAAAAGAACCAAAAAATTTGAGGAGAGGGGTTTTTTGAAACTTAAATTTGTACCCATTTCTAACCCTTTTTTTTTGACTTAAAATAAAATGATTAAAAATCAAAACATTAAGAAGTTATTCAAAAAAAGGGTTTTTAATAGTAAAATTAGGCTTTGTCTTTTTGCCAACTGCATTTATAGTATGTTGTGTTCTAGTTCACTACCGTGTAGGTAGTTTAGAAAAACTTGGTCTGACAAATCACTTTTACCATTATGTTCACTACCGTGTAGGTAGTTTAGAAATCGCCTCACCTCGAATACTGGACGTAATACCAGTTCACTACCGTGTAGGTAGTTTAGAAATGATGAATATAGGGTGTTCCA